>CAVUXE010000018.1:0-58184 GCA_963745235.1 uncultured Spirochaetota bacterium | reverse complement strand
TCGCTCAGTGAGAACGTCATGCGGATGGAAAGGTAGCGCTCCAGGTACTCCTTTGCGTCCGTGCAGAAGGACTGCGCCGCTTCCGCGATGCCCTGAAAGAGCACCACAGCGTGGTCCGCTCGGACCGTGACCACGTAGCCGGATCCCCGTTTTGCGAGGACCTGCGCAAGGGAGCGCTCCGTCATCGCTCCAAAGCGCTCGATGCCTTCGTCGCGGTAGCGGGCGCTGACATCTTCGAAATCCCCGACCCAGAACGCGCAGACCACAAAGGGCGGCGCAAGTCTCACCCCAAGGCTGGCAAACGCCGCGGCCGAGTCCCCCGCCATGGGTTCGGCAAGAAGGTCCCGCAGCATCTGCGCCCGGAGAAAATCCACCTGCCGCCGCTCGATGAGGGAGGCGTCCGCCTCCTGGGTCTTTTCGATTCCCGCCGCCGCTTTTTTGAGCACGGCAAGAAGCGAATCCCCTTCCATTTCTTCCTTACGCACGTAGTCGAGCGCGCCGAGGGTGAAGGCGGTTCTGACAAGAGGGAAGTTGTCGTAGGCAGACAGCACGATCACCGCCGGTGGCTTGCCCGCGCGCTGCCGGAGGAACTCGATGCCGTCCATGACGGGCATGGATATGTCCAGCAGGACGATGTCGATCTCCGGGTGGGCTGCCAGGACCTCGAGGGCTTCCTTTCCGTTCGACGCCTCGTAGCACAGGGTGAAACCGTCTTCCTCCCAGGCTCTCATGCTCGCCAGGGACAGTCTGACGAAAGGCTCGTCGTCCACGATCAGGACGCTATGCATTCACCGGCGTCTCCTGTCGCACCACGGGAAGAACGAACCTGACCCTGGTATAGGAGCCAGGGACGCTTTCCACGACCAGTCCGAAAGGGTCCCCAAAGTTGAGGCGGATCCGCTGGTGGACATTTGCCAGTCCGACGCGATGCAAGCCGTTGGGGCCGGCCTGGGTCCCATTCTCCGGGGAAAGCGCAGACAGCGCCGTCTCCCTGCTCATTCCCACCCCGTCGTCCTGCGCCTCGATGATGAGCCGCTGCCCCAGCGTGGCCCGGAGGCCCGGCTCCGGCGAGCCGGGCGGCGTGCAGGTCGGCCACGCTTTCGATGCAGGACGTAATGGAGATCAACCCCCTCCGTCCTGCCGGCGAGATGCCGTGAAGGATCGCGTTCTCCATGATCGGCTGCAGAATCATCTTGAGCACGAGGAGGTCCTTCGTGTCCTCCCCGATGCGCCACGCCACATCGAAAGTTTCCCCGAACCTGACCTTCATGATCCCGACATAGCTGGAAAGATTCGCGATCTCGTGCTCCAGGGTTGTCATTGGCCCGGTCCCCGAATAGCTGTCCGCAAGGACACGCATGAGGGATTGGGTCATTTCCGCGATGGCGTCGGCCTTGGCCGCGCGCGCCATGAGCCGGATGGAGTTCAGCGTGTTGGAAACGAAGTGAGGATCGATCTGGAACCGCAAGGCCGCGAGCTCTGCCTTCATGCGGGCGCGCTCCCGCTCCTCCCGCTCGATCGTGATGAATCGCGCATAAAGGACAAACAGGACAACCAGCAGCGCAAGGGCAGGGTAGAGGTACCACTGGTAGGAGGTGATTCTTCCCATGATGACCGCCTGGTCAACGAGGACAACCACCGTCCATCCCGGGAACTCCATGCCCAGGAAGCTTGCAAGCCACGCATGTCCACCGAACCGCACCCGCCGAAACGACGCGGATTCGGAATCCTTCCCTCCATAGATCTGGAGCGAGCTCAGGCCGGGCGAGCCCACGCGGGCCGCGTCCGGCAGGTTGGTGAGGAGGACGCGTCCGTCCCTGCCGTAGATGATGATATCCCCTGCCGGGCCTGACTGCGGCCGGGAGCGCAGCTCGTCGAAGTACGGGATGCGGAACCTGACCAGGATGGCATCTATGTCAGTGTCGTAATCCTGCGGCGTGGTGCAGACAGCCACGGAGAGCATGAACTTCTCACCCGTATTCCCCGTGGGGCCCGTGAGCTGGTCCAGGATATAGACCTTTCCTGCCTCCTTGCGCGCCTGCGCGTACACGGACGGATCGAGTCCTTCGTAGGAGCGAATGTTGGGGTAGTTCTGGTAGTAGTAGACCTGGCCGTTCTTCATGTAGATGTTCACCGCGCCCAGGCGGCTGGAATACGTGAAGAAGCCCGCCATCTTGTCATCCAGCCTGTTGGCCGCAAGAAGCCTCTCCCCTGAGCTCCTGGCCCGGGAATAGCGATTTGCCAGTGAGCGCAGCTCCAGGTCCTGGAAGAGCGCGGAGGTGAGGATGGACGCCCCATCCACCTCGTTTCTCATGTTCAGAACGATCTGGTCTGCAACCGCCTCGGTCTGCCCGGCGACGGTGGAAAAAAGCGCGGAGATGTACAGGCGCGAGAGTATCACCGAAACCAGGAGGCCCGGCACGCAGACAAGAAGGATGAAAGCGATGTTGAACCTGCGAAGGAAGGGGACCACGACGCCTCAGTATAGCATAAACCGTTGTTGCGCGGAGTACGCGGCTACGCGTTCCGCGCGAACGCGGTACCGTGGAGGCTAGGAGGAGCGGCCGATTGCCTTCCTCTTCTTCCTGAGGTATGCGAGGTAGTCCGCGTAGCTGATGTTGGGAGGCGCCAGGTGGTCCAGGTGCGGCACGAATCCCCCGCCATCGATCAAGGGCCTGATCCGCTCAATCTCCCGGTCCAGGGACGTCCCTCCGGCCGCAATGGCTTCCTTGCTGATCCCTCCCCGCAGGAGAAGGCTCTTCCCGTACCTTTTCCGCCACGCCATGTGATCCACCCCCTCTGTCACTTCCAGGGGGAACATGATGTTGACCCCGGCCTCCAGCCACAAGGGAACAAGAGCTTCGGGGTTTCCATCGCAATCAACAAGGGAAAGGGCGCACCCCCTCTTTCGCGCCTCCTCCATGACCAGCTTGTACGCGGGCAGGAAGAAGCGGCGGAACTGGTCCGGGCTGACGAAGGGTCCATTCTTGGAGGCCATGTCTTCCCACCAGCCCACGTAGTCGATGGGGATGTCCACCGGAAGCCTGCGGATCTGGCCGACGCACAGCTCGGCCCAGACCATGGTCATCTCTTCGACCAGGGCCGGGTCGTCGTAGAGGCAGAAAGAGAGGTTCTCGAAACCCATCCAGTTTCGAAGTTGGCCGTAAAACCCCTGCATCCCCACGGCGATCATCCTCCCCGATGCCGCGGCCGCCCTGATCCGCGCCAACTCTGCCTCCGGAAAGCTGCGCGTGGGGTCATCCGCCTGGTACCGGGTGCGCATGCTCAGCCAGTCCTCCCGGGAGGAAACGGGAAAACTGACGAACCGGGGGATGGAGCTCTCTTCGACGTTGCTCAGGTATCTCTCCGAGACCACGCCGTCCTGGTCTCTCATGAGGGTCTTGTCCCCGTCCGTGCTGATCACTTCCTGCGGGAAGCCGGGGTTGAAGTGAATACGCAGGAGGATTTCCTCACCCGTCGAGTCGAACCCGAAGAAGCTTTCAAGCTTCTTGTTGAGCACCTCCGGGGCGTCCTTTTCGTTGATCCGTTCCCGTTCGCTGTACCACCATTCATCCAGGCTGCGGGGCAGGCCTTCCTGCATCCATCTCCTGACGGTCTGGGGCCAGTAGCCGAACTCCACGTCCGGCAGCCTGTCCACGGATTGGCCGGTGAGAAACCTGTAGTAGCGCTCTGAGACTGCCTTGCGAATCACGGGAGATCAGAACCTTGCCTTGTTCAGGTCCCAGTACTGGCGGGTGTCGCGCACCTTGGCGTTGTCGTCCGCATACTGAAAGGCCGTCTTTCCCTCGTTGCTTGCGAGCTTCCCGTTGGCTCCGGCCTTGAGAAGGACGGAGAGCGTCTCCGGGTTCTGATTGTGCTTTGCCGCCCACATGAGGGCTGTCATGCCGTCGTTGTCCTGCTCGTTGATGTCCGCCCCGGCCGCAAGGAGCGTCTTCAGGACGTCGGGGTTCGAGTTGTTGTAGGCAGCGGACATGAGGGGCGTGCCGCCGTTATTGTCCCGCTCGGCGACGTCTGCTCCCGCTTCGAGGAGAGCGGTGATCACGTCCGGATTGGGGTTGTCATGAGCGGCCGACATCAACGGGGTTCCTCCGTTGGAATCCCTGTCGTCTATCTTCGCGCCGGCCGCCAGGAGCGCTTTTATCACGTCCGGTTTCGAGTTCTTTGCGGCGAACATGAGCGGAGTGAACCCGTTTCGCGCCCGGTCTTCGACGTTCGCACCCGCCTCCAGGAGCATTTTCAATATGTCCGGGTTCCCATTGTTGTACGCGGCCCACATCAGGGGCGTGTAGCCGTTGGTGTCCTTGTCATCCACGCTCGTTCCCGCCTGCAGGAGCGCATTCAACACCTTGGTATTGGAGTTGTTGTACGCGGCCCACATCAGGGGGGTGTGGTTCTCCCAGTCCTTGTCTTCCACGCTTGCGCCCATTTTCAGGAGTGTCTTGAGGATCTCCAGGTTCGCGTTGAAGCCGGCTGCGAACATCAGGGGGGTGCGGCTGTACTTGTCCCTGTCATCCACGCGCGCCCCGGCTTTGAGGAGGGTCGCGATGACCTGGGGGTCCTCATTGTGATAGGCGGCGTACATCAGCGGGGTGATCCCGTTGACATCCTTGGCGTCCACCCGCCCTCCCGCGGTCAGGAGCAGGGTGATCACGTCCGCATTCGGGTTGCTGATGGAGGCGAACATGAGGGGCGTGACGCCGCTCCTGTCCCGGTCATCCAGTTTTGCGCCCGCCCTAAGCAGCGCCTCCAGGATCTCCGGTTTGGGGTTGTCCCGCGCCGCGAACATCAGGGGCGTCCGTCCGTGGCCATCACGGTCGTCCACCCGGGCGCCTGCTTTGAGCAGGATCTGGATCACGTCCGGGCTGTCGTTGCCGGATGCCGCGTTCATGAGCGGCGTCATGCCGTCCTCATCCCGGTCCTCGACTCCAGCGCCGACCTTGATCAGCTCCGCCACCACTTCGGGGTTTTCGTTCCCCGCGGCCGCGAACATCAGCGGCGTCCGGTTGCCCTTGTCCCTCTCGTTGACCAGGGCCCCCGCCTCCAGCAGCACCATGAGGACCGCCGTGTTCGGGTTGTAGCGGGCCGCGAACATCAGCGGGGTTCGTCCGTACTTGTCCCTGTCATCCACCCGCGCGCCGCCGCTGATGGCATTCTGCACGATCTCCGGAGTGCTCTTTGAAACCATGTCAAAGAAGTCCTCCGCGGACACTCGCGCTGTCAGAGAAAGCACGGCCAGCATGGGCAGGGCGATCTTCGTCATCACCACTCCACCTCGATCGGTCACCCACAATAATACTGTGATCCCTCGGTTTTTCTCAAGCATTCATGCCGGTGTAACCTTTTTCGATTTCGGGCGTTTAGTTTGTAAGTATTCTAGTTTTCAAAGCGGGACGGGACGTTTCACCTCCTTTCGCCCTTCCCGCTTTTTTCATCCGCGGGCCGTGCTCCGGGAGTGGACGGGAACCGGCGGAGGGCGGCGGTTCGCGGCTCTCAGACGCGCCCCCGTGAGGCTCGGATGAGACGGGCATACCATCTGCCGGAGTCCTTGACCACCCGTCGCTGGCTGGGATAATCCACGTACACGATGCCGAACCTGGGGCGCGTGCCTTGGGCCCACTCGAAGTTGTCCAGGAGGCTCCACACGAAATACCCCCGCACGTCCGCTCCCTCCGCTATTGCGCGTGACAGGGCTTCCAGGTAGGTCCGCAGGTAGCTCGTGCGCTTGGGGTCATGCACCTCGTCTCCCTCCAGGCGATCCTCGAAGGCCGCGCCGTTCTCCGTGATGATCACGGGCGGGTTGCCGTACTCCGTCTTCATCATCATCGCAAGCGAGTACAAGCCTTCCGGGTAGACCTCCTGTCCCATTGCGGTGTACTGGACACCGTCCTTTTCAAACTCCCCGGGGGCCGCATCCTTCCCGGAGACCCAGGCGTGGAGGAACGGGACGTACCAGGCGTGGCTCGCCCGCTCCCGCGTGTAGTAGTTGAGGCCAATGAAGTCTACCGGTTGAGAAATGGACTCCATGTCCCCCGGGAGGATTCGCGGGAAGAGAGTGTGCGCGCGGTCCAGGAGAGTGGGTGGATAGGTGCCTTTCAGAATGGGGCACAGGTCGATGTGGTTGAGAAACGCGTCCGCCACCTCGGTGGCGCGCTGGTCGAGCGGAGTGGAGGACTCGGGGACCACGGGAGTCTGGCTGAGGGTGATGCCGACCGTGGCACCCGGGCTGATTGCCCTGATGCGGCCGAGCGCGGCCCCATGAGCGCGAAGCACGTTGTGCATGACCGGGAAGTACGCCAGCGGGTTCTTGAGGCCGGGGGCCATGGCGCCCAGAACGTGGCCGAAGAAGGCGTATTCGAACGGCTCGTTGATGGTGATCCAGTTCCTGGCCCTGTCGCCAAGGGCTCGTACCACCACTTCCGCGTAGTCGGCAAAGATCTCCGCAATATCCCTGTTTCGAAAGCCGCCCAGCTTCTTCTGCAGGGCCAGGGGGAGGTCCCAGTGAAAGAGCGTGTACCAGGGAGCAATCCCGGCCTCCAGGAGGGAGTCCGTCAGCCGCGAGTAGAAGTCCACACCCTGCTGATTCACCTCTCCGGAGCCTTCCGGCAGGATCCGAGCCCAGGCGATGGACCCACGGTACGCGTCCAGGCCGAGCTCCTTCATGATTGCGACGTCCTGCTCATAGTGGTTGTAATGATCGCAGGCGATGTCCGCGTTCTCTCCAGTCTTGATCTTTCCGTGCTTGTGCGCGAAGGCATCCCAGATGGAAGGGCCCTTGCCGTCCGCGTTCCACGCTCCCTCGATCTGGTACGCCGCGGTAGCTGCCCCGAAGACGAAATCCCTGCGGAACGGGGGAAACATTTCGTTCATGCCGGCCAGTATGGTGCGTGTCGGAGACGGATGTCAAACTCAGGAGGCGCTTCCCATTCCCCCCGGCAGTGCCGTAAGCTCGCTTCCATGGCTATGCTTCTGGCGGAAAAGACGTTTCCCGCGGGCGACACTCTGATCAACTACGCGGAAGGTCCGGAATCTGAGGGACCGGCAATCCTTATGCTCCACGGCATGACCGGCGACTGGCTGGGGTTTCGGGACTTGATGTCTCGATTGGCGGGGGATTGGCGCTCATACGCATGTGACCTGCGCGGGCACGGGAAGTCAGGCAGGGCCCGGGACGGTTATCGTCTTCTCGACTACGCCCGGGACATCAGGCAGTTCATGGCGAACGTGAGCGGCCCGACGGTTCTCCTGGGCCACTCCCTTGGCGCGCTCACGGCGCTGATCTGTGCGGCGGAAGAGCCCGTCTTGACGCGGGGTCTGGTTCTCATCGACCCGCCAGTGTATGTCAGAAATACTCCCGTCGGTATCCACCCCGGCGTGGAGGACTGGTTCGGCTGGGTGTATGAGACCATGAAAGACAACCCGACCCTGGATGAAGTGGTGGAAGCCTGTCGGCTGCGCGAGCCAGATGCGGATGAAGGGGAGCTTCAGACAATGGCGGTTCGCGTCAGCAGGGTGGATCCGGCCGCGGTCGGAGCAGCCCTCGGAGACCGGATGGGGGAGGGAGCGGACATGGACGCGGCGCTCCGAAAGCTCCGGTGTCCCACGCTCGTCCTGCGAGGGGAGTGGAAATACGGCGCATGCGTCCGAGACGAGGACGCTGACTGGATCCATGCAGCGGCGCCGGCGGCCCTGATTGTCCAGATACGCGGCGGTACGCACGGATTCCTGTGGGAAAAGCCGGATGAGACCTTCGCGCTGATCAAAGAGTTCCTGCAGCCGCTGGCCTGAAAGGCCGGCGGCGTGCTTCGTTCCCCGCGGTCTACTTTACCTTCTGTCCCAGGATGAAAGTCGACAGCCGCCCAAGGTCGATGTACCTGGCGAATGCCGCCTGGACCTGCGCGGCCGTGATGCTTTCATAGGCGCGGGCCACCTCGTACAGCCTGTCCAGTGACAGTCCTTCCTCGCTGTACCCCAGCCAGTGGTCCGCGATATCCGAGGCGGTCTGGTTTGTCAGCTCGATCTGTCGCAGCGCCTGCGCCTTGGCGAGGTGCAGATCAGCGTCGCTCATTGGACTGCCCGCCATGTCCTTGACCACCTGCAGGGCAATCTGTTTTGCCTCCTGCACCTTCTCGGGATATGCGCCAAAGCTCAGGGAGAAGGTGCTGCGGGTGCGGCTGAAGTCCGCGGAGGAGCCGACGCTGTACACGAGGCCGCGCTTCACGCGAAGCTCGCGGTACAACGGACTGGCAAAGCTGTCACCCCCCAGGAACATGTTTCCCAGCGCGATTGCATGGTGGTCGGGGTCCTGGTAGGTAAGGGGCAGCGTCTCGGCCAGCACCACTTCATCCTGCTGTCGCACCTCGTCCTGAATGAATACATCACGCGCCGGGGACGGGGGAACCGGGTCGGGGTCCAGGTTCGGCTTCGGACCGCTCGTCTGCCAGACGCCAAAATGCTTTTCCACGACGGAGCGCGCCGTCGCTGGATCTATCGCCCCCATGACAACGATTGTCGTTTCATCAGGACGGACAACTGTCCTGTGATATGCCTTCACGTCATCAAGCGTGAGAGACCTGATGGATCCGGGAGTCGGCCGCCTGAGCGAGGGGTCACCCTCCGGGACGAGGCCCTTCTGGACGGCGAGCCTGAACTGGTAGACCGGGCTTCTCAGCCTGCCGCCCGCCTGCTGTGCCTGCAGAGGCTGCTGGCTCGAGAACGCATCCGCTGGGAGAGCCGGGTCCAGGATATCCCGTGAAAGGAGCTCCACGCCCTTGTCGAAGTATTCGGGCATGATCTGCAGTGAGAACCTCGTTCCCGTTGAGTACTCTGCACCGAGGGAATCCATTGCAGCCTCGAAATCCGACCTGCTCATGCCCGCTGGTCCCCAATCGAAAAGCGTGTCCAGCATATCGCTCACGCCTTCCTTCCCGGCAGGCGCCTGGAGATCCTCGTTTGTGTGCACGCTTCCGATCAGGCTGACGGCGCCGCCCGTGGCAAGGGGCTGGACAATCAGGCGCAGGCCGTTCGCCAGGGTGAACACTGTCGGTGTGAACAGCGGGACGGGATGCGGGAGCCTCGCGAGGGCCTGCTCCGCCCAGGCGGGCAGCACCACGGGTTTTTCAGGAGTGGAAGCGAACGACTCAGGGGACCCGAACACCTGTCCGCCTTGCTGGGCCTGGCCGCTGGGGGCAGGAGTGAGAATCAGGGTGATCGCATGATCGAAATCCAGCACCTTTGCGGCCTCATCGTTGACGGCTTTCGGGTCCACGCCGCGAAGCATTGCAACTTCCTGGTCAGGGGATTTCAGGCCTTCAACAGCCACGGCGTCCGTCCAAAGCTGGGCAAGGCCCGATACCGAGTCCTGGCGAAGCTCGCTCTCCAGCACGATGCGCTTGCGCTCAGCTTCAATGAGGTCGGCGGAAATCCCTGATCCCCCTTGTTGGACAGCAGCCTTCAGCTCCTGCTGGAGGGGGGCTGGATCCTGTCCCTGCGGGAATGCGGCCCAGGCGGTTGCATACCCCGTGTCGGGGAAAGTCTGCTGGAAGAAGCCGGCGTCCAGCGCCTTCCCTTCATACGCAAGGGTGGAGATGGGGCCGCGCGGCGAGTTCAGGACCTGGGAAAGAATCTGTGCAGCCGCGTAGTCGGGATTCTGGTACCCCGGGGTGCGGAAGGTATAGGAGACGAATCCGTACGGCTGATCGGTCGTCGAGGACAAGGTCTCCGGGGTTACCGGTTGAAGGGTGATGGGAGCCCGGGCCGGCAGGGCCGCGCGGGGGATATCGCCAAAGAGCGCGTTGATCCTGTTGAACACTGCCGGGGGATCCACGTCACCGGCGATCACCAGCAGCGCGTTGTTCGGCGCATACCATCGGTCGTGGAAAGCCTTCAACATCTCACCGGTGGTCTGATCGAAAGATTCCTTGGTGCCAAGCCCCGTGTCCGCGTACGGTGTACCGGCGAAGACCCTCGCGCGCGCTCTTGCCTGCAGCACGTACATCGGGTTCGAGTTGTCGCTGGCAACCTCCTGCTCGATCGCTCCCCGCTCCTTCTCCCAATCCGCCTGGCTGTTGTCCGCGCCGGCCATCCGCAGCGCTTCGATCTTCAGCGTCACATCCAGGTCTTCAGCGGGGACCGTGAAGTAGTAGGTGGTGGTCGTTGACGTGGTGTAGGCGTCTATGTCTCCGCCGAGCTGGGCTGAAATCCCCGAAAGCTGGTCTCCCGTCAAGCCCGGTGAGCCGCGGAACATCATGTGCTCAACCGCATGCGCCATCCCCGGAAAACCCTGAGGGGACTGGTTGGCGCCCACCAGGTACGTGACCTGCTGGGTGACAACCGGGGCAAGAGGATCACGCACAACGACGACCTGGAGGCCGTTGTCCAGTGTTCTGCTGAGGACGGTATCTGCTGACGCCTGCTTTTGCGGGAGGTTGGCGCATCCATTCGCGGTCAGGAGGAGCAGCGAAAGGATGGGAAGCGACAGGAGACTGGTTTTTGAACTTTTCACGAGGAGGAACATACTTTCATTGCGGCAGGCAGACAAGGGAGCAGAATGCAGGAGGCAAGAGTGCCGGTTGACAGCGCGACTTGTCCCGGGCAGCTACTGCTTTTCCGCCGGGCCCATCTGAATGGTCTGGCCGGGGAATATGAGGTCGGGGTTCCTGATGAGGTTCCACCCTGCAAGATTGTGGTAGTTGAGCGGATCTCCCGTGAAGCGCTGGGCGATGTCCCAGAGCGTGTCACCTTCTTTGACGACGTAAAGAGGGCCGCTCGGTGTCTGCGGGGCGGCCGCAGGCGCAGGCGCCTGCCGGGGAGCTGCAACGGGTGCCGGCGCAGACCCCTGCGGCACGGCCGCTGGGGTCTCCGTGGCGGCAATCGCCTGCTGCGCAGCCGGGGAGCAGACCCCTGGGCCGCGGCCGCCTGCTGCGCAGCCGCGCCCGCGATGTCATGCGCCGCCGTGGGGCTCCGAGCAAGCCCCGACTCGTACAGGCCGAAGGCAGCGCCGGCAATCAGCAGCGCGCTTGCGGCGAAGGCCGCAATCATTCGCCGGCCGCGGTGGGCAGGCTGATCCGCCGCGACCTGCTTCTGGACGTAGAGTTCCTTCGGAACGCGCTCTTCTTCTTCGGCCTCCTGCGCGGGCGTGGGTGCGGGCGCCGATGCAGCGGCGGGTTCGACCAGCCCCGGGGTTGCCGTGTCGGTTCGCTCTTCATCATGTGATGGTTGCACGTGTTGGGATGGTGGCTGATCAAGCACGGGGGCGTCTACGACTGCTTGTTCCTCAATTTTCTCCTCTGCCGGAATGACCGCTTCAACCGGGGGACCGGTTGTCGGCGTGACCACTGTAGCTGGGGCCGCTTCGACAGGCGGTTCGGCCTCCTCTTCCGGTACGGGCTCTGCCGGCGAAAGCGGCGGCAGGAGCTCTGCTGCGCGAGATTCATCGAAATGAAGCGCAAGCGCGTGAATGTTCAGGATCAGCCTGATGGCATCCCCTTCGGTGTAGCATCCATAGACAACGGGGTAGGGAAGATGGACGGGTATTTCCTTTTGAGCCCCGCGCTTCAGCACATGTGATTCGGGGACTTTCTCAGACAGAATCAGCGCGCGAAAAGTGCCGTTTGCAAGAAGAACCATGCGCCAATGCGGTTCTGGAGATGAGCTTGCTCCGAGGACTCGTGCCAGATCGAGAACGGGCAGAAGCTCTCCCTGCCAGGCGCCCACGGCCGCTACAATTCCCGGGGAGTGGGGGACGGCGTGGAGTGGAACGAGGGGCACGATGTCGACCACCTCGGTCTTTGGAATTGCAAACCGTCTTCCCTGGACAATGATCTCAAAGACCTCCACCTCCTCCTGCTCGAACAGCTCAGGAAAGTTGGATCCAGCCTGATAGAGAGCAGACATCGCGGATGGATCAGCCGTGCCTTCCGCGTTGGACAAGAGCATTGCAAGATCGACTATCGCTGCTGCCTGGTCTCCGTGGATTGCTGCTCTGTCCGACCACTCCGTTCGACAAATGTACGGCAGGACTTTCACGCTGGTGTCTGCCTGTTTCCACTCTTCCCGCCTGTCATCCACCAGGAGCGCAAAGGCTGAAGTGCCCGACCTTGCCTCGAGCATCACGGGGCTCTGTCCAAGGGCCCGATGGGAGACGCGTCGGGCCATGTCGACGACCGGCAGGACCCGGTTGTCGCACACGGTGACCCCGTCGATATCGGGCGGGAGCAGTGGGAACCTCAATATCCCGCAAGCACTTGAAATCTTCCCGATAACTTCCTGCGCCTGCACGGCAAGGAGATTCCCTCCCGCGCTGATCAGCCTGAAAGTCGTTGACCACGGAGACTCCGACGTCGGCAAGTCATTGATGGCATGTGCCTGGTTGCCTGGCGGCTTCCCCTGTCGGAGGACCTCCTCGAAAACGCGGCGCACCGCCACGACGGGCGCGATCTCCCCGTCCATCGAGAGAAAGCCCTCCACGAACGGTATGCGCAAATAGTCGGGTAAAGCAACGAAGCTGCTGGATTCAACCTGAACTGTGGAGGGCTGGGCGCTCACCAGGAAGCCGCGGACCTGCCCCTGTTCTGACATCACAAGCGCACTGGCCTCGCCTTTTCCCCGGTCGGGCTCGTGGCCGAGGCACGGCGCCAGGTCCGCCAGAGTGCTCGTGTGATCTCCCATCACGGCAAGAATGGCGAGGCTGGACTTCAGGAAAGGCAGGCGATGGACCGCGCCCACCGCTTCCACGGAGCTGACCTGGTCTTTCCAGATCCCATAGCGATGGCCGTCTATCGTAAACAGTAGCGCTTCCACCATATTTTCCAGCCTGCGGGAGGCGTCGCCAATGATAGAGAGTACCCCATTTGTCGAATTTCTCCAACGGTTGAGAGAGGCACGGAACGGAGGCCAGGATTGACCCTGTGACACCGACAGGTCGCCAGGAAACGCTCTGAAAAAAAACAGCCACCCAAGGCGGCTGTCTTCAGAAGATATCCGACGTGTTTACGAGGTCATTCGCTTTGCATCTTGGAAATCTGCTTTGCCGTGTCGCTCTGCGGGGCGAGGGCATAGCCGGCGCTCAGGGCATCCTTTTCGGATTTCTGATCACCGAGCCCTTTGTAGCACTGCGCGCTCAGCAGCCATGAGACCTGGGCGTAATCCTTGTCCGGATTGCCGGCTTGGAAGTCTTTGAGAACTGTCAGGCCGTCTGCGTACGCGTGGTTGTCAAGGAGGATCTGGGCCTTGAGAATGACGGAATCCGGATAGTACTGCGATGTCGAATTGTCCTTGAGCGTGAGGAGCGTGTGGTACGCTCTCCCGCTTTCCCCTTCCCCGTAGTAGGCGGAGGCGAGAAGGAAGTTGAGATCCTGCTTTTTCTGGTCGTCCTGAGCATCGCTCAGCGCCTGTGTGATCTCGGCTTCGGCCTCCTTGTAGCGATCCTTGTCCAGGAGCGCCTTGACCTTGGCCGGAGTCTCATCGTCGTCACTCATCCATGTCAGGCCCTGGCTGTTGTCACCCTGCGCCGCTCCCCGCACGCCTCCAACCGCGCTGGAGGTCTGACCGCTTCCGCTGGCAACAGAGTGCAGCTTCTTTGCAAGGGAAACTCCGACACCCGCTTCGCCCGGCTTTGCGGAGCTCGCGAGCAAATCTGCCACTGCGTAGTCCCCATCCCTGATGATCGAGATGTGTCGCGCTCCCCGGGCAAGCTCGACAGTGCCGCCGTCCCTGACACGGATGTGTCCGTTCGCTGGCACAGTGCTCCCAACGTCGAGCTCCGTCCAACCCTTTGCCGACTGGACAGTCACCGTTCCGTCGAGGTAGGTCAGCGTCAGGGCCTGGGCCGCGGCAAAAGCTATAGGTATCGATAGGAAAGCTATCGTCAGGATGATCTGTCTGGTCATCGCGTCTCCTCTTCCAGCCTCAAAGATACCACGCGCATTTGCGGACGCACATGCAGGAGGTTCTTGACGAGCGGAGCGCTTCCGACTAGAGTGAGCCGGTCCGGACGCTCCCCGCTCGGGGCAGCTTCCGGCGACTCTCGAACACTTACCGTAAGAGGATCGATCCTATGGCCAAGCTGACCGGCAAAGTCCTGATCGCGCAGGGGGGCGGACCCACCGCCGTCATCAACCAGTCCCTGGTTGGAGCAGTCCTGGAATCCCGCAAGTTCCCGGAGGTGACGCGTGTGTACGGGGCCACCAACGGAGTCCATGGCATCGTGGAAGAGGATTTCCTGGACCTTTCCCAGGAAACCACCCACAACCTCGAGCAGGTGGCAGGGACTCCTTCCAGCGCGCTGCTTTCCACGCGCGACAAGCCGGATGAGGCCTATTGCCGGGAAATCTTCAAGGTGTGCCAGGCTCACGATGTGCGCTATTTCTTCTATATAGGTGGCAACGACAGCGCGGACACGGTGCGAATCGTGAATCGAAACGCGGAGACCGCGGGATACGACATGCGCTGTATTCATATTCCCAAGACCGTGGATAACGACCTGGTGGTGAACGATCATACCCCCGGATACGGCTCAGCTGCCCGCTACGTGGCGCAGGCATTCATGGGATACAACCTGGACAACAGGGCGCTCCCCGGAGTCTTTATCGGGATTGTCATGGGGCGAAACGCGGGTTTCCTCACGGCCGCCGCAAGCCTGGGACGCAAGTATGATGACGACGGTCCCCACCATGTCTATGTTCCCGAACGGCCCTTTTCTGAGGAGCAGTTCCTCCATGACGTGAAGGCAACGATGGACGCCCATGGCCGCTGCCTGGTTGCGGTAAGCGAAGGCATATTGGACAAGGACGGCAAGCCGTTCATGACCAGACTGACCGGCAGCCAGGAAGCAGACGCGCATGGGAACGTCCAGCTTTCCGGGTCCGGGGCTCTGGGCGACATGCTCTCCGACCTGGTCAAGAACAAGCTGAAGATCAAGCGCGTCCGCGCGGATACCCTTGGATACGCGCAGCGCTCGTACCTGGGCGTGGTTTCTGACGTGGATGCGCACGAAGCCAGGGAGGTCGGGGAGAAGGCCGCCCAGTTCGCGATCTGGCATGACGTGGACGGCTCCATCACCATCCAGAGGACCGGCAACTATTCCGTGGACTACCGCATCGTCGCCCTGGAAGAGATAGCGGCCAAGACCAAGACCATGCCGAAGGACTTTCTCACCGCGGAAGGCAACAACACGACGTGGGAGTTCTACAACTACGCGCGTCCCTTGCTCGGATCTGGATTCCCGAACGTGCACCGAATCCGCGCCCCCCGGGTGGCCAAGATTCTCAAGAGCAACGGGAAGTAGCGTCTCCGTTGACGCCGCGGCCGGGCGCGGGTACGCTTCGGCTCATGGACAACGACCGCCTGCGGGAGCACGTGGAGACCATCCGCGAAGTCTTCAGCTACCTCAAGCAGTTTCGCGGGACCACGTTCGTCGTGAAGATCGACTTCACCGTTCTCAACGACGCGCTGTTCTCATCGCTCGTCAAGGATCTTTCCATTCTCCACCAGGCGGGAATCCGCATTGCCGTGGTGCCCAGCGCCAAGGAGAGGATCGATGAGATCCTCAAGACCTACTCCGTCGCGTCGAAGTTCGTGAAGGGAGTGCGGATCACCAGCGAAGAGGCTATCCCCTTCATCAAGATGGCGGCTTTCGACGTGTCCAACCGGGTGATGACCATGCTGTCGGCAAACGGGGTGGCCGCCGTGATCGGCAACTGGGTCAGGGCGCGCGGCATCGGCCTGATCGAGGGGATCGACTACCAGAGCGCCGGAGTCGTTGAGAACGTTCGCGTCGACATGCTCCGCAAGGTCCTGGAAGACGGGATTGTTCCCATCTTCCCCTGTATCGGGTGGAGCTCGGTCGGGAAGCCGTACAACATATCCTCCAACGAGCTTGCCGTCGTGGTGGCCACGAGCCTCGGGGCGCAGAAGCTGTTCTTCGTAACCTCAAAGGCAGCCTACCGCGCCGGATCCTACCGCGTCCCGGAGACGGTGGCCGTTGCCCCGGGAGGGCGTCTTGCCAATTTCAGCCTCGCCGACCTGGACGAGTTCTTCGCCGCCAATCCCGAACGGGACGCGGACCTGGAGATCCTGCGTCGAGCCCGGCGGGCGTGCGCCGGCGGGGTTGAGCGCGTGCACATTCTGGACGGCCGCAACGAGGGAGTGATCCTCAAGGAGACCTTCTCCAACCTCGGCTCGGGCACCATGGTGTATTCCAACCGCTACGGCGGCATCCGGCCCATGACGGGCAACGACGTCTCCGATGTGCTTCGCATCATGCAGCCCTTCGTTGAGCGTGGAATCCTTCTGCCTCGCACCGAGGCGCAGCTGGAGGAATCCCTTGCGGAGTTCATTGTATTCGAAGTGGACGACTCGGTTCACGCATGCGCGGCGCTGCACGAGTACCCGGAAGGCACCGCGGAGATTGCCGGCATTGCAGTGGACGAGCAATACAACCACCTTGGCGTGGGTCCGAAGATCGTGGACTTCCTGTGCGAGAGAGCCCGGAAGAAGGGCCTGGGCTCAGTGTTTGCCCTCACCACGCAGACGGCGGACTGGTTCGAGAAGCTCGGGTTCGAGGAAGCCGACGTATCGGCGCTGCCGGAGAAGAAAAGACTTTCCTACGATCTGCAGCGAAGGTCCCGCATCTTCGTGAAGCGTCTGCGCGGCTAGTGCTATACTGCGCATATGGCCGGACTCCTCTCACGCCTGATCCTCATGGGGGTGATCAGGAGCGCGCTCGCCCTGGAGGCGGAAGCAGTCAGCGAGTACGAACAGCTGCGCGCGCAAGCGGAGCGGAGCCGAAGCTGGACCCGTCAGTTGGGTGACAGCCTGTCCCACCTCCTGGAGGATGAGCGGATACACGTGCAGATCCTCGAAGACACCCGCGCCGGGGGCGTCTCCCTTCCCCGCCTGGAGAGCCTTCTTCGCGAGCACACCTGCCCGGGGCTCACCGACGTGAAGCCGCTGGACGCGGACGGGCTTGCGCAATGGGAGCGGGGCCTCTCATCCGCGCTGGAGCACGAGGAGAAGACATGGATCTTCTACGGGAACCTGCAGCGCAGCAGCAGGGTTCCGGCGGTCAGAAAGGCCTTCGAAGTCCTGGCAGCTATGGAGAAGGAGCACCTGGACATCGTGCGAACGCTTCTGGGACGCGCATAACTCCCATTCTGCTTGACAGCCCATCATCGATTCACTACGCTTGAAATTACAATTCTGTCGCTCACGGGGGACCGATGTCCACGGAAATCGATGTTGAGCAAATAAAAAGGGCCGCACACGACGCCATTCCTCTCACGTTCAAGACCTACACGCTTCCCCATGAGACTGAAATATATCTGGATAAAGTCCTTGAAAACTTCCTCGTTGAGCTCGGGCAGGAGAGGCTGAAGGAGCCGCTGTCCTACTGTCTTCGTGAGCTTGCCGTCAACGCCAAGAAAGCCAACACCAAGCGCGTCTATTTCCAGGAGAAGAAGCTGGACCTTGGCAAGGATCAGGACTACGAGCTTGGGATGAAGACCTTCAAGCAGGAGACCTTCGACAACCTCCAGTACTATCTGCAGAAGCAGAAAGAAGCCGGGCTGTACATCAAGGTGGTCTTCCAGACAAAAGGGAAGACGCTCAGCATCATGGTGCGCAACAACGTGGAGATCACCCGGAAGGAACAGATCAGGGTCTTCGACCGGCTGGCCCGTTCCCGCGCATTTTCCTCGCTGGAGGAGGCGTTCGCCACCGTGCTGGACAGCTCCGAGGGCGCCGGCCTCGGCATCGTGATCCTGGTGCTGATGATGAAGAAGATCGGCCTCAGCGAGGACTGCTTCAGCATAGATTCGGACGGCGGGGAGACCACCGCAACAATCACCATTCCCTTCTCCGAGGTTCACCTGGAACAGCTGGACGCGCTGACGCAGCTCCTCGTGCGGGAGATCGAGACCCTGCCGCAATTCCCGGAGAATATCGTCACGCTGCAGCGGCTCCTGGCGGATCCCAACCATGAGATCAGTGACATCGCCCGTGAGATCAGCGTGGACCCGTCCATGACGGCAGACCTTCTGAAGCTCGTGAACTCCGCGCAGTTCATGCTCCCCAAGCGGGTGGACAACATCGTGGAGGCGGTGAAGCTTGTCGGCACCAAGGGCGTGCGCAACCTCCTGTATTCCTACGGCACCCAGAAAGTGCTGGGAGAGAAGTACAGCGAGATGCGCTCCATGTGGACCCACGCGTACCGGGCCGCGTTTTATGCTTACATCCTTGCCAAGAGCTTCAAGCGGAAGAAAGAGCTTCTGGACGATGTGTACGTCGGGGGAATCCTGCACGACCTCGGCCAGATCGTCATCGCGTCCATGCACCCGGAGCTGCTGGACAGGATCACGCGCGTGTGCAGAGACAAGGGCATCCCGGCGAAGCTGCTGGAAGACTTCTCCATCGGGCTGAACCATGCAGAAGTGGGCGCGCTTATCGCCAGGAAATGGAACTTCCCTGAGCAGCTGATTTCAGCAATCCGCTATCACCATGAGCCCCTGCGGGCTCCCGCCGCGCATCGGGACATCGTCTACAGCGTGTATCTGGCGAACGTCATCTGCGACATGGAGCGGGAGCGGATCGGATTCGACCAGATCCAGGCCTCCGTGCTCAAGGACTTCGGCATTGAGACGGAGGAGCAACTGGTCAAGATCCAGGCTCAGCTTTCCAAGGCCTTCGAGGACCAGCGTTCCAAGTTCCAATGAGGGGAGCTTGACACCCTGCACGCTATATATTAACATCGATATATAGCAGAGGAGGGTCTCAATGGCGGTCACGATCTACACGACGCCGACATGCGGCTACTGCAAGGTGGCGAAGGAGTTTTTTCGCACCCAGCATGTGCCTTTCACGGAGTACAACGTTGCTTCGGACCAGCGCAAGGCTGAGGAGATGGTGAGAAAGTCGGGCCAGATGGGCGTTCCGGTCATCGATGTGCATGGGAAAATCATCATCGGATTCAACAGGCCTGAAATCGAGAAAGCGCTGAAGCGCTGACCTCCGCGCAAGCAGCACGCCCAAAGCCCCGTCCTAGAGTTCCAGGAGGAACGCATGACAAAGGGAACACGGGGCACAGTTACGAGCGTGCATCCAGAGCTGCAGGCGGGGCGCCTGAAAGTCGTCGCCGCGGTCAGGGCTGACTCCGGTGAGACGCTTGAAGCGCACATGCCGGACAGGGAAGTTTCCGCCGTTCTGCCGCGCTCAGTTCTGCTGGGGCAGGCGCGCACGGCGCCACTTTCACTTCTGGACACCCTTGGCCCCATTCTTTCCAGGATGACGGAGGGCCGGGTCGTTCGCGTGTGGCAATACAAGGACAGGTGGTTCTTTTCGTTCCAGCAATGGAAGGGTGTTCGATTCCTTGATGACGGCGCAGCGGATGCTCCCCCGGACGTCACGAGCGACCCAGGGAAGACCTCCATGCCTGCATGAGGATCCCGAAGGCAACCGCCACGTTCAGGGACTTCTTTGCTCCCGCAAGCGGAATGCTGACCCGACCAAGGCCTGAATCTGCCAGATCCAGCGCCTCGGGGCTCAGTCCGAGCTCCTCTGAACCCAGCAGCACCGTGCCCGAGTCCGGGAAGGTGAACTGATCAAGAGGCGTCCCGCCAAGCTCAAGGGCAAAGAGACCTTCGGTTCCCCGGAGGGTTTCGAGATGGACCACGGCCCAGGGCATGGCCTCCTGGGCTTTCATAGCGGCCTTGGAGGCCCGCGGGTGCGTCGGCAGCGGAGTGCGTGGAGACAGCAGGACCTTCTCCGCGCCAAAAGCCTCCGCGGTCCGAAAGATGGACCCGACGTTGAATGGGGATCGTACGTCCTCCAGGTAGACCCGCAGCGGCAGGACGCTCACGCCTTTTCTGCTCAGGAGCCCGCTTGAAGGGTTGATGAGGTCCCATTCGGCTGGCTCCGCTTGAAGCTCGTGCAGGATGTCGTTTCGAAGGACGTTCAGGCATCGTAAGACCCGCGCAAGATTCATTCCGTCCGCGGAGGCCTCGTTCAAGAGGGAAACCGCGTCCTGGCGGATGAAGTCTGCCTCATCGCCCGTCAAGAGCCGGGCAAGATCGCGCAGGTAGTCGAAATCCGCGGCGCCCGCCCCCGCCAGCTCCACTTCGACTGCCTGCAGGATGCGCGCAACCTTGCGCAGCCGCGTCCTCTGCGACAGCTCGCCGAGCTTGCGGAGCGGGAACATGGCAATCAGAAAGCCGACTTGATCAGCTCGTAGATGTCTTCCGTGGACACCACGCGCGGGAGGTAGTTCATCATGTCGAAGCTGCGCGCAACTCCCGCAACCTCGATCATTTCGTCCAGGGTCAGGTCGAACTCCCGAAGCCGCGTGGGAAGACCCAGAGAAGATATGATGCGCCGCACTGCTTCGATTGTCCGCGTGGGGGCCTCCATGGAGGAGGAGTCCCCCGCATCCTCGCCCAGGAGCCGCCCTATCTGCGCAATGCGGTCACCGCGCACGTTCACCGCGAACTCCAGCACGTAGGGGAGCAGGATGGTGGACACCCATGACTTGGGCACCATGAACCGGGAGTTGAGAGCAAAGGACAGAGCGGAGCCGATTCCCAGCTTCGAGGTGCAAAGGCCAAGGGCCAGGAGTAATCCGGCGCTGCTGGCGTTCATCCGCATGCGAAGGTCATCCACGTTCTGGATCCCTTCCTTCACGAGCGCGCCCAGGATCTCAACTGCGCGGGTGAGATACGTGTCGGAGAGGAAATTGGCGCGGGAGGAGAGCAGTCCTTCCACGCAGCCCAGCAGGGTATCCATCACCGTTGTGGCGGTGTACTTGGCGGGGAGAGTGAGGCTCAGCTTGGGATCGATCAGGGCGGCCTTCGTGATCCCCTTCTGCGTGCGTCCGACGCGACCCGTCCTGTCGCGGCCGTCTATCATCAGGTATTCGTCCACGAACATGAACGGATTTCGGCACGTGGTGGGCACTTCGATGTAGGGAAGCGGGTCTCCCTGCGGCAGGACGCCGGAGAGGTAGTCATCCATGTCGTGGGCGGTCGGCGCGGTCATGGCGATGCACCGTGCCACGGACAGTGTGCGCACGCCGCCCAGACCAACCACGACGTCAGCGTGGGACCCCCGCGCCAGGGTGACTCCGTCGTCCACCGTCCGGCTCGTGGCGTTGGGGACAACCTCGTCGAAGATGATATTCTGCACGCTTTTCTTGTCCAGGATGTCCTGGACCTTGTTGATCACCTTGCCCTCGTACAGGATTGCCTCGGTGACCAGGAACGCCCTTTCACCGTAATCCGCCACGAGCTGACCGATTCGGTTGACGGCATCGAGGCCGAAGACGACGCGCGCAGGTATTTGGAAAAGGACGTCCGGCATGGTCAATCTCCCCCGATGAAAAAAAGGCGGAGAATCCCGAAGGATACCTCCGCCCGAACCACAAAATAATAAGGCCTATATGCCGAAGGCCTTGAGGATTCCGTCAGCGGCCTTCTGGATGACCTCCTCCGAGGGGTAGGAAGGGTCCTGGAGCTTTCGCTTCATCTCTTCCACCTTGTCCATACGGATGTCCGGGGCAACCCGCGCCGCCTCCGTTGCCTTGAGCACTTCCGCCTTGGACCGGGCCTCCTCGGAGACGTTGATGGAGTCGATTTCGCTCTTTGTCTTGAGCCGCGAGGGCTTCTCGCTCTTCTTCACGTTCGATGTGGGATCGAGCGGGCCTATTCTCTCAACGGTCATAAGACCTTCCTTTCACCTATCCTTATCGACACAGCGGAGAACCAACTTGAACACTTAAGTGTATAGTGTGGCGGACCGCCTTCGTCAAGCAATTGTTTTAAATTGTGATGATTTCAACATCCATCCCCTGCGTCTCCACCAGCGCCACGGTTGCCCTCTCCGCCAGGTATCCTGACGACGTGCCCGGATTCAGGAGTTTTTTTGCTCCCCCCTCGACCCGGACCTTGTGGTTGTGCCCGTAGATCACCAGGTCGTACGTGCCCAGGTGAAACAGGTCCTCCCCGAAATCGGGGTAATGCATCACGACGATCCGTTTGCCCCCGAGAGTAACCGTCAGGGAACCGTCCGCAAATGTGCAAAATCCCTCGCCCCTGCGGGCCAGGAGGAGGCGGTCTCCGTCGTTATTGCCGAAGACCGCATGCATCTTCACGCCCTTGTCGAAAAGAGGCTTGAACTCGGCAACCGTGAACGGAGAGCAGAAGTCTCCCCCGTGGATGAGCGCCTCCACGCCGTTCGCCGAAAAGACTTCGACCGCCTTTCGGATGTTTGAGAGGTTGTCGTGTGAATCCGAAATGACGCCGATCTTCATATTCCGCCCTCACCCTCTTCATCGGCAGGCATGACGTTTCTTTACAGCCCATTTGCCGGCTGCTACACTCCTTCCATGGAACGGATTGGCATAGTCGGGTTCGGCGTCATGGGGGAAGCCTTCGCGGTGGGGCTGAGGAAGAAGATGCCTGGCGTTGTGCTTACCGTGTTTGATGTCAGGCGGGACCGGGTCGAAACCCGGGCGAAGACACTCGGACTGGAGCTCGCTCGGGACGCGGCGGAAGCGTTTGCAGCCGACATGACTCTCCTGTGCGTAAAGCCGCAGGATTTCCCCCAGCTGGCGGCGGAGGTTCGAAGCGCTTCCCGCGGGCGGCGCATTGTCTCCATCCTGGCGGGGAAGAGAATTCAGAGCATCGCCGAAGCGCTGGGCACAGAGAACGTGGCCCGGTTCATGCCCAACATCTCGGCGCTGAAAGGGACCTCGATCGTAGGCATCTCCCTGCACGCGGAGGCGGACGAGGAAACGCGCAGGAACAGCACTGCCGTGGCTGAGGCGGTCGGAAAGCCCCTTGCGATCCCCGAGAAGCTGATGTCCGCGATGACGGGCGTCTCGGGATCCGGCCTCGCCTACGTGCTGACGTTCGTGCACGCAATGTCGCTGGGCGGCGTGGCAGCAGGGTTCGACTACGATACGGCGCTCGCCATTGCCGCGGCGGGGTTGGAAAGCGCCGCAAGCCTGCTCAAAGACGGAGCGCATCCCATGGAGCTTGTCAGCAGGATCACCTCTGCGGGAGGCACCACCATCCAGGGGATCCGGGCGCTGGAGCGGGGAAGCTTCACGGCGTCCGTCATGGAAGCCGTCGAAGCGGCCGCACGCAAGGCAAGCGAGATGGAGGGCTGAGCTGCTGGGGCTCCCTCTCACCTTGCTTCACCCGCGACCCTCGTTTATTATCCCGTCATGCTCGATCTCAAATTCGTCCGTGACAACATCGACGCGGTGAAAATCAACACCGCCAACCGGCACGTGTCGGCCAATCCCGACCTCGTTGTCGAGCTGTACGACAGGCGCAACGCGTTGCTGAAAGAGCTGGAGAATCTGCGCGCCTCACGCAACGCCAACGCGGAGAAAATGAAGGCGAAGCTTTCTCCTGATGACAGGGCCCGGCTCATCGACGAGGGAAAGCGCCTGAAGGAGAGCATCGCGGAGCAGGAGAAGCGCTACGAGGAAACGGACAAGCGGCTCACTGAAGAGGCGCTGCGACTGCCCAACATGTCGCATCCCGACGCCCCCGTTGCCGAAGGGGAGACGGGCAACAGGCAGCTTCGGACGTGGGGAAAAGCGCCGTCTTTCTCCTTCAAGCACCGGGACCACGTGGAGATCGGGCAGAGCCTCGAGCTGCTGGACTTCGAGTCGGGCGCAAAGGTGGCGGGACAGAAGTTCTACTACCTGAAGAATGAGGCCGTTATCCTTGAGCTGGCGCTTGTCCGCTATGCCATGGACACGCTGATGCGTGAGGGATTCACGCCGTTCATCACCCCCGACGTGGCGCGGGAAGACATCGTGGCGGGGCATGGGTTCAATCCTCGCGGCCCGGAAAGCAACATCTACGCCCTGGAGGGGACCGACCTGTGCCTGGTGGCCACGGCGGAGTTCACCCTGGGCGGGTACAACTCCGGCAAGATCCTGGCGGGGGATTCGCTGCCCGTTACGTTTGCCGGGGTCTCCCACTGCTTCCGAAGGGAGGCAGGGGCCGCCGGGCAATTCTCCAAGGGACTCTACCGCGTCCACCAGTTCACCAAGGTGGAGATGTTCGTGTTCTGCCACCCCTCGGGATCGGATGCAATGCTCGAAAGACTGATTGGCATCGAAGAGAAGATCTTCCAGGGGCTGGAGATCCCCTATCGGATCGTGGACACGTGCACGGGAGACCTGGGGGGGCCGGCGTACAGAAAGTTCGACATCGAGGCCTGGATGCCCGGAAGGGGCGAAACGGGAGAGTGGGGGGAGATTACCAGCGCGTCGAACTGCACGGACTACCAGGCGCGCCGCCTGGGAATCCGCTTCAAGGATGGCGGGAAAAACACTTTCGTGCACACCCTGAACGGCACGGCTTTGGCCGTGTCACGCACCTTGATTGCGCTTTTCGAGAACTTTCAGAAAGAGGACGGCAGCGTCGAGATCCCCTCCACGCTCTCCGCATATACGGGCTTCAGCACAATAAAGCCGCGAGAACGCGGCGCCGGCTGAAGCCCCCCACGGGCAGGGCCTTCCCGGCGCCCTACCTCGCGGTCATCCTGGAGAGGTTTTTGGCCAGCGTGTCGTAGTACTCCTTGAAGGTGTAGGGCTGGCGGCCGCGCATGAACTGCTTGGTTGCATCCCTGAGCCCGTCATGGCAGGACTCGCAGATATCTTTGTCCAAGATCGTGAAATAGTTGACGTCCCTGCGCGCTCCGGCGACGGGCTTCTTGCAGATATCACACACGATCGCTGTCATGGTCTGTCTCCTTGCCAATCTATCTTTCCCATCATTGTAGTTAATTCCCTCCCGCTTGTCGAGTGGACGTACGGGTTTGCTTCTGTGTAAGATAGTATCACGGGAAGGAGCGGTCCACCAACCGCCCTTCCGTGAATCACATGACCGACGCCCTTGCCCGCTTGAAAGAAGAAAATATCCCCTACCTGGTGTGCAGCTATTCCTCCCTGGATCGCTATTTCCGGCTCAAAGATCCCGGACCCCTGTTTCTTGCCACGGATTCGTCCATTGTGGCGCTTGCACGGGCGTTCGATGACCTCCAGTTCCCTGGTCTTCCCCTGGAGGACGCCGCAGTGCAGAACGGAAGCGACCGGCTGGTGTTCCGCTGCGTCGACTCACTTTCCCTCCCCCCTCGGCTCCGTTCACCGTCCAGAGGCTCCTGTTCGATCCCGCCCGCAACGTGTTCATCGACAGGCTGGACATGTACCCCCACCTGAGGTCGCAGACCCTCACTTTCGTGCCGGATTCCTATCCACGGTGGCTGGGCCTGTGCGAGGCGGCCAAGCTGGTGTCTCGCTACCACTACAGAGCGGAGCAGCTCCCGTTGGGCTGGGAGAGCGGAAATGAGCTTCCACCAGAGTCATACCAGAAGGACCTGCTGGCAAGCCTCCTGACATCCCGCTCACCGGAAAAGGGCTTTGCGCTGCTGGAGGCGAGCGGTTTCGTAGCCCAGGCGTGGCCTGAGCTCTACGCCATGACGGGGGTCCGGCACGGCAAGGACTTTCACCCCGAGGGGAACGTCTGGGAGCACACCCTTGCCACGTTCAAGCATCGAAAGCACCCTGACCTCACGCTGTCGCTTTCTCTCCTCCTGCACGACAGCGGGAAGCCGGGGTCGGAGAACACGGGGGACAAGCGATTCGACGGCCACGCGGAGCTGGGAGCGCGGATTGCCGCCCGGTTTCTCCGCCGGCTCGGCTTCAGTGAGCGGACTGTCGAGCCCGTGGAGTTCCTGGTTCGCTACCACATGATGCCTGCGGCGCTGAGGATCCTGCCGCCATTTCGGACCGAGAAGATTTTCGCATCACCCCTTTTTCCCACCCTGCTGGAGCTCTACCGCGCGGACCTCTCCTCATCGTATGGGGACGAGGACGGATACTACGAGGCATGCAGGATCTACCGGGCATGGCAGCGGGACAAGGGGAACCCCTACCTCGCGGAGAAGCTTCGAAAGAGGGCACGCGCGGCCAGGCGCTGAGCCCGGATGGCAGAAGGGCTGAGCCCCAGGGCCGCGCGCGTGGCTCCGTCAGCCGAAGGAATCCAGCAGATATCGCGACAATTCGGCGAGGTTCGAACCGACCTTCAGTGACCGGCGGGGAAGCATGAGGCAGGCGGCCAGCCTGTCGGGAAGGTCGGGATTCTTCCCCGTAGCCCTCAGGACCGTGTCCGCGAACTTGCCCGGGTGGGCGGTGGAGAGAACCACGATCTGCTCGCTCCGCGTTGCCGGGTCCGCGTCGAGTGCGGACTTCGCGGCCGCTATGCCAACGGCCGTGTGCGGGTCAAGCAACACGCCGTGGGACCTGAAGACCTGGCCCATCATGCCAAGCGTCTTTTCGTCGCTTATCGCGATGCCGTCGATGTGGGCGGCCATGTCGCGCCAGTCTCGGCGAAAGATCTCCTCCAGCCGTTCGAAGTTGCTGGGGTTCCCCACATCCATGGCGTTGGACAGGGTCTGCGCCGACGGTCCCGGCAGGAAGCGTCCCGTCCTGAGGTAACGCGGGACAACGTCGTTTGCGTTGGTGGCGGCGATGAAGCCCCGAACGGGAAGGCCCCAGTGCCAGGCGTAGACACCCGCGGTCAGGTTCCCGAAGTTGCCGCTGGGCACGCACATCACGGGGGCACGACCCGAAAGCTGCCCGCGGCGCGTCGCGGCAAATACATAGTACAGGCTCTGCGGGAGCAGGCGCCCGATGTTGATGGAGTTGGCTGACGTGAGTCGAAGCCGTTCCCGCAGGGTCGAGTCCTGGAATGCCTGCTTGACGAGCCTCTGGCAATCGTCGAAGCTCCCGGAAACTTCCAGGGCATGCACATTTTCTCCCAGTGTCGTGAGCTGTTTCTCCTGGAGCTCGCTCACCCTCCCCGAGGGGTACAGGATCACGACATCGATGTTCCGCCGCCGGAAAAAAGCGTGGGCCACGGCGCTTCCCGTGTCTCCCGAGGTGGCCACGAGGATCTGGATGCGCCGGTCAGTCTTTTCCAGCAAATGCTCCATTGCTGCCGCAAGGAACTGCGCGCCAAAGTCCTTGAAGGCGCACGTGGGGCCATGGAACAGCTCGAGCAGCAGGATGCTGTCATCAAGCCTGCGGAGGACAGGCGCAAAAGAGAATGCCCGGGCCACGATTCGGTTCACCTCATCCTCTGCGAGCTCAGGGGACAGGATCCCCGCAAAGGTCCGACGGGCAAGCTCTTCAAAGGAAGTGGATTCGTCAAAGCATGAGAAGAGCGCGGCGAGAGCCGGAGATTCCACGGGATGGTACAGGCCCCCGTCTGGAGCGAGCCCGGTGAACAGCGCCTCCCGAAATGTCACCGCGTCCCCCGGGGTGGCTCTACTGGCAAACGTCACGGCTGTGCTCCGCTTCCGTCCTCCACGACAGGGCCCGCCGTGTTCACGGCGGAGATGTAGACGTCGCTTTCCAGCCCGGCCGCTTTGAACGCCCCGGCCATGCCGTTCCCGGCGTTTCGCGCGGCCTCGGGTGACGCGCAGAGGGCGAACACGGACGGTCCTGACCCCGAGATGGAGCAGCCCAACGCGCCGGCGGCAATGGCCGCTTTCTTCACGGTCATGAACCCGGGGATCAGAAGGGACCGGGCCGGCTCCGCGACCACGTCCTGCAGCGAGCGGCCCAGCAGCGCGAGGTCTCCGTTGTACAGCGCGGCGACAAGTGCGGCGAGGTTTCCCCACTGCCGAACGGCATCCGCCAGCCTGATTTCCTTCTTCAAGATGGCACGCGCGTCTTCGGTCCGCACCTCCGTGTGAGGGTGCGCCACGGCGCAGGACAGCCCCGGCGGGACAGGAAGCTGCACTACGTCCAGCGGATCGTAGCTGCGCACGAGCACGAAGCCGCCCAGGAGGGACGGAGCAACGTTGTCCGCGTGCGCGGTTCCGCAGGCCACTTTCTCCGCGGCAAGCGTGAACGGCAGCAGGTCACGCCGGGAGAGCGGGCTTCCCGCCAGGAGGTTCGCCCCATAGACGGCGGCAACGGCGCTTGCCGCCGAGCTGCCCAGCCCTGAGCTCAGGGGCATCTTTTTTTTCAGGCTGATCTCCACGCCAAACGGTAAGCCGATCTTTGCGAGGAAACCGGTGACCGCAACCGCAGCGGTGTTCTTTTCGGGATCCCGGGGGAGCTTGCCGCCGTCTCCTTCTATTGAGACCACCGTGACCCTCGTGCCCGGAGACGCGGGTAAGGGTGACTGAATCACCGGGTGTCTCCAGCGCAAACCCCAGCACGTCGAATCCCGAGGCGACATTCGCCACCGTTGCCGGGGCGAACACAGATATGCGCGCGAGATCAGGCATGGGAGAGAAACGCCTTGTGGATGGTGCGCAAGGCAAGGACGTGGTCCTTCTCCTCGATAACGAAGGAGATGTTGCGCTCCGAGGACCCTTGCGCAATGACGAGCACGTTGACTCCAGCCTCCCCCAGGGCGCTGAACAGCCGCCCGGCAATCCCCGGGGTGCCGGCCATGTTCTCACCGATGACGGAGACCACCAGCAGGTCCCGTATGAGCTCGAAGCGTTCGATGCGACGCGTCTCCAGCTCCAGGGTCAGCTCATGATTGAGGGCCGCCAGGGCGCGCTCCCCCTCCCCGGCCCTGAAGACCAGGCAGATGGTGTGCTCCGAGGAGGCCTGCGTGATCATGATGATGTTCACCCCTTCGCGTGCCAGAACGCTGAAGATCCGCGCTGCAAAGCCCGGAATGCCCATCATGCCGCCGCCTTCGATGTTCACCAGCGAGACCCCGGGGATGGAGGCGATCCCGGTGACTGCCCTCCCGACCGCGCCGGCTCCCTCGGAGCCGTCGGCTGCGGCGATCAACGTCCCGGGGGCGGAAGGGTTGAGGCTGTTCTTGATGAGCAGAGGGATGCCCCTTTCCACGGCGGGAACCATGGTGTAGGGATGGATGACCTTTGCGCCGAAGAACGACAGCTCCATTGCTTCCTCGTAGCTGAGCCGTGGGATGACGAACGCGTCAGGGACCACACGGGGGTCAGCCGAAAGAACGCCGTCGACGTCCGTCCATATCTCGATCATCCCGGCCCGCGCCCCGGCGCCAATGATGGAGGCCGTATAGTCCGATCCATTTCTCCCGATGGTTGTCGTCACCCCTTTTTCCGTTGCGCCGATGAAACCGGGGACGACCGAAATCCCCCGGATGGCCGAAAGACGGGCCTCGATGCGCTGGTAGCTCCTGTCGAAGTTGACCGACGCGGAGCCGAAGCGATCATTCGTGACGATCAGCTCCCGTGCATCCACGAGGATTGCCTCCATGCCCCGCGCTCTCATGTACGCCGTGGTGAGCTGGCAGGACAGTCTTTCTCCAAAGCTCATCAGGAGGTCCAGGGTGCGCGGTGAGCATTCACGGATCAGCTCCACCCCATGGAGGATCTCCTCCAGCTCGTTGCACATCAACGCGAGCGGAGTCAGCGCGGCCGCCTGGTCTGCAGGCGGAAACAGGAAGCGTACGGCATCGAAGTGCTTCCCCCGGATGTTCTCCAGGATTGTCTTGAAGCCGTCGCTCCCTTCCTCTGCCTGGCGCGCCGCGGAGATGAGGAGGTCAGTGACGCCTTTCATTGCGGAAAGCACAACGGACACCCGGTCCGCGCTCGCGGCCTGGGAAACCACCTCTGTCACGCTGCGGATACGTTCTCCATCTGCAAGGGAGCTGCCGCCAAACTTGAGCACTCTCACCGTTCTATTCTCCCATGACCTTGATGATGACCCGCTTGGGCCTGCGGCCGTCGAACTCCGCGTAGTAGACCTGCTGCCAGGGCCCCAGGTCGAGCTTCCCCGCGGTGATGGGAAGGATCACCTCATGGCCGATCAGGAGGTTCTTCAGGTGACTGTCCCCGTTGCTTTCCCCGGTTCGATGGTGGCGGTAGTCCGGCTTGCGGGGCGCAAGGCCCTCCAGCCATTCGTCGATATCCTGGATCAGCCCCTGCTCAGCGTCGTTCACGTACACCCCTGCCGTGATGTGCATGGCCGACACGAGCGCCATGCCGTCCTGGCATGCGCTGGCACGGACCGCCTCCTCCACCTTGTCCGTGATATTGACGTACTCCCGCTCTTTCCGGGTGTTGAACGTGAGATACACCGTGTGGAACTTCATGCCGGAAAGTACACTGTTTTGCGCGGCGTGGTCTACGGCAGCCAGGGCCGCAGCATCATGCCGCAACCATCGCTCCCAGCTTCTTCCACTGGTACCATTGTTCGGGGTAGTCCCTGACATACTTCTCCCACAGGGTCAGGCATTCGCGGGCGGTGCTTTCCGGCTGGCGCAGCACGGAGACGTCTTCCAGGACCAGGGTGTAGCGGCCGGCCCCGGATCTCTTGAGGAAAGCGCCGACCACCGGCGCGCCTGAGCGGTGAGAGAGCACATCGATCGTGTTGTCGAAATAGAGCTCCCTGCCCAGGAGCCGGATGGTATGGCTCCTGCGTTTTCTCCACACGTCCACCTCGTCGCATTCCGTCATGAGGACCCGGTTGGCCTGGAGCGACTGCATGGCGCGCAGGAAGATGGACACGCCGTGCCCGGAGGTGATCAGCTCCGTGTTCGTGCGCCCGGTCTTCGCCTGGAGGCTGCGGGCCAGCCGGGTCGTTGCACATTCCAGGATGACGCTGGAGGGGAAGCCCGCGCAGGACAGGACCCACGGGATGAACTCAACCGCCCCGAAATGGGCCGTCACCAGGATGCATCCCTTGCCCGAGTCGAGCGCCGTGGCCAGGAGCTCACCTCCCTGGACCGTGAAATGCGTCTTCACGTACCTGCTCACCGTGTCGCAGTCCAGGAACGCCCCGAACATCTTCTCGAAGTAGTGGGTAAAGATGCCCTTGAACGTTTCCCGGACCACCTTCCTCACGTACCCTTCCTCCTCGCCGGCGAGAACCTCTCGGACGTTCCGCTCGATGATCCCCTTTTCCTTCCTGTTCATCATGTAGTAGAGGAAACCGATCCCGTGCAGGTAGCGCTGGGCGATCCGGGGGCTCATGTGGCGAAAAAGGAAGACGTTGAACGGAGACTGAAAGAAGAGGGAAATCTTCAGCTTCATACAAACCTCCTGTATGGAAACTTCGCCAGCATGAATTCCATCACAGGAAGAATGGAGATGCAAGTCTTTTTTTAGTTAATTGTGTTTTTGGGCTCCGTCCGTGCCTTGGAGCTCCGGGTCCTTTTCAAAGACGGAAAGGAAGGCGTTCACGACGCTGCCCGAGAACTGGGTCCCAATGCCTTTCCTGATCTCCCGCGCGGCCTGTTTGGGCGGGAGGCCCTTCCGATAAGGCCGCGACGACCTCATGGCGTCGAAGGCGTCCGCCACGGCCACAATCTGCGCTCCAAGCGGGATTTCATCACCGCGTAACCCATCCGGGTACCCCGTCCCGTCCCACCTCTCGTGATGGTTGCGGATGAGGTACATGTGGTTCCTGATGAACGGGATGTGCTGGAGGATTTCCAGGCCCTTGAGGGGATGCGCCTGGATGATCTTGTACTCGGAATCCGACAGCGGCTTACGACTCTTCACAATGGACTCCGGGATCCCGATCTTGCCCACATCGTGGAGGATGCTGCCGAACCACAGGTCCTCCACGTCGTGCTCGGATATGCCGAGCTCCCGCGCCACCCGCACCACGATCTTCGCCACACGTTCCGAGTGTCCAGCGGTGTACTTGTCCTTTTCCTCAATCGCCTGCACCAGCGCCATGACGGAGCTCACGTAGCTTTTCTTCAGCTGCTCGTCGAGACTGGCGCGATGGAAGACGGTCGCGATGTTGTTGGCGAAGATGGTCAGGAACTCCGTATCCACCGAGGTAAGGGGCTTCTGGCCGGTCTTGCGGTCCGCCGCAAGAATGCCGATCACGTCTTCCTCCGTGATGAGGGGGCACACGATGAAGGAGCTCGGCCCAAAGTCCGCGAGGATCCGGTTGGCAGGGTTCAACCCTGCGGCCTTGACATCCCTGACCAGCACGGGCCGTTTCTTTTTCAGGACGCGGATCATCAGGTTCTGCTCCCTCGTCAGGGGAATCCGGTAGTCCTTCATCCTGTCCAGCAATTCTACCGATTCGCCCTCCGCGTACCTGTATTCCAGGAACTCCCGCTTCTCGTCCACGAGCATGATGATGGCGCGGTCGAACCCGAGCACCTCGACAATGGGCCGCATGGTCTGCTGGAGCACCTGCCGCGTATCGGAGACAGAAACGAGGGCACGCGTCGCGCTGTTGATGGCCTTGAGAACCGTCACGCGGCGGCTCAGCTCCGCGTTCACGACCGTCAGCTCGTCGAACCTCTTCCGCAAGAGGACCTTGTCTCGCTCGATCTCCTCCAGGGCTTCCAGGAGGGACGACTTGCGGATGAAGAGCTGTGAAAAGAGGCCGCGAAGCCTGCCGAAACCCCGTCCCCACGAGATGACGACCTCGCAGTAAGGATCTCCCTCGAAGCCGCAATGATTTTCCGTCACCTGCGCCGCCGGCAGCCCGTGGATGGTGGGGATTGCGCTGTAGATGCCGCGGTTGTAGGAACAGACATCCTTCGACGAAATGATGCCGTCACGCCAGTGCCAGCGAATGACGGCGTGCCCGGGCGTGTCATAGATGAGCTCAACGATCTTGGTGCTGTTGAGCTTCGAGTTCAGCTGGTTCAGCTTGCGAAGCATGCCGCGGGGAGAGGAAAGAAACCTGATGAAGATCAGCTGGAAGTAGCTGAACTCCCGGTTTACAATCGAGTCGAAGCCGATCTGGAAGGCAACGTCCGGGTCCGATGTGATCTCCCTGGCGCGCTCGAAAAGCCTGACGACCAGGGAGCTGGGGATCCAGTTGTTCTCATCGGAAAGGTAGACCTCCAGGTTGGGCGTGTCACACCAGGGCGCCGGCAGCCCCTGGTACAACTCGGCGAGACGACCTGGATGCCTTCGCCTGATGTATTCGATGATGGCTCTGCTGTTCAAGCAGCTTACGTTGTTGCGTTCTTCCACCACGAATCATCCTCGTCATCCAAAATCATCGTGCAACACCTTCTCTCGACCATTTACAAAGGACATTCTAATGCTTTTTTCCTCACTCGGAGCGCCAAGACTGTCTGTCACTGTTTACGCTTGAATGAGCGGGGCGAGGCGTTCTCTCTGTCAGGATAGACCCGAAAATGCCGGCTGTCAACGCAAAGTGCGGGGAGCGCGGGGAGCTTGCGCATCCCGTCTTTCCAGCGTTAGCATGGGGCCTGCCATGGTTGAAAGCGTAATGAAAATCGAATCGTGCGAGCTGTTCTTTCTGAAGATCCCCCTCCGCTTCAGCTTTTCGCACGGCGCCAGGGCGGACCGGACCTTCTCTGACTCATTCATCGTCAGGCTCCATTCGGCGGACATGGACGGCTACGGGGAGGCTGTCGTCCGGGACTATGTCTCGGGCTCACTCGGGGCGGGAGTGGATCTGCAGCGGGAGGCCGCGCGCGTGGTTTCACGTCTTGTGGCTCCTCTGGGGGACAGGTTCCTGTCATGGTCCGAGGCGGACCGTTCCCTTGCGGAGCTTTCCTGCGACAGCCGTGAGCTTCCTTTCCTATGCGCGGTTGAGACGGCTCTCTTGGACCTGGCCTGCAAATGGACGGGCGTGGAAATCTATTCGCTCATCGGGAGAGCGCCGGTGCGACAGACTGTCTCCTACGGCGGCGTTCTTCCCTTTTTCCCGCTGCAAGAGGCTGAGAAGTACCTCGGGTTCTGCCGGGAGCTCGGTCTTCACGACATAAAAGTGAAGCTGAACGGAGATCCGGATTTCGACTCCGCCATCCTGGGTCTCTGCCGCCGGGTCCTGGGAGAGTCGTTCGACATCCGCGTGGACGCCAACTCTTCGTGGGCGGTGAAGGACGCGGAAGGACTTTTCGATGTGTGCCGCAGCCACGCAGTGACAGTGGTCGAGCAGCCTTTCAATGACTCCGACGCGGGCGCCGGGGAATGCATCCGAAAGGCGCGCGCCGACGGCTTCATGATCATGGCGGATGAGAGGGCCCTGTCTGCGGAGGACATCCGGTCCTTCGCGGAGGCGGGGACGTACTCTGCCGTGAACCTCAGGCTCTCCAAGAACGGAGGCCTCTCGAGAGTTCTTGCATTGGGTGAGGAGGCTCGGAAACGCGGCCTCTCCTACCAGCTGGGGTGCATGGTGGGAGAGACGGGGATTCTCTCCGCCCTCGGACGCGCGGCGGCCGCTCTTCTTCCCGACCCCTTGTACCTCGAGGGATCCTACGACGATATTCTGCTCACGGAAAACATCACCACCCGGAGCATGGGGTTCGGGGGGAACGGCAAGGCGCCCGTGATCAGAGGGCAGGGCCTCGGTTACACCGTGAGCGCGGAGAACCTGGCCCGGCTCAGCACGACCCGGATTGCCTGCTTGTAGGCAGCGGCCCCGGCCCTTTGAATCCTGTGGCGATGTAATAGGTCTCCATGGAGTCGGACCGGCTCGCCTTCGGCTTGAATGCGCGTGAAAAGTCGAACATGATGCGCATCCGATCAAGGATTTCTTTCTCTCCCCCTCCCTGGAAGATCTTCAGGACGCAGTTCCCTCCGGAGGCAAGCGCGCCCTGGCAGATGTCGAGCACGTGCCTGGCAATCTCCAGCGACCTTTCCGTGTCCAGGGTCCGGTTCCCTGTGGTGGAAGGGGCGGCGTCTGACACCACGCAGTCGAACGGAGCAGCCTCCCGGATCCGGTCCAGGACTTCCCGGGCCGTAAAATCTCCCTGGATGAAACGGAAGTTCTTCCGTGAAAGAAGCTTGCGGTCAGGCGCCTTCAGGTCAATGCCGGTGACCTCTCCGTTGCCCGCGAGCATGTCCAGGATGAAAAGGCTCCAGCTGCCCGGCGATGCGCCGAGATCCAGGACACGAGTGCCCGGGCTCAGGATCCGGTGTTTTTCCTGAATTTCCTGGAGCTTGAAGACTGAACGCGCCGGATAGCCTTCCTGCTTTGATTTCTTCCAGTAGTAGTCGGGTTTTCCCTTCATCGGAGGGAAGGTAGCAGACGGACGCGGCCGGTTCAACAGTGCATTGACTCGCTTCAGCCCGGGGCGTACTTTGGTTCCATGGCCAGCTTCCTGCGCCGTCCGTTGAGATACTCGTACTACAACGCCACGATCATCCTCATCGTCGTGAACGTGCTCGTGTTCTTCTTTCGCTATGTCGATCGTCAGGGACGCATCGGCTACCTCGCTCTGTATCCCGACCTCGTCCTGCACGCAGGGGCGTGGTGGCAGGTCGTCACCTACATGTTCGTTCACGCGGGTTTCTGGCATATCTTCTGGAACATGCTTGCGCTGTTCATGTTCGGGATTCAGCTCGAACAGCGCATGGGGAGCACCGAGTTCCTTCTTTTCTATTTCTTCTGCGGCATCGGGGCCGGACTTGCCACTGTTTTTATCAACTCCTCCGCGGGCATGGGTATGGTGCCCGTGGTCGGAGCGTCAGGGGCCATCTTCGGCCTCCTGCTTGGGTTTGCCTCCTTCTTCCCTGACGCGAGGATTCTCTTTTTCTTTGTCATCCCTATGCGCGCGCCGTTTGCGGTCCTGGTCTTCACCGGTCTCGAGGTGATTTTTCTGGTGACAAACACGATGTCCGGTGTCGCGCACCTCACGCATCTGGCGGGCATCCTCTTTGCGTACTTGTACCTCGTTGTTCGATTCGGCATCAATCCAATTACTGTCTTTTTTCGAAGGCGCTAGAGCCCGATACTCTAGACAAAGGGATGCGAGCAAACCCTGCATGCCTGATTCTTCTCCTGGCGGCTTTGCCCACGTGGGGACAGACCGACAACCGGCTCTTTGTCCGGCCCTGGGTGGAGCTGGAGCCCCTGGTCCGCATCGAAGGGGGCCAGTATCCCATTCCCGTTGAAAAAGCCGAACGCACGCTGCTGGAAGAGGCCCGGGTCCTTCTCTCCGGCATGGTGTACGGCTGGTCTTTCGACTACACCCCCGCGAACAGCGCCCGCGGAGTGACGGAAAGCTTCACGCTCACCCCGATTGCCCAGATCCAGTGGGGAAACGCGCGGCTCAAAGTGGTTGAGACTGAGACAGTGGACCAGAAGCTCTGGGCTCGAGCGTCATACACCATGGACGAGGCGGAAGCGGCCCGCCGCGCTTCCTGGGAGAGCAGCACGGCGGCTCTTTCCCAGGGGGAGGGGAAGGCGAGCGTGATGAAGGGTCCCGAGGCGAAGGGCCTCTCCTTTCAGGACGCCGTCAGGGATGCAATCCGAAACTTGCTGCACGGGACGTACATCGATGCGCCTCGGCAGATCATCGGAGACGTCGTTCTCTGGGAGGATCCGGAGTCCCGTGTGCGCTCAGGCGTGTACCGGACCACCGCCAAGGTGAAGATCATGGTCCGGAATGTCGTTCCCTATAGAATTTTCTGATCGGAAAGACTATCTTCTCTCCATGCGGATGAGATTTACCCTTCTCCTGTTTCTTGTTGCGCCGCTCGCATTTTCTGCTACCTCGGACAAATCAGGGCCGCCGCTTCGTGAGCTGGTTGTCGCATACAGCCCGCAGAAGGTGAATCTCGACCCGCTTCACACCTTCACCTCCATGGAGTCTCAGTTCTTCACCGCGATCTACGAGGGCCTCGTGGTGCCCGACCCCCAGACCCTGGAGCCTACGCCGGGGGTGGCTTCCGCCTGGGACGTGAGCAATGACGGGAAGACCTACACGTTCACGCTTCGCCCCGACGCGCAGTATTCCAACGGGGATCCGGTGCGCGCGCAGGATTTCGTGGCGTCCTGGATGCGCATGATAGACCCTTCCCTGAAGGCAGAGTATTCCTTCCTCTTCGACGTCATCAAAGGGGCCCGGGATTTCAGGATGGGCAAGCTGAAGGACCCGTCCCAGGTGGGGATCAAGGCCGTCTCCGACAAGGAGCTGGAAGTGGACCTGGACAAGCCGGCGCCGCATTTCCTGAAGATGCTCTCCCATATCAGCTTCCTTCCCATTGACCCGGTGCTCCTGAAGCAGAAGGACTGGAATGACTCGCGCACCGTGATCGGCAACGGACCATTCACCATCACGAACCGGACAGACCAGGAAATACTCCTGGACAAGAACCCCCGCTACTGGGACGCGGCAAACCTCGGCCTTGACCGGATCCGTATCCGCTTCATGGATGATGCCGGAGAGGCTACGGACGGGTACATCACCGGCAGGATCACGTGGTCCACCCTCATCCAGTCGGACAAGCTGGAGGCCACCGACCGTATTGAAGCCTTCCCCATGTTCGGAACAACGTATTTCTATCTCGTCAGCGACAAGCCGCCATGGAACGATTGGAGAGTGCGCCGCGGGATCGCGCTCCTGGTGCCCTGGGACAAGGTCCGCACCAGCGACTACATTTTTCCCTCGCCTGACCTCGTGCCTTCCATCAGCGGTTACCCAGACGTGAAGGGAATCCCGGATCAGCAGATAGATGAGGGCAAGAAGCTCCTGGCGGATGCCGGCTTCCCCGACGGCAAGGGTCTCCCGACCCTGGTCGCCAAGGTGGCAAAAGACTCCGCGGCAGTTGGAATGATCCAGAAGATGGCGGATGCGTGGAAGACGCTCATCGGGTTGAACGTGGAGATCCGCCAGGTTGACCCTGATTCCTACTTCGCCCAGACGCGCGTCCAGGATTTCACCATGGGGATCTCGACCTGGATCGGGGACTACGCGGACCCCCTGACGTTTCTCCAGCTCTGGACGAGCGGCAGCAACCTCAACGACGCACACTTTTCGGACAAGGACTACGACGCGGCGGTGGACGAGTCCACCTCCATGACGGACAACGCCAAGCGCTACCGGCGGCTGGCGGACGCGGAGGAAATCCTCCTTTCCAAGGCGGCAGTCCTGCCCCTCTATCACCAGGCGGCCGTCCACTTGATCAACCTCGACCACGTGGATGGATGGTTCCCGAATCCGTTGGACATCCACCCCTTCAAGTTCCTGAAGTTCAAGCCATTCCGAGCCCCCTCGGGCATCGCAATGGTTACACCCTAGTCAGGGACGCCTGGGCCGGGCGAGCCCTCGGCCCCCATCGCAGAAGAAGCTCCAGTCGAGGAGGAGACACGCCATGCCGTCAGTGGAAATACGCCCGGAGGTCTACTGGATCGGGCTGAACGACAGGACCACGGACCTGTTCGAAGGGATCTGGCCCGTCAGCCACGAGGGAGTCACGTACAACTCGTACCTCCTGCGGGATGAGAAGAAGGTCATCATCGACCTTGCCAAGGGCTTCAAGACCGACGAATACTTCGAGTGCATCGACGCCCTCGTGCCCCTGTCAGAGATCGACTACATCGTGGTGAACCACATGGAGCCGGATCACACGGGGGCGATCCGCGCCCTGATCCGCATCCCTCGCAAGCTCACCATCCTGGCCACGGAAAAGGCCAAAGAGATGCTGGCTGCCTTCTACGGGATCACCGAAAACGTGCGCGTGGTCTCAGACGGTGAGGAGCTGTCCATCGGAAAGCGGACGCTGAAGTTCGTCCATGCGCCTTTCGTTCACTGGCCCGAGACCATGGTCACCTACGACGTGACGGACCGAATCCTGTTCTCCTGCGACGCATTCGGCGGGTACGGGGCCCTCCCGGGGACGATCTTCGATGACCAGTGCTCTGACCTGGTGTTCTACGAGCGGGAAGCCTTGCGCTACTACGTGAACATCGTCGCCAAGTTCAGCGCGCCAACGCTGAAGGCAATCGAGAAGCTCGCTGGCACCCCCATCGAGGTTATCGCGCCGTCGCACGGCCTGGTGTGGCGACGCGACCCCGGCAGGATCGTTGAGCTCTACCGCCAGTGGGCGCAGCTCGCGCAGGGCGGCGGGGAAAAGGGGGTCACGCTGGTCTACGGCTCCATGTACGGCAACACGGAGAAGATGATGAATGCGGTGGCGCAGGGGATCTCCCGGGCCGGGCTGCCCGTGGAGATATTCGACGCCGCGCGGGTTCACCCCAGCTACATTCTTCCCGCGCTGTGGACGTACCGCGGGGTGATGGTTGGCGCTCCAACCTATGAGGGCACGCTCTTTCCCCCGGTCGCGCAGGCCATCGACATGGCGGCTCTCAAGAGGGTGGTGAACAAGAAGGCCGCCATCTTCGGCAGCTATGGCTGGAGCAAGGGCGGTATGGCGGCGTTCCGAAAGCTCGTGGAACCGTTGAAGTGGGATGTGACTGAGATGCTCGAGTTCCGCGGCAGCCCGACGGCGGACCAGCTCCGCCAGGGAGAGGAGCTTGGCGAGCGCTTTGCCGCTGCGGTGAAAACTCCGTAAATTCCAGGCAGAGGATCTCTGTGAAGGCCGTCCTTGGGTCATGTCTCGCCATTATCCTTGCATCCTGTGTGTCGGCGCCGCTTCGGTACACCACAGCCCTTGATGACACGTATAACGACGGGGTCGTGAGAATCTCCCTCCTGGGATTCGTGCCGCAAGGCTCAGGATCCCCGGAAGGTCTCACCGTGCAGTGCGAGAATGCCGGCACCACGCCCGTGGCAATCAAGTGGGAGAAGTCTTCCATCATCCTGGACTCCGACGCGCAGCCGGTGTACCTGGAGACCAGCGCCTACAAAGACGCTTACGGAGTGCAACAGGAAAGCGCGGTTGCGGCCGGGTCTCGCGTGTCAGTCACCGTGTATCCGTCAAACAGAGTCGGCTCGACCGCGGGAGGGTGGGGTCCCCCGAAGCTTGCAATCCAACCCCTCAGCGCACGGCAGGTGTGGCTGCGGATGTGCGTAAATGTCGCGGGAGGGGATCGGTTCTACACGCTGAGGGTGACTCTGGAGTAGGTGGAGCAGGGCCCGGCGTTGACACCCCGCGGCCTCGGCGGCTATCGGCGGCCCCATGGGTTTGACCGTCCCGAGAAACTGGGTTACAATGGAGCATATGAAATCTGCTCGCAAGCCTGCTCGGCACGCGCCCACCAAGTACAAGGTGGGACAGGAGATAGTCTATCCCCTGCAGGGCGTGGGCCACATTCGCGCCATCGAGGAGAGGCCCTTTCGGGACAGGAAGCTCCTGTACTACATCGTCTACCTCGAGGTATCAGACATGACCATCATGGTGCCGGTGGACAAGGCGGACGACCTGGGCATTCGGGCCATTGTCGGCAAGAAGGAATCTCAGAGGGCGCTGCGGCTCATTGCGGAAGAATACGAACCGGTGCTGGCTGACTGGAAGCTTCGCTACCAGATGAACCTCGACCTGTTGAAGAAAGGCAGCATCATCGACATCGCCAACGTCGTTCGCGCACTGTACCACCGAAGCAGGATCAAGGAGCTGCCCATCCTGGAACGCAAGCTGTACGACAGCGCGTTGAAGCTTCTGATAGATGAGATCTCCTTCTCACTGCTCAAGAGCAAGGAAGAAGTCGAGCAGCTCGTGTTCTCGAAGCTCAAAGTCAATGTGAAGTGACTCCTCCGCCCTGGGACCGAATCGTGCGGAGGATGACGGCCGCCCTGGATTCCCTGACCGGTCTGCCCTCTGTCTCAGAAGTTGCGCGTGACAACAGCGATCCCTCTGACGCTTCCGCCCTTCCGTTTCGGGTCCTCGTGGCTACCATGATCTCCCTGCGGACCAAGGACGCGGTGACTCGCGTCGCATCGGATCGGCTCCTTGCCTCCGCCGCAACCCCCGCCGCGCTCGCCGGCCTGCCGGAGTCAAAGATCGCCAGGCTCATCTACCCCGCGGGATTCTATCGCACCAAGGCCCGGGCTCTGCGCCGCACGGCCCGCATCCTCGTTAAGGAGCACGAAGGCCGCGTGCCGCGGACCATGGACGAGCTTCTTGCCCTCCCGGGCGTCGGGCGAAAGACCGCCAACCTGGTCCTCAACCTGGGGTACGGCCTGCCGGGGATCTGCGTGGACACGCACGTGCATCGCATCTCCAACAGGACGGGGTGGGTGAGGACGCGGAACCCCGCGGGAACCGAGCAGGCCCTCATGGAGGTCCTTCCTCGGCGATACTGGATCAGCATCAATGAGCTGCTGGTCAGGTTCGGACAGGTCGTCTGCACTCCGATCTCTCCCCGCTGCAGCATCTGTCCCATCACGTCGTGGTGTGCCAGGGTGGGAGTAACGAAGTCCAGATGAAGGTCACCGCGGCTGTCATCCAGGAAAACGGGAGAGTGCTCATTGGACGCAGGAAGCCCGGACGCCACATGGGAGGGAAATGGGAGTTTCCCGGTGGGAAGATCGAGCCGGGAGAGACACCCCAGGAGTCACTCGCCCGGGAGCTGCTGGAGGAGCTCGCCATCAAGGTGCGCATCGGAGAGTTCCTTTGCAACGCGTTCTACCAGGGAGACGGGGTAAGCCTGGAGCTTCTTGTCTACAGCGTGGAAAGGGTCGAGGGAGAGCCCGCGCTCATCGAGCACCAGGAGCTGCGCTGGGTCAGACCTGATGAGCTTTCTGTTTTTGACCTTGCGGATTCGGACAGGAAGGTGGTCGAAAGACTGTACGGCTGACTCCGCGGATGCTCCGCGGAGCCAGCGCGGATTGCCCTACTTCTTCACCTTGGCCTTCAGCGCGGATTCCTTGAAGGTCTTGCTGAATGTGAAGCGGGGAACCTTGGTGGCCGGCTTGGCGGGAATTGTGATCTCCTGGCCGGTCAGCGGGTTCCTCCCGGTCCGTGCAGCCCGGGCAGGCCGCACGCGGATGAACATCTTTCCGATCTTGCCGATGGCTACTCGCTCTCCCCGCATGACGCCTGAAGCCACAAGCTCAAACAGGTCTTCCATGACCTGCTTCGCGTCCTTCCGTGCAAGCCCGTTCTTCTCCGCGAGGTATCCGATCATGGAAGCCCCGGTGAGCTTATCCGGCACCTTCGACGGCGCCTTCTTCACGGGTGTCTTTGCCACTGCTTTCCCCTCCCCTGGTGGTTCTGGTGTGCGACCCACGGCCGCAGCAATTACCCTTCGCACGCGCTAGGATATACGCAGAAATGGAGAATGTCCAGAGCGCGCGGCATGATTATATTAAGAATCGGTTAGCGCCTGAGACTGTTGACAGGCGTGGTTGCTGAAAGATAGGATGGCGCTTCTACTGTGGTGGTACTGGAATGGACATAGACCGTTGTTTCGAAAGCGGCTCCGTGGTCGCTGAGCTTGCAAGCGGGGACAAGTTCGCCGCAATTCGAGAGCTCATACAGCGCGCGCCGGTTTTCCGACATATTCCAAATCTCGCGTCCTTTGAAGAGGCGGTGATCTCGCGGGAGAAAGTGCAGTCAACCGGCTTCGGCCACGGGGTGGCGGTTGCGCACGGGCGGATCCAGGGACTCCCCCGCGTGCTGATCGGGTTTGGTCTTTCCCGAGCGGGGATCCCGTTCGATTCCGCGGACGGCAAGCCCGTCCACCTTCTCTTCGTCATCGCGTCTCCTCCTCATCTTTCCCTGGACTACCTGCAGGTCCTCTCGACGCTGGTGCGCTGTGTGCGTGACAGACCCCTGCGTGAGTCAATCCTTGCATGCCCTGGCGCGCGGGAGATCGAAAACAGGATCCGCGAAGCGCTTGCCGCTGACCTCGGCCGGCAAGCCTGCCAGGCCGCCAGCTGAGAATCAATGCTCCTGGTGCCGGCCATCGACCTGCGGGATGGCCTCTGCGTCAGGCTTCTGCAGGGAGACTTTTCCAGCGCAACACGCTATCCCGGTGATCCTATGGATGCAGCCCGGCGCTTCGAGGAAAAGGGAATCCGCTGGATCCATATCGTCGATCTCGATGCCGCCGAAGGCAGGGGCAAAGACAACCTTTCCACGATAGAACGCATCCGGGGCTCGGTCTCCTGTCGGCTCGAGGTCGGTGGCGGCGTCCGCTCGGAGATGCAGGCAGCGCGGTTGTTCGACATCGGCGTCAACGTGATAGTGCTCGGCACGGTGCTCGTTCGCTCGCCGGGTGAAGTTGCCGCCTGGATATCCCGTCTCGGCCATCGTTTCATTGGCGGCGTGGACGCGAAGGACGGCATGGTTCGCGTCTCCGGATGGACCGAATCCGTAGGCCGCCTTGACACGGAGGTGGCCGCCGGGCTGGCTGAGATCGGGATCAGCGGTCTCATCTATACGAACATCAGCAGGGATGGAACGCTTGAAGGCCCCGACGTCGGACGGACGAATGCAGCCGCGCGGGCCTCGGGTCTGCCGACCCTGCTTTCCGGCGGGATTGGCTCGAAGCGCGATATCGAGAATGCAGCCTCCGAAAAGGATCCCCTTGTCGCTGGGGTCATTCTCGGGAAGGCTCTTTACGAATCGCGCCTGGACCTCGCAGAGCTAGTTACGATGTTTCCGCAGTCCGCTGATTCTCCCTGGGATCACGCAGCAGGTGGATGATCTGGTCCGCAACTTCCTCCGGGGTGCGGCCGTCGGTTTCCACGGGCCGGCCCAGAGACTCGTAGATTGACCGGCGGGTGTCATACAGGAGCTTGACGGCACTTTCCCCCTGGGAAAGAAGCGGCCGCACCGGGCCGCCGGGCAACTGCGCCCTCCCGCGCGCGTTCTGCATGCTCACCCGAAGATGGAATGTCACCGCACGAGACGCGAAGAACCGACGGTTTGTTTCCTGGGCGGGCGCGCCGCCGCCCGCGGCGATCACGAGGCGGGAGCGGCCGACGAGGGACTGGAGCGCTTCGGCCTCCAGCCGCCGGAACTCGGCCTCACCCCGGGAGCTGAATATGGCGGCAATCGGCGCGCCCGCCTGTTCCACGATGATGTCATCCGAGTCGATGAAATCGAAGCCAAGCTTCCCGGCGAGGATCCTTCCGACAGTGGTTTTCCCGGCGCCCATGAACCCGACGAGCGCGATGAGCGGAGGGAGATGAGGAAGCGGCCGGTGCGGTGAGCGCGCTTCGGTCATTGGCGGGGCATCACTGGCGTGGTCGCGCCGCGAGGATCCGATCCAGCTCCTTCTTCAGCGAGGGCACGCCGTCCGCGTAGCGAATGATTGCTTCCAGGTACCCGCCGGGATCCCCGGTATCGAGCCTTTCCCCCTGGACGCGCGAGAAAACAACGCGGCCCTTGCGGGCGAGCGCCCGGACTGCCGGCGTATGAAAGAACTCCCCCTCGGCATGATCTTTCCATTCCTTCTCGAGCTGGTCCAGAAAGTCCGGGGTATAGAGGAAGCGCCCGATTGACGCCTCCCGGCTGGGTTCCTTTCCGCGAGGGGGCTTTTCCACGATGTCCGTCACGTGGAGCCCATCCTGCGCAATCGATATGATGCCGTAACGGTTGATGTCCGGGGGGTCGTGCAGCGTTGCAAGCACCGTGCAGCCGGTCCGCTGCCACGCCTCGATGAGCTGCAGGGAGAGGGGCTTTTCACCGAAGTGAAGGTCATCGGGGTATGCGACGACAAACGGCTCATTGCCGGTGAAAGGTCGGGCAAGAAGGAGCGCGTTCCCCGTGCCTTTCATCTCGGCCTGACGAACGAAGAAGAAGGACGCCTTGGCAGGGGAGATGGCGTCCAGCTTCTTTTGTTCTCCCGCGGCCCGAAACACGCTTTCCAGCTCCACCTCACGGTCGAAATAGTCTTCGATGGCCTTCTTCCTGCGCGAGGTGATGAAAAGTATCTCGGTGATTCCCGAAGCCAGGAGCTCCTCCACGATGAAGTCGATGGAGGGTTTCGTGATCAGCGGGAGCATTTCCTTGGGGATTGTCTTTGTCACGGGAAGGAAACGCGTGCCGTAGCCTGCTGCGACAATGACGCCTTTCATGATGGGACAGTATAGCGAAACGGGCGCGAATTGACTAATCCCGGGCGAATCCGCTACTCTCGGAGAAACCATCCCTCCCGCCTGCGAGAGATGGGCTCACTCGAACGTCGCCACCCGGGGGGAACATGAAAATCTGGATCAAGCTGCTGGTCGGCTCCGTCATCGGAATAGTCCTGGGCTTCGTCATCCCCGTTCAGGCCCAGCAGTTTTTCGATTCGCTCTCCGGTGTCCTGATCGGTGTCGGCAGGTATGTTCTCTTTCCCTTCATCTTTTTCTCCCTCGGCATGGGGACTTCCGAGCTGCGCCAGGAAAAGAGACTGGGCCGCGTGTATCTCTCCAGCCTGAAATATCTGGCTCTCTCCGCCGGCCTGCTTGTCATCCTGGGGACGCTTTCCGTCCTGGTCTTCCCCCCGGAGAGGATCCCCATCACCATCGAAGCGGGGAAGGCTTTTGAGCCGGTGAGCGTTCTCCAGGGCCTGAGGACCATTTTCCCGCGCAACCTGTTTGCGGTGTTCACCGGCAGCGGAGACTTCCTCCTGCCGGTCATGGTGCTCGCATTCCTGCTCGGCGTGAACCTGGACTTCGATCGGCAGCTCACCCGGCCCATCGTGCAGATCTTCGACTCTCTTTCCCGGATCTTCTACCACCTGAACTCGCTCGTCGTGGAGCTGTTCGCAATCGCAATGATCGCAATCACGGCGGCGTGGATGTCGCATCTGGTCCACTCCGACCTCGGGATGTTCAAGCAGATCCTCATCATCCTGGCCGTGGACGTTGCCGTGGTGACATTCGGCGTCTTTCCCGGCGCCCTGTACCTCCTCGGGATCAAGGAAAACCCGTACAAATGGCTGTACGCCTCCATCGGTCCGGCCATCGCGGGGCTATTCTCCGGGGACCAGTACTTGTCCCTCGGAGTCCTGACCAAGCATGGGAAGGAAAGCCTGGGCGTTCCCCGGATGGTCGGCTCCGCGGTCTATCCCCTTTTCTCCGTGCTGGGCCGCGCTGGCACCGCCATGGTCTCCTGCGTCTCCTTCATCCTGATCCTCCGATCCTACTCGAGCCTCGAGATCACGTTTTTCCAGACCCTGTGGGTCATGCTCTTCACCTTCCTCGTGTCGTTCGTCCTGGGAGCCGTGCCGGGGAACGCCGCGTACTTCTCCATCTTCATGCTGTGCACTCTCTACGGGAAAGGGTTGCAGGAAGGCTACCTGATCCTCCACACCATAGCGCCGGTCCTGGTGGCGCTCGGGGCGTTCATCGACGTCCTTGCCTCGGCTTTCGTATCCCTCATGATCGCGCGCGAGGAAGACGTGTGGACGGAAGTGGAAACGGAGAACTTTATTTAGCAGCGGCGGGCGCCTGCGGGGTGGGCGCCTCGGTGGTCGGAGCCTCCGTGGCGGGAGCCTCCGCGGCAGGTGCTTGCGCAGCGGGCGCCTTTGCTGCCGGCTTGCCGCCCAGGGCGATCACAAATCCAATATTGAACGCGGTCATGAATTGGTCGTAGAAGGGCAGGCCCTCCCCGTCCCACAGGTGAAACAACGGATACATCGCGCGGAGCGTGAAGGCAAGCGTGACCCCGTCTACGACATGCCAACGCGTAATGAACCTCGTCTCGGGGTAAATGAAACGCCCCTGCGAATAGAAATATGTCAGCCCGTCCCCGGTGTCCGCGCCTGTATTCTGAAACTCAAAGGGAAACCGGATAAGGAAGTCTACCCCCAGCGCTCCCCCCATATCGATGTTTTTGGTTATCGGGTAAATAAGTCCTGATTGCACCGTGATCAGACTTGCAAGCGTGAGGAAGCTCGTTCCCGACTCATATGGCGCGGGCACGGTGCGGCTGCCAATCACCTGGTAATAGCTGCCGAAGAACTCGATGGTCGGTTCAATGAAAAACGGACCATCGGATTGGATGACCAGAGACGCCCCGATGGTCTGCACAAGAGGGCTGGGCGCGCCTGGCGGCGAGCTGCCAATGAAGAGCAGGCCGGCATTGATGTCCAGCTCCGAGATCTTGAGGGCAAAAACGAGCGCAGGGATTGCCGCCAGAAAGAGGGAGAGATGAATACCTTTGCCCTCATGACGAAGAGTATAGCACGTCCCGGCCGCCTTACAAAATGTTCGACGCCAGCTCCGCCAGTCGGGACCTCTCTCCCTTCTCCAGCGTGACATGGGCGTACAGGGACTCTCCCTTCATCCGGTCGATGAGGCAGGTGAGCCCGTTGGAGCGCGAGTCGAGGTACGGAGTGTCGATCTGGTACGGGTCCCCGGTGAAGACCACCTTGGTCCCTTCTCCGGCCCGCGTGATGATGGTCTTCACCTCGTGCGGAGTGAGGTTCTGCGCCTCGTCGATGATGAAGTAGATCTTCGACAGGTGCCTTCCCCGGATGTAGGCGAGCGGCGTGATCACGAGCTTGCCGTTCTCCACCATGTCGTGGATCCGCTTGTACTCGGGGGCTGTCTCCTCGAACTGGTTCTGGATCAGCGTGAGGTTGTCGAAGAGCGGCTGCATGTACGGGTCCAGCTTGCTCTTGATGTCCCCGGGAAGGAACCCGATGTCCCTGTTGGAGAGAGGCACGATGGGCCGCGCAAGGTAGATCTGCTTGTAGCTGGATCTCTTCTCCAGCGCCGCGGCAAGCGCCATGAGGGTCTTGCCCGTACCCGCCTTGCCGGCCATGGTGACGAGCGGGATGTTCTCGTTGAAAAGCGCATCCAGGGAGAAAGTCTGCTCCGCGTTGCGCGGCTCGATCCCGTACGCGCGCCTTTTCTGGATGTGGCTGAACGCCTTCTCCTCCGCGTTGTAGACTGGCCAGGGTGCTCTTGCTCTGGTTCCTGATGATGAAGTATTCGTTGGGAAACGGCACCCGCTGCGTCGGAACCTTCTCCAGCGAAATGGAGCCTTCCTGGAAAAGCTCGTCGATCAGGCCGCCGTCCACGTCCTCCAGGATGACCTTGCCCTTGTACAGCTCGTCGATGTTGCAGATCTTGCCCGTCTCGTAGTCTTCCGCCTTGATCCCGATGCTCTTGGCCTTCATGCGGATATTGATGTCCTTGGACACCAGGATCACCCGCTCCTTGCCGTACTCCTTCGCCAGGTTGTAGGCGAGGGAGATGATGCGGTGATCCGGCTTGTCCTCCCAGAAGATCTCCCCCAGGAGCCCGTCGCGCTTGACGTTCGTCTCCACGATGAGCGTCCCGCCGCTGGCAAGGGGGATTCCGTCGCTCAGGAGCTTGTCCCCTCCCATGGCGTCCAGCTTGCGGGAGAACTCCCGGGCGTTGAAGTTGATGATCTCGTTTCCTTTCTTGAACTTGTCGATCTCCTCCAGGACCGTGATCGGGATGACGACGTTGTGCTCCTGGAAGGAGTTGATGCAGTTGTGGTCATGGAGGATGACGTTCGTGTCGAGGACGAAGATCTTGTTCAAACCTGAGAGAAGCGCCATGGCCACAGTGTAGGGGGAGGAGGGCGGGCGATCAAGTAGCGGTCTGCATCCAGGTTCGTTATACTGGGCGCAAGGAGAAGCCATGGATCTCGTGTACCAGGAAATGGGCCCGGATGAGCAAGATCTGGACTGGCGCGTGACGAGATCCGTCATGGCTGACGCGACCCTCATGGGGACGCTTCAAGACGCCCAAAGCTCTGGTGAGAAGCACGCAGTGATTGCCCTCGTTGAAGAGAGCCAGCTCAAGGAGGCGTACGTCAGCCCGGAGAGTGCCGTGAAGTCAGCCTATCCCTTCAACGCGGTGCAGCAGGCATTTGATTTCTACGATCCTTCCAACGGCGTCTGCCTCGTGATTGTGAGGGACGGCAAGGTCGTCATTTCCATCAACGGACTTATTGGACGGTCCTGAAGGAGAACGAGAATGGCGGAAGACCCTTTGAGCACGATCAGGAAGCTCGATCCGGCGTACATGGGGGAGTTTGAGAGGATGGAGGACCTCGTGTATTCGGATGGAGCGCTTCCCAAGAAATAGCCAATCTCCTACCTTCAGAGAGCGAAGACGATTAGAAAAGAGGTGACCCCACAAAGGCCAGCGGGTCCCAAGAGAGTTGCTTTGTCCTACAAGATAAGCTATATTTCCTGATTGTTGGACAAGGGGGCACGTTTATGGCAGTCATAGATTCTATCCTCAAAGAGGAGATCGCGCGCCTGCGGTCGCTCCGTGCGCACTATGTTGCGAAGAACGCAGCCATTCCCCCGGGCTCTGTCGTCATCAAGCAAAGGAGCGGGCGCCGGTATGCCTATCGTTCATATCGTAAGGGCAGCCGCGTTGTGACGGTATACATTGGGCCGGCGTCATCCCCAGAGGCAAAAAAACTCTCCGCCTCCCTGAGTCAACGGCGCAAGATTCGTGCGGAAATCAAGGCAGTCGATGCGAGCGCGGCGCGTCTGAAGAAGATGCTCAGTGTCCGATGACTTCGAGCTTTTCACTTCCGTCCTCCAAGCTCTCGAGGAAGTCGGAATCCTCTCGAGCGTTGTAATCATCGGGGGGTGGGCGCAACACCTCTACCGTCGATATTTCAAGAATCCCCCGGAGCTCTCCGTACTGCGCACCGGTGACATCGACATTCTTTTCGCGCGCCCTCCCGTCATCAAGCCAGTAGGAAACCTCGAAGAAGCACTCGTGGCCCGTTGATTCGACCGGATCTACGGTGAGGATGGAACTACCAAGTTCGCCACCCCCGAGGCGGAAATAGAGTTCCTGGTCCCCGAAAGGGGAAGGGGGGATGAGAAGCCTTATCTCATCAAAGAACTTGCTATCCGAGCGTCAAGTCTGCGCCTTGTCGACATGCTGATGGTGGATCCGCTTGAAGTACGGTACGGGAAATACAAGATCAGGATTCCCGACCCGATACGATTCTGCTTTAACAAATTGCTGGTCAGTCAACGACGCACGAAAAAAGAGAAACGCGAAAAAGACCTCGCCACGGCATTTGAGATCGCGGCGCTCCTTTCACGATTTCCGAAATGGCGAAAGCTCTTGTCGGTTCGGCTTGAAGAGCTTCGTGGCAAGCAGCGGTCGCTCGTCCTTTCTTTACTGAAACAGAATGACAGCCCTGCGGTCGGGGCAGCGGCCAGCGCAGCAGTGGGCGTTGTGGGGGTTGGTCACGTGGGGGCGATGAGGACGGGCGTCACTCTTGGCGGCCCCTGGCCGCGTCCTGGGGAGCCGGACGGCCCTCTGAGTGGGCCCACGGGACGGTGAGATCACACAATTTAGGATATGTCAGACGGGACGAGGCTTTGAAAGCACCGCTTGATTCGCACAAACACTTTGAAAAGCTGTCTAGGGAGTACGAGCCGTTCAGCAAGTACTATCGTGACGTCGGTGACGTCGGCCCTCACTTGCGCGAACTAGTAATCTTTCATGATACAGATTTGCCCCAAGGTATACGCGCGCAGATCACCCTGCAGAGGCGAGAAATTCATCTGCGCTAACCGGAAGACGCCTTTGACGTTGCTCACGAATTGGGACACCCGCTCCAAAAAGTGCAGGGATTCCCATCGATCAAAGGCTCGTACGATGCGGAGGCGTTGAACTCGGCGTTGCTCGATCCCCAGGTTGACTTGGCTCTCGCCAAATATGGATTCGACCTGGCACCAAATCGCGACAGAGAGATCCAGGACAGCAAGCGGACCCTGGAACGAAAGATAGCACCAACGGATCGGCAATCAAGGGCTGTATGGATCGCCAACCATGCCGGCTTCATTCTCGATCGCTACTTTTTCGGTGACGCCCCTGGAGGCAGCAGCTTTTCGATGTCGGGGCGTAGTAGGCGCCAACGGCTTTTCTAACTTGTCTTGTCTTTGTCGCTATCAGCAAATCAGCGGTTGCTACTGTTCTTTTTTCGTCGCTTGCCCTGTGCTCTTAGCGCAATGTGATATCAAGTACCTGATGGCCCTGGCATTCGATGCGGCGCACGGAGCGACAAACGGCGTTGCGGCCTTGGCGCGGGAAGCCATAGCGGCGGGAGCGACCAGGCAGGAGATCGCGGAAACATTACGGGTGGCTGCTCAGCTGGGAGGTGAGGGGACTCTCTACACGGCGTCTCAAGCGCTGAAAGGGATTGTGGACTGAGAGCCCGAAAATGGGGGGCGTCCCAACGCGTGTCCGGGACGCCCGCGGGGCTAATTGATGTAGTAGGTCAGGAAGCTTCCGAAGCCGACTGTGCCAATGGATGTAGTGGTCGTGGCGGGAGGGCCGGGATTGTAGAAGGAGTCATAACCCAGCCCGAGCTCACCGGCCCATGAGAAGTTATTGGAAAAGAAGTATTCTCCGCCAAAGACGGCCTTGATTCCCAGATCGCTCTGCGAAGGCGCTCCTCCCGAGAGGGATTCTCCACTATAGCTGAGTGCGGCGCCTATATAGGGCGATACACCACCTTTGCCGGCGAAGTGATATTCAAAGCCCGCGCCCAAAGTGTAGCCGGTATTGCCTCCAGCGGCAGAGTTGTTGACGATGCCGAATCCTGCACGGAGCGCGATGTTATCGTTCACAAAGTACTTCGCGCCAAGAGACCCGTTTGGATTGAAGGCGCCAAAGCCCAGGGAAGTGAAGTTCACACCGCCCTGGATGCCGAACTCGCCCCCTTTCGGCGCGCCTTCGGCGAAGGCGAGATAGCCCACCAGCACGAGCACGAGGATGGGGAGCAGCAGCCTTTTCATTCTGGACCTCCAATAACGTCCGTCGTTGTCCTATACAAAGGAAAGTCTATGCAGGTTGCGCTTCGCGTCAAGGGGTTTTGTCCCTTGCACCGTCTGAGGCTATCTGGTACAAGAGTGAGCCTGAAAAGGGAGGTGCATCGATGGGCCTGATGACCGGAAAGAAAGGCATCATTTTCGGCGTCGCAAACGACAGGAGCATCGCGTGGGGAATCGCGCGGACCCTTCACGAGGAAGGTGCGTCCCTGGCGTTCACCTACCTCAACGAGGTATTCGAAAAGAGAGTCCGGCCGCTTGCGGAGAGCCTCGGGTCAGATCTCATTCTGCGCTGCGACGTGCAGAACGATGAGGAGATCGAGGGGGTCTACACCGAGATCGAGCAGAAGTGGGGCTCCCTGGACTTCATCGTCCATTCGGTGGCGTACGCGGGGCGGGAGGAGCTGAAGCTCCCCTTTCACCAGACAACACGCGAGGGGTTTCGCATTGCCCTGGATATCAGCGCGTACTCTCTGATTGCCGTGACCCGGGCGGCCCTGCGGCTGATGACGAAGGGCGGGTCCATCATTACGCTCACCTATCTTGGCTCGCAGCGCGCGGTGCCGAACTACAACGTGATGGGGGTTGCCAAGGCCGCCCTGGAGGCAACCGTGCGCTACCTCGCCGCGGAGCTGGGAGAGAGCGCAATCCGGGTGAACGCGATTTCGGCGGGCCCCATCCGTACTCTTGCGGCCTCCGCCATATCGAACATCAGTGAAATCTTCGGAATCATGGAAAGTCGGTCCCCCATGCACCGTTCTGTGACCCAGGCGGAAGTGGGAAAGTCCGCGCTGTACCTGCTTTCAGACCTGGCGAGCGGCGTCACGGGCGATATCCACTTCGTGGACACCGGCTACAACATCGTGGGGTTGTAGTAGTGTCTAGGGATCCCACTCGCGGCCGCCGAGGACGACACACATCCAGTGGCCGCTGCCCGCGTGGGCCGAGATGGTGAGCGTATACGTCCCCTTGCCGCTCAGGGTCACCCTGTTCCCCTGCATCAGGTCGACCTGCACGATCGGGGATCCCTTCTTCTCCACGCGGACCCAGGGCTGCAGCTCAGCGCCGTCCCAGATGAACAGCAGGTAGGCCACGGACTCATCCGAGCGGACGACAAAGCTCGTGTGGGTGTTGGACGGCCCCAGGAACCCCTTGCGGCCTTCCACTCCCAGACCGGCTCCGAGGGCGCCCACTACGCGCACGTCCGCGGACGGCCTGAGGACGGCAAAGGCGAAGAACCCGAAGAGAGCCGCGAAGAGTGCAATCCTTTTCATGTCTCTTTCCTCATGCGGTTGGAATTATCTCGTTTTCCTTCAGCACGATATCATGCGCGCCGCCCTCGCGGATGCTCACGGCGGAGGCGAGCGTGATTCGTGCTCTTGCCTGCAGCTCTGCAATTGACAACGCGCCGCAGCTCACCATGGCGCTTCGAATCTTGTCCAGCGTGATGTCCAGGTTGTCCTTGAGCTTGCCCGCATAGGGGACATAGCCGTCCACGCCCTCCTCGAAGCCCGGTCCGACCTGCCCCGCCTCGTGATAGCGCTGCCAGTTCCGCGCCCTGTTTGAGCCCTCCCCCCAGTATTCCTTCACAAATTAGCCGCCGACGCGCAAGCGCCTGCCCGGGCGCCTCGTCGAACCTGGCAAAGAACCTGCCCATCATGACGAAATCCGCGCCCATGGCGAGGGCAAGAACGATGTGGTAGTCCTGAACGATTCCGCCGTCCGAGCAGACGGGAACGTACGTTCCTGTCTTCCTGAAGTACTCGTCCCGGGCCGCGGCAACTTCGATGACAGCCGTCGCCTGTCCCCTCCCGATTCCCTTTTGTTCCCTTGTGATGCAGATAGATCCGCCGCCTATTCCGACCTTCACAAAATCCACTCCTGCTTCGACGAGGAATCGAAAGCCTTCGGCGTCAACGACATTTCCACCGCCGACCTTCACCGATTCCCCGTAGGATTTCCTGATCCACTGTACAGTATCGGCTTGCCACTCCGAAAAACCATCGGAGGAGTCGATGCACAGTACGTCCGCGCCGGCAGAAACGAGCGCGGGGACTCTCTCCCGGTAGTCCCGCGTGTTGATCCCTGCCCCAACCACAAGCCTCTTGTTGGCATCCACGAGCTCCCGGGGGTTTTCCTTGTGCTCCGCGTAATCCTTTCGAAAGACTAGGTAGGCCAGGTTTCCATCCCGGCTGATCACCGGAAGACAGTTGAGCTTGTGCTTCCAGATGAGGTCATTTGCCTCCGAGAGACCGATCCCTTCCTTCCCGTAGATGAGATCGGGAAACTTTGTCATCAGGTCTCCAACCCTGGCGTCGGGCGGAGTTGTGGTCAGCCTGTAGTCCCTGCTGGTCAGCATGCCCAGGAGCTTCCCCGCGGGGGAGCCGTCTTCAGTAACGGCCATCGTCGTATGCCCGCTGCGGTCTCGAAGGGCGAGCACGTCCCGAAGTGTGTCGCTGGATCGGAGGTTGGAGTCGCTGGGAACAAAGCCGGCCTTGAACCGTTTTGCCCTGCCAACCATGTCCGCCTGGCTCCCGACCGGCTGCGAGGCGAAGACGAAGGCAATTCCACCGCACCGGGCAAGAGCGATGGCCAACTGGTGGTCAGATACCGACTGCATGATTGCTGAGGCAAAAGGGATATTGAGACGAACCGCCGCTTTTTCGCCCTTTTTGTGCTTGACCATGGGCGCGCTCAGGTCAATATCCGCCGGCGTGCAGTCCTTTCGGCTCAGATTCGGAATAAGAAGGTACTCACTGAAGGTGTGGGAAGGCTCGGAATAGAAGTATGCCATCGGACCGTCCTTGAGGCAGGATAGCGAGGGACGGGGACAGCTTCAAGATCCAACAATCCATGTGTCAAGTCGCCAGAAGCGCCAGACTTCTCGAAGGCTGCTCTTGATGGACGCCAGATGGTGGTTATAGCAGCAGGTTTGCGTGTGACGATCAGGGAGGTCCTCGCATCGCATCGCGTCCCGGAGGGCCTGAGGGCGAGGAGAACTTACTCCCTCGTCTCAGCCTTTAGCGCCTCGTATGCTTTTGTATCCTTAAGCTTCTCGTTAAGTGCAGCGTAGTCAAGAGCCCTTTTTCCGTCTTTGGATATGATAGAGGCGTCTGCCCCGGCTTTCAGTAAAGCGCTGATGATTCCGGGGTTTTGATTTTTCCATGCCGCCCACATCAGAGGCGTCAAGCCGTCGTCTGCCTGCTCGTCAAGCTTCGCCCCGGCCTCAAGTAGGATGTTGATCACCTCGGGGGTTTTGCTGGCCGCCGCTGCGTACATCAAGGGCGTCAAGCCATTGTTGTCCCGGTCGTTAACGTTCGCCCCGGCCTTTAGCAAAATGGTGATAACTTGGAGGCCCTGATTTTTCCATACCGCCCACATCAGAGGCGTCCAGAGGTTATTGTCCCGGCCGTTAACGTCCGCCCCGGCCTTTAGCAAGGCAGTGATGATCTCAGAGTTCTTATTGGCGGCAGCCGCGTACATCAAGGGCGTCAGGCCATTGTTGTCCCTGTCGTCCAGGCTTGCCCCGTCCTTCAGCAAGACAGCGACGACCTCCGGGTTCTGATTGTTCATAGCCGCGGATATCAGAGCCGTCCGGCCACTGTTGTCCCGGTCGGTAACGTCCGCCCCGGCCTTTAGCAAGGCAGTGATGATCTCGGAGTTTCTATTGGCGGCCGCCGCGAACATGAGGGGCGTCCCGCCGTCGGATGTAGTTGCGTTGATCCTTGCTCCGGCCCTCACGAGGGTCGTGATAACTTGGGGGTTCTGGTTGAAAGCTGCCGCAAGCATAAGAGGCGTCGCGCCGGACTTGTTTTGGTCATTGACCTTGGCTCCCGCAGTTATTGCCGCCTCGACTTGCTGGGATGTTCCTGTCCTAACGATTTCGAAGAAGTCTTGCGCGAAGGCAACAGAAGCAAAGAACAGGCACACCGACAAGGTCATCATTAGCTTCTTCATGCGTTCCCTCCTTGGGTGACTGCCAGGATTGACTCTACACCCTCTGTTGCCTGCCATCAATATTTATCACCTTCGTGTCCGCTCCTGCGGTCAGGAGGGTCGTGATAACTTCAAGGTCTGGTTGTAGCGTGCCGCCAGCATTAGCGCATTGTTGCCTCGCTTCGTCTGAGCATTGATATCGGCACCAGACTTTAGAAGCGTGGTGACTACCTCAGCATTCCGGGTATGCCTCGCAGCGAACACAAGTGCACTAGATCCATCGCTTGACCGAGCTTTCACGTTTGCGCCGGCGTTCAGAAGCACAGAGATCGGAACCGGGTTTTGATTGTGCCAAGCGGCGTACATTAGCATAGTTGTACCGTTCGTATCCCGAGCATTTACGTTCGCTCCGTTTTTGACAGCGGCTTCTATGCTTTCAGGTGAGCCGGTTTCCACCAAATCACGAAAGTCCTTGTCACTCATTCCTGTAGGGATCGTCCACGCAGAATGTATCTCGCGATCGAGCCAAGGCGTCCCCTGCCCGTTGTCCTGCAGATACTTCTTTGTATCGTCAGGTTTGTTCTCTTTGCTGATGGATATTTTCGATGTCCGCCCATGATGAACGCCCCTGGGAGGTCGGACTGTCCTATAGTACCTGAGAAGCCGCCGAAGAACGTCGGGCGACCGGCAGCGGAGGCAGTGGAGGGAAGGGGACAGGCCAAGAGGAACCCGAGCCAGCAAGACACACCCCGGACCCAGAGCCGGACCGGTGACCTAGTGCGCTGGAACGGGTGCGTCAAATCGCCCGCCAAGACAAGGGGGCGTAGTTTACCGCTCTTCCACACCATGTGACGCTGGAAAGACTTCGGGAGGCGTACCTCACCATCAAGCGGGAAGCCGCCCCGGGGACAGATGGAGTCACTTGGCAGCAGTACGGGGAGCAGCTGGAGGACAACCTCCGAGCGTTGCATGCCGGACTGCGTCGTGGGAGCTACCGGGCACGACCCTCCCGAAGGGCGTACATCCCGAAGGCGGATGGGCGGCTTCGGCCGCTCGGAATTGCAGCCTTGGAAGACAAGATCGTCCAGGGCGCCGTTGTCGAGGTGCTCAACGCTGTCTATGAGGAGGACTTCCTGGGCTTCTCGTATGGATTTCGACCCGGACGCGGTCAGCACCAAGCGCTGGATGCGCTAGCTGTCGGGATCCTACGGAAGAAGGTGAACTGGGTGCTGGACGCCGACATTCGTGGCTTTTTGGACCCATGTTCACACTACACCCCCTCTGATGGACTGCCGTCGAAGAGAGGCATTTGGGCATCCAAAACGTTGATGCGTAAGCCTTTACGTCGACCACGGCTGACATGGAGTGCCTTGAGCTGGCCGCGCTTTACACGCTGCAACACCGTCTGACGAGACACTCCCAAAATGCGCATTGCCTCCAGGATCGGAACGTATCCTTTCGGAGCTTCCTGTACAAATAGGGCGCGGAGCTCGTTGGTAATCCGGATTCGCCACGGCGCTCCCGGTGTGAGTTGCTCGCCCACGATGATGCCGTCGTTGAGGCAGCGATGCAAAGTCGATGACGCCACCCCGAGAATCTTTGCCGCAACTTTCACTGTAGCAAGCTCTCCCTCCGTCGAGGGCGCACTCGGCTCGAAGTGGGGAAGTTTCCAATAACGGCGAAGATTGTTGATACTGATCGCGATGAAGCGTTCGCCACGGACGGTCCGTCTGCCCTGTCTATTCAAAATACCGGCAATCACTGCATCTGAATAATGCGGTGCAAGCCGTCGGGCCAGTTCGATGGTTTCTTCGTCGGTCCGCAGGGCTGGCACATGAGGTGATCGGGCCAGCACATCGAGCTCGGTAATGGCGCCGCCGCGCCAACGTAACGTCAGGTGCGCCATGGAGGAGCTCCGATCCACCGCGATGCAAACTTCCTCCAGTAGTATCTGAAGCAACTCCTTGCGGTCGCGGTCCGTTGTGGTCGGAGCAGACCAAACTGATCGGAGGTCCGTACCCAACGCGCGCAGCTGTGCGCGTTGCACCTCAGTGAGCAAACGGGGGCGCAGCCGACGGCGATCTTCGAGTTCTGTCTTGGCTGAAGCAAGTTCGCTCAGCCGTTTCTCCCACTCCTGTTCCAGCGTGCGCGCTACTAGGCGGTTCTCCGGCTCCACGGTGCGGTAGCGCCGTTCGGCTCGATCCGCCTCGTACTGCGCTCGCTCCACATGCAGGCTCCACTGTGTGAGTGCAGCATCGTGATCGGCTTCGATCTCGCTCTCGACGGCCAACACTGCGTCGACTCCCGCCGGAGTGATTGTATCCAGAAACGCCTCTGTGACGGCGCGGTCGATGCGTACCCCGCCGATGCGAAGGCACCAAAGCGCCTTTTCGTTTACGAGAACTGTCCCGGGGCAGTGATAGCCGGGCGTGGAGTTTTGCCCCTGGTAGTAGACCTTCAGTTTCCGACCGCAGCGCCCACAAGTGGCCAGTCCTTGCAGAAGCGCCGCTCCCTCCCGGATGGCCCCACCGGCTTGATGGGGTGTTGGGTGGGCGTTGCCTGCGATACGTGCCCGGTTCATTTCGTAGGTCTGCCAGTCGATGTAGCCTTGGTGGTGATCGTGGATCATCACCTGCCATTCCGAAGGGGCAAGACGTCGTAGTCTGCTGCGAAGCTGACCGGCATCATCGATGTAGCGCTCCTGTCGCGTTCTGCCGTACAGATATACTCCCGCGTAGACCGGGCTGTCGAGTACCAGGTGGATCGCATGATAGGTCGGAGCGATCCATCGCAGTTCCGCCCCGTAGTATCGTCGAGAAGGAAAGAGCAGCTTCTGCATGCGGAACCA
>CAVUXE010000017.1:0-20459 GCA_963745235.1 uncultured Spirochaetota bacterium | reverse complement strand
TATCGGCGGGAGCATATTCGGCGAGGAAAACATGATCCGTTTGCGCGTTGGTTATTCTTGCTGATTGCGGGATGATGAAAACTTCCCGCCCCTTTCCTGCGAGAGAATCGGCGTAGGACAGATGAACCGGGATCGAACGATTCAGGCCGTTGACAACAAGGCGAGACGAAGCAACGCGCCCACCCAAATCATTCCGAATTTCGTTAAGGGTTTCGACAAACACTTCTAGTCCGTCAACGGAAAAAATTTCAGGCCGAAGAATCGGTAGAGCTTCGTCAACTGCTGCAACAATGGAGCGCTCCAGGAGCGATGCCCCTGGACTCATATCAAAAACGGTGTACTCGTATCCAAGGCCGGATATGTCTCGAATGAGGCGCGTGAAGGCCTGTGGCTTCCCGTATAGCTTTGTCTCCGCCCATTCCTTCAAGCCACCCCCAATGGCGAATGTTGGAAGTAGGTCGAGCCCTTCCCTCACGGATAGGATAGCGTCTGCCAGCTGCACGGCTCCTGTGAGTACATCGGCTAGCTCCATGCTCGAATTGTTTCGGGTGTATCCATGATGAAAGGTTGCCCTGCGGATCGGCATCAATAGCCAGGACGCGCCCCCGCTTCCGAAGCTCGTAAACCAGGTTTCCTGTCGTCGAGCTCTTGCCCGTCCCGCCTTTCGCTACCCATACGGCTATGGTTTTCAAGTTCTATCCCTCCTCTATCGATCCTATAGTGTTCCTATTGTTAATAACCATCGTTTAACTTGTACAATAATACTGAAACGATATATATTCAAGAGGAGGCTATCCTTGGCTCTGTGGCTGGAAGCATGCTCGTAACGGTTAGCTTGTGCTAATCTTGACCCATGCCAATACCAGATTACCAAACGTTGATGCTCCCGCTCCTTCGATTCCTCTCTGACGAGAAAGAGCACAAGCTTGAAGAAGCGATAGCCGCCTTGTCGGAGGAGTTTGGGCTCACCCCTAATGAGCGCCAAACAATGCTCCCCAGTGGCCAGCAGACGGTGATCAGGAACCGAGCAGGTTGGGCGCGGACCTACATGGCGAAGGCTGGTCTAATTGACTCGGTCCGAAGAGGTTTCTTCCGACTGTCCGAGAAAGGCAAGGCCGTTCTTTCCTCCAGGCCTGAGCGTATCGATATCCACTTCCTTGAGCAGTTTCCTGAGTTCGTCGCTTTCCGTGATCTTCACCACAACCAGGGCGAGGAGAAAAAAGAAGCGTCCGCGTCAGCGGAGACCCCAGAGGAAGCGTTTGATGCTGCCTATCAAAGACTACGCGCCGACCTCGAAGCTGATGTCCTTGAACAAGTCAAGGTCGCATCGCCAGCTTTTTTCGAGCGCATCGTCGTCGAGCTTCTCGTCAATATGGGGTACGGCGGGAACCTTCACGACGCTGGGCAGGCAGTAGGCCATGTGGGAGATGGGGGAATCGATGGGATTATTAAAGAGGATCGACTCGGGTTGGACGTGATCTACATCCAAGCAAAGCGTTGGGACGCTACTGTTGGGCGCCCCGAAATTCAGAAGTTTGTCGGTGCGTTAGGCGGGAATCGAGCTAAGAAGGGCGTATTCATCACAACGTCTGGATTCTCTAAAGATGCGATTGATTTCGTTGATAGAATCGACAGCAAGATAGTCCTGATCGACGGGCAGACGCTTTCGAGGCTGATGGTCGATCACGGCGTGGGTGTTTCAAAAATCCAGTCTTACGAGGTGAAGAAGGTAGACGCCGACTACTTCTCCGAGGAGTAGCCGAGGTTACTCAAATCAAAGCCGAAGCGGTAAGTGTTGCAAGATGCACGCCGGCGTTGTATGCTGTTTGATGATCTTGGGAGGGGTCAAGCCGATAGGAAAATCCTTAATCGAATAACACGCGCTGTTCGTCGAACAGCCTAAAAACGCAAAACCCCCGAGTCTCTCGGGGGCTATGCTTGCGCCCTGGTGGGCAATGCTACTGTCGCTTCTGGTAAATCCGACAGTAGCACAAACCCTCCGGAACGTCAAGCAAAAAATCAGCGCTTGAAGTATGTCCCGAGCGCCATGCCTCTGGAGGGGACCATGCAAAGTGATTCCGTCGGAGTAGAGCGTCGACGTCTACCCTTTACGCTCATCGAAAACATCATCCTCGAGGACCAGACTCTCAGCCGTGTCGATATCCTGGTGTACTTGGCCATAGCCAAGCACGCAGACGGGGAGGGCACCTGCTGGCCCTCCATGGCCACGATAGGCAAGCTCGCCCGATGCGCCAGAGAGACCGTAGCGCGCAGCCTCACTCGCCTGGAGTCCCGGGGCTATCTCAAGCGTAGCGCCCGATTTCGCCCCGACGGCGGTGTGACTTCCAACGTCTACCAGCTCATGCCCCTGAAGCCCATAAGTACCCCCCTGTCGCCCAGGAGGACACCCCCTGTGATCGTGAATCACAGCCCCCTGTGAGCCATGATCACACGAACTATATTCAATCTGAACTAGATCCAGAAAACCAAAAGAGAGGGGAGCGCGTGCACCGGCCCGCGGCAAGGCTATCCCTCCCAAGACGTACACCCGTACCGAAGTCCGTTCCCTCTCTCTCTGTTTTGCTTACGCGTATAAAACAAGAGGCCCAAGCTCGAAAAGCTCCCCTGGTGGTCGGGAGGGACTGGTCGGAGGGCATCGCAGAGCTTACCCGTAGCGGCATCCCCGAGGAAGAGCTTATTCAGGCTTTCGCTACATGTGTCGAAACGGCGCCCGAGAGGGTGACCTTCTTTCCGCGGGACTTTCTGAAGTGGCGTAAAGCATCCCGAGACCGAGTATCGCGAGATCGCGAGCAAGAGCATCAAAGACGCGAGAGGGAAGAGGGAGAACGGGAGCGGAAAGCCGAACGGGAGAAGGTCCTGGCCGAACAGAGTGATCCGCAGAGTGCGGCACGGCTCGAGGCGGCAATAGCTGGCCTGCCCTGGAAGAGGGTGAGGGAGTGAGTGAAATGAAGCGTGAGCAGCTGTACTTGTTTTCCGAGTATGTGTGGGAAGAGGACTATAGCGGAGTGGAGGGGGACGGGTTGTGTTGAGGGGGAAGAGGTCTACGAGGGAGAGTTTGCGGGAGAGTGGTACAACGAAAAGCAACAAGCACAGCAGCATGCATAAGAGGGCGGGAGGGTTGGAGGGAAGGGATGAAGGGTGAGCTGATCAAATACCCAGAGCCAGAAAAGGCAAAGCCAGTGCAGGGAGAGCACGAGCAGCCGAGTCAGGGATTAACAAAGACGCAACGAAAGAACCAGCGGCGCCACCAGAGGTGGCAAGAAGCGCATCCAGGATTACGAGGGGTGTCGTTTATCATCGACACGGCGATGTGGGAGCGGTTTGTGCAGTTGTACTGCCGCAAGCAGCGGCCTAACGAGATATTCACCCGCATGATCTACAACGCGGTGGCGGCGAAAGGACCTTTCCCGCCCGTGGAGGGTTTGGATTCCAGCGGGGACGGTATCGAGGACCCTGAGGGGTAAGGATCGGTGGGCGGGCGGCCCCCCTTGGGGGGATCCACACCTCGTTGGTTCCACCTGTCGCCGCAGGCGGGTATCCTATCGCTTTGACTCCGGCGGCTTTGGTGGAGGTGCCTTGGGCTTTGCAGGCTTTGCCCATTCAGCCTGCAGAAGCGATAGCTGTTTGACAGCCTTCTCTTTTTCCTTTGGATTTCCGATCCACGACACCGCCCGATTGATCAGGCTCTTGATGCCTTCATCCCCGCGGGCCTTCTTCAATAGCTCGCCCATGACCACGTACATGAAGTGCGAGCGCTGGGCGCGCAGCTTTGCCGCATCGACCTTGGAAGCCCGCTCGGCGCGGACCACCCCCACGATCTGTAGCTGGGCGAGCTTGGCATAGAGGCGCTTGATCACTCGCAGGTGGCCGGCCTTCTCCTTTGGGTCTTTGGCCTGGTTGGCGGCGACCCGCTCGGATTGAAGCTTCTTTTCTACCTCTTCGATCTGGGCTTTGAGCTCAGGCATGTTTTTCTCCTGGTAAGCTGTTTCGACGGCATAGCCGCCCGGAAAGCCGCCGGCCAAGGCGCGTGGCGGGGCTGTAGCGAACGATCAGGCGCCCTGCCGCATACCTAGTACCACCCCGCAAAGTCGAAGACGAATCTTAGGCCGCGCCCGCCTCGCCTTCCGTGTCGCCTACACTTCGCGGGGGCCTCAGTGTAGGAACCCGACACAGAAGGGACCCGAGGGGGGCGCGGCCCTCCGACTACAAGCCACACAAGCGCATTGCGCTATTTTGCACGGAGTGCTATTGTGTGGCTTGTAGTCGGAGCGCAATTAACAGAAGTGCCCATGGCACTTCCATGCGTTAGGGGGCCACTGGCCCCCTAATACCCCATGGCGCTTATGCCCCACGCTGGCCTCTTCGGCCGCGTGTATCATACGCTATCAGAGAAGAAGGAGAAAGTCCATGAAAACCAAGTCTCTCCACCCCAGCGTTCGGGCCATCCAGCGATCACGCTCAATCGGCAAGACCCACAGGCCCATGACCACCGTGGGAATAGCCGCCTACCACAACCGCATGGACTTGCACCTGGAAGCGGACAGGTTCCTTGAGGCCCACGACTACAAGTTTGGCGACCGCGGGGAGGAGCAGGTCATCGCGCGGGGCATCATTGCCCCTGAGAACGCGCCCGAATACTTGAAGGACGTCGACCCCAGCGACAAGGGGCTATACCGCGAGTGCACGGGGCGGCTTTGGAACGACGCCGAGCACGCAGGGGGCAAGTCCAACGCCATCACGGGGCGCGAATGGATGCTCCCCATCCCCTGCGAGCTCGGCAAGCAGGAGGCGGAGCACCTGGTGCGAAGCTTCCTCAAGGACTACCTGGTGGAGAAGGGCATGGTGGCGCAGTACGTGATCCACGAGCCAAACGAAAAGAACGACGCGAGAAATTTTCACGCTCACGTTCTAACGACTGACCGAGACATTACACCGGAGGGGTTTGCAAAGAAAAAGACAGCAAGTCTTGAATGGCACAGCCGCGACCTGGTGAGGGAAGCCCACCCCGCGTGGGAGAAAGCATGCAACAACGCCTTGCAGCTTGTCGGACACAAAGACGTGCATATCGACAACAGGAGAAACGCAGTGCAGCTCGGGGAAGCCCTCGAGCGGGGAGACCTCAGCCGAGCGCGCGAGCTAAACCATGTGCCCGGGGTGCACAAGGGCAGGGCGATCGAGGAGATGGAAGCCAGCGGGATCGCCTGTACTTTGCCCTGAAGGACTACCAGGACGTCCTGCCGAACTACCGGCCCCTAAAGGACGCTACCCAGGAGCTGGAAATCAGCCTGGGGTTTCGCATCAGTCCCCTTTCGGCGGCGCAGATTGCGCAATCAAACCAGGCCTTGTCCAGGGCGCGGGAAGAATATGATCCCGCAAACCTGTGGACCTTCGACCCAGCTCTGAAAGACTTGGATGTCGCAATCAAGCTCAATCACGACAACGCTGCGGCCCTTGCTCTCCGCAGAACCATCCTCCTGAAGGAAGGCAGCCCTGAGGCAAGCTCCCTCTCCTCTGTAAGCCTTGCCCGCTTCGCCGAGGCCAAGCGACTCTTCAACACAGGGGACTACTCGGGCGCGTACCAGATCCTCCTGGGCCTCGTCTCTGAGGGGACCGCGAACTATCCTCCAATCGCGCGGCTGTACCACGCGACGAGGCAGAAGCTGGGGTTGGAATGAGCCAGGGGCATCCTGGTCTCGATGCTTGCGCGTCGCCATTCTAAGGACGGCTCAAGGGGGAAACTCAAATCCGTCTCGTTGATTCGACTTCGATGGGCCGCGACGGCGATTACAGGAATCTGTCTCCAAGAAACGATTCATTTAAACAAAACAGCAAGTGAGCAAAGATAGTCGCTTTCACAAAGGAGAGAATGTCCACCCCCTTCGACAGGCACTGAAAGGTCCTCGCCTGTCTCAGTAGTACACATAACAGTATTTATGTGACATTCTAGGGATGTCCTATGCCTAATACCCCCACCAAGGCCCGCCCTGCAACCAACCTGGCTTCCGCCCTCCTGGAGGGTCAAAGGCGCTGGCGCCCTCACCACGGCGGCCTACCGCACGGCTCTCAGAGCCTTTCTTGAGAGCGGCCAGGAGGTGACCGTCGATGGCTTTGCCGCTTACATCCACCAGCTCCGCCGAGCGCGCTCCGCGGCCACCGTCAACCAGGCCCTGGCCGCCGGCCGCAAAGCCTTCCTCCAGGCAGCAGAGCGCTTGGGCCTCCCTGCCAAGGAGATCTCGCTCATCCGCGGAGCGCTGGGGGAGATCCCCGCGGTGAAGAAGGCGCCGCCGGAGGTGACCGTCGTTTCTCCCGAGGAACGCACTATGCTCCTCGAGGCGTTGCCCCTCCGTGTGAGGCTGATCGCCGAGACGTTGTATGTCACGGGAGCTCGAGTCTCTGAAGGGCTCGGCGTTCGGCGGGACCAGGTCAAAGTGAACAGCACCAATGGTGCCGTGGAGCTGCGGCTCTACGGCAAGGGCGACAAGGAAAGAACCTCGAGGATCCCCGCCGAGCTCTACAGGCGGATCCTGGCGGTGTACCCTGAGGGCACCTACCTGTTTCAGTCACGGCAAGGGCAGCACTTCAAGAGGGAATACATCTCAAGGGAGATTGCGCGGGCTGCTCGGCGGGTGCTGGGGCGGGCTGTCTCGGCGCACGTGCTGCGGCACAGCAGGGCGACAGATCTACTGGCGGCAACGAAGAGGATCAAGGCAGTCTCGAGGTTGCTCGGGCATTCCGATGAAGCGACCACGTTGCGCTACTACGTGCGGGATGCGTTCAGCGACGAGGAGCTGTTTGGGGGGATGTAATGACGCGGCAGGCCTTCGGAAAACCTCCTATGCCGAATTCGGCATAGAACCTCACCAAGGCCCGCCACGCGTCCCGTTTGGCGGGATTTTGCGTTCGCCTAGCTGTTTGCAGAGGCGCAAGGGCCCAGATGAGGCTCTTGAAAAACGCGCTGCCCGCGCTGAAGCCTCGCTGCGCCAACGAAGTGTTCTCTTAAAGTAACTGTTCAGCTCCCCGGGAGGTGAAATACCGGACGGATGTTAAGTATTCCGGAAACTCAAAAAGTCCGTCACGCTCAGTTGCATGGGAGAGGAAAAGGACTATCATCTGCCGCGAATCCCTCGCGAGCAAATTCTGAATGCATACAAGGCAGGCCCTGAGGCTATCGTTTCTCTCATCGAGTATCTACAGGATCAGCACGACAACACCATCGACCAGGTGGTAGACCAGATCAAGAGGTTAACGCAAAGAATCAAAGCGCTGGAGGAGAAGAACAGCAAGGACAGTCATAACAGCGATAAGCCTCCCTCCAGTGATGGCTTGCATCGACGGATTCATACGAGACGAGAATCCAGCGGGAAAAAACCTGGCGGTCAGCAAGGGCACGAGGGAACAACGTTGTCCATGGTCGAACACCCGCAGCAGGTGATGATTCATGAAGTCAAAGTGTGCCAGGGATGCGGCAAGTCGCTGCAACAGCAAAAGCCGCGAGGGTATGAGTCACGACAAGTCTTCGATATTCCGCCCATCGCCGTGGATGTGACCGAACACCGTGCCCAGATCAAGCGCTGCCCCCACTGCCACGAGTTTTCGGTAGCGGTGTTCCCACTCGGGGTAAGTCACAAAACACAGTACGGTCCACGGCTGAAGGCATTTGCAGTGTATCTAAAAAACTATGGATTTCTTTCCTACGATCGAGCCGCCCAAGCCTTCGCTGATCTGTTCGCCATTCCCCTCAGCGTTGGCACGCTGGCCAGTATCGATCGGCGGTGTGCGCAACGAGTCGAGGGTGTTGTGGAGCAGATCAAGGAGAAACTGATTCAGGCGAAAGTGGTGCACTTTGATGAGACCGGCTTGAGCATCAACGGCAAACTGCACTGGCTGCACGGGGCGGGCACTCAGGAGTTCACCTACTACTATCCTCATCAGAGGCGCGGGACGGCCGCCACAGACCAGATAGGAATTCTGCCGCGGCTGAAAGGCAACGCGGTTCATGATAATTGGAAACCCTACATGAAATATAGGTGCTCGCATTCGCTGTGCAACGCACATCACATTCGAGAACTCACGGCGGTCTATGAACCGGGTGGCCAAGTGTGGGCGCAGCAAATGATCGGCCTTCTTCTGGAGAGCAAGCAAACTGTGGAGCAGGCAAAACGCACAGGGAAGAAGAAACTACCCCTCTGCGACATTCGCAAATATGAGAGCCGCTACAAAGCGATCATCGCAAGTGGTATGAAAGCCAACCCATCGCCTCATCGGGCAGACAGCCCCGGAAAACGGGGCCGGATCAAGCGCAGCAAAGCACGCAATCTGTTGGAAAGACTTGAACGACTACGCGAGGAGACCCTGCGATACATGACCGATTTCAGAGTTGACTTCGACAATAATTTGGCAGAACGAGATATAAGAATGATGAGGGTCCAGCAGAAAGTATCCGGGGCATTCCGAAGCAATGGGGGAGCGCTCTCATTCTGTCGGATACGAAGTTATATCTCAACGATCAGAAAGCAGGGCCTATCGGTTATTGACGCTCTCATGAATGCGTTTGAAAAAGACCTAACCCTGACTGACTGTCTTCAGACCAGCTGAACAGTTACCTCTTAAGGTGAAAAGGGGTAGTCCATCGAAAAACTATCGCCCCCAAAGACCCAAACCGATATTAAGCGGTGAAGAAACAGCTTGGCCCTTTGAGGTGGATTTCTCCCGTCCGCGGCCAACATGAAGGGTCGCGTCATTTGATCGATCCCGTCAGTTGAGGTGCGAGGAACCTCTGCAGCGTGGTGAAAAGGATGAGCAGCGGCAGCGCGGTGAGGAAGGCGCCCATCAGGGTCAGATTGTAGACCGGCCACCCCGAGGCTGAACTGATCGTCGTTATCCCCAGAATCAGGGGGAATGCTTCGTAGCGGTTCAACATGATGAGCGCGAGGAAATAGTTGTTCCAGATTGCCACGAATGAAAGGAGAAGGACGGTTGTAACACCAGGCAGGATGGTGGGGAGCCCGATCCTCAGGAAGATCGACAATTCCCTCGTGCCGTCCATCATGGCGGCATCGAACATCTCCTCGGGAACCTGGTTCCAGTACACCGCCATGAGGTAGACGCCGAATACGTTCAGCACGGAGGGAACGATGACGGACCAGGCCGTGTTCAGGAAATGGAAGCTCTTGAATTCGATAAACAGCGGGAGCGTCGTGGCGAAACCCGGGACCAGCGCGAATCCAAGGATGAGGATGAAGAGGAACTTGCGGCCGACGAAGCGGTACCTCCGGAACGCGAACCCGGCCATGGCCGCGAAGAAGGTTCCCGCGACGGAGCCCACACCGGAGTAGAGAAATGAGTTGAGCAGCCAGTGAATGAACAAGCCATGGTTATACGCGAAAACGCCAAGGAGATTGTCGATGAAGTGGTTGGGGAATCCGGGAACAAATGTGCCCTGCATGAGCTGCTCGATGTCCTTCGTCGAGCTCTGCACGAGCCAATAAAAGGGGAGGAGAAAATAGAGGGCAAGGAGTATCGCGACGACTTCGAACCTGACGCGATGTGAGGCTTTCATCTCCACCGCCTTTCACGCATGGACATCTAATTCCTTCATGGACTGTCTCATGAAGAAGAAGGAGATGACGAATATGACCGCGGCCAGAACGAGCCCCATCGCGATCGAATAGGTGAAGGAGCCATACGCAAACGCCTGATTGTAGAGGTACATCGCAGGCGTGTAGTTCTGGGGGAGGGTCAGGAGTATATTCACCATCCTGGGCTCATTGAAGACCTGCATGGCGCCGATCGAATTGAAAATGAAAAGGACGAAGACCGTGTTTCTGAGGAGCGGCACTTTGATGTAGTACGCCACCTTGGACCAGGTGGCGCCGTCCATCTCCGCCGCCTCGCCTAGTTCCTTGGGAATGGAGACCAGCGTGGAATAGACGATGAGCGAAGTATATCCCGTCCATTCCCAGAGAATGATGATGAGAAGTATCCAGCGCACGCTCGAGAGGGTGATGAATATCGGCTTGGCCGCGCCGAACAGCTTCCACAGCGGGACGAGGGGGGACATGGATTGGGAGAAAATGTAGGACCAGAGGATCCCCGCTACGACTCCGGGCATTGCATAGGGAAGGTAGAAGATGAGTCGATACACCACTGAGTGTCTGATCCTCTCGTAGAGGAGCCCGATGAAGATCGCAATCACGATCATGCCGGGGACCTGGACGAGGAGCAGGAAAACCGGCATCCCGAACCCTTGCCAGAACAGCGGGTCCGTGAACGCGGACTTGAAATTGCTCAGTCCCACGAACCACATTTTCGCCCCGTGCTGTCCGAACAGGGAGAGGTATCCTCCGTAGAGAACGGGATATGCGGTTACGAGGACGAAAAACACCAGAAAGGGAAGGAGAAACAGATACGCTCTGACCGTTTGAAACCGCCTCATGTCTGCCTTTCCGCTGAACCGCCGGAAGCCGCTTCCCACGCGTCCGCCGGACCGGTTGGAAGCGGACGTTCGCACAAGCGGCAGAAAGAGGGGGCTGCCTCGGGAGTTCAACTCCCGGGGCAGCCCGATGACTGCGTTGAAAATCTGGCGGTGCGCTTTCAGCGCTGTTCCCTTACGGCAAAGATCCTACCACGAGGTTGTTCAATCCCTGCTTCTTCATGAACGCGACGACATTGTCCTGCCAGTTGTTCACGAAGGCGGTGATGTCCTCTGCTCCGCTGAGGAACTTCTGGAACTCGTCGTTGTAGCTCGAGGACACGTAGTCCATGATCGGGATCGCCGTGAAGGCAGTTTTCACTTGCTTCATTGCCTCTACGCTGACGGGCGTGACTTTCTGTCCGCCGAAATACGGATAGGGCTGGTTTGCCAGCTCAGGCGCCAGCACTTTCGTGAACGTATTGGACCAGAGGATGGGAAGCTGGCTCTTGTCGTGGAGCTGCACGAGGGAATCCTTATGCGAGTTCAGCCAGAGAACAAAGAGTGCCGCAGCTTCCGGGTTCTTGCTTTGGCTGCTCACGTAAAAACCGGATCCGCCCATTTCGCCGTTCTGAGGCTTCGAGGCGTCCCACTGCGGAACCAGCGCAACCCGCCAGAGTCCGTCAGGCACCTTGCAGTTCAACTGGAGCCACTCGGGGTACCATCCACCGGACACGACCATGGCGGCCTTGCCGTCCGCCAGCTCCTTGTACCAGTCCGCGTTCCACCAGTTGTCGCCGTTGACCAGCTTGCTCCGGATCATCTTTCCCCAGAAGTTGAAGACCTTCATGGCGGTCGGGCTGGTGAAATTGATGTACCACTTGCCGTTCGCGTAGTCGAACAGCTTGGTTCCTGCCTGCCACACGAATCCCATGGGCCCAAGCACCCAATTCGCGGGGAAAGACAGCCCGTTGATGCTAGGATCCGCGTCGTGCAGCTTGGTGACCTGCTTCTCGAAATCAGCCCACGTCTTGGGTACTGATAGATTGTACTTGTCAAAGATATCCTTGCGGTAAACCATGGTCGCCGCCCCGCTGTCCTGGGGCGTGCCGTAAATCTTGCCGTCCATGGCCGTCCACTTCAGCGTAACCTCAGGATAGTACTTGAGGTACAGGTCGCGGGGTACCCACTTGTTGATTTCCTGGAAGCTGCCATACGTCATGAATTGGGGGGCATACGTGTATTCGCTCATGATCACGTCGGGCAGCCCGCTTCCGGCGGCGGTCGCCGTCAAGACCTGAGCATAGGGGACACCGTTGTTCGTCCACTTGATCGTGATGTCCGGGTATGCCTTTGTGAAAAGATCGTTGGAGAAGTTCTCGTTACTGGTCCATGCCCACTCTGTCAATTCCACCGGCTCGCCGGTATAGGCCGGGTATCCGCCCGGACCGGGGGCAGCAAGCAGCGGCATTGTCATGAGCACGAAAATGGAGACGGCACCCAAGACAAAAATACGCCTCATATGACACCTCCTCTTGGATTTCCCATTTGACCTGCAATTCGTGCTGTCTATTGGAATCCCTCTCTCTCCAACTCCAGTTTTGTCGTATTCGCGACCCTCGTCAAGCCAGATTGGGGCCATTGCCATCTCGAAAGCCTCCTTGCGAAGCTCATCAGCATGTACTTCATTTTCGCTTCCTCCCTACACTGTTGCGCCTGTCTGGCGCGTTTTCACAGAGTCGGAGTCAAATTGAAGTTCTCTACATCCGTAATTCTATTCCTCCTCTCCGTAAGATAGCCAAAATGCCTCACGTCACAGAGGAGAGGGCAGAGGAGCAGAAAGGCATTGTCAGCGGGAAAGCATGCACTCCTGGAAATCGACAGAATGGGTAATCACACCTGCGCGCCGAATGCGCAAACCGTGAGGATAATGCCTTCAACTATGAGAGCGCTACGAAGTAAGGGGGACTTGTTCCTGATAGTCTTTGGCGGGAGATAGAACCTCTTCTGCCTACTCCGCCGTGACTGTAGCCAAGTACCCAGGTCAGTTGCTTGGGGCGCAGCAAGGTCCTGAGGCCGCCCGACTATTTCGCCACGGCGATGATCGGCGGCTCGTAGGCCGCAGGGTCGGTCAGAGACCTGACCATCGCCTTCGCCGGCGCGTAGGCGCGGAGAGCGAGAAAAAAGCGCCCCGGTGGGCAGGGCAGCCAGTTGGCCGCCTTGTCAGTGCCCGGAGTGTACCGTTGCAGGTAGATTGTCAGACTGCCGTCGGGATTGTGCTGCATGCCCGCATTGTCGCTCCCCAGCGAGTAGCGGTTTATTGGATTGGAGATCGGGTAATCGTTGACGGCGTCGTACATTGTCACGGACCAGAAGCCGGGCGCGACAACCGACGGCGTCTCGTTAAAGGTCAGAGTGTAGCCCTGGGAGCCTGAAAGCTCTTGACCAGCACTGTCTGTATAGGCGAGGTAGTAGATAGCCTCTTTTGGAGTGTTGCCGCTCAAACCGTTACGGGCGATGACGGCGCGAGTTAGATAGTCCGTCCCGAAGTCGCCCATGGTTGTCGGCGGGATTTCCCAGCCGTTGCGGATGTGGTTGCCGCCCAAGGCGGCCAAGATGGGCCCGATGTCAGCTGCGGCCTTGGCCATGGCCTGTAGGACCAGCGGGTTCATCTTAGTGCGGTCCCAGCTCCTCCCCGGCGCTAGCCCGAGGGGCGCGAAGAGGGGCACAAGTGCTGATAGCTGATCGGACGGCGGCGGGTTTTCGTTCATGGCCGCGGATAGAATCTCCCAGAACTGCAGCGGGTCGCGGTAATCAAGGGCACTGACGGGCAGTTTAGGATCTTTCCGGTTTGGCGCCACGTAGGCATAAGCGGGCGCAGGCGACGCCGGGTGGCCCGTGAACTCGGCCAGGCCCGTGACAGTTATGGCATGCAGCACTTTCTCCGCCGCCGCCAGGTCTTCCGGTCCGCCGACATGGACCCGTGGCTGGATCATGACCCAGCGCGCCGGGCAGTCGACGCGTCGAACGCCATCCGGAAGGGGCCCCTGCCACCCGGGACCAGCGAGGACGAAGGTTCCGCCTTTGTACCCCGTCTCAACGCCGCCCGCGTAGGCGAAGGCGTTTGTCCACATGTCGACGATCTCGACCATGTAGTAGCGCCCATCGGAATCGGGTACGCTCAGCACCTGCGGCTGGGACCCCAGATCGAGGAAGCCGAAACCATAGACCGTGTTCACATTTTGGCGTGACGTAGCCCGCCTCTTCGGCAACTTGCGGGGTGGAAATGTCCGCCTCCCGCCAGATGGAGTTTGGGGCGGCCTTTGCCGCCGGTCCTACCACGTCGTTGTAGCGGAGATTGAACATAGTGACGAGGGGCGCTCCCCAGATCGCGGCGGTGACAGCAAGCGAATTGATCACCTCGGCTCCCGCCGCCATACGGCTCAACTGCGCATGCGCGAATGGCGCGCAAATAGTCAGGGCTAGGAAGGCCAGCAGGGCGGCCTTCGCGGCGCGACGCTTTGACGGCAGCTTCATTTCGTTTCCTTCTGGAGTGACATTCTATCCAATCGACAGAAGGCAAGATAGCGGAAGTTGAACTGACAGGGCTGATCCCCCCTCCCTTGCAAACTCACTACCGACCGTGATACAATGTCATACATGAAAACTGCCGCCATAACCATCCGGCTTGACCCGGATATGGAGCTTCAGCTTGATCGTCTTGCCAAGCGAACCGGCCGGTCCCGAAGCGCCGTCGCGCGCGAGGCACTCCGACGGCAACTATCGGTGCTCCAGTTCGAAGAAGCCCGCCGCCAAATCATGCCATTTGCCGAAGCCCGGGGCTACCTCACAGACGAGGACGTGTTCCGAGTGGTTTCTTGAGGGTCTGCCTAGACACAAACGTACTTGTGGCGGCTTTTGCCACACGGGGATTGTGTGCGGATGTCCTTCGCACTGTCCTAGCCGAGCATGAGTTGATCTTGAATGACGTGATCATGACGGAGTTCGAACGGGCTCTTACGCGTAAGCTCAAACTGCCCGAGGAACAGGTGGCGGTCGCAAAAGCGGTGTTCGGTGTCGTCAAACTCGTACCGAAGCCACAGAAACCGAGCGAGGTTCCTGTTCGTGATCCTGCCGACCGTTGGATACTGGCCTCGGCGATTGCTGGTCGCGCTGAGGTGCTAGTGACCGGAGATGATGATCTCCTTTCCGTATCGAGCGAGACACCGCTCTTGATTCTATCTCCCAGAGCATTCTGGGAGCTGTTACGCGGCAGTCAGACAAAGCAATAGATCCCAAATCCGGTTTCCGAGAAGATGCTTCACAGGATGTGAAGTGAAAGTCTCATAGAGTGCCCGATTCCTTATCAGAAACGTTTAGAGGAGAGAGTTTTTCAATGCGGACCACTATGAGGTCGCGCGAAGATGGATGGGAATCGGAGCTCTAAAACAGGTTCCTCATCCGAAGAAGTCGTTGAGCGCGGCAAGTAGCATGATAGGCTGTTCCGCTACATATGACGAATGATCACCTGGTAGAATAACCAACTCCGTATGCAGGGCTTCTGCCATATTCGCAGCATAGTCAGGATCTATGAAATCCTTGTCTCCGATAATGACGAGTGTCGGTCCAACGATTTCCTGCAATTGAGAACGTTCAAGGAATCCGGCCGTTGCCGGATTCCTTGCCATTTCTGCACTTTTGTATACGAGATTCTTCCAGTCCCCGGGCTTAGGAGCGACTCCTTCGTAGGCTTTTCGCAACGGCAAGGGGAAAGCGTCCGGTACGGGGTTTTTGAGTTGTTCCATCACGCCCGGGTAGTATCCATGTTCATCGTAGATTGCCGAAGCCAACGCCAGCCTTCTTACCAAGTGGGGACGCTCGACAGCGAGTTGAAGCGCAACTGTACCCCCTCCGCTGTAACCAAAAACGTCGACTTTCTCAATAGAAAGTTGCTTGAGAAGGGCAGCCGTATCTTCCGCCATTTGCTTGAAACTGAGGGGACGGTCGATATCACCCGTACGACCGTGACCTTGTTGATCGACCAAGATGACTCTACGGGTTCTCCTGAGCTGTGGCGTCACCAATGAGAACATCCCTGTCGCAGCGAATTCGCCGTGCAGCATGAGAAGAGGATCGCCCCTGCCATGGATTTCGTAGTACATGTGAAGTTTGCCCACATCCAGATACCCGGCTTTCATGGTTTGTAAATAGTCAATCGCGAAAAGCTGGTCAAATCGCTTACGCTCATCGAGAACATCGTTCTCGAGGACCAGGCCCTCGGTTTTCTTGCTCTTTGGATACCGCCGACAAAGGGGATTCGCAGTTGCGAGGCAGCTTTCCCAAGCACCGAGTATTGGCTCGATGAAGTAGACCGAAGGCATAGTTATAGGCAGTGCGGCCGGGGAAATTTGACAGCCGGCGAACGGCGTCCCATGTAAGGTCGGCGCTCCTGATAACAGGACGCTCACCTATTTCCCTGCCGCCGTCCGCAGCGCCTCGTATGCGTCCGTACCCTGCAGCTTGTCATTTCCTGCGGCATAGTCGAAGGCTGTTTTGTCATCGCATTTCAGCTTACCGTCTGCCCCCGCGTTCAGAAGGACCATGACCACCTTGGGGTTATGGTTCTGCCATGCCGCCCACATCAAGGGAGTTCGACCGCTCGGGTCTTTATCATCAAGTTTCGCCCCGGCCTTCAGAAGGATGGAAATGACCTCGGGGCTGTTGGCCATCGCTGCCTCCATCAGGGGTGTCATGCCTTTGCCTTCTCTGTCGTCAATTCTCGCCCCAGCCTTCAGTAACGTCACAATGACCTCGGGGTTCGGGTTCCGCGCAGCTGCCACTATCAAGGGCGTCATGCGATTGTCAGCTCTGTCGTCAATTTTGGCACCGGCATTCAACAGGGTAGTAATGACTTCGGGATTCGCGTTGTACCTGGCCGCCCATAGCAGAGCTGTCTCGTTGTCCCCATCTTTTTCGTCAATTCTCGCCCCGGCCTTCAGCAACGTCGCCATGACCTCGGGGTTCGGGTTGTACCCCGCTGCCCACATCAAAGCCGTCCAGACAGCCGCCATGCCGGGCGGAATGTTCGGGCGATCCTTCGCCCCGGCCTTCAAGAGGACAGAGATAACCTCGGGGTTCGGGTTCCGCGCGGCATACATCAAGGGTGTTGCGACTTCAGTGGACTCGTCGTTCAGTCCCGCCCCGGCCTTCAACAAGGTGGTGATGACCTCGGGTTTTGGGTTTTTCTCTGCCGCGATCATCAGGGGCGTCCTACCGGTGATCTTGTCATTGACCTTTGCCCCTCCAGCTATTGCCGTCTGTAATTGCTCCGGTGTACCAGTCTGCAAAAGCGAGATGAAGTCTTGAGCGAAGGCTACGGGAGTAAGGAACAAGCAGGCCGACAAAATCATCAATAGTTTCTTCATACGCTTTCTCCCTTGGGCTTTTCCTTGTCGGTTGTGGGTGTTTGACAGGATGCGCGGACGGGCCGACGAAGAGCAGCGAAAAACTTTCCGGCATCATATACCTTCGGCGGGCCGCGTCAAGACGGACACAGCGTCGCGATTTCTGGTACGCCACGCCTTCCCTGCCCGGGTGGTGCAGTGTTTTCCGCGTCCCGCACCGGCCCCATTTTTGGTTTAGGCTTGGGATGCCAGGCTTTCCCTTTGAGGCACGCCCCCTTAGGCTTCCTCAAGTAGACCGATCGCCGATTATAAGCTGCTGTACTCAGATCGAAAGGCTCCTCCTATCACCTACCACCAGCGAAGCGTTGGAACAGGCTCGCCTTGAGCTCTTTCAGTGCGGGCAGGCGCTTCGATGCAGATAGCTCACATCCAAGGATCGCGGCCACCTTCTCTAGCGCCGCTGCAAGAGTCCGTCGCGGGACATGGATGGCCAGTGGGATCATGGAGTGCTTTTTTACGAGTTCGAGCAACTGCTTGTTCAACGCCCAGGCTTTCAGGTCAGGATCATCCGCCTGCTCAAGAAGTTCAAAGCCCAAGCTCAGCCCGCTATGTTGATCGACCCAGCACATGGCCACAGGGTAGTAAGGTCGTTCACCTGGTGACTCTCGTGTTGGAGTGGGCACGTAAAAAAGGTCCGCTTCCCAGATCCCTTCCTGTCTGGCCGTCGAGCCTTTCAGTCTTGCGGCCTCAGTTTCGTCCACTACGGATTCTTGAAGTGGTACAACAGGGGAGGGAACTGGTTTTGTCCACTGATCGGTCCACCCCCCATCCCCTGCCATCACGCGAACGAAAAGCTCCCTCGCCCGTGGTGGCTCCAGCAGTTGCGGCTCGGCTCGTAACCGCAAGCATACCGCAGAGGCTTGCTGCAGTACTTCAGTAAAGAAAACGACCTCCGATCCATCGAGACGCCAAGGGTACCATCCACGTCGATGACTCCTAAATTGCGGCCAACCGTTGCGCCCCCGAAAGGTGAGGCCGAGCGATTTTATGCGCGCAAGATCGCTGGCTTCCAGTCCCTGGCGGTTTTCAAACGACACCATGAGGCACGGAAACCCATAACGGATTTCATCGTCCTCTGCCCTCAGTTCGCCAACCTGGATTCTGCTGTGGATGCTAAGCCCCGCGGAGCCAAGGTAGGCGGCCAACCCGAAAACCTCCCCTCTCAGGCCCAGAACACAGCACCAGGCAATCTGTCCATGGTTCCCATCCGCCACTCCGAAAACCATGCTGTCGTCCATCCATGCCCAGGGGCCGAGCTCCCGGAAAGCCTCGGCGGCGGCGAACAGATCTCTCCATTGTTCCTTCAGTGCTTCTGACATGAGGGGAGAATATCGAAGACTGTCTTAGCCTGTGAATCACCCCTGGACAGCGGCGCGAATCACTCGGCGGCGTGTTGGTCGAGAAACATCCGAAGCTACACCCTCTCCTTCTCTTTCGTTCGCGCTTCTTTATTTCTTGTTCAACGGATGGGGAAGCGTTGGAGTCAGCAAGGCCGCAAGGCCTGTCCCGCTCCCCATAGACAGGCTCGTCCTTACTGGAGTAGACCGGAAGCGGCTTATCGGCATGAGGCCTATCGTTTCGCCCAAGACTGTCTTAACTAATACGGACTCCACGACTACTTCTCACCTTTCTGAACATCTGTATTGTAACCGGACCATCCGGCATACGCGCCACTATCTCAAGCGTCCCACCCATTGCCTCAATAATCCTTCTTAAAGTACTCAGGTAGATATCCGACCTATGTTCGAGCTTAGAAATCTCAGCTTGCTTAACCTTTAGGGTGGTTGCCAGCTCCTCCTGGGTGAGATTGAGCGCTTCACGCAATTCATTCAAAGCCATTCCCTTGAGAAGTGCATTCGCTTTGGCTTTGATTCTAGCCTGCCGTGGCGCAGGCATCTTATTAATCAGAGCAGCAAAGTTCTTTGCCATTATAGTAATCCTTCCTTTTCCACCGCTTTCAGATGGTCACCGTAAATCCTGTCTGCCTGTGGTACGAATTCTTCGTACCAGCGATCGTTTCCTGTCTTATTGCCTCCGACAAGAAGTATCGCGATTCGGCGAGGGTCAAAAGCATACAGCACCCGATACGGGCTACCTGCGTGTTGAATGACAAGCTCCTTCATATTCGGATAGCGCGATCCCTCAATACTGCCACTAAGAGGCCGCCTCAAAGTCGGACCAACCTTCTGTAAAACTTCTACGACTGCTGCCACGTCGTCTTGCTCACTCTCAGTGAGTGAATCCCACCAGAGGCCGAACTCGTCAGAATACTCGACCTCCCATTCTTCCGTAGGAGTTACCTCTTTGTGGCGGTGCATCCTATACATGAATATTCCATATATGGAATGTCTTGTCAATCGGAAATAGGGGTGGTGTTCTCGATTCCCTTCCGTTTTTTCTTGACATTATGTATCACAAGAGATACATTTAGGCGTGTACCGGGTGACGGTGAGGAAAACCGCCTTAAAGAAGCTCTCGAAAGCTCCTGAGTCGGTTCGCATTCTCTTCGATGAGTTGGCTGAAGACCTCGAGGCGAAGGGACCGATACAAACGACGTGGCCGAATTTCTCCTCGCTCGGAAAGTCGAAGTATCATTGTCATCTAGCCTATTCATGGGTGGCATGTTGGTACAACGAAACGGATTCGAAGGATATAGAGGTGTATTATGCTGGTAGTCGAGAAGACGCGCCATATTAACGTAAGTCTCACAGGTGAGGGTGCAGCCACGGTCGCGGCCCTCCTCAAGAAGAGCCTGCCCGATGCCGTCCTCGTTGATGACGAGAGCGAGGCTGTGGAGTGGAAGACGTCCGCCCTCGCGAAGGAAATAAAGGCCGCAAAAACGCCAGGAAGGCTTGTCCGTGCGTATCGCGAACGGGCCGGAATGACACTCGTCAAACTCGCCCATGCCGTTGGAACGAAGTATCCAAATCTCTCCGCAATCGAGAACGATCGGCGCGTGATCGGCCTCGCAATGGCGCGCAAGCTCGGTAAGGTTCTTGGCGTGGATTATCGAAAGTTCCTCGAATAGGTGCCCAAAGAGAGATTGCTAGCGCGCGCCCTTTCTCTTTAGGAAGTCACGGATTGCGAACCTCATTCCCGCCCCTATGCCTAAGCCCAGGTCCGCCGCGACAATTTTCAACGCCTTATAATCGGCGGGATCAATATAAAAAGAGACGGGCTTCATATTTGTCTCCGCCTCTGGAATCACCTCGGGTCGAGGGGCGAGCCCGCGCGAGTCAACGTCCATCGAGGCTCTTTGGGCCGTATCCGTCGCCTTTGGTTTGCGGTGTAGTCTTTCACTCATCCGACAGCCTCGGCGAGACGTGCATACTCATTTAGCGGTTTATCGGCGGGAGCATATTCGGCGAGGAAAACATGATCCGTTTGCGCGTTGGTTATTCTTGCTGATTGCGGGATGATGAAAACTTCCCGCCCCTTCCTGCGAGAGAATCGGCGTAGGACAGATGAACCGGCATTGAACGATTCAGGCCGTTGACAACAAGGCGAGACGAAGCAACGCGCCCACCCAAATCATTCCGAATTTCGTTAAGGGTTTCGACAAA
>CAVUXE010000016.1:0-9201 GCA_963745235.1 uncultured Spirochaetota bacterium | reverse complement strand
GTAATATGAGTGAACGCTCACTCTCTTCGGTGAGCCGGCCGTTCTCCGGCTCTGCAATCAGCTCCTATCCCGATGCGTCGCAGATTTACCAGAAACTGGACGCTCTCATGGCGCGCTCTCCCCTGAAGCTCAGGCGGGAGGCCATGGATGGCTACCTGGACTGGTTCAACCAGCAGTGCCCGGGGTCGAAGGCCATGACGGAAGAGGCGAAGACCTTCATTCCCGGCGGCGTGCAGCACAACCTCGCGTTCAACTACCCGTTCCCGCTGGTGATTGATCGCGCGGAAGGCCCCTACCTGTACGACATCGATGGCCACAGGTACATCGATTTTCTCCAGGCAGGCGGACCCACCATCCTGGGCAGCAATGACCCTGCCGTCCGGGAACAGGTCCTGGAGGTCCTTTCCCGGGTCGGCCCTTCCACGGGCCTCTTTCACGAGTTCGAGCTGAAGCTGGCGCGGGAGATCAACAGGCACATCCCCTCGGTGGAGATGTTCCGGATGCTCGGCTCGGGCACCGAAGCCGTCATGGCCGCAATCCGGGTGGCGCGGCTTGCCACCGGCAAAAGGAAGGTCATCAAGATCGGGGGCGCATATCATGGCTGGAGCGATCAGCTGGTCTACAGCCTGAAGATCCCGCACACGAGGCGCTTCGAGGCGCACGGCATTCCCCGGGCTGCAACCCGGCATACGCGCGAGGCCGCGCCGAACGACCTGGGCTCGCTGGAGCGCGCGCTGCGGGCCAGCAAGCTTGCCGGCGGCACCGCGTGTGTCCTGGTGGAGCCGGTGGGCCCCGAGAGCGGCACGCGTCCGGTGGACATCGACTACAACACGGGAGTCCGGCGGCTCTGCGACAGGCACGGCGCCCTGCTCGTGTTCGACGAGGTAGTGACGGCATTCCGCGTCGGGCTGGGGGGCGCGCAGGGATACTTCGGCGTGAGGCCCGACCTCACGTGTTTCGGCAAGATCGTCGCCGGCGGCTATCCCTCCGCCGGAGGCCTGGGAGGCCGCAGAGACCTGATGAAGCTGGTGGCGGCAGGCATAGAGAGCGGAAAGAAGCGGGCATACGTGGGGGGGACAATGGCGGCCAACCCGCTGAGCGCCGCGGCGGGATACTTCACCCTCAGGGAGATCGAGCGGACCCACGCGTGCGAAAAGGCCGGCAGGGCCGGAGATCGTCTCACCCTGGGTCTGCAGGCGATCATTGACAGGCTTGGCCTGCCGGCCGTTGCATACAACCAGGGATCGATCTGCCACCTGGAGGTGGTCGGCGGCATGTTTGTCCGCCTTGACCTGTTGCGGATCCTCTCCGTGCTCAAGGAGATCAAGGTGCGCAAGGCGCTCATGGAAGAGTATGGAGCCGCGTACATGGCGGAAGGGATCGTGACCCTTGCGGGGAGCAGGATGTACACGAGCGCCGCTGACACCGACGACGTCATTGATGATGCCCTGGCCCGGTTCGAGCGTGTCCTCAGGAACATCGAGAAGGACGACTCACGTGGATGAGAATATGGCAAAAGAAGCGGTCCGCGCGGCCGGAGTGAAGCTCGTCGAGGAAGGTCTCGTTGCAGGGACGTGGGGGAATGTTTCCCTGAGACTGTCTGCCGCGGAGATGGCCATCACGCCGAGCGGCTTCGACTACACCTCTCTGCGGGCAGAGGACGTTGTGATCGTGAACCTGGACACCGGGGAGGCGAGAGGCGGAAGGCCATCCACGGAGAAGAAGCTCCACAGGGACATCTACCGGACGCGTCCCGAGGTCAACGCCGTGATCCACACGCATTCCATGAGCGCTTCCACGGTTGCGGCGGCCCGGCGCGAGGTTCCTCCCATTCTCGACGATCTTGCGCAGATCGTGGGACCCACGCTGCGCGTGGCGGACTACGCCATCCCGGGAACCGCCAGGATGGGCCGCATGGTCCTTCGCGCGCTGCGCGGCCGGATGGCCGCGCTCATGGCAAACCACGGCGCCGTGGCGCTCGGAAGGACGCTGGAGGAGGCGCTTCTGTGCGCGCGCATCGTGGAAAAGGGGTGCCGCGCTTTCATTGAAGCCGAGTTTCTGGGGGGCGCAAAGGGGATCAACAGGTTCGAGGCCGCCGTCATGCACCAGGTCTACCTGCGGAAGTACTCCCGGCAGGGAAGGAAGAGCGAGAAATGAGAGACGCCCTTCCCGTCATTGCGTACGACATCGGGACCACGGGCGCAAAGGCGTGCCTCTACACCATCGGCAACGAAGTGAAGCTGGTTGCGGGCGCCTCTGCAGAATATCCGCTGCGGCTTCTTCCGGGCGGGGGTGTGGAGCAGGACCCGTCTGACTGGTGGAAAGCCGTGTGCGTGGGCACGCGGAAGCTCCTGGCGGATGCGGGTCTGCCACCGACGGCTGTCAAAGGGCTGGCTTTCTGCTGCCAGATGCAAGGGCTGGTCCTCGTTGATGCCCAGGGCGCTCCGCTGCGGCCTGCCATGAGCTACATGGACCAGCGGGCGGTGGAGCAGAAGCGTGCCGGCATCGAGAAGGGTCTCCGGGTGGCCGGGATGAATGCCCGAAAGCTCCTGCCCTCCCTTGTCATCACAGGCGGTGTTTCCGCGAGCGTCAAGGACCCGGTCTGGAAGTATCACTGGGTTCGTGACCACGAAACGGAGCTCTTTCGCAAGGTTCACAAATGGCTGGACGCAAAAGAGTACCTCGTCCACAAGTGCACAGGCCGGTTTGCCATGACCCCTGACTCCGCAAACGCGACTTTCCTCTATGATACCCGGCCGGGTCGAACAGGCTGGAGCCCGCTTCTGTGCCGGCTTTTCGACGTGGACCCCAGGCATCTCCCGGATGTGATTGGGCCTGCCGAGATCGCCGGGGAGCTCCAGGCGGGAGCAGCGGAGGAGCTGGGCCTTGCGCACGGCACGCCCGTGTTTGGCGGCGGCGGAGACCTGTCCCTGGTGGCGCTGGGCTCGGGCGCCGCTGGAGTCCATGACACGCACGTCTACATGGGGACCTCGGGATGGGTCTCCACCGTCACGGACCGCCGGGTGGTGGACACGGATTGCTTCATCGCCTCCATCCTGGGCGCCCAGGATGGCAGGTACAACTACATATCGGAGCAGGAAACCTCGGGGAAATGCCTGGAATGGGTGCGGGACCACCTTGCCCTGGATGAGATCGGCGTGTACCTCCAGCACAGGACCGTTTCGGATGATCCGGAGGGCAGGTACGCGACGCTTTTCGAGCTCCTGGACGAGACCATCGACGGCGTGGAGCCCGGCGCGCAGGGGGTGATCTTCACCCCGTGGCTGCGGGGCAACCGCTCGCCGTTCGAGGATCCCGCGGCCCGCGGCATGTTCTTCAACCTCGGGCTGGAAACGGGAAAGCGGGCAATGATCCGGGCGGTGGCGGAGGGGATTGCCCTCCACGGAAAGTGGCAGCTTGCCTCCATACGGCGGAAGGTGCCCGCTCACGGGCCGCTCAGGTTCGTGGGCGGGGGCGCTCGCTCCGACGCCATGGCCCGGATCATGGCGGACGCCCTTGGCGAGGTGGTGCAGCCCGTCGCTTCGCCCCAGAACGCCGGCGCGCTCGGCGCGGCCCTCCTCTGCGGCTCGGGCCTGGGCGTCCTGGGCTCCCTGGAAGAGGCCCGTCAACTGGTGCCCGTGCGCGGCAGCTTCGAGCCTGACCCCGCGCGGTCCAGGATCTACGAGGAGAGGTTCGAGATCTTTCGCGACCTCTACAGGAGAAATCGGGAAAGCTTTCGACGTCTCAACGGTCAGCGGTGAAGGAGCGCCCGGCGGATAAAATCCATCACGCCCCGGATTACCACCTCCGCGTCCTCAACAGCGTGTGATCCCAGGAAAAGCCCCAGCCGCTCACGGTAGTAAGCCGAGCCGAATGAAAACTGGACAATCAGGAAGAGGTTGTCCAGGCAGAACGCGGCCGCCGCCTCAGAGACGCCCTCATCTACCTCCCCCCGTTTTTTCGCCTCGGCAACCATCTGGCGGTAGCGCTCCGCGGCCACGCTCTCGATGCGTCCCGAGAGCTTCGCGGCAAGCGGCGCAAGCTCCTCCGTTGTGCATGCGATATAGAGGTTCAGCAGGTCAGGGTCTTTCCGTGACCACTCTACGGCGGCCCTGAGCAGCGCCTCCACCCGATCGAAGAAGCCGGGGACCCGGGAGAAGATCTCATCTATCACCCCCGTCAGAGTGCCATGGGATTCCTCTATCAGGGTGAGGAAGAGGTTCTCCTTGGTCCTGAAATACTGGTAGAGCGACCCGACAGAGATACCTGCCTCTCGTGCCATCTGGTTGACGTTCGCTCCCGCGTAGCCGTGGCGCGCGAAGGCCTTCTTCGCGCACTCCAGCACCCGTTCGCGTTTGTCCTCCGAGATCCTGTCGAACGTGGGGGTCCATCGAGGGCGGCTTTCCAATGAGCGGCGACTCATTGCAGGGACTATAATGCATTTCAAGCCCCTGCGCAAATTAATCAATAATTAACACTCTGTTAACCGCTACATAACCCAGGTCAACTTTCAATAACCCTAAGATTTTTTGCGAAAGGAGCTATGATGAAAGCGAATCGTGTTTTTTTGCTTGTCGTTCTTTTCCTGGCAGCAGCCTGCTTTGTTGCGGGTGCTGACGCACCGATGATCGGGCAGCCCGGATCCATCCTTGAACCTTACGGGTTGGTGGATGTTGCTATTCGCGCCTCAACCAACGCCGACCCGAACGGGAACACCTATTTCGGCTTTTCGCAGGGCCTCTTCAACGGCAGCCGGTGGGGTTTCCGCGGGACTGAAGATCTTGGCGGAGGCATCAAGGCGATCTACACCCTGGAGGGTGGATTGATTGTTCCGGTGGGCCAGCTCGACCAGCAGGGCCAGGTTTTCGGCCGCCAGGCCTGGGTCGGCTTGAAGAGCGATTACGGCACGCTCACGTTCGGCCGGCAGTACGGAACTTTCAGCGACGCGATTGGCGCCGGTGACGTGTTCGGCGCAGGTCACGGCAACCTGGGCTACTTCAGCGCCGGCGTCCCTGGAGGCAGCAACTACTCCTCCAACGATGCTGTGAACTTCTTCTTCGCGCAGCAGATGGGTTTCCGATGGGACGACTCCGTCAAGTATGATGCCACCTTCAGCGGCGTTGGCGTCGGTGTCATGGCGGCGGCAGAAAACGCCCCCGGTGTTGGCACCACGAATGGCTTCATCGACAAGAACGCCATGATCTCGGGCAAGCTGGGCTACAACAGCAAGGACTTCCCGATTTCGGGCGCGGTTGGAGCCCAGTACGAAGCAGACGCTTCATACAATCATCACTTCGCCGCCGGCGGCGGACTGAAGTACGCCCTGGACGCGACTGATGGCATCTATCTCTTCTACATTCACTCGCAGTTTGACGCAAACTTTGCGAGAATCAGTCCCAACAACAGCGAAATGTCCTCTGGTTTGGCAAAAGGTCGCATTGATGACATCGTCAACCTCGGCGCCAACTACTACGTGCTGCCTTCTTTGAACGTGCTCGTTTCACTGTACTTCGACTACGGACAGAACGTGCTCGCCAGCGCCGACGATGGTCAGCGCTACAGCGGCCTTCTCGCCGCTGACTACTACTTCAGCAAGGATTTTGATGTCTACCTCGGCGCGTGGTACACTCAGTTCATTGACGCGTTTGAGCAGAGCCCCAACGGAGGCAACGAGTTCGCCAACTACAGCTCCGTTTTCGCAGCCATGATGGGGGCTCGCTTCCGGTTCTAGTTTACGAGTGCTCCCCACTCAAGGCGCCCTTTCAAGCCGAGGGCGCCTTTTTTTTCATCACACCCCTGGTTACAATGACCCCAGGCAGTTGAATGACCATGAAAGCAGCGGTTCTCGAGCACATCCGAACGTCACTTGTCGTGCGGGACATCCCGACTCCTGAGCCAAAGCTGGGCCAGATCGGAGTCCGCGTCAGCGCATGCGGGGTCTGCCGCACGGACCTTCACATCATGGACGGCGAGCTTCCCGAGCCGAAGCTCCCCCTGGTGCCCGGCCACCAGGTGGTCGGCTCCGTGGTGGACCTTGGGCCGGGTGTGAGTGGCTTTTCCGCGGGCCAGAGGGTGGGGATCCCCTGGCTGGGATTCACCTGCGGGACGTGCGCTTTCTGCATGAGCGGAAGAGAGAACCTCTGCCTGCAGGCCCGGTTCACGGGCTACCACGAGGATGGCGGGTACGCCGAGTACGCCGTAGCGGACGCGCGGTTCTGTTTCCCTCTTCCCGCCGGCTACTCGGACCTGCAGGTGGCTCCCCTTCTGTGCGGCGGGCTCATCGGCTACCGTGCGCTTCGCATGGCGGGGAGAGGGGCGCGGCGGGTCGGATTCTACGGGTTCGGCTCGGCAGCGCACATCCTTGCGCAGGTGTGCCGCTCCCAGGACCAGGCGGTGTATGCCTTCACGCGGCCTGGCGACGTGAGCGCCCAGTCCCTCGCGCTGCGCCTGGGTGCTTCGTGGGTCGGGGACTCGCAGCAGAAGCCTCCCGTTCCCCTGGATGCGGCAATCATATTCGCTTCGGACGGCGCCCTGGTTCCCGCGGCCCTTCGGGCCGTGGACCGTGGCGGGGCGGTCATCTGCGCCGGAATCCACATGAGCGACATCCCGTCCTTTCCCTACGACATCCTCTGGGAGGAGAGAATGGTCCGCTCCGTGGCCAACCTCACCCGGGCAGATGCCCGTGAGTTTCTGGCTCTCGCCGCGCGGGTCCCCATTCGGACGGAAGTGGAGGTTTTCTCCCTGGAGGGTGCAAACGATGCCCTCACCCGGCTGCGAACGGGCCGGATCGTCGGCTCAGCCGTGATTGACCTCGGCGGTCGTCGCTAGAGACGTCTACTCGATCTCTCCCGTGGACAGATCAGCATCCACTTCGGTGCCATCCATGTCGATGTGCACAGTCTGCTGCCCGTTCAGGGTGATGGTGGCCGTCCTGGAGACCTGCGTCGTGGTGCCGTTCGCCTCCGTAATAGTGGCCGAGTAGTCCGCCAGGATGGTGCCCGTGGCCGTCACGAGGTAGCTGCCATCGCTCTGCAGGACCGCGGTCACGGCGACGTTGTTGACGGTCTCCGTGATCGTTCCGGCAATCGACTTTCCGTCCGGATAGGAGTCCGTGAAGCTCACTGTTTTCATTCCGGTGATCGTGAAACCCGGGGTGGCGCCGTTCAGGCCGGTCACGGTGTAGGCGCTCTTCGAGCTATGCTGTCGCCCGACCCCCGAGAGGCTGTTCTTGAACGTGCCGCTGATCTGGCGGTTGTACGTGAGGGAATGGACGCCGGAGAACGGGGCCGCGCCCGAGGTCAAAGGAGCAATCTGCTCACCCGTGCCGCTCGCATCAGTCGAGGTGAAGAACGCGACCGCAATGGTCACGGCAGCCGTGCCGGTAATGGGCCCTGCCGAGATGGTCCGGGTCTCACTCAGCTCATAGTCGGCATTTGCCGCGTTCCAGAGGAACGCCTGGCTGAGCACGCCGTCGGTGAGGAAAAGAGCGAAGTCCGATGCGTGAAAGAGAGACCAGGGCTGACCACCCAGGGCTTCTGGAAAGAGGAATGAGCCGAGGTCAGTCATCTCTTCAGTCGTGCCCGTGGTCGGATCTGTCACGGACGCCGCGAGATCCCGCGCTGCAATCTGGTTGACGTTCACGGATGTGGTGCCGACGTTCGCGCACCCGGCAGCCATGAGCACCGCGGAAGCCGCAACGGCTCCCGCGAGAGCTCTTTCAATCGTTGAAAGTCTCATTCCACACCCTCCGCCCGATGACCCGGCAAACAGGTGTACATCTGAATTGAACGCGCGGTTGCAGCGCCGCTTGTGCGGTCAGCCCAATTGTTCGTATCTTGTTCTGCGGAGGCTCAATGGCAGGAATCGTGGACAAGAAGGTTGAGAGCTACCTTTCCGGCCTTGACGGACCGCCAGACCCGGTGCGCGCTGAGATGGAGGAGATTGCCCGAGGCAACGGTTTTCCCATTGTCGGTCCCCTGGTGGGACGCCTCCTGGGCATCCTTGCCAGGACCATTGGGGCGCGGCGCGTCCTGGAGCTGGGGTCCGGCTTCGGTTACTCTGCACTCTGGTTTGCTCGGGGCATGCAGAATGGCGGCTCCGTGAGCTGCACGGACTTGTCCCCGGAGAATTGCGATCTCGCCATCAAGCTCTTCACCGCCGCCGGCCTGGAGAAGTCAATGACCTTCGACGTGGGAGACGCCCTCTCATTTGCCCGCACACAGACGGGGCTTTTCGATATCGTTTTCAACGACATCGACAAGGAAAGCTATCCGGAGAGCATTTCGGTGGCGGTTCCCCTTGTGAGGGTCGGCGGCCTTTTCATCACGGACAACGTCCTGTGGGGAGGCAAGGTGGCCGCCCGCGGCAGGCATGACGGCGCGACCACCGCCATCCGTCAGTTCAACTCCATGGTGTCCCGGCGCGAAGACCTGGAGACGGTCATCCTGCCCGTGCGTGACGGGGTGGCGGTGTGCCAGAAAGTGCGCTGAACGGGGCCGAAAGGGCAATCCCGCGCCTGGTGGAATCCGTCCTGAAAGCTAACGCCGGCCTGCCGGCCGTCACGGTGAGCTGGGCCCAGTCGGTCGACGGCGCAATTGCCCCGTTCGGGGGAAAACGCGCAGTCCTGAGCGGTCGCGAATCAATGGCGCTCACGCACCAGCTGCGGAGCCTGCACCGAGGGATCCTTGTGGGGATAGGGACAGTTCTGGCCGATGATCCCCAGCTCACAGTCAGGCTCGTCGATGGCCCATCGCCCCAGCCTGTCGTGCTGGATTCCGGACTGCGGTTCCCCGACTCCGCCCGCCTCCTCTCGCGCACGGATCTCAAGCCTTGGATCTTCCACGCCAGGGGCGCGCCGGTGAAAAGGCACGGGAGCTTTCACGCCGCGGCGCGCGCCTTTTTCCGCTTCCCGTCGGGGACACAGGCCTTCCCGTTGAAGAGGTTCTCCGTGCTCTTCGGAGGCAAGGCATCGAATCCCTCATGGTGGAAGGCGGGGCCCGGGTGCTTCACCATTCATTTCCGGATGCGCCGCGCACCAGGCGGTCATCACCGTCAGCCCGGTGGAAATGGAAGGGCTGCGCATCTTCGAATCAGACACGGAGGAGAAGAAGTGTCTGGACTTTGCCCAGAGGGTCCAAGAAAAGTGCGGCCCTGACCTGATCATCTGGGGGCGCTTGAAGGTCTGAAAGCTTCTGTAATGTT
>CAVUXE010000015.1:0-260472 GCA_963745235.1 uncultured Spirochaetota bacterium | reverse complement strand
CTATTATACATTTGTCTAGATAATTGTTAAAGTAATTAAGTCTTGACTTCCCGCACTAAGTGTTGGGGGTTTAATATTTCCTTTCTCTCCTCCATACAAAGGTTGATTTTTAAAAGACTGAGCTAATACATTGCCAGCTGTTTCAGCTACTCCTTGAATACCTGCATTTATTTGTTGTTGTCCATAAGCTGCAGCAGCTTGCGCACCTGTTAATCTTTGTTGTTCTAATCCAGCTTGTCTAGTTAGATTTCTTTGCTCAACCCCTTGTGCATTTTGTGCTTGAGCGTAATCTCGAGCAAATTGAGCTTCTTGAGCTTGAGCTGCTAATTGTAAATCTTCTACTTGACCTTGTTGGTTAATTGCAGTTAAACCGCCTAAAACACCGGCTGCCCCAATATCAGGGACCTCGAGCGACCAACCGGCGCGAGACTGCGGCGCTGGTCGTAGTCTTCATTGCGCTATTCAGCGCGCTCGGCTTCGGCCTGGACTTTCGGTGGCGACCTCGCGATCGTCGACGGCAGCTCGCTGGCTTCCCGGTGCTGACGATTATGGCGCTGATCTTCGCCGGATTCAGTCGCTGTCTCATCTATGGTGGCGCCTCCCTGGTACTGGCTCTCGGTGCACGCGCGCGAGCTCATCCCGACACGCCCAAACATCAGATGGTGCTCGACGTGGTGCACGAGATGGCGCTGCGGCGCGGATGCCGGTGCCCAAGCGCGTACCTGATCGATGATCAGTCGCCTGATGCGTTCGCGACCGGCCGCGATCCGGATCATTCGGTGATGTGCGTCACTCAGGGACTGGTCGACAAGATGGACCGCGAGGAATTGCAGGGCGTGATGGGCCACGAGATGGCGCACGTAGCCGCGACTACGACATCCGCACGATGATGATGATCGCGGTGCTGGTGGCGGGGATCGCGATGCTGGCGGATTTTGTTTACCGCTCGATGTCGGGGGCGGATTCGGCGCGCGCGGCAGGCAGCAGTTACGATCGCGACAACAGGCGGCAGTGCTGATCCGGTCGCGGTGATCGTCCTGGCTGCGGTGGCGCCGATCTTTTCGCAGCTGCTGGCGATGGCGGTGTCGCGCCAGCGCGAATACCTTGCCGACGCGTCTTCGGTCGAGTTCACGCGCAATCCGCGGGCGCTGCTGCGCGCGCTCGAGCACATCGCGGAAACCGAGTCGCCGCTGAAGCAACGCCCCGCCGGCACCGCGCATCTGTTCATCGTCAACCCTCGCGAGGGCGTGCGCGAAAACGGCGAAGGATTTTTCGCCAACCTTTTTCGACTCATCCGCCGCTCGGCCGGCGCATCGCACGTCTGCAGGCATTGCTGGGTCCGGCGAGCCCGGCTGCGGGCTAGCAGGCTGTTGAAAAAGTAATTTTCAACGCCTGCTCCCTCTCTCTCTTGTCTCCCCCAAAGGGGGAGATGTTGTAGGTAAGAGGCCATCTTTTATGCAGGGTGTTGAATGGTTCAAGGCCCGACTGTCTTTCGATATCAGTTTTTCAACACCCTGCTAGCGGTTGCGTCCTTTCAGCGCGCGCTCGATTTCGCGCCCGGAGGTCTTGCGCGCGATCGCGTCGCGCTTGTCGTAAGCTTCTTGCCCTTGGCCAGGCCGATTTCAACCTTGGCGCGGCCGTTTTTGAAGTAGATTTTTAGCGGAACGATCGAATAGCCCTGCTCGCGCACGCGGCCCCACAGGCGATCGATCTCGCGGCGATGCATCAGGAGTTTGCGCGGGCGCGTTTCCTTGTGGCTGAATTGGCCGGCAGGAGCGTAGGCGCCGATATGGACGCCCTCGAGGAACGCTTCGCCGTTTTTTATCCGCGCGTAACTGTCGCGCAGGTTTGCGCGATGCGCCCGCAGCGACTTGACCTCGGTGCCGGTCAGTGCAAGGCCGGCCTCGAGCGTCTCCTCGATGAAGAAATCGTGCCGCGCCTTGCGGTTATCCGCGACCAGATCGATTCCGTCGCCGGATGGTTTGCCATTGCGGGTGTCGCGTGCCATCGCACGGCGAGTTTATCCGCAGGCGGCGGCGCAGATAAGGGGGGCGCGAAAGCATGGTTGCGAACGCGGCGATGGAGCCTTAGATTCATTGATGTAACCGTTTCGACTGGCCTCGTATCGAAAACCCACGATCTGTGGGGGCGAACTGGATTCGACGGAGACAAGATGGCCATGGTCGCACGCCGGGGTGCTGTTGACCCGTAAAACAAACAGACTGCGAAATTTACCCGCAGACAATAACGGTTACGCTCTGGCGGCCTAAGGGCCGCTAGCGTCCCGCCGCTGCTCGCCCATGGCAGCGGGTCGGGGCGTCATTTAGTGGGCTAGGGAACCGCCGTTCACCGGCTGGGCGGCGTCCCGAAACTTAAACCGGCTGGCTTCAGGAAAGCCCGTCCGTGGGCGGTCCGGGCGGCGAGCTAAAATTCGCGGACTAAGCGTGTAGTGGCCGTCGCCGGAAGGTCTTCGGACGGGGGTTCAATTCCCCCCGCCTCCACCACATAACCACCCGATTTTGTTATGTTTTTTGGTTTGTGCGGGATCCACGGTCGCCACAGAGTCCGACGTTGCCGGTGTCCGATGAGAATGTCGGCAAGCTCATTGAGGCGGCTGAGCGATATCCGGCAAAAGGAATTTATCGCGATCGGAAGGATGTGCTCGACGCTATCGCCGGTGCGCCACCCATGGCGGCACGAGAATCGCAATTCCGCCGCGCTGTGAGGCGCATGCCAGCGCGTAGACAATCAGAGGAAGGTCAGCCAATGATGAAAATATTCCATCGCGGCCAAATTGCCGAGAACGAAATACCGTGACCAGCACATTAAAGCCTTCTCGCCAGCAGACCCTTGCGCCCCCGCGAGGCGCGGCCATCGCGGGCGTGATTTTTTCGGTGCTGATGATCGTTGGGATGGGAATCGCCCGAACTCGCGGTCCCGGCTGATCTGACGCAGCCTGGTGTTTGGCTGACCGATCCAGACCGCCGGGACGCGGTACGGCTTGCGCTGGACCTGGTTCCGTTTGCCGGGATCGCATTTCTGTGGTTCATGGGCGTGCTCCGCGACCGCTTGGGAGAGCTTGAAGATAAATTCTTTGCGACCGTATTTCTCGGCAGCGGGTTGCTGTTTGTGGCGTGCCTTTTCGCTGCGGCGGCCATGTCAGGGGCGCTGATTGAGGCTGCCGCCGCCGGCAATCTCCATTCACCTGATAGCGCAACCTATATCTCGGCCGCCGCACAATCGACGCGCTCATGAACTTGTTCGCCATGAAGATGGCGGGTGTCTTCATGATCTCGACCTGCACCATCGGGTTGCGTAGCGCCATTTTCCCGCGGTGGATTGCATTTGCCGGCTACGCTTGCGCCTTGGTACTGTTATTGGTGATCGCGAACTGGAAGTGGATCGAGCTGGTCTTCCCGCTCTGGATGCTGCTGGTTAGCATGCAGATTTTGCTGGCGGAGTTTCGCTCCCGCCATGCCGGGGAAGCCGCTGTGGATACCGTCGCCGTGAGCACCAACCAGGGGCTCAAAGGAATTCATGCAAATGGCCGAGCAACCTCCACAAAGCGCGCCGGGGCTCGATGATTCGACCCAACTCGCTTTCGAGCGCACGCGCGCTTCGTACGAACAAACATTGATGTCGTGGATCAGAACCGCGACTTCGCTAATTACTTTCGGCTTCAGCATCTACAAATTCTTTCAGATCGAAGCGCCGGCCGCCGGACAACAAAGTTACCTCATCGGACCGCGCGAGTTTGCGTTCATGCTGGTGAGCCTCGGACTCGTGTCATTGCTGCTGGCGATCCTTGAATACCGCCGAGGAGCACGGCTATTCTCGTGACATTCGCCCTCTGAGCTGGCACGAAACCATTATTCTCTGCGAACCGAAGCCCCTCGTCAACTCGTGCTCTGCCCGTGCTATCCCAGCCCGTGCTTGGCCAGCTTGTCGCGGAAGGTGGAGGGCTTCATGCCCAGGGCGGCGGCGGCGGCCGTCTTGTTGCCGCCGGAGTTGCGCAAGGCCTCTTGCAGCAACTGCTTCTCGGCATGGTCGATGGCCGCCTGAAAACCGCCGACGGGCAGCCGCTGGTTCGGGATCGGGCCCGCCGATCTCGCCGGCGAGAATCTCGGCCGTGATGTGGCCGCCGCCGATCAGGTACGCCCGCTCCAGCGTGTGGTACAGCTCGCGGACGTTGCCCGGCCAATCGTGACGCGCGAGCAGTTCGATCGCGTCCGGCTCGATGCTGGCAGGGCCGGTCGCCGGCGATGCGCTTCAGCAGGTGCTCGGCCAGCAGCGGCACGTCGTCCAGCCGTTCGCGCAGCGGCGGGATGTTGATCCGCAGCACGTCGAGCCGGTAGTAGAGGTCCTCGCGGAACGTGCCCTCGCCGATCTTCTCCAGCAGGTTCCGCTTGGTCGAGGCGATGATCCGCACGTCGGCCTTGATCGGCGAGGTGCCGCCGACGCGCTCGAACACCTTTTCCTCGATCGCCCGCAAGAGCTTCGGCTGCTGCTCCAAGGGGATGTCGTCGACGTCGTCGAGGTAGAGCGTGCCGCCTTCGGCCAGATCGAAGCGGCCCTTGCGCTGCTGGTCGGCGCCGGTGAACGAGCCTTTTTCGTGGCCGTAGAGTTCGCTTTCGATCAGTTGCGGCGGGAAGAGCGTGCAGCCGACCTTGACGTAGGGGAAGCCGTGGCGGTGGGAGTTGCGGTGGATCGTCGTGGCCAGCAGGTCCTTGCCCACGCCCGTCTCGCCGCACAGCAGCACGTTGGCGTCGGTCTTGGCGCAGATTTCGACCATCCGCTTGACGCGGTCCATGGCGGCCGAGCGGCCGACGATCGCGGCCTCGACGTCGGCGGCCGAGAAGGGCGCCGGCGGCTGCGGCTCGGCGGCGGCCTGCCGCTGCCGCTCGATCCGCGCCAGCAGCGGAAAGATGTCCTCGTTGCGGAAGGGCTTGGTGAGGAAGTCGAACGCCCCGAGCTTGACCGCCTCGACGGCCACGGGAATGCTGCCGTAGGCGGTCATCATGATGACTTCCATCGTCGGCCAGCGGGCCCTGCTTGATCCGCTTCAGCAGCTCGATGCCGTCGAGCTTGGGCATCTTCAGATCGGTCACGACCACGTCGAACCGCCCGGCGGCGAGCTTTTCGAGGGCTTCCTCGCCGTCGGCGGCGGCGACCACCTCGTGCCCCTGCGTGGCCAGATCGTCGGCCAGGGTGATGCGTTTGATCTTTTCGTCGTCGACGACAAGGATTCTCATGCCTTCGCCAGCCATGCTCACTCAAGGTCTACGTTTGAGGCAGCGGACGCGCTTTGGCACGCGGAGCATTTTCGCGATTCCGATAGGCGATGATTGAAGTCGGTGCCCCAAAGTTGCCCCAAACGCGATTGAATCTCAATACCTCTCAACAATATACGCGATTTTCGGGCTAAAGGGTTCAAAAAAAACAAGAAAATAGATGACTTTGTACAGAAAGTTCAGTCTGACGCGATCATACCGAAGAGTTGACGTAGTCCGGCTAAAATGAGCGCGTCAATTTGTCATTGCGAATGGCGCTAATAGTCGTTTTAGTGAATTTTCAGGAAGGTGTGCTGCCTGCCAGAATGGCAATGGCGTCCCTGCCACACGAGATGGTTTGGGGGTGCAGGGCAAAGACGGGCTGAGATTGGCATTTCCTGCATGGTGCAAGGGCCGTGCACATGGGAGGCAGTCGGGCCCACGCTTATGCTGCAAAAAGCGGCACTCCTGGAGGGAGCGCGCGAGGGGGGCGGATTGGGCGTGTAGACAAGCAATCACCCTTCTTGAGGATAAGTGGGTATTTTAATCTTGATTTGTCTCAATTGGGCGGATAAGGTGGGGCCACATTCCGAGAGCTGACCCCCTGCGTCTTGCCTTTGACGGCAACCATGTCGAGCATCCTGCAGGGCAGGACTCCATCCACCTTTTCCTTCAGGCTCTCCGAAATGATGAGCGTCTGCTTGTACTGTTTCGTCAACCCTTCCAGCCGGGAGGCGAGGTTCACATTGTCGCCCATCACCGTGTAATCCATCTTCTTGTCCGTCCCCATGTTCCCAAGGATGACTTCTCCGAAGTTGATCCCGATGCCGATCTGGAACTCCGGGTTGTCGCTCGCCTTCTGTTTCTTATTGAACTCCGCCAGGCCGTCCAGCATCTCCAGGCCGGCGGTGACGGATCGCAAACCGACTTTCTCGTCTTCCACGGGGGCCCCGAAAAAGGCCATGATCGCGTCCCCCTCGTACTTGTCAATGATCCCGTCCTTCCCCAAGATGACGTTCACCATCACGTCGAAGTACCTGTTGAGGTTCTCCACCAGCTCTCGCGGGCGCAGCTTTTCGGAAATGGTGGTGAAGCCCCGGACATCGGAGAAAAGGATGGAGAGGTTGGCGTTTTTCCCCACCAGCACCGAGTCCGGGTTCTCGAAGATCTCGTCAATGACGTGCTTGGGAACGTATTTCTGGAAGATGTTCCTGATCTTCTGCTCCTGCTTTCGGGCAACAACCGCCTTGTAGGCGTAGTTCTTGATCTGCCCGTATGCCTTCTCCAGCTCACCGACCATGAGGTTGAACGTCTGCGCAAGGCCGCCGATTTCGTCGCGGTATTCGACCACCACCCGCTGGGAAAGATCGTTCGTGGCGATGATTTCTTTCATGGTCCCTGCAACCCTTGTCAGCGGGCGCGTAAGGTAGCGCGCGAACAGAAGCATGAGCGCAACGGCCAGGAGGATTGCGGCTCCCAGGATGATTGCGCTGCGGCGCGTGATGTCGTTGACCCTGTTGTAGAAAGTGCCGCGCTCTTCCGTGACCATCACGTACCAGCCGAAGGGGTCGAACCAGAAGCCCTTGGCGACCCTGTCCTTTCCGCCCAGGCGGACCGTGGTCAGCTCCGTGCTCTTCGTGGTGATCAAGCCGAGCAAGGCGGGCTTTTCCCCCGGCTGGACGGTGACGTCCGCCGTGCTCATCACCACGTTGCCCGCCTTGTCGAAGGCCAGGATCAGCTCCGTTGGGCTGCGGATGATGCTCAGGGCGTAGCCCTGGACTGCGGACTGCGTGGCGGAAACCATCTCCGGCTTGTCCGAGAGATTGTTCGTCACGAGGAGGCCCCACTGGCTCTGCGCCTGGTTGGAAAGCTCGTCCGCCTTGAATCCGAGGAAGTCCTTGGCGATGCTGGTGATGGCGTTCGTGGCGGAAAAGAAGGAGGAGAGGGCGGTGAGTGCCAGGGTGGCGATGATCAGGGGCACAACTATAAGGATAATTTTTAGCCTGATGCTCACGTCTGTAATGTAGCCCCCTCGCGGTCCCGGTGCAAGGGGCAGCGTTTGATGTGAGGCGCCTTTGCGCCCCGCTTTGAGTATCTTTAGCATACAGGAAAGGCGCCCGAATGGAAAATGGAGATCTCACGATTCCCGCTCTCTTCCTTCGCGAAACGTCATGCTATTCCCTCACAAACGCTTTCAACTTCCCCAGCGGCGGTCAATGGATACCGCTTTCCCATGGGGACCTTCGCAGGACAGTCGAGCACCTGTCTCTGGGTCTCGTGGAGGAAGGGGTCAGGCCGGGGGACAGAGTGGGCCTGATTGCCCCCTCGTCTCCGCTGTGGGTTGCGGTGGACCTTGCCATCCAGTGCGCGGGTGCCGTAACGGTTCCCCTGTTCAAGCGGATATCGGCGGAGAGCTTTTCGCACGAGGTGCGAGATTCAGGGATGCGCTACCTCTTTGTGGGCAACCCGGACGAAATGCCGATGGCATTCGAGCACGCTCGGGACAAGGCTACCCTGGTGACCTTCTGGTATTCGGGCAGGCACGAGCTCTTCGAGAGCCTGCTGGCACGAGGGCAGGAGAGGTCCCTTCGCGAACCAGGTCTCTTCGAATCTCTCTGCCGCAGGGTGTCCCCTTCCGATCTTGCAACCATCATCTACACGAGCGGCAGCACGGGACTCCCCAAGGGCGTGGAGCTCACGCAGGAGAACATCGTCTCCCAGGTCCACGCCTCGGCGTTGGTGTTCGACCGCCAGGAATCCGATGTCTGCCTGTCCGTGCTTCCCCCGGAGCACATCTTCGAGCGGATGCTGCTGTACTTCTACGCGTCCCAGGGAGCTCCCGTCTACTTCGTTGACGATCCCAAGCGCCTGGTGGAACGCATGAAGGAGGTGCGCCCCACGGTCATCGCGGTGGTCCCGAGGATACTAGAAAAAGTTGCCGCGGGGTTCCGCCAGGCGGCGCGGGAGACGCCGGGCGTCAGGGGATTGATCGCGCGCGCCGCTGTCGCCCGGGCCATGAGGAAGGACGTCGCGACGGCAGGCGGCCCGCTGGACCGCTTCTTCGACGCGGCGGTGTACGAGCGCATGCGCCAGGCCCTGGGCGGTCGCCTGCGCCGGGTGATCTCCGGCGCGGCTCGCCTGCCGGTGGATGTTGCCGCGTTTCTCATCAACGTCGGCGTTCCGGTGTACGAAGGATACGGGCTCACGGAAGCGTCGCCGGTGATCTCGGTCAATGTGGCGCGGAGACGCAGGGTGGGCACGGTGGGACCTGCACTCCCTGGCGTGGAGATCAGGATCGCGGCGGACGGGGAGATCCTGGCCAGGGGACCGAACGTCATGCGGGGATACCACAACAGCGCGCAGGCCACGGCCGCCGTCCTGGACGCGGACGGATGGCTCCATACGGGAGACCTGGGGAGCCTGGATCAGGACGGATTTCTCACCGTCACCGGCAGGAAGAAGGAGATGTTCAAGAAATCCACCGGCGAATACGTCCCGCCGGGACCCATCGAGGAAGCACTCGGAGGCATCCCGTACGTGGACTCGGCAATGATCGTGGCGGACGGCCGCACCTGCGTGGTTGCCCTGCTGTTCCCGGATCCCCAGAAGCTGGCGACCTTCAAGGGGAGCGTCGGGCTGGCGAACCTTTCCGACGCCGACCTCCTGAAGAGCGACTTCCTGCGCGCGTTCACGCAGGAGAAGATCAACGGCATCAACGCGCACCTCCACCACACGGAGCGGGTGGAGCGCTTCGCCATCCTGGATCATCCGGCCGGCGTGGAGACCGGAGAGCTCACCCCGACGCTGAAGATCCGCCGGTTTGCGGTTGAGCAGAAGTATGCGCAGGCCATCGAGGAGATGTATCGATCCATAGGAGGATGGAAATGAAGGAGAGGGTGGCGATCATCGCGGGGGTGCGCACTCCCATGGCAAAGGCCGGGACCGCCTTGAAGGACGTGCCTGCTGACGACCTGGCGGCGTTCGTTGTGCGGGAAGTGCTGGACCGCGCCCGCGTGCCGGCGCGCGAGGTCGCGGAAGTGGTGATCGGCAACGTGGCCCAGCCCGCCAACGCGGCGAACATTGCGCGGGTCGCGGCGCTCAAGGCGGGCATCCCGTCCTCCGTGCCGGCATTCACCGTCCACAGGAACTGCGCAAGCGGAATGGAATCCATCACCACCGCGGCGCTGAAGATCCTTTCGGGATACGGGAAGGTATTCATTGCAGGCGGCGTGGAAAGCATGAGCAACATCCCCCTGCTCTTTCCCCGGGAGTACGCGGAGTTTGCAAACCGTCTGTCACGGGCAAAGAGCTTCCGGCAGAAGATCTCCGCCCTCGGCGGGTTTCGCCTGCGGATGCTCAAGCCCGAGGTGGCTCTCCTGGAAGGACTCACCGATCCGGTGAGCGGCCTCATCATGGGGCTGACCGCGGAGAACCTCTCCCGTGAGTTCCACATAACGAGGGAGGAGCAGGACGAGCTTGCCCTGGCCTCTCACCAGCGGGCCGCCGCCGCGCAGCATGACGGCACGCTGGCCGCCGAGATCCTCCCGGTCCCGACGCCGCCGTCGTTCGAGAAGATTGTCACCCAGGACAACGGCATCCGGGAGAATCAGAGCCGGGAGGCACTCGGCAAGCTTCCGCCCTATTTCGACAGGAGGAATGGGACCGTGACCGCCGGAAACTCCTCCCAGATCACGGATGGCGCGGCCGCCGTGCTCCTCATGGCCGAAAGCGAGGCAAAAGCGCGGGGGCTCGCGCCCCTCGGCTTCCTGCGGGAGTTCGCCTATGCCTCCCTGGAGCCGGAGCGCATGGGCCTGGGTCCGGTGTACGCCACGAGCCTTCTCCTGGAGCGCTCCGGGGTCACCATGAAGGACATCACGTACATCGAGCTCAACGAGGCGTTTGCTGCCCAGGTGATTGCCTGCGAGCGCGCGTTCGGTTCCGATGAGTTTTCCCGGCGCTTCCTGGGCCGCGACACGAAGCTGGGGGATCTTGACCGCGGCCGCCTGAATGCGCAGGGGGGCGCCATCGCCCTTGGCCATCCCGTGGGGATGACGGGCACGCGACTCGTCATCCACGTGCTGAAGGAGCTGCGCCGAAGGAAAGAGAACCTCGGGCTTGCGACCCTCTGCGTCGGGGGCGGGCAGGGCGCTGCCCTGCTCCTGGAGGCGGCGTGATGGCCCCGCGCCCTGCCGGAGCTGGCGGCCCCGCTTTCACGCTCACGGAGCGGGAGGGAATTGCGGAGCTCGTCTTCGATCTCCCGGGAGAGAAGCTCAACTTCCTGCGGGCGGCCGTGATGGAGGAGCTTGCGGGGATGCTCTCCGCGCTTTCCCGCAGATCGGATCTCCGCTGCCTCATCGTCAGAAGCGGCAAGCCCGGGTCGTTCATCGCCGGCGCGGACATCCATGAGATAGCGGCGCTGCGCGACGCCCGAGCGGCGGAAGAGAAGTCCCGGTCCGGGCAGGAAGTCTTGAACACGCTGGAAGACCTGCCGTTCCCTTCCCTGGCCGTGATTGACGGCGCCGCCGTGGGCGGAGGCCTGGAGCTTGCCCTGGCCTGCACCTGGCGCCTGGTGTCCGACAACCCGAAGACCCAGCTCGGCCTGCCGGAGACCAGCCTTGGAATCGTGCCGGGGTTCGGGGGAACCTACCGGCTTCCCCGGACCGTGGGGCTCGTGCAGGCGCTCCAGATGATCCTCACCGGCCCGGACCGTGGACGGGCCTCGCGCTGCGCGCATGGGGCTGGCCAACGCCTGCCATCCCTCGGCATTCCTGAATGACAGGGCCCGCGAGCTTGCAGCGCGGGTTGCCGCCGGGGGCCCGGGCCCTTCCGCTCACCGTCGGAAGCGAGGCGCGTTTGCCAGGTTCCTCGCTGAGGGAAACCTCGTTGGCAGGGCCCTGGTCTTCCGCGCGGCGAGCAGGGACGTCAACGCGAAGGGAGGCCGGAACTACCCCGCGCTGCAGGAGGCCGTGCGCCTTCTGCGCAGAACAGCGCGCGTGTCGAGGGCCCGGGCGTTGGAGCTGGAGCGCCAGGCCCTGGGAAGAACTGCCTCCTCCCGGGTCAGTCGAAACCTCGTGGGCTTGTATTTCGCCAGGGAGGCGGCACGGCATGTCCCGTCTCCCCCGGGGACCTCGCAAGTGACAGGGAAGGTTTCCCAGGCCGCCGTGATCGGGGCCGGAGTCATGGGGGGAAAGATCGCCTGGCTCTTTGCGCATCATGACATTCCTGCCGTCATGAAAGACGTGAGCTGGGATGCCGTGCAGAAGGGCTTCCGGTCGGCATACGAAGCCTTCCAGGGACTTGCGCAGCGCGGCCGCATGGATGCCCGCAGGATCAGCCTGGGCATGCACCGGCTCTCCGGCGCCGTGGACTATGCCTCTCTGGGAAGGCCGGATGCAATCATCGAAGCGGTCGTAGAGAACCTCGAGGTCAAGAAAAAGGTGCTCGCGGAGGTGGAGGCGGAAGTCCCGGCCTCCACCTTGCTTGCCTCCAACACGTCCTCTCTTTCTATCACGGAGATGGCGAAGGCGCTTTCGCGGCCCGAGCGCTTCGTGGGAATGCATTTCTTCAATCCGCCCTCCATCATGCCCCTGGTGGAAATCATCCCGGGGGCCCGCACCGACGCGGAGACGGTCCGCAGGGCCGCCCGGCTTGCCCTGGATCTGGGCAAGACCCCGATCGTGGTCAAGGACTCGCCCGGGTTTCTCGTCAACCGGCTTCTCATGCCCTACCTCAATGAGTGCGTCAGCCTGGTGGAAGAGGGAGCGGATTTCCGCGCGGTGGACCGGGCCCTGGAAGAGTTCGGGATGCCCATGGGCCCCTTCGCCCTGCTGGACGAGATCGGGATCGATGTCGCCGCTCACGTGGCCGGGATTCTCGGGAAAGCGTTTGCGGACCGCATGGCCCCGGGCACGCTTCTCTCCGCAGTCGGAGCAAACCCAGGTCTCCTCGGGAAGAAAACCGGGAAAGGATTCTACCTCTACACCAGGAATGAGCGGGCGCCCGCGCGGCGCGGCGCAAATCCCGAGATCTGGAAGGTCCTTCCCCGACCTTCCTCCGGCAATCCGCCCGCGCATTTCGATAGTGTCCACAGGCCGCTTCTTGCAATGCTGAACGAAGCCGCCCGAGCCCTGGAGGAAGGCATCGTGACCTCCGCGAGAGACGTGGACCTTGCACTGATCCTGGGGACGGGCTTCCCGCCGTTCCGCGGCGGCATCCTGCACTGGGCTGAGGACGAGCTTGGCATCGGCAAGGCGCGCGAGATGCTGGAGCTGTACGCCCGCACGGTGGGAAAGAGATTCACACCGGCGCCCCTTGTCATCCGCCTGTCAGCGGAAAGCAAGGGTTTTTCGTCTACTGCCGCGGCGTAGCCTGTTCCTGCGAGGTGATCTTTCGCACCAGCCCTTCGCGCAGGTCGGAGGCTCGTGTGCCCATCCCGCCATCTCTTTCCTGCGCCTCGCGCGCTTCCTCAACGAGCCAGCCAAGGGAAAGAAGGTCCTCTCGGGGGTAGCTCCCGTCCTCGTGGCGCGCCTTCAGGAACCAGACAGTGGCGAGCAGCCAGAATGAGCACAGGCTGAGCTCCGTCATCCGACGCAGGTAAAGCTCATGCTCCACTATCTTTGCGCCGTAGCGGCGCATGCCGGAAACGAGAAGCCGCCGGAACATCTTTTCCCCTGTCCCCGCGGCCTGCAGGGCGGACCGAAGCTCCGGGACTCTTTCCCGCGCCATGGCGCCCAGCCGCGGCCGGGCAAGCCGTCGAAGATACAGAAGCTTGCCCACGGGCGCCAGTCCCTTGATGGCTTTTGCCGCCGCGCGAAGCGCCGTGAGGGCGGGGTACATGGAATGGATCTCCGTTGTGCCTTCGAAGATGGTGGTCACCCGAAAGTCCCGCAAGCGCTTCTCGTAGGGCTGGGTGGAGAGATACCCGGACCCGCCGGCCACCTGCTGGGCGTCGTACAGCGTGTCCCAGCAGCGCGTCGTTCCATACAGCTTGCAGTGCGAGCTTTCGATCGCCACATTGGCCAGGGGGTCCCGCTCGAGCATCGCGGCGGTCAGATAGGTCATGCTGGAGGCCGCGAACCCGTGCACCCGCGCGTGAACGAGCTTCTCCTTGACCAGGTCGAAGTCGCCGATGGCCGCGCCGAACTGCTTCCGGCTGGACGCCCTGCGGCTCATGTCCTCCAGAGACCTCGCCATGCCGCCAGCGGAGCCTGCGCCGAGCCCCAGCCGACCGTAGTTCAGGATGGTCATGGCGATTTTGAAGCCCTCGCCGGGTTTCCCGATCAGGTTCTCGCCGGGGACTTTCACGCCCCGCAGCATGACCGCGGCGGTCGAGCTGGCGGCGAGTCCCATCTTCGGCATGTCCGGCCCCACGGAAACCCCGTCCCATCCCCGATCCACGATGAAGGCTCCCATGAAGCCGGGCTCCCGGGGGTCCATCTGCGCGAACACCGTGAACGCCCCCGCGTAGTTCGCGTTGGTAATGAAGGTCTTCGTGCCGTCGAGAAGGTACCCATGACCGTCATCCCCGCGGCGGGCGCTCGTCCTGATGTGCTGGGCGTCCGAGCCGGTCTCGGGCTCGGTGAGCGCGTACCCGAAGATCATTTCGCCGGTCGCCGCGCGGGGAAGGTAGCGCTTCTTCTGGTCCTCGGTTCCGAACAGCAGGATGCCCTTGATGCCGATGGAGGTGTGCGCGAGCGGGATCAGGGCAATGGAAAGGTCGATGCCGGAGAGAGCCTCAATGGTCATGAGGTATTCACTCAGGCTGAAGCCCAGGCCTCCATATTCCCGCGGGATCATGAGCCCGAAGACGCCCGTGCCCTTCAGACGCTCGAGAAGCTCCGGCGGAATGGCATGCCGCGCCTCGACCGCAGCCGGGTCGAAGCCTGATGTCGCCTGGTTCAGGCAGGACACGAAATCCGCAACCTTTTTCCGGTCGACGCGCGGGGGTGTCGGGAGAGGCCCGGGCCCCTCCGCACCGGAGTAGAGGTCTTCGAGAAATCCCGCACCGTGCCCGTCTTTTTCTGACCTCATGGACCAAAGGTAGCGCATGTTTGCGTCGGGGGAAAGCGAGGCCTCAAAGGCTTTGGCGGCAGATCTCCCTGGGGCTCTTGTTGTTATCTAACGCATTTTTGCCATGGAATGGAAGCGAAAGTCGGTGCATCATCTAGGATGAAGCAGCGAGGTGGACAGGGCGCATCTCCGTCTGCGGAAGGCGGAAATGGCCCAGGATCGCGAGGGTTCAGCTGCGGCGCCTCATGAAAGGCGACAGCTGGAGTCGTGTGCCCAAAGGAAGAGCAGGACGCAGGAGTATCGACCATGGCGATGAAGCTCACTCGGTACATCCATCCTGAGTGCTTTGTTCCCGACCTGGCGGAGAAGACGCGGGAGGACGCCCTGCGCAGGATCATCCACACGGTGGCGGAGAAGGGCCTGGTCAAGGATGAGAATGAAGTGTTCGCCAGGCTCATGGATCGGGAGAACATCCAAAGCACCGCCGTGGGAAACGGCGTTGCCATCCCGCACTGCTTCACGGATGAGGTCCCCGACCTCATCGTTGTCGTAGCGCGTTCCCGAAAGGGCGTTGATTTCGACTCCTTTGACGGCAGGCCCACCCAGGTGGTATTTCTGCTCATGGGCAGCCGTCAGGAGTACACGACACATCTCAAGGCCCTCGCGCGGATAGCGCGGCTCATCAAGAGCACGGCATTCATAGAAAAGCTCATCTGCTCTGCGTCCGTGCAGGACATGGTCCGGGCCTTCGATGAGGAGGAGGCAAAGGTATCATGAAGCCTCCCGACAGCTGAGAGTCGAGGTTTGCCATGGAAAAAGGGCTCAAGGAACGGTTTGTCGAGAAATGGGAGCGCCACTTTCCCGGCGCGTCACTGCCGATCTGTTTCTTTTACACGGATGACGAGCTGCAAGGCGCGCCAGTCACTCCGCATCCAGGAATGCGCTGCCTGATCCGCGAGCTGGGGAGGGTGCGCGCCGGGGAGTCGCTCAGTTTCGCCGTCAACACTGTCGGCTGCGCGGGGGGCAGATATTTTCTGGGCTTCAGCCGGCGCCTGCGACCCGACTTCAACTATTTCCTTTCATGCGGCATCCCCGGGCAACTGGAGGGGGAACGCTATAAAGCCTCCCCGGAGCTGGTCGCGGAGCAATTCAAGAGCGATCCACCCATTCCCGCTCCTGCCGGACGCATCGTATTCAAGCGGTGGGATGTATTGGACGAAAGGGACGAGCCTGCTGTCATCATCTTTTTCAGTCCGCCGGATGTGCTGTCTGGTTTGTTTACCCTGGCAAACTTCGACGAGAACGATTCCCAGGCGGTGATCGCTCCGATGGGCTCCGGCTGCTTCTCGATTGTCCACTCCCCATACCGCGAGCTGCAGTCCCCTCACCCGAGAGCGGTCCTTGGCATGTTCGACGTATCGGCCCGCCCGTGGGTGCGGCCCGGCGAGCTGACCCTGGCCATCCCGTGGCCGAAGTTCCTTCGCATGGAGGCAGAGATGGACGAGAGCTTCCTCACCACGGAATCATGGAGCAAAGTGAGGAGGAGGATTTCACCGGCGCGAGAGCAGTCCCGGTGACCTCGCAGGAGAAGCCCGCGAGCCTCTACTTTTTCTGCGCCCCGTTTGCGAGCTTCACGGCGAGGCAATCGTAGAGAAGCCTGTCCGGCTGGAACGCCGACACTGATCGTGTGAGGATCCTGTACCCCGCGCGGTCGAACGGCGCGCGGGAGGCCAGGGGGCCGGCGATGTCCGCCGCGGACTCGATGAGAGGGATGATTTCCTTGTCCTGGGAAAGCACCAGCGGAGGCGCGCCCGGCACGATGACAACCGAGAGCGGGATCAGGTTCATGAGGGACAGGGACTCCGCGGGCAGTGTCTCCGCGTAGGCGGAGACCGCGTGTTTGGCCTCCAGCTGGATCATGCGCGCCTTCACATCCGGAAGCGCGCTTTCCACGGCCGCGGTGAGAAGGTCGATCAGCCGGGACCTGACCTCGCCCAGCTCCTTCGCGTTGGACAGCTCTCCCAGCGCCGGGTTGTTCTTGATGGCTTTCGCGAGGCCCGAGATCTCCTTCAGGTACGTGTTCTTCTGGGAGTCCGTGATGTAGTGCATGATGGCGATGTGCACGGGCTTCCCGTCCGAGCCGCCGTAGTCTATGCCGGCGGGGCTCCAGCCGATGGCGCAGAAAAGCTCCCCTTCCCCCGCAACGCGGCCGTGGGGGCACGCCCACCCGTGCCCGATGGACGTGTTGGCCTGCTTCTCCCTGGCCAGCACCATCCCCGCGAAGTCCAACCCGCTCCTGACGTCCGGGATGGCCTCGATGAGCGTGGCCAGGAGCTGGAGGCTCTTTTCCTTGTCCGTCTCCGGGAGCTCGATCAGTCTCCCTTCCTGCAGCGCATCCAGGAGGCTTTTCATCAGTCGACTCCAAACTTGCGGAAGAACCAGGTCTTCACGAAGTGGGTGAGGGTGCAGTACAGGACGAGGAATCCGACGATCCACGCCCAGTAGATGGCGGGCAGCGCCACGAGCCCCAGCGCGCCGGCGACCGGGGAATAGGGGAGATACGCGCCGATGGCCATGACGAGCAGCGTGAAGAAGAACATCACGGGGCTCGCTCTGCTCTGGATGAAGGGGATCTTGCGCGTCCTGATGACGTGCACGATGAGCGTCTGGGTGAGGATGGATTCCACGAACCATCCCGTGTGGAAGAGCGCTTCGAAGTGCGCCCTGGCCGCGGCCGTTGCGCCGGGAGCCAGCCAGCCGATTGCGCCGAAGAAGAACAGCATGAGAAGGAAGGTCGCATAGTCGAAGATGGAGCTCATGGGCCCCAGGAAGACCATGAACCGCCGGATATTGCCGATATTCCACTTGCGGGGCACTTTCGTGAACTCCGGGTCCACCGTGTCGGACGGGATGCCGATCTGGGAGATGTCGTAGAGCATGTTGTTCAGGAGCACCTGGATGGGCAGCATGGGCAGGAACGGGAGGAAGAAGCTTCCGCCCACCACGCTGAACATGTTCCCGAAGTTGGAGCTCGCCCCCATCCTGATGTACTTGATGATGTTCCCGAAGACCTTCCTCCCCTCGATGATGCCGTTGTCCAGCACCATCAGGCTCTTCTCCAGCAGGACGATGTCCGCGGCCTCCTTGGCGACATCCACCGCCGTGTCCACGGAGATCCCGACGTCCGCCCTTTTCAGCGCCGGGGCGTCGTTGATCCCGTCTCCCAGGAACCCGACCACGTGGCTCCTGCTCTGGAGGGCCTGGATGATCTGCTCCTTCTGGGACGGGGAAAGCCGGGCAAACACCGTGGTGCGCTCAGCCAGCTCGGGAATTGCGTCAGGGGCAACCGCCGAAAGCTCGGCGCCCGTGACGAGGTGCTGCACGTCTATCCCGACGTCCTTGCACACCTTGCGGGTCACCAGGTCGTTGTCTCCCGTGAGGATCTTCACGGAAACCCCCGCTTCCTTGAGCGCCTTGATGGCCTGTGGGGTGGACTCCTTGGGGGGATCGAAGAAGGCGATATATCCCAGGAGGATCATGTCACTCTCGTCGGATGCGGCGAAAGCCTCCTTGTCTTTCGGGAACTCGCGATAGGCGATGGCAAGCACGCGGTATCCGTCAGCGCTGAGCGCCTCGTAGTCCTCCAGGACGTCCTGCTTGATCACGTCGATGAGGGGGTTGACGTCCTCATCCACCTGGTAGCTGGTGCAGACCTTGAACACGTCCTCCACGGCGCCCTTGCAGATCAGCACGTGGTCTCCCTCGTATTCCACGACCACCGACATGCGCTTGCGGGTGAAGTCGAAAGGGATCTCGTCCACTTTGCGGCACCGGGTCCCCACCTCGAACTCCGTGTGGGAGAGGACGGACCTGTCCAGGAGGTTCCTGAGGCCCGTCTGGTAGTAGCTGTTCATCCAGGCGTAGCGCAGCACCTCGTCGCTGGGGCGCCCGGTGACGTCCACGTGCTTTTCCAGGACGACCCTGTCCTGCGTGAGGGTCCCCGTCTTGTCCGTGCAGAGCACGTCGATGGCGCCGAAGTTCTGGATGGAGTTCAGCCGTTTGACGATTGCCTTCTTGCGGGACATGGCAAGGGCGCCCTTGGCGAGGTTCACCGTGACGATCATGGGGAGCATCTCCGGCGTCAGCCCGACGGCCACCGACAGCCCGAAGAGGAGCGCATCCATCCAGTTGTGCTTGGTGAGACCGATGATGAGGAACACGATCAGCACCATGACGACCATGAACCTGATCATCAGCCACGTGAACCCCGAGATTCCCTTGTCGAAGCTGGTCTGCGACCGCTGGCCGGCGAGCTTGCGCGTGATGGCGCCGAAGTAGGTCCGGGCGCCGGTATTGACCACCACTCCCCGCGCCGTGCCGGAGAGCACGTTGCTTCCCTGGAAGCACGCGTTGGCGAGCTCCAGCGCGGACTTTCCGTTGCCCGCGGCGGGCGCGGCGCTCTTTTCCACGGGCATCGACTCTCCCGTGAGAGCGCTCTGGCTGACGAAGAAGTCCTTTGTGGCTATCAGGCGGATGTCCGCCGGAACCAGGGAACCGGCGTCGAGCACAACGACGTCCCCGGGGACTATCTCCGCAAGCGGGATCTCCGCTTCCTTTCCCTCTCTCACCACGTTCGCCGTGGTGCGGACCATGGCCTGCAGCTGTTCCACGGCCCTGCCGGATCTTTCCTCCTGGACGGCGGAAAGCCCCACGCTGAGAAGGACCATCCCGCCGACCACGAGGGTGGAGCGCAGGTCCCCCATGAGGAAAGAGACGCCCGCAATGATGAGGAGCTGGATGACCAGGGGGTTTGCAAAACGGCGGATGGTCCGGCTGAAGGCTCCGCCCTTCTTCAGGCTGACCTCGTTGCGGCCGAACTGCCCGGAGCTTTTCCTCTGCCTCCTCCGCTGTCAGCCCCTTCTCCCGGCCCCCCAGGTGGACGAGGCATTCCTCGGTGGTTAGCGAGCACGCCTCGATGAGCGTCCTCTCCTGCTCCGCGCTGGCCACGGAAGCGGATGGATTTCTCATGAGCTTATCTCTACCCTTCTCGACGTGCGGAGTCAAGCAATTTCGACCCTTGCCGGCGTCACCGGCGGACTATTTTTGGGCTATACTGGCGGCGAGGAGGGGCGTGGATGTACACCGCAACGATGCTCTACCATTTCAAGGAAGACTCCTTCGACACGGCGTGCGAGATCTGGAAGAACGAGGTCATGGAGCACGCGCGGAGCCAGCCGGGGTTCATCAGGATGCAGTTCCTGGTGGCCCGGCCGGATGCCCTGGCGCTCGGGACGTGGGAGGACAACGATCACGCCCGGCGATTCATGGAGACGGGCGTGTTCAAACGCCTGCTGGGCCGCCTTTCCGACATGGTGGCAGCCAGTCCCGAGCAGAAGATCTGGGACCTGAAGTACTTCGCGGGAAAATAGCGCTGACATGATTGAGCCTCCGAACCCCCTCAATGCCCCAGCGGCAGCCGACCGCCTGGCCGCGTTGCGCGAGCTGGCCGCCAGAGAGAAGAAGACCGGCGCGCCCCCCGCCACCCGGGAGGTGAACAACCACGTCCATACCTTCTATTCCTTCAGCCCGTACTCCCCTGCCGCCGCGGCGGAGCGCGCCCGCGCGGCGGGCCTGCTCGCGGTGGGCGTCATGGATCACGACTCGATTGCGGGCGCCGGTGAGATGCTGGAGGCCGGCAGGATCCTCGGCATCGCCACCACCAGCGGGTTCGAGCTTCGGGTGAACGCAACGGGCACCCGTCTGGAGGGCCGCAAGCTCAACAACCCCGATTCACCGAACGTCCTGTACATGACCGTGCACGGCATTCCCCCGCGAAGCGTCGGCATGGCAGGCAGGTTCCTGAAGCCCATCCAGGCCGCCCGTGAAGCCCGTGACCGGGTCATGGTGGAAAGGCTGGGCGCAATCCTTCCCCGGTACGGCCTCGAGCCGCTGGACTGGCGGGCCGACGTCTGGGAAGCCTCCCGGGCGGCGGAGGGCGGCTCGATCACCGAGAGGCACATCCTCTATGCCGTGGCGCGCAACGTTGTCCGCGCGGTCGGCAAAGGACAGCCGCTCGTTTCCTTCCTTCGCGGTTCCCTGGGGCTGTCCCTTGCGCCGCGGATGGAGACCTGGCTCGCAGATCGAGACGAACCCGGCATTGCTCTACGATCTCCTGGGGCTCTTGAAGAGCTCGTTTCTTGCCAAGGTCTTCGTTCAGCCCGACCAGACCGAGTGCATCCCGGTGAGGGACGCCGTTCGGTTTGCGGAGCAGGCGGGCGCCATCCCCTGCTACGCGTACCTCGGGGATGTGACTGACTCGCCGACCGGAGACAAGAAAGCGGAGAAGTTCGAGGACGGCTTCCTGGATGAGCTCATGGTGGAGTGCGGCCGTCTTGGATTCCGCGCAATCACGTACATGCCTCCCCGCAACACGCTCCCGCAGCTTCGCCGGGTGCAGGAGCTGTGCGCGCGACACGGGTTCATGGAGATCAGCGGCGTGGACATCAACAGCCCCCGGCAGTCCTTCAACTGCCCCGAGCTGACCCGTCCCGAGTTCGCTCACCTCATCGAGGCCACATGGGCCCTGATTGCCCACGAGAGGCTTGCCGATGCGGAGGAGCGGATGGGCCTGTTTCATCCCGGCAATCCACTTGCCGCAAGGACGCTCGCGGAGCGCATTGCGGCCTACGCGGAGGTCGGCAGGCGCCTTGACCCCGCGGACCCCCGGCCCGCGACGTTGAAACCTCGATAACAAAATGTTATCCGTCGTTCACGCGCCGTCTATGGAAGCGTGGGGCGACGTTGTGTACCATAGGAAATGATCGGGAGCAAGTAAACGATGCAGGCAAAAGTTCTTATCGTCGAGGACGTGCGGGAAATGGCTGAGCTCGTGCGCCTGTATCTTCAGAAAGAAGGCATGGAGGCGGAGATCTTCGAGACCGGGGAGACGGCCCTGGAGGCCTTCGAGAAGGAAAAGTTCGACCTCGTTGTGCTCGACATCAACCTCCCGGGGATCGACGGGTTCGAGTTTCTCCAGAGGCTGCGCAAGACCAGCGCAGTGCCCGTTGTGATCGTTTCCGCGCGTGACACCGACGAAGACATGATCCTGGGTCTCGGGATCGGGGCGGATGAGTTCGTGACAAAGCCGTTCTCACCCAAGGTGCTCACGGCACGCATCCGGGCCATCATGCGCCGCGCGACCGACCTCAAGGCGACGGCCAACAGCGTGAAGTTCGGGGAGTACCTGCTGGATCTCGACGGCTACCTCCTGAAAAAGGGCGCGCTGAAGATCCCGCTTTCGACCAAGGAGTTCGAAGTGCTCGCCCTCCTTGCCACGCATCCCGGGAAGGCCATGAGCCCAGAGAACATCTATTCGCAGGTGTGGAGCAACCAGTACGGGGACATCACGGCTGTCGCCGTCTACGTCCAGAGACTGCGCAAGAAGATCGAGGCCGACCCGACCGTTCCCCAGTTCATCGAGACCGTGCACGGGATGGGGTATCGGTTCAACCGGGAGATGATACACGCATGAAGCTCAGGACGCAGTTCGTCCTGCTGGTGGCGGGGATCATCGTGGTGCCCATCCTGATGGGCTTGCTGGTGGTCATGTTCCAATACCTGTCTTCCCGGGGAAGGGAGCCCGCCCCGAACTACCCCACGGTCATCGCCTGGCTCCGCACGCAGATGCCGCGCGCCGTGCGGCATCATGACTTCCGGGAGCTTGCCGAGCACAGACCCCCGGGGCTGGATTTCCTCATCCTGGACCCCGCGGACGTGATCACCTTCTCCACCATCCCGGAGCTGCCGGCCGGAAAGCCGGCGGGGCAGAGCGGGTTGTTCGCCTACATGCGCCGCAACGTGGACAGCTATCACTTCACCTTCGATACGCCGCGGGAGGAGGGCCAGGCGGAATCCCTGGTCATCCTCAAGCTGCCCAAGATCAGGCCGGACATAGCCTCGTTCAGAAACCAGCTCCTCCTCGTCGTGACGTACAGCATGGTCACGCTGCTCGTCTTCTCCTCGCTCATGAGCGTGCTGATCCTGCGCTCGCTCAACAGGTCCATCCTGAAGCTCGAAGGGGCGACGCGGCGAATCGCGGAGGGAGACCTCGACTTCGAGCTCCCCGCGCGCGGCAACGACCAGATCGCCTCCCTCACGCGGTCCTTCGACAGCATGCGCCGGGCGCTCAAGGAAGAATACGCGCGGCGCTCGCGGTTCATCATGGGGGTGTCGCACGACCTTCGCACCCCGCTGACGCTCATCCAGGGGTACGTCGAGGCCATCTCCGACGGGTTTGCCGCGGAGCCGGAGAGCCAGAAGAAGTACCTGTCCATCATCCTCGACAAGACGCACGCGCTGGAGGCCATGATCGGAGAGCTGATCGAGTTCGTGAAGATGGAGACGGGTGAATGGCGCATGACGCATCGCGATGTGCCGGTCAGGAGCTTCCTCGTGGACAACGCCCGTCGCTTCGCTGAGGACGCCCAGATCCTGAAGCGGGAGTTCTCCTGGTCAGTCGAGGTCCCCGAGACATGGTGCGTCCGCATGGATGCCGGCCTGTTTTCCCGCGCCCTGGAAAACCTCGTGGGGAATGCCATCCGCTACACCGAGGAGAATGGGACCATCACCATGACCGCAGCCGCGGGCATCGGGGAGGTCGTCCTTTCGATCATGGACACCGGGATCGGCATCCCGAAGGACGAGGTGGGCAGGATCTTTGATCCTTTCTACCGGGGGACCAACTCCCGCCGCGAGCAGGGCTTTGGCCTGGGACTCACCACCGTGAGGTCCATCATCGAGAGCCACGGATGGAACATCTCGGTCCACTCGGCGGTCGGGGAGGGGACCACCTTCACCATCCGCATGCCGGCCACGGCCGGGATCCCCGCGTGACGCCCCACGCGCTTTCCGAGCTGATCCGCGAAAGATGCCAGTTCTCGTACGCCCGCTCGGGAGGTCCTGGCGGTCAGAACGTGAACAAGGTGGCCACCAAGGTGGTGGCCCGGCTCCCCCTCTCTTCGCTGTCGTTCCTCACCGAGGAGGGAAGGGGCATGCTGGAGACGCGCCTGGCAAACCGCATCAACGCGGACGGGGAGATCGTGGTGGCCGTGCAGGACACGCGGGAGCAGGCCAGGAACCGCGAGATCGCGGTGGACAGGCTGTCGGATCTCGTCTCCATGGCGCTTCGCAGGCCCCGCAGGCGCGTGAAGACGCGTCCGAGCCGCGCCTCCCGGGAGGCGCGCCTCCGCGGCAAGAAGCTGCGGTCCAGCGTCAAGCGGGGCCGCCGTATCGCGGACCTGGATTGACATGGAAATCCTGTGGTTCTGCGCCACGTGGGGAATGCCGGGCAAGTCCCTTGATGACAATCTGGAGCTTGCGCGTGAAGCGGGATTCAAGGGTGTTGAGACCGGGGTGCCGGTCGAGGCGCGGGAGCGCACCCGGCTGCGCGTCCGCCTGGATGAGCTGGGCCTCGGGCTGATTGCCCAGCAGTGGACAACCGGCGCGGACGGCGCCGCTCACGCCCGCAGCTTCGAGGAGCAGTACCGTCGGGCCGGGGAAGTGGCGCCTCTTTTCGTCAACTCGCATACGGGCCGGGATGTTTTCCCGCTCGTGGAGAACCTGGCGGTTTTCCAGAAGGCCGGGAAGCTCGAGGCGGAAGTGGGGATCCCCGTTGTCCATGAGACGCACCGGGGACGGCCCACTTTCTCTGTGCCCGCCACAATGGCGCTCCTGGATGCCGCCCCGCAGGTGCGGCTCACGGCGGATTTCTCCCACTGGTGCTGCGTTCACGAGTCCCTCCTGGACGACCTGGGGCCGCAGGTGGCCCGGGCAATTTCCGTGAGCCGGCACATCCACGCCCGTGTTGGCCACGCCCAGGGGCCGCAGGTGACCGACCCGCGGGCGCCGGAGTGGCGCAATGCCCTGGACAGGCACGTTGCGTGGTGGAAAGCCATCATGGACAGCCGGGTCCGCGCAGGGGCCGAGGTGCTCACCATCTGCCCCGAGTTCGGGCCCCCCGACTACCAGGTGACGTTTCCGGGAACGCGCCGGCCACTCGTGGATCTCTGGGAGATCAACCGCGCAATGCGGGACATCCTCAAGGAACGCCTCGGCGTGTGACGCGAGGCCCGGTTTTCCTGTAGAATGCCATCCATGGAAGCTCACCTCTCAAAGTACGGCACCTTGTCCCGCGAGCCCTCTCCTGTGAACCGCATGATGTCATCCTTTGCATCGGACTTCCGGGAAGGGATCGACATCAACCTCGGCGTTGGATACGTGAACGAGAATACAATCCCCCGCGCGCTCATTCGCAAAGCGCTCGCGGAGGTCCTCTCCCATCCGCGCACGTACCGCTCTTCCCTCAACTATGGCGGGCCGCAGGGCTCCGCGCGCCTGATCGACTCCATCAGGCAGTATTACCTCTCGCGGGGGATCGGCGGTGTGAGCAAGGAGGTCCTGTCCCGCAAGCAGATCATCGTGGGACCGGACGGCGCAACGAGCCTGCTGGAGGGCATGGCCCATGTGCTGCGCCCGGGCATCGTCGTCACCTCTGATCCCATGTACTACATCTACACCGACTTCCTGGAGCGCGCCGGCTTCACGGTGGTCACCGTCCCCGAGCGCGGGGACGGCCTTCACGCGGAGGATGTCGCCTCACGGATCGATGCGTTGGGCTCGTCAGTCTCGGACCTGAGCTTCCTGTACGTCGTCACGGTGAACAACCCCAGCGCAACCATCATTGCCAATCGCGAGCGCACCGGGCTGGTGCGCCTGGCCATGGACCTTTCCCGGAAGCTGGGGCGCATCGTCCCGCTCGTCCTGGACAAGGCGTATGAAGACCTCATCCACGACCCCGCCGTGGAAAAGCCGCGCTCCGGCTTTCTGGATGACGACCTGGGAGTGGTGCTGGAGGTCGGGACGCTTTCGAAGATCATCGCCCCGGGCTGCGGATCGGCTACATGATTGGCCCCGACGGCCCTTTCCTCCAGGCCATGATCCAGCGCACCAGCGACGCGGGCTTCAGCGCGCCGCTCATCAACCAGGAGATCGCGAGCTGGCTCCTGGATCACGTCATCGACAGGCAGCTCGAAAGGGTCAACCGCGGGTATCGCCAGAAAGCCCTCGCCGTGAAGGGATGGCTCGACTCCGCCCTCGGAGCCTCCCTGGAGGAATGTCGGGGGGGGCAGGCGAGCTTCTACTATTATCTGACCCTTCGCGGGATCTGCACGGGCGAGGGGTCCCCGTTCTTCCGCTGTCTTGCGCGGACCACGGGAAACGAGAGCGTTGATGGCCCGACGGAGGGCAGGCTCCCGAGGGTCGCCTACATCCCCGGCGAGTTCTGCGTGCACCCGAAGGGCGCCATGGTGGAAGCCGGAATGCGCCAGCTTCGCTTTTCCTACGGCTACGAAGAGACTGGCCGGCTGCAGGAGGCGGTGGGCTATCTTGCGGAGGCCGCGGCGTTCGCGGGGACCGCAGGCTCTCTGGACAGGAAGGCAGCGGCCGGGTAGGCTCTGCCCCATGCCCCCCGAGCGCCTGTCCATCGAGGAGTTCCTTTCAGCCAGACGCATGCACTTCGCGGCAATCGACGCGGGAAAGTGCTGTGATGATTTCCTGGCGGAGATGACCCGGGGCCTGAACGGGGAGCCGTCTTCCCTGGTGATGATCCCCACGTACATCGAGACCGCGCAGGAGGTGCCTCGCGGCCAGCCGGTGATTGCGCTGGACGCCGGCGGTACGAACCTGCGGGTCGCGGCTGTGACATTCGACCAGTCAGGAAAGGCCGTGGTGGAGGACCTTGCCCGTCACCGCATGCCGGGGATCGATGAAGAGATAGGCAAGGAGGAGTTCTTTCGGACGCTCGCGGAGTACGTGATGCCCCTTCCCGGCCGTTCGGACAGGATCGGGTTCTGCTTCTCCTATCCCGCGGAGATGCTGCCGGACAAGGACGGGAAGCTGATCAATTTCACCAAGGAGGTGAAGGCGCGCGGCGTGGACGGCCAGCTCATCGGGAAGAACCTTTCCCAGGCGCTGGAACGGGCGGGAGCGCGTCGTCCTCCGAAGGTCGTGCTCCTCAACGACACCGCGGCAACGCTCCTTGCCGGCAGGAACGCCATCCCCGGCCACAGCTTCGATGACTTCATCGGGATCGTCTGCGGGACCGGTTTCAACGCTTCGTATGTCGAGGGAAACCGGAACATCCGCAAGCTGGCGGGGCTGGATCAATCCGGGTCCCAGGTCGTGAACACGGAGTCCGGATCATTCGCCCTCTCACCCTCCGGAGCCATCGATGACATGTACGACGCCACAACCGCAACGCCGTCCAGGTACCGGCATGAGAAGATGATTTCCGGCGCATATCTTGGTCACCTGGGGCTGATTGCCATGCAGCAGGCGGCCGCCGCGGGCTGTTTTTCCCCCGGTGCGGTCCGAGCGCTCGGTTCTGTCAACGAGCTCTCCACCAGGGACTTCAACAACTTCCTCCTTCACCCCGACAGCGCGGACAATCCGCTGGGCGCTGTCAGCGTTGGTCTTCCCGCCGATGACAGGCGGGACATGGTGAGCCTCCTGGATGCCCTCGTGGAGCGCGCCTCCGTCCTGGTGGCAATCACCATTTCCGCGGTGATCCTCAAGACCGGCAAAGGCAGGGACCCGGAGGTCCCGGTGTGCGTTACGGTTGACGGAACCACCTATTGGGAGCTTGCATCCTTCGACAAGCGCGTGCAGTCGCACCTGGGCAGGCTCCTGACCGGGGAACGCCAGCGCGCCTGGGAGATCACTGCCGGCAGGGACGCGCCCCTTCTGGGGGCCGCAATCGCCGCATTGACCAACTGATTCTCCGCGCCCTATGCTTTCGGCATGCAGAAGCTCACCGAGGAAGCGATCGGCCGTAATTACGAGACGGCGAAGAAGACGTATGCCCTCTGGGGAATCGATACTGACAAGGCGCTCGCGGCCCTTGCGGATATTCCCCTGTCCCTCCATTGCTGGCAGGGCGACGATGTGGGAGGGTTCGAGGGGGGCGGGCTGTACGGAGGGGGCATCCAGGCCACGGGAAACTATCCCGGCAAGGCGCGCACGCCGGCTGAGCTGCGCGCCGATTACGAGATGGCATTCTCACTGATCCCCGGGCGCCATCGCGCAAACCTCCATTCCATATACGCCGAATACGGCGGCCGCAGGGTTGACCGTGACGCACTGACACCGGAGCTCTTCAGCCCCTGGATCTCCTGGGCAAAGAAGCTGGGCATCGGTCTGGACATGAACGAGACGTATTTCAGCCATCCCATGGCGGAATCCGGTTTCACCCTTTCCTCGCGGGACAGGAAGGTACGGGACTTCTGGGTGGCCCACACCTTGCGGTGCCGTGACATCGCCGAGGTCATGGGCCGGGAGCTGGGCACGGCATGCATGGTGGACCTGTGGATCCAGGACGGATCCAAAGACCTGCCGGCTGACAGACTTGCGCCGCGCGCCTTTCTCAAGGAGTCCCTGGACAGGATCTTCGCGGAGAAACACGACCCGCGCTGCATGAAGGATGCCCTGGAGGGGAAGCTGTTCGGCATCGGGTCGGAGAGTTACGTGGTGGGCTCGCACGAGTTCTACCTGGGCTACGCGGCGAAGAACAACATCATGCTCACCGTGGATATGGGGCATTACCATCCCACGGAGTCCGTGGCTGACAAGGTCTCCGCAATCCTGCTTTTCGTTCCCGAGGTGCTCCTGCACGTGAGCCGCGGGGTCCGGTGGGACAGCGACCACGTGGTGATCCTGGGAGACGAGGTGAAGGCCGTGGCGCAGGAAGTGGCGCGGGCCGACGCCTGGGGAAGGGTGCATGTCGCGCTGGACTACTTTGACGCGAGCATCAACCGGGTTGCCGCGTGGGTCATCGGCTCGCGGGCGACCCTGAAGGCAATCCTCCTGGCGTTCCTGGAGCCATCGGAGCTGCTGAAGAAGGAGGAGGCCTCGGGGAACAACACGGCCCGGCTGGCCATGATGGAAGAGGTCAAGGACCTGCCCTACGGGGCGGTCTGGGACCAGTTCTGCCGGGCACAGGGAGTCCCGGCGGGTCTCTCATGGATGGAAAAAGTCGACGAATACGAGAGGACAGTCCTCGCGCAACGCCGCTAGGGAGCACACATGGACCTGAACGAGCTCATCGAGATATCCCGCTTCTACGGGAGAGGGAACGATTTCACGATCGCGGGCGGAGGCAACACCTCCGTCAAGGACGACGCGCGGATTGCCATCAAGGCGAGCGGAGTGGGTCTCCGTGACATCACCGCGGAGGGGTTCGTGGAGCTGTCACGCGCCTCGGTGCGCCAGATCCTCTCCCGCACCTACAGCGATGATCCCTTCCAGCGCGAAGATCAGATCAAGAATGAGCTGATGGCCAGCAGGACCGAGCCGGAGAAGGGCGGGCGCCCCTCCGTGGAAAGCTCGCTCCACGAGATGCTGGAATGGCGCTACGTGGTCCACACCCATGCCTGCGAGGTCAACGGCCTGCTGTGCGCAAAGGACGCGGAAAAGGAAGTCCAGTCCCTTTTCGGTGATTCCGCGCTCCTCGTGCCCTACACGGATCCCGGCTACCGGCTCGCAAAGCTCATGTTCGATGAGCTTGGCCGGTACAGGAAGAGCCGCGGCGGGCAGCCGCACATCGTGCTGATGCGAAACCACGGCCTCGTGGTTGCCGCTGATACCACGGCGGAGATCCGCGCCCTCACGGATGACGTGCTGTCGAAGATCCGGGGGAAGCATCGAAAGCCGCTTTCCATCCAGGCGCTCCCGGTCCCGGCCGCGGTGACCCGGATTGTGCCTGCCCTGCGGATGCTCCTTTCCGCGGGGGAGACGGCCAAGGTTGCCGCGGTCCGCAACTCCACTCTCGTTGAGCACTTCCTGCGTCCCGAGAACAGGGAAAAGATCTCCCTTCCCTTCATGCCGGACGATATCGTGTATTGCAAGTCCGCCCCCCTGTTCGTGGATTTCACGAAGGATCCGGAAGAGGCCCTCTCAGCCTTCCCGGCAAAGCTGGAAGAGTTTCGAAAGCGCTGGGGCTACCCGCCCAAGATGCTCATGATCGGAGGGCTCGGACTGGTCGCGGTGGAAGACACCAAGCGTTCGGTGGAGACCTGCCTCGATGTCTTCGAGGACCTCATGAAGGTGAGCTGGCTCTCAGAGAGCTTCGGCGGCCCGAAGTTCCTGTCTGCCCGGGACATAGAGTTCATTGACACGTGGGAAGTGGAGAACTACCGGCGGAAAGTCGCGAAGAGCGGCTCCGCACGGCGGCGGGTGGACGGCAGGATTGCCCTCGTCACCGGCGCTGCCCAGGGATTCGGGAAAGGGATCGCGGAGGGACTCTTTCGGGAGGGGGCGAACGTCGTTGTTGCGGACCTCAACGAGCCGGCGGGCCGGGCCTGTGCGGAGGAGCTGAACGCCCTGGCGGCGGCATCCGGCGCGGCCAACCGCGCCCTGTTCTTGCGGGCGGACGTCACGGACCCCGCCTCGCTGCAGGACCTTGCCCGTGAATGTGCCACGGGGTTCGGCGGGCTGGACCTCCTGGTGAGCAACGCCGGAGTGCTCAAGGCCGGTTCCCTGGAGGAGATGACGCCCGAGTCGTTTGATTTCGTCACCCGGGTCAATTACACCGGGTACTTCCTCAGCGTGAAACACCTCGTCCCCCTCATGAAGCTGCAGCGCAGGTTCGCATCCGGCCGCTCCACGGACATCATTGAGATCAACTCCAAGTCCGGGCTGGAGGGGAGCAACAAGAACTTCGCCTATGCCGGCAGCAAGTTCGGGGGCATTGGCCTCACCCAGTCCTTTGCGCTGGAGCTGGTGGAACACGGGATCAAGGTGAATGCCATCTGCCCGGGGAACTTCTTCGAGGGGCCGCTCTGGTCGGATCCGAAGACAGGCCTTTTCGTCCAGTATCTGAAGGCGGGGAAGGTCCCCGGGGCGAAAACCGTGGAGGAGGTCCGCAGGTCGTACGAGACCCGGGTCCCCATGGGCCGGGGCTGCCGGGTGGAAGACGTCATGCGGGCCATCCTGTACCTCGTGGAGCAGGAGTATGAGACAGGGCAGGCCCTGCCGGTCACCGGCGGTCAGGTGATGCTGAGCTGACAGCGGGTCCGCAGGCCGACAGCCTGCTACGAAAGGATCTCCACCAGCTTTTCGAAGCTCGTCTCCCATCCGATGCACGTGTTGATGCACGCCTCGCGGGAAGCGAAGCCGGTATGCCGCAGCGTGATTCGCGTGCCCTCGTTGAGCCGCTCCAGGAGGCAGGTCACCGTGGTATGGGCGCCCGGGGTGCCCACCGTGTGCCACGTGTGCACCAGCTTTCGCGGCGGATCCACCTCGAGGAACTGTCCCTCCAGGGTGTAGGGCTTGCCCTTGGCCATGCCTGAAGCCTGCCATGCGCCGCCCGCTTCCACTTCCCCCGTCCACTCCCTCGTGTCAAAAACGCCCGGCCTGACCCACCAACTGGTGATCTCTTTCGAGGCCAGCGCGCGAAAAGCCACTTCCGGAGCAGCCGCGACCTCCACGCTTGCCAGGATGCGGCCTTCCGCAAGGTCTGCGACGGCGCGGGCCCTGCCGCTGGCGGATGCGATTCGTTTTTTTTCTGCCACGACGTGTCTCCTCTCCATCATAAACTGAAGCTAAGACTTGAAATAGTCAAGCTCCATGCGTATTATGAAAATCATGCGTTCTTATGGTGAATATTGCGCAATCGCGCAGTCCCTGGATGTCCTGGGAGAGCGTTGGACCCTCCTCATTGTCCGCGAGCTCCTGATCCGCGGCTCCTGCCGCTATACCGACATCCAGAACGGGCTGCCCGGAATTCCAACCAACCTCCTGGCCGAGCGACTTCGGGGAATGGAGAAGGCAGGCATCATCTATCGGGAGGCTGCTCCGCCGCCCGTTGCCACCACCCTCTTTCATCTGACAGAGCGGGGCAAGGAGCTCAAGCCGGTTCTTGATTCCCTGGGCAAATGGGGAAGGCCCCTTGTGACCCGGCCCATCGGCGATGATTCGTTTCGAAGTCACTGGTTGAAGCTTCCCCTGGAGGCGCATTTGAAGGACACGAGGCCGGAGCAGCCTCCCATCACCATCGAGCTGCGCACGGGGGACGAGCCGATGATTCTCCAGACCGTTGAGGGGGCCGTTCGCGTCACTCCTGGCCATGCCCGGAATCCGGATGCCGTGGTCACCGGCACGGGGTCGCAGGTTCTCGGCCTGCTGACGGGGAAGTTGGACCTGGCCGAAGCCCGCCGGCGCGGGCTGCAGCTTGAGGGCGCGGAGGCGGCTCTGGACAGGGTGGTCCTCCCGCCGCAGGCTCCTTCGCCCGTTCGCTGAGCCCTTTACACAACCGCGCTTTTCCAGTATGTTTCTGCGTCAAGCACTCAAACGGAGCAATGTGAGGAAATTATGGCGCGCAGGTGTGACATATGCGGCAAGGGAACTGTAACGGGCAACAAGGTGAGCCACGCCAAGAATAGGACGCGCCGCACGTGGAAGCCCAACATTCACAAAGTCCAGACAATGGTCGGAATGACAAAGACCACTCTGAAGGTGTGCACACGCTGCCTCCGCGGCGGCAAGATCGTCAAAGTCGTCTAGCTGACGTGGTCCCGCCATGACCAGCGCGGCGCATAGCCGAGCGCTGAGCGGGCCTTCCGGATGGACAGAAGGGTTTCGAACTCCCCCACATTCCCCCTGAGAGAGACCGACGGGTAGACTTCCTGCATGAGGTCCCTGCTGGAGCGGTTCATCACCGTATCCGCGGCGGCGATGATGAATGCCTGGGCGCCATCGGCCGGCTCTTCAAGGGCAAGCCTGCAGCTTTGCGCAACGTCGCGGGCATCCACGTATCCCCAGAGGTTCCACTTCCGAAGCCGGGCGTCCTTCCAGTAGGAGGGGAAAGCCTTGTAGTCACCCGGCTCCATGATGTTCGAGAACCGCAGGCCGACAAAAGGTATTCCTGTCCACCGGCTGTATTGCCGGGCCATCTCTTCTCCAAGCACCTTCGAGAGCGCGTAGCTGGACTCGGGATACAGGGGATGGCTCTCGTCGATGGGGGCGAAGGCGGGCTTCTCACGCTCGAAGGGCAGCCCGAGGGTCGTCTCGCTTGATGCCCAGACGACCCTCTCCATCCGCAGGGCCGTTGCTGCGGCGAAGACGTTGAACGTTGACTCCGCGTTTGTCCTGAACGTCGCCTCTTCCGTCATGAGCCCCGGGGCCGGTATTGCCGCCATGTGAACCACCGCGCTGCAGCCGTGGAGGCTCTCGAACACCTCTCCGAGCCTGCACAGGTCTGCCGTGAGGAAAGTGCACAGCCGCTCCGCGGGCGGGACAAGGTCCACGTTCAGGACTTCGTAGCCGTGATCCAGAAGGTCCCTGACGATGGCCCGCCCCGCTTTCCCGCTCCCGCCGGTGACGGCAATCCTCCGCGTCGACATTCAGCGCGCCTTCTTGAAGTTTTCCTCGACGTTCGGCCAGGCGACCACGTTCCAGTACGCCGCGATGTAGTCGGGACGCTTGTTCTGGTACTTCAGGTAGTACGCGTGCTCCCAGACGTCGATGCCGAAGATCGGCTTCAGTCCCTGGGAGATCGGATTGTCCTGGTTCGGCGTGGTGATGACGGACAAATCGCCGGAGGGGTCCACCGCGAGCCATGCCCATCCGCTTCCGAAGAGGTTCGACGCAGCGGTGGTGAACTGCTCCTTGAAGGTGTCGAAGCTCCCGAACTTCCTGTCGATCGCCTTCGCAAGGTCTCCGGATGGTTTGCCGCCCGCGCGAGGGCCGATCATCTTCCAGAGCATCGTGTGGTTGTAATGACCGCCGCCATGGTTTCGAACCGCTGTCTGCACCTCTTTGGGGATCTTGTCCAGGGATTGCAGAATCTCATCGATGGGCTTGTTCTGGAAACCGGGCGCCTTCTCCAGCGCGGTGTTCAGTCGCGCGACGTATGTGCCGTGATGCTTGTCGTGGTGGATCTCCATCGTCTTTGCATCGATGTGGGGCTCCAGCGCGTCAAAGGGATAAGGAAGGTCGGGAAGAGTGAATGGCATCATCTACCTCCTGTGTGTAATTTGGACATGTAAATATTAGTATTTTGCTCAGGTATAGGCAAAGGCTTTCAGGAGTACAAACACGAATCAGGCGAAGACCGGCGCGCCCTGCTTGCCCGGGCACGCTCTGTTTGCCGGCCACGCCCTGCTTGCCGGCCACGCTCTGCTTGCCGGCGCCACGCCCTGCTTGCCGGCCGGCAACCAGCAGCAGGCCTTACGCGGTTGCAAACAGCGCCGGCTGCGAAATCAGCTCCATGAACCTGGCGAGGAACTTGCAGGCGTAGACCCCGTCGATGAGGCGGTGGTCCACCACGAGGGACAGGGGAAGCACGGAAGCCGGCGAGACTGCTCCATTCTTGACCACTGCCATCTCGTGGATCCGTCCCACTCCGAGGATTGCCACCTGCGGTGGAAGGATCATGGGATTTCCGAACACCCCGGAGAATGAGCCGAAGTTCGAGATTGTGAACGTGCCGCCCCGGATTTCCTCCAGGGAGAGCTGGCGGGATCTCGCCCGGGCGGTGAGCCGGGTGAGCTCGGCCTGGATCCCGTCGAGGCCAAGGCCGTCGGAGTTGCGGATGACCGGCACGACAAGCCCCTCATCCGTGTCCACGGCTACCCCGATGTTGGGGCTCTCGTGCGTCTCGTATTCCCGCTTCTCAGGGAAGTAGATGGAGCTCAGGAGAGGGAACTTGCGAAGCGCCATTGCGGCCGCCTTGATGAAAAACGCAAGGAGCCCGAGCTTTTCTCTCAATCCTTCGTTCATCGCTTTGCGCAGCTTCAGAAGCTCGTCCACCACGGTCCAGTCGTGGACCGCCGCCGCCGGGATGGCCTGGCTTCTTTCCATGGCCACGGCTATCGCGGTCCTGAGCGTGGAAAGCTTCACGCGAAGCGGTCCGCTCCCCTGGTGAGCCGGGAGGTCCCGCTTGAGTATCCTTCCGCCCGGGCCGGTTCCCGTGACCAGGGAGAGGTCGATCCCGGAATCCGACGCAATCTTGCGGGCAAGCGGGGTGGCGCGGAGCGCGAGGGGGACCGCAGGCGACGTAGGGGCTACCGGCGACCCTGAGAGGGGGACCGCCGTCTGCAAAGCCGGCGCGGCGCTGCCGTTCCCCTGGGTCGCGGGCGCGATGGGCGGCACCAAGCCTTCCGTGCTCGGCGGGAGCAGGCCTCCCGCGGCGGAGTCCAGCTTGCCCACGACGGAAGCCGAGTGATCTCCCGACTGGGCCGTCGCCGCGGCCCTTGTCCTGATCAGCGCGACGATCTCACCCACGTGGACCACCGCGCCGGGGCTGACGGGAAGCTCGACGATCTCTCCATCGAACGGTGACGGGATCTCGGTGACGACCTTGTCCGTCTCAACGACCGCCAGGGCGTCTCCCTGGCGCACGTGCTGACCGCATGCCACCCGGACTTCGACAATCCTTCCTTCGGTGAGGCCCTCGCCGATATCGGGGAACCTGAACTCGTGCATCGTCGCATCATGGCTCATAGCTGAGCACCTTTCTTGCTTCCGCGATCACCTGCTCCGCGGAAATGAGGTAGTGTCGCTCTCCCCGGGGGAGCGGGACGATGACGTCAGGGCCCGTCAGCGCGCCGGCGGGGCTTGCAGCACGTCGAAGGCCTTGTCCATGACCGTCGCGATCAGCTCCGAGGCGACGCCGAAGCTCTGCGGTCCTTCATGCACCACGAGCAGCCGCCCGGTTTTTCGGACCGACTCCACGACGGTCTTTGCATCGAAGGGGTAGATGGTGCGAAGGTCGATGAGCTCCACGGAGCGGCCGGAAGCGGCGAGCACCGCGCGCGCCTGGCGCGCTTCCATCATCTGCGCGCCGTAGGACACGAGGGTCAGCTCGGTTCCCGTCTCCTCGATCTTCGCCTTCCCGATCGGAACGGCGTACGCCTGCTCGGGGACCTGCTGGCGCACCGCGCGGTACGCGCGCGCGGGCTCGAGGAAGATCACGGGATCAGGGTCCCGGATGGCTGAGATCAGCAGGCCCTTTGCATCATGCGGCGTGGAGGGCACCACCACTTTGAGCCCGGGAGTGTGAGCAAAAAGGGCTTCCATGCTTTCCGAGTGGTGCTCCGGCGCCCGGATGCCGCCGCCATACGGCGTGCGGATGACCATGGGAGCGCTCAGGGCCCCCCTCGTCCTGTTGCGTATGCGCGCCGCGTGGTTGACGATCTGGTTGAAGGCAGAGAGGGCGAAGCCCGAGAACTGGATCTCCACCACAGGGCGAAGCCCCGCGACGGCCATCCCGATTGCTGCCCCGACAATCCCGGATTCAACCAGCGGCGTGTCGAAACACCGTGACTCGCCGAAATCCCGCTGAAGACCGGCCGTGGCTCGAAAGACGCCGCCCTCCACCCCGACATCCTGGCCGAAGACCACCACCGACTGGTCCGCTGACATCTCCGCGCGAAGCCCGTCGGTGACCGCCTCCAGGAGCGTCAGGACTCTCACCCTTTCCTCCGGGCCATCTGCTCCTGGAGGATGGGCGGCATGTCGCGGAAGAGATAGCGGAAAGCGTCCTCCAGCGTCGGATCCTCCTGGCGCTCGACCTCCTCGAAGCTCTCTCGAGCCCACCTCACGCACTCCTCCCGGATGGCGCGCATGTCCTCCGCCGTCAGGATCTCCCGGTCCAGGAGGAAGCGTTCGAGTCGAATGACCGGGTCCCGCTGCTTCCAGCGATTCACGTCCTCTTCCTTCCTGTACTTGGTCGGGTCATCCGAGGTGGTGTGCGCTCCGAGACGGTACGTCAGCCCCTCGATAAGCGTCGGTCCCTCTCCGCGGCGCGCTTTCTCCGCGGCCATCTTCACGGCCGCGTACACGGCAAAGATGTCATTGCCGTCAATGCGCACGCCCTCGAAGCCGTATGCAAAGGCCTTCTCAGCAACCGTGGGTGAAGCGCTCTGCTTCTCCCACGGAAGCGAGATGGCCCAATGGTTGTTCTGCACGTAGAAAATGACCCCCGCTTTCCATACTCCGGCGAGGTTGCATGCTTCGTGGAAATCTCCCTCGGATGTCGCCCCTTCTCCCATGAAGGTGGCCACGACGCGGCTTGTGCCGCGATACCTTCCGCCCAGGCAATTCCAACGGCGTGCACCATCTGGCTTCCCACGGGCACCGCGATCGGCATCATGTGGAAGGTCTCCGGGGCCAGCCTGCTTCCTTCCTCGTTGCCGTACCAGTACAGATAGTACTGGGCGAGCGTGAGGCCGCGCATCAGCATGCCGCCCAGCTCGCGGAATGCCGGGACGAACCAGTCGTCGGGTTGCAGGGCCATGAGCGCTCCCACCGAGTTGGCCTCCTGCCCCTCGTTCAGAGCGTAGGTCGGCATCCGGCCCTGCCTGTTGAGGCTGAGGGCCCACTCGTCGGCCGCGCGGGCCAGGATCATGGCGCGGTACGCCGTGAGGGCCTGCTCCCCGCTGAGCAGGGGGAAGCCCTCTGGAGGAGCATGCAGGGTGCCTGACTCGTCCAGGAGCGAGAGCATCTTGCCCTCGCGAGGATCGAAGCATTCAAACATGGACATAAGATAGGGAAATCCGGTCCCGGTGGCGAGGAAAACTACGGTTGCGAAGGCCTCGGCTGCCGATGCAGCACGGGCGGCCTATCGGCCGTCCAAACCTCGCAGGGCGCCGGGGGCGGCCTCGGCCGCCTTTGGCGCGCCTGCCTTCGGCAGGCTGAGGAGGAGCGCATGCCACGCGAGGGTGGCGCATTTCACGCGAACCGGGAATTGCGCAACTCCCTTGAAGGCCGCCAGGTCACCCATGTCGTCCAGCGCCTCCACGGGAGCATCCCCCCGCAGCGACCGGATGAACTGTTCCGCGTAGGCGCGGGCTTCGACAACGGAGAGGCCCTTGAGCTTCTCCGTCATGAGAGACGCGGAGGCGGTGCTGATTGCGCACCCCCGCCCGTCGAAGCGCACGCCCTGGAGCTTCCCGTCCTCGTCCACGACGACTTCCAGCTTGATGGAGTCTCCGCAGGACGGGTTCTCGTGGACCATTGACTCAGGGACGTCGTCCAGCCGCGCCTTGTTCCGCGGGGAGCGGTAGTGGTCCAGGACGATTTCCTGGTACAGGTCATCGAAGGCGTTCACGCGTAGAACTCCGCCGCCCCCAGCAGGGCGTCGTGCAGCCGGTCGATCTCGGAAAACGTGTTGTAGAAGGAGAAGCTCGCGCGGGCCGTTCCCGGAACGTCCAGCAGCCGCATCAGGGGCTGTGCGCAGTGGTGCCCCGCGCGGACCGCGATTCCCTCCTTGTCCAGGTACTGGGCAATGTCGTGGGCGTGGATGGCGCCAAGGTTGAAGGAAATGACCGCTCCCCGCCGCGGGGCAGCGCCGTAGAGCGTCAGCGCCGGGATTTCTGCCAGGCGTCCCAGGGCGTATCGCGTGAGCTCTGCCTCCCAGGCCTCGATGGCGGGAAACTCCAGCCCGTGGAGGTAGTCGATGGCGGCGCCCAGGCCGATTGCCCCCTCGACGTTCGGGGTGCCGGCTTCGAACTTGTACGGCAGCTCGTTCCAGGTGGACTTCTCCCGCCAGACCGCGCTGATCATCTCTCCGCCGCCCATCCAGGGCGGCATCTGCTCCAGCAGTTGCTCCCTGCCGTACAGGACGCCGATCCCCATCGGTCCGCACATCTTGTGGCCCGAGAAGGCCAGGAAGTCGCAGCCGATGTCGGCCACGTCCACCCGGAAGTGGGGCACGGACTGCGCTCCGTCCACCAGCACGACCGCGCCCCGGGCGTGAGCCATCGCCGTTATGGCCTTCACGTCGTTCACGGTGCCCAGCACGTTGGACACGTGCGTCAGCGCAACAATCCGCACCCGGTCAGTCCATTCACGCTCGGCCGCGGCAAGGTCGAGCTGACCGTCCGGCATCAGGGGGATGAAGGCAAGGGTGCACCCCTTGCGGGCACAGGCGAGCTGCCACGGCACCAGGTTGGAGTGGTGCTCCATGTCGGTGACGAGGACCACGTCCCCCTTTTTCAGGAACCTGTCCCCCCACGCGCTCGCCACCAGGTTGATCGCCTCCGTGGTTCCCCGCGTGAAGACGATCTCTCTCTTCGAGCTCGCATTCAGAAAGCGCTGGACCTTTCCCCTGTTCTGCTCGAAAGCGGCCGTTGCTTCCTCTCCCAGGGCATGGAGCGCGCGATGGACGTTGGCGTTCCCGCGCTCATAGTAGACGCGGATTGCGTCCAGCACGGCGCGAGGCTTCTGCGAGGTGGCCGCGTTGTCCAGGTAGGCAAGGGGCCTGCCGTGCACTGTCCGGTCGAGGATGGGGAAATCCTCCCGCACATCCTCCACCGTACGCGCCCCCATGTGGGCTACTTTTGCGACTGCCATGCTATCCAGATTCCCCCGTCTTCAATCTTGACCGGCCATGAGCGGACCGGCTGCGTTGCAGGAAGCCCCGTCACCGCTCCCGTCGCCAGGGCGAAGCGGGACCCATGCTTGGGGCAATATACCTCCCCTTCCCATATCTCTCCCTCCGACAGGCGGGAATACTCATGGGAGCACACATCATCAAGGGCAAACACCCCTTCCTCCGTGCGAAAAAGCGCAACTGCCTTTCCCTCCACGAGCACACACATGCTGGTCACCAGCTCATTTTCCGCGGCGACCCTGACCCAGGTCTGCACCGCCGCGCTCATGCCGCGTTTGCCAGCCGGGTACGGATCCGCTCCATGGTGTCCTCCCGGTAGACATCGGGAGCGCTGTCCAGCAAGTCCTCGAAGTACCCCGTCACGAGCATCTCCCGCGCCTCGTTCCGTGACAGGCCCCTGCTCTCCAGGTAGAACAACTCTTCCTCGCTGAGGCGGCCCGTGGTGGAACCGTGGCTGCAACGCACGTCGTTGTTGCCGATCCGCAGGGTCGGGATCGAGTCCGAGCGCGCGCCGTCTCCGAGGATCAGGTTGCGGTTGGTGAGGTAAGCGTCTGTTCCCGATGCGCCCGTGTCTACCTCGATCAGGCCCTGGAACACGGTGCGGCCCCCGCCCGCCACGGCACCCTTGTAGTACGCCCTGCTCGTCGCCGAGGGAGAGTGATGGCGCTGCACGGTGCGGATGTCCATGTGCTGGCCATCCCGGCAGAAGTAGACCCCGTTCAGGTACGCCTCGCTTCCTTTCCCGACAAGCCCGCACTCTATCCGCGTCTTCACCAGCCTGGCGCCCAGCGCCGCATCGTAATGCCGAAGCGAGGTGTCCCTCCCGCTGCGCGTGCGGGCGTGGCGGAAGTACAGCGACTGCGGTCCCAGGTCCTGCGCCTCGTAGTAGGTAAGGGCCGAGGCGTCCGAGAGGACAAGGTCCAGCCCGGCGTTGCACAGGAGCCGCTCTTCCTTCCCATCGGGATCCCCTCGAAGGCGCTGGATGACGGAGGCGCGCGCTCCCTCTCCGAGCACGACGGTGACATGGGGGGAGCTGAGCGCTCCCGTGCCCCTCTCGGTGAAGTCGATGATGAACGGCTCGGCTACCTCCAGGCCCGCCGGCACAAGGAGAAGCGCGCCGTGGCTCCAGGATGCGTAGTGCCACACGGCAAACCTGTTGTCCGCCGCATCCACCCCCTCATCGAAGAAATCGCTCAGGGGCTTTTCGAGCTCTTCCAGCGCCGTGTCCAGGGAAACAAAACGAACCCCGCTCTTCTGCCATTGCTCGCTATCGAGGATTCGACCACCTGCGCGGCGTCGAATCGAAGCGTTCCCGCAAATCCCGCCCGCGGGCCCCCGCCCGGCTTTGCGCTGCCGACCGCCCTCGGGATGGGGACGTAGGACAGAGCATCGATCCCGCTCACGTCCGTGCGCCGCCATTCCTCGTCCGAGGTGGTGGGCCAGCTCATGGCGTCGAAACGCTCCTGCGCCTTTGCCCGCAGCTCCTGCATCCAGCCAGGCTCGCGTCGGTCTGCCATCATCCCACCGTACCTTCCATCTCGAGCTCGATGAGCCGGTTCAGCTCCACCGCGTACTCCATGGGAAGCTGCTTGACCAGCGGATCCAGGAACCCGTTGACGATCATCATGGATGCTTCCTGCTCGCTCATTCCGCGGCTCTGGAGGTAGAAGAGCTGCTCCTCGCTGATCTTGCTGACCCGCGCTTCGTGCTCGATCGATACGTGGTCGGAGTTGATCTCCATGTACGGGTAGGTGTTGCTGCGGGATCGCTCATCCAGGATCAGCGCGTCGCACACAACGCGGGACCGCACGTCGTGCAGCCCCTCGTTCACCTTGAGCAGCCCGCGGTAGCTTGCCACGCCGCCGCCCTTGCTGATGGACTTCGCCGTGATGATGGAGGAGGTGTGGCTGGCGGCGTGGACCGCCTTGCCCCCGGTGTCCTGCTCCTGGCCCTTGCCGGCGAAGGCAATGGAGAGGACCTCTCCGTGCGCGCCTTCGCCCATGAGGTAGATGGAGGGATATTTCATGGTCCGCTTGGACCCGATGTTGCCGTCCACCCATTCCACGGTGGCGTCCTTGTATGCCATGGCCCTCTTGGTCACCAGGTTGTACACGTCGTTGGACCAGTTCTGGATTGTGGTGTAGCGCACGCGGGAGCCCGGCAGCGCAATGATCTCCACGACGGCGCTGTGCAGGGACTCGGTGGCGTAAATGGGCGCCGTGCAGCCTTCGATGTAATGCACGAAGCTCCCCTCGTCCGCGATGATGAGAGTGCGCTCGAACTGGCCGAAGCTGCGGGCGTTGATGCGGAAATACGCCTGCAGCGGAACCTCCACCTTCACGCCCTTGGGCACGTAGACGAAGCTCCCGCCCGACCAGACCGCGCTGTTCAGCGCCGCGAACTTGTTGTCGAGATAGGGGATGACCGTGCCGAAGTACTGCTTCACGAGGTCCGGGTTCTCGCGCACCGCCGTCTCGGGGTCCGTGAAGATGACCCCCTGCCGTTTGAGGTCCTCCTTGATGCTGTGGTACACCATCTCGGAGTCGTACTGCGCCCCGACTCCCGCAAGGAACTTCCTTTCCGCCTCGGGGATCCCGATGCGCTCGAAGGTCTCCTTGATGTTCGCAGGTACGTCGTCCCAGCTCTTCGACTGCTGGTCCTGGGGCCGCGCATAGTAGTAGAGGTTGTCGAAGTCCAGGTCCGAGAGGTCCGCTCCCCAGTTCGGCATGCTCTTCTTCTTGAATGCCCGCAGGGAGCGAAGCCGGAACTGCCGCATCCACTCCGGCTCCCCCTTGCGATGCGATATGGCGTTGACGATCTCTTCGTCCAGGCCCTTGCGCGTCTTGAAGACGGATTCGTCGGGGAAAGAAAATCCGTGCTGGTACTCGCCGATGTCAACGGTTGCCGGCTCTTGCGACTTCATGAACGTCCTCCTCTATGCCGTACTGCGTGCGGACCCAGTCGTATCCCCTGTTCTCCAGGGTCTCCACAAGGTCCTTTCCTCCCGATGTCGCGATTCGCCCCTTGTACATGATGTGCACGTAGTCGGGCACGATATGAGTGAGGATGCGCTGGTAATGGGTGATGATGAGAGCGCCGAAGCCTTCTCCCCGCAGCTTGTTCACGCCGCGGGCAACGACCTTCAGCGCGTCGATGTCCAGGCCGGAGTCGGTCTCGTCCAGGAGGGCGAAGGAAGGCTCCAGCATGAGCATCTGGAGGACTTCCATGCGTTTCTTTTCTCCGCCGGAAAAGCCCTGGTTCAGGTAGCGGTTGATGAAGGCCTGGTCGATCTCCATGAAATCCATGGCCTCGCGGAGGCGCTTGATGAACGCGGTGACGTCCATCCCCTTGCCGTCCGCCCTGAGCTCCGCCGCCCGCTTGAGGAACTTCCCCACTGTCACGCCGGGGATCTCCACGGGGTACTGGAAAGCCAGGAACACGCCCCTGCGGGAGCGCTCATCCGGCTTCAGCGCCAGGAAGTCCTCTCCGTCCAGGAGGACGCTGCCCCCGGTCACCGTGTACGCGGGATGCCCCATGAGCACGTTCGCGAGCGTGCTCTTTCCGGACCCATTGGGCCCCATGAGAGCGACGATCTCTCCCATTCTGATGTCGAGGTCTATCCCCTGGAGAATGGGTTTCCCCGCTATCGATGCCTGAAGATTCCTTACCTGAATCAGCTTTGCCATTTGTTTCCCTTCTTATTCTTCAGATGGGGTACCCGAGGGCCAGGCGCGCTTCCTCGCTCATACGCTCGGGGCCCCACATGGGAGACCAGACGGTCGTCGCCTTGATCTCCACGCCGAACGCGTCGCGGAGCGTCTCCGTAATGTCCCTTCGGATCATCTCTTCCGCGGGACAGCCGGGGTAGGTGAGGGTGAAGTCAACCTCGATCGCATCTTCGCGCGTGTCGACCCTGTACACGAGACCCAGATCCACGATGTTCATCTGGATTTCAGGGTCTTCCACGTTCTTCAGCACCATGAGGACGGCGTCCCGGGATACCATGTTTTCAGCGTTTCTCCTGCTAATAAATTGACTTACCTGACTGTTTTAGTCAAGTTTAATGGGATGAGAATTCTCGAGATCCTCTGCCATCCGCGCCCTGGAAGCCTGAACCACGCACTTGCGGCAGACGCCCGGGAGACCCTGGGCGCGCTTGGCCACGAGGTCCTTTTTCACGACCTCCACCAGGAGGGGTTCGATCCGGTTCTTGATTCCTCCGAGCTATCCCGCCTCTACAGCCTGGATGACCTGGTCCAGGAGCACTCACGGCAGCTCACCCAGGCGGACGGCCTGGTGATTTTCCATCCCGACTGGTGGAGCCAGCCGCCGGCCATGCTCAAGGGCTGGGTGGACAGGGTCTTCAGGCAGGGCGTTGCGTATGAGCTGGATGGAGAGGACGGCGCAGAAAAGAAATGGAAGCCGCTTCTGATCGGCAAGAGGGGACTTGTTTTCTGCACTTCTGACGCCGAGGAAGGGGAGCGGCCGGGCGCCCTCGAGTCACTCTGGAAGGACGCAATCCTCGGCCGCTGCGGGATGGAGGCAGAGTGCTACGTTGTCAGGGACATGCGGGGTCCGGACAGGGGCCGCAGGAGAGACTGGATGAAGTTCGTGACCGAGACGCTGAGACGGGAGTTCCCCGGCGACCCTGGGGCTCAGTCGATAAGCACCGCGTCCCGCAGGGCCCCGTCGGTTATCTCTCCCGCCTGAACGCTCTCTCTCCCCGTGGGGTGTGAGCGGCCGCGCAGCCACAGCTCGCGGGCGAGGGGTATGAAGAGCTCTTCTTTCCCCGCGGACATTCCCCAGGAGATTCGTGGCGTCCCATTCGAGGAGCCTTCAGCTCCGACATCCAGAAGCAGATCAGGCTTTCTCACCCGCTTGCCGAGCGTCGCCGTGCGCTTGAAGATATAGCCCGCATTCCGAGAGCTCCACAGGAGGAAGACCCGGACGCGGGAGCGCACCGCAAGGAGCGTTTCCAACGCCGAAGAGGGCGCGTTCTCGGGGCTCACCATGACCTCCACGGGAACGCCGGACGCCAGCGCATCTCTCAGAGCGCCAGCCAGGTCCGGTTCCACGCGGGAAGCCGCTCTCCGGGCTGCCTCGTCGTCGTGGCACGCGATCCAAAGGTCGATCAGGCCCTGCCGGCGCTGCCTCAGCGCTTCCGTGAAGGCGACGTTGTTGGATGAGGCGATGTCCCCCACCAGGATGCGGATCGGCGCCGCACCGTTGCCGCCAGACATCACGCCCGCCGACTCGAGATCTGCCCATCGCGGATCCAGGTCCTCGAGACCTGCAGCCACAGCGGGGATGCCCTTGCGGGCCGCCGCTTCGAGGAAGGCATCGATCGTCTCACCTGAAAGACGCCCGGACAGGCGCATGAGGGGAGACTTCGCGCCGGCAAGAAGCTTTTGCGCCGCGGCGCGGGCCGCCTTCAGGTCGACCGGGGCGGGCCCTGGCGCGTTCAGGAACTCATGCCCGAACTTTCCCTTCCTGCACAGCTTGCCATGGTTGGGGGGCATGTAGCGCTCCGTCACTCTCGTGAACAGGCTCCCGTGCCAGCGGTACTCCAGTGCGCATCCCACCGAGCACAGCGTACAGGTCCCTTCCTCTACACGCTCCAGAAGGGGCACGTTCTTCTTCGCCGGGAGCTTCTCTGTCAGGGCGCCCACGGGACACGCGGAGACGCACTGGCCGCAGGAGATGCAGGAAGCATCTTCGCCGAAGGGAACGCCGAACGACGGCGCAATGACCGAAGAGAACCCCCGGTGGATGTAGCCGAACACGCCGATGCCCTGGACCTCCAGGCAGACCCGCACGCAGCGGCCGCACAGCACGCACTTGGAAGGGTCGCGAGCGATAAGGGGATGCGAGTTGTCCACGGGATGGATGGGGACCTCGCCAGGGAACCGGCGCGCGGAGGCGCTCGTACTCCGTGGCGTACTGCTTCAGCGCGCAGTCACGCACGTCCTGGCAGCCGCACTCCAGGCACCGGGCAGCCTCGCGGGATGCCTGCTCCGCCGAGAGAGCGGATTCGATCTCGACAAAGCTCCTCTTTCGCGTCTCGGCCTCCAGAACGCGCGGCTTTGCCCTGCTGCCCGCGGCGTATCCTTGAAGTCCGCCGCAACGGGTTCCTTGAAGTCCGCCTTCTTGGAGAGGAACTCCTTCGGCCGCGCGTAGGTCCTTCCCTCAAAGTACGCAAGGACCGCGCGCGCCGCGTGCTTGCCGCCGGCAACCGCGCGAATGGCTATGTCGGTCCCCGTGAGAAGGTCTCCCGCAACGAAGACTCCTGGGACGTCCGTGATGCCGGTCTCGAGGTCCGCGGCCATGTTCCCCTTCGCGTCGACCAGGCCCTCGAGCGCCTGCAAGAAGCTTCGTGTCCGAGAACTGCCCCACCGCGGAGATGATGGTGTCCACGGGAACGCTGTGCTCGGAGCCCTCAACGGGCACGGGCCTCCGCCTGCCTGAGGCATCCGGCTCGCCCAGCGCCATCTCCAGGAGCGTAAGGCTTTTCAGGGTGTCGCCGTCCGCCTGGATGGAGACGGGAGCCGCAAGGTACTGGATCCCGATCCCTTCCTCCAGCGCTTCCTCGATCTCCGCCTCGGATGCCGGCATCTCCTCGCGCGTGCGCCGGTAGTACATGGTCACTTTTTCGGCGCCGTGGCGCAGTGAGCAGCGCGCCGCGTCCAGGGCGGTGTTGCCGCCGCCGACGATGGCCACCGTGCGGCCCACCTTCACGGCCTTTCCGGCGTTCACGTCGCGGAGGAAGTCGATGCCGGAAAGCACCGCGGGGTGGTCCTCACCGGGGATGCGAAGGGTTCTCCCCTTCCAGGCGCCGATGGCAAATATCACCGCGTCGTTTTCCGAGCGCAGCTTTTCCAGCGTGACGTCCTTCCCGAGGCGCGCTCCGGTCCTCAGCGATGCACCCATGCTCAGCATGTCCGCCATCGCCCTGTCCAGCACCGCGGGGGGAAGGCGATAGTCCGGGATGCCGTAGCGCAGCATCCCCCCTGCCTTCTCCATCGCTTCGTAGACGGTCACCTCCACGCCCTTCTCACTGAGGTACCAGGCGGCACTGAGCCCCGCGGGGCCGGCCCCGACAATTGCGACTTTCCTGCCGATCTTTCGCGGAAGCGGCCGGGGCGACATTCCTCCCGCCCCGGCCTCGAGGTCAGCCACGAAGCGCTTGATCCCGTTGATGTTGAGGGGTTCCTCGACCAGGTTCCTTCGGCACTTCTGCTCGCAGGGACGGGGGCAGATCCTGCCGATCACCGCCGGCATTGGGTTGTCCTGCCGGATGAGCTCCACCGCTTCCCGGGTCTTCCCGTTCGCGACCAGGCCGAGGTAGCCCTGGATGTCGATGTTCGAGGGGCAGGTGAGCGTGCAGGGCGCCTTGCAGTCCCCGTAGTGGCTGGAGAGGATGAGCTCCAGCGCCGTGGTGCGCGCCGCCTTCACCTCGGGTGCCCGCGTGGAAATGACCATGCCCGGAGCCACCCGGGTGCTGCAGCTGGGCACGAACCCCCGCGCCTTCTCCACCTTCACCAGGCACACCCAGCAGGACGCATACGGGTCCAGGCGCCTGTCGTGACAGAGGGTGGGGATGCGGACCCCGTGCGAATCCGCCACCTCCAGGATGGTCAGCCCCGGCTGGACGAGGAGCTTCTTGCCGTCAAAAGTTATCTCTACGGTGCCAGTAGTGTCAGTGCCCATGTGTCATACCATTTCTTTGCCAGTCGTGATTTCTATCGCGTCGAACCTGCATGCCTCGAAGCACAGACCGCACCTGATGCACGCGTCCTGGTCAATCGTGTGCGCCTTCTTCCTTTCCCCGCGAGCGGCCTTGGTGGGGCACACACGGGCGCACAGCATGCACCCCGTGCATGCCTCCGTGGTGACGCGGTAACGGATGAGCGCCTTGCATTTCTTCGCCTCGCAACGGTGGTTCCTGATGTGGTCATCGTACTCCGCGCGGAAATAGCGCAGAGTGGTCAGAACGGGATTCGGCGAAGTCTGGCCCAGCCCGCAAAGGGAGGACACCTTCACTTTCATGGCCAGGTCCTCCAGATCGGCTATGTCCTTCTCCTCTCCCTTTCCCTCGGTTATCCGCGTGAGGATTTCCAGCATCCGTTTTGTGCCGATCCTGCAGAAGGTGCACTTGCCGCATGATTCGCTCTGGACGAAGCTGAGGAAGTACCGCGCCACGTCCACCATGCAGGTGGATTCGTCCATGACGACCATGCCGCCGGACCCCATGATGGCTCCCGACGCGGAAAGGGAGTCGTAGTCGATCTTCAGGTCAACCATGCTCTCGGGAACGCACCCGCCGGATGGGCCTCCCATCTGCACTGCCTTGAACTTCCTGTCCCCCTGGATCCCGCCGCCGATGTCGAAGATGACCTCGCGAAGGCTGATCCCCATGGGGACTTCCACCATGCCGCCGCGCTTGATCTTGCCGGCAAGGGCGAAGACCTTCGTGCCCTTGCTCTTTTCCGTGCCGATCTTCGCGAACTCCCCGCTTCCCATCAGGAGGATGTGCGGGATGTTCGCGTAGGTTTCCACGTTGTTGATGTTCGTGGGGGAGTCCCACAGGCCGCGCACCGCGGGGAAGGGCGGTCGAAGCCGCGGCATTCCGCGCTGGCCTTCGATGGAGTTCATGAGCGCCGTTTCTTCCCCGCAAACGAAAGCGCCCGCCCCTTCCTTGATGTGCAGCGTGAAGGAGAACGCGGTGCCGAGAATTGCTTCTCCGACCAGGTGATGCTCCTCCAGTTGGCGCAGCGCGATCTGGAGTCTCTTGATGGCCAGCGGATATTCCGCGCGCGCGTAGATGTAGCCTTCGGTGGCCCCTATTGCATACGCGCAGATCAGCATCCCCTCGAGGACGGCGTGAGGATCCCCCTCGAGGACTGACCTGTTCATGAAAGCCCCGGGGTCCCCTTCATCCGCATTGCAGACGATGTATTTCCTGCCCGTGGCCGACTTCGAATCCCTGGCGAAAGTCCACTTCATGCCGGTGGAGAACCCGGCGCCGCCGCGGCCGCGAAGTCCGGACTTCTTCACCTCCTCGATGACCGCCTCAGGGGTCATGGAGGTGAGGGCCTTCCTGAGCGCGGCATACCCGTCCCGGGCGATGTACTGGTCGATGGATTCCGGGTCTATCACGCCGCAGTTGGTGAGGATGATTCTGGTCTGCCGGCTCAGGTATGCGTAGTCTTCAGGGATGAGGTACTTCGTCACCGGGACGCCGTCGCGAAGGTGGCTTTCCACAATGGACTTCGCCCCCGCCTCGTCAACGTTCCCGTAGAGGAACTTCTTTCCATCAGCCTGGCGGACTTCCACCAGGGGCTCCGCGTGGCAGGCCCCGATGCAGCCGGTTTCCACCACGTCGCAGGAAAGGCCGCTGCTCGCGACGTCCGCGGCCAGCGCCTGGAAAACGCCGCGCGCTCCTGATGCGATCCCGCAGGAGCTCATTCCAACCGCGACCTCCGCCCGAGCGCTCATTTTTCATCTCCGATCCCGGCCACGATCTTTCCCAGCTTGTCGCCGGTGAGCCGGCCGTAGACCTCTCCGTCGATCATCACCACCGGGGCGAGCGAGCAGCAGCCGAGGCATGCCACGCGCTCGATTGTGAACCTGCCGTCCGGCGTGTTGTTTCCCGGCGCGACGCCCAGCCTGCTCTCCACCACCGTGTCCAGGGAGTCCGCGCCCTGCACGTGGCACGCGGTCCCATGGCAGACCTTCATGACATGTTTCCCCATGGGCGTGAAGCGGAACTGGGCGTAGAACGTGGCGACTCCGTAGATCTCAGAGGCGGTCTTGCCGGTGGCGCCTGGCGATCCGGCGCATGGCTTCCTCGGGGAGATATCCGTAGATGTCCTGGGTCTTCTGCAGCAGAGGGATGACGTTCCCCTTGACGCCTCTCCACTCCTCGAGGAGGGCCTGAAACGCCTGTTCCATGTGGGCTCCTTGGGCGATTACGCGCTCCGCGCTGACGCGTTCAGAGTCGTTTTTTGATGCGACTGGATTTAGCGGAAGCTTACCATAGTGAGCGCTTGTGTGCAACGGGTGTCGGTTGTAGGATGGCGGCCATGGATATCGTGTGCCTGGGCGAAATAATCCTCGACATGTTTGCCTCTGAAACCGGAAAGGACTTCTCCACTGTCTCTGCTTTCATTCCCGTTGCCGGCGGGGCGCCCGCCAACGTCGCCGTTGCCGCGGCGCGGCTCGGCGCCAAATCCGCCTTCATTGGCAAGGCAGGGGAAGATGCCTTCGGTCGGAGGCTGGAAGCCGTCCTCAAGAGCTACGGCGTGGACACGCGCGGCATGCGCTTCGACACGCGCTACCGCACGACTCTGAACTTCATGACCCTCCCGGATGCCAACCGCACGGAGATGCTCTTCTATCGAAACCCGGGCGCGGACATGCTCCTGGACCCGTCGGAGCTGGACCGGGGTCTTCTTGCAGAGACTGCCATCTACCACTTCGGGTCTGTCAGTCTTGCGGCCGAGCCCTGCCGCAGCGCCACGCTGGAGGCCGCCCGCGCGGCGGGCACGGCCGGAGCCACGGTGTCATTCGACGTGAATTATCGCCCCGGCCTCTGGGACAGTGAGCGGCACGCCAAGGCGGAGATCACCAGCGCCCTTGCCCTGGCGGACATCGTCAAGGTGAACGAGGCGGAGCTTCTCCTCCTCTCGGGGACCGAGGATCCTCAGAAAGGCTGCGGCAGGATCACGGAAAAAGGGCCGGCCCTCTGTGTGGCAACCCTCGGTCCCCGCGGCAGCGCCTGGGCAACAGGCTCCGGCGCCGGCGCGGTGCCCGGATTCACCGTGGAGGCCGTGGATGCCACGGGATGCGGAGACGCGTTCATGGCGGCCCTCCTGGTGAGGATCCTGCCAGACCGCGCCGCGCTTCGCCCGGCCCTGGCCGGGGAGAAGCTCCATCAGAGCCTCAGATGGGCAAACGCCGCCGGAGCGCTCACCGCCAGGAAGAAAGGGGTCATGAGCGCGCTTCCCGATTCGCGGGACGTAGACGCGCTGGCCGGGACCGCTGCTCAATCTCCTCCAGGCTGAAGAGCTCCCGCGGCCTGAGCTCCCCACTCTTCGAACGGGACTCCTTTCACGGCGGCCGGGCGCGGCACAGCGTCCTCTTCCAAGGCCCGCGCCTGGCCACGGTAAGCGCCCCCCGGGCAACCAGCTCTCTGATTGCCGTTTCGACGTCTTCTCTTGCCCACCCTGGGAAGGACGCCGTAGCCCGAGACGCAGTCATGGAAGCGACGGACCGCGCGCGGCCCGCGTGTCCCGGTTAGTATTTCAGCAGCCTGAACCGGGGCAAACCTGCGGGGTAAGCGGCGGATGAAATCCAGTATCTCCTGCTCCCCTTCGGCTCTTGCTGATTCTGTCCCCCGGCAGACGTCACAGCCCGAGCATGCAACCGGCTCGGCTCCAATAAGAGCCAGGAGAGCCTGGCGCCTGCATACGCCCTGGGAAAGGGCGTAGCCGAGCATCCCCTCGTAGCGCTCTCGGGCAGGCCCCTCCGGGAGGCCACCGGAGAAAGCCCGGTCCTCCCGGGAGACAAGGAGAATCGCGCCGGAAGGGTGGCCGTCACGTCCGGCTCTCCCCGTCTCCTGCAGATACGCCTCCACAGAGCCCGGTACCCCGACGTGGACCACCGTCCGGATATCCGGCTTGTCGACGCCCATCCCGTACGCACATGTCGCAAAGAGGACGCCTTCGCGGCTGCCAAGGAACCACTGCTCAACGTCCGCGCGCTCGTCCCGGGAGAGCCCCGCGTGGTAGAACCGCACCCCCCTTTCAGATGGAGCCCTCCACGCGGCACGAGCCGCCACTTCCGCGGCGTTTCGCGTTCGAAAGAACGCCAGGAGGGGCCGCGGGGCGCGGCGGACCAGCACTGCCAGCGCGTGCTCCATGGCGAGCACGTGCCGGATGCTGTAGGAGATGTTGGGCCTGTCAGGGGCCGCGGCCACCACTCTTACCTCGCCCTCGTCGAAGACAAGCTCACGGATCCGCTCTATGGACAGTCGGGATGCGGTGGCGGTGAATGCCGTGCGCACGGGGATCCCGAGGGCACGGGCAAGGCGGCCGATCTCACGGAAGGCCGGTCGGAAGCTCTCTCCCCACTCGAAGACGCAGTGCGCCTCATCCACAACGAAGTGGCTGAACCCGCACCGCCGCAACTGCTCGAGGGTGGATTCCACGAGGCACGCCTCCGGGGTGGCAAGGACGATCCGGGTCCTTCGCTCCCGCACGCTCGTGAACAGGTCAGCCTTCTCCTTGTGCGTCAGGCCGCCGCGCAGGACATCAGTCTGCACGCCGGCAGCCCTGAGCTTGCGAAGCTGGTCCGCCATCAGGGAGAGGAGCGGCACCAGGACAAGGGTTGCCCCCGGGAAGAAGCAGGGACGGGAGCTGGAAGCACAGAGACTTCCCCGCCCCGGTGGGCAGGATCACGATCTGCGACTTGCCCTCCACCGTGTTGGAGATGACGAAGCGCTGGACCGGGTAGAGGTAGGAGACTCCCAGGCGTCTTCGCGCAAGGTCCGTCAGCGGGTCAGCCACGCCTTCTTCGACAGGGTGAACGTCCCGTCGATTGCCGGGCATTTCACCCGGGGACGTTCCGGCAGTAAGTTATACCGTGGTCATACCTGGAACCGAGGGCAAAAGCGTCCGCGGCGCTGTGAGGGTCAGCAGAAGCGCAGGCGAGCGCAGGCGCATGACGATCTCCCTCCCTCAGACAGGCCGCGAAGACCCTCCGGTGGAGCCGCCTTCGGACTGGCAGCTCGTGAAGAGATTCCTCGGCCGCGTCTACGCGCGGTTTGGCCCGATGCTCGTCATCGCCGCCAATGTCATTCTTGTCGCCGCCGCCATCCTTCTCTACGATGCCCTCAGGCCCCAGCCGCAGAAGCTCACGCAGAGGGACATCGATGCGGCTGTCGGGCGCACCCTGCAAGCCCTTCCTCCGAAGCCGTCGGACGCGAGCATCGCCTACCAGATAATCCGCCCGTCTCTGGTGGACATCTTCGTCAACACGCAGGGCGGGGGCGGGCGCGGCGCGCTCGGGACGGGCGTCGTGATCTCCGACCAGGGAATAATCCTCACCTGCCTCCACGTGGTGAAGGACGCGGCGCGGGTCCGCGTGATTTTCGCGGGAGACGGGACGGAGTCCGAAGCGCAGGTGGTCATGCGCCAGCCGCAGAACGATCTCGCGGTGCTTCGGGCAAGCACGCTTCCCGATGACCTGCGTGCAGCCACCCTGGTTGCTTCCTCCTCGTTGAGCCTCGGAGACCAGGTGATTGCCGTGGGGAATCCTTTCGGTCTGCTGAACTCCGCATCCGCCGGAATCGTCTCCGGCACCGGGCGGGCGTTCACGTCCAAGGAAACAGGCGCGACGCTCACTGACCTGATCCAGTTCGATGCGGCGGTGAACCCGGGCAACTCCGGCGGACCGCTGGTCAACCGGAATGGAGAAGTAGTGGGCATCGTGACGGCGCTGCTCAACCCGACCAGCGAAGAGGTCTTCATCGGGATCGGGTTTGCCATTCCGATCGAGACCGCCGCGGGGATGTTCGGCGGCGCCCCCTATTGAAAGGAGCTTGACGCACGTGGAAATACATGAAGCCTACGGATCCGGCGGTGAGCCGTTGGAAGAAAGCCCCCTGCAAAGCGACGAGGGCCGTCTCATGGAGCAGATCCTTTACGAGGTGAAGAAGGTCATCGTCGGACAGGACCACCTCCTGGAGCGCGTCCTGGTGGCCATCCTCTGCCAGGGGCACCTCCTTGTCGAAGGGGTCCCTGGACTTGCAAAGACCCTCACGATAAAGACGGTCGCGCAGACCGTTCAGGGGACGTTCAAGCGGATCCAGTTCACCCCTGATCTCGTCCCGGCGGACCTCGTCGGAACGCGCATCTACAACCAGCGCACCGGAGACTTCAGCACCTCCCTGGGGCCCGTGTTCGCCAACCTGCTCCTTGCGGACGAGATCAACCGCGCGCCCGCCAAGGTGCAGAGCGCTCTCCTGGAAGTGATGCAGGAGCGCCAGGTGACCATCGGCGGTGAGACGTACAAGGTCCCCGACCCTTTCCTTGTCATGGCGACGCAGAACCCCATCGAGACGGACGGCACGTATCCCCTGCCGGAGGCGCAGGTGGACCGTTTCATGATGAAGGTCCTTGTCGAATATCCCGAGGAAACTGAGGAATACGTCATCGTGGAGCGGATGATCGGGGACGTGCCCTCGGCCGGCCCCGTGACTACCAGCGAACGGCTGATCGAGCTGCGCCGCGCCGCGCAGAAAGTCTTTGTCGATCCCCTCCTGATCCAGCACGCAGTGCGGGTGGCCGCCGCGACGCGCGACCCGGAAAAATACGGAGCAGCGGACATCGCCAAGTATATCGTCTACGGCGCCAGCCCGCGGGCCCCCATCAACCTGATCATCGGGGCGCGGGCGCTGGCTTTCATTCGAGGCCGCGCGTACGTGGTACCGCAGGACCTGGAGGACCTGGCCTTCGACGTGATGCGCCACAGGCTCGTGACCTCGTACGAAGCCCTCTCCGACGGCGTATCCGCGGACGCGATCCTGCAGCGGGTTCTGGAATGCGTCCCGTCGCCGCAGCCTGTCTACAGCCATGCCAGCTCCAGCGTCGGCGCCTGAACGGATCCTCCAGAGGCTCGACTGGACGGTGATCCGCCGTCTGGACGGTCTCCTCCAGGGGAACTACAAGACCGTATTCCGCGGGTTCGGACTTGAGCTTGCGGAGCTGCGGGAGTACCAGTTCAACGACGACGTGAGGGCCATCGACTGGTATGTGACGGCGCGGACGCAGACGCCGTACATCCGCCTGCGAGTGGAGGACCGTGACCTGACTGCCTGGTTCCTCCTCGACCTCAGCCCGTCCATGGATTTCGGCACCGCGCGAAAGAGGAAGAGCGACCTGCTGGTGGACAGCGTCGGCGTCCTGGCGCGCCTGCTCACGCGCCACGGAAACCGGGTGGGCGCTCTCGTGTATCAACGGAAGCTCGATCCGGGTCATCCCCGCCGAGACGGGACGAATGCAGGTCCTGAGGTTGATCGGCACCCTGGTGTCGGAGCCGAAGCTGCCTCGGGCTCCCTTGACGAGGCTATCGACGCTCCTGGAGGCCGCCCAGCGAGTGGTGCGTCGCCCGTCGCTCCTGTTCATCGTCTCGGATTTCATCAGCGCCCCCGGCTGGGAACGCCCCCTGGCAATTCTCACCCAGAGGCACGAGGCGGTTGCCGTTCGCCTGCTCGACCCGCGGGAAAGCTCTCTTCCCGACATCGGGATGGTCGTCATGGAAGATGCCGAGTCGGGGCAGCAGCTCCACCTGGATACCCATAACGCGCGGCTTTCGCGCCCGTTTCGCTGCGGCCGCGCGCAAGCGCGAGGCGGACCTGCACATGTCACTTGCCCGTTGCGCAACGGACGCCATGGAAGTCTCCACGGAGGGAGATCTGGTGCAGGAGATCGTGCGGTTTGCCAGCCTGCGCAAGCGGCGCAGGTCGACAGGCCCCTCAAAGGCGGCCGTCAGCGGCCTGAAGGAAGCTGCACAATGAGCTTTATCTGGGCCCGGATGCTTCTCCTCCTCATCCTTGTGCCTTTCCTGGTGGCAGCGTACGTTCTGGCGCAGCGCCGCAGGCAGAAGTATGCTCTTCGCTACGCCAGCCTCTCGCTGGTGAAAGACGCGCTGGGAAAAGGACCTGGCATCCGTCGCCATATCCCCGCCGGGCTCTTCCTGGCAGGGATGACCGTGATCATATTCGCCCTGGCCCGGCCGTCGGCAACGGTGACGCTCCCGTCGGAGGAAGGCACGGTCATCCTCTCCATGGATGTGTCGGGCAGCATGAGGGCCACCGACATCAAGCCCAGCCGCATGGAGGCGGTGAAGGAGGCAGCCAGGATATTCATCGCCAGGAGGCCGCGACAACGTTCGAATCGGGATTGTCGCCTTCAGCGGCACCGCGGAGCTGATCCAGCCTCCGACCTACGGACAACGATCAGCTGCTGGCGGCGGTGAACAGGCTCCATCCGGAGCGTTACACCGCAATTGGCAGCGGCCTCCAGACCGCCCTGGACGCCATCTTCGAGAAAAAGGATCAGACCACCGACACTCCCCCTCCTGATCCGAACGGTCCTTTGACCGCTGCGCCACCCACTGACCAGGAGCCGCCGCCGGTGCCTCCCGGAAGCTACAAGAGCGCCGTCATCGTGCTGATGAGCGACGGCCAGAGCAACCAGGGGCCCGATCCGCTGGACATTGCGGACAAGGCCGCGAACCTCGGCGTGCGCGTGTTCACCGTCGGGGTGGGGACCAAGGAGGGGGCCGTCATCGGGTTCGAGGGGTTCTCCTTCCGCGTCATTCTTGACGAGGCGACACTGAAGGAGATCGCCGCAAAGACGGCCGGGACGTACTTCAAGGCCAGCAGCGAAGGAGACCTGCACAAGATCTACGAGAACCTGAGCACGCGCTTGATGGTGGAGCGCGAAAAGACTGAGATCACTGCAATTTTCGTCGCCGTTGCCGCCGCTCTGCTGCTGGCTGCTGGCGCCTTCTCGCTGTTGTGGTTCAACAGATTGCCGTAGACATGGATGTCGAGCGCGCCGAAGCCCTGGGGCGTGCTGGAGGCGCGGCGTAGGCCATGATGTCGAGCCGCGCCGAGCCCAGGGATGGGCGGGAGGCGCGGCGTAGGCCAGGATGTCGAGCCGCGCCGAGCCCAGGGATGGGCGGGAGGCGGCCACCCTCCGATAACGCTTCCTCCGCTGGCTTGCGTTCTCGCGAACCGCCAGTATCATCGTCATCCATGGAAAAATACCAGCTGTACATCGACGGCAGGTTTGTCGAAGCCGAATCGGGTGAATGCCGGCCGACGATCAACCCGGCCACGGAAGAGCCCATTGCACATGTCCCCGTGGCTTCGAAGGCCGACGCACGACGCGCCATCGAGGCGGCCCGCAAGTCGTTCGACTCCGGAGCCTGGAGCGGCATGGACGTGCGGGAGCGGGCGAAGATCCTCATGCGGATGGTGGAGAAGCTCGCCAGCCGCCAGGACGAGCTCGCCCGCCTGGAGTCCGCGGATTCCGGGGCCACCATCCGCCAGACCTCGTTCATGGAGATCCCCTTCGGCATCGAGCAGTTTCAGACCCTGGTGGAGCTGGGCGAGCGCCTCCCCACCTATGAGCCGCTGCCCTGGATCGACGTGCCGGCAATCTCATGGAACTTCGTCAACCGCGAGCCCATCGGGGTCTGCGCCGGGATCGTCCCGTGGAACCTGCCCTTCATGATCGCGGTCTGGAAGGTGGCCCCGGCCCTCATCATGGGCAACTCCATGGTCCTCAAGCCGGCCAGCGACACGCCGCTCACGGCGCTGGAGCTTGCGAAGGCCGCGGCGGAATGCCGGCATTCCCCCGGGCGTCTTCAACGTCGTTATCGGATCCGGCCCGGAAGTGGGGGAGGAGCTGTGCACCAACCCGATGGTGGACAAGGTGGCCTTCACCGGCTCCACCGAGACGGGCCGGCGCGTCATGAAGCTTGCCGCGGACACGGTCAAGAAGGTCACCCTGGAGCTGGGCGGAAAGAGCCCGACCATCATCTGCGACGACGCCGACCTCTCGGTGGCGGTGGACGGCGCGCTGTTCGGCACTTTCTTCTTCGCCGGCCAGGTCTGCGAATCCGGCACCCGCTGCTTCGTTCCCGCTTCCATCTACGACGAGTTCATGGAGCGCGTACGGGAGCGGGTCACGCACGTCACTGTCGGTGACCCCGCTGACTTCGAGACCGCGATGGGGCCCCTCGTCTCCCAGGCCCAGCTCACGCGCGTTCTCGGCTACATCGAGACGGGAAGAACGGGAAGGGGCGCGCCTTGTGTGCGGCGGCGGCAGGCCTGCCGAGCATGAAGAAGGGCTGGTTCGTGCAGCCGACCATCTTCGAGGAGGTCCCCAACACCGCAACCATCGCCCGGGAAGAGATCTTCGGTCCCGTCCTCGCCGTCATCAAGTACGAGACCCTGGACGACGCCATCTCCATGGCCAACGACAGCATCTACGGCCTGGGCGGCGCCGTGTTTTCCCGCGACATTCCCAAGGCAATCGGCATCGCCAAGAGGATCCGAACCGGCACCGTGTGGATCAATGACTTCCACCTCCTGAACGCGCGCGCGCCGTTCGGCGGGTACAAGCAGTCAGGAGTGGGCCGCGAAATGGGCCCGCACGGGCTCCTGGAGTACACGCAGGTCAAGCACATCCACGTCGACCTCGCCCTCGAAAGGTCGAAGAAGTTCTGGTACGACTACATCATCAACGATTGAGACCGGGGAGGCTGCCATGGGCATTCCGTTCTTCAGCGAGGAGTGGATCGCCGCCTACAAGGCCGCGATCAACGGCAATCCCGCGTACAAGACCGCGGCCGCGGACTGGACGTACGGGGTCGTCGCGCTGGTCTGCAAGGCGCAGCCGTCCGCCTTCCCGCAGGATGTCGGGATCTGGCTGGACCTGGACAGGGGCGTCTGCCGTGACGCCCGGCTCGTGAAGGTGGAGGAGGCGGCAAAGGCGCCGTTCTGCATCACGGGAGAGTACGCGCGCTGGAAGCAGGTGCTCAGAAGAGAGCTCGAACCGATCAAGGGGATGATGCAGGGCAAGCTCAAGCTCAAGGGGGACCTTCCCACCATCGTCCGCGCGGTCGAGGCAGCGCAGGAGCTCGTGAACTCCGCCGCCATGCTCGACACGAAGTTCCTGGACGAGTAGCCGCGCCATGGAATATCCTGCCGACCTTTCATTCCTCTTCATGAACCCGACCCGGGTGGTCTACGGCGCCGGCTCCTCGGCAGAGGTGGCTCCCGAGCTGGCGGGGCTTGGGTGCCGCAGGGCGCTCGTGGTGACGGACAAGGTCCTCGCCGCAAAGGCGGACATCGTCGGGAAGATAACGAGGGCGCTCGGACCCGCCTGCGCCGGGGTGTTCTCGGATGTCCCCGCTGACTCGGGCGTCCACACCGTCAACGCGGGCGCGGAGCTGGGCCGCGCGCAGGGCGCAGACTCCATCGTCAGCGTGGGAGGGGGAAGCGTCATCGATACGGCCAAGGGGATCGCCATCCTGCTGACGGAAGGCGGCTCGCTCCTGGACTACCAGGGCTTTCAGCTCCTGACCCGCCGCCAGACCCCGCACATCAGCATCCCGACCACGGCCGGGACGGGCTCCGAGGTGACGTACTTCGCTCTGGTCAAGGACCACGAGAACAGGCGAAAGCTCATTTTCGGGGACCACCACATCATCCCGGACGTTGCCATCCTGGATCCGAACCTTACCGTTGGCCTTCCGCCGTTGCTCACGGCGGCCACCGGGCTGGATGCCTTCTCCCACGGCCTGGAGGCTCTCACCTCCGCGCAGCGTGAGCCGATGTCTGATGCGCTGGGCCTGCACGCAATCCGGCTCATTCGGAGGTTCCTGCCGCTCGCCGTGAAAAACGGCGCCGACCTTGCCGCGCGGGGACAAATGCTGATTGCCGCCGCGCTGGCGGGGGCGGCGTTTTCGAATGCCCAGGTGGGGCTCCTGCATGCAATAGCCCACGTGGTAGGCGCGCGCCACGGGGTGCACCATGGCACCGCAATCGCCATTGCCATGCCCCATGTCGTACGATACAACAATGACGTCGTGGCTGACCGGCACCGACTGGCCGCCGAGGCAATGGGGGTGGACGTGCGGGGAATGAGCGACGAAGCGGCGGGTGTCCGTGCGGCGGAGTCGATGTCCGCTTTTGTCCGCGAGGTTGGGCTGCCGGGCACTTTTCGGGAAGTCGGCGTTCCCCGGGAAGATCTGGCCGCCTGCGCGGAATTGGCGATGTCCGATGGCGCCATCGTCTACAATGCCAAGCCCGTTGCCGCGCCCGCAGACGTGCTCAGAGTCCTCTCCGCGGCATGGTCGGGGACGACGTGACAGTCGGGAACGCGCGCGAAAGCGTCAGCCTTGCCGAGGGGGCGGGCGAGGTGGGCCTTGCCGTAATGCTTGCAGACCTTATCCGTCAGAACCTGGAGCACAGCCCCCGCAAATGGCGTGACTTTGCGAGGCTTGATTCGCTGATTTCGCTGGAAGCGCGCGACGCCGAAGTGACCATCACCCTGGCGTTCGGACGCGGCAGGCTTCTCGTTCATGGAGGCGTCCACGGCGCGCCGGAGATCCGCATCTCTGCTGACTCGGAAGCCCTCCTGGGGCTTGCCGCGGTGAAGATCGTTGCGGGACTCCCGTTCCTTTTCGGCCCGAAAGGGAGAGGCCTTCGCAGGGGACTGCTCTCGGGAGAGGTGAAAATCTCCGGCATGCTGCGAAGGCCCGTCCTGCTGATTCGCTTCACGCGCCTCATGTCGGTCAACGGGTAGGCGGTGCACCCATGAGAACCAGTGCGGCTGTCATCATCTTCTGCCTCGCCCTTGCAACCGGGATCAGCGCGCAGGGCGTGAGGGTCTCCTACGTCGACGGAAGCGCCTCCATGCGTCGCGGGGCCGCATGGGTGGACCTGGCCGTCGGAGACCCGGTCCCCACAAACGCAACGCTGCGGCTCGGAGAATCGGCTCACCTGGAGCTGAGCGCGCAAGGAGCGAAGGTAATTCTCACCCGCACAGGCACGTACTCCCTGGGACCGATTCTTTCCGCGCGCCGCGCCATGGACGCGGCGGGAGTCGGCCCATCCCTTCGGGCAGCCCTCGCATACATGGTTCGAGGATCGTCCCTCAGGCAGAGCACCGCCATGGGCGTCCTTGGCAGCCGAAGCCCGAGCGACGAGGAGCGCGCCGCGGCTCAGGCCGAGCAGATGAACCATGCAGAGGCCGAGGGCGCAATGCAAGGCTCCGGGAATGAGGCCCCAGGCGCAGCCGCCTCCGCGCCCAGCGCGGCAGCGGCTCCGCAAGGCGACGTCTCGGGTGATTCGGGGTCGGATGATTCGGCGCTCGAAGATTCGCGGTCCCACCTGGAATCTGGCAAGGCTCTCATCGCCACACAGCAGTACGAGCGGGCCATCGACGAGCTCACGCAGGCGCTGGACTCGGCAGCCGGGGAAGAGGCCGTCGAGGTCCGTTCCTACCTCGCGTACGCGCACTCCATGACAGGTGACACACCGGCCGCCCTTGAACTGACAGACGGCCTTCAGCCCGGCGGGAGCGAAGAGTGGGCGAAGGACCTGGAAATACTGCGCGCCAAGCTCCTCCTGGATGCATCTGCTTTTACGGAAGAGCTTGCGTGGCTTTCGCGTTACAGCCAGGTGCTGTCAGGTGATCCAGAACGGGCGCCCATGTATTACTTCCTGACTGCCCTCGGGCACCGGGGGAAAGGCGACATCGGCAGGGAGAAGCAGAACCTGTCGAGGGTCGTCTCTCTCGGGCCCGACACGGAGCTGGGAAAGACGGCGGCCCGCATGCTTACGATGGAGCGCCACTGAACTCCAGCCGGAAGGTCTCCTGCTCCCCCGAGATGCCCTTCAGCGTCTGGAGCCGCCGCGTCAGGCCCTTCACGCGTCCCCTCATGCGCTCGATGGCCCCCGGGTCACGCCTGACCTCCCTGGAGATGATGATGTCCCCGCCGTCCGCGGTGCCCTGGATGCGCGCGGCCATGTTCACCACCTGGCCGAAGTAGTCCAGCCTGTTGTTGAGGTTCACCATGATGGTGCTGCCGGCATGGACTCCGATCTTCACGATGATCTCGTTGCGAAGGTTCTCCCGCTTGTTGAACTCGTCGAAAGCGGCCTGGATGGACATGGCGGCCGCCACACCATCAGCCGGATGGCGGAAGGAGGCCATCACCGAGTCCCCGATTGTCTTGACGATGACCCCATCGTTCTGCTCCACCGTGCGAAACAGCACGTCGAAGTGGTCCCGCACCAGGCCATACGCGGCTGAATCCCCGAGCCGGTCGTAGAGCTCCGTCGAGCCCTTGATGTCCGTGAACATGATGCATACCTGGCTGATGCTCAGGCTCTCCCGGAGGGAGAGGGTCTCCGTCTCGAACATCTCGCGGAAAAGCGGAACGTGGAGGCAATCCATTCCGTTCACGAACGTATCCGGCAGGCGAATCTTCTTCTCCCCGTGCAGTTTCACCGTCAGGCGCGTCTGCTGGTCGAGGAACGATTTATCCACCGCGTAGAGCTTCGCGTTGGGGGAGAAGGTCACCTCCACGTTCTTTGCCAGGTCGTTGCGGAAGTCCACGTTGCACAGGGGGCAGTGGTTGCCCGCGGTGGCCTCCCGCAGGTGGCGGTGGGTGCCCGCAACCGCGTTGCATTCCGTGCAGTGGAAATCCCAGTTGAGGTCCAGCACGCCTTCCTGTACCAGCCGGATGAAAGTTGCCAGGAGCCTGGTGCGGTCCACGGCGAGCTTCCCGGCCACTTCGAAGGCGTTGATGCGCCACAACTCCGCGTCGCCGGCCTTCTCCATCCAGGCTGGAAGCGCGGCTCCCGGGTAGTGCCCGGGGCCATCGGCGGCGACCTGCTTTTGCACTTCCTTCATCAGCGCTTTGGTTTTCACGCGCACCTCCCGCCCCTAAATATGCACATGGGAGGTCACGGGAGTGTCACAAAATCCGCGGTGTTCGGCGGGAAGCTATCGTGGGCTTTTCGGCGCCGCGGCAGGGTTAGGCCCCCTGCTGGACGACCTTTCCACGGGCCTGGATGCTCTGGCGGAAGAAATAGTCGTCCACGATTTCAATCAATTCGGGCGTGAACTCGAGGCCGATGGTGAGGAGGACCTGCTCTCCGTCGATCTGCTGCAGGGCCGTCACTTTCCCGCTGGCGGTGAACTGGTAGACCTGGAAATACAGACGGAGGGAGCACGCCGATCCTTCTGCCACCTCAGGGGGACGAGCCGGAAGCCGCACGGAAATGCTGTTGGCGGCCAGGGACACCAGCGTCGCCCTGGCTTTCCCTGTGCCCGTCAGAAGCTCCACGTAGTTGTTGTACCGCATCAGCTTCGCGGCCGCCTCATCCAGCGGGATGGCCTTGCCGGAAAAGTTCTCGAACTGGCTCCTGAGGCCTTCGTAGGCGTGCAGGTAGTCTCCGATGATTTCCACGAGGTCGTTCGGACAGGTCTTGAACGCGGCATCCATCATGCAGACGTTCTGCTTTCCCTTCACCGGCCCGATCCTCTCCAGGGTGCCGCGCAGGAGGAGCGTCAGTGGCTTCTTGCTCCCCGTCTGCTGGAATGTCAGGTTGATGGAGCAGAGCTTCTTCTGGAACTGCTGGAAGAAGGAGATCTCCTGGGCGCTCAGCACGACGAGGAAGATGCCTCGCTTCATGGAGAGCTGGAACGGGGCGCAGATCAGGAGGTAGTCTTCGATGTGGAGGAAGACCTGGGACTGGACCAGGCCGGTCTTTTTCAGTGCGTAGGGCGTAAAACGGATCGCTTGGTCTGCAAACCTCTCCTGGTACTCGACGACGCGCGACTTTGCCATTGCTTCTATTGTAGCCCTCGGCCCCGCGTATGTGCAAGTCGCCGCTCGGGCGGTTCTTGACGGAACCGGCTTTTCACCGGATTCTGGCCGGACATGAAGGCTCCCCTCCCACCCGGCAAGCTGCCGCTCGCCCTTCTAGAGCGGCTGCTGCGGCACACATCACGGTCTCCGCTGGTCACCGTTGGCGCTGGCCCGGGAGAGGACGCCGCGGTGGTATCCGGCGCGGACAGGATTGTCCTGGCCGCAGACCCGGTCACTTTCACCGACACCCGCCTCGGCGCCTATGTTGCCGCGGTGAATGCAAACGACATCGTCGCCATGGGGGGGCGGCCCGTGTACCTCACCACCACGGTGCTCGTTGCCCCGGGAACGACGGAAGAGGAGCTGGAAAGGATTTTCGCCGACGTTGCGGATGCCTGCTCGAGGAACGGCTTGCTCTGGGTGGGGGGGCACACCGAGGTGACTCCCGCCGTCATGCGCACCGTGGTCTGCGGGCAAGCGGTAGGGTTCCTTTCAGGGCCGCCGCTTTCAACGGGCGGCGCGCATCCGAAAGATTCCCTGTGCATGACGAAGTGGGCCGGCCTGGAAGGATCCACCACGATTGCGCGGGAGCAGCCGGAGGTGTCGCGCACCGTGCTCGGAGACGCGGGCTACCGGGCGGTGCTCGGATGGCTGGATGATCCCGGGATCTCGATCGTCCCGGAGGGCCGCATCCTGGAGGGTCTGGCCCTGACCAGCGGTCATGATCCTACCGAGGGCGGGCTGGCCATGGGGATCCACGAGATCTGTCGGGCAAGCGGGGTTGGCGCTGTGATTCGAGAGGAAGCCCTCTTCGTCCGGGAGGAGACCCGCCTGATCTGCCGCCGCTTCGCCATGGATCCCCTGGGCCTGTTGAGCTCAGGGGTGTTCCTGTTCACGGCCGAGCCGGAGGTCGCCCGGGAAGCATGCCGACGGCTGGAGGACGCGAAAATCCCCGCGGCGGTGGTCGGCAGTATGACGGAGCCGGGCAGCGGGGTGTGGCTGGAGGAAAACAACCGGCGGGCCCCGCTCGAGTTTTCCGAGCAGGACCAGATAATCAGGCTTCCGTCTTCGACTCCCAGATCTTCGCTTCGATGAAGATTCTCACGAGGTCGGGGTCCAGCTTCTTCTCCTTGACCTCCAGGGTGAGGATCTCCAGGGCCTTCTGCGGCTTGACGGCCGGCTTGTAGGGACGGTCGCTCGCGGTCAGGGCGTCATAGATGTCAGAGACAGTCATCATCCGCGTCTGCGTCGCAATGTCTTCACCGCGGATGCTCCGCGGGTAGCCGGATCCGTCCAGCTTCTCGTGGTGCCCCCAGGCGATCACCGGGATGTTGCGCATCTCCTTGGTCCAGGGGATCTGCTGGAGGAACCGGTAGGTGTGCGTGACGTGGCTGTTGATCTGCTCTCTTTCCTCGTCGTCGAGGCTGCCCTTGGGGATCTTGAGCTTGGTATGCTCATCCTCGGTGAGGAAGAGGATCTCCTCTTCCCCGTCGGTGAACCTCTTCGTCTTGATCTCGTCAAGAACGCGTGAGGGGTCCTCGGCGAGCACGGTGGGCTCGTTGGCGCCTTCGATGGTCTGGAGGTAGCGGTCGATCTCCTCCAGGTACTCACTCTCTCTCTGGTCGATCTCCTCTTTGAGCCTCAGGTATCCGTCCGTGCCGTCGCGGATGACCGCGGCGAACCTCTCGCTCAGGAGGTCGTAGAGCTTCGCCTTGCGGATGTACGCAAGGCGCATCTTCACGAGCTCGAACTGCTCCGGATAGAGCTTCTTTGCCTTGACCAGGACGTGCTCGCGGACACCGACCTTGCCGAAGTCGTGCAGGAGGCTCGCGTAGCGGATCTCCTTCATGTGCTCGGGAGAAAAGCTCACGCCCTTGTAGGCACCCGCATCGACGCGGGTCCACGGCCTTCGCGAGGCCCACCGTGTAGACGGCAACCCGGTTCGAATGGCCCGAGGTGGTGGGATCTCGAGATTCGATTGCCTGCACCGACGCCTTCACGAAGCCCTCGAACAGCGTCTCGATCTCCTGGTAGAGCTGGTTGTTCTCCAGGGAGACGGCCGCCTGGGAGGCAAGGGAAAGCACAAGCGGCTCGATGTCCTTGGGGAACGGCACCACGATCCTGTCCGCCTCCTCCGGGGCCGCGATCTTCAGATCGAAGTCCGTCTTCCTGTTGATGAGCTGGACGACCCCGAGGATCTCGCCCTTGTGGTCCTGCATGGGCACGGTGAGCATGCTCTTCGAGCGGTACCCGGTGGACTTGTCCATTGTCGACGTTGAACCCGTATTCCTTGTCGGCGGGATCTTGTAGGCATCCGGGATGTTGAGCACCGTGCCCGTGGACGCCACGTAGCCGGAGATCGTCTTCTTGGACAGCGGCATCACGAACTCCGTATAGTCCCGGGGGTTGGAGTCGTTCTGCGTGATCTTGAACCGGAGCTTCTGCTCCCCCTTGGTCTCGTCACGCTCCAGCAGGTACAGGGTCCCGGCATCCGCGCGGGTGATCTGGCGCAGCTGGCGGAGGATGTAGTCGAGCAGCTTGTCGTTGTCCCGCTCCGCCGAGAGGGCGATGCCCACCTGGAGAAGCTCGGAGTTCTCCGACTCCTTGGCCTTGAGGAGCCGGTCCTTCTCCGCGAGCTCTCTTTCCAGGTGGAGCCGTCGAAAAAGATTCCTGAGCAAGCGCTGGAAGTCCTGGGGCCGGGAGAAAGAGAAGACTTCCTCGTACAGAAGCTCCTCCGGCAGAGCTCCTTCCGGCGCGGGCGCCTTCCCTCCCGGGTTCCACAGCAGGACGGACCCAGCCTCCACCTTCGTTTCGCACAATGCCTTGCCGTTCTCCTGCAGGAAGCCGCTGTCCACCAGCCAGGCAACCAGGTCCCCGCTGTCCTGCGAGCCCGCGGACATGCGCCGGACGCGCCGGACCGCCACGCCTTTGTCTTTTTGCACCACGGCCGGAAGCTCCGGAACGCCTTCCGCCACCTTCAGAACAAGCTTTGGCACTGAGACTCCCTTTTCCCCTCTTCTTATAGTTTAGTGAACGGCATACAGCTCTTCAAGGATTGACTGTACGAGCCGCGCGCAGCGTGCTGGCGCCCAGCCAGTGAACGGAACGTTCCCACCGGCGATTGTGGTCCCGGCCTGCGTGTCCATGACAGCCCAGCGAACGGCGCCCCCTGTCTCCCGGGAGAGCGTGAGGGAATACCGTATTGCCTCGGTGGGCCCCCGCACGCATTCAGAGCCTGCTCTGCGAAGATATCGCAGGATCAGCCTTTTCTCCCGAGCGCTCAGATCGGCTGCGCGAAAGTCGACGGTCACGGGAAGGCCGAGCCCCGCCTGGGGAAGAGCCCCGGGGTTGAGACCGTAGAGCTGCGCAATGGCCTCCCGTCGTTGTACACCGCGAAGCAGGGGAACCAACGCCAGGAGCGAGTCCGCAGTCGCCTCTTTCTCCCAGAACGGGTCGAAGCCGTCAATTGACCTGCGCAGGAGCTCAGGGGACCGGGTCAGCTTCCCTTCCTCCTGGAGGTAGAAATACTCGGCGTGAGGCGAGCGAGCAGTCTCCAGCCGTCGCGCCATCTGGAGGTACTTCAGGGCGACTTCGCGGTATCCTTCGTTGCCCCGGTAGAACTCCCACCAGGCGTCTTCGTACGATCCCTCTGCCAGGTACTGCCTGCCCACGATGAGGGAGTACATGCGGAACCTCTGGCGATGGTACCAGGAGAGGACCTGGTCCCGCGCGGCCGCGAGCAGCGCGGCGAGCCTGGCCAGCGGACCCGCCGTTGGCCTGGCAAGCTCCAGCCGCGCGAGCCCCGCGTACACGTCTTTCAGCAGCTCATGGACGTCCTTGAAGTGTCGGGTGATGTCGGTCCCGTAGTACACCAGCCAGGCGAGGTCCCGGGAGGAAAGCACCTCCTCTCCGTAGCGCCGCGCAAGGTCCAGCTGCCCGGACTTCTGCAGCAGGATTGCGATGTTCACCTTGGACAGAGGCGTGTCGTCCTTTGCGTAGGCGCTCTGGTACTCCGCCTGCGCGGAGGAGAAGTCCAGGCGGGACTCGAAGAGCTCTCCCCGAGCAAGGTGGCCCGAGGGGCGATCGTCCATCGCGATGGAGTCGTCTGTGTCTCGCAAGGCCGAGTTGTAATGGAAGAAGTTGTGCTCCAGGAGAGACAGGTTGTAGTAAGCGATGGCGGCGAAGGAGCGGTCTCCGACGCGAAGCGCCTCGTCTATCGCTTTCAGGTAGAAATCCCGCGAGCTGGCGTAGCGGTTCAACCCGGAGTAGATGGTCCCCAGCGTCATGGCAAGACCGCGCTGCAGGCCGAGCCGCTCGATGCCCGTGCGGACAACAGACTCGCCCTTGTCCAGCTGGTGGGTCTTGAAGTACATCCAGCCGAGGTCGTCGACCGTGTCAGCGCTGTCAGGCCATTCGGAGAGGATGCGCGTCAGGTACTCGATCGACTTCTTCTCCTGGTTGAGCTTTCCGAACGAGCGGGAGATCTGCGTGAGCGTTGTGATATCCGTGGCGCCCTTCTTCTCCGCGGCCTGGTATTCTTCCAGCGCCAGGCTGTAGAGCTCCTTGTCGTAATAGAGGTCCGCGAGGGCAAGGTTGACCTTGGGGGCGCCCGGGAAGCGTTCCTTCGCCTTTGTCAGGATCCTGACCGCCGACTCATAGGCGTCCTGGGAGATAGCCTGCCTCGCCTGCCCGTACATCTCGTTCAGGGTTTCGTCCCGGCCGGGCTGTTGGGCTGAGAGGAGCGCCGGTGGCAGGAACAGGAGCGCTGCAAGAAACACAACGGAGGCCCGGGGCGAAGGCATTCAGATCATCCTTGCCAGCGAGCCGATGGGATTGACCAGGCCGAGCAGCCGTCGCGCAAACGGCGTGCGGGCCCGGAAGGCGGCGCGAAACTCGCGGGACGCCGCCCGGGCAGCCAGTTCGTCCGCTTTCCCGAAGGCGGCGGCGAAAGACGCCTTCATCATCTGGTCCGTTGCGATAGACAGCGGCACCCCCTCGTCCTGTCCCACCCTGCGGGCGTGCTCGAGCAGCGATTCCCCGGGCCGTCGGGGGAGCCCGACGCCGGCAAGGCTCACGAGGCAGAGACGGTAGGCGCCTTTCACCCTTCGCCGCCTGTTCATGGAAACCAGCTCGGGAATTGATGGCAGCACCTTCCCTGCCAGGAGAAACAGGGCATACAAAGTCGGCAGCGTCAGGTACCACAAGCGGGCCACGAAGAGGGCAATCCGTGCAAAAGCTTCCCCGAGGTGTCTCGCGGAGCCGGCAACAGGCTCCCTGGGTGCCCGTTCCTCGGTCATGCCTGACTGGTTCTTGAGTATTTCGGCAATGAGCTTCGCCATCCTGTCCTTGTCAGGCCCCCTGTAGGGTGTGAACTGCTCACCCGGCGCAAGCTGATCCGAGGTCGGATCGAACTCCACCCAGCCGATGTTGCCGAACCAGACCTCGACCCACGCATGCGCCTGGAACGCCTTGACCTCGTAGAAATTGAGGATCTCCGAGCGGGGATCGACGAAGAAGCCCACCGAGACTCGGGCGGGGATCCCCAGGCTGCGGCACATGAGCGCCATGGCGAACGCGAAATACGAGCAGTATCCCTTCTTGGATTCGAAGAGGAAGTGACGGAGCTGGTTGCCGTCCGTGGCAATGCCGGGTTTCAGGGAGTAGAGGTAATGCGTCCTGAGGTATTCCTCTATCGCCGCGGCCTTCGCATAGTAGCCCCCCGCGTCCGCCGTGATCTGCTCCGCGAGGTTCCTGATCAGAGGATCATCGCCCCAGCGCGTGTAGTAGGACAGGGCCCCGGGCGGCAGGGAGGGCTGTGTCACCACCTTCTCGGGCGCAGCAGAGGATCGCATCATCTTCGAGTCCACCCTGTAGACGCGCAGGAACGAGGAGGATTTCCAGTTGGAAAGGGGTGCCACGCGCACGGGGTAGTTGAGGGCGATCAGCGAGGACGGATCCAGGGTGAGAAAGTAGTACTCCTGCGAAACGCGCTCCCGATCGCGGTAGCCGGGGTCAGGGAAAGTCTCGGGAGAATCAGGCACGACCGTTGAGGATTCGCTGCTGTCGTGGCCGGGTTCCATGAAAAACCCCCGCTGGGAATCGTAGCTGCCCAGGACGAACCGTCTCAGGAGGAACCTGTCAGCCTTCCCTTCCGTGCGAAAGAGCATGACCGTGTCGTTGGAGGTGCGGATCTCGCTTTCCAGCCTGACGTAGGGGGCGAAGTCGAAACGGAAGAGAGTCGGGCGCATGAGGCCGCCGCCCGCCTTCACGGCCCCTTCGCTGTACTTGCCCAGGAGAAAGAAGAGAAATATGAGCAGGAGCGGTACGACGATCCACGCAAAGCTGAGGATGGTGCGTCCGCGGAGAGGAGCGCGGGTTTCGCTCCCCGCCGTTGTCGCGCCAGCCAGCAAGAGCACGAAGAACTCCGCTATGACAAAGACCGAGAGGACCAGGGCATAGGCAAGCGGATGCGGGTACAGAGTGAGTCGGTACCCCGCCTGAGACCAGAACACCGCCACCAGCAGGACTGAGTTTATCCCTGCTTCGATGATGGGAAAGCGTTGATGGCGCATGGCTAGGAAGTTGAACAGCCACGCTACCGCATACCCTGCAAGCGCCGGGAAAGAAGTCCTTGTCGAAATAGAAGAAAAGGAAGTCCGTTGCAGGCGCTGAAGCTATGGCTCTCTGGAGCCTGAAAACAAGGAAGAAAAGGGCGCGAAAGGCAATCGGAAGGACAACGGCCAGCGCCAGCGCGGGGAGAAAGCGAAGCCGCGCGCGCTCCGTGAGAAGACCCGCAAAGATCCCCAGGACCAGGGCCGCGCTCAGGAAGATCAGATCCAGCTGGTCACGGAGCTGGAGAAAAGCGTTCAGGAGCAGGAAAAACAGGATCAGGTTCCTGAGGAGAAGGAGGGAAAGCTTTCGGACGGACTCAGATTTCCCGTGCATGGCGCACCTTCCAGCCCGGGCCTGCATACGTTGCCAGGTCTTTCGCCAGAGCATCGTTCAGGACCGCTCGCTCCCGCTGAAGCCCTGCTGGACTGGCGTGACCGGGAAGCTCAGTACGCAGGAACAGCAGGTCCCGCAGGCCAAGCCGGGCTGCAACCCCGGGACCGGGGGGCTCCTTGAGGAAGAGGCTGGTGCTCCATCCCCTGTCGCTGATCTGGGCCAGGATCGCTGCAAGTCCGGGCGACCCGGGGGTTGAAAACACAGCGGCGTGGAGTCGAGGGAGCACGGGCAGCTGCGGTTGCCACGACGTGTCCGCCCACCACTGGTCCGCAAGGGCCGCCAGGAGCTGCGCCCGCATCTCCTGCGAGTACTGGCGGCAATCCCGGGCGCCGGGGCGGCAGAAAAGGACTGCCGTTCGGTCGCTCAACAGCGACTCCATTGCCGAGGCACAGGAATCGACCAGCGCATCCAGGTACGCGCTGCGCAGCTGGCGCGGGATCAGCGGGTTTTCGTTTGCGTCAAGCACGAACAGGATCCGGGATTCAGGGGGAGGGGTCTCCTCTCCCACGCGGAGGAACAGCTCCCGCGAATGGGCGAACACCTTCCAGTTCAAGCGCCGCGCGTCGTCGCCAGGGTAGTACTTGCGGACTTCCAGGAGCTCCTCGCTGCGCCGCCGCCGTGTCGTTGTGGCAGACGGGGCTTCGCCTTCCGCCAGGATGCGCCAGGCCTGCCCGTGGGCTACCGCCGGGTGGACCGTGAGAGCAGCGTCAACCGGCACGCCCATGCGGTTCGCCGTGAAACCAAGGACATCCCGCACCTCCAGGGTCGCTTCGCGGCAACGGTAGGCGCCACGCCACGGCGCCGGGAAGCGAATGGGGTGCTCCGTCCTGCCCGGGTCGAGCCTGCAGGTCACGGACTCAATCGAGCGTTCCTGCCAGGAGAGGGGAAGGGAAAAGTGAACAACGAAACCAGGCGCGAGGGCGCGGGGAAGCCTGGCGGAGACATGCGCTTCGGCAAGATCGCCGGGGCTCATGCCTTGTTGGGGCAGGATGACGGTGAGAAAGTCGGGCTCTGCGTTTCTTTTTCCCCTCAGCAATACCATGGAAAAGTGACTCGCCAGGATCGCGTAGAGCGCATACAGGAGGAAGCTTGCGCCCCAGAAAAGAGCGGCAAGATCGTCGCGTGCAAGGCCCGCGGCAAGGAGGACCGCTGCCATCACGACAAACGCGAGACCGCGCGCTGAAAAGGGGAAGACCGCGCCTGCCGTTCGCAGCAGCGCGGAGGCAAGGCCCGCTTTCCGTAGAGGGATCATGAAGGCGGGCTCAATACGGCATGCGGGAAAGTTGGGACATGGTAATCTCTCGGGCAACTGCCTCAGGGTCCATCCGGGCGTCTTTCATCCGCAGGCGGTGGGAAATGACAAGGGGAACAAGGTCTATCAGGTCCTGGTCGATGACATACTCCCTGTCCCTGACCAGCGCCAGCGCCCGCGCCGCCCGCACCAGCATCAGGCTTCCTCGCGGAGAGGAGCCCAGGGCAATGCCGGGGTGGGTGCGCGTGGCGGCAGAGACGCCGACGGCTGCACGGACAAGCTTCTCGTCACAGAACACGCGGCCCACCGCGTCACGGGCGCCAAGGATCTCATCCCTGCCGCACACCGCCTGGATCTCGGGCATCACGGTGTGGGAGGGATCGTCCCGAACGATCTCCACTTCCACCTCTGCCTCAGGGTAGCCGACACGAAGCTTCATCAGAAACCGGTCGATCTGCGCCAGCGGCAGGGGATAGACCCCCTCCACCTCAACCGGGTTCTGCGTGGCAATCACGAAAAAGAACGGATCCATGCGGTGGGTCTTGTTCCCGATTGTCACCTGGCCTTCCGCCATCACCTCCAGGAGCGCGGACTGGACCTTGGGCGTGGTGCGGTTGATCTCGTCCGCAAGAAGGACATTCGTGAAGACCGGCCCCGGGGAAAATACGAACGTACCCGTGGAGGGGTCAAAGACGTCCACGCCCGTTATGTCGTAGGGCAGAAGATCCGGGGTGAACTGGATTCGGCGGAAGACCACGTGGCTGCCCTTCCGGGAGCGGGAAACGAGGCGCGCCACTGTTTTTGCCAGTGTCGTCTTGCCGAGGCCCGGCACGTCTTCTATCAGGAGGTGGCCGCCGGCAAGAATGCAGGTCACCAGGAACTCCAGGACCGATCTCTTGCCGCGGATGACTGTCTCCAACCCCTCGATGAGCCGGCGCGACAGCGCATGGGATGCGGTGAAATCGAGCGTGGGCCGCACAGGTGAGGCGGAGTCACCCATCACCGGCAATGTACCACAGTCAGGACAGAGACGGATAGTACAGCAGGAGACGGGATTTCAGCTTCGTGGTGAGCCGGCGCAGGCGCTCGAGGTTGTAGGGAAACGTGAATGCAACGAACTTTCGAAGGATGTACTGGTGGGGGTCCCTGACCCTGCTCTGCGGCAGCAGCCAGGAGATGCCCAGCCTCTCCTTGAGCACCGGCAGGAGAAATCTCTTCACGGTCACGTAGAAGGCTTCCAGCTCCTGGATGCCCCGCAGGATCTGCCACTCCTCCCCCGGGTAGAGGGAGGTGAGGGAAACGAGCTCGCGGATGTTGCGCACCGTGCGCAGGTCTATCGGTATCCCGTCCAGGATCAGGCTGAACCAGGTGCGGTCGAAATTGTTCTCGAACACGTCCCGCAGCTCGGTGATGATCTTGAGGATTTCCGCGTCCTGAGAGAAGCCCGCCTCGGCAGGTTGCAGCGCAATTTCAGACACTTTCTCCGTGCTCCGTCCCACTTCCATTGTCGGACGGACCGCTGAAGTGCTGTAGCCAGGGATGGCGAAGTCGGCCGTAGGCTCCCACGGTGCGCCGCGGGATGGATGCCCGAAAGGCCGACTCGTAGCCAGTGATGGCGAAGTGGGCCGATTCGATCTTCTCCGAGGTTTTGTGGAACCTGGGAGGTCGGAGTGCGGCTGAACTCTTGCGGAGAGGCAGCACCGCGACCCTCGCCAAGGCAAAAGCAGCCTCAGCCGACGTACAAAAGCCTCGCGGAGACGCCCTGTCCACGTCCGTCTCAGCTTCTTCCAGCGGGGATGGCGTGAACATGTGGCCCACGCAAACGGAGCCAAGCCGCGTCCCAAATCACTGGCATGGAAAAACATGCTTCTGTCCGATCGAATCATACCTTGTGGGGCTGTCTGTAAGGTCAAATCCCACTTTCTGCAAATACATTACTGCCAGTCAACCCTGTCAACAATTCGTGCCGTCCGCAACCGTAATGTCAAAGTGGAGAACATCCTCGCGCACTCCCAATTTGGTATACAATGCGATCGCAGGCTCGTCTTCAACACCCCTGTCGGCCTGGACAAAAATCACATAGGCTCCGCGCTTAACTGCGACCTTCTTCAGTTCTTCGATCAATGATGTCGCAATTCCTTCCCGCCGGTGCTCAGCTGAAACTGCCAGGTCGTAGATGTAGATTTCGCTGCGCTCTTGCTCGAACTTCCTGAGTTCGTACGCCGCCATACCGCCGACAACAATGTCGTCCTTTAAGGCGGCCAGGGCGATGAAGGAGTCGCCTCCGAGCAGTCTCCGTAGGTAGTCCTCGCCCGGACGAGCCCCCGCGTAAGTGGGCATGTCGTTAAAGGCTTTGCCAAAGGTAGCTGACAAGGCCTCCATCAGCGCGACGTCATCGGAAGAAAGCTGGCGGATTACTACCGACATGGACAACTCCTATTCGTGAGTGCGCGGTGTCGTCGTCAGAAGGATGCCTTTAATACTTGATACGGAAGTTCCCGATGAAGGTGATCCTGTTGCCGTCGGGATCCGTGATGGCAGACAACTGCACGCCTTTGTTCACCATTTCGACCGCTCCTGGGGCCAAGCCCCTCCCGGAGACGTCTGCAATATGCCGGACCAAGTCGTCCACCGCAAAGTTCAACAGGCCCGAGCCGGCGCGTTCGGCGTCGAGGGTGACCTGGACCCAACCACTGTCGGTCACCCGCCATTCGACGAGGCGACCCTCCATGGGCAGGTTGTCGGCTGGGCGCCCAAAGAGACGTTCATACCAGGCGCGGGCTGCTTCAAAGTGGCTCACCGGGACAACTGCAAGAACGAGCTTGATGGACATCGCGCGCTCCTTCTCCTGATTTGGACTCGGCGCCAAGTGAGATTGGCTGATTGGATCTTCATTCCTCCAGAGCCGCATAATCGCTCGCCTTGAAAGATATCGAAATCCCGCTCGTGGCGGGCGAGGTTTTCCAAAAGCCTGCTGCGCTATTTCGCCTCCCCGAACAGGTCCACATCGCTGAATCCGTCGCGCACGTCGTGGCGCAGCGTTGTTGCCTTATCGCTGTGCCCCTCAACGGCAAGAACGAACTTGATGGACATCGCGCGCTCCTTCTCCTGATTTGGACGCGACTCCAAGTGAGATTGGCTAAGAACTGGTCCCGTCTCACCGTAAACCTCGCTCACGCGAGCGCCCATGACGTAGAGCGTCTCCGCAACCAGGCGTATGCGTAAGGGCAGCGCCGCCAGAATCGCCAAGCGCTCTTCAGCCAAGACAACCGAGACGTCCGGCGGGTCCGTGAAGGGGGTAGGAGCTCTCTCGTCACGTCAAAGCCAGGTCGTATCGCCTTTCGGTGAGCGACTTGCCGAACGCCATGGACTCCTTCTCTTCCGTGAGCGTGAATCCAGAGCGCGTGTACAGGCGAGCGGCAGTGGTGAGCTCATCCGTTGTCCACAGGTATGCGCTGCGGTAGCCGCAGGTCTTCAAGAAATCGACGAAGAGCGTCATGAGCCGTGAGCCCAGGCCGATCCCCCTGTATTCAGGCTCGATGAGGAAATACCTCAGCTGTGCGGCTTCTCCCCGGTTCATCAGGAGGAGGAAGCCAACGATCCGCGCTTCATGCTCGCAGATCCAGACCCGGTTTGTCCTGGGATCAAAGCGCTCCACGAACTCGCATAACCCCTTGGCGACATACGTCTCGAATTGCAGTCCGTACCCGTACTCCCTGGCATAGAGTGCGCCATGCCGATGGATCACGTATCCGATATCCCCCGGCCCAAGCTCGGTCCTGACGGAGACGTCCTGCAGGGAAACCTTCTTCACGCCGGTGTCCTCCTGGTTAAGAGCTCCCGGATTCTCTCCATGAGACCCGTCAGCTCCTCTTGTTCCTGTCGAGAAAGGTGCTCGATGGCACGAGCAACCGATTGCACGGACCTCGCATCGAGCTCCATGAATACTTCCCTTCCCTTGCTCGTGAGCGCGATGATGTGAAGGCGCCGGTCCTCGTGTGAGATGGATTTGCGGACCAGCCCGCGCGTGAAGAACGAGTCGATGATTCGGCTCAGGTAGCCGGGGTCAATACCGAGGGACGCCCCTATGTCCCGGGCGAGAGTCTCCGCGCCGTGGCGAATCTCGTACAGGATCCTCACTTCCGACAGCGAAAAAGGGCTGTCGAGGAAATGCCGATCGAGTACCCCGAGGAAAGCCGTGTAGAATCTGTTGAAGCCCCGCATCCTGGCGATGACCTTTTCGTGTGCCGTCACGGATCCATGATACAGGAATTAGTTGACAAAGTCAACTAATTCTGTGGCAGGCCTGTCTGTGGCAGTGTCATTTTCAGAGCGCTCCGCGGCGTTCAACAGCCCCCTGGAGCCGACGTTTGTCCTGGCCTCTCCCTTGAGGAAAACTGCCGACCCCCGCTGAATGAAGTTTTCAACCCTGGGGGCAGATGTTTCCACCCATAATGGCGGCACTGTCCACTTTCGTCGGATTTATCCCGGTTAGCGCCTGGGGCAGGGTGTGGAAAGAGGATACTGCAAGGCCTCGGAACGTGCGTCCTGGCCGTCTCTGAAGCTTTGGTCTTCGGCCAGCCGCGTCGACTACGAGCTATTACTGCGCGTCCACACTCTGGATGAAATTGCTTGCCTCTTTTGTCTGGGCGGCTTCCAGGTCCCGAAGCTTCGCTATCTGGTCAGAAAGCCGCGCAAGCTCGTCCTCCTCGTCGGTGAGGCTCTTGACGTATCGCTTGTACAGGTCCGAGGTCTGCGACAGCCGTTCCATGTTGGCCCGGATGCGCGCCTGGTCCTGGGAGATCTCACTGACGCGGGCCTCCGCGCGCGAGCGTTGGGACGCGGTGTCCGACAGCTTCTGCATCAGGGCGGAGAGTTTCTGAAGGGCGGCTTTCACTGCCGGGCTGACAACAGAGCTCCTGACGTAGAATGCGACCTGGTCGCCGGAAAGGGTGGAGAGGGAGACGCTCTGGTCAACGGTGCGCGTCTGCACCACGGAGAGCGTGCCCGTCTTCCCCGCCCCCACGGGAAGGGAGAATCGATACACGTCCCGCGTGCGCTCAGTCGGCTCCTTGGGGCTGACCAGGGTCCAGTCCGGCAGGAACGGGTGCTCGATGAGCACAGTCCGGTCTTTCGTCCCTCGGTTCTTCACGTTGTACACCCGCTCCATCTGCTGTTTGTTCGTGTAAAAGAAGAGCCCTTTGGAGATCCTCACAGACACGAGGCTTTCCGGGGCCGGCCCGGGGACCGCTTCCACCTCCGTGTCGAGGTCCATGGCGTACGTAATGAGCTGTGTCCCGCCGGGCGGGAGATCGCTGATCTCTGCGTCACCGGCGTAGCTGCCCTGGTCGAACACCGTGATGGGACCCTGCATGAGATGGAGGCTGCTCGTGTTCTTCAGCTGGACGGCGTTCAGCGGGTACTTGGGCTGCGTGGCTTCGTTGTAGAGGGATACCCTCTCACCGCTCACCTGCTGGTTCACGATAGGCAGCATTGCTGACTGCTGCCGCGGAAGGGTCACGGGTTTCTCGATTGAATACTGGAAGAGGTCGCCGACCTGACCCGCCTGGGCTGCGGCAGTCACCCCCTGCGAGATGGAAAACCCCTCGCCGGTGCCCCCTGGCGCGCCAAAAGCTCGGGCCGCGGATCGCAACGCTTTGGCCACGGGGGATGCCGGGGGCTGGGCCGGCGCGGAGGCGGCCTCCGGAGCCGCTTCCTCCTTGTCCGCCTGGCTTTCTTCCATCGCCATCTCGTTGGTCTTGGGGACCAGGGACTGGTACAGCTCGAGCTGTACCTCCGGCCTCTGGATGTACAGGGGTTGATACAGGTCCATTGTGAACGTGATGGGGCGTCCCGAAACGAGGCTCAGGCCGACATTCTTCCAGTCCCCATCCGTGGTGTTTTCCACCAGCGCCCACCCCTGCAGCAGGTGGGTGGAGTTGTCGCCGAGCACCAGGCGGTAGCTCGTCTTCCAGACGGGGGACTCCAGGATGTAGCCCAGGCTCACGCGGCGCCTGCCGTTTCCGCTGAAATGCAGGACCAGCTTCTTCTTCTCCACGCCGTGGGACGAGGAAAGCACTTGGAGGGCCTGCGCGAGGTCGTCTTGCAGCTCCTTGCGCAGGAAACGGATCCCGCCGATGTCGGACAAGGCGAGGCTGGAGATGCCCGTGGAGGTGTTGAGGGTGACGAAGTCAGCAGAGACCGGCTCCTTCCCCGAGGATGCCACCTGCCGCGTTTCGACCCCGACGATGGCCCCGGTCACTTTCGTTCCACCGGTGAGCGTGGCTTCCACGGGCTCGCCCCGCGCCTGGGCAAGGAGCGCCGTGAGGGAGGGGTTGCTCGTCAGGTCCAGGGAAAAGCCCTTGAGGGTGCGGGTTATGGGGTCCCGTGAGGAATAGGTGACGCTGGAGACCGACCCGCCGTCCATGTCGCGCAGGACGAGGCTTTTCAGCAGGTCGTTGATCTGGCTTGTGGAAAAGGTCAGCTCCATGCGCGCGTTGCCGTCCACGACACCGTCGTGCTGGAAATACCCGACGCCGCTTGTGAACAGGACGAGCCTGGTGAGAGGTACGGTGACGTCTTTTTCTTCCTGGGAGCCGGAGGCGCTTGCCTGGGAGCTGAGGGCCGCGGGGACAGCGCAGGAGACCAGGATCGCAAGGGCGGCGATGCGCGTTGGAAGGGTCAGCATGTGCTACTCCTTTGTTTCGGGCCGGCCCGCTGGAATGGCCGGCGTCCGCTCGGACCGCGATATGATGAATCCGAACATGCCGCCGATGATTCCGCCAACGATGTGCGCCAGCTGGGACACGGTGCTGGGCGTCAGGGCGTTCACGAACTCCCTCACCAGGTACAGGGCGATGATGAGGATGAAGGTGAGCGGTATCTCCCCCTGGCGGATGTTCGTGAAGGAGCTGAGCAGGATCAGCATGAAAACGATTCCGCTCGCGCCGTAGAGGCCCGTCCGCACGACAAGGATGTTCAGGATGGCCGTTGCTACCGCGGTGACCAGCATCATCAGGAGCAGGGGCAGGGAGCCGTATTTCTCCTCCAGCACGGGGCCGATGAGGAGGATGAAGGAGAAGTTGCTGATCAGGTGGTTCCAGTTTGCATGGCCAATAACGTAGGAGAACAGGCGAAGCCATGAGAGGGGGGAGGCAAAGCTCCAGTCGGGGTACAGCACGAAGAACGTGCGGATGAAGACCCCGCCGGAGATCTGGTCGATGAGCAGCACGAGCGCGGCGATAATGGCAAAGGACAGGATGACGGGAGAATTGTAGCGGATGCGCAGCTTCATCGCGGCCCCCCTTTGGGCGCATAGTAGAGCAGGCAGCGGGACGACGCAAGGCTGCCTCCGCGGTTCACCGCAGCGCCTGGGACAGCGCCTCCTCCAGCGCGCTCGCAAAGGCAGCGGCGCCCGCTGCCGCCGGCCGGCCCCCTGCATCCACGCGCCGCGACCGCCCCCCTTGGCGCCGGCCGGCCCCAGGAGCGGTGTCACGACCTTCGGAAGCTCCAGGCGTTCGCCCAGCGAATGCGCCACGATCCACTGGAAGGCGTCGGGGGAGCGGTCCATCGCAATGGCGGCCCTGCCCGGTGAAGCAACGATTCGCTCCACGAACGCCTTCAGATACTCCGGGCCAACGCCGTCGAACACCCCACTGACGATGAGCGCTTCCGCCACGCGCGGCGCCTTTGCGGCGGCGGCATCCGCGTCCGCTGCCGCCCGTTCCAGCCGCAGCCTGCCGAGCTCCCGCTCCCTCCCTTTCGCGCTTCGCGCCAGTTCCTCCACGCGTGAAAGGACGCTCTCCTCCCCGCAGGTGAGGAGCCGGTCGAGGGCCTGCGTCAAAGCGGCCTTTCGCCCGTAGTCAGCCAGCGCCCGGGCGCCGATGATGGCATGGATCCGCGCGTGCCCTCTCATCTTTTCCTGACCGACTATCTTGACAAGGAGAACGTGTCCCGTCGAAGGAACGTGGATGCCGCTGCAGCCCACCCAGTCCCAGCCTTCGATTTCGACGATGCGAAGAGTCCCGACCTCAGGTGGCTTTCGGCGCAGCGGGAACCGCGAGGCCTCGGAATGATCCACCTCGTGGATGATCACCCTGTGGTTTTCCATGATGGCGGAGTTGGCGAGCTCCTCCGCGCGCTGGAGAACGTCTTCCCCGATCGTGGGAGTCTCCAGCTCGATGGTGGTCGTGTCCTCGCCGAAATGAACCGAGACGGTCCGCAGCCCGCCCGCCCTGAGCAAGGCCTGGGCCAGGATGTGCTCGCCGGTGTGCTGCGCCATGAAATCACGGCGCCTGGCTGCGTCCACGACCCCACGGACAGGCCCCTGCAGAGAGTTGCCCGGGGGCGCATCCACCACGTGCACAACGTCCTCTTCCTGCTCCTTCATGTCAACAACGCGGGCACCGCCGAGCATGCCCCTGTCTGCCGGCTGGCCTCCGCCGCCAGGGAAGAAGCACGTGCGATCAAGCACCACCTCATGCAGCGCGCCGTTCACCCTGTCACTGATGATGGTGGCGTCGAACTCAAGGAGGGAGGGATCATGATAGAAGAGCTTTTCGGTCACGGCTACCGAGTATCCGTTTTCTGTTCGCCTTGACAAGCCTCCGGAGCGGACCATATCTTAAACGCGGTCATGGAAGCAAAAGCGCTTGATTTCCTGAAAAGACTTTCCGAATCCTTCGGACCTTCAGAGTTCGAGGCGGAGCCCGTGCGGACGGTCAAGCAGTACGTCCAGCCCTTTGCTGATGAGATCAGGAACGATCGTCTCGGGACCGGCGGTCCCGTCGTTATTCTGCCCGATCACGTTCGACGCCTCCCTCATTCCCAATCGGGGCTTGAAAGAGCTCATCATCCGCACTGCGGAGGAATCAAAGATTTCCTGCCAGCTCTCCCAGATGAGGGGCGGAGGGACAGATGGGGGGCCATCCACCAGGCCAACGCGGGGTGCCCTGCCGTCGTGCTTGCGGTGCCGACACGGCACGTACATTCCCACGTCGGGATGCTGAGCCTGGAGGACGTTGACAACGCGGTCAGCCTGGTCACGGAGGTCGTGCGCCGGCTGGACGCCAGGACAGTTGAGTCCTTTACTTCGGTGTGAAGGAAACGGAGGAACGGATGGCTGCGCTTGCTTCCCTGGAGGATCTTCGTGAGGTGCTCGCCCGCCTGGAAAAGCTCAAGGGAGACCAACCCCAGGCATACGAGCAGTTTGCGGATATCCTGCGCACGTGGCGCAAGGTCGGGTACAAGAACATCTGCAAGCTTCTTCTGGGTGAGGCTACCCCGGAGAAGTTGAAGGGCGAGGGATGAGACGCCTCGTTGGACCGGCCGCAGTCCTGCTTTTCCTGGCGGCCCTGTCCGCCTTCGGGCAGGACTTCAGGAAGGTCACCTGGGGCATGTCGCCGGAAGAGGTGATGTCCGCCGAAGGGCTCCAATTCACCCGGATGAACGGGACACTGACGACAATGCTCAGCACCAAGGTCGACGTGATGGGTCACAGCGGCGTGCTCAACTACATCTTTCAGGAAAACAAGCTCGTGATGGCCCAGTACAGGTTCGATGACGAGGAGGACATGAGGACCTACAGCGAAGTCCTGAACGCGTTGACGGACAAGTACGGGGACCCCGCGGACTTCGGGGACGTCTATTCGCGCTGGAAGCTGGAACGCACGTTTATCGGGCTTTCGTTCAAGGACGACCTCTGCAAGGTTGACTACGCCGACGCGGGGTGGGTCGCGGACATGAAGCAGAAGCGCATGTCAGAGTACGACATGTACTTCTGAACGTGTACCCACGTACTTCTGAACGTGTACTCACGTACTTCTGAACGTGTACTCACGTACTTCTGAACGTGTACCCACTATAGGAGCCTTTCATTCGCTACGTGGCGTTCGATCTTGAAACCACCGGCCTCGTCCCCGGGGTGGACCGCATCATCGAGCTGGCGGCTGTTGCCTTCGAGGGAGCACGGGCGCAGGAGAGCTTTCAGCAGCTCGTGGACCCGGGGGTTCCCATCCCGCCGGTCGCCTCCCGGGTCAACGGGATCACGGACCAGATGGTCAAGGGCACGCCCCCCATCGAGGATGCGCTTCCCGCGTTTCTCCGCTTCCTGGGCCAGGGCACCCCGGTGGCGCACAACGCGACGTTCGACGTCGGGTTCCTTGCGGCTGACATCATTCGAACGGGCCATATTCCGCCCGCGGGCCCTGTCCTGGACACGCGCGGCATGGCCAAACGGGCGTTCCCCGCCAGATCGAGCTACAGTCTGGAGAACCTGACACGGGACCTCCGCCTTGAAGCGGGGACGCACAGGGCCCTCGCTGATGCGCACGCGTGTCGGGAGCTTTTCCTGCGGTGCCGGACGACCCTGGGGGAGGACGCCTCCCCGTCAGCGCTCGTGGCGGCAAGCGGGCCGGTTCTGGACTTCATCTGTCACGTCCCGCCCCTGGTGGACCTTGCGATCAACCTCGCTGGCGCCATGGGTACGGGCTCCGAGGTCCGCATCGAGTACAGGAGCTCCCAGGGGAAGATCACCGTCAGGGATATCCGCCCCCTGGCGTTTTCGATCGTGGGCGGTTCCATTTGTATCAGGGCGGACTGCCGCCTGAGGGGGGAGGAGCGCACCTTCCGGCTTGATTCGATTGTCCGCCTATGGCGTCCCGAGGGATGTCGCGAACGCCCGGTTCGTGGTACTCTGCCTGTAATCACACATCACGGGGGAGCCGCCATGGAAGGACTGACATCGGCAGCAGTGTCTAAGATCAACGGAATCCTCGAATGCGCCGCAAGTGAGGGCAGGAAGTCCCTCTTCGAGCACGAGGTCTACGGGATCCTGTCCGCCCTCGGCCTCTCGGTTCCGAAGTTCCTCTTCGTAAGGGATCTCGGGGAGGTGAACGAGCAGACCCTGCGGGGGTTCGGCCACTCCCTCATTGTCAAGATCGTCTCTCCCGACATTCCCCACAAGCAGAAGCTGGGAGGCGTAAAGAAAGTCTCTGCCGCTGATCCCCTGTACGTGCAGTTCGTCCTGTCGCGCATGCGTGAGGAGGTGCTTTCGCACTTTGCCCAGGAGGCAGGTCCGCGAATCGCTGGATTCCTCCTGGTAGAATACATCCCCCACACGCAGGCCATCGGGTTCGAGGTGCTCATCGGGTTTCGGGAGGATCCCGCCTTCGGTCCGGTGCTCACCGTGAGCAAGGGCGGTGACGACGCGGAGTTTTTTGCGGCGCACTATGACCCGGCCAACCTGTTCCTGCCGCCCATGGAGTACCCGCAGGCGCTGGCGTTCACCCGCAGCCTTCACATCAGGTACAAGTTCGATCAGATCGGTCATCCCGAGTACCTCGAGCTCATGGCGCGCGCCATGGCGGGCTTCAGCAGCCTTGCCCTGGCATACTCGCCAATGGCCTCGCATCCGCGCTTTGCCTTCACGGCTTTCGAGGTCAATCCCTTTGCCATCTCCTCGGATGGACGGTTCGTTGCCATCGACGGCCTCGCGGAGTTCGTTTCCGCGGCAGACCTGAAGGACTGGAGCACGCGGGTGAACCTGTCGAACCTCGACGCGTTCTTCCGTCCCCGGGGAATTGCCGTCATAGGGGTATCCTCCGACGTGTCCAAGTACAACCTGGCGCGTGACATAGCGGAGCTCCTGCACGAGCTGCGTCACGGGGACCTGTTCCTGGTGAACCCGCGGGGCGGCACCCTGAAGTTCGGGGACAAGGAATATCCCCTCTATCGCGACCTGAAGGAGCTGCCCGCGCCCGTGGAGCTTGCCGTGTACGCGGCCCCGGCTCAGGCGGCGCCGGAGTTCCTTCGCGCGCTTTCCGGCGGCAGCGTTCGAGCCGTTGTTCTCATCCCGGGAGTGCCGGCCTCAACCCCGTACGCGCAGTACGCGCGGGAGCTCCTGGAGGCGCTGCCCGCCGGGATCAGGATCATGGGCCCCAACTGCATGGGGGTATATCACGCCGCGGCCGCCGAGGCTCCGGGGCTCAATACCCTGTTCATCAACGAAAAGCGGCTGGAGGTCCGCTCCTCCCCCCGGGCCAATGAGGTGCTCCTCACGCAGAGCGGCGCGCTGGCTGTGACGGTGATCGACAAGCTTCGCAACTGCCGTCCCTTGCGGGCGGTGGTGAGCTTCGGGAACAAGTTCGATGTGCGCGTTGGAGACCTTCTCTCGTATTTCGAAAGGGACCCCTCCGTGGACGTGATGGCTGTCTACCTCGAGGGCGTTGATCCCGGGGAGGGCCGCGCGTTCTTCGACCGCGCGCGGGAATCCGCCAAGCCCATCCTTGCTTACAAGGGCGGCCGAACGGAAGCGGGAGCGCGCTCCGCCGCCTCCCATACCGCATCCATGTCGGGGAACTACAGCGTCTTCCGCGCTGCCTGCGAGCAGGCAGGCGTGATCCTCGCGGAGACCATAGAGCAGTACTACGATCTCATGAAGACGTTCTCCCTCCTTGCTTCCCGCCCTCCCCGCGGGAACAGGGTGGCAGGGGTGGTGAACGCCGGGCTTCGAGTCCACCGTTGGCGCTGATGAGCTGCAGGGCCTGATGCAGGCCAAGCTCGGCGCCGCCACCGTGAAGAGGCTCTCGGAGATAAACCGGCATGGGCTCGTGGACGTTTCCTCACCGTTCCTCGACATCACCCCCATGGCGGACGACGCCATGTACGCCCAGTTCGCCGAGGCGGTGATAGAGGATGACGCGGTGGACTGTGTCTTTGTCGCAATTGTCCCTCACGCGGTCTCCCTCAAGACGGTCCCGGAGACATGCCGTGATCCCGACGGGCTTGCTCACCGGCTTGTCCAGATTGCGGCCCGCCATGCAAAACCCATGGTTGTGTCGGTGAACGCGGGGCGCTATTACCAGGATTTCGTGGCTGTTCTGGAAGAGGGGGGACTGCCCGTGTACTCCGACATCCGCTCCGCAATCACTTCCCTGGACACCTTCGTATCGTACCACCTGAAGAGGCTGGGCCGAACGTGACGGTGATGTCGGATCGCGGGGGCCGCTCCTGATGGAGATGTTCCAGCTTGTGGACAGGGACGGAAATCCCGCTGGCCAGGCCTCGCGGGAGGACGCTCACGGGAACCCCCTTCTGATCCACCTGGTCGTTCACCTCCACGTCCTGGATGCAGGCGGGAGGCTCTTGCTGCAGAGAAGAGCCATGACCAAGGACACCAACCCGGGGCTCTGGGACACGTCCGTAGGCGGCCATGTACGGGCGGGGGAGGATGTCCTTGATGCCCTCAGGCGAGAGGCCCGGGAGGAGCTGGGCATCGACGCATCAGGGGCCAGGCCCCTTTACGGCTACCTCTACGGCAGCGACTTCGAGACCGAGTATGCCCGCTGCTTTGTACTTACTCACCAGGGCAAGATAACCCCGGACCCGCAGGAGATCGAGGAAGCAAGTTTCTTCTCATTTCAAGAGATCGCCGCATTGGTCGGAACGAACGTTCTTACCCCGATGTTCGAGCATGAGCTGCCCATGCTCAGGCAGCGCCTGGGACTCCCTTGACGGCGGCCTCCGCGTTCCCGTCCCCGCACGCGCGTTTCAGGTAGTCAAGCAGATCATCCACCGGCAGCGGCTCGCAGAAGAAGCGGCCCTGGAAGAAGTCGCACCCGTGGTCGCGCAGCAGAGCTGCCTGTTCGGCCGTCTGCACTCCCTCCGCGACAACCTCCAGGCTGAGGCTGCGCCCCATCCCGATGATGGCGGATGCGATCTCCACGCTGTTGGCGTCCTGGGGGATGTCCTTGATGAAGGACCTGTCGATCTTCAGGCGGTCGATGGGGAACTTTCGAAGCGAGGACAGGGAAGAAGACCGGGTGCCGAAGTCGTCCAGCGCAATGGTGGCCCCGAGTGACTTCAGCCGCCGGAGCTTGTCACGGATGTCGGGGAGCTCCTCCAGGAGGGCACGTTCCGTGAGCTCGAACTCCAGGCCGGTGAAAGGAAACCCGGATTCCTCGACAATCTGCTCCACGCGGCTCACGAAATCCGATCTGCGCAGCTGGTAAGGAGAGAGATTGATGCCGACTCGCATCCCTCGGTCGCACTGGCCGCGCCATCGCTTGCCCTGGTCGCATGCCAGTTTCAGGAGGAAAGCGCCCAGGTCATGGATGAGGCCGGTTTCCTCTGCCAGGGGAATGAAGGTTCCGGGGGGAAGTTTCCCGTCACGGGAGCTCCCCCATCGCGCAAGCGCTTCCAGCCCGGCCACGCGGCCCGTGGCGGCGCTCACCATTGGCTGGTAGTGGAGCGCGAACTCGCCCGCTTCATAGCCGTGGCGCATCTGTGTCTGCAGCTCGAGCCGTTCCACCGCGGTCCTGTTCATGTCGCGTGAGTAGAACTGGTAGCTGTTCTTGCCGCGCTCCTTCGCCCTGTACAGCGCCGTGTCCGCGCACTGCAGGAGGCCCTCCACGTCGAAGGCGTCGTTCGGATAGATGGAGATGCCGATGCTGGAGGTGGTGAAAAGCTCCTGGTGCTCCACGGTCACGGGCTCTGCCCCCCGGGCCAGGATCTTCTGGGCAACCAGGACGGCGTGCTGGGAGTTGCGCAGCCTCGGAAGCACCACGGTGAACTCGTCCCCTCCCATACGCGCCACGGTGTCGCTGTCTCGCACACTCTCGCGGATGCGGTCCGCGACGGAGCGCAGGAGCGCATCCCCCGCCCGGTGGCCAATGTTGTCGTTGATCAGCTTGAATCCATCCAGATCAATGAACATCACGGCCACCATCTCCGAGGAGCGGCGAGCCTCCTGGAGGCTCTGCTCCAGCCGGTCGTGGAAGAACCTCCGGTTGGCGAGCCCCGTCAAGCTGTCGTAGTTGGCCATGTGATAGAGCTGCTCATGCGACTGCTTCACGGCGGTGATATCGGAGAACAGCCCGATGTAGCGGGCCACGTGCCCGTGCTCGTCCGGGACCGCGCTGATGGAGAGCCACTTCGGGTAGACCTCTCCGTTCTTCCTCCTGTCCCAGATCTCCCCCTGCCAGCTCCCCCTCTCCCGCACGCTCTTCCACATGTCCTGGTAGAAGCTTTCCTCGTGTCGGCCGGACTGGAGTATGCTGGCGCTCTCTCCGAGTATCTCCTCCCGGGCGTAGCCGGTGATCGTGGTGAAGGCGCGGTTGACGTCCAGGATTCTCTGATCCGCGTCCGTGATCATCACGCCTTCCGTCGCGCTCTCGAAGACCTGCGCGTCCTGCTGGAGCTTTTTCTCCGCCTGCTTCCGGCTGGTCACGTCGAGACCGAAGATGTCGACGTATCCCATTTCCGGGACAGGGATGAGGTTCAGAAGCAGCGTCTTGAAGCCGATCTGCACCTCCCTCTCTCCGCGCTCTTCTCCCTGCAGGACTTCCCGGATGGTTTCCTTCCATTCCGGCGGCACCGGCTGCTGCGGGCTCGTGTTCCAGTGCATGAGCAGAAGCCAGCTGCCCGGATTGGCGTAGAGCAGGGTCCCGTCATCCGCTATCCGAAGAACGGGGAACGGGTTCTCATCTGAGAAGCGCGCAAGACTGCGGATGGCCTGGTCCTGCGCGCTCACCACGGTCAGGTCAGAGGCGGTCAGGAGGATCAGGTCTCTGCCGTCCATGGCAACGGGAGAGGCCCGGTAGGCAACGGGAACGAAGCCGCCGCCCGCGTGACCCAGCCTGGTCCGCCCCGCGGGCGCGGCGCCATCCCCCGTTTCGGCCGCAATTCGTTTGAGGAACTGCGCGGCCATGTCCTTCCGCGGGAAAAGCACTGCGAGGTTCTGTCCGTCGAGGCTCCCGACCGAGTACCCGAGCATGCGGGCCGCGTACTGATTGCCCTGGCGGATGGTGCCGTCGCGCTCGATCAGCAATATGGCGGAATCGATGGCGTCGAGAAGTTCCCGGGACAAAAGGGGAGAGCTCGTCGTGGTGATTTTTTTTGCGGACTCAGGCGCGGCGCTCACGCGGGTTTCCAGGGCCCTACGCACGCGGCTCGTCAGGTCCGGGCCTGCCGGGACGTGGCTTTGCTCCTGGTAGTCCCGCGCCGCCTGCCGGGCAAGCTCCTCGTATGCGCGCCCGTTCTCCCTGATCCTGTCCAGACCGGCATCATCCACGCTGCGAACCGGCTTTGCCGGGCTTCCCAGGATGACCGAGCGCGCGGGGAACGTCTTGCCCTCCGTTACCAGCGCCCCGGCGCCGACAATGCTTCCCCTGCCGATCACCGCGCCGCTCAGAACCACCGCGCCCATGCCGATGAGGCAGTCGTCCCCGACGGTGCAGCCGTGCAGCACCGCGTTATGGCCTATCGTGACCCTCTCCCCGATGGTGAGGGGCAGGCCCGTGTCGACATGCAGCGTGGCCCCGTCCTGGACGTTGGACCCGGCTCCTACGGTGATTGCGGCCAGGTCTCCCCGCAGGGTGGCGCTGAACCATACGCTGGTCGCCTCCCCGAGCCGCACCTCTCCTGCCACCTCCGCGTTCCAGGCGACGAAGGCCGTTGAATCGATGATCGGCGACTTGTCTCCGATCCTGTGCACCATCCGCTAAATATACGCCGCCGCCTCCCGCGCGGGAAGCAGTACAGCGAAAGAAACGCAGGTTTGACGATAGTGTTCCCGCTCCGTACCTTTTGCTCATGGAACACAAGCTCGCGCAGGGGGATGCTGCCCCTGACTTTTCCCTTCGAGACCAGGATTCAAAAACCGTGAAGCTTTCCGATTTTCGGGGGAGGAAGGTCCTCCTGTATTTCTACCCCCGGGCGGACACTCCAGGATGCACCACACAGTCCTGCGCCGTGCGTGACGCCCGCCAGGAGTTCAAGAAGCTTTCCGTGGCGACCCTGGGAATCAGCCCGGACACGCCGGAGGACCAGAAGAAGTTCGACGTCAAGTTTTCCCTCGGGTTCCCGCTTCTCGCGGACACGGAGCACGCCACGGCGGAGGCGTACGGGGTCTGGGGGGAGAAGAGCTCGTACGGGAAGAAATCCATGGGCATCATCCGCTCATCGTTTCTCATCGATGAGAAGGGCGCGGTCCTTCGCGCCTGGTACGGCGTGAAACCCGAGGAAACGGTGCCAAAGGCAAAAGAAGCGCTGGAGCAGGCGACGGGCGCAGCCCGGTAGGGGCAGTGCCCGGCGCCGAGCCCCGCGCCCGTCCGGCGGGGCCAGGCTGCCGACACTCTCCACGACTTCTCCGACTTCTCGTCCGGCTTGACCTTGATACCCATTCCGTGACATACACCAGTCGCGATGAAGCTCTGGGTGCTCGTTTTCGCCGCCATTTTCATGCACGCGGTGGGCTTTGCGCAGGCTGCGCAGCCTCAGACCCGGCCTTCCCGTCTCGTTCCCCCCGAGCCGCGGGACGGTGAGGGAACCGCGTCCACCGTCGTCCCCATCCTCATCTACCATTCCGTCAGGCCATACGTGCAGAGCGACACACCGGCGGTGCGCCGCTACATTGCCACCCCTGACGCCCTGGAGCAGGAACTGGGCTGGCTGAAGCAGAACGGCTATGTCTCCATCAGCTTCGATGACCTGGTCAACCACATCAGCAACGGCGCCGCCCTTCCCCCGCGGCCCGTCATCCTCTCGTTCGACGACGACTGGGAAAGCCAGTACCGGTACGCCGTCCCGCTTCTCAAAAAGTACGGATACACGGCGACTTTCTACATCTGGGTCGTCGTGGTCGGCAGGAAGCATCACATGACATGGGACGAGGTCAGGAATCTTCCGAAAGAAGGCATGCAGCTTGGCTGCCACACCCTCACGCATCCGTACCTCACGCGCATCCGGAGCGACGAGGCGCTCCAGCGGGAGATCGCCGGCGCCAAGAGGACCATCGAGGCCCGAACGGGTGTTCCCATCACGTCCCTGGCATATCCGTTCGGCCAGTACAACTCCCGTGTGGTTGCCGCCGCAAAGGATGCCGGCTTCACCAGCGCCCGCAGCACCTGGCCGGGAGTCGTTCATTCGAAGGAAGGGCTGTTCAGCCTCACGGGCCTGATCAGGACGGAGTCAGAGAAGTCCCTTGTGGATTCGATGCAGAAGTATCTGAACCAGTCACCGTTGGTGGAAGGTGTGGCCGGCGCCGGTGACGCAGCCGCGGCTGTCGATGTCCCTGCTTCCCCTGTGCTTGCTCCCGTGGGCCCGGAGCTCGACACGGATGCCGCGTTGCCGCCGCTGAAGCCCCTCTCTCGCATGCCCTCTGAGCACTCTTCTACGACTCCTTGAGGGGCACCAGGAGCAACGGCACGCTGGCGCGCGCCACCACCTGGGCCGCGACGCTTCCGGTCCAGAACGCATCCGTTCCCGCCCTTCCGTGCGTCCCCATGACGACGAGGTCCGCCGTCAGCCGCCGGGCTGCCTTCACGATTGCGCGCGCCGGGTCTCCCCGGGAGGTCTCGCTTCCGGCGTGAACGCCGCTGCTCTGGAGCTCTCTCTCCCGTTCCGCCAGGTAATCACGCGCTCCCGCGCTGTCCATCTCCAGCTTGACCCGAGTGGCCCCCGGAAGCAGGAGAGAGAGGGCGCCCTGCAGGCCGCTGAGCTTTCCGATGGTCGGCACCACCATCAGGAGGTGCAGCCGGCAGTGAAAGGCGATGGCGAGGTCCGAGGCGACAGGGAGGCCTTTCTCATGGGACGGGTCGCCGTCAATAGGGGCCAGGATGATGCGCCAGTCCGCGCTGGAGCTCTCCCCTCTCACGTCCGTGGAGGGGCGGACCAGGAGGACGGGCGTCGTGCCCAGCGCTATGATCTGCTGCGCGATTGCCCCGAAGAGAAGCCGCCGCGCTCCTCCCCGGCCATGCCTGCTCATCACAATGAGGTCCGGGGCCAGCTCCGCGGAGTGCTCCGTGACGCTGAGCGCCACGTCGCTGACCTGGGATGTGTGAACGTGGGTCGATACGCGGACCCCTGAAAGCGCGGAAAGGTGGGCCACCTCGTCCAGGTATGCCGCTGCCTCATCCGGGGATACCAGGTGCCTCTCGCTGTGGATCTCGGACGGCGCATCCTTCTCGATCACGTGGATGAGAGTGAGGGAGGCGCCGAACTTCTTTGCAAGCGACGCTGCCATCCCGAGGGCGGATTCCGCAAGGCGTGACCCGTCCAGGGGGACGAGGATGTGCTTGAACATCGGGCTACCCTCCTGCGAAGGTCTGGTAAACAAGGTACACGTTCAACCCCAGGATAACGGCCGCCGCCAGACCAGCGGCGGCTGTCGTCAGCGGCTTGTTGACCAGGACGCCCATGACGTCCTTCCTCCGCGTGAAGAAGACCAGGGGGATGACGGGAAAGGGCAGCGCGAAGCTCAGCACCACCTGGCTCATGACCAGGGCGCGGGTCGGGTCGATGCCCAGGATGATGACGGCCACCGAGGGGACCATGGTGACAAGCCTGCGGACCCACGCGGGTATCTGCCGGCGGATGAAGCCCTGCATGATCACCTGGCCGGCCATGGTCCCGACAGAGGAGGAGGAGAGGCCGGAAGCCAGGAGCGAGATGGCGAACACCCAGCTCGCCGCGGTGCCGAGAAGCGGCACCAGCGTCTTGTGCGCGTCCTCGATGGTGGCGATATTGGTCATGCCGTGCACGTGGAAGGTCTGCGCCGCCATGATGAGCATGGCCATGTTGATGACCCCCGCCAGGCCCATTGCGATGGCGACGTCGGTGATCTCGAAGCGGAGCAGGCGCCGCAGCTTCCGGGGCTCCTTCACCACGATGCGGCTCTGGGTGAGCGAGGAATGCAGGAAGATGACGTGCGGCATCACCGTTGCCCCAATGATGCCAACCGCGAGGAGGACGCTTTCCGTGCCCGCAAGCTGCGGCACAACGGAGTGCACCAACACCTGCCCAAGGGGGGGGCGGACGAGGACCATCTCCACGATGTAGCTCACCGCTATGACGCCGACGAGCGCCGTGATGACCGCCTCCAAGGGACGGAACCCGAACCTCTCCAGGCTGAGGATCAGGACGGTTGCGATGGCGGTGAGGATGACCCCTATCCACAAGGGAATCCCGAAAAGCAGGGAGAACCCGAGGGTTGCCCCGAGGAACTCCGCCAGGTCCGTGGCCATGGCGGCTATCTCCGCGACGATCCACATGACGGCAACCAGCCATTGCGGGAGGCGTTCTCGGCAATGCTCGGCCAGGTTCTTTCCCGTTGCGATCCCCAGCTTCGCGGAGAGCGTCTGCAGCAGCATCGCCATGAGGTTTGCGGCAAGGATGACCCAGAGCAGCATGAGGCCGAACTCCGAGCCCCCCTGGACATTGGTGGCGAAATTACCTGGATCTATGTAGGCGACGCACGCTATGAACGCGGGGCCGAGGAAAGGCAGGATCCGCCTCAGCGCGCCTCGTTTCTTTTCCCCCGAAAGGACACTCTGGGCCGCGCTGACAGTCTTCAGGTCACCGCTTTTCTCTGCCATGGTCTTCCTATCCCAGGTGCGTGTTCAGACGTTCGATTGTCTTGTCGAAGCCCAGGAGCGAAATGAAGCTTCCGATCCGGGGCCCCTGGGATTGGCCCAGGAAAACACGGTACAGCGTGCGAAACCAGTCTTTCATTTTCAGCCCCCGGTCCTTCGACACCTGGAACGCCATGGTCTGCAGGGAATCCGCATCCGGGGCGGCGCCGCTGTCCCTCAGTCCCACAAGGATGTCCCGCATCGCCTCCAGGGCCTTGTCCATCTCGTGCCCTGCCTCTTCGCTTTTTCGAGCCGGGAGCAGGACTTCGCGGTAGTAGGCCAGGGCATCCTCGATCAGTTGCTCGTAGTACGCCACGTTGCCCGAGATGCCCGGCTGGTACTTCAAGAGGTAGTCACGCACGATGCGCGGGTCATCCTGGTTCAGCGCCAGGATCAGCTGCAGGATGAGGGAATACGTTACGAGCTTCTGGTCCGCCAGCCTCCCGGCGTGGCCCTTGCTGGAAAGCCGCGAGATGAAGGGGACCGGGGAGTCTTCAGACCCGTCCCAGGACTCCACCAGCTCGAGGTACTGGTCGATGATCTCCGGGCAGAAGGGGGAGCCCCATGCGCTTGGCCTGCTGGGGCTTGATGTACATGAAGTGCAGGAGGGAGTCCACGGGGGCATAGCGAAGCCATTGCTCCAGGGAAACTCCGTTGCCGATCTTCTTCGAGATCTTCTTCCCGTTCTCATCCAGGAAGAGCTCGTATTTGAACAGCTCAGGCGGTTCCCCGCCCAGGACCTTCACGATCCGGGAGGACAGCCGGGAGGACTCCAGGAGGTCCTCCCCGTGCATCTCGTAGTCCACGCCGAGACAGTACCAGCGAAGAGCCCAGTCCACTTTCCATCCGACCTTGCACATGCCGCCCAGGATAGTCGTTGTGGCGGAATGGCCGCATGCCGCGTACTTCCCCGGCGAGTCGACGTCACAGGTGTAGGTGATGGTGCAGGCCTTCGGGTCGTATCCGGTCACGCGGGTGGAGTAGATCCGGCCGCAGTTTTCGCAGATCGGGAAGAAGGGGCTCCAGCCGGCCCGCTTCTCCTCAGCGATGGTCGCGCGAAACAGGTCGCTCACCTCGTCATAGTGCTCCATCACCTTGCGCAAGCCCTCATCGAATGCCCCTGAGCGATACTTCTCTGTCGCGGAGGCGAACTGGTACGTGAAGCCAAATGAATCAAGGAACTCGCGCAGCTTCTTGTTCATGTAGTGCGCGAAGGATTCTTCCTCTCCGAAGGGGTCCGGGATAGAGGTCAGGGGCTTGCCCAGGTGCTCCTTCAGCATCTCCGCGTTGGGGAGGTTCTTCGGCACCTCGCGCAGGCCGTCCATATCGTCAGAAAATGCCACGATGGACGCCTTCACGTCGGGGGCCAGGGCGGCAAGAGCCTGGATAACGAACGAGGTGCGGGCCACTTCGCCGAAAGTGCCGATGTGCGGCAACCCGGATGGCCCGTAGCCGGTCTCCGCGACAACGCCGGGCTTCCCCGTCCGAGCGAGGCGGGAGATGATCCTCTGGGCCTCCACGAAGGGCCATTCCTTGTACGTCACTGGGCTCATAAGTCCTACCGTCATATCTCTTTGCCATGGGGCAGTCAAGGATTGGGGCCGTGAAACGGCCGAGAAACCGCTTGTTTTTGGCTGTTGTTGAACATTACTTTAGAACCCTAAGGCAGGAAGGGACAAGGATTCGACACATGGGAGATGCAAAGGCGAAGCGCTCCTTGACGGGCGCCCAGGCAGTGGTGCACATACTGCAGGAGCAGGGGGTGAAGTATGTGTTCGGCCTCCCCGGCGGAGCTGCCATTCCCCTGTTCGACGCCCTGGTGGACTCTCCCATCCAGCTCGTCCTGACCAGGCACGAGCAGGGTGCCACCCACATGGCGGACGGGTTCGCCCGCGCATCCGGACGGACCGGCGTTGTCCTGGTCACGTCCGGCCCAGGCGCCACGAACACCATCACGGGGATCCTTACGGCAAAGATGGATTCCGTTCCCATGGTCGTTCTCACCGGCCAGGCCAGCGTGAAGGATCTGGGGATGGACGCCTTCCAGGAGGCGGACGTCACCGGGATCTCGCTGCCGGTGGTCAAGCATTCCTATCTCATCAAAGATGCAGCCGACATCCCTCGCGTGCTCCGTGAAGCATTCTACCTGGCCAACAGCGGACGGCCGGGTCCCGTGCTCGTTGACATCCCCCGCAACGTCTCCAACACCACCATGGAGCTTCGCGGCAGCGAGGAGTTCCATCTTCCCGGCTACCACGTGCCTGAGAATGGAGATCCTGAGCAGGTCGCATGCGCGGCAAAGCTGCTCCATCAGGCCAGGCGGCCCGTGCTCCTGGTGGGCCATGGCGCCGTGATCTCCGGGGCAGGACAGGAGCTGCGCGTCCTGGCGGAGACCATGCAGATTCCTGTGACCAACACGCTGCTGGGCAAGGGCGCGTTTCCGGAGACCCATCCGCTCAGCATGGGGATGCTCGGCATGCACGGCACGGCGTACGCGAACAAGGCTGTGGTGGAGTGCGACCTGATCATGTCGGTGGGGTCCCGCTGGGACGACAGGATAACGGGCACTCCTGACACCTTCTGTCCGGACGCCCTGAAAATCCACGTGGACATCGACCCCGCGGAGATCAACAAGTTATACCAGATGGATTGCGCCATCGTGGGGGACGCGCGTCTCGTGCTCGCCCAGCTGAACAGGCAGCTCGCGCCGGGAGACACGCAGGCGTGGCGGGAGCGCATAGATGGATGGAAGAAGTCGTATCCTCTTCGTTACCACAAGAAGGGCACGTTCGAGGCCCAGCACGTCATCGACGAGCTGTACCGGCTCACCCAGGGCAAGGCAATTGTCACAACGGACGTCGGCCAGCACCAGATGTGGGCCGCCCAGTTCTACCTGACGGAGGAAAGATTCAAATGGATCACCTCCGGCGGCGCGGGCACCATGGGATTCGGCTTCCCCGCCGCCATCGGGGCGCAGCTCGCCAGGCCCGGCGAGCTTGTCTGCGCCGTGGTGGGAGACGGCGGGTTCCAGATGACGATGTACGAGCTTTCCACCGCGGTCAACCTGAAGCTCCCCCTCAAGGTCCTCATCATCAACAACCGCTACCTCGGGATGGTGCGCCAGTGGCAGAACCTGTTCTGGGAGAACCGCCTCTCGGGCGTGGACCTGGTGGGGAACCCGGACTTCGTCAAGCTCGCGGAGAGCTATGGATGCAAGGCGTTTCGCATCCGCAGGAATGCGGACGTGACTCCCGTTCTGGAGAAGGCCCTCGCGTACAGCGACGGCCCGGTGGTCATTGACGCGGAGGTGGCAAAAGAGGATAACGTGTTCCCTATGATCCCTGCGGGCGCCTCCATGAAGGACATGATCCTGGGCCCGTCAGAGACCAGGGAGCGTCGCTGATGGCCGCGGCGACGGTGCGCAAGCACCTGGTGAGCCTCTACGTTGCCAACAAGTTCGGCGTGTTGAACCGCATTGCGCTGGTGTTCGCCCGGCGCGGGTTCAATATCGACAGCATGGTCGTCTCGGAAGCGCACGACCCCGCGTTCTCGCACATGAACATCGTTGCAACGGGAGACGAGAAGACCATCGGCCATATCCTGATGCAGCTGGGCAAGCTGGTGGACGTCGTGCACGCCGTTGACAACACGGGCAAGGACGTGATCCAGAGGGAGCTGGCGCTCGTCAAGGTGCGCTGCCCCCGGAGAAGCGCACCGAGGTGCTGGACGTGGTCCACACCTTCAAGGGTCACGTGCTTGACCTTTCGGAGAACGCGCTGACCGCGCAGATCACCGGGAACACGGAGAAGCTGGATGCGCTGCACAGGATGCTTGGCAGCTACGGAGTGATAGAGATGGTTCGGACCGGAAAGGTGCTGATGGCTCGCGGTGAGGAGGTTACCTGAATCATGGGAAAGACGCTGCTCGACAAGGTGTGGGACCTGCACAAGGTGGCAACGCTGCCTTCGGGGCAGGACCAGCTGTTCATTGGCCTGCACCTCGTTCACGAGGTCACCTCTCCCCAGGCGTTCCAGGCCCTGGTGGACAGGGGGCTCACCGTGCTCTTTCCCCAGCGGACCTTTGCCACGGTGGACCACATCATCCCCACCGACGGGCAGCGCCGACCGTTCGCGGATGAGCTCGCGGAGCAGATGATGCGCGCCATAGAGAAGAACGCGCGCCAGCACGGCATCCTCTTTTTCGGCAACACGGATGACCAGGGGATCGTTCATATCATCGGTCCCGAGCTCGGCCTCACGCAGCCCGGCATGACGATTGCCTGCGGAGACTCGCACACCTCCACGCACGGTGCCCTGGGTTCTCTCGCCTTCGGCGTGGGGACATCGCAGATTCGCGACATCCTGGCGTCGCAGACCCTGTCTTTCACCCGGCCCAAGGTCCGACGGATCGAGGTGACCGGCACGCTGCGCCCCGGGGTGCACGCGAAGGACCTCATCATCCGGATCATCGCGGACCTCGGCGTCAACGGCGGAATCGGCTACGCGTACGAGTACGGCGGGCCGGCGGTGGCCGCGCTGCCCATGGAGGCGCGCCTGACCATGTGCAACATGAGCATCGAAGGCGGCGCGCGGGCGGGATACATCAATCCGGATTCGGTGACCTTCGAATACCTGAAGGGGCGGCGCTTTGTCCCCGCGGGCAAGGACTACGAGAAAGCCGTCCAGTTCTGGAAAGGCATGGCATCTGACCCCGACGCTGACTACGCGGACACGCATACGCTGGACGGAAGCTCCCTGGAGCCCATGGTCTCCTGGGGGATCAATCCGGGGCAGGCCATCGGGGTCTCTGGGAAGCTCCCGCGCGTCTCCGAGGCGCGCCCCGCTGACCAGGAAGCGCTCAGGAAGGCATACGACCACACGGGATTCACGGAGGGAGAGCCGGTGCAGGGGCTGGCGGTGGATGTCGCATTCATCGGGTCATGCACGAACGGCAGGATCAGCGACCTGCGGGAGGCGGCCCGGGTGGTCAAGGGCAGAAAAGTCTCTTCGCGCGTGAAGGCTCTCGTTGTCCCCGGTTCCCGCGCCGTGCTGCGCCAGGCAACGGAGGAGGGGCTTCCGGAGATATTCCGGGCGGCCGGATTCGAGTGGCGGGATGCAGGCTGCTCCATGTGCCTGGCAATGAACCCTGACAAGCTCACGGGTCGCCAGGTGTGCGCCAGCTCCTCCAACAGGAACTTCATCGGAAGGCAGGGGTCCCCTCACGGCCGGACGCTCCTCATGAGCCCCGCTATGGCGGCTGCCGCGGCGATTGCCGGTGAGGTGGTGGACGCCAGGCACATGCTGCCCGCGGGCAATGGGGGTCGTAATGGCGGAGAGCACCAGCATCAGGAAGCTCATCACGGGCAGGGCAATCGTGGTGCCCGGGGATGACATAGACACGGACAGGATCATCCCGGCCCGCTACCTCAGGCTGATCACATTCGAGGAGCTGGGGAAATACGCGTTCTTCGACGAGAGATTCGACGACAACGGCAAGCCCAGGAAGCACCCGTTGAATGACCCGCGCTTCTCGGGCGGGAGCATCATGCTGGTGAACCGCAACTTCGGCTGCGGGTCCTCGCGGGAGCATGCCCCCCAGTCCCTGATGCGCACGGGCATCCAGGCCTTCGTGGGAGAGTCTTTCGCGGAGATATTTTCGGGGAACTGCACCGCGCTGGGCCTCCCAGCCGCACGGGTGTCCCACGAGGACGCCGTACGGCTGCAATCCCTCGTGGAAGCGGATCCCGCGCTGGTGATCTCCATCGACCTCGAATCCCTCACCGTGTCAGCGGGAGGCCGGAAGGTGAGCTTCACGATGCCGGACTCGGACAGGAAGAGCCTCGTCGCGGGCACATGGGATACCACCGCCATGCTGCTCGCCAACCGGGAGGCAATCAAGGCCGCCGCGGCTCGGATCCCGTACCTGAACTTCGGGGCTGCGTCGGGAGGCAGCCGTGACTGACGGGACGCGCGTGAAGCTCAACTTGCACAGTCGGGTCATGACCGAGGGAGTAGCCCGCATGCCCAACCGGGCAATGCTTCGGGCCGTCGGGTTCACCGACGCTGACTTTGACAAGCCCATTGTCGCCATTGCGTCGGCCGGGAGCGAGGTGACGCCCTGCAACGTCCACCTGGACGATCTTGCCGCTGTCTCCAAAGACGCGCTGAAGGAAGCAGGCGGCGCTCCCATGAAGTTCAACACGTTCGTCGTCACCGACGGCGAGGCCATGGGCCACGAGGGAATGAAATGCTCCCTGGTGAGCCGGGACGTGATTGCGGACGCCATTGAGCTTGTGGTTCGTGGCCACCAGATGGATGCCATCCTTGGAATTGGCGGCTGCGACAAGACCATCCCGGGAACGGTCATGGCCATGGCGCGGCTCAACCTCCCATCCCTGTTCGTTTACGGGGGTTCCATCAAGGCAGGTGAATACCGGGGAACGCCCGTGGACATCGTGAGCGCCTTCGAGGCGGTGGGAAAGTTCTCCGCCGGGACAATCACGGAGGAAGAGAGGCACGGCATCGAGTGTACAGCCTGCCCTGGCCCGGGCGCCTGCGGCGGCATGTATACCGCCAACACCATGGCGTCCGCCATGGAGGCCATCGGGATGAGCCTGCCGGGAAGCTGCTCAATCCCGGCCGTGGATCCCCGGAAGAAAGACGACATGAAGCGCGCCGCCTCTTCGCTGATGGAGCTTGTGCGCCGCGGCATACGTCCGCGGGACATCATGACGCGGGAAGCGTTCGAGAACGCAATCAGGGTCGTCATGGCCGTCGGCGGCTCCACGAACGCGGTGCTGCACCTGCTGGCCCTGGCCGCCGAGGCGGGGGTCCCTCTCGACATCTTCGATTTCAACGAGTTCTACCGCAGCACTCCCACGCTGTGCGACATGAAGCCCGGCGGCCGCTATGTCATGAACGACCTTTTTCACGCCGGAGGCGTTCAGAAGGTCATGCGGCTCCTCCTGGACGAACGCCTTCTCCACGGGGACTGCATGACGGTGAGCGGCAGGACGGTCAAGGAAAACCTGGCGGACGTCTCCACAGACCTCGCCGGCCAGGATGTCATTCACCCATTCTCAGACCCCGTGGACCCGCGCGGGCCAATCAGCATTCTGCGCGGCAACCTCGCGGAGGACGGCGCCGTGTTGAAAACCGCCGGAATAGGGGAGTTCGTCCATCGCGGGCCCGCGCGCGTGTTCGAGAGCGAAGAGGACGCCCTGGAGGCAATACTAAGGAAGGCCATCCGCAAGGGGGACACGGTGGTGATCCGCAACGAAGGCCCCCGGGGCGGCCCGGGGATGCGGGAGATGCTGGCCCCCACCTCGGCGCTTGCCGGAGCAGGGATGCTTGCCGATGTAGCCCTCATCACCGACGGCAGGTTCTCCGGCGGCAGTCACGGGATGCTGGTCGGCCACGTGTGCCCTGAAGCGAGCGACGGCGGGCTGATTGCCCTCCTCAAGGATGGGGACCAGATAACGATAGATGCCAAAAGGGGAGCTCTGTCGGCGGATCTTTCTCGGGAAGAAATCGAAAAAAGGCGGAAAGCCTGGAAGCCGAGGAAGATCTCCTACACGACCGGGGCACTGGCAAAGTATGCCCGCCTGGTTTCTCCCGCGAGCAAGGGTGCACTGACCGGCTGAGAAGGGTCCAACCCCGCGCCCGCTTGCCACTGAAAAGCTCGAAATGAATCAGAACCAGCTGGTAGACCGGATCATCGCGGAGGTGATTGCGCGCATGAAAGCCGCCACCGGCTCGCCAGGACCGGCCACGACGTCCGGCCTCACCGGTCCTGCCGCGGCTGCCACGCCTGCGTGGGCTGTAACGACTCCCCAGGACCTTGCCAAGCTCATCGACCAGACGCTACTGCGGCCGGAAGCATCCGCGGCCGCGTTGGAAAGGCTCTGCCAGGAGGCGGTGGAGCTCGGTTTCCGCAGCGTGTGCGTCAATTCCAGCCGCGTCGCTTTGGTGGCGCGCAGGCTGCAGGGCACGGACGTCAAGGTCTGCTCTGTCGTCGGGTTCCCCCTGGGCGCGATGACAAGCAGGGCCAAGGCGTTCGAGACCCGGGAGGCCATTTCCGACGGCGCAGGCCAGATCGACATGGTCATCAACATGGGGCTTCTCAAGGCAGGGGACTACCGCGCGGTCCAGGAGGACATTCGGGCCGTGCGAAGGGCTACCCGCGCGCGCACGATCCTCGGCGTCATTCTCGAGACAGTCCTTCTGTCGGAGCACGAGAAGGTCCTTGCGTGCGAGATCGCGCGCAAGGCAGGGGCGGACGTGGTCGCAACCTCCACGGGCTTCCTTGGTGGAGTTGCCACCGTGGAAGACATTGCGCTCATGCGCAGGACTGTCGGAAGAGACAGGGGGATCAAGGCAAGCGGCGGGGTCCGCACCTACGCGTCTGCCGTTTCCATGATACGGGCAGGGGCGGACAGGATTGGATCAACGGCAGGCGCCGCCATAATCAGCGGCGCCTACAGACAGCCGTGATTCACCCGCCAGAAACGATGAAGCGCCCTTTCATGCCGAAGTCCGCGTGAAAGGGATGGTTGCAACTGAAGCGGTACTGCCCTGGCACGGGAAAGGTGACCTGGGTGGTGACCGTCCCATTCGGGGGGATCTCGACGGAGTCGATGACTTTCCCTGACGGGTCGTTCACGGTGATGTTGTGCGACGAGCCACCCGTGTTGGTTATTGTCAGGGTGACGGTTCCTGTCGCCGCGACTGCAACCGTGTTCGGATCAAAGAAGAAGTTACCCGCCTTCATGATAAGCGCCGCTTGCCCCGGCGTTATTTGCGCGCTGGTAGCAGGCGCCGCGGCGCAGCCGGACAGTACAAGCGCAAGCAGAGCTGAAAGGGACAGCACGAGGATCGTGGTCGGTTTCAAGGTTTCCTCCCTACGCGGATCACCGCGTGGCATGACAACTCTTACGAGACGGCATTCCAAAGAGATCACATCAGCCAATCCAGCAGCTTCTGCGTCGGCCAGGCGTTGATGACGTCCTCCGCGGTGAGCCACGCCCTTCGCGCGATTGCCACGCCGAAGGGCAGCACGTCGAGGTCCGCCTCGGAGTGGGCGTCCGTGTTGACGCTGAGCGGGATGCCCATCTCCTTTGCGCGCCGGGCGTAGACGTCGTCCAGGTCCAGCCTGTAAGGACTTGCGTTGATCTCCAGCGCCACCCCGGTGCGCGCCGCCGCCGCCAGCACGGCGTCCATGTCGAGGTCAGCGCTCTCCCTGTCCGGGATCAGGCGTCCGGTCGGGTGGCCAATGATGTCCACGTGCGGGTTGCCCATGGCGATGATCAACCTTTCTGTCACCTTGTCCCGCGGCTGGCGGAGCGAGGTATGGAGGGAGGCGATGACCAGGTCGAGGGTGGAAAGGAACTCGTCAGGATAATCCAGCGTTCCGTCCGCCTTGATCTCCACCTCTGTTGCGTGCAGCACAAGGATGCTGTCGCCAAGCTGGCGTTGGATGGCGTTGATCTCCGCCTGCTGCTCGGCGTGACGCTCCATGGTCAGGCCGCCTGTCATGCCCAGGCCCGCGGAATGCTCCGTGAACGCGATGACCCTGATCCCGCGGCGCGCCGCGGCCCGGGCCATGTCGATCATCGAAAGCTTTCCGTCCGACCACGTGGAGTGAACGTGCAGGTCCGCCCTGATGTCCTGCATCTCGATCAACCGCGGCAGCTTCCCGGCCCTGGCGGCCTGCACCTCCCCCCGGTCCTCTCGAAGCTCGGGCGGAATCCACGGCAGACCGAGAGCGGCGTAGACCTCCTCCTCTGCGGCACAAAGGATTTCCCCTGACCCGTCCGTCCGCGTCAGCGCATGCTCGGACAGGGACAGTCCTTTCTCCAGCGCGAGCTGCCGCAGCTGGACGTTGTGGTCCTTCGATCCCGTGGCGTACTGCAGGGCCGTGCCGAACTTCTCCGGCGGGTGCACCCACACCTGGGCGCGCACCCCGTCGGCGAACTCGATGCTGGACTTGGTATCTCCCTTTCCGCGCACGCGATCCACGCCGGGAAGCGTCGTGAAAGCTTCCATCACGGCGTCGGACTCCCGTGCCGCGACAAGGATGTCCAGGTCACCGACAGTCGGGCGCATCCTGCGGAGGGACCCCGCCGGTTCTGCCGCCACCACTCCCGGCACTTTCTTCAGGACCGCGATGATCTGCCGGGCAAGTGGCCACGCGCGGCCTATGGGGACGCGTCCTGAGCGCCGGGCAAGAGACTCGATCCCGGAAATGATCTGCGCCTCGGACTTCTCTCCCAGGCCGGGCAGCTTGCGCAGCCTGCCTTCCCGCGCGGCGCTCGACAGCTCCTCCAGGGAGGTGATTCCCAGCTCCTTCCAGATGAGGGCAGCTTTCTTCGGCCCCAGCCCCGGCACCTGGAGCCATTCAGCAAGCCCGGCGGGGACTTCCTTCTCCAGATCTTCGAGGAAACGCAGCCTGCCCGGTCTGCAGCAGCTCGTTGATCTTCTCCGCGATGGACTTCCCCACGCCGGGGATCTCGCGAAGCCTGTCTTCCTTCCAGTACTGGTTGGCGTCCCCGGCGAGGGATATCAGGCTTTCAGCCGCCTTGCGATAGGCAAGCGTCACATAGACTACTTCACCCTTGATTTCCAGGAGGTTGGCGATCAAGGAGAACGTCTCGGCAAGCTCACGGTTGGTCACGGGCCACCTCGCGCAATTCCAGGAAAGACTGCCATACCGCCGGGCAGTGACACAAGAGACAGGTTGAGGGCTGTGGCAGGTACGGGCCGTCGCGCCGCGGCGGCCCGAGGTGCCTCACCCCCCCTGTTAAATGCAGGCACTCGCAATCCTGGAGCCAAACCGATTCCGCATCGTGGAGCTGCTGCGGGCCGGGGCATGCCCCGTCAACGACATCGCCCGGCGCCTCAAGCTCAATCAGCCGCTACGCGTTCTCGGGCACATACGCCGTGGTGACTCCGCCGTCGCGCCTGGTCTACACGCAAGTCTTCGAGTCGATGGCGGATGCCGGGGCGGCGATCGTAACCGTGACCTTCGACGAGTTTGGGGGCAACACGCGCTTCGTGTCCAGCGAAATGTATCCTTCCAAGGAGGCGCGGGACGCCGCAATCGCCTCCGGAATGGAGAAGGGCATGCGAGAGACGATGAATCAGCTCGACGACCTCGTTGCCTCCATGAAAGGGGGAGCCGGATGACCGCAGCGCGCCTGGCCATTGGAACGTCCATTTGCGTGGTCCTCTTTCTCGCCATTTTGTGCTTGCTTGATGATGGCAGCCTTGATCCTCATGATGGTTTCCTTTACCCGGGCTGGTGGTGATCCGAATGCCGGTGTCCCGAAAACACTGCCGCCCGGAGTAATAGGCGTCGTTGGATGGGCAAACCGTCTTCTGGCAGTGGTCTACTGCGCCTGGGTGACAATTGTGGCTTGGCAAGTACTTAGACTGCGACGCCGGGCGGCGTGACCACGCCTGTCAAGATTCAGCCAGGACCCTTGTCAGGCTGGCCTCTTGACAAATCTCCTTGAGGCCCATATCATCTGAACATGTTCAGAACAAAGTTTGAACATGGGCAACGAGTGGATAGGAAGAAGGAGAGGGTCGATCCCAGACAGCGCCTGCTTGACGCCGCCATCGCACTGCTGGCCGAGGCAGCGGATCCTGATTCGCTCACTGTCCGGCAGATCGCAAATCGGGCAAAGGTAGGAGTGGGTCTGCTTAACTACCACTTCGGCTCCAAAGACAGCCTCCTCGACCAGGCTATCGGTGAGCTGATGCAGAGGGATGTGGACCTGAAAGACCCCATGGCTCAGCGCGGCGCCGCGGGGAAGCCCTCCGAAAAGGTGCGATCGATCCTGAAGCAAACGTCGAAGGTGGGGCTGCGCTTCCCCAGCCTGACACGGATGCTGGCGAAACGAGCGCTTCTGGGCGGGGACTACGGCCCGGAGCGGATCCTGTTGCCGCTGCTCCGGGAGCACTTCGGCGCTGGATTGACCGAACCGGAGATCCGGGTCACGGCGATCCAGATCGTCGCTCCGCTCCAGGCCATGGCCGCGCGGGGAGGGGATCTCGAGAAGTTTGCCGGCCTGGATGTCCTGGATGAAGCCGTTGTGGATCGTGTCATCGATCGGCTCGTCGATAACATTCTGAAATAATTCAAACGGAGGAAGAGCAACATGAGGACTTTCGCGGTGATTCTGGACGTGGTGACGGGGTTCTTGCCGGCAGGCGCAGCATGAAGCGCAAGACGATTCTCCTTGGCGCGCTCGGCGTTCTTGTTCTGGGCACGGGCATCATTTTGGCGGGCTACTTCCGCGACATGACGGTCGCGCGGGCCCGGCTCGCCGCGGGAAGCAGGACAATCATGACCAGGGGCGGCCTCGTGGAGTACGGCGAACGCGGCGCCGGGCAGCCTGTGCTTGTCATTCACGGGGCAGGAGGCGGATTTGACCAGGGCCTGATGCTGGGCGAATACGCCCTCGGGGACGGGATGAGGGTGATCGCGCCGTCACGTTTCGGATATGCAGGCCAGCCAGTCGCGGCTGACAGCTCCCTTGAGGCGCAGGCCGACATGTACGCCGGTCTCCTCGATGCACTGGGTGTCCACGAGCCGGTCGCGGTATTGGCTTTCTCCGCAGGCGGGCTTTCCGGGCTCACTTTTGCGGTCCGTCACCCCGACCGCGTCAAAGCCCTTGTGATGGTATCCGCCGTGAGCATGGTGGAAAGGGTGTCACCCGGGGCTGATCGAAAAGCAAAGACTGTCGATTCCGCAATCGGCGGAAGCTTTGTCTACTGGGCAGTGGACAAGGCGATGAGGCCAAAGTTGCTCCAGATGCTCGGGATTCCGCAGAAGGTCCAGGCCGGCCTCAGCCCACGAGCCGTTGCCGCCGTCAACCGCACGCTGGTAGAGATGAACCCCATGGGACTGCGGTTGCCGGGAATACGTCTGGATGAAAGCCGAAGCTTCCCCTTCGACTTCCCTGCCCGCGTGAAAGTTCCCACGCTCGTGATTCACTGCGAAGATGACGGGCTGGTCCCTTTGCGGCACGCCCTCCATACGCATGAGCTCATCAAGGGCTCGAGGCTGGTGACATTCTCCATCGGCGGACACTTCCTGGCGGGCCGACTGGATGAAGCTCGCGAGGCTATCACTTCGTTCCTGGCGACCATCCAGGGGTGACCCGCGCCGCTCCTGCCGGCGTTGTCATGGTAAGCCAGCGCCAGCTGACAACCCTCTCGTTGTTGTGCCGAAAGGAGACTGTTCCCGCGGCTCGGCTCGAAGGCCTCCACGCCCAGCCGACAGGAAATTGATTTGCCTGTCATCCATGGAAATGAGCGCGGGCTCAGGCTATAATTCACCAAGGCGGGGCTGTCTCCATGAGTGACAGGGACCGCTCAGAAATCCAGGGTATTTTCAGTCAAATTGTTTCTTCGATGGAGCAGACACATGAATCAGAATTGTTTCCGCTTTCTGGCTTGCAGTCTTATCGCCGCAATCGCGGCAGTCGCCTTCGTCGCGTGTCACGTTCCGTCGGGCTCTGGAGAGCCTTCTCCTTCGACCACAACGTACACGGTGACGTACAACGGCAACGGGAATACGGCAGGCATCGCGCCGGTGGACCCACTCGGCTATGCCCAGGGCAGCACCGTGATGGTGTCGTCCACGCTCCCCGGTTTCGCGAAAGTTGTCTCCGGGATCACATACACGTTCATCGGCTGGAATACCAAGGCAAACGGGAGCGGCACTCCCTACGTCGCGGGACAGACGTTCAAAATGGGGAACGCGGATGTCATCTTGTACGCTGATTGGACGACTCTCCCGACCAATGTGCTGACATTCGACTCGCAAGGCGGGACTGCCGTCTTGCCGCAGAACGTTGTTTTCCGGCTCACTGGCAACCGAGCCTACCGCCCCTGTCAAAAGCGGCTCCGGCCTGGTCGGGTGGTTCAGGGACTCGGCCTGCACGACGCAGTGGAATTTCGCAACCGATGCGCTTACGCAAAACACCACGCTCTACGCCGAGTGGTGCACCACGACCAATGGCCTCGCCTATACGCTCATCGATTCTGGCGCGCATTACAGCGTGGCCGCCGGCAGCGGCGGGTCCGGGGCGGTGGTTATCCCTGCGTACTGGGCGGCGAGACCCGTGACGGCCATCGCAGATAACGGCTTCAAGTCCTCCAGTGGCGTGACAAGCCTGACCATCCCCACGGCCCTAGGAGTCTGTAGCGCATAGGGCGCCCCGTGCGAGCGAGGCGTCGACAGGATGCCGGTGGATATGATGGAATGCCGCATGGGAAAATCCTACCGGCCGTGGAACCCAACACAACCCTACCTGCTTCCTCCCTCACCGACGGAGTGGTTACCTGAGGACCACTTGGCTTACTTCGTTCTGGAGACAGTAGGGGAGCTGGATCTGAACGCGATAGAGAGTCGGCTTCAGGAGCGAGAACCACGAGGAGAACGCCCCTACGATCCACAGATGATGGTATCGCTGCTTCTGTACGCCTACTGCGTGGGGGTGTACTCCTCGCGGAAGATCGCACGCGGGACGCGCGAGGACGTGGCGATGCGGGTGATCAGTGGGGAATCGAGCCCGCACTTCACGACGGTGAACGGGTTTCGACTGGAGCACCGCCAAGCGTTGGCCGGTCTGTTTGTGCAGGTCTTCAAACTGTGTCGGAAAGCGGGCTTGGTGCGGCTGGGCCATGTGTCCTTTGACGGGTCGAAGGTAGCGGCGAACGCCAGCAAACACCGGGCGATGAGCTATGCGCGCATGCAGGAAGAAGAGAAGAAGATCGAAGAAGAAGTGGAGAAGCTGCTGCGGCGCGCGGAAGAAGTTGATCGGGAAGAGGACAATCGGTGGGGCAGTGGCGATGGAGCGGAAGACCTACCGCAGGAATTGAAGCGTCGCCATCAACGCCTGGCACGGATACGGGAAGCCAAGGCGGAACTGGAGCGTGAAGCGGCAGAATCACGAGCAGCGCAGCTTCGCGAGTTGGCCGAAGGGCAGCAGAAGAAGGCTGATGATGAGAAGGAGGATCCAGCGGAGCGGCGGCGGGCCGGCGCCCGGGCTGAAAAGTCGCGCAGGCAGGCGCAGGAGTTGGATCCTCAGCCACGGGACAGCTCGGAAGAAGAATCTCCGTTGCCGATGCCTCGGGTGAGCACGACCCCGGAGGGACGTCCGGCGCCCAAGGCACAACGTAACTTCACCGACCCCGACAGCCGCATCATGAAGCGCGACGGGGGATTCCTGCAGGGCTACAACGCGCAGATCGCCGTTGACGGGGACTACCAGGTCATCGTGGCGCAGGCCCTGACCAATCAGGCCGCTGACCAGCCGCACCTGATTGCGATGATCGAACGAGTGAAGGCCACCAGCGGGGAACTGCCCGAGGTTGGCACCGCTGATGCGGGCTACTTCACTCCTGAGAACGTGCGCTACTGCGAAGACCAGGGCTTTGAGGCCCTGATTGCCATCGGCCGCGAACATGGTCGAGGAAAAGGTGTGAGCGCAGGGAAGCAGGCCCAGCAGAGCGCCCAACGCATGAGGGCCAAGCTCGACAGCGAAGAGGGCCGCGCACTGTATCGTCGGCGCAAGGCGATCGTAGAGCCAACCTTTGGCCAGATTCGCGAGGCACGGGGGTTTCGCCGCTTCCTTCTACGCGGGCTTTCGAAAGCCAGAGACGAGTGGGCGATGGTGTGCACCGCTCACAACATGCTCAAGCTGCACCGATACAAGGAAACGGCGCTCGCTCGCAGTAGCCGCCTGACGGTGGGGCTCGGAGGGGCCTCTACAAAAGGGACCAACCAGCACTTCAACGCCGGCCTCGCAACAAGCCCGCGATACTCGCCGTTCCTACGATCTACAGACTCCTAGCGTCGTGTCCATCGGACAGAGTGCTTTCTATGGCTGCAGCGGGTCGACCGGCCTCACCATTCCGACCACAGTGACATCTATTGGTGATCACGCGTTCGATAGCTGCACGGCGCTGACGGGCCTGACTCTCCCCAGCGGAGTCACCGCGGTGGCCAACTACCTGTTCAATAACTGCACCAGCCTGACGAGCCCAGTTCTCGCCAGCGGCACGCTTAGTATCGGACAGTACTCGTTCACCGGGTGCACCAAGCTGACCGGCCTCACCATTGCGACCACAGTGACATCCATTGGTGATCACGCGTTCGATAGCTGCACGGCGCTGACGGGCCTGACTCTCCCCATCGGAGTCACCGCGGTGGCCAACTACCTGTTCAATAACTGCACCAGCCTGACGAGCCCAGTTCTCGCCAGCGGCACGCTCAGCGTTGGTCAATATGCGTTCACCGGATGCACAAAGCTGACCGGCCTCACCATTGCGACCACCGTGACCTCCATCGGCGACCACGCATTCGACGGCTGCACGGCGCTGACGGGCCTGACTCTCCCCAGCGGAGTCACCGCGGTGGCCAACTACCTGTTCCACAACTGCTCGAGCCTGACAGCCCGGTCCTCGCGAACAGCACGCTGAGCGTTGGTCAGTACGCGTTCGCCGGCTGTATCAAGCTGACCGGCCTCACCATTCCGACCACGGTAACATCCATTGGCGATCACGCATTCGACGGCTGCACGGCGCTGACGGGTTTGCCGATGCCGAGCGGTGTCACAACCATCGGTCAGTACGCTTTCAACGGGTGCAGCGGCCTGACGAGCCTTACGATTCCCGCGGGGGTCGCAGCGATTTCCAACGGTCTTTTCTACAACTGCTCAGGTCTGACGGCGGTGTCCCTTCCGAGCACGGCGACCTCCGTCGGAGACAACGCGTTCTACGCCTGTACAAAGCTCACGAACCTGACCCTTCCCAGCTCACTGACCACCCTTGGCAAACAATCCTTCGGTTACTGCTCCGCACTCACGACAATTGCCATTCCTTCCGGGGTGACCTCGATCGGAGACAACGAGTTCTACGATTGCAGCGGCCTGACCAGCATATCCTTCCAGGGCAACAGTGTGATGTCCGTCGGGAAGTGGGCTTTCTTCGGGTGCAGCAAGCTGACGAGCCTGACAATTCCCGATAACGTCACCTCCATCGGGGACTACGCCTTCCAATCCCTGTCTTTGACGAGCCTGACACTTCCCTCCAATCTCAAGACTATCGGTTACATGGTGTTCAACGGGTGCGCAGGCCTGAAAAATCTGACAATCCCCAGCGGGGTAACGTCGATCGGAGATTACGCCTTCTTCGGTTGCACGCAGCTCACGAGCCTGAGCATCCCGGATGGCGTCACCTCGATCGGCAACTACATGTTCTTGAGCTGCAGCGCCTTGACGAGCCTGACGCTGCCCAGGTACATCACCACCATCGGGCAGAGCTCTTTCGACAGGTGCCAGAGCTTGACCAGCCTGACAATTCCCAGTGGCGTGACGACAATCGGCACCTTCGCGTTCCGAGGATGCGCGGGCCTCACCTCGCTGACGTTAGCGGCAGGCGTGACCTCGATCGGGAGCGACGCGTTCAATGGGTGCGCGGGACTTGTGAGCCTGACGATACCCAGCGGCGTCACGATGGTTGCGGATGAGACCTTCTGGGGTTGCAGCCGCTTGACCAGCGTAACCCTGCTGGGCAATGTCAAAACCATCGGTGCCTCTGCGTTCAGATTCTGTGGTGGCCTGACGGGTTTCTCGATCCCCGGCACGGTGACGTCCATCGGCGCCTCCGCATTCGATAGCTGCGCCAGTCTGACGAGCCTGACCATTCCCGCGGGGGTGACGACTATCGGGGACTTCGCGTTTCGGGTGTGCAGTGCACTGACCACCTTAACCGCCAATCCCGCGACGCCGCCAACGGTGGGAGCCAACACGTTCTATTCGGTCAGCGGGTCCCTCAAGGTCTATGTTCCCGCGGGAAGTGTCGCGAGCTACCAGGCGGCACCCGTCTGGAGCGTATTGACTATCCAGTCCCAATGACCACGGAGTTTTGCGGCAGCGCTCGAACGCCTTCCCAACTATGGCCCGAAGCTTTTGGCAGAAAGAATCGCGCCGCGCCCCGATTGCTCAGCTTGCGGCCAGCCGTGTCCTCCTCAGCAACTGGGCGTTGACAGCGACGATGATGGTGCTGACCGACATGAGCACCGCGCCGACCGCCGGCGAGAGCAGAATACCCCAGCGTGCCAGGACGCCAGCCGCAAGCGGCAGCGCGACCACGTTGTAGCCCGCGGCCCAGAGCAGGTTCTGAATCATCTTGCGATAGCTCGCCCGGCTGAGAGCGATGATCTTGACCACATCCAGGGGGTTGCTCTTCACCAGGATGATGCCGGCCGACTCCACCGCCACATCGGTGCCGCTTCCGATGGCAATCCCCACATCGGCCCGCGTGAGGGCGGGCGCGTCGTTGACCCCGTCTCCGACCATGGCCACCCGCCAGCCCTGCCGCTGCAACTCGGCCACCTGCCGGTCCTTGTGCTCAGGCAGCACCTCGGAGAAATACGTGTCGATGCCTAGCTCCTGAGCCACGGTCCTGGCCACGGCCTTACTGTCGCCGGTCAGCATGGCCACCTGCACCCCCATCGCGTGAAGTCGCTGGACGGCTTCGCGGCTTTCCGGCCTGATGACATCACTCAGGGCAAGGCTGGCCACCGGGCTGTTGTCCACCACAAGATTGACAACGCTCCAGCCCTTTGCACTTGCCTCCCGCTCAAATCGCGCCAAAGGCTCGGGCAGTGCCAGCTTCAGGCTCTCCAGCAGTCGTGGACCGCCCAGGTACACTGTTTTACCTTCCCAGCGGGCGCGCACCCCCCTCCCTTTCAACGCCTCGAACTCGCGCACCTCAGGCAGGATCAAATGCCGTTCTTCAGCGCTGCGGCGAACGCCCCGAGCGATGGTGTGCTCGGAGTCCCCCTCCAGCGCAGCCGCCAGCGCAAGGGCGGCATCCTCCTTCCAGCCATCGGCCGTGGCGGCCTCTGCCACCGCGAACTCTCCTTGTGTCAAGGTGCCAGTCTTGTCGAAGACGACTGTATCGATGTCGCGAGCCGTTTCCATTGCCAGCCGGTCCCGCACCATGATTCCGTTGCGGGCGCCAAGGGCAGTGGTGATTGCCACCACCAGGGGGATTGCAAGCCCAAGCGCGTGCGGACAGGCAATGACCAGTACTGTCGCCACCCTGGCAATCACTTCAGTATTGAAACCGATCAAGATTGTCCAGACAACGGCCGTTGCCGCAGCCGCTGCGAGGGCCACGTAGAACAGCCAGCCGGAGGCTTTGTCTGCCAGCACCTGGGTTCGGCTCTTGCTCTGCTGGGCCTGCTCCAGCGATAGCCTTGTAAAGCCAAGAAAATGTTTGACAGGCCGCGCAACCCATGATATCCTTTGCGCAATCGATTTCATAAGGAGTTTTGCTCACCATGGCTTCCATGAAGGACGTAGCGCGCCTGGCAAGCGTCTCCGAGTCAACTGTGTCCCGGGTTCTCAACCGCTCATTGCCCGTGGACGAGAAGACACGCCAACGGGTTGAGGACGCCATCCGGAAGCTCAACTACAAGCCGAACCTGCTTGCCAAGGGGCTGCGGAGCCGAAGCGGGAAGCTGATCGGGCTCGTGGTGCCTGAAATCGTCCACCACACTTTTGCGAGCTTCATCCAGTTCATAGAGGAAAGCGTCGTTGCGCGCGGGTGCGGGCTCATCGTGGGCAATCACAAGAACAATCCCGACCTCGAGGAAAGCTTCATAGACGACCTGATCCGCAGGAACGTTGACGGCATCATCTTTTCCCGCGTTTCGGATGAAAGCAGGGTCATGAGGCTCATCAACAGCTCCGGCATCCCCGTGGTCGTCATTGACCGCGCTGTCGAGGATGAGGAAGTGGCCAGCGTGGTCCTGGACAATCACGAGGCCGGATTCCTTGCCGGGGAGCATCTCGGGAGCGCCGGGCACAAGAAGATCGCCTGCATCACGGGCCCCCTGAAGATCTCCCTGTGCCGCGAGCGCCTGGTTGGGCTGAACGAGGCCCTGGCGCGGTTTCGCGTCTGCGTGGAACCGGAGTGGACCTTTGAGGGTGACTTCAAGTTCGAGTCCGGGTACGCGGGCGCCCGGGAGATCTTCAGTGCGCATCCGGACGTCACGGCGGTGTGGGCTCAGAATGACCTGATGGCTGTCGGGGTGCTCAAGTTCCTTCTTGAACGCGGCACCTCCGTTCCCCGCGAGGTTTCGCTCATGGGTATGGACGATATTAGCCTTGCCCGAATGATCACGCCTTCACTTACCACGGTTGTTCAGCCTTTTTCAGAGATCTGCGAAAAGGCTGTCGATATGCTGCTTCGGCAGAAAAATGGGGATGGGTCGAGGACCGAGAAGGTCGTCATCAAGCCCGGCCTTGTCGTGCGGGACTCGACAGCGTCTCGTTAATGTTTTTCGCGCAATCGATTGCGCAATCGTTTTCATCGGGCCTGCTCCGAAAGGAGGTGAGAGATCGATGCGGGCACGGAGAATCGCGCGAAACCATGACGGGCTCCATTTGTGGGCGTGAAGACTGGTGGAAATCTTCTAAGGAGGCTTATCGATGAGCAGGAGACTCGGAAGGACAATCACAGTAGTGCTGGTCCTCCTTTTCCTGTCCGGCTTTGCTTTTGCAAAGGGGCAGGGCGAGGCAGCAGGACCCAAGTACAAGTTCAGCATGGTCATCTACGGAACCGTCGGAAACCCGTTCTGGAAGAAGGTCGTGGCAGGCGCCAAGGACGCGGCGGCCGGGCTCGGCTCGGACCTGGACATCCAGTACGCGGATGATGATTCGGTGAAGCAGGTGAGCATCATCGAGACCGCGATCGTGAACAAGGTGGACGGCATCGGAATCATCATCAATCTCGACGACGCATACACGAAGGTCATCCAGAAGGCCCGCGACGCCGGGATCCCCGTTGTTGCCTACAACATCGACAGCACCAAGGGTGCAGAGGGCACCGCGCGCCAGGCGTTCATCGGGCAGGACTTCGTGACCGCCGGCTACCTCATCACCAAGCGGCTGATCAAGACCTACGGCATCAAGAGCGGAGATCGTGTCGTGTGTCCCGTCGAGCACCCTGAGGCCGTCTATGCGGCCATGAGGTTCGCGGGAGTGAAGAAGGCCCTGGACGAAGTAGGCGCCTCAGGAGAAGTCCTGGACACGGGCGGAGTTTCCCTTGATGACACTCTGACCAAGCTGACCCAGTACCTCCTGGGCCACAAGAACACCGCGGCGGTCCTTGCCATGGGCGGAATGCCCATGGAAATGGCTCCCAAGGCCATCGAGGACGCGGGCCTGAAGATTCCCAACGCCGGGTTCGACATCACCAAGACGATCATTGACAACATCAAGAGCGGGAAGTCGCTGGCAACCGTCGACCAGCAGCCGTACTACCAGGGGATGTTCACAGTGGTGCAGCTGTACTTCAACAAGAGATTCGGCCTGCTGCCTTGCGACATCAACACGGGCGGCGCGATCATCGACAAGACGAACGCGGACGCCGTTCTGAAGTTCGCGGACACGGTCCGCTAGTAACGGAGCGCGCGGCCCGACAGGCATCGGCCGGGGGCCCGCCTGGAGGCCGCGCAGCTTCAATCGATCCAGAGGAATCCCCAATGGCAGCAAAGAGCATATCAATCGGCGCCAGCCTCACGGCCCTGCGACGACACAAGATCGGCAATATCATCATCGTTTTCTTCACGATCCAGATCGTCGCCGTGGTGTTCGCGCTCATCTTCCCCGAACAGTTCCGGTACCTGGACGTCATGAACATCCAGGTGCTGTTGAAGGACATCCCGCAGGTCGGCGTCATTGCCCTGGGCGTGAACCTCCTCATGATTGCCGGGGAGTTCGACCTGTCCGTCGGCGCGACATTCACCTTCACGGCGCTGTGCATGGCCAAGGTATTCAACGCAGGGGCCAATGTATGGCTCGCCGCCCTGATCGGGATTGCCGTCGGGGCCGGTATCGGCTGGCTCAACGGCTTCATCACGGTTCGCTCCCGGGTCCCATCCTTCATCATCACCCTCGGGTCCATGATGTTCTGGCGAGGCATGATCCTGGTCCTCTCCCAGTCCGTCACGGAGCGGTTCGCCCCTGGCAGCCTCTTCGAGGGGATTTTCACGAGCCACCTCGGTCCCATCCAGGTCCAGTTCGTGTGGCTGGTGGGCCTCACCGTCCTGACATGGTTCCTCCTGGAGCGCCACCGCATCGGGAACCACTTCTTTGCCGTGGGAGGCAACCGGATGGCGGCCCTTGCACTGGGAATCAACCCTGACCGGGTGAAAATCATAGCATTCGTCATTACCGGCGCCCTTGCCGCTTTCTCCGGAATCCTGAGCACGGTGCGCGTTGCATCGGTGTCCCCCATCCAGGGGGAGGGCTTCGAGCTGCAGGCAATCGCCGCAAGCGTGATCGGCGGGACGGCCCTCATGGGCGGCCAGGGCTCCGTGATCGGGGCATTCCTGGGGGCGGCGCTGCTGTCCACGATCCAGGATTTCCTGCTGCTCCTGAGGGCGCCTGGGGCATATCTCAAGCTGTTCGTCGGCGTCATCGTGGTGTTCGCCGCGATCCTGAACCAGCTTCTGAAGAAAGATTGACGGGAGGAGAGACAGCCATGTCGGACGCCACAATCAGCTCGCCGCGCCAGGGTGCCCCCGGGGGAGCCTTCATTTCACTGCAGGGGATCGTCAAGGATTATGGAAGCATCCGGGCCCTGAATCACGTCGACTTCTGGGTCAATCCCGCGGAAATCGTCGGCCTTGTCGGGGACAACGGGGCGGGCAAGAGCACGCTGATAAAGATCATTTCCGGAGTCCTTCAGCCCACCGAGGGGACCATCACGGTGGAAGGGAAGCAGATCAGGTTCGATACCTCGAAGATCGCCATGGATCACGGGATCGAGACGATCTACCAGGACATGAACCTCATCGACGTCATGGACATCACGCGCAACATCTTCTGCGGCCGGGAGGAGACCAACCGCCTGGGCTTCATGAAAGTCCGCAGCATGAAGGAAAAAGCAATGTCCGTGCTGGAGAAGGAGATCACGATAGAAGGGATCAGGTCTCCCGGCCAGAGAGTCGGCCATCTTTCGGGAGGACAGAAGCAGGCAGTGTCGATTGCCCGCGCCATGTTCTTCAAGAAGAAGGTGCTTCTCCTGGATGAGCCGACCAGCGCGCTTTCGGTGCGGGAGACCCAGGCATTCCTTGACCACATCATGCGCCTTCGCGATGAGGGGATGTCCGTGGTCCTTGTCACGCACAACATCTACCACGCCTACCAGGTGGCTGACCGGTTCTCGCTGCTGAGCCATGGAAAGAAGATCCTGGACACGCTGAAAAAGGACACGACGACCGAAGAGCTCACGCGGATCATCGTCGCGCACTGACGGCGGGAGGATGCCATGAACACGAGAGAGCGGTTTCTGCAGGTCATGGACTTTGACCGTGACGTGCGCTCGGTCAAGTGGGAGTTCGGGTACTGGGGGGAAACCCTGGACACGTGGTACGCGGAAGGCCTGCCCCGCCTGGCATATCCAGAGATTCCGTGCGAGATCACCACGCCGACCGCGAACCTTTACACCCGCGCATGGGCGCGCCTGCGCGGGAAGAGGCTCCCCAAGGGGATGCCTGTCATGGCCGGCGGGCTGTACTGGCCCACGCAGGGATTCCCGCTGGACAGCGACGTGCGCTCCCGGTTCGGGATGGATGCGACGCAGCGCCTGGTGGACGTGAACCTCCTGTTCTGCCCCATGTTTGACGCGGAAGTCTATGAGGATGATGAAAAGCGGCTGGTCTACATGGACGTGGACGGGGTCACGCGGATCCTCCTCAAGGAGGAAGCCACCATGCCCTCCGGTGCGAAATGGCCCGTCACGGACTGGAAAAGCTGGAACACGCTCAAGGAAGAGCGGCTTTCCCTGAAAGACATCAGGAATCGTTTTCCGGCCAACTGGCCGGAGCTCGTGCGTGAATACCGCCAGCGTGATTACCCCCTTGCCCTTGGCGGCTACCCGCACGGATTTTTCGGAACGCCTGCCCACCTGATGGGCTATGAGAATCTCTTCGTGAGCTACCTGCAGGAGCCGAAGCTCGTGCATGACATCCTGGATACTTTCACCAACCTCTGGATTGCCGTGTACTCGGAAGTCCTGAAAGAGGTGAAGGTGGATCACGTCCAGATCTGGGAGGATATCTCCTATGGATCCGGCTCCATGGTCGCGCCCGCCACGATCCGCGAGTTCGTTCTTCCTTATATAAAGCGCATGACGGATTTCTTCAAAAGCCAGGGCGTCTCACTCATCTTCCTTGATACTGACGGGGACTGCTTCAGCCTCATCCCGCTGTTCATGGAGGCCGGGGTCACGGGAATGTACCCCTTCGAAGTGAACTGCGGAATGGACATTGTGAAGGTGCGCAAGACCTTCCCCACGCTGCGGATGATGGGAGGGATCCCGAAATCCGAGATCGCCCGCGGAAAGGGCAGGGTGGATGAGATCCTTCGGCCTGTCCAGGAGGTCCTGAAGACCGGCGGCTATATCCCCTTTGGGGACCACTTCATCCCGCCGGAGGTGCATTACACGCTGTTTTCGTATTACCGGGAAAGCCTGAACCGGATCATCGATTCCGCGGGCACGAGATAGGAGAAAGCATGACCAGCACAAAAGCCATTCACAATGCGTTCGAGAAGGGCGGGGGAGTCCTCCGACTGGCGCCCACGTTCGTTCCGCGCCGCTTCAGCCAGGCAGGGCGCAGGCTGAGGCTGCATCCTGACGATTATTACGCCCTGGGCACAGCGCGCGGTTCCATCAAGGAAAGGTGGTTCTCATCCGTCATCCCCGCAATGAACGGGCCCCTTGCCGCGCCTGATGAGGGCATGAGCTATGTCGCGCCCAGCGACCGGCTGGAAGACAAGTTCCTGTTCAAGGACGCCGTTGCCGAGTTGGGCGCCGGTCTCATCGGAGAGGCCCTTGCGAAGAAGTATGGAACGTGGCCCATGTACTCCAAGTTCTTCGATTTTGCGCTGCCCCTGTTCCATCACCTCCATCTCGGCGATGCAGCGGCACAGAGGGTGGGAAGGATCGGGAAGCCGGAGGCGTACTACTTCCCGCCCCAGCTCAACAACCATCTTGGGACCTTTCCCGCCACCTACTTCGGTTTCGAGCCCGACGTGACACGGGAAATGGTCAAAGAGCGGCTCCTGGCCTATGAGAAGGGGGACAACCGGATAACCGAGCTTTCGCGTGCGTATCGCATAGAGCTGGGAACGGGATGGTACACGCCACCGGGGGTCGTGCACGCCCCTGGATCTGTCCTGACCTATGAACCCCAGTGGAACTCGGACGTCAACTCTGTCCAGGAAAACGTCACCTCCGGGGAGATCTACCCCCGCGAGTTCCTCGTGGAAAACGTGCCGGAGAACAGGAAGCAGGACATCGACTACATCATGAGCCTCATGGACTGGGAGAAAAACGTGGACCCGCACTACCGAAAGCGCTTTTTCCGCCCGCCGCTTCCGTGCGCCATGAAGGATGAGGGGGTTTCCGCCCGGTGGGTCGTGTATGGAAACGACTACATTGCGGCAAAGGAAACGACGGTGCTCCCGGGAAGAACAGCGGTTGTGAAAGATGCGGCGGCTTTCGGGTGCATTCTCGTCCAGGGATTCGGCGCGTTCGGTGAATACGAGGCGGAAGCCGCCGGCACGCTGAGGTTCGGCCAGCTCTCAGGTGATGAGTATTTCGTAAGCGAAAAGGCGGCCGCGGAAGGCGTGCGCATCACGAACAGGAGCAAGTGGGAGCCCCTTGTTTTTCTCCAGCATTTCGGTCCGAACAATCCCCAGACACCAAGAGAGGTGAAATCATGAAGCTGCAGGCATACCAGCAGAAATCAGAGAAGATACGGCAGTCATTTCTCGAGCTGAAAAAGAAGCATCCCGAGCGTCTGTCCCGGAAGCTGAGCCTGTCCTGGAGCAACTGGGGCTTCGGCATCGAGCCCTTGTCCACTTCCGCGGCGCGGCTTTCCCGGGCGGGCATCCGCTTCATCGAGCTGCACGGCAACCATTACGGCCCTGCCCTGGGCTACCGCGCAAAGGAAACGCTGAAGATCCTGGGAGACAACGGGATCACGGTGGGGGGCATCTGCGGGATGTTCTCCGCGGACAACGACCTGTCCAGCAACAGGGCCATCCACCGCCAGGCGGCCGTGGACTACCTGGAGCGTGAGGTGCCGTTTGCCGCGGAGGTGGGGGCCGGCTACATCCTGGTGGTGCCTGCCGCCGTGGGAAGGCCGCAAGCCTACGACGCAAGCGAGCTGGAGCGAAGCGTGGAGACCCTGCGCCTCGCCGCTGACCTCTTCGTGAAGCACAAGGTGAAGGCGGCAATCGAGCCCATCCGGGCCGCGGAAACGACGCTTGTGCATACCATAGCAGCCGCCAAGGCGTACATTGCGGCGGTGAGCCACCCCGGGGTGAAGCACATCAACGGGGACGTGTACCACATGCAGGCGGAGGAGAGCCACATCGGGGAAGCGCTGGTGGATGCGGGGGACATGCTGGTGAACCTGCACATGGCGGACAGCAACAGGACGGCTCTGGGCATGGGGTCCATGGACCTGGACACCATCATCCGGGCGCTGTACCTGATCGGGTTCAACACGGAAGGGCGCTACGTGACCCCTGAGCCGCTGGGGCCCGGGGGAGACCCCTACCCCGCGATGTATGGGAAGCCGGACGGGAAAGCGCTGGACGAGCTGGTGCAGCAGACGGCGCGTTGCTTCCGCGAGCGGGAGGACGAGGTGCTGGCGGAAAACTGAGCCGCCTCCATCAACGCTTGGGGGAACGACCGCCCGCATCGGCTCTCTTCCTCTGACTCCACCCGGATGACTCCGGTTCCATAGGCGTCCCTGGGATCCATGACCGTCGAGCGACGCGACGCTTGTTTGCCCTTCCGGCGCGGAAGTATCTTTCCACCGGGAGACGCGAAGTGCAGCTGCATACCTTTCCTGTTGATGGCGCCCTGCGTCCATACCTGGTGAGGATTTGGATTTTCCAGGGCGTTCTTCCAACGGGTGATCTGCGGCTCATTGCTCCCAGTGGCGAGATGAAACTGATCCTCCCTTTCCGGGGCGCCCCGACGAGCACGACCCGAGGCGTCTCTTACCTGCACGCGGAGTCAACATGCTCGATCGTGGGTCAGCTTACCAGCTCCTCCACCATCAGTGCCGCAGGAGTCGTCGGCATGCTGGGCGTGACATTCAAGCCCGCAGGGGCGCGCTGCTTCCTTGGGCTCCCGCTCGGCGAACTTGCGGGATCCATTCGTTTCCTCAAGCGAGCTTCCCTTGAGTGATTGGGATGACCTTCCGCCCAGGGTGGCCGAGACTGCCGGGATTCCTGCCAGAGTCCGTGCGATGCAGGAGTTCCTGATCCGGCTGCTGCGCCGCGCTGACGTCGACCGCTGCCCCGCGGTGGATCTTGCCGTGCGGGAAATCGAGCTCTCGCGTGGTGGAGTTCGTATCCACGAGCTGAGCGATCGCGTGGGATGGACGCGGCGTCATCTCGATAGGGAGTTCTCTGAGCACGTTGGGCTGAGTCCCAAGGCGTTTGCAACCATTGTCCGCTTTCAGCACCTGTACGCACGGGGGCTAGTCTCGGGAGACTGGCCGCGCTCCCTCGAGGAACTGTACGAAAGCTACTACGACCAGGCCCACTTCATACGGCAATTCAAGCACTTTACCGGGTTTGCGCCGGGAGAGTTCCGCGCGCGGCAGGATCTTCCTTTCCCCTCGCAGTGTCCCATTTTTACAATACGCGTCCGCTGCCGTCTGACACATTTGTCATGACGGAGGTAGAAACCATGAAGCTGTATCTTCTGCTTTCCAGCGGCGGCGGGGTTTCACGGGATGTGGGCGAGCGGGCTGCCGCGATGAAGGAGCTGACAGCCTGGTTCGGCAGGCTCGGCAACGCGCTTGTCGATGGCGGGGCGGCGCTGACGGGGAACGTGAAGGGCGTTTCAAGCGACGGGAAAGTGACTGGAGGAGCCAGGGCAGCGGCGGTGAACGGGTACATGGTCATCCGGGCCGACTCGATGGAGGCGGCCATAGGAATCGCGCAGGGTTACCCGTTTCTGCGGGGCGGGTTCAACCTGACCGTTTATGAGACCTTCAAGGACGGATAAGGCCCAGCGCCCAATCGGTCGGCCCGCTTTCTTTCATTTGCTGACTCCTGAGCGGCGCAGCCCGAGGGGTCTAACTTCACGAAACACTGCGCACTCTGTCGAGTGGAGGATGACGCATGAGCTGCCGAATGGTCGCATTCCACTATCCGAAGCGGGAGTTCCGAGACCAGTTGGTTTGGAGGCTTTTTCGCGCCGCTGAGATCATGAAGGCCGCCCCTGGCTGCGTAGACGTCGAGGTGTGAATGGGAGCCTCCTCTCGTTTCTTCAACTTGGCCGCCCGATCTCAATTCAACGCCAGAAGGACGCGAACGTCCTTCACGATATCCGCTGGGGTCGCATCGCCGCCAAGTTCAACCCGTATTTTCCCTTTCTTGTCTACGAACCAGAAGGGAGCGGAATGACCAACATCGTAACCGCCTCCAAATTGTTGCACTATCTCCCCAGCCAAGCCAAGGTCGGAGGATGAAAGGCCAGTCAGGAGTCCCCGTTCACTCGGAGAAGGGGCTTGCTCATTTGGCGCGACAGCATCCGTGCCAGGATCGACCGTCACACCTATCCCATAGTCGGCCCACACTTTGTGGACTGTCGCGGCAGGCCCACCAACGAAACGCCACGAGTCGAGCATGCCAAGCTTCTTGCTGTAGGCTGCGCACACGGGAGGGCTGTCTCTCTTCGGATCTGTCGTCACCACTACAAAGACCATTCTGCTGGTGTCGCCGCCCAGTTGAGAGAATGCATCCTTCACCTTGACGGCTTCGAAAGGACAGACGTCAGTGCAGTGCGTGTAGAGGAAAGCCATCACGACGACTTTGCCCCTGGTGTCTGCCATGCGAAAGGCCGCACCGTTTTGGTCGATGAGAGTGAAGTCGGCGGCAGGAGACGGGCGCGGCAGAACGTTGCCCACCAGACCTGTCACGGGCTGTTCCCCGCATCCCATTGCAAAAGCTGCTACCGACGCGGCGCAGAAAAGTACGCACATGAAAACTCTTGTGAACCTCATGTTGCCAATCTCCTTTCGATCCGATTGGGAGTAGAACCATTGAAAAGGTGGCCAAGCTTTGCCTCGGAGTCAAAATTGTCCTTTGCCACTGAGCACGCCGTAAAGGATTCCTGGTAGCCACCACGGGCAAGGACAAACGTTCCGCCGATTGCAATCTTCAGCATCACCACAGGTGTTGGTGATGGTCGGCGAGCAAAGGCAGACTCAGAAAGTCGTTGAAGGATAGTCAGTTACGGTACTCACTTGGGCGCCGCTGCAGCCATCTGGAAAAACCAATGGCCTATCCAGTCGGTCTCAGGAGACGATGAGGATCCCTGCTCGGGTCACGAGAGCGGGGTCCTTCTCGATGATCTGGAACAGGCGGCTGGCTGCCCCGCTGGGAGTGTTCGTCCCCGCCTCCCAGGCCTCAACGGTCTTGACGGACACGCCGCAGACCACAGCGAAAGCCGACTGGGCGAGCCTCAGCTCCTTGCGCAGTTCCTTGACCTTCTTCGCGGTGTAGGTGGGCACGGGCTTGATCACCAGCCTCGTGGTCGGCAGCCTGATCTTGCCCTCCCTGTGGGCCTTCACCTCCTTGAGGCCCTGCATGATACTATCGAAGTACTCGTTCTTCTTGGCCATGGCAACACCCCTTAGTCTAGTCAAAGGCTCTTCACGAAGTCCCTGATCTCCTTCTTTTGCTTCGCGGTCAGGTTGCCCTGCTCGTTCTTCGCAAAGACCGAGATCAAATATACGTGCTCCTCGACGGCGAAGTCGACGTAAACGACCCTCGAGCCTCCCGACTTTCCCCTCCCCTGCAACTCCAGCCGCGCCTTCCGAACACCGCCCGTGCCCTGTATCAGGTCCCCCACCTGGGGGTCGGCGCACAACGTGTCCTGGAGGGCGCGCAGGTCGTCGTCCAGTTTCAAGGACTTCCAGCGCTTGCGGAACTCGAAGGTCTCGACGAACTCCCTCTCCATCCCTTGGACGGGCGGCTCCTCTATGATCACTTTCCTCATCAACTTTATCGAGGGGAAATATACCCTATTGAATAGGGTAAGTCAAGGAACCTGTCGTGCGGATGAACACCAACCGTTCCTTCGCGTGCCGTTCTTTCGCAAGCTGGTTCAGGAACTCGTTGTAGGCGCGGCAGCAGGTCACGAGATCAATCCTCTGCATTTCTTCGAACGGAGCGGCGGCCTGTATCTGCTTGTGTGCAGAACGGGCCCGAAGGAAATCAGAACTCATCAGCGAGACGACTCGAATCTGTTCGACAGCGGAGAGGTCTTCGATGTCAGCGTGTGTGTAGATCTGCGTGCTTCGAAGACTCGTATGTCCGAGGATCGCCTGGATGTGACGAAGGTCCGCGTGATTGCGCAGCATGTGAGTGAGTAGCGGTTTGTGCCTACGGGGCACCTGGTAGCCGTGGCGGTCAAGTGCAGCAGCGGGGCGCCCAGCGCAGCGGCGGGCACGCACGTGCTGCCGCATAGTGTGTCACGGCAGTGCGTGACCCGCTGAACCGACACTTCGGGCAGACGGAAACGTCGCGGAGCTATCCCGACTCATAGGAACGGCAGGCGATGTCGAGGAACCGTTCGACGTCCTCCATGCCTAGTGAGGCCTTCCACCATCGCTACCTCATACATCTCGCATGAATCGTGAATCGTCTGCGCGATGTTGCCCATCGCAGCATTGTCCAGGGTCCACAGCCCAGGCTCGATTCCGCTGCCCGCATGAATCTCGATCCAGAAGTAGCTGTTCCACTCAGGATGAAGAGCAGACCGTTCGATGGTCAGCGAGGGCGTGGATCCGCCGAATCGCGGTTCGCCGAGTATTCGGAACAGCAGCTGAGGGTCTGTTGTCTCCGGAAGTCCGAGATGAAATTCGCGCTCGAGAAGGTGCCCGCGGCTGGAACACTGCAGTGTACACCGCATAAAGAGCTGGCCGAAATGGTCGAACAGCATGAACGGCAGAGCCCGCGCGAGATACGGCCCCATCCACTGAGAATCTATGTGAAGGTCGTTCTCCACTGGCTGGTACGGGAACCCCGTCTTCTCCAGCTCAGCGCGGATGAAAGGGAGATATGTCTCTCGAAGTTTCGAGTCCAGGGATCCGACCACGTCAGGATTCTCCAAAACGACCCGGTCGGCTCCCAGATCTGCCTTCGCCGCTTCTCTCCCCACCCAGTTGGGCTGGCCGCGGTGGTGCGTGCTGCTCATCGTCGCTTCCTCCGTGGGTGTTTCTTCGAGATCCCCGTGATCCGCCTTCTCAGCTTCCGGGCTTGGTTGCGGTTCGCGCGCGGATCGTCGCCCGGCAACTCGGGCCTCGTCGGCGCCCCCGCTGAAGCATCCTCCCGGTCGGTCGCAACCCTTGCGTTGCAGGCCGCAACGAACATGTTCATCTGGTCTTGGTCGCTCATATCGAAACCGGCGGCCTGGCCCTGCATGAACAGCGACTTCGCCGTCCCGAACCTCGAGGGATCGTTCATGATTCCCACGAACGAGTTCTGTATCTCAGCGAGATAGCGGAGAGCGCTATCCGCTGTTTTCAGCGCGAACTCTCGGCCCAGAAATCGCCAGAACGCGATCAGCTCCGGAATGATTTCTTCTGCTTCTCCGGACGATCGCAGGGACACCTTCCTGGGAAAGTAGCCGGTAACGATCTCCTGGAGGTCTGAGACGGTCATGTTCGGCAACGCAACCCCGATATGATTGAACCCGAGATCCAACAGGCATCCCGCCCAGAAGCCGGCGTATCCATGCCTCGTTTCGAGTGCTTGACCTTCACCCGACGCACAGAACAGGTCCACGAGGCTACGCCTGTAGCGGTCGAATGCCTTGTCCGCCTTGTCGTCCCCTGGCTCGAGCGAATCGAGCGCCTGTATGTCGAAATCCGGCATGGCCCTTACAGTACCGCATTCGGCAGATCGAAAGAAAGGGCGAGCCTACTGGACAGTCCGGCGTCGGCGATCTCTACACCAACTGCGCCTGCACGGCAAGCACGCGCGCGCCGCGGCGATGGGCGCTCCGCACCGAAGCCGACCATTACGACCGGGATGCGCCCCGAGGGCGCCAGACGCCGCGTCACCCACGGCCCCTCGGTATGTGCGCCAGCACGGCAGCCTCTCTCACCACCGTAGCGGAGGGCTGGCGGTAGTGAGTGGAGGCGGAGCCGTAGCGAGCGTACCGCCACCGAAGCCCCCCTTTTGAGCCTCCCCCTCCCAGACGACCATAGGGTACCCTAGCCGGGGGGTAAGCAGGGGGGTGGGGCTGGGAGGGGGGGCGGCAAGGGGGGCGAGGGAAGCCCGTAGCGTCCAACGGTAGAAGCACGTCGCTTCGCCGCCTATAATGCCGCAGGGGTTCCCCAGAGGTGCAGGTGAAATGAAAAGTTCATCAATTGCCAGCTTGGCTATTCTCAAAGTCAATTGGGACCGTCTCGGCAGGGACTACATTGAGAACTTCGTGCCGCTTATTGCCGAATCGTTGCGCAACAGTCCCGACGATGTCGTGTCTCTACCAGATCTCCAGGTTGATATCAAGAATAGGTTCGGCCTGCAATTGCCTCTGAATCCACTTCGACAGATGCTGAACCGGGCCGCGAAGCATGGCTTGGTGAGACGGCAGTCTGGTGTTTTCTATCGCGAACGCGATCGTCTTTCGAATAGCGGCTTCGCTGACGCCCGGAACATGGTCATCGGACTCTATGACCGGATTGTTGGACGGTTGATCGAGTATGCACGTACCAAGCACAACTCGGAATGGACAGAGGACCAGGCAAACCAAGCAGTTCAAGCGTTCCTTGGGGAATACGGACTGGAACTCTTGTATTGTCGTGCAGAACGCACGGCAATCCCTTTGGACGGGGCACCCAGGAACTCTGTTTATGTGGTTGGGACCTTTCTTAACCTTGCCCGGGAAACTGATCAACAGCTCTTGGAGGATTTTGCCGTATTGGTGAAGGGATATCTGCTTGCAAATGCCATGTATCTGCCGGAGCCAGGGAGAGTAGCGCAACGCTTTAGGAATACTCGCGTCTACCTCGACAGCAGCGTCATTATCTTTGCGTTAGGGTATGCCGGGGACGAGCGCCAGGCACCCTGTGAAGAATTAATCAATCTCGCGAGAGAATATGGAGCCGACCTCAGGTGCTTTCAGGTAACCTTGGATGAAATACGTCGTATTCTTGACGCTTGCGCGGCGCGCTTGCGCAGTGGGCATCCTCAAGACGCCTACGGACCAACCGTAGAATGGCTCATTGAGAGTGGGAAGACGCCTTCTGACATCGAGCTGATCATAGCCAGGCTTCCAACGCGGATCCGCTCTTTTGGAATCGTAGTTGAAGACATGCCGCCCCGGATCGCTGAGTTCCAGCTTGATGAGGCGGGGTTCGAACGCGCGATTGAGGAAGCGATTGGATATTTTAACCCCCGGGCTCGACTTCATGACGTGGATTGCGTTGCGGCGGTCGCTCAGCTCAGACGTGACAGAAGTGCTTTTGACATAGAGCAATGTGGTGCACTGTTTGTCACCTCCAATTTTGAGCTCGCCCGGACGACAAGGCTCTTCTTTCAGGCGGATGCACCAGAAGGTGCAGTGGCCCTGTGCATCACAGATTCCTCTTTGGGCAATCTACTCTGGCTGAAGAATCCTACGCGTGCACCAGATCTACCGGAGAAACTACTGCTGGCAGATGCTTTCGCCGCGATGCAGCCTTCCGAGGCTCTCTGGAAAGCTTACCTGGCTGAAGCAGCGCTTTTGAAAGAGTCGGGTGAAATAACGCCAGATGAATATCATGCGCTCCGCTATTCACTGACCGCGAAACGGTCACTTATGGATCTGACGGAAGGAGATCTCTCGGCCTTTACGGAGGGGACAGTTGCTGAGGTTCTAAAAGTGGCCAAAGAGAATCTGAGAGCAGATCTCCAAGCGGAGCTCTTGAACGAACAGAAGATGCGGATGAGCGCGGAGACCTCTGTGGCCCGGCTCGAAACACGCGAAGCAGGCGTAGAAGAAAGAGTGAATAGGAGGGCAGAGCGGCTAGGCGGCACTGCTGCCTTTGTTATCTGTCTTGTCTTGTCGGCTGTTCTCTGCGCGGGCGCTTTTTTCACATTTCCATGGTCCTCTCCTGCCGCCCAGTATCGTTACGTAGTGACCACTGCTCTGATTATCTTTTTCCTTTAGTAACTGTTCAGCTCCCCGGGAGGTGAAATACCGGACGGATGTTAAGTATTCCGGAAACTCAAAAAGTCCGTCACGCTCAGTTGCATGGGAGAGGAAAAGGACTATCATCTGCCGCGAATCCCTCGCGAGCAAATTCTGAATGCATACAAGGCAGGCCCTGAGGCTATCGTTTCTCTCATCGAGTATCTACAGGATCAGCACGACAACACCATCGACCAGGTGGTAGACCAGATCAAGAGGTTAACGCAAAGAATCAAAGCGCTGGAGGAGAAGAACAGCAAGGACAGTCATAACAGCGATAAGCCTCCCTCCAGTGATGGCTTGCATCGACGGATTCATACGAGACGAGAATCCAGCGGGAAAAAACCTGGCGGTCAGCAAGGGCACGAGGGAACAACGTTGTCCATGGTCGAACACCCGCAGCAGGTGATGATTCATGAAGTCAAAGTGTGCCAGGGATGCGGCAAGTCGCTGCAACAGCAAAAGCCGCGAGGGTATGAGTCACGACAAGTCTTCGATATTCCGCCCATCGCCGTGGATGTGACCGAACACCGTGCCCAGATCAAGCGCTGCCCCCACTGCCACGAGTTTTCGGTAGCGGTGTTCCCACTCGGGGTAAGTCACAAAACACAGTACGGTCCACGGCTGAAGGCATTTGCAGTGTATCTAAAAAACTATGGATTTCTTTCCTACGATCGAGCCGCCCAAGCCTTCGCTGATCTGTTCGCCATTCCCCTCAGCGTTGGCACGCTGGCCAGTATCGATCGGCGGTGTGCGCAACGAGTCGAGGGTGTTGTGGAGCAGATCAAGGAGAAACTGATTCAGGCGAAAGTGGTGCACTTTGATGAGACCGGCTTGAGCATCAACGGCAAACTGCACTGGCTGCACGGGGCGGGCACTCAGGAGTTCACCTACTACTATCCTCATCAGAGGCGCGGGACGGCCGCCACAGACCAGATAGGAATTCTGCCGCGGCTGAAAGGCAACGCGGTTCATGATAATTGGAAACCCTACATGAAATATAGGTGCTCGCATTCGCTGTGCAACGCACATCACATTCGAGAACTCACGGCGGTCTATGAACCGGGTGGCCAAGTGTGGGCGCAGCAAATGATCGGCCTTCTTCTGGAGAGCAAGCAAACTGTGGAGCAGGCAAAACGCACAGGGAAGAAGAAACTACCCCTCTGCGACATTCGCAAATATGAGAGCCGCTACAAAGCGATCATCGCAAGTGGTATGAAAGCCAACCCATCGCCTCATCGGGCAGACAGCCCCGGAAAACGGGGCCGGATCAAGCGCAGCAAAGCACGCAATCTGTTGGAAAGACTTGAACGACTACGCGAGGAGACCCTGCGATACATGACCGATTTCAGAGTTGACTTCGACAATAATTTGGCAGAACGAGATATAAGAATGATGAGGGTCCAGCAGAAAGTATCCGGGGCATTCCGAAGCAATGGGGGAGCGCTCTCATTCTGTCGGATACGAAGTTATATCTCAACGATCAGAAAGCAGGGCCTATCGGTTATTGACGCTCTCATGAATGCGTTTGAAAAAGACCTAACCCTGACTGACTGTCTTCAGACCAGCTGAACAGTTACTTCCTTTATACAATTGCCAGCATGATATGGGGCACTTCAGTAGCTAGCCTTTACAGGGCGCTCAAACAGGTTTTCAAGAAGCTCTTTGGGCGCTGGCTCCTAAGGCTGATCAACTAAGGAAGCTGACCTGAATCTTGGAAGACTCGCTGAGACGAGAGAGAATTTGGGGAGCAAAACCTTGAACGTCCGGTGTTCCATTCTCAAGGGAGGCCGTTCGCGCTACGCTGGCCGGCATCCCAAATCATCGCAGCAGGAGATAGTCATCCAATGGCTCGAAAAATGTCCGCTACTGCGCATCTCAACCTCGGCCTTCGCATCTTCTTCTCCGAGTTCGTCCGCGTGAGCCTGCGGCACCCGAGCCAGGCGCTGTTCTTCGCCCGCACGGTGCTGTGGCAGGCGGGGGCGGCGCGGCGGCGCGCCCGGGTGGCGGCGGAAGGCATTACCGTCCCTCCCATCGCCATTTTCAGCATCACAAACAAGTGCAACCTGCGATGCAAGGGATGCTATGCGCAGGCCATCCGCGGAGACGCGCCCGAAGAGTTTTCCGCGGAAGCACTTCGGGGCGTCGTGGCGGAGGCGGAGGAGCTGGGGGTCTCCTTTTTTGTGATCGCGGGCGGGGAGCCTCTCGTCCGGCCGGAAATCGTGGACATCACGAGAGAGTTCCGCACGGTTATCTTCCTCCTCGTGACCAACGGGCTTCTCCTGGACGATGAGCTCGTTTCCCGGCTCAAGGAGCAGCCGAACACGGTGCCCGTCCTCAGCATCGAAGGAAACGAGGCAGAGACGGACGGCCGCAGGGGAGCCGGGGTCCACGAGAGGCTTCGGCACAGGATGGAGGAGCTGAAGAGAGCCGGTGTCTTTTTCAGCCTCTCCTTTACGATCACTCGGAACAACTTCCAGACGGTCACGGACCCGGGTTTCATCGAGAGCGCAATCCGTGAAGGCTGCCGGCTGTTCCTCTTCCTCGAGTATACGCCGATCCGCGAAGGAACGGAGGACTGGGTCATCACAGACGCGCAGCGGGACGAGATGAAGGGCCTTGTCGCTTCATTCCCGGAGCCGTTTCAAGGCTGTGTTCATCGCCGTCCCCTGGGACGAGGAAGAGCAGGGAGGTTGCCTCGCATCGGGCCGGGGGTTCGTGCACATCAACGCCGCGGGGGACCTGGAGCCGTGCCCGTTCGCGCCGTATTCGGACGTGAGCCTGAAGCAGATGGCCCTGAAAGAAGCGCTCCGGTCGCCTTTCCTTGCCGTGATGCGGGAGAATCATGATCTGTTCGCGGAAACCTCGACTGGCTGCGCCCTCTGGAACAACAGGGAGCGGGTGCGCGCGCTGCTGGCCGAGAAGACGGGCTGACGGCCGGGCATAATGGCAGACATCGCCGGCTCATCGCGCGACTTACACCGGGGGGGCGAGCCCCTCTGGACCCTGAACTTCCTGCTGCTCTGGCAGGGCCAGCTCGTTTCGGTCCTCGGAGACGTGGTGTACGCCATCGCGCTTGGGTTCTGGATCCTTGCCGTCACGGGATCCACGGCGCTGATGGGTGGGCTGCTGGCAGCTTCCACTCTTCCCCGCATCCTGGTGTCCCCCGTTGCCGGCGTGGTGATCGACCGGGGGGACCGCAGGAAGCTCATGATCTGGATGGACGCCGTGCGGGGCGCAGCCGTCGTTGCCGTGGGCGTCGCCGCATTCGCGGGATTTCTCCAGGTGTGGATGGTCTTTGCCGCGGGCATTATTCTCGGGCTCTGCGGAGCCTTCTTCACTCCCGCCGTCGGCTCGGTGATCCCGGATATCACGTCCCGCGCCAAGGTTGTCCAGGCCAATTCCGTCTTCAGCATGCTGCAAACGGGCGGGAACATCATTGGCAACTCCGCGGGTGGAGTACTTTTCCAGCTTCTGGGCGCGCCGCTTCTTTTTCTCTTCAACGGTCTGTCATACCTTTTCTCCGCGGCCAACCTGCTTTTTGCCAGGTTCCCGCGCGTTCATCACGCGGAAGCCACAGCTCACTTCTGGACAGACCTGAAAAAGGGCCTGTCCTTCGTGTGGACCATCCGAGGGCTTCGCTCCCTCATCCTGATCGCCGCGGTGATCAACTTCTTTGCGAACATGGCTTTCATGCTATTCCTGCCCTTCTACCAGAGGAACCCCGCGCTGGGGCCCGTGAAATACGGAATTGCCATGTCCCTGTTCACCGGCGGCATGTTTCTGGGCATGGCTTTCACCGCGGTTGTTAAGATTCCTCCCGCGCTCCGCTTTTTCCTGTTCCAGGTCACGGGCATCACGTCGCTTGCCACCATGATTGCCTTCCCGTTTGTCGGCGCCTTCCCCGTTGCGGCGGCGCTGCTGGCCCTCTCCGGCTTCGCGAACGCGGTCTTGAACGTGTTCATCATGTCAGTCATGCAGCTTGCCGTTCCCCAGGACATGCGCGGCAAGGTTTTCTCCCTGATGGGGATGGTGACGCAGGGGTTGACGCCAGTCGCATTCGCCCTTGCCGGCGTGCTTGCGGTGTTCATTCCCCTGGCGCCTCTCATGGCGGCATGTTTCGCGCTGGCTGTCGTAGTCGGCTTGCCCTTCATGTTCCTCTCGTCCTTCAAGCGGTTCATCGGGTTCGATCCGGCCAGGGACACCGTCCAGAGCATCAGCTGAAGGGGCGTCGCGAGGACTGTCCCAGGCAAGTCCTAAGGTGTATAATCTCTGACGAGAAGACTTGGAGGGTAGGGAGGGAATCCAATGAGTCCTCTCGGCAGAGTGGGGGCGCTCCTCCCGCGGGCTGACGCCGCATTGAGAATTACACAGCCGAACCCTCGGGTCACGGACGCACGGGTCCCGGATGCCCGGGGGGTTGGAGACTCGTCTCGAAGCGCTTCGGCCGCCCAAGGCACGGCCGCGCCAAGCCTTCCGGGAAGCCAGGGACACTCATCCCCCCGCCTTTCCATGGCTACTCCCCAGGCGATCATCATGCAGGCGGAGTTCCTCCTTCAGATTGCATCCACGGGGGCTTCTTCCCCGGCCCTGCGCCAGATTGCAGCGGCAGCGTACCAGATGGAGATCGATGCGCGACGGGAGATGACCCAGGCCCGTGTTGAAGGCATGGCGCCAGCGCGCCAGTGGTTTGCATAGCGGAGGGAGTAATGAAGTCTCAGTCACCGGCGCGCACGACACACAAGTATGTCATCATGGTCATTGTTCTCGCGGGCGTGCTCATGTCCGTGCTTGATGGGATCGTGGTGAACATCGCTCTTCCCACCATCACGGCAGCGTTTCATGTCGACATCGGTCTCTCCCAGTGGTCCATCACCGGGTACATGGTCACCTTGACCGCTCTTCTCCTGTTCTTCGGAAGGCTTTCCGACTCCACCGGAAAGGTCCCGTTGTTCATCGGGGGTTTTTCGCTCTTTACCGTCGCTTCCTTTGCGTGCGGCCTGTCGACGAGCCTCGCCGAGCTGGTTGCGTTCCGGGTCGTCCAGGCCATCGGAGGGGCGATGGTGTTCAGCATCAGCGGAGCCATCCTCTTCCTGGCATTCCCGCCGCAGGAGCGGGGGAGGGCCATGGGCTACCTGGGGTCCACTGTCGCGGTGGGCAGCATCCTTGGCCCGATCCTCGGAGGCTTCCTGGTGGACACCCTGGGCTGGCAGTACATCTTCCTGATCAACGTTCCCATCGGGATCATCCTGGTGACCTGCGCGCTCATCTTTCTCAGGGTTCACGAGGAGCGCAGCGCGACGCTGGACATGGACTGGGCGGGCGCCGGCACTCTGGCCGTTTCGCTGTTCTCCCTCATGCTCTTCCTGTCGCAGGTGGAGTCACTGACGGGAGCTTCCGTCGGGGCGTTTCTGCTGGCAGCCGTGTTCGCCGCTTCCACCGTCGGGTTCATCCTGCTCGAGCGCTCAGCCGCGAAGCCGCTCCTGGACCTGCGGCTGTTCGCGAACAGGGCTTTCCTGTACCCCGTCCTTGCGATGATGCTCTTCTTCATCTCGAACTTCATGATCAACATCGTCGGTCCTTTCTATTTCCAGGGGGTCATGGGGTTCCGTCCTACGCAGGTCGGCCTGGTGTTTCTCATTGTGCCCGTGGTGATGGTTGTGGCTTCCCCGGCCAGCGGCTGGCTGTACGACAGGCGCAGGTTCGACCATTATGGGACCATCGGCGTCTCAGTGGCGGCAGCGTCGCTTCTTCTTCTTGGGTTCCTTGCCCGGCAGGAGCTCTCCTTTGCAGCCATGGCGGCATTGTTCGTCGTCATGGCGCTGGGCAGCTCGCTGTTCCAGAGCCCGAACAACACAGAGATCATGAATGCCCTTCCCCGCCGGCAGACCGCCATCGCCTCCAGCGTTTCCGCGGCAGGCCGCAACCTTGCCATGACCCTCGGGATTGCGCTTGCATCGCTCCTTCTCCCGCTTCTTCTCAGGCTCGAAGGGAACCGCGGGACCGTGATTGAGGCGGGCAGGGGTCCGCTCGCGCACGGGATCGGGAACGTGATTCTCGTGGCGGCCCTGGTTTGCGCGGCAGCCATACCCATTCTCGCAACCGGCGCACGGCGTGTCCCGGAGCAGGCCAAATGAGCTTCGCCCAGGACGCCCGGATTGTCTCGCGAGAGCTGGGGCGCTACTACCGGCAGTCCGTCCGTGGTGCGCGACCCGTCATTCGCCAGCCGCCCATAGAGGAGCTTGTTGACGGTCTGGAGCTCAGGAAGCTCGCCACGGAAGGCGGCATGCGGGGAAAGAAGCTTACGCGTTTCCTCCGCCGGTATCTCGACTCCACCACGCGGCTTCATCACCCGGCGTACCTTGCCCACCAGGTGGCCGTCCCGCACCCCGCGGGTGCCCTGGCGTCCATGATCGACGGCTTCACGAACAACGCGATGGCAATTTACGAGATGGGCCCGGCAGCTGCTGCAATCGAGTTTTTCGTCATCAACTGGATGCTGGAGAAAGTGGGATGGGTCCCTGCGCCGTCGCCCCGGCAACTCGCGGAGGCCCCGGCCCACGGGGGAGGCGTTCTCACCCACGGCGGGTCGCTCGCAAACCTGACTGCGCTCCTGGCCGCGCGAGGCAGGCTTGTCCCCGAGACGTGGAACGATGGGGCGCCCGCGGATCTCGCGCTGCTTGCCCCCGCGGAGTCGCACTATTCCGTGGCTCGAGCGGCCGGAATCATGGGAATGGGTCGGCGGGCGATCTATGAGCTTCCCGTCGATGCGGCAGGGAGGATAGTCCCGGATCGTCTCGGGGAAGTCTTTCAACGCGTGAAGGACGACGGGAGAAGGCCATTCGCGCTCGTTGCAAACGCCTGCAGCACGGCCGTGGGGCTCTATGATCCGCTGCAGGAAGTTGCCCAGGCGTGCCGCCAGCAGGCGGTGTGGCTGCACGTGGACGGCGCTCACGGAGCCGGCGCGCTGGTGAGTCCCCGGCTGCGCGGTCTCTTATCGGGGATAGCCCTGGCGGACTCCGTGGTCTGGGACGCGCACAAGCTCATGCGCGCGCCCACGCTCTGTACGGCCGTGCTGGTCCGGGACGCGCGTACCCTGGATGCCGCATTCCAGCAGGAAGCGAGCTACCTCTTCCACGACAAGGAGCAGCCGGGCTTCGATTTCATCCATCGCACCGTGGAATGCACCAAGGCAGGGCTGGGGCTGCGGTTCTTTGCGGTCCTTGCGGCGCTGGGGGAAAGGGGCCTGGCGGACTACGTTGAGCGCCAGTTTGCGCTCGCGGCGGAGGCGTATCGCTACATCTCGGCTCAGCCCGGCTTCGAGTGCGCCGTGGAGCCTCAGGCGAATATCCTTTGTTTCCGGACCGCGGGCAGCGACGCCGAGCAGCTTCTGATCCGCAATGCGCTGATCTCCCGCGGGAGCTTCTACCTCTCCACGGCTGAGTGGAACGGCCGGCGGTACCTGCGCATCTCCTTCATGAACCCTTCCACGACAATGCGGGAAATCGCAGCCCTCATACAGCAGATTCGAGACCTGGGGCCAGCCACCGGCCAGCCTCCCGCCGGCCAGCCTCCCGCCGGCCAGCCTCCCGCCGGCCGAGCCTGGCGTGTAGCCTGCCAGAGGCGCAGCCCCTAGAAGCGCAGCCCTACCCGGCGCCTGGCCTCCCAGCGCGTAGCCCGCCGAAATGCAGCGGCCCAGAGCATAACTGTCCGAAGCGCAGCAACCCTTCCTGGTGACAATTTCCCCGTCCTCCAGCGTTAGATAATGTGCGAGTAGATTGAAGGTCAAAGAATGGAATATAATTAATACTTGATTAATTATATCAATTTTTACTTGACAATTTATTTATTTATGTGAAATAGTTCCGACATAATCACTGGAAGAGAAAAGGGTACTGAGATGAACGGCATCACGATCAAGGGCTTGTCCAAGGACTACCACCTCGGAAAAACAGTGGTTCGGGCGCTCAAGGGTGTAGACCTGGACATAAAGAGCGGGTCCTTTGCCTGCGTCGCGGGGCCATCAGGCAGCGGCAAGACGACTCTTCTCAACATGATCGGCCTCATTGACACGCCGTCCGGAGGGAGTGTCCGGATAGCCGGACAAGACATCCAGACCCTCTCCGAACAGTCCCGCACGCGCTACAGGAGCAGGACGCTGGGATTCATCTTCCAGTCCTTCAACCTGCTGCCCGTTCTGGATGTGTTCGAGAACATCCACCTTCCCCTGATCCTGCACCGGGAGCTTTCCCGCGAGGAAAAGGAGGGCCGGGTGATGGAGTTGGTGAGGGCGGTCGGCCTGGAGGAGCACATCAGGCACAAGCCCTTCGAGCTTTCCGGCGGCCAGCGCCAGAGGGTGGCCATTGCGCGTGCCCTGGTCACGCACCCGCTCATCGTGCTTGCAGATGAGCCGACCGCCAATCTGGACTCCGCCACCGGAACCGAGGTCCTCGACCTGATGGAACGGATCAACGCGGAGAGGGGAACCACTTTCATCTTCTCCTCCCATGATCCGGGCATCATGAAGCGGGCGGCGCGCATCATCCGCCTTCACGACGGCGAGGTCGAAGCGGCATGAAAGAGCGAATCCAGCTTTGCCTCAGGAACCTTGCGCGTCACGGGTGGAGGACGCGCATCATCCTCCTGATCGCGTTGTTCGGGGCGTTCCTGACCTTCGTCTCGGAGAACCTCCTGGAGGACGTCTCTCTCAAACAGTCCGACATGTTCGGCCGATCTTTTGCCGGGCATTTCCGCATCCTCAACAGGAACATCGAGACGAAGAACTCTTTCGGCTTCTATCATTACGAGCCGGAGGAGATGCTGGAGCCCGAAGAGATTGCTTCCGTCAAACAGTACCTCGTCAGCCTGCCCGAAGTGAGCGGCTCGCAGGAACGGATTGTCTTCAGCGGGCTTCTCTACGGAGCGGATGACGCCGAAAAGGGCTTCCAGGGGATCGCCATGGACATGGGCGCCTACAACCAGGAGCTCCGCGACCTGTACTACGCGAAGGGATCCGAGGTCCAGCGCGGAGAAGCGGCCTCCTGCGCGGCCTCCTGGTCCGAATACGGGAAGAACAAGATTGTCGATGTCGGCCAGCGCTACGTGTTCCTCCTTCCCAACCGCGAAGGGGAGTTCGTCGACCGCTTCGTCACGGTCAAGGGGGGCATCGACTATCGGACAATGCCCCGGGACGTCATGGGGATGGGCAGCATGTTCTTCGATCTCGACGGCTTCCGGTCCCTCGTCGGGTACTCGAAGCCGCTGGCGTCGGAGGTCGTCGGGTTCCTCCGCGACGCCCGGACGGCAAACAAGGTGCTCCCGCGCATAGACGCCTGGCTCCAGCAGTCTCATCCCCGGCTGAAGGTCGTTTCCTGGCGGGAGTATGCCCCCATCTTCGCTGAGATCGTCCTGGGGTTCGATGTGATGATGCGGGCGGTGGAGGCAATCCTGATTGCCATCTGCGTGCTCCTCGTGATCAAGTTGACGACCTTCTCCATCATCGAGAGGTACAGCGAGATCGGCACGATGCGGGCCCTCGGCTTCAGCCGCGCGGACATTGCGTTCCAGTTCGCCCTCGAGGGTTTCCTCATCATTGCGGCCGGCACCCTTGCCGGGTTCCTCCTGGGCTCGGCGGTGATCGGGTTCTTCCATGTCACCGGCATTCGCAATTCCCTGACATTCTTCGCCTGGGTCATCGGCAACGGCTTCACCCCGGGCTTTCATGAGGACAAGGTGGCTGCGGTGGGCCTGATCTTCCTGGCCGTTGCCGTCCTGGCCCCCCTGCTCCCCGCCCTGCAGGGCGCGCGCCTGTCCATCCTCAAGACCCTTGAAAAGAGGTAGCTGCCATGGAGCTTGTGCGATACATGATGAACAACATTGCGCGCAGACCGCTGCGAGCCCTGTTCGTGGTCGTGGCGGGGTTTCTCAGCGCCGTCGTCCTTGTCTTCACCTTTGCGCTGGGGGCGAAGACCACCGAGCACGTTCGAACCGACACCATTGCCAAGTGGACGGGGCACTTGTGGGTTTCCCGGGCGGATGATTTCGAGTTCAAGGAAGAGTCGCTCCCGAGCTACCAGGCGCAGGCCCGTGCCGTCAGGGACTACCTCGAGCACAGCCCCAACACGGCGGTGCTGGTTCCGTGGTTCATGGGGATCTGCGAGATCCAGGCAGGCACCACCCGGCAGTACCTGCAGTTTGCCGCAACCGACTTCCAGAAGGACCAGCAGTTCGTGGAGCACACGGAGCTCGTGGCTGGCAGGTTCCCGGGCGCGGAGGACGAGTACGGCCTCATGATCACCACGGTCCTGGCGGACAAGTACCACCTGAAGGTGGGCAGCAGCATCACTGTGTTCATTCCCTCCGCCTTCGGAGCCCGCAACGCCATGGACTTCATTGTCACCGGAATCTCCCGTGCCTCCGCCCCGTGGTACGACGAGGAGATAGCGCTTCGGGTGAAGGACTACATCACGATGACGGAGCTGGGCGATGCGTTCCCCTTCTACAAGGTCTACGTGAAGGACGAGCGCGGGATCCCGGCCATGGTGAAGGACCTCAAGGCGCGCGTGAAAGACTTCCCGGTCAAGGGATACCGGGATGATGATTTCGTTCGCTTCCTGTTGTCCCTCGGCACCACCAACGTCCTGATGTTCGGCGTCATGGCCATGATCATTTTCCTGGCGCTGCTCATCGGCATCCGCTCCGTCATTCTGACCAACATCTTCGATCGGCGCGACGAGATCGGGACGCTGCGCGCGCTGGGCTTCCCCCGGGGCATCGTGCGCAACCTCTTCTTCGGCGAGTCGCTGGCGGCGCTCCTGGTGGGGTACCTCCTGGGCATTGGCGCGGTGGGCCTCATGGACCTCTGGTTCAGGGCGACCATCGTGCGCCCGCCGCTCCTGATGCTGCAGTACATGTTCGGCATGACGCGGATGGCCATCACGATGAACGCCGCGAGCATGGTGGTGCCGTTCCTGCTGCTTTTCCTCGTGCTTTTCGCAACCACGTTCCGGACCGTGTCACGGGAGACGGAGAAACAGGCCGTCGCCCAGATGGCCAATAGATGAGAAATCGACAGGAATCGGAGGAACAATGAAAAGGATTCTGTTTCTTGCAGTTGCCATATCCGCCGGCGCGTCTCTCCTGCCGCTTGCGGCGCACGCCCAGAGCTTCCCCGAGGGTGACGTCAACGCGTACATCGACTCGGTGGATTCCGTGATGCTCCCGCTCAACTGCAAGGGGCGCATGGCGGTGGTGGACACGTTTTCAAGCGGGGATGATCGGGCCTCCGACGGCTTCTTCATCCGCAAGGACAACCGCGTGGTCTGGGTGGCCACGGCACCCGCGTCGCAGAAAAACTTCGCCCTCCTGCGGGACCAGGACGTCTTCTGGCAGAGGTTTGCCGCGACCAACAAGGTGGTGAAGACCTCCGCCACGGCAAACTCCCGGGGCGGGGAGACGTCCAACCTCGACCTCACGCGGTTCAATACGAACCTGGATTACACGGTGAAATACATGGGAGAGGAGGACGTGCAGGGCAAGGCCTGCTACCGCTTCGAGCTGCGCGCAAAGAACCGGAAGCTCGCGTACAGCCTCGTGAATCTCTGGGTGGAGAAGTCCTCACGCATTCCCGTGAAGAAGGCATTCTTCGCGGTGTCCGAGAAGGTGCTGAAGTACTACACGGTCACGCAGGCAGACGTGAAAGACAATCGCGTTGTCGCCATGGAAATGCAGTACGTCGACGCCCTGAAACCGCAGGATACGAGCCGGCTTCGGATATTCGACATCACACCGCTTGCAAGAGTGCCGGAGCAGTTCTTCACCAGGGAATACCTGGAATCCGGCCGCCTGTATCCCTACGAGTTCTGATGATGCAGAGGCTCATCGTCATCTGGACCGCAATCACGTGTCTGGCCGCGCTTGCCCTTCCCGAGGCATGGGGCCAGGACCAGGCCGCGTTCAAGCTCTCCGGTGACGTGGATGCCCAGGCCATAACGGGAGCGCAGAACAGCGTATCGGTCTTTCAGGGGGTCACGCCATTTTCCGAGGTGACCGCCGGGGGCCTGATCGACGGGAAGCTCGCGTTCTCGAGGAATTACACGACGCTGGGCCTTTTCGATTTCACGTTCACGGAAGACAACGTCCTCGACTATCACAACGGCTCCAAGATAGAGACGCTGTCACTCCTGGTGAACGAGCTGTATGCCGACCTGAACTACGGAGACCTGGTCTTCCTGCGCCTGGGAAAGCAGAGGCTCAAGTGGGGAGCCGGTTTCGTCTACAACCCGTCTGATCCGGTCAACCCCCCGAAGGATCCTACTGCGCTTCGGGCAGTGCGGGAGGGAGTCACGGCGTTGAAGGTCGAGCTGATAACAAAGCCCGTGTCGCTCATGACCTTTGGCGTCCTGTATGACGCGCTGGGCCAGACGGGTGTCGGGACGCGCATCTCCACGCCGCTCATCCCGAGTACGGACCTGGCGCTGTCGGGATACTGGAGCCAGAGCGAGTCCTGGACGGCCGCTCTCAACGCCTCGGTTGCTCCCCTGTATGAGATTCCCGGCTGGGATACTCTCCAGCTCTGGTTCGAGGGGTGCATCTATGACAAGGCAAGGTACCTCTCCGTGTCGCCGTCCCCGCCGACCGGGCTGAACTACAGCTTCCTGGTTGGAGGTACCGCGACGATGCCGTGGGTCCGCACGGTCCTCCTCACGGAGTACTACCACCTCTCCGAGGGGCTTGACGCGGGTCAGACTTCCGGTGTCTACGACGGCGTGCGCGCGGGACTGCTCCCGCAGTGGTACCCGGAGCTGGCCCGAAGGCCGGCGAGCCTGGGATCGGACTACCTGTTCGTCTCAGTGACGCAGCCGACGCTGACGGATGAGGGGAACCTCGTCTTCGACAAGATCGGGCTTCTGGCATCCTGCCTCGTGAACCTTGCAGACACTTCGTTCTTCCTGACCGGCGGCATCACCACCACGTTCGTGAAGGAGTCTGAGGTGGACCTCACCGTGACGTGGGCGAATGGAGGCACCGGCACGGAGTTCGGCAATGCGCTCACCTCCGTGGCGGCCACGCTGGATGTGAAGGTGTTCTTCTAAGAACTTTCAACGAAACGAGACTTCCGCTGGTATATCCATACGGGTGATCATGTGAAAGCTCTCAAGCCGGCTTTTCTTGCCGTGGTCATTTCCGCGGCGGCAAGCTGCACCCAACCGCCAGCTTATCCACAGCCGCCGGGGGCGACGCCCTTTGGGGACGCCGTGGCTATTGCACTCGACGTTTCCGGCAACCTCTTCATCGCCGGGGTGACGGGAACAACCGCAACGCAATTGCCCTGCTACTGGGAAAACGGCTCTCTAATCACCACCATGCCGGTGGGGCAGGGCAACTACGCTTTCACCGTTGGCCTCGGTGCACTCGACGCGTCGGGCAACTTCGTCGTTGCCGGGGCCACGGGACCCACCGTGGACTCCCTTTTTCCGGGCTATTGGCAGAACGGGGCCCTCTCCTACCTGCCGGCAGGCGCCGCAAACGCGGCCGGGGCGGCATTCGGAATCAGCGTCAGCGGCACGACCCTCTTCTTTGCGGGGGGAGTGGGACCCACCAGCTCTTCCCTGTCTCCGTGCTACTGGACTGGGGGCACCCAAACCCTGCTCCCGGTCGGCACGGGCAACTCGTACGGCGAGGGCTCCGCCATCCTGCTCGATTCGAAGGCAAACATCCTGATTGCAGGTTCCGTCGGATCGTCCAGCTCCGCGCTTTTGCCGGCTTTCTGGCTGAACGGCGCCCTGACGATTCTCCCCGTCGGGACGGGGAGCTCGTATGGGGTGACGACAGGAATGACGATGGATAGTCAGGGGAACGTGTACATTTCCGGGGCCGTGGGAAGCTCCAGCAACGCCCTGCTTCCCTGCGTCTGGGAGAATGGCTCCCTCACTGTCCTGCCCGTGGGCCCAGGCAGCGCGACCGGGTGGGCAACAGGAGTTGCAGTCGATGGCTCGGGAAACCTGGTGACATCTGGAGTGGTCGGTTCCTCCGCGTCAACCCTGGAGCCATGCATCTGGAAGCAGGGGTCGCTCAGTCTCCTGCCAACTGGCGCCGGAAGCTCTTCCGGGTATGCGAACGGCGCGGCGATTGACGCCGGCGGGAACCTGCTCGTGGTCGGAGATGTGTCGAGCTCCGGCACCCAGGCGCCGTGCTTCTGGAAGAACGGGGTCCTTACCCTTTTGCCCCAGGCTTCCTTCAACATGTCCGAGGCGGGCGTGAAGCGGGTCCCGGCCCGCCGCAGCTCCAGCCACCGCCGCAGCTCCGGCCACCGCCGCAGCCGTGAGAATGGTCAGCCGGCTTCCGCCTTCGGACCGAACTGTGTCAGGCCCATCGAGTCAGCCTCCAACGCAACGAGGCGCTTCAATTCGTCGTCGAGCCTGGTGAGCGTCAGCGTCACGCCCATCATCTCCAGGGAAGTGAAGAAGTTTCCGACGTAACGCCTGACAACCGTTATGCCCCGCTTCGCCAGGAGCTCGGCGACGTGAGCGTACAGGATGTAGAGCTCCATCACGGGCGTGGCGCCGAGCCCGGAAACAAGGACAACCACCTCGTTGCCGGACGCGAACGGCAGGTCGGGAAGAATGACATCAAGCATCATTTCGGCCATCTCGGAGGCAGGTCGGAGCGAATCCACCCGCATCCCCGGCTCACCGTGATGCCCGATTCCCACCTCCATTTTCCCCGGCTCGATCACGAAGTTGGGCTTCCCGACGGCCGGGATGGTGCAGGGAGTCAGGCCAATGCCGATACTGCGCGTGTTGTCGATTGCCTTCTGGGCGGACGCGATCACCTGGTCCAGGCTTCCACCAAGCGCAGCCCGCGCGCCGCCCACTTTCCACATGATCACCTCGCCGGCAACGCCCCGTCTCTTGTCCCTTTCAGCAAGCGGAGCCGAGGGCACATCGTCGTTCGCCACGACGGTCTTCACCGTGATGCCCTGGTCCCGCGCAAGCTTGATTGCCATTTTCACGTTCAGGTTGTCGCCGGCGTAGTTCCCGTAGAGGCAGGCGACGCCTTTGCCTGCGTCCGCCGCCTTGAATGCGTCAAGGAACGCCGAAGCGGAAGGGGACGTGAATATCTCCCCGACTGCCACCGCGTCCACCATGTTCCTGCCGATGTATCCGATGAACGCCGGCTTGTGGCCCGACCCGCCTCCCGTGACGACGCCGATCTTGCCTGCCACGGGGGCACCGACGTATCGGAGCACGCGGGGGTTCCGGGTCCGCGCGATGCGCTCGGGGTGCGCAAGGATGAAGCCCGAAAGCATATCCTCCACGACCCTGGTCGGATCATTGATGATGCGTTGCATGGATCTCATCATCCCGCTTTCCGGGATATTCGACAAGCTCGGCACACACTGCTACTATGGAGAATGCGCTACGCAGTGATCCTCGCCGGCGGATCCGGCACGCGTCTGTGGCCCATGAGCAGGACCACCCTGCCAAAGCAGTTGCTGCCCTTCATCCGGGGAAAGAGCCTCCTGGCTCATTCCTGGGAACGCCTGGAGGGGCTCGTGGATGCCCGGCGCCGGCTCGTCTGCGCCGCGGAGAGCCACAGAAGCGTCATCACCAGGAGCCTCGGAGACATCGGGCCCGGGCAGTTTCTCGGAGAGCCCGTGGGCCGCGACACTCTTGCCGCGCTGGGGTACACGGCGGCCGTGGTGGCGCGCCAGGATGCCGAGGCGACCATAGGAGTCTTCACGGCGGACCATATCATCGAGCCGCGGGAAAAGTTCAGGGAGATCGTTGCCGCGGGCTACGAGCTTGCCGAACGGGAAGAGAACGTCCTTGTCACTTTCGGGATTGCTCCACGGCACGCCGCAACGAGCTACGGCTACCTGAGCCTTGGAGCCGCCATCGAGGCAGGGGGAGAGGCGCTCCCCGCAGCCAGGGTCGTTGAGCAGTTTCGGGAAAAGCCTGACCAGGCAACGGCGGAACGCTGGGTTGCTGCTGGGCCGACCCGGTTTCTCTGGAACAGCGGCATGTTCGTCTGGAAGGCTTCGGTCTTCCTGGATTGCATCCGGCGCTTCGAACCGGAGACGTTTTCCGCTTTGTCGCGGATTGCGGGGGCGTGGGGGACTCCCGGGTTCACGGAGGTAATCGGCTCCGAGTACCCTTTGCTCAGGAAGATCAGCGTGGATTTTGCCGTGATGGAGAAGGCCTCACGGGACGCCGCCGTCAGGGTGGCCGCCCTCCCCATGGACCTGTCCTGGCTGGACGTTGGCTCATGGCCGGCCTTTGCCGAGACCTGCCGGTCTGATGACGCAGGGAATGCTCTTTCCGCGGAGACGAGCATCACCCTGGACACCCGGGGGACTCTCGTGGCCTCCAGCGATCCGCGGCACCTTGTTGCAACTCTCGGCTGTGATGACCTGGTGGTGATCCACACGCAGGACGCCACCCTGGTATGCAGACGGGACAAGGCTGAGGACGTCAAGAAGCTGCAAGCGTTGGTTGCTGAGAAGTTTGGCGGTCGTTACGTCTGACGCGCTTTGGTGCCGCCGGGGATGCGAGCCCTGAACACGACCGCGCCCGCAGACCGGGCCTCGACCCCGTAAGGGATCCCGGCGGGGACAAGGGCAACCCTGCCTCTTTCCAACTCCCCGGTCAGATCGCCCGCGGCAACGAGCACCGGGCCCTCCATGACGATGAGGCATTCAACGCCGTGGTCAGCCCCTCGGCGGATGCCGCTGCCGGCGGCCGGCTGGAGCCGGTCGAGGACGAACTCTTCCGCGGGAGTCTCGTAGACCCGTTCCCCGGGCGCCGCCTCCCGGCCCGTCAGCACAGGGGGCGGCCGGCCGCATAGGAAACGATCCGAAGAAGCTCGTCCGTGTCCACGCTCTTGGGGGTAAGGCCGCCCCGAAGGACATTGTCCGAGCTGGCCATCAGCTCGACGTTCGTCCCTTCGAGGTATGCATGGAGTGTCCCGGCAGGCTGGTAGGTGCCCTGGCCGGGATGCAGGTGGAGAAGGTTCAGCAGGAAAATCGAAAAGATTCCCCGGTCGACATGACCGCCCGGGAGCGGCAGGTCACGAGCGGCGCGCAACGCCCAGAACTCCGGGCGTTCCTTGTCAAGCGAGCGTGAGCGGTCCTGCGAGGAAAGTCGCTCCACCAGCGGGGAGAGAATCTCATCCACGCGCGCCTGCGGCATGGTCATGACGGAGGCGTAGAGGCCCCGAAGCAGCGCCTCCCGCCCGGCCCGCCGCGCACCAGCGTCCCGGCTCGCGTCAGCTTCCCTGAGGCGCGCGCTGAAATCCGGCATCACCCGGCCAAGCTCTTCGGTCTTCGTGAGGATCCCCTGGATTTCATCCAGCGGCCGAAACCCGTGCAGCATCCAGAACTCGCTCAGCGCAACGTGCGCCTCCGGCTTGTGGTTGTCATCCCGGTACATCCGGTTCGGCGCGTCCAGCGGAACGCCCGCCGCATTCTCACGCGCAAACCCGTCCCTCGCCTGCTCCCGGTTGGGGTGGGCCTGGATGGAAAGCATCAGTCGGGCGTCCAGGACCTTCATGAGGAAGGGAAGCCTGCCGGCAAAGCGGGCCGTATCAGCTGTCCCCAGGACTTCCCTCGGAGCCGCCTCGAGGAGCCTGTCCAGGCGGATCCTCGTTCCATCCACGACGGCGAGCGAGGGCGCCAGGGGATGCGCCCCGACCCACAGCTCGGCGCAGGGGATCTGCCTGGGGTTCTCTTCTCCCAGGAGAGACGGGATGAACTGGAAGCCGCCCCACGCGTAATGCTGCACCCGGCACTCGAGAGAGAGCATGCGGGGAGCCGCACGATACAGCTGTGCCGCGCGGCGCTCGTTTGCGGAAGCCTCCAACTGCCGGAGTATTCCGTTCTCCGCTGTCCCCCGGGCGATTATGGCGGCGGCCCTCTCCGGCGTTCCTGCGTTGGCGTACAGCCGCAGCTCGGGGGCGTTTCCCGACGGCCTGATGTGCGCCACGTCGCCGTTCTCGAAACCGATGCGAACGCCGTCGAGCCAGTTGAACCATGCGACGTCCGTGAAGCCGTCCAACGGCCTGAAGCACCGGCTCACCTCACGGCAGAGGTCAAGGAGGCACCGGCCCAAAGGATCCTTTGCCGTGCGTGTGGTGCGGCTTCCATCCCTGTGAGTGACCGTCCATTGTCCGGCCCCTGTTGGATCGAGCCGGGCCTCAACCACGGACGCGTCTTCCGGAGAGAGCAGCCGTACGATGGCAACAGCATTCTCCCTGGGGAAGTTTCGGAGCAGGCTGGATTTCCCGAACCGTGAAGGCAGGCTTCGGAAGAGGGCGTCCAGCGTCTTTCCCCTGCCAAGGGATGCGCACAGCGCCGCCAGGATGGGAAGCAGCGCATCCCGCGTGGGCAGGGCTTCCAGATTGCGGCCGCCGGGGATGCACACGGGGGCTGCCGTCAGGAATCCGCCGTTTGCCTCCCACCCCACCTCTTTCATTGCATCAATCACGTACGGGGAGCCGATGCGGGTCTTGACCGGCAGTATTCCGCGGGCGGCGAAGTGCGCGTCCACGGCATCGTTGACGCTGATCGGCACGGCAATCTCCCGGGCCCCGACAAAGTCCGCGGTCACGATGCCCAGGATGTCGCCAGGATAAAAGCGGACCGCGCCGGCTTCCAGGCCGAGAACCAGAGGCCTGTCGCTGTCTCCGTCCGTGGAGACAACGGCGTCCAGCGATGCGCCGCCGTTTGCATCCACGAGCCCCTGGATTTCCCGCAGCATTTCCTCGTTGACTGCTTCCGTGTCCACCGGGACAAACGAATCGCTTCGACCAGCGGGAAGCGCTTGCGCGCCCAGGCTTTCGAGCGCCTTCACAAGGAGGTCACGGCCGACAGCGGAGTGCTGGTAGACGAGGATCCGCGTGCCGCTGAGGGCCCCGCGGGGAAAAGCCTCGGCATAGCGGCTCACGTAGTCGGATGCCGCATCGGGGATCTCCGCGGGAACCGGGCCCCGAAAGGAAGCCCGGAGGGCTCCCCGCTCATCGAACATGCTGCTCGCAAACGGCGTGTCATACTCCCGCTGGCGCAGCCGCCTCTGCGCCGCGCGGATGGGCTCCTCATCGGACTTGCGCACCTCCCCGTCGCTCCTGTTCAGCTTGATGCCGTTGCGGTCGAACGGGATATGACTCCCCGTGATCATGACACTCGGGGAGCTTCGCTTCATGGCATAGAAGAGAAGGGCAGGGGACGGGATGCGGCCCAGAGACACCGCCTCGAAACCCGCCTCAGCAATGGCGCGGAAGACCGGGACCATGATGCCGTCCGTGCTCGGACGCAGATCCCCCGCCACAAACACCTTTCCTCCCGCGCGCGAATCCCCGGCCTCCAGGAGGAACGCCAGGAATGCGCGGACGGCCACGTAGGCTTCCAGGTCCGTGATGTCTTTGACCAGCCCGCGCAGGCCGCTTGTCCCGAACGAAAGCCCCGCGGGCTCATACACGAGGGCCTCGCGAAGGGTCCGCGCCGTTTTCACGGCACCTGGGCCCTTCGTTCGGACGGCTGCTTCGCCTTCCCCAGCGTATTGAGGAGGACCACCCCTGCCACGGTGATCGCACCGCCGATGACCGAGAGAATGGAGGGGATCTCCCCCAGGACCAGGAATGCGATTGCGAGGGAAAGGATGGGAGACAGGTTGAGAGTGCTCGTTACCCGGGAGACATCCGCCCGCGAAAGCGCGATGGACCACAGCACGTAACCGATTGCGGCCGGGAAGACCCCCAGGTAGGCAACGGCCAGAGTGGACGCCATCGGGGCGTGGCCGATCTGGTTGATCAGCCCGGGCAGGTAAACCAGCATGAAGACGGTGCCCGTCCAGATGGTATAGGTGGTGAGCTGGAGACCCGAATACCGGGAGAGAAAAGGCTTCTGGACCACGAAATAGATGCTCTCACCGAGGGCAGCAAGGACGATGAGGAGGGCGGCCGGTTCGAACTTCAATCCCGTTCCCGTGCCAACGGAGATCAAAGCGACTCCGAGGAAGCTGACGGCTGCCCCGAACCACCCGAGGGCCGTCAGTCGTTCACGAAGAAACACCACGGCCATGAGCGTCGAGAACACGGGAACGGAGGCAATGATGAAGCTCGCCGCTCCCGCCGGCACCACCACCTCTCCCGCATTCAGGCCGACGTGGTAGACGGTGAAGCCGAGGAAGCCCATGAGAAAAAGCATTGGAAGGTCCCGCACCGCGGGGAGGGGAAGCCGCGTGACAAGGGCGTAGATCAGCAGGGACAACGAGGCGATGGCGAACCGCAGGAGCGCGAGCTGCCCGGGGCCGAACCCTCGCAGGCCCAGTCGGATGCCGGCAAATGCGGACGCCCACAGGAGCAGGCAGACGGAGAGGATGATGAAAAGGTCGGCTCGGGCGGTGCGGGGCATGGCACCTTATAGCACGGCTGCACGGAATGAGAGAATAGCCGGACCGGGCCTCAGGCGCGCTTCCCCTCGCGCCGGCCTGCTGTATACTATTGCAGGAGGTCGTATGAAAGCGGTCCTCATGAGGGAGAACGGCGGTCCGGACGTGCTTCGCCTGGAAGATGTGGAGACGCCCGGGCCGGGCCCCGCAGAGGCGCGGGTGCGCCTCGAGTTCGCCGGGGTGAACTTCATCGACATCTATGGGAGGAAGGGGCTATACAAGGGACAGCTCCCTCGGATCCTCGGCGATGAAGGGGCCGGCGTGGTGGATGCAGTGGGCCCGGGTGTCACGGAGGTGAAAAAGGGTGACCGTGTGGCATGGGCCATGCAGAGTGGGTCCTACGCGGAATACGCGATCGTGCGGTCCGCCTTCCTGGTTCACATTCCCGAGGGCCTCGAGCCGCGGCAGGCCGCGGCTGCAATGCTCCAGGGAATGACTGCGCATTACCTCGCCGTCTCTACCTATCCCCTGAGCGCGGCGGACACCGCGCTCATCCATGCCGCCGGGGGCGGAACGGGAAGGCTCCTGACGCAAGTGGCGCGGCTCCGCGGAGCTCGTGTCATCGGGACCGCTTCCACCGAGGAAAAAGCAGAGCTTGCGCGCACAGCCGGGGCATCCGATGTGATCCTTTACACGAAAACGGATTTCGAGACGGAGACCCGCAGGCTCACCGGCGGACGCGGAGTGGATGTCGTGTACGATTCCGTGGGACAGACGACCTTCGAGAAAAGCCTCGGATGCCTTCGTCCCCGCGGGATGATGGTGCTCTTCGGACAATCGAGCGGCCCGGTCGCCCCGTTCGACCCGCAACTGCTGAACCGCAAGGGGTCACTGTTCCTGACGCGGCCCACCCTCGCGAACTACGTGTCGGACCGCGGCGAGCTTCTGCAGCGCTCGCGGGACGTGCTGGGCTGGATTGCGCGCAAAGAGGTCGAGCTTCGCATCGACAAGGTCTTCCGGCTCGCAGATGCCCCGAATGCGCACAAGTACCTCGAAAGCCGGATGTCCACGGGCAAGGTGCTCCTTCAGGTGTAGCGGATCATTTCGCGGTCCTTCAGCTCGCGGGGAAGGAAAGAATGGCGCAGCGCTGACCGGTTGATCGCCCGGAAGTCCTGCCGCCCCAGGCCGAACTCCGTCGCGCACACAACGTATTCGTGGACAAGGTCGATCCCCATGAGGTTCGGATCATCGGAATTGATGGAGACAGGCACCCCTGCCCGGTAGAGGCGGGGAAGGGGGTGCTCGGACAGGGACCGGACCGAGCCGGTGAGCCAGTTGGAGGTCGGGCATACTTCCAGGAGAACGTCCTCCGCAATGAGCCTGCCAACGACTTCGGAGCTCCCCCACGCGCGGATGCCGTGGCCGATCCGCGAGGGGCGAAACAGCTCAAGCGTCCTGGCGACGTGGGCGGCATCCGTGTCCTCACCGCTGTGGATGGTGATCCCGAGACCGGCCTCCCGCGCTGCGTCCACCAGGGGCACCAGCGGCAGCGGGTCTATTCCGGCCTCCATGGCCGCCAGGTCAAGGCCGCAGATCCTGTCCGCCCCCGCGGCGTCCCCGTCCCTCCACCTGAGGAGATCCGCCAGGGCCTGTTCGTTGACATCGCCCGAAAAGCCGCGGGGGAGGATGCCGATCAGGCCCACCTCCACGGGGTGCAGCGCCATCCCTTTCACCAGCCCGTCGAGCACCCCGGCGATGATCAGGTCGTTGGAGAGCCGGGTGCCTTCCGCAATGAACGCGGGGGCGAAGCGAAGCTCCAGCACTCTCACGCCGTCACGGGCAGCGTCCTCGATGTTCTCCCGCGTGACGCGGCTGATCGCGTCGAATGAGCAAAGGACCTTTTTCTGAGTCTCAAAGCGCGCAAGGGCCTCGGAGAGCGATGCTACAGGCGCGCGAAGGACCGCGGTCCGGCAGAGCTCCTCCAGCGTCCGTGCCCCGAGGGGGATACCGCTTTCCTGTGCAATCTCCCAGATGGTCTGGATGCGAACGCTCCCGTCCAGGTGACGGTGAAGCTCCACCTTGGGGATCTCGCGCAGCTCTTCCTCTTCGTTGCCCATGCCGGGGACAAGTCCTACTTGATCTTGAACACCATCTGCGTCGGGCTCACGAAGCGAAGCGCGACCACGAGGCAGACCATTGTGGTGAGGAAATAGATGACGGCCAGCGCATCCACGGCCTGCGGCGGCCTGGCGCCCGCCGCATATGCATCCGCATACAGCGCCACCACGATGGTCTGGGATTTTGCCCCCGCCACCAGGTAGGTCAGCTCGAACATCGATATCGTTTTCACAATGGAAAGGATGCCGGCGGTGAGGATGCCCGGCAGGGTGAGCGGGACCAGGACTTTGCGGAAAACAGTCCAGCGGCGCGCGCCGAGCATCTGCGCCGCTGACTCCAGGTTGGCCCCCACCTGCTCTATGAACGGCATCAGGATGAGGATCACGAACGGCACAATGGGCACCAGGTTCGCCAGGATCACACCCACCACGCGCGCCGCAAGGTGAAACTTGTACAGCACCACGGCGAGGGGGATTCCATACGTCATGGGCGGAACGATCATGGGAAGAAGGAAGAGGGAAAGGAGCGCGCCCTTGCCTCGAAACTCCGAACGGCTGAGCACGTAGGCCGCAGGGAAAGCGATCAGGATGGAAATGGCGACCACTGTGATTGCCACCACGAATGTGATGAGCAGGAGGTAGGGGATGTCGTGGTCGGTTGCGACGTACGCGTACCATTCGGAGGTCAGGAACCTCGGGAGAGCGCCGGAGTACCAGCCCTTGGACGCGGAGTTGAGGATGACCGTGAACAGTATCCCCAGGACGTTGCCCACGTAGACCACCATCGCAAGGACGAAGAACACGCCGCCCGTGGTGAGCTTTCTCTTTCCCATCACGCTATCCCTTCCCAACCATGGAGGCGCCCCGGTACATCTGGTTTCTCCACACGAGGACCGCGGAGATGACGATGAGCTCGATCACCGCCATGACCATGGAGATTGCGGAGGCCGTGTTGAAATCGAACTTCTCGAAGGCCCACTGCCAGGCGGCAATGGCGATGACGCGGGTCGGACCCGACGGCTCCCCCAGGAGCATGGCGGACGGGAACACGGAGAAGGCCATCACGAAGTTCAGGCAGAAGCAGATTGCGATGCCCGGCACCATGAGGGGAAAGAGCACCCGGGAAAAGGTCTGCAGGCGCGAGGCGCCGAGCATCTGGCTCGCCTTTTCGAGGTCGGGATTGATGCCCGAGACGTAGCCCAGGATCATGAGAAACGCGAAGGGGAAGCCCTGGATGACCAGGGAGAGGAGGACGCCTGTGTAGTTGTGCGTGAACCGCACGGGCTTCCCGACCAGGTGGATGGCCAGCAGAAGCTGGTTGAGCCACCCGTTGGGCCCCATGTAGGTGAGCATCCCCTCCGAGACGAGCACCGTCCCGAGGGTCAGGGGGACGATCAGGAAGAAGGTGACGATCTTTTCCCCGCGGATTCCGTGTCTCATGAAAACGGCGAATGGAATTGCCAGCGCGACATTGATGAGCGTGGCGGGCACGGCGATCCACAGCGTTACCCAGATCGTCCGGGACTCCCACGGATCCAGGAAGAACCGCGCGTAGTTGGCAAGCGTCGGAGACCCGGCGGGGTTGGTGAAGCTGAGGAACAACCCGTACAGGAACGGGTAGACGAAGAGGAGGAACACGAAAGCGAGGGCGGGCAGGAGGAGAAGAAACCGGCCGCCTTTCAGTCCCTGCGGCATGGCTAGTCCTTCCCTCCCGCGAACACGAACATCTTTTCCGCCGGAATCGCGAGCTCCAGGGCGTCAGCCATGCGCACGGGGGCGGTTGGCCTGAGCTCGATTGTCATGCCGTTTTCCGCCCGGGCCGTCACGAAGCTGCTTTGCCCCTGGTACTCCACCAGGCTCACCTGCGCGCGCACGCTGGAGCCATCCGGGTTCCTGCCCAGGCAAATGTCCTCAGGCCGGATGGCGGTGCTCACTTTCCTGTCCCCCCGGGATGCGGCCACCAGGGCGGCCCTGCGCGGGTCCCCTTCGGGATAGGAAAGCCGCGCACGCAGGCGAAGTCCCGAAACGCCGATCTGCGCGTCAAGACCGTCAACCCTCTCTTGAACGGATTCCAGCTCCCCCTCCCAGATGTTCTTGAACCCCATGAAATCTGCCACGAAAAGGTTGGCCGGGTCCGAATAGACCTGCTGGGGTGTGCCGACCTGTTGAATGCGGCCCAGCCGCATCACCACGATGCGGTCCGAGAGAGCCAGCGCCTCCTGCTGGTCGTGCGTGACGTAGATGGTGGTGACCTTCAGGCGCGTGTGAAGCGCCAGGAGCTCGTTGCGCATCTCCACGCGGAGCTTTGCGTCCAGGTTGGACAGGGGCTCGTCCAGCATGAGGAGCCGAGGCTCCAGCACGATGCATCGGGCGATGGCGACCCGCTGCTGCTCCCCCCCGACAGCTGGGCGGGGAACCTCCCCTCGTGGCCCTCCAGGTGCACCAGCCTGAGAGCGGCGAGCACCCTGTCCCTCACCGTCGCTTTGGGCAGCTTGCGGATGTGGAGGCCGAAGGCGACGTTCCCGAACACGGAAAGGTGCGGGAAAAGCGCGTAGTTCTGGAACACCATGCCGAACCCGCGCTTCTCCGGCGGCACCTTTTTTCTCCCGTCATCGATGGGGTCACCGTCTATGGAGATCTCCCCGCGCGTGATGGGAAGCAGCCCCGCCACGCAGTTGAGCGCCGTGGATTTCCCGCATCCCGACGGGCCCAGGAACGTGACGAACTCCCCGTGAGAGATCGTCAGGGAGAAATCGGAGAGCGCGGTCTTCCCGGCGAACTCCTTCGTCACGTTCCGGACAACGAACTGAGTGAAGTCCTTCATGCCCGGCCTTGTTTCCGCTACTTTATCTTCGCGCCCACCAGCTTGTCCCACATGTCGAAGGCCTCCACGAGCGGCTTGGCGTCCAGCTGGGATGCGTTGGGGAACTTCGCGGCCGCCTGGTCATACGCCGCGCGCATGGCGGGCTTGATTCGTTCCTGGCTGCTCATGGGGGCCATGCTCAGAGGGACGCCCTTGATTGCCGGCCCCGGATAGAAGTACCCGTCGTCGTAGGTGACAGCCTGCTGGGCAGGCTGCATGAGCCACTCCATGAGCGCGACGGTGGCCTTCTCACGGCTTGGGTCCAGGCCCGTGGGGATGACCATGAACTGGGTGTCGTTGACCCAGGTCGTGTGATCCAGGAAGAAGGCCTGGAAGTTTGCCGGGATGGTGGAAAGGATGCGCATGTTCATGTCCCAGCCCAGGTGGCTCGCGAGGATCCACCGGGTCCCCTCCGCCAGCTCCTTGAAGGTGATCGCGGTCCCCGACGGATAATAGTCGATGTAGGAATCCAGCTCCTTCAGGTACGCCCAGGTCTTTGTCCAGGTGGCGGGGTCTTTCGGGTTGGAGTCACCGAGGATATACGGCAGCCCCTGGAGGAAGGCCCGTCCCGGACCCGAGTTCGCGGGCCTTGCATAGAGGAACTTGCCGGGGTTGGCCTTCGCCCACGCCAGCAGCTGTGCGGCGGTCTTGGGCGGAGTCTTCACCGTGTCCGGGTTGTACGTGAACATGGGACCGCCGGGGCAGAACACGTACGCGATCCCATACCCGTCGAACAGGTTGTAGGCGGCCCTGGCCCCGGGGAGGTACGAATCTATGGATTTCTGAAAGACGTCCCTGTACTTGGGCATGACCTGGAGCCACACGCCCTGCTCTTTCCCGGCCGCCATTCCGTCATAACCGGTCAGGACCATGGTGGTGTCCAGGTTGCCGGCCATCTGCTGCGCCTTGATCTTTGCCACGAGCTCGGGGGCCGTCGCGATGGTGTACTCGATGTCGGAGATCATCTTCGGGTTGGCGGCCTTGAACGCCTCGATTGCGGGCTTGGAGAGCCGCAGGTTTCCAGCCACGTCGATGATGCTGAGCTTCACCGGCTTGCCCGACCAGTCCGCCTGGGAGAAGAGCAGGGCCGGCGCGAGGATCAGCGCGCAAAGAAAAACCGCTGTTCGTAAAGACCGTTTCATGGTTCCCTCCTGTTTTGCAAGAAATACTGCGGCGGGTAGTCCAGGACCACCCGATTGATCATTTCCCACGTGAGGTGCAGATCCAGGGTTTCTTCGACCTCTTCGGCCATTCCCCGGGTGATGAGATCCATGATCTTCTTGTGCTCCGAGAGTATTCGGCCAATGGAGACGGGCATGACCATGACGCGAAGCCTGTCATAGTTGTAATCAAGCTTCTTGAGGTAAAGCCAGCTTCTCTCCTTGCGGCAGCCCCGGAAAATCAGGCGGTGGAAATCGTTGTCCACGATCAGCATCCGGTCGAAGGATTGCAGGCTGCAGCAATCTTCCTGGGTCTGCATGTTCGACGCCAGTGCCGCAAGGTCCGCCGGGGAAAGGCTTCCACATGCCTCCCGCAGCACCGCTTTTTCGACTGCAAGGCGGATGAATCTGGCTTCATTTGCCTGCTCCATGTCGATCAGGGAGACGATGGATCGCTTTTGCGGCGTGACATTGATGAGCCCGTCCTCCGCCAGCCGGATGAACGCTTCCCGGACCGGCGTCCGGCTGATTCCGAGGGCTTCCGACACTTCGTTTTCGCTTATCTGCTGGGCAGGCCGAAGCACGAGCTTTATGATGCTGTTCCTCAGTGTCTGATAGACCCACTGATGGATGGGTTGATTCTTTTCCTTTTCGAGGATCTCGACCTGCAGGCCCTCGGATGCTACCATACTTGTATGGCAGACATCTTGGACCGGCTCGGTTGTCCTGTCAAGAAAAAAAGAACAATTCCGCGTTTGAGGGGGGATGACACACGATGGCGAAAAACACGGGGTATCTTGAGCAGAGATTCGGGCTGGAAGGCCGCACTGTCGTCATAACAGGGGGAGGCGGGGTGCTTGCCGGCTCGATGGGAGAGGCCCTTCTGCGGGTAGGCGCGCGAGTGTCCCTCTGGGGCCGGCACGCGGAACCTCTGCAGGAGGCGTCCGAACGGGCGGGCCTTGCGGCGGATGCTGAGGACCGCATCGACTGGCTCGTGGCGGATGCGCAGAGTGAGGCGTCCATGGCGGAAGCCGTGCAGGCCTGCGCTCTCAAGCACGGCGGCATCGACGTCCTGATCAACGCGGTGGGCGGAAACCGCGGAAAGACCGCATTCCTGGACACCGACGTCGCGCTTTTCGAAGAAGTCCTGAAGCTCAACCTCGTTGCCGGTCTCCTGGTTCCTACCAAGGTGATGTGCCGGCACTGGATCGAACGGAAGGCCCGTGGCTCGGTCATCAACATGGCGTCCATGTCTTCCTACGTTCCGCTGTCCGGCGTGTGGGCGTACGACGCCGCAAAAGCTGCTGTCCTGAACCTCACGATGGCTGCCGCAAAAGAGTTTGCCTCCAACGGGATCCGCGTGAATGCAATTGCGCCGGGCTTCTTCCTGGGCAAGCAGAACAAGGCGCTCCTGGTGGACGAAAAACCGGCCAGCTCACGCAGCGCGGCCGTGACATCATTGCACGGACGCCTTTCGGACGGTTTGGAGAGCCTGACGACCTGGCGGGCGCGGTGGTTTTTCTGGCGAGTGAAAAGGCGTCGGGTTTTGTCACGGGGATCTGCATCCCCGTGGACGGCGGCTTCCTGGTGGACTGCGTCTGAGATGAAGCTCGGGATAGGCCTCTATCGGCACATGGTCACGCCTTCGAACCTGCGGTTCGCGAAGCAGATCGGCTGCACGCACATCGTGGTCCACCTCGTCGACTATTTCAGGAAGCCGGAAGCGGTCACCACACCGGACAACCAGCCCGTGGACAACGCCGCGGGCGGCTGGGGGGTTGCCGGGGACCCGGATGCCCTCTGGACAACCGCGGAGCTTGTGGAGATCCGGCGGCAGGTGGAGGCAGGAGGGTTGACCCTGGAGGCAATCGAGAACTTCGATCCGGCCCACTGGTATGACGTGCTCCTGGATGGGCCCCGGCGGGATGCCCAGATGGAGAACCTGAAGCGCATGGTTCGAAGCGTCGGTGCGGCGGGGATTCCCATCATGGGGTACAACTTCAGCATTGCAGGGGTGGCCGGCCGCGTGACCGGTCCCTTCGCGCGAGGCGGGGCGGAATCAGTGGGCGTGGACGGCGTCGACCAGACGCCCGTGCCCGCAGGGATGGTCTGGAACATGGTCTACGACCAGCACGCGCCGGCGGGAACGCTTGCCCCCATCAGCCATGACGAGCTTTGGCGAAGGCTCGCGCGGTTCCTGGGGGAGCTTGTTCCTGTGGCGGAAGAGGCCGGCGTCATCCTGGCGGCGCATCCGGATGACCCGCCGGCAGACACGGTGCGGGGCACGCCGCGCCTGGTGTACCAGCCCTCCCTGTATCAGAAGCTGCTGGATCTCAAACCGAGCCGCTCCAACGCGCTGGAGTTCTGCGTCGGCACGATTGCAGAGATGACCGTCGGGGATGTCTACCAGGCGACTGACCAGTACAGCTTGCAGGGGAAGCTCGCGTACGTGCACCTGCGCAACGTCCGGGGACGGGTCCCGCGCTACCACGAGGTCTTCATCGACGAAGGGGACATCGACGTGCCGAGGATCATGCGTATATTGAAGAAGAACGGCTTCCCTGGCGTTCTCATCCCGGACCACACGCCGCTGGTCGAATGCTCGGCGCCGTGGCATGCCGGCATGGCGTACTCGGTCGGCTACATGCGAGCCATCATGCAGACCCTGGACGATGCGGGGAGCGGAGGTGCTGAATGAAAGGGAAGTTTCCGGATGAAGACTTCCTTCTGGGCAGCCGGGAAGCGCGGAGGCTGTATCACGATCACGCGGAAGGCATGTCGATCTTCGATTTTCATTGCCACCTTCCGATCCGGGACATCGCGGAGGACCGGCGGTTTGCAAACATCACGGAGATCTGGCTCGGCGGGGACCACTACAAGTGGCGCGCCATGCGCGCGTGCGGCGTGCCGGAGCGGCTGATCACGGGAGACGCCTCGGACCCGGAGAAGTTCACCGCGTGGGCCGGGGTGGTTCCGTCCACCATCGCGAATCCCCTGTATCTCTGGACGCACCTCGAGCTGAAGCGCTACTTCGGGATCTCCGGAAAGCTCCTCGGGCCGGGAACGGCGACGGATATCTATGAGACCTGCTCGTCACTCCTTTCCCGCGCGGATTTCAGCGTTCGCAGCCTCCTGCGGCGCATGTCCGTTCGCGTCGTGTGCACGACGGACGATCCGACGGACACCCTCGAATACCACCGACGCCTTGCCGCCGACAGGACATTCGCCCCGACAGTCGTTCCCGCTTTCAGACCGGACAGCGTCATGACCGTGGAAAATCCCGCGGCGTTCAATTCCTGGGTGGACAGGCTCGGCGCCGCCGCGGGCATTGCCATCAGGGATTGGGGGAACCTGATCGATGCTCTCTCGCGACGCCATGACTATTTCAACCAGAACGGCTGCAGGATCTCGGATCACGGGATCGAGGTCCCCTACGCTGATGATTACACCGAGGGACAAGTGCGGACCATTTTTCTTGCGGCTCGCGAGGGCAGACCGCCTGGGCCCGCGGAGGCGCGCGCTTTCAAGTCCGCCGTCCTGGTTGAGCTTGCCCGCATGGACGCGGAGGCGCGGTGGGTCCAGCAGCTTCACCTCGGCGCCCTGCGCGACATCAACTCGCGTTATTCGCGCAGACTCGGGCCGAACTCGGGCTTCGACTCCGTGGGGGATTCCCCTCTTGCCGCGGCGCTGGCCCGGTTCCTCGACAGGCTTGATTCGCAGGGCGCTCTCCCCCGGACCATCCTCTATTGTCTGAATCCGTCGGACAATCCCGTTCTTGCCAGCATGGCCGGCAACTTCTCTGGAGAGAACGTGAGGGCGAAGGTGCAATTCGGGTCCGCGTGGTGGTTCAACGACCAACCGCACGGCATGCGTGAGCAGCTCCAGATGCTCTCCGATACGGGGCTCCTTGCTCGCTTTGTCGGCATGGTCACGGATTCCCGCAGCTTTCTCTCCTACCCCCGGCACGAATGCTTCCGGCGAGTGCTCTGCAGCCTTCTGGGAGATGCTGTTCAGCGGGGGGAAGCGCCGAAAGACTTCGACCTCCTTGGCGGGATTGTCCGAGACGTCTGCTTCTACAACGCGGAAGAATACTTCGCCATTCCGATGAAAGCTCTCGCCTGAGACTTCCCCGGCATCCGGTTCTCCGCGCACGCTCTGCACTCGTTTTCACTCCTGCCTAATTTTCAGTTGACAGACGTTCAGCGGGGGACCAGAATGGTGTGTGATCATCAGACAATAATCCGTGGCGAAGAAGGAGGGAGGAATGGCCTCAACCAAGGTGCTTGCACAATTCCTGGGTGACAAGGACTTCCCGGTGGAATGGAAAAATGACGGGGAGAAGGAGCTCTTCTGGTTTTTTGATGACAACCACTGCCCCAACCCGATCTCTCCCATGTACTTCAGCCTCCATGGCTGGTGGGGACCGACCTGCGAGTACATGTTCCGTCGCTTCAATCTCAATTCGGGAATCGCCTGGATAGCGAAGCGGGTAAATGGCTACGTCTATACGGCAATCGTCCCCCGGGACTCGAAGGACGCCGCGGAGGTGGCCCCGTACTACCTGTGGATCATGTCCACGTACGCCAGCAACTGCATGTCCTGGTGGCAGGAGCGCTATCTCCCGGAGGTGAAGCGCAACTTCGAGTACATCGACACGTTCAACGCGGACGCGGCGACCCTCCAGGAGCTCATGATCTACCTCGAGGAGGCAATCGACATCCAGGAGCGGCACTTCCGCCTGCACTGGATTCTCAACCTCGCGCAGTTCCAGGCCTCCCTCAACTTCGGTTCAGTGGTCAAGGACCTGCTGGGAGATGTGGATTCCGAGACCCTGGGGAAGGTCAACGTCTCCCGGGCGGATCGCAACTGGGACAGCTTGAAGGCCCTGTGGCACTTGAAGGAGGAGGCGAAGGCGAGCAGGGAGATCTCATCGATATTCGGCAAGAAGGCCGACGCTTCACAGATCCTCTCGGTGCTCCAGGCATCCGCGCCCGGCAAGGCTTTCCTTGCGGAGGTGGAGATGTACGCGCGGGAGTTCGGGTACAAGACCATGTATACGCACGAATACACGGGAAAGCTCTCCGTGGAAGACCCGACTCCGATCATCGGAGAGATCAAGGGCTACTACGATTCCAACTTCGATTATGACAGCGTGTACGGGAAGTGCATCGAGGAGCAGGAAGGCGCAATCCTGTATCTTCGCAAGAAGCTTGCCTCTGCCTCGGAGGCGGACAAAAAGAGATTCGAAGAAGCCTTGCGGCTCAATCTCAGCATGCTCCCCCTCACCGCGGACCACCACTTCTACTTCGACCAGGCGACCTTTGCCCGCATGAGGCTCGTCCTGCTGACAGTGGCTCGGAAAATGGTCAGGGAAAAGCTCCTGGACGCCCCGGAGGATATCATGCTCCTCGAGTACGAGCAGCTTCGCAAGTACGTCGGCAATCCGAAGGGGTATGACGGGCGGAAGCTGATTGCCGAGGCGCGGGCAAGCATGGAAAGGGCGCGGCACATCACCCCCCGGGACTGGGTGGGCACGGTCACGCAGCAGAACATGTACGAGGAACCCTACCACACGTTGTGGGGGTACCCGGAAAAGTTCGAGCGGCAGCAGAAGTTCAAGAAGGTCAAGGGAGAGGTGCGCGGCGTGCCGGCCTCCGCCGGGGTGGTGGAGGGCGTGGCGCGCGTCGTCCACAGTCCGACGGAGTTCAACGACGTGCAGCGCGGTGAGATCATGGTCTGCGTGATGACCAATCCCGCGTGGGTCGTCGTCTTCAGCAAGATTGCAGGCCTGGTTACAGATGCCGGCGGCGCACTCTCACACTCCGCCGTGGTGGCGCGGGAGTTCATGCTTCCGGCGGTCGTCGGAACGGCAAGCGCAACCAAGGAGATCAAGACAGGGGATTCCCTCCGCGTTGACGGCAGCCGCGGGGTGGTTGAGATCCTTTAGACGGGAGAAGGAGAAGTCACGGGAGACCCGCGGTCACAAGCAACGGGCCCGGGCTTTCCCGTGCGGATGATCGCCAACAGACCGCGGGCTGCCCGCGCGCCGGTCACTGGCAGCAGGTAACTCCGCCGTCCGCGAAGATGATCTGCCCCGTGATGAAGTTCGAGGCTGGAGCCGCCAGGTACATGGCAAGCGCCGCAATGTCAACGGGATCCGCAACCCGTCCCAGCGGAATGCGGGCCACCAGGGGGTTGTAGAAGCCCGGATCGTTCAGGTACTTGGCCACAAGGTCGGTCCTCGTGAACGTGGGAGCAATCCCGTTCACGGTGATCCCGTGCTTCGCCCACTCGGTGGCCAGCTGCTTGATCATCATGTTCATCCCGCCCCTGCTCGCGCAGTAGCTGGCATATCCCCTGTGGATTCCCAGCAGGCTGCGGACCGAGGTGAGGTGAATATGCTTCCCTCCGCCTTTGCCGATCTGGCCCTTCGCGACAGCCTGGGACAGGAAGAACGCGCTCTTCAGGCTCCCCGTGAAAATGGCGTCCCAGTCCTCCTCGCGGTATTCTTCCGCCGGCGCCTCGATGTGGCTTCCGATGCAGTTCACGAGGATGTCGATCCTGCCGACGTCCCTCAGGACGCCATCCACGAGCTGGCGAAGCGCCTCCATCCTGTCCACCACCAGCGCGCGGCCGTGCGCGTCTCCGCCCGCGGCGCGAATGGCTGATGCCACCTTCTCCGCCTTGGCCGCCGTGCGGCTGGTGAGGACTACCTTGCACCCGCGTGAGGCAAGGCCTTCGCTGATGGCGCTTCCGATTCCGCCCGCGCCTCCCGCGACGAGCGCCGTGCGGCCCGCAAGATCGAAAAGCTTCGCGTACTTCTCCAATGACTGGTCCATGGTCAACCCTTCTTCATGACCGGCATCTTTGCCGTCAGCTGATTGTACAGCGCGATGATGTTCTGCTTCGTGACCTCGGGGCCCATGTATTCCTGGCCGATATCCACGGGGAATCGATCCATGAAGCTGATCCGCTCAATGCACTCCTCTTTGCTCCATCCTTTGCCCACGGCGACTGCCACGGCCGTCACCCACTCCAGCAGGAAGGCCCGCTGCACGTAGATCTCCTGCTTTGTGCACACCGGGCCATGGCCGGGAACGATCAGGTCAACATCCACCTCCAGGAGCCTGTCGAGGGCCCTGATCCACTGCTCGACATTCGAGGTGTAGAGCCACGTCTGGCAGTGATTGAAGATGGTATCGCCGACGAACATGACGCGCTCCTGCGGGAGCACGACCGCAAGCTGTCCGGGAGTGTGTCCCGGAGTGTGCAGGAGCTCAAAGGTGTGATCCCCGACGGTCAGGACCGTGTCCCCTGCGATCACGATGGTCGGCTTGTTGGGAGCGGCGAAATACGTCCTGGCGTCAGGAAAGAGAGCGGCGCCCTGCGGGTCGTCCGTTGGAATGGCTTCCCTGGCGTACTCGTAGGGGTTGATCTGAGGCGTGACCACCATGAAGTTCTTCACGGTCTCCCGGTGCGCGATCACCTTTTCCGCGCTCTTGAAGAAGTAGTTGCCGAAGATGTGGTCGACATGGTGCTCGGTGTTGATCAGGTAGCGGATGCGCCCCCGCGCCTCGACTTCCTTGCACATTGCGACCGCCCGAGTGGGGAGCTGCGGCGTGTCGATGACAACGACGCCGTCAGAAGTGATGACGTACCCTGGATTGCAGCCCCGGACCTTTGTCTCCGCGAAGACGTTTTTTGTCACCTGCTCCATCACATGTGCTCCTCCACCGCATCAAAGAGGATCTGCGGCGTCCTGGCTCGAACCATGAAATACGGTCTTCCTTTGGCGAAGCGGCTGCAGAACGCCCCGCGCGCCTTTCGCAGGGCGTCCGTGTCGATGACCGGCATGACAATGCCCTCCTGGCTCAGCAGCGTGTGCAGGCCGAAGTAGTTCATCAGGGAATGGAAGGTCTGGTACTCCCGCTCGAACCCCATCATCTCCACGATCTTGAGGTCGAAGTGGCCGTCGATCCCCGGCATGACCACCAGGTCGATGTTCGACGGCTTGTCATAGGGGATGTAGTCCGGGTCCCTGGAAAAGAACTTGGAGACCCCTTCGTCCTGGCTCGGGATGTCCGCGCGTTCCGTGCCCTTTGCGCGCTGCCGCAGGTAGACGCTCTTGGATCCCATCACGGCCCATCCCTTCTCATCGGTTACCGTCGTTTCGGTAGACACGACAAGGCCTCCGCGGCGGCATCCCTCGATCTGGCTCATGCTCTTGCCATGGTTCGACTCCCCGCCGAGGAAGAGAATTGTCCTGTCCTTGTACCGGACCGCGGAGGAGTGGAAGGGATGCAGGCCCGCCTTCTCCATCTGGAGGGTGAGCAGGCTCACGATGATCCTGTTGAGCTCACCTTGCGACCAGTCCCCCTGCAGAACGAGCTGCTGGTCCTTGTACGCGATTGTCTTGTCTTTCTTCCCCGTGTCCCAGATCACGTCCGGTCTGGGCTTCCTGACCTCGGTCCGAAGGTCCACCGCGGCCAGCCGGTAGTTCATGAATGTCATGTCATCAAGGACGTGGCTGGGGGCCTCATCTCCGATCACATCGACGCGGAGGACCGCGTCCGCGCAGCAAAACTCCTCGGAAAAGGTCTTCATTGCAGCTCCTTGTCGCCGCTCAGTCTTTCAGTCCCTTCACCTTTCTGCTCTGGAGCAGGAAAAGCTCACTCTTCTCGTAGGCCCACTCGATGTCCTGCGGGTATCCGAACAGCCCCTCGATCTCCATTGCGCGCGTGGCAAGCTCAACAAGCTGATTGTCCGTGAGCGTCTCCTTTTCACTGAGCTCGGCCGGGACATCATACTTCTTCCTGCCCACGCCCGCTTCCCTGTCAATTGTCACCATGATCGTCTTCTTCTGGATCCTCTTTTCCGCAATGGCGGGAGGAGCGCCCTTGCGGACCACGTAGGAGTCGTTCATCGACTCTCCTGAGACCAGTGATTCTCCCAGCCCCCAGTTCGCTTCGATCACGATCTCTCCCCGCGACCCGGTGATGGGATTGGCCGTAAACAGCACCCCTGCAACGTCCGCGTTCACCATGCGCTGGACGATCGGCGCAATTATCCCTTTTCGATGCTCGATCTTCTGCTGGTGGCGCCGGTAGGCGGCCCGGGCCGTCCACAGCGAGGCCCAGCATTTCCTGATGTACTCGATGATCTGCGCCTCGCCGCGCAGGAAATGGTAGGTGTCCATCATGCCGGGGAAAGAAGAGATGGTGCTGTCACGGACGGCAACCGAGGAGCGGACCGCGACGAAAGGTTCGTGGGCGGCATCTTTCCGCAGGGACTGGATCCCCTGGCGGATCTCCGCCAGGAGGTCCTCAGGGATCAGGCATGCGGAGATCAGGTCCCTGATCTGCGCGGTCTGCTTCTCGACCTGGTCATAGTCCTCGTAGTTGATGGCGGATGCAATCTCGTCGATGCGTCCGGATATGCCGTTTTTCTCGATGACGCGATCAAGGGACCCGGCGGTGACGCAGAAGGCGGGAGGAACGTTGAACCCTCCACGGACCAGCTCACCGAGGTTTGCGGCCTTCCCCCCGGTATCCTGGAAGTCGTCCCGTGTCATTTGCTCCAGCAGCTTGACGTAATGAGACATCACGAACCCCTGTCAGTGCAGCTTGACGTCCTTGGAGGAGCACCGGCCAGTGCCGCTTGCTTCTTGCACCCTTATATCAGATAATCTGACTATTCGTCAAGATTTTTCTCATTCCGGTCGGAAGGAGGCGAAAAAGTGATGATTGGAGAGCGGTTTCAGCAGAAGATCCAGCAGAAAACGGTCGTGGTCCAGGTCATGGACCGCATCCGGGAGCTGATACTGTCCGGCGCGTACAAAGTCAACGATCGTATTCCGACGGAGAGCGAGCTGGCGGAGATGTTCGGCGTCGGTCGCTCCTCGGTGCGGGAGGCGGTCAAGATATTTCAGCACCTCGGCGTCCTGGAAGCCAGGGTGCCGAAAGGGACCTTCCTCTGTGACCGGACAAAGATTTCGCAGGAAGCGATCACGTGGTCCCTCCTTCTGGGCCAGAACAACCTCAGGGAGGTCATTGAGCTGCGAAGGATCATCGAAAGCGCCGGGGTCAGCGCCCTGGTCCGTGAGCTGCAGCGCAAAACGGAGAATGGCCGTGCCGTGCTCCGGCGCCTGCAGGAGGTCCTGTCGCACATGAGGGAAGGCGCTTCTGGGAAATCCATCGAGGCGCTCGTGCAGGCAGACTACGATTTTCATGCAACCATCGTCGAAGCCACCGGCAACTCCCTGTTCGTGGAGATTTTCGCCACCCTTCACGGTTTCATGAAGGAAGAGATCCGAAGGACCTACCGCGCAATCAGCGACACGGCGGAGATCGCGGTTGACCATCAGGAGATGATCGACGCGATCACCTCGCTGGATTTCTCCCGCGCGGTAACACGGCATGACGAGCATTTCCAGAGGATCCTGCGCCTCCTCCGGGAGGCCGGAGAATCGCTGGGCCGGATATGACGGGACAATCCACGGGTGAGAGAGACGGGTTCCGCCTTGTCCGTCCGCAGCGGATCGAGGAAGCGGTGAGCCTGCTTGCGGACCTCGGCCCGGACGCCTGCCTGCTCTCGGGGGGGACAGACCTCCTGGTCCAGATCCGGGCCAGGAAGATTTCCCCGCGGGTGGTCATCGACCTGAAGAAGATCAGCTCCCTTCGCGCAGACATCGTGGAAGCCGGGCCGTTCCTGGAAATCGGCGCCCTCGCGCTGCTCTCGGACATCATCAGGGATCCGCGCGTGCTTCGCAGCTTTCCGGCCCTCGCGGAGGCGGCTTCTACCGTCGGTTCCATCCAGATTCGAAACCGCGCCACGCTTCCGGGAAACATCTGCAATGCCTCTCCCGCGGCGGACACCCTGCCCGCGCTGCTGGTTCATGACGCCACCGTGAATCTTGTCGGCAAAGCCGGGCAGAGGAGCGTCGCGCTCGCTGATTTCTTCATGGGACCGGGAAAGACGGTCCGTCTCCCGGATGAGATCGTGACATCCATTCGGCTGCCCCTCCCGCGGCAGCGCGCGGGAACGGCTTTCGAGAGGCTGACGCGGAGGCGGGGAGTGGATCTTGCGACCATCAACCTCTGCTGCCTCGTGGACGAGGCGCGGCGGACAAAGTTCGCTTTCGGAGCGGTCGGACCGCGTCCAATCATCACGGTGGATGACAGCGGGAGGCTCGCCGACCCCGCCATTGGTGACCCCGAGCGCGAGCGCCTCCTCATGAAGCTGATTGCCGTCACGAGCCCGATTTCAGATGTGAGGGCGAGCCGCGAGTATCGGGCCGCCATGCTCCTGGTCATGAGCAGGAGAGCGCTGGAGAAAGCCCACCGCCGGCTGGCAAACGGCGGGCAGGGAGACTGATCATTTGAAGGAGACGGATGGAATGGACTCGAGCTCTGTCGCCATTTCGCTGACGGTGAACGGCATTGCGCATTCTCTCGAGGTTCTGTCGAGCCACACCCTGCTCAAGGTCCTGCGGGACCAGCTCGGCCTGACCGGTACGAAGGAGTGCTGCTCGCTGGGTGAGTGTGGAGCGTGCACGGTGCTCGTCGATGGCCGCGCGGTGAACTCCTGCCTCATGCTGGCTGCCGAAGCGGACGGATGCAGCATCATCACTGTCGAAGGACTTGCAAAAGACAGCCGGTTGAGCTCCCTCCAGGAGGCGTTTCTTGCCGAGGGAGCCGTGCAGTGCGGCTTCTGCATACCGGGGATGGTGATGTCCGCCCAGTACCTCCTGAGTCACAACCCCAGCCCCTCAGTGGAGGAGATCAAGGAGGAGTTGGCCGGAAACCTCTGCCGCTGCGCGGGCTATGGCAGGATCATAGAGGCTGTGCGCGCCGCCTCCCGGCAGGGGGCGGACAATGACTGAGTGGATCGGACAGTCGGTCAAGCGTGTCGGGGGCGCGGAGCGAGTCACGGGGGCTCAGAAATACGTCGGTGACATACGGCTGGACGGCATGCTGTGGGTGAAGCTGGTCACCCTGGACTGCGGGCACGCGCGCATTACCGGCATCGACGCGACTGGGGCGGAGAAGCTCCCCGGGGTTCGCTGCGTCATGACCGCCCGGGACCTCCCGCAGCCGGTCCCGCGTTTCGGGCCGAACCTGCAGGACCGACCCGTCATCGCGGTCGGTGAAACGAAGTTCTTCGGGGAGCCCGTGGCCGCGGTGGCGGCGGAGACGGAGGATGCGGCAAGGGAGGCTGCCGCGCTGGTTCGCGTTGCGCATGAAAAGCTGCCTGGCGTCTATACGGTCGATGAAGCGCTGGACCCCGGCGCGCCCCTGGTGCAGGATCCGGTCTTGCGGCCGAAGGACGCCCTCAAGGACACGAACGTACTGGAAGATCTGCGCTTCGGCTGGGGCGACGTGGATGCGCTCAGCGCGGACCTCGTGATCCAGAACGTCTACACGTTCCCCATGGTCACCCATTTCGCCATCGAGCCGCACGCCTTCATCGCCATGCCGGAGGATGGCGGAGTGAAGGTCTGGAGCCCCATCCAGCACCCTTTTATCCTGCAAAAGACCATCGCCGACGTGCTTCGCCTGCCTCTCGCAAAGGTCAGGATCATCGCCCCCGATCCAGGGGGGGCCTTCGGCGGCAAGGGATACCCGAAGTTCGAGCCGCTCCTGGCGTTCATGGCCCTGAGGACAGGACGGCCCGTTCGGCTCGCGCTGACACTGGAGGAGACGTTTCAGGCGGGACGGCGCATGGCCACCCGCGTGCATGTCCGCTCGGGGTTCGGCACGGACGGCAGCCTGGTATTTCACGACGTGACGGCGGACTGCCTCATCGGGGCCTACGCGGACATCGGCCTTCGCGTCGTCGAAAAAGCAAGCTATACCGCATGCGGTCCGTATCGCGTGCCGAACGTGCGGATCCACTCGCGCGCCCTCTTGTCTCATACCACCCCGACAACGGCCTTCCGCGGCTTCGGCGTTCCCCAGATGTCGTGGGCCATAGAATCGCAGATTGATGAGGCGGCGTGGAAGCTCGGCGTGGACCGGGTTGCCATTCGCCTGCGCAATCTCCCCGAAAAGGGGGAGGAGTTCATCCGGGGAGACATCCCGTGCGACGGCAACTGGCGCGAAGCGCTGGAGAAAGCGGCATCCGCCATCGGTTGGGGCACGCCGCTCGCGAAGGGGCACGGCCGGGGTATCGCGCTGGGCCTGAAAATCTCCGCAACCTACGCGGCCTCCTATTGCATCCTCCGCCTCCACTACGACGGAAGCGCCTCTCTCCTGACGGGCACCTCCGACATGGGGCAGGGGGCGCGGACGGTCTTCGCGCAGATTGTCGCCCAGGAGATGGGGCTCTCCATCGAGCAGGTGGCGGTGGTGATGGGAGACACGGCGGTCGTCCCCTATGACACCTCCACCTCCGCCAGCCGCTCCACGGTGATCATGGGGTCGGCGGTGCTGAAGGCCTGCCAGGAGGTGAAGGACCAGATGCGATCCCTGGCGGCGGAGCTCTCCGGGGCGCCGGAGAGTGAAATCAATGTCGCCGGCGGGAGAGCGCGCTGGCCACGGGGAGAGGCGGGCTTTGCCGAGCTCCTTCGTGACTATTACGGCACCACCCGCGGAGAGATCATCGGCGTGGGTTCCTTTGTGAAGCGAAAGACTGCCGGTCATCCCCTTGCCGGCAAGACCGTCTTTTACGAGCTGTCGTGCAGCGCGGCTGAAGTCTCGGTGGACGAGGAAACAGGGATGATCTGGATCCCCAGCTACGTGACCGTTGGGGACGTCGGAAAGGCGCTCAATCCCCAGCACGTGGAGATGCAGGACAGCGGGGCGGCCATCATGGGATTGGGACACACGCTGATGGAGCACATCATCCTTGACGGCGCCGGCCGCATCGTGAACCTGGGCGCCCTCGACTACCGTATCCCCACCATCAAGGACATTCCCGCTTCGCAGGTATCCCTGACCGTGGAGAACGAGGACGGGCCGGGGCCCTACGGGGCCAAGGGGACAGGGGAGGGCGGGCTGCTTGCAACGGCAGCCGCGGTAGGGTCCGCGGTTCGAGAGGCAATTGGAGCTCCCATTCGAGACCTGCCGTTGACACCGGAGAGGGTCTGGCGGGCAATCCAGGAAAGGGACCGGTCAGAGTAGCCCTCTATCTCCCGCGCCGGTTGCTGACGTATGCGGCGAGAAGCGCATACAGGACGATCCCGAAACCCACCCATTTCCCGGCATCGCCCCACCCGAGGGCAACCAGAAGGTTGAGAAGCGCCTGGAGAAGGATGGCCCCGAGAATCACCCCGATGTAGTTCCCATCCCCGCCGGAAAGCGACACGCCGCCCACAACCGCGGCGGCGATGCTCGGCAGCACGTAGTCAGACCCCATGTCCTTGAAGGCCACCCCCATGTTGCCCAGGAGCAGCAGCCCGATCAGGCTCGCGAGGGTGCCGCTCATGATGAATGCGATCGTGCGCACGCGCCGGGTATTGACGCCGCTCAAGTATGCCGCGGTCTCGTTTTCCCCGACGCCGAACAGGGTGGCGCCCCACTTCGTGCGGTAGAGCAGGACCATGACGACCGCGGTCACGAGGATGAGCAGGAAGATGATGTTCGGAAACGTGCCGGTGGACTTGGCCGCCACGATCTGCAGCACGGGGGACGGCTTTCCCGTGATGAGCGCCCCGGCCGTATAGACGTTGATGATGCCCTGGAGGATCTGGGACATGGCCAGCGTCACGACGAGGGAGGGGAGCTTGAGATAGGCGGAAAGGAAACCGTTGGAAAAACCGACCGCGAGCCCGAAGCCCAGCGCGACGAGGATGGCGAGCCAGAGGTTCTCGTTGCGCCCGTTCATGATGCTCGCGGTGAAGATGGCGGTTATGGTTGCCGTGTAGCCGACAGAGAGGTCCAGGCCTGCTCCCCCCGCCGCCATGACGATCATCTGGCAGAGGCTGAACAGGGCGATGAAGGAAGCGAGCTTCACGGTGATCAGGATCTGATTGAGGCTCAGGAAGTTGGGCACGATGAAATGGCCAACCACGAAGAGAAAGACAATGGCCAGAAACGCGGCGATGAGCTTCTTGTTCCGATCATAGGACTTGGAGAGCGGCCCTCCGCGGCGCACCATCGCGAGGCTCACCGTTGTACCCGTCCCTTCGAGGCAGCCCGCTTCCCATAGGCGGAGTACAGCTGCGCGCCGCCGATGGCGACGATGACGATGACCCCGGCCACCAGGGTCCCGTAGGCGTAGGGGATGTTGGCGAAGAAGATGATCTTGTTGACGAGATTGATGATGAGGGCACCGACGATCGCGAAGAAAATGCTGCCCCGGCCGCCCGTCAGGGCTATCCCGCCGACAACGGCAGAGGCTATGGTTCGCAGCGTGAACGGGTCCCCGAAGCGCGCGTCCCCTGATTGATTCTGACCGACGAAGAAGAGGGCGGCCAGGAAGATGAAGACCGAGTTGATGACGTAGGCGATGATCTGGACGCGGGCCGTGTTTATCCCGCTTCGATACGCGCTCTCCTCGTTCCCGCCCACCGCGTAGAGATACCGGCCCGTGCGGGCCTTGCTGAGGAAGTACCAGAACAGGCAGCCCAGGAGTATCAGGATGAGCACCGGCGGCACCACGGAGCTCACGGACTTCAGGAACGACGGCATGCCGTCCACATTGCGCAGGTCGTAGAAGGCGTTGAACCAGTTGACACTCTGTCCGCCCGGCGTGGGTCGGAGAAACAGGCCGATGCCCAGCCAGAGGAAAGATGTCGCAAACGTCACGACGACCGGGGAGACGCGCAGGTAGCCGGCGCCGAAACCGTTGATGATTCCCACGGCAACCGCGGCGACAAACGTTATGAGGATGGCTGCAATGCCGGTTGCCGGCTGATCAGTCCTCATCACGTACGTGAGGATGCATGTGTAGAGGGAGAGGGCGGCGCCGGAGGAAAGGTCGAAGAGCCCGGTAACCATCACGACGGCCTGGCCCATGGTCAGCAGGATGAGCGGGCCGAAGGCGTCGATTGTCAGGAGCAGGGAGGGGCCTTGAAAGAAGTTCCTCTGGAGCGCGGCCGCAATGGCAACCATCACCACCAGGATCAGCAGGCTGGAGTACTCCGGCCTGACGACCATGGAAACCAGAGAGGCAAGCCTGCGGGTGTTCGTTGGTTTCACCTGTCCTCCTGCCGGTTCCCGACATGCATCGAGCTCTCGATTATCCTGTCAGCGTTGATTGCCTCTCCTTCGAGTGTCGCGACAATCTGCCCCTCGTACATGATCATCACGCGGTCACAGAAGTCGACCAGCTCCTCGTTGTCGCTGGCGTAGAGGATCACGCTCATGGCGTCTTCCCGCACCCGCCGGGTGATGTAGTCATAGAGGTCCCGCTTCGCGCCCACGTCGACCCCCTTGGCCGGGTCCGAGAGCAGGAGCACCTTCGTGTCGAAGGACAGCCATTTGCCGACCACCACCTTCTGCTGGTTTCCCCCCGACAGCGTGCGCACGGGCATGTCCAGCCCGGCTGTGCGGATGGTGAGTGTGTCGATTGTCTTCCTGCACTCTTCCTTGTATTTCGAGAAAGGGGTGAAGAGAGGGTGCCCACGCGCGCCGAGTCGGGGGAACACGATGTTGGAAAAGATCGAGTGCCGCAGGAACAGGCCCTCGGACTCCCTGTCTCCGGGGACAAGCAGGATTCGGTTTCGGACCGCGGCAGCCGGATGCGACAGCCTGATCCTTCGCCCTTCCAGCTCAACCTCGCCGCTCGTTTCAGGGTAGTAGCCGGCGAGCGCCAGCATGAGCTCCCTCTGCCCCTGCTCGGCCAGTCCCCCGATTCCCAGGATTTCACCCTTCTTGAGGTCAAACGAGACGTTTCGCAGGACCGTGCCGTAGCCCAGGTTGCTGACTTTCAGAACGCTTGCGCCGGTGTTTGCCGCGCGCAGGGTTGTCTTCTGGCGCGTCCTGGCGGTTTCACCGGTGATGTGACTGATGATCTTCTCCGGGTCCCGTCCGTCCCGGTTCAGGTCCACCTGCGCGACGTTCTCTCCGTTTCTGAAAACGACCGTGTCGTCGCAGATCTCCATGACTTCCCACAGCCGGTGGGACGTGAAGACAATTGCGATCCCCTGCGCCGCGAGATTCCGCATGTGTGAGAACAGGCTCTTCACCTGCGCAAGCTCCAGCGCGGCGGTCGGCTCGTCCAGGATCAGCAGCCGGGGCCGCTTCGAGATTGCCTTCGCAATCTCCACGATCTGCATTTCCCCCGGGCTGAGGCTGTCAATGGTGCGTCGGATGTCCAGTCCGGGGAGAAGCTGCTCCACGATTTCCCGGGAAAGCTCCCGGGACTGCCTGTCGTCCAGGAGAAGCCCCCGCTTTTCCTCCGCGCCCAGGACGATATTCTGCCACACGGTCAGGTTCGCAACCAGGCTCAGGTTCTGGTAGACCATCGCAATGCCGTTGCTGCGGGCCTCGTGCGGGTTCGCGTAGTGGACCACCTTCCTGTCGTAGATCACCTCACCCGCGTCCGCGCTGTAGACGCCGGCGATTATTTTCGACATGGTGCTTTTCCCCGAACCGTTGGCGCCCAGGAGACCGGTGATCTGCCCTGTCTGGGCGGACAGATTCCCGTTGGAAAGCGCGACAACGCCTCCGAATCTCTTCTTGATTCCTTTTGCCTCGAGGATTTTCACCATGACCGTCCTATCATAAGGAACGGGAGACGGGAAGGCCCGTCTCCCGCAATCCAGGTCGATGTTCTTGTGAACCGGGTCAGGCTCTACTGATAGAGAGCATCCACGTCCGCCTGGCTCATGACGTTGTTCAAGAGATAGGTATCCGGCTTGTCCTTCAACAGCGCCCAGCCCTGGTCGAAATTGTCCTTGGTGATCACGACCGTGTTGGAGTAGTAGTAGACGCCGTCCTTCAGGACGTTGTCCTTGAACTTCTTTCCGTTATAGAGGCTGATAGCCATCCGGAAAGCGGTGCCGCCAATGCCGGGGGGGTTGTTCTCGGTGATCCAGTTGATATCCTTGCCCTGATCCAGGAGGCTCTTCCACTCCTTGAAGGATACAGTGCTCGGATCCGCATACATGTACTTCGGCAGCTTTCCGGCATCCAGGAACGCCTGCAGCACGCCGTACGCCATGCCGTCCTGCGTGAACACGCCGTCGATCTGCTGACCGGAGGCAATGATCTGCGCCGCGGCCTCCTTTGCCTTGGTTTCATCCCAGTAGCCGCTGGCGGAGGCGATCTCGTGAATGTTCGGATACTTCTTCACGACGTCCGCTTCTGCCTTCAGGCGGTCGTTGTTGGCGGGGTGCCCCGGAAGTCCGTAGATGTCGACGACATTGCCGCTCTGCATGCTCTTGCATATCCAGTCAGCCCACTTGTATGCCCATGCATAGTGGTCCAGGGTGACCTTGAGCATGTTGGGCGCCGTGACCGTGGCGTCGAAAGAAATGACCATGATCCCGGCGGCCTGGGCTTCCTTGATCACGCCGTTGAGCGCATCAGGCGAATTGGGGTTCAGCATGATGATGTTGACACCCTGCGAAATGAAGTTCCTGATGATGTTCGCCTGCTCGGTTGCGTCGCCGTTGGTGACGTTGTTGACGATCTTGTAATCCTTGATCTTTCCGGCGGCCTTGTATTCATCCCCGATCTGCTTCAAGGAATCGATCATTTCGTCGCGCCACTGGGTGCCCGACGAACCCGTGGAAATGCCGACAACCGGCAGCGGCTTTGCCGCCATCATGGTCGACTGTCCGCCTCCCTCTTTCTGACCGCCCGCGCTCGCTGAAAACGTGAATGCAAGTCCAAAGATCAGAGCTACGCAGATTACTACTGAAAGCCTGCTTTTCATCTCCCATCCTCCTCTTGAAGACTGCATGACTCCCCTCAGCCGTGATGCTGATCCAACTATCGGAAGACTCCTTGCAAGAATGCGCCGATGACTGTCCCCTAGCTCATTCGGTCCTCCTTTTTTTGTATTGTGATGATTTCAGCCGCAGTAGCAGCGCATTATATGATCATCTGATGTAGAAGTCAATCTTTATGTCATTGACCGCGAATCGAATTGCGGCGATGTTTGTTTCTGGAAATGAAAGAAACCCAGGACATCGTCAGGGCTTTCGGCCGCATGAAGCAGGATGGGACGCACTACGCCCTGGCGACAGTGGTGCGAGCACATGGTTCGACCTACCGAAGACCAGGGGCCCGGATGCTTTTCTCCGAGAATGGCCGCATCGCCGGCTTGATCAATGCCTCGTGTTTCGAAGCAGACCTTGCCGAGCGGGCGAAGGAGGTTATTTCCTCCGGAAAGCCGAGGCTGGTCAGGTACGACACCACGTCTTCAGCCGACATCGTTTTCGGGCTGGGCCTCGGCTGCAATGGGATCGTCGAAGTCCTCCTGGAACCGGGCGACGCTCAATCAACGGGAAAAAAGCTCGAGCTCCTGCGCGCGTGCATCGAAAATCGATACCCCCTGACTTTGGCCACGGTTGTGGGCAGCGGCAGCCCCGACCGCGCGCGTCTGGGGGATTTCCTGGCCGTGCGCGGCGGACAGAGGGTGGACGCAACCATCGGGGATGCTCATCTGCTTTCGGAAATCGATGCGGACGCGAAAGGGACACCGGGTCCTTCATCGACCCCGAAAACCTTCGCCTCTTCAGCGGGAGAGGTTGAAGTCTTCTTCGAGCTGATTTCCCCACCCCTGCCCCTTGTCATCTTCGGCGCCGGGGCGGACGCCATTCCCCTCGTGGAGGCAGCGAAGAGCCTGGGCTGGCATGTGACGGTTGTCGATCATCGTCCCGCGTCCGCATCCCGGTCCAATTTCCCGGACGCGGACTCGCTGCTGGTGGCTGAGGACCTCCCGACAGACCTCGTCTTGGGCGACGGACATGCCGCGGTTATCATGACACACAACTTCGAGAGGGACAGGAACCTCCTGCGCGCCCTCCTTGTCTCCCCGGCCAGGTATGTCGGTCTCCTTGGTCCCCGCAGCAAGCTCCAGACAATTCTCCAGGCGCTGGAAAAACAGGGATTCAAGCCCGGTCCGGATCACCTCCGCAAGCTCCATGCTCCCATCGGGCTCGACATAGGCGCTGAGACGCCGGAGGAGATTGCGGTATCGATCGTCGCTGAGATCAAGGCGGTCCTGGAGCACCGCTCAGGTGGGTTCCTGAAGGATCGCTGCGGCGCAATCCACTGAGCGTTGCGGGGCGGGGGCGGACACTCAGATGAGAGGGCGTGCTCCCAGGAGCCGTATGTGCTTCTCCATGTGCTGCTCCACGGCGGAGTAGTGCAGGTCCTCGTTTTGCCGACAGGGTCTGGAATATCCCGGCGCGGATCCCCGGGTCATTCAGGAGTCCCCCGTAGGTGATGTGCAGGAGTTGGCGGGGGTCCCTGGCGTCGAGCAATCCGGGAAGCTCGGCATCAGAAAGGTCCCGGGCGTTCGGGACTGCCGACAGATCCGTGCTGACCTGGTAGAGCTTCGCCGCCTCAGCAAATGACGCAACCGCCGCGGCGAGCATGCGTCGGAAGAGGCTGGGATTGACCCTGGCAATGACGAGCACGGCCTGGAGCCAGCTCGTCCCCGCTGTTTTCAGGTGCAGGCGCATTCCCGTGTGCCTGCCGATTGCGGGATAGACCGAGAACTTGTCGCTTCCGGAGTGGATGGAGATCTTGTATCCCCCTGCAGCCTTCGCGATCTCGCAGTGGACCGCGAACTGCCTCTCGAAATCGTCCACGTTTCCGATGTAGTCGATCCCCTTCTGGAACTCGCCGATGAAGCGCGGGGCCAGGGAGCTGACCATGACCCGGCGAAGAGCAAGCTCCTCTGCGATGAACAGGTGATGCTCCGGCAGGGTCGGAGCGGTTGTCTCATCTATGCTGATCTCCAGGTCATACAGGTCCCCCCGCCTGGCCCGGATGTGGCTGTCCACGTCCTTCGAAAAATCGAGCGCGCGGAGGTACATGAGGGCGCATCGCTTCGCCTCGATGGCGCTGAAACGGATTTCCGTCCCGCCCGGACGGAAGGTCTTGTCCGCGTACTCCCGCAGCACGTGGGATCGCGCTCCCTCGCCCAGCTTTTCAAACTCTTCGTCCACTTTTCCCGGGCTCCAGGAAGCGGGCGCCGCGGACATGACATCGCTCAGATCGAGGGTGATCATGGGCATCCCTGCCGCCAGGGCAGCATCTATGTCCTGGATTGTCTTGAGGTGGTCCCCGTCCGCCCCGTACCCGCGATCGTAGCCCTCCTGGAAGACGAGGAACGTCGCGTCGGCGACGACGCCCGGGAAATCCCGCCCGGTGAGCGTGAGCTCCCTGATGGACTGCTGGGCAAGCACGGGAGCTATGTCATACCTGGCTGCCGCGCGGAGGTGACCAGCGGTTGCCAGCCCCAGGCGGTCTCCGCATCCGATGGTCGTCTTTCTCTCGCGCAGGGAAACGGGCGCGGTGAAGGGGAAGACCTCGTGGAGACACTTCGCGTTCCGCGGGGACAGGGCGGCCTTCAGGACGGAAAAGCCGGCTATTCGCGCGCTCACCCCTTCAAAGCCGGAGGGGACGGCCTTTTCCCCTACGAGGTAGAGGCTCTTTTCCTCTCCCGTCGCACCGATGAAGTGAAGGACTCCTCCTCTCGCCTGGATGGAGTGGCGATAGATCCACGCTTTGTCCCTCGAGATCCTCTGGGCGCCCCGGGCCTTGAAACCTTCCAGCCCGGCCTGGTCAGCGTCGATGATTCCGGATTCTTTCACGATGCGCAGGATCGTTTCCATGACTGGATGGTATACCCCAAAATCCACCAAACATGATAGCTTTCTCCGATGGACGCTGCTTTCCGCCTCGGGGAGTTCCGGATGGAGGACTATGACGCCGCCTATGCGCTGTGGGAGGCCAGCGAAGGAATCGGGCTCAGCGCGGCGGATGCGAGGGAAAACATCGAGTCGTTCCTTTCGCAGAATCCGGGGCTCAGCTTCGTTGCCCGTTCCGACGATGGCACCCTGGCGGGCGCGCTGCTTGCAAGCTGCGACGGCCGCAGGGGGTTCCTCTACCACTGCGCAGTCGCGAAAAGCCACAGGCGGCGGGGAATCGGAAAAGCCCTTGTTGAACGGTCCCTCGCGGCGCTGGCCGCCCGCGGCATGAGGAAGTGCCACATCTTCGTTGCCGCAGACAACGCCGAGGGCAAGCGGTTCTGGCAGCGCATCGGCTGGGAAGAACGCACCACAATCCTGGTGATGTCCCATGATGTGGCGACCTTCGCCGCGGGGAGCGGGAAGGGGCGGCATGGGGCTTGAAGAGCTGGTGGTCAGCATGAATCGGCTCGGGATCCACTACACCGTGCTCGAGTCCGGCGCGGATGGGGCAATCCTGATCCTGCCCGAGTACGGGCGGATCCTGGGCGTGTGGCCGCATTGGCGGGGAGAAAACGCGCTGTGGGTGAACCCCGACTTCCTGCGCCTTCTCGAGATCGGCTCCAAGGAGGACGGGTGGCTCAACCCGGGTGGAGACCGCATGTGGCTGGGGCCCCGGGAAGAGTTCTTTCCCCCCGAGACGGTGCCCCCGGCCCTGGACCCCGGCAAGTATGCGGGGATTCCCGACAAGAGCGGGTTCACCATGGAGAACAAGGGCGAAGTCCACGCGTGGAAGTCAGGAATGCTGCTGGGGTTCCGCATCCAGCGCAAAATCAGGTCCCTCGAAGAGCAGGAGATGTCCGACATGTGGGGGACGAAATGGCTGCGCCAGGCCGGTTACAGCGAGGAAACGACGCTGGAGGTCTCCCGCCAGGTGCCGCCCAGCGTGTGGCTGTGGAACCTGACATCGGTCCCGAGAGGCGCGGAAGTCATTGCGGGCAAAGGCCCCTGCGCGGAGCCCGGCGTCCCCGTGGTGCCTGACCGAATCCTCTGCGTGGAGGAACGGGATGACGGCCGCGGGCAACTCCTTGTCAAATCGTTTGAAGCGCAGGCGACAGAGCCCCAGCCGCGCCCTCCTGACGAGCGCCCCGGTTCGACACCTTCCGGGGCCGGCGTGATTTCCTGCGTTTCCGCGCCGGCAGACCCCCGAGACCACAGGCGCGTCCTTTTTCGGACGACCCTCTGCGCCTTTTCCGGCAGGATCACTGAAATTCGGGCCGCCGCGGCCGTGATTGCATCCTGATGTCGGCTTCCGTCGACTTCTCCCGCGCAGGTGGCTATACTCGATAAAGAGAGAGTATGCCCTCCGACGACAAAGACAAAAATACGCTGTATGAGAGCCTGCTGCGGCAAGGAGTATCGAAAGGACAGATCGAAAAAGTCTACCGCGACTTGCGTGAGAAAGGCTACGGAGAGGAAGAAACCCGCAGGAGGTCAGTTGCGGCCCTCGAACGCCTGAAGTCCCAGGCGATCAAGGAACGACGCGCACCGGCGGCTCCACCGGTCACACCCCGAAAGGCCTCCTCCGCCCGGGAAGCCGGTCCGTTGCCGTCGGCGCAGAAACCGGCCGAGGAGACTGGCAAGCGCGCCATTCGACTGGCTGCCCGAGGTGCCGCCCTGGCTTCGCCGGCGAATCAACCGCTACGCCTATCGCAACGGGTTCCTCATCACCCGCCTGCTGGAGCGCGTGGAGGACCTCCTCAGCCTCTTCGATCCCGCGCGCGAAGACTTCGTCAGCTTCGCCTTCATGCGGCTGCTTGCGGAGCGCAAAGAGGGGAGGGATGGCAACCCGTTCGCGTTGTCCTTCATCGACACCCTGGACGCCCTGCGCGTCAGTGCGCGAACGTTCGTGGGAAAAGGTCCCCTGGGGCCCGAGCCGCCCGAAGAGACAGAGGGGGCGGCCCAGGGGGAAGACGTTGTCAGGCTGCTGCGCTCTCGGGAGCCCTTCGCGCTGGAGTTCTTCGGAGAGTTCGCCCGACCCTGGGAGATGCTCAGAAAGAGCCTTGCCTTCATCGAGGCGAAGCTGGCCGAGGGAGCCCGGGCGCGCATTTCCGAGACTGCGCGCGTGGTGAAGGACGGCTGCCGCCTCATTCTCGTGACGGAGGCGATTGAGAAGGACAAGCTGGAGACGCTGTTCGACAGCGTGCGCGAGACCAACCTCTTTCTCCACCCCGGGGCCGAGGAAGCCGCCGCGCTGGCGGAAGCGGAGGGATTGTTCCGCGCGGCCTACCAGAACCTTCGCAGGTTCAATCATGAGCTGTATCCCGGCCCTGCTCAAGATGATCGCCTCCTTCTACGAGGAGAACGACGCGGACCCCGAGAAGCGACAGCGGATCCTTGCGTTCCTGGGCGTTCGGGAAGAGCAGGTTCTGACATGGGAGGGATGGCAGCGCAAGGCGCGTGAAGAGCGGGAGCACGCCCTGGCGGAGGAAAAGGCAAGAGAGCTGGAGCGGCTGGAGCGGGAGAAAGCGGAGAAGTTCTCCACCCAGTTCGAGGGGACCCTTGCCATCCTGGCGGCTCTCTTTCCGGATTCGGGGATGGAGCGCGTGGAGCAGGGTGAGTACATGCTGCCCTACTTCGTGAACAGGGTCTTCACGCGCACGGCGCTTTTCCAGTCACGGCTCGCTGACCTGGAGCACCTGTCGGCGTCCGACGTTTTCGGGCAGATCATGGTATTCCATTCCATCCTGGACGACCTTCTCTCCTCGGTGGAGCCGTACGCCCTGGAGAAGGCGCTGGGGCGGGAGACCCTTGCGGGCGAGCTGATCACGCTTCGCGGGCTCTGGTCGGAAGTGTACGAACGCCTGTTCGATCCCTACCTCGATGAGGTCCGCGAGTTCAGCCCGCGAGATGGAGGGGGATGCGCGCTTCGTGAAGATCTTCCGCGACAGCCAGCGGGCGCGCGGGATCGAGGAGAGGATCAACCGCCTGCGCAACAGGGTGATCAGGAACTTCGGTCACGTGATCGGTGAAGCTGATCACTACGAGGGGCCGCGGCTCCACGAGCTGGCAGCCCGGCTGGTGGAGATGCTGGCGGACGTCGGGCAGTTCATCAACCAGGACCTGCTGGCGGCGGAGGACCCCGTGCGCCGCAAGGTGGCCGCGGAGCTGGGGACACACCGGTTGGTTGACTACATCGGGCGATCACAGACATCATCACCGGACTACCGCCCCGTCACCCGGCAGATCCGCCGGTGGATCGAGGCACGGTTCCACGAGTCAGTCGTGGACATCCCCCAGAAGGCGCAGATCGGGTTCATCGACGTCTTTCGAGGGATCGCGGAGATGTACAACTATCTCCTGAACGATCCCAAGAGCTTTGCGGCCGCCTCAGGGCACGGAGTGGTCCTGGCATCTACCGCGGAGGCGGAGAGATGGGCGCGGGAGCGGGGCGCCCGCGGCAGGGGCTCCCTGGAGACACTGCAGGCCACGCTCAAGGAAGAGTTCCCCGGGCGCTACCTGGATTCGCTCACCGGCCTGCAGAACAAGGACTACTTCCTGAACGAGCTGCCGAAGAAAGCTCGCGAAGATCAAGGCGCAGGGCAAGCCGCTGACGCTGCTGATGATCGACATCGACCACTTCAAGTGGGTGAACGATGAGCTGGGACACACGCGGGGAGACGAAGTGCTGAAGTCCACGGGCCAGGCTCATCCTGGACAACATCAGGGAGGGCGACCTTGCCGTGCGCTACGGCGGGGAGGAGCTGCTCGTGCTCGTTCCTTCGGACCTGCATACGGGAATCATCCTCGCTGAGAGGCTCCGCTACGCCCAGGAGCAGGGCGTCCGAGGCCGTGAGTCGATGAGGGACGTGCAGGAGCTTGCCGGGGCAAGCGGAGACCCCTGCGGGACGCTCTCCGTCGGCGTCGCGGACGTGACAGACAGCTCGGACCTGGCGCGGGCGGTGGAGAAAAGCGACAAGGCGATGTACTTCGCCAAGAGATCCAGGAATACTGTCGCGTTCCTGGACCCAACCAGGGACGAAGCCCTGGAGGAGCCGTTCACCACCTATTCTGAATACCGGGAGCGGGCAGGGAGAGCGGCCTGGTGACGGGCGTCTATGCCCTCGCGCCCGGCGCGTGGACGCTTGCGTCCATCAGCGCCTTCACGGCCGGGCTCAGCAAGACGGGAATACCGGGCCTCAGCACGATCTTTGTGCCGCTCTTCGCCCTCGTGCTGCCCGCGCGCCTCTCCACCGGCGCGATCCTGCCCCTCCTGATTGTCGGGGACGTTGTGGCGGTCACCTGGTATCGCCGGCACGCTGTCTGGCGCCATCTCCTGCGGCTCTTTCCCTGGGCCGTGGCCGGCATCGTCGTGGGCTTCTTCGCCCTGGGCAAGATCCAGGACCGGCAATTGCGGCCCGTGATCGGGGCGGTGGTCATCGTCATGCTCGGCATCGGCGCGTGGCGCGACCTGGCAACACGCGGGCGCGCGGAAGTTCCGAACGCCTGGTGGTTTGCCGCGCTGATGGGGATGCTCGCCGGCGCCACGACCATGCTGGCGAATGCGGCCGGACCGGTCATGATGCTGTACCTGCTGGCCATGCGCCTCCCCAAGGATGAGTTCCTGGGGACCGGAGCCTGGTTCTTTGCCGCCGTCAACCTGGTGAAGGTGCCCTTCAGCGTCAGCCTCGGGCTGATCACCGCCCAGACCCTCGTGTTCGACGCCGTTCTCTCAGGTGCCGTCCTTGCCGGAACCGTCGTCGGGATCATCGCCGCCCGAAGACTGCCCCAGAAGGCCTTCAGCATCGCGATGCAGGTCCTGACTCTTGGCTCTTCCGTGATGCTTTTTTTCTGAGAAGGGGGCGAGCTTTTCCCCGAGCTCCCGCGGCACGGCGGCGCTGAGGCGCACTCCTCCTGCCGCATCTTCCTTCTTCTTCACCGTTCCCTGCTCGTAGACAAGGGTGACGAGGTCGTAGCGGTCATACGGGATGAGGAGGCGCACCTCGGACAGCCCTTCTGCCAGGACGCGCTCTACCTCCCGGAGAAGGGACGGGATGTTCTCACCCGTTTTTGCGCTTATGGCCAGGGAGCCCTGGTGGGCCGTCCCGTGAGGCTGGGGCAGGCTCCTGTCCGGCAGCAGGTCCATCTTGTTCCAGATCATGAGAAGCGGCGTGTGGGCGACGTGCAGGGAGGCGAGCACGGCCTGCACCGCGGAGACCTGCTCGGAGGCATGGGGATGAGAGCCGTCCACGACATGCAGGATCAGGGACGCCTCCTCGATGCCCTCCAGGGTCGCGCGGAAAGCGGCAACCAGCTCGTGGGGAAGCTTGCGGATGAATCCGACCGTGTCGGTGAGGAGAGCCTCCCGGCCCTCCGGAAGCATCAGGCGGCGGGTGGTCGGGTCCAGCGTGGCGAAAAGCCTGTCCTGGACCAGGACCCCGGCCCCGGTCAGCGCGTTCAGGAGCGAGCTTTTCCCCGCGTTCGTGTACCCCACGAGGGCGATGACAGGAAGGCCGGCTCGCAGCCGCTGCCTGCGGTGCTGATGCCTCTGGGTCCGGACCTCCTCCAGCGCTCGACGGAGCGCCGTGATCCGCCGCCGGGCCTGCCGCCTGTCCATCTCCAGCTGAGTCTCGCCGGGACCGCGCAAGCCCACGGGGCCCGCCCCCGAGCCGCCGACCTGCTGTGCCAGGGCGCCGCGCATGCCGGCCAGCCGGGGCAGCAGGTACTGATACTGGGCAAGCTCCACCTGGATCTTCCCCTCCCGGGAGCGGGCGTTGAGGCTGAAAATGTCCAGGATGAGCCGCGTGCGGTCGATGACCTGCGCGTTCTCTCCCAGCGCCTCCTCCAGGTTTCTCTGCTGCCCGGGGGAGAGCTCGTCATCGAAGAGGACGTACCGGGCGTCCTCCGCGGCCATGAGAGCCGCGACCTCTTCCACTTTGCCGGATCCGATCCATGTCGAGGGATCACGCCTGGCAAGCTTCTGCCAGGTCCGCCCGACCACGGCCAGGCCGGCGGTCCGCGCAAGCTGAGAGAGCTCGTCCAGGGAATCCTGGATGGTCCACGCCCCTTTGCGTCCCTTCAGCTCGACTCCGACGAGTATGGCCTTGTCCTCTGGCACCCGGGCAGTGTATCAGAAGGAAAAAAGTTTATGAACTCTTGCATTCTTTTTTTGATGTAGTATGCATTGGCCTAACGACACTGTGGGGAGGGGGGACTGCAGACCCTTTCCAGCATGACATGATGAAGGAGTTCTGACAGAAATGGAAACCAAAGTGCTCAGCACTGAGGAGGCAGAACCTCCAGGTACCATGCCCGTAGTCCAGGAGCTTGCCGAGCTTGCCGGCATCCGGACTACGATCCCGCCGTTCACGTCCTATTCCCGCTCCATCAAGAAATCGCCTCACCCATCGCCGAAGTTTCCCGTTTCCCGCCGCTCAGAGGAGTTCCGCGCGCGGCTCTTCCCGCTTTGCCACCGCCGCGGAATGGTGCGACTGGCGCTGGCAGCTGCGAAACCGCGTGCGCTCGCTCGAGGAGCTGGAGAAGATCGTCCGGCTCACGGAGGACGAGCGGACGGCAATCGCGCCGGCACACGGGTCTCTCCCCTTCGCCATCACGCCGTACTACCTCAGCCTGATGGACCCGGATGACCCCGAACCAGCCCTTGCGGCGCACCATGATTCCCGGTCACGGACGAATACCTGCGCACGCCCGGGAGAGGCGGAGGACCCGCTGGGGGAGGACAAGGACAGCCCCGTGCCCTGCATCGTGCACCGCTACCCCGACAGGGTGCTGTTCCTGGTGGCCAACTCCTGCGCGTCCAACTGCCGCTACTGCACGCGCTCGCGCATGGTGGAGAACCCGGACACCAACAGCATCTTCTTCCAGGCCCAGTGGGAGCAGGCCATCGCCTACATCGAGGCGCATGCGTGAGGTGCGGGACGTCCTGCTCTCCGGCGGAGACCCCCTGACCCTCTCGGATGAGAAGCTGGACTGGCTCCTGTCGCCGGCTGCGCCGAATCCCCCACGTGGAGTTCCTGCGCATCGGCACCAAGGCGCCCGTCGTGATGCCCCAGCGGATCAGCTCTGCACTCACCCGGATGCTGAAGCGCTACCACCCGCTCTGGATGAGCATCCATTTCACGCATCCGGACGAGCTGACCGAGGAAACGCGAGAAGCGTGCGCGCGCCTTGCGGATGCCGGCATCCCCCTGGGGAGCCAGACCGTGCTGCTTTCGGGCATCAACGATACCGTGGAGACGATGAAGCGGCTGATGCACGGCCTGCTGAAGGCGCGCGTGAAGCCGTACTACCTCTACCAGTGCGACCCCATCGTCGGGTCGGCCCACTTCCGGACGCCGGTTCGCAAGGGCCTGGAGATCATCCAGGGCCTGCGAGGCCACACCTCGGGCTACGCCGTGCCGACCTACGTGATCGACGCTCCCCAGGGGGAGGGAAGATACCTCTCCTTCCCGGACTACACGGTGGGCTGGGACGGTGACGACCTCGTCCTGAAGAACTACCAGGACCTCTATTTCCGCTATCCTGATCCGCAAGGGTCTCGTGGATAAGGAGACAACGCGCCGCGCCGTCTCGACGGCGCGGCGCACGCAGAGCTTTTCATGGGCCAACGAACCATAGCTCTCCTGTATGGGCAGGTCGAGGCGGACGCACCGGAAGACGAGAAAGATATCCTTGTCCAGGTGGAGACGGTCCGCAGCGCCCTCCACACGCTGGGCTACGCGACGGAAGACGTGCAGCTGACGCTGGACCTCGACACGGCGTCTGAAAGGCTGCGCTCCCTGCAGCCGTCGCTCGTTTTCAACCTTGCTGAGACCATCGACGGGAAGGGCAGCCTGATCCACCTGGCTCCCAGCCTGCTCGACAGCCTGGGGATCCCGTATACCGGCGCTCCCACGGAGGCTATCCTCCTCACTTCCCACAAGCTTCTTGCCAAGAGGATGCTGGCTGCGGGTGACATCGACACGCCGCCGTGGATATCCGCCAGCGCGGCGCTGCGAGCGGGGCCGTCCTTTGCGCCGCCTTTCATCGTGAAGTCAGTCTGGGAGCACGCGTCCATCGGCATGGAGGACAGCGCGGTGGCCTTCTCCCGGGCGGAGCTGGAAGCGGAGATACGACGCCGGTCAGCCCGGGAGCGCCAGGGTCATCTCTTCGTCGAGCGCTACGTGGAGGGCAGGGAGTTCAACCTCGCGCTGCTGGGCGGGCAGGAGGACAGCGACCTTCCCCAAGGCCTTCCCCCGGCCGAGATCCGGTTCGTCGGCTACCCGCGGGGCAAGCCGATGTTCGTCGGTTATCGCGCGAAGTGGGACGAGGGCTCTTTCGAATACGGAAGCACGCCGCGCTCTTTTGATTTCCCCCCGGATGACGCTGCCCTCCTGGCCACGCTGAAGCGCCTGAGCCTCGCGTGCTGGGAGATCTTCGGCCTGCGCGGGTACGCCCGGGTGGATTTCCGCGTCGACGCGGAGGGCAAGCCATGGGTACTTGAAATCAACACCAACCCCTGCCTCTCACCGGATGCCGGTTTCATGGCCGCGGCCGGTCGCGCGGGGCTGTCACGGAACGACGTTGTTCGACGAATCATAGCTGATACTGCAATGCAGAAGGAGCCAGAGACATGGGCACCCAGGTGATCACCATCCGCAGCACCGTGGAAAAAGCAGACGTGGAAAGGATCCGCTCAATCACGGAGTCTACGGGTTTTTTCTATCCGGAAGAGGTCGAAACCGCAGTCGAGCTCATCGAGGACAGGCTGATCAAAGGGCCGCGCTGCGGCTACCACTTCCTGTTCGCCGAAGAGGAGGGACGGACTGTCGGGTACACGAGCTACGGTCCCATCGCCTGCACCCGCACGAGCTATGACCTGTACTGGATCGTGGTCGCGGGAGACTATCGCGGGAAGGGCATGGGCACCCGGCTCCTGGAGGCGAGCGAGCGGGCCATCACAGCGCTGGGCGGGAATCGCGTCTACATCGAGACCTCCATGCGGCCTCTCTACGAGCCCACCCGCGGCTTCTACCTGGCGCGCGGCTACACCTCCGTTGCCGTGCTGGAAGACTTCTACGCGCCCGGGGACGCCAAGGTCATCTATCTCAAGGTGATCTGAGGAGCGCGTGGACGGAGCGCGCCTTGTGCCCGCCCTCCTGGGCGGCATGGTTCTTTTCGATATCCTCATCAACCTCCCGGGCCTGTCCGCAATTTCTCCCCTTGCATCGCTCCTGGCTCCGTCCGTCGACCTCCTGGTTGTGCTGGCAATTCTCATGAGCGCGGCACGCGGAGCCCAGGGTGTCAGGACCGGATTTGCTGTCGGCGTCTCCGCTCTGGTGGCGCTGGTCACGGGCTGGCAGGCGTACCACCGGTGGGGAGCGCCCTCGGCATGGCGGCTTCTGGCGCTGGGTGCTGCCGCGTGCGCAGCGGGCGCCGCGTCTTTCTTTCTTTCGAAGCTCGTCTATCGCGGCTTCAGAGATACCCTGCTTCGAAGCCTGTTCCTCCTGGCGGCGGCGAGCTGCGCGGTTATCCAGGCCCTTCTTGGCCTGCGCATTTTCGCGCCCAGCAGCGTACCGGGGATCCTCAGGGCCATTGGAGCAGGTTTCAAGTAGCCGCAGGGGACAGCATGAGGCTCTCGTAACGGCCGCAGGTCCCCGTGCTGAGTATCTCCCTCACGTGCGCGGCGGCCGGCCCGGCCACGAGGTCCGGGTCCAGGGGGGACGAAACACTCGGGGTGCGTGCCGGGCGTAGGGGCGCAGCTCGCGGCGCAGGACGTCAACGGCGTTGGTTTTCATCGCTTTTCCGCGCGGCCGTCACAATATGCGCAACGCCCTCGATAGAGGGTCATGCCGGCCTTCGCAATTAACCACGAGTCTATCCTTCGAAACCGGCGAAGAATGGACCTGGTCTGGATCTCCTTCACGGTCATGGAGTTGTCATGCTTCGGTTTGCGACAGTCACGATTCCGCAGAAGTGGAAGGGGATGTGAGAGGCTCTTGTCAGGCTGACTCTCTTTGAGAGCCCATCATCCTCCGTCGGGAGGTCCCTGCTTCTCACAATCCCCTTCAGTGATGAATGGGATTCATCGAGGGCATTATACTTCCGTCGTTTCGGGAATGCAAGAAAAAATGCTCGGCAAAAAATCGCCGTATTGCTCATGCTTCCCGTGCGTTGTACCTTTGCGCGATGAGCCTGGAATCCGAAAGTCGCGTCCCGCGGCTGGTGAGCGAGATCGATTGGCAACAGTGGAACCCGACGGAACGGGCCACGTTGCTGTTTGTCCTGCAGAACAAACACATCCTCCTGATCAACAAGAAGACGGGGCTCGGCGCGGGGAAGATCAACGGGCCGGGCGGCCGGATCGAGTCTGGTGAGACCGCCGCCGAAGGGGCCGTTCGCGAGGTGCAGGAAGAGCTGTGCGTGACGCCCACCGGAGTTCGCCCGGCGGGCGAGTTGTACTTCCAGTTCATCGACGGCTACTCCCTCCACGGGAGCGTATTCACCGCGTCCGGCTTCGAAGGGCAGCTCTGCGAGACCCGTGAAGCCGCGCCCATCTGGACGCCGCTTGACCGGATCCCCTACGACCGCATGTGGGCCGACGACTCGTTGTGGCTGCCGCTGCTTCTCCAGGGGAAGGGCTTTTGCGGCTTTTTCGTGTTCGACGGAGACACCATGCTGGATTCGAAGGTGAACGAGACCAGGATCTGAATGGAAGAAAGAGGGACTGTCCTGGACTGCGCCGGAGGCATGGCGCGCGTGCGGATTGACCGGTCCGAAGCATGCCAGGGCTGCACGCTGTGCACTCTCTCGGAGGACGGGGAGCACATGGTGGCCCGCGCCATGGATCACCTGGGAGTCTCCCCGGGAGACAGGGTTCGCATCGAAACTTCGGGCGCGACTACTCCGCTTGCGGCGGCGCTCCTGCTCTTTCTTGTGCCCCTCTCCTTTCTCTTTGGCGGCTACGGAGCCGGGGCCTTGATTGCCGCCTTGCTGCGCATCCCGGGCGCCACCCAGCCCCTCGGCGCCGGCGCGGCTGTGGTCTTTTTCCTCGGCTCTTTCGGCGTGCTGTCGGCAGTCACCAGGGGCAAACGGGGCACGCACGGCGCCGCGCAATCCGTCATCGTGGAAAGGCTCTAGCTCGCGATACGCAGGCGTATTGCGCGCGATGCTACCATCTCCTTGTGGCCTTCGCTGATCCCGTCATCCGTGATGATGGAGTGGATCCTGTCAAACCCGCAGAGGAAAAGGCTCCCGCGCCTGTCGAACTTGGTGGAGTCCGCCAGGACGACGAGATCCCGCGCCCGGTCGATCATTGCCCGTTCGGTCCTGATCAGGAGCGCGTCATTGTCGGTCGCCCCCGGGAGCTCGTCTTTCCCCGGTCCGCCTTCGCCCGGCTCGACGACGATCTCCGCGCCTCCCCTGATCCGTTGAATGAGCCCTGCCTGCTCCAGCCGCGCAAGGTCCCGTCGAATGGTCGCGGCCAAAGATCTCGCGGCCTGGGAGATGTCAGCTACCGTGGCGAACCGGCCGCGGCGCAGGAGGCGCAGGATCGGCTCGTGGCGCTCCGCGGAGAGCATCACTCACCCCAGCGAGCGCATGCGCTCGAGGTTCTGCGCCAGGCCGGCCTTTCCGTCGTACAGCGAGGAGGTCCCCGCCACCAGGACCTCTCCTCCTGCCTGGATCATGCGCGGGATGTTCTCCCAGCTCACGTTTCCGTCCACCTCGACTTCGATGTGATGGTCGAAGGCTGCCGCCATGTCGGCAATCTGGCGGATCTTGCCGAGGGTCTCCGGTATGAGCTTCTGGCCGGCATACCCCGGGTTGACTGTCATGACGCACACCAGGCTCACGTGCGGCAGCATCTCCGCCACCGCGGAGGCCGGCATGGATGGGTCCACCGCTATCCCCGCCCGCGCTCCGAAGCTCCTGATGAGGTCGATGGTGCGCAGCGGGTGGCGTGAGGTCTCCGGGTGAAAGGACACGATGACGCCGGGGAACTGCGCGAACTTCTGAACGTGGGCATCGGGGTTCTCGATCATGAGGTGGATGTCCAGGGGAATGGGGGAGTAGGCGGCAAGCCGCCTGCAGAAGTCCGGGCCCAGCGTGAAGTTCGGCACGTAGCGGCCGTCCATGATGTCGATGTGGAGGTAGTCGATCCCTCCCGCCCTCATGATGTCGAGCTCCGCCCCGAGGGAGATGAAATCCGCGCACATCAGGGACGGAGAAATCTTCACCCTCTTCATGACCACGCCGCCTTTTCACCGCCGGGCGCAACCACCACCTTCAATCCGGCGCGCGATTCGTGGTACGCGAATGCCTCCCGCGTCTCGGCCAGCGGGAAAACGCGGGAGATGTACTTCTTCGCCTGGACGGTGCCGGCGGAGATCAGCTGCACGGCGGTACGATGGTGCCGCGGCAGCGAGCCGTGGCTTCCCATCACGAAGCATTCCTTGTAGTGGATGAGGTTGGAGTCAAGGGCGAGCTGCGGCTGGTTTTTCAATCCCCCGAAGAGATTCACGAAGCCCCGATGCCGCACCATGCGGATTGCATCCGCATGCGCCTGGACGGTCCCGGCTGTCGTGATGGCAAGGTCCACTCCCTCGCCGTCGGTTTCCCGCATGACGACCTCCACGAGGTCTTCTTCCTCGGTGGCGATGAACCGGGCTGCAGGGAGAAACTGGCGCGCCATTTCCATCCTCGCCCGCGAGCGTTGCGCCGCAAATACGCGGGAAGCTCCGAACACCTTCGACAGCTCGAGCATCATGCACCCGATAGGACCCAACCCGATGATGCAGATGCTCTTTCCCAACCCGAACTGGGCCAGCTCCAGCCCGTTCACGGCGCACGCCAGGGGCTCCGCAATGGCGGCTTCCGCGAAGCTCACGCCCGCGGGGACAGGCGTGACCGGGCCGAACTTGAGCGTGGTCTCATTGAGCACCATCTGTTCCTGGAAACCGCCGGGAAACTGGTAGCCGATGGCATAGTTGATTCGGCAGTTGGTCCCCATCCCGTTCGTGCACCAGTAGCAGGTCCCGCAGGGGACATCAGCGCCAAGTGCAATGCGGTCTCCTTCTTTGAGATTCGTGACCTGCCTGCCCACACGGACGACGACTCCTGCTATCTCGTGGCCGATGACCGTGGGCGGCTTCACCCTTTCATTGCCGTAGTGGAAGATGCGGATGTCTGACCCGCACACCGCGCAGGCATTGACTTTGAGCACCGCCTCATTCTCCCCGCACTCATGTTCGCGGACATCCTTGACTACAACCTTTTCCAAGGCTTCCAGAACGGCAGCTTTCATATGGGGACCCCCTGAACGCGCGATTATACTCATTGAGAAGCATTTTACAAGCAACTTCAATCATCATTGGACAAATTCGATCATGGACCACTTGAACGATGCAAACATGTCGTATACGGTGGCGTCCATGAAAGCGCTGGTCCTGGTGCGAGACAAGACACTTGAGTACAGAGAGGTGGCGGACCCGGCCCGGCCTGGCCCCGGATGGGCCTTGATACGCGTCTCATTCTCCGGCATCTGCAACTCCGACATCCACCGCGGCTTTGAAGGCGCTTCCTACCATTACCCGCTGATCATGGGGCACGAGTTCTCGGGAGTTGTCGAAGAGCCCGCGGAAGGCGGGAAGTTCCCCCGCGACGCGCAAGTGATCGTTTTCCCCCTCATCCCATGCCGCCGGTGCGTTCCCTGCCAGACAGGCGACTACGCGCAGTGCATGGACTACGACTACCTGGGCTCCCGCAGGGACGGGGCGTTCGCAGAGAAGGTGTGGGCGCCGGACGCCAACCTTCTGCCGGTCCCCGAAGGGGTGGAGATGCGGGACGCCGCCATGACGGAGCCCTGCGCGGTTGCGCTGCACGGTGTTGGCAAGCTCTCCATTCGCGCGGGGGACACGGGGGCAGTGTTCGGCGCCGGCCCGATCGGGAACATGGCTGCCCAGTGGATGCGCATGCGGGGCTGCTCCCGTGTGTTCCTCGTCGACATCGACGAACAGAAGTTGTCCCTCGCTTCCGCGATGGGCTTCACACCGGTAGACTCGAGAAAGGGCGACCCGGTTGCCCAGATACTTTCGATGACCGACGGGTACGGCGCGGACAGGATTGTCGAAGCGATTGGATTGCCCCAGACCTTCCTCCAGGCGGTCATGGCCGCGGCCAGGTTCGGCGAGGTGGTCTTTCTGGGAAACATTCGGGGGAGCTTCCAGATAGGGGAGAAGGACTTCTCCTCGATCCTGCGGCGCGAGCTTGTCATCAGGGGCACGTGGAACTCCCGCGTGGTTCCCGAAGGCAGGAACGAGTGGACCACCGTCCTCTCCGCCCTGGGGCGCACCATGGAGGTTGCGCGACTCATCAGTCACACTCCGAGGCTCGCGGACGGAGCGGATGTTTTCCGCCGGGTCGTGGGACGGACCGAATCCTTCAACAAGGTGGTGTTCGCGCCATGACAGTCCACCTCGGCGTGAAAAGCGACCCCATCGAGAACCGCTATACCTTCGACTGGCTGTTTGGAATCATGGCGGATTTCCACGTGAGCCGGCTCCAGATGGGAAGCTCCTTCCCGACCTTCACGGCGGAGGAGGGCTACTTCAAGCGGCTTCGCGCCGCGGCGGAGAAACGGGGGATAGGGATTGCCAGCGTCTTCACCTCCCACCGGGAGATGGGAAGCTGGGCCAGCGGGGACCCCGCCCTGGAGGCCACCGCGCGCTGGGGGTGGGAGCGGCTCATTCACGTGGCGTCGCTCCTGGGCGCAGACAGCGCCGGCTCCAGCGCGGGCATCGTCATGCGTGATCAGCCGGCGCTCCGGGATGAGGGCCTGCGGTGCTTCTTCAGCCACATGAAAGACCTCATGCGATTTGCGCGGCGCGAGGGGCTTCGCACCATCACCGTGGAGCCGATGTCTTCGACGTGGGAGTACCCCTCGACGCCGGAGCAGCTCCAGGAAATGACATCGGTCTTCGACTCGGCGCATGCTGCGGAGCCGGGTGGGACAGTCCCGCTGTACCTCTGCGCTGACATCTCCCACGGCGTTGCCGACGAGAGGAAGAGAGTGCTTCACGACAACTGGGAGATGTTCGAGCGGGAGATCCCCTGGATGTGGGAGTTCCATTTCAAGAACACCGATGCAATATTCAACTCCACCTTCGGCTTCGGGGCCGAGGAACGGGCCCGGGGCATCGTGGATATCAGGAAGCTCAGGATGCTTCTGGAAAAGAACGCGAAGCGGTTTCCCACGGACGACATCACCGGGTACCTGGAGCTTCCGGGCCCCAAGCTCGGCCGTGAGTACACAGACGGGCTGTTGCGCGGCCAGCTCGAGGAATCCCTTGCCGCCCTGCGAGAGGAGTTCCCGGACTAGCCTCATGATTGCGCCGCGGGCCTGCCGCCGCTATACTCGACGCACATTGCTTTGTGGGAGGCATGGGATGATCGATCTGAAGAAGCTCGAAGCATGGTTTGTCACGGGAAGCCAGGTCCTGTATGGCAAGGAAGTGCTGGACACCGTGGCGCAGCATTCGCAGGAGATTGCGCGGTCCTTGTCCGGCTCACCGTCCATCCCGCTGACCGTCGTTTTCAAGCCGGTCTCCACCGACTCTGATGCTATCCTTCGCCTGTGCCGGGAAGCGAGCTCTTCCCCCGCCTGCGTCGGCGTCATCACCTGGATGCATACCTTCTCTCCCGCCAAGATGTGGATTGCCGGGCTGGCGGCCCTGCAGAAGCCGTTCGTTCACCTCCACACGCAGTTCAACAGGGACATCCCCTGGTCGACAATCGACATGAACTTCATGAACACCAACCAGTCCGCCCACGGGGACCGGGAGTTCGGGTTCATCGGCAGCAGGATGCGGATTGCGCGCAAGGTGGTTGTGGGACACTGGCGTGACGAGCAGGTCCAGTCGGAGCTGGCAGTCTGGATGAGGGCCGCTGCCGCCTGGCATGATGCACAGGGCCTCAAGGTGGCGCGCTTCGGGGACAACATGCGCGAGGTGGCCGTGACGGAGGGAGACAAGGTGGAGGCGCAGATGCGCCTGGGGTACTCGGTGAACGGCTTCGGCGTCGGGGACCTCGTTGAGCGGGTGAAGGCCGTCACGGATACACAGACGGACAGGCTCCTCTCCGAGTACGAACAGCGCTACACGGTCTCCAAGGACCTCAAGCAGGGCGGGGCAAGGCGGCAGGCTCTTCGGGAATCGGCGCGGATTGAGCTGGGCATGCGCGGGTTCCTCGAGGATGGGGGCTTCAACGCTTTCACGACGAACTTCCAGGACCTCCACGGCCTCCCGCAGCTGCCCGGCATCGCGGTGCAGAGGCTGATGGCGGACGGCTATGGATTCGGCGGAGAGGGAGACTGGAAGACAGCGGCCCTGGTCCGATCCATGAAGGTGATGGCTTGCGGCCTGCCGGGGGGCACTTCGTTCATGGAGGACTATACCTACCACTTCGACCCCAGCGGCATGAAGGTCCTGGGAGCGCACATGCTGGAGGTGTGCGAATCCATCTCCGACGGCAAGCCGTCCCTGGAGATGCACCAGTTATCCATCGGCGGCAAGGAAGATCCCGCCCGACTCGTGTTCACAGCGAAGACGGGCCCCGCAGTCAACGCCACCATCATCGACATGGGGGACAGGTTCCGCATGATCGTGAACGAGGTGGACGTGGTTGCACCCCTCGAGCCCCTGCCCAAGCTCCCCGTGGCCAGGGCGCTGTGGGTGCCGCGGCCGAACCTGAAAGTGGCGGCCGCAGCCTGGATCCTGGCGGGCGGCGCGCATCACACCGGGTTCAGCCACTCGGTGACCGCTGAGCACCTGGAAGATTTCGCGGAGATGGCGGGGATGGAGTTCCTCCTGATCGGGAAGGAAACGACAATACCGGACTTCAAGAAAGAGTTGAGGTGGAGCTCCGCCTACTACCACCTGGCGCGCGGAGTCTGATCGCAAAAGGTTTGAATTGACAAGTTGACCGCCTCCCCTTAGTATAGGCTGTCTTTGCATAGCGAACCTATGCATTGGGCGTCTATGTACTTCAACGTGGAGGTGGAAAATGCGAAGTTTCTGGCTCGCTCTTGTTCTGGCAGCTTGTCTTGCACTTGCCATGCCTTTCGTTGCGGGTGCCGTCAGCCTGGATATCGAGGCGAAAGGCGCAGGAGGGCTGGCTCTCGGATCGACTTCCAACCCGAACGAAACAGGCAGTCCGCGAGCGGCATTTGCCGGCGGCATTGGCGTCGACGTTTTTCTCGTGACCGTCGGGCCAGTGGATCTTGGAGTCTCAGTGGGCGCTGAATATGACTCGCTCAACAACCATGGGGTGCTGAACAATTTCGAAAGCGCCATGGTTGGCCCTGGGATCACCCAGACGACTGACAACACCTACAACTATCTGCAATTTCCGATCTCCGTCGTGGGCAGAATCCCTCTCGCGCAGTCCCTTGCCCTGACCTTGCGCGCGGGAGCTTTCATCGGGCATTTCGTGGGCGGCTCATCGTCTGCCAGCTACAATTCGAACCCCTACGGATTCCCAACTTCCATAACGCTGGATTCAAGCAATACTATCGTCGGGGAGTACGGCCTTCACTTCACCGGCGGCGTGGATATCGCGTTGGGCGGCAATTTCTCGCTTTCCCCGGCGGTCCAGTTCGACATGGGATTGACGAATATACAGGCTACCGATCCGACCGGCGCTCCTGGCGCCTACCCTTACTCGGACACGTTCTGGTCCGTCACGGCAACGATCGGCATCAAGTACAACGTCTTCTAGAGCTTCGAGAGCGCCCGCTGACCCCAGCGGGCTCTCTTCTCACGCCTGCACCTTCAGCAGCTCCACCGCCTTCGCGTTCTCTGAGACCTGCTCGGCGTTCTTGCAGCCGGGAATGACCGCGGTGACCATCGGATTCCTCAGACACCATGACAAGGCCCAAGCCGCCATGGGCACTCCCGCCGGCACTTCTTCCGCCCTGACTTTCATTGCATCAGCGGCCATGGCGTCCAGCTCCTGAGGGGTCTTGCGGGACCGGAAGTCATCCGGGCCGAACGTAATGCCCTTCCTGTACTTGCCGCTGAGAAACCCGCTTGCAAGAGGCACGCGGGCCAGGACGCCGAGGTTGCCGTCCCCGCAGATTGGAAAGATGGCCTCTTCCGGCCATCGCTCGAGCCGGTTGTACACCACCTGGAGACTTTCCGCCCCCACCTCCCGCGCGCGTCTCGCCTGGTAGGCCTGGTCCTCATGCCCCATCGAGCTCGATATCGAAATGCCCAGGTGGCGGACTTTCCCGGCGTCTTTCTGCCTGCCCAGCATGGTCCACAGCTCGTCATTGTCGAACGCCTGTCTGGTCCCTGAGTGGAACTGATAGAGGTCTATCGCGTCCGTTCCAAGCGCCGACAGGGACCCCTCGAGCTGCTTTTGCACATCCGCGGCGCTCCAGAGCTGTTCACGCTCGAAAGGCGTCGTGTAGCGATGGCCGAACTTTGTGGCAAGGACCCAGCGCGAACGGTCTGCCTTGATGGCCAGGCCCACGAGCTTCTCAGAGAGATGGTCCCCGTAACACTCGGCGGTGTCGATCAGGGTGATCCCGTTCTGCCGCGCAGCCTCGAATAGTGCGCCGACTTCTGTCTCCGTGAAAGCCTTTCCCCATTCGCCGCCGAGCTGCCATGTCCCAATCCCCACCACCGACACCTTGAGTCCGGTCGAACCGAGAGCTCTGTAGATCATGCCCCTAACATACACAAAAATCCGGGACGTTTCGCCGGGGACGCAAATATCTCCAGTATGGCGTTTTTGTTGAAAACTGGCTTCCCTGCCGGTTATATTAGGGAAGGTGACTTAGGGGTATGTCGGGATGGAAAAGGCGAGCGTCTACGAAAACATTGTAAATCTGTCCAACGACTCCATTACTCTCATTGACCGGGGCTACCGCTATGTCCTTGCGAACGACTCGTACTGCCGGGAGGTGCAGAAGCCACGCGCCGAAATCATCGGGCGGACGGTTTCGCAGGTGTGGGGGCAAGAGAAGTTCAGAGCCCCCATCAAGGGCTTCCTGGACCGCTGCTTCGCCGGTGAGGAAGTCAACAACATCGACAAGTTCAAGTTCGGCCCGTTCATGAAGTACATGCACGTGACCTATTTCCCCTACAGGGAGGACGGCGGCGTGTCGCATGCCCTGGTTTTCTCCCATGACATCACCCATATCGGGGAGATCGAATCCAAGCTGACGAACTACGAATACCGTGACCCTGTGACGGGTCTGTTCAACCGGCGCTCACTCGGCGTGATCCTGGAAAAAGAGATCGAAAAGGCAAAGCTGTCCGAGCGCGCGCAGCCCCGGGCGGTGCTGATCATGGGCCTGCACGACATGGACGCGGTGACCCAGCTCCACGGCTACGAGATATCGGACCTTCTCCTGGAGAACACGGGGCTCAGATTCCGAAAGGCCCTCCGGCCGAGTGATTACGCCTTTCGGTTCGACGGCAACGAGCTTGCCGCGGTCCTGACTGACATCCCCGACAGGACGGCCCTTGCCTCCCTGGCGAATGCCATTCACACCGAGGTGACCACTCCGTATCGCTTCCACGGGATGGACATCACTCTGACCTGCACCATGGGGATCTCTTTGTACCCCGACGATGGTGACGACGCGGGGGCTGTGACGCGCAACGCCTTCACGGCCATGACGGAGGCCCGCAAACGCAGTGAGCCGTTCATGATCTTCGACACGAAGCTCCATGAAGCCGCCAACAAGCAGCTGCGGCTCCAGGGGGAGCTCTTGAACGCGTTCCGCGGCAGCGAGCTTTTCCTGGAGTACCAGCCCATGGTCACCCGGGTCGGGCGCATTGTCGGGGCGGAAGCGCTGGTCCGCTGGCGCCACCCGACACTCGGTGTCCTGATGCCCATGGAGTTCATCCCTCTCGCCACGCGCTCCGGCCAGATCGACAAGATCGGACGATGGGTGGTCTTCAACGCGTGCGAGCAGGCGAAGCGCTGGATGGACGTGCGCGACATGTTCGTGTCGGTCAACCTGTCAGCCAGCGAGTTCCGCGGCCCGCACCTGGTGGACAACCTTGCCACGGCAATGAAGCGTGCCGGAGATCTGCCCTCTGACCGGATCAGGCTCGAGATAACAGAGACAGAGAGCATGGTGGATCCCGAGGCCACCATCAACCGCATGGAGGACCTTCGGAAGATCGGCCTGGAGGTGTTCATCGATGATTTCGGCACGGGTCATTCGTCCCTGAGCTACCTGAAGGAGCTGCCCGCCACCACCCTGAAGATCGACAAGTCCTTCATCCAGCACGTGGACAACCAGGAAGAGGAGCGGCAGTTCATTCGCTCCCTCGTTGAAATCATCAAGGTTCGAAGGAAAATGGTGATCGTGGAAGGGGTTTCCTCTCCGGCCCAGGCCGGCCTGACGCGAAGCCTGCCCTGTGACATGATGCAGGGCTACCTCTTCAGCCCGCCGGTTCCCGCTCCCGAGTTCGAGAAGCTGCTTGCGCAGGATGGCGACGCCATCCGGATGCAGGTTTTGTAGGGCGGGCCCCGAAACCTTCGCTCAGGCACTGGTCGCCTGGGGAGCGAAGGCGATTCGAACCGCATCGCGCGCCATTTCCACCGGGCTGAAAGCACCCGTCTCTGGCCTGTCCGCGCCGGTTCCTCCGGGGCCGATGAGGGTATGGAACCCCATGTCGCGGCACGCGCGGGCGCGTTTTTCGATGCCGGGCACCGGGCGGACCTCTCCGGTGAGGCTCACCTCTCCCGTGACGGCGGTGGCGGCCGGGAGGGCAGACCCGGTTCGAGCGGAATACAGGGCAAGGGCAAGGGGAAGCTCGACGCCCACCTCCGCAATACGGATGCCGCCGGCAACGTTGACGTAGATGTCGTGCTCCGCGAGGTGGAGACCCAGGTGCTTTTCAAGGACAGCAGCCATGCGCGCCACCCGCCCGGCGTCAATCCTGTCGGAGTAGATCCTGCTGATCCCGCTTTTCGCGGGAACGGTCAGGCTCTGGATCTCCACCAGGAGCACGCGAGAGCCCTCGAAGACGGGAGCCACGGCCACGCCGGGCGGATTACCTCCCTCCCGCCGGGTGAGGAAAAGGCTGGTCGCGTCATCCACCTCCTCCAGGCCATTCTCCGTCATGCGAAAGAAGCCGATCTCGTCCACGGACCCGAACCTGTTTTTGACCGCCTGCAGCGTCCTGATTTCAGCGCTTGCCTGCTCGAACGACACGACGGTATCCACGAGGTGCTCGATCAGCTTCGGTCCGGCAATCGCTCCTTCCTTCGTCACGTGCGCAACCAGGAAGACGGCCGCCCCTCGGGAGCGCGCCCAGTCCACAAGCTCCTGCGTGCACACCTTGATCTGGTTGACCGTGCCCGGCAGAGCATTGACCTCCCGCGTGTAGAGGGTCTGGATGGAATCCACGATGATGAGGACCGGCTTGACCTGTTCCAGCACCTGCATGATCGATGTCAGCTCGGTTTCCGAGACCACCTCGATGCGCTCCGAGGAGATGCGGATCCTGTCCGCGCGCATGCGCAGCTGCCCCGGGGACTCCTCCCCGGATACGTAAAGGCTCCGGCCGCGGACCTCGAGTCGCGCGGCGAGCTGGAGCATGAGGGTGGATTTGCCGATCCCCGGCTCCCCACCCATGAGGACGGAGGACCCGCGCATCAACCCGCCGCCCAGGACCCTGTTCATCTCCTTGATTCCCGTGTCCAGCCGCATTCCCTCCCGCGTCTCTATGGAGGAGAGGGGGATGGCGAGCCCCTTCCCATCAGAGAGACCCCGTCGGGCGGGAGCGGCGGCAGGAGCGACCTCGGAGAAGCTGTTCCACGTGCCGCAGGACGGGCACCGTCCGAGCCACCTGGGCTCCTGGTGGCCGCAGCGGGTGCATTCGAAGAGCGTCTTTGGTCGCATTTCGGGAGGATAGGGGGCCGCTCCCGGGTTGTCAACGTGAAGTCCGCCCGGCTATGATAGGGGACAGGAACTCCCGGACATGAACGTCACCCAGCTGGATTCGCGCACCATCAGAGTTGTAACGGACAGCGGCGTGAGCTTTTTCCTTCCCTACCGGTTTTCCTGGAATGGCCATGACCGTGAGCCTGCCAGCGTTGTCCTGGAGACAACAGGCTCGGGGTCGAGGACGTCTGCGGACGTGAAGGCGTTTTTCCTCTTCGGACTGGTGAAAGACAGGATCACCGCGGACGCGGGCGGAGTAGTCATCAGCCGGAGCTGGAACGTCATGACTCCCGGCCCGGTCAAGGTCCTCCTGGATCTCGAGTTCGATGCGCAGAATGACCCCGTGTGTTTTTTTCCCGGCGTCCACGTCGAGCGCGGTCTTCCCGCCTCCCCGGTTTCCTTTCTTGGGGAGAGGACGAGCTACCCCGCGGCCCTCATTGTCACCCTGGGAGACAGCGCTGCCGCCATTTTCTCCCGGTCCGCCCGAAGCGGCCAGGACGCAGCGAGCATTGGTGTCAGCAGGACAGAGAGGGACGATGAGCCTGTGCGGCTGCACGTGGAGGTGAGGTTCCCCGGGGTCGAACAACCGGTCTCCAGAACAGGGCCCCGGCCTGAGCATCGCGCGCAGCCCGAGGATCCCGTGATCGAATGCTCGGGAAGCCTCGAAAGGACCCACGAGCTGTTTCTTGCCTTCTCACCTCGGCGCGAAATCCTTCTGACTGCGCCCGCCGCGGTTCTCAAGCGACTTCCGGCGGGACCCGTCCCCAAGCGCGCGTCGAAGTCCTCTCCCGCGCTCGCCGCGTTCCGGCGGGCAGCGGAGGGCGTCCTTTCCTCCCACCTGGTGGAGGAGGGGGGGGTAGCCGGGCTGCGGGAGGTGCCGGGAAGCCCATGGCTTTCCTCCACGGCTGGCGTTGGGCTGGCAGTGGCCCTGCGGAGGCTTTTTCCCCGGGAAGAGCGCATGGGAGAAACGGCGCTGCGGCTCGCGGATTTCTCTCTGAAGGGCCAGCTCCCGTCCGGCCTGTTCTACGAGAGCTTCCACCGGGGCGATGGGAAATGGCACGGCGTCAGGGGCCAGCAGTCCCGCCCCGTGCTCTCCGTCCCTCATTCGGCGCGGATAGCCGATCTCCTTCTCATGCTCGCGGAAGACCTCGAGGGAGAGGGGCTTCCCTTCGAGAAGTATTTCCTCGCCGGGCAACGGTTCGTTGACCTATTCGTGGACGACAGGGGTCGCTGCGCCGTGCCTGCAAGCCTGTGCTCGCCGGCAGAGGCGCCAACGTTCGGCAATTGGGACGCGCGGCTGCGCCGCGGCGCGCAGGAAGCGGGGGACATCCGCGGATGGGAGATCTTCTTCCCCCTTTGCCGCGTCCTGGATCGGCTCGGGAAGGACCGCTACAAGAAGGCGCAGGGTGTCATTGCAGAGCGTTTCGCCGGGGTTCCCTGGGACGCATTCCATCCGCCGACCTCACGACCCGGGCGCGACGCGGATTCCGAAGCCTCCCGGCTCGTCGTGAGGTTGTTCGTCGAGCTGCGCCGGCGCGGGTACAGACCCGCGGAGCCGAAAGCGGGCGGCGCCTCTGCCACCGCCAGGTCAGCGGAAAGCGCCCGGCTGTTTGCCTCACTCATTCTTCCCTGGATACGGGTTCACCGGGATGCCGAGCGAGCACCCGGGGAGCCGCCCCTGGACGGGACCGTCGTGGATTCCTTCGCGCGACAACGGCTGCTTTTTGCCGGCAACGAGACCGCGTATCTCCTGAAGAGGCTTGCGGAGCTTGCGGGCCGCCGCGACCTGAAGTCTCTCCTGGAGGAGCTTTCCCGCATCTGCCTGGCAGGCGGTCGGGACCTTCCTCCCGGCACCGCTTTCTTTCGACACACGTCTTGGGACCCGGAGGGTAAGGTGCAGACGGGGATTCATGCGGCGGGACCCGTGGATTCGCGTCGGCTGGCGAGCGAGCTGCTCTACGGCCTTCTGGCGGCGAACCGACCAGATCGACCAGCGGCCGGCGGACCGTCCACCGGGCGACGGGTCACCAGCCGAACGGTGACCAGGCCACCGGTCACCACGCCGCCCTCCGCTGCTAAACCTTCCGCGCGATCGGGACGCGGCGCCCGGTCCCGAAAGCCTTCGGGGAAACCTTGAGGACCGGCGGCGCCTGCCGGCGCTTGTACTCCGCCTTGTCCACCATGCGGACCACCGAGCGCACCAGCGCGGGGTCGAACCCGTTGCCGGCGATTGCCTCCACGGATTTGTTCTCCACGAGGTACTCCTGGAGGATGGCGTCCAGGGTATCGTAGGGGGGCAGACTGTCCTGGTCCGTCTGGTCGGGCCGCAGCTCTGCCGAGGGGGGCTTCGTGAAGATCGATTCCGGGATGAGAGGTTTTCGCGAGTTGATCGATCGAGCCAGCCGGTACACCTGGCCCTTCAGCAGGTCTCCGATCACGGCCAGCCCTCCGCTCATGTCGCCGTACAGCGTGCAGTATCCCACGGCAAGCTCCGACTTGTTGCCCGTGGTGAGAAGCAGGGAGTTGAACTTGTTCGAGTAAGCCATCAGGAGCGTGCCGCGAATGCGCGCCTGGATGTTTTCCTCCGTGATGTCCGGCGCCCGGCCTTCGAATACCGGGCCCAGGGTGTGGAGGTACGAGGCGAATATGTCTTCGATGGAAAGCAGCTTCAGGGTGAGACCGAGGTTCCCAGCAAGCCCACGGGCGTCCGCCACGCTGCCATCAGAGGAATAACGGGAAGGGAGGCCGAAAACGTCCACCTTGTCCGGCCCGAGGGCCTCCACGGCAAGCACCGCCACCAGAGCGGAGTCGATTCCGCCGGAGAGCCCGAGGTGCACGCGCGTGAACCCGCACTTGCGCACGTAGTCCCTGATGCCAAGGACCAGGGCGCCTTCGATCTGGGCCCACGTGTCGTCGGGCAGGGGGACTTCGGGGCACGTGGCGGCCGTATCCACGAAGGCAAGCTCCTCTTCGAACGGCGCGCCCATGTACACCAGCTTTCCCTCACGGGAGGTGACCATGGACTGGCCGTCGAAGATGAGGTTGTCGTTCCCCCCGACGATGTTCACGTACACGACCGGCACGCCGGAGGCCTTCCCGACCCGTGAGAAGAGCTCCCGGCGCGTGCGCGGCTTCCCCGCATGAAACGGGGAGGCGGTGGGGGCCACAATGAGGGTCGCCCCGGCATCCAGAAGCTCCGCGATCGGGTCCACCGGGTAGCGCAGGCCGGGCGCCGTTTCTCCATCCCACCAGAGGTCCTCGCAGATGGCGATCCCGATCCGTTCCCCCGCGAAGTTGAAGACCGTCCTCCTGTCCGCAGGCTCGAACCAGCGCGCCTCGTCGAACACGTCGTAGGTGGGGAGGAGCGTCTTTGCCTGCGTGTGAAGGACCTTGCCGTCGGAGATCAGTGAGGCGACGTTGAGAAGACCCTTGCCGGGACGGCCCCGGTTCCTGTCCACGTATCCCACGACGATCCCGATCCCGGGGGGAGCGTCGCTCTGGAGCGTGCGGAGGGTTTTCAGGTTTTCCTCTATGAAGCTGTCGTACTCCAGGAGGTCCATGGGCGGGTATCCGCAGAGGCACAGCTCGGGGAACACGGCAAGCGCGCACCCGGCCTCTTGCGCGCGGCGCGAATACACGAGGACCTTGTCCAGGTTGCCCGGGAAATCGCCGATCGTGGGGTTGATCTGCCCGCACGCGATCTTCATAGCAAGAATCTATCAGGGAAGGGGGGGCGGGGCAATGAGAGGGGCCGTGAGGCACCCCATCCACCTTCCGCCACATCCGCCTTCCGTTGACCCTGCACGTCTGCGCGGGGTATCATCCGCGCGGATGGGGAAGGCGGTCCTGGTGACAGAGGGAGATACTCCGCTCGGCGCGGCGCTCGTGCGCCTGTTCTGCGCGAAAGGCATCTCTGTTGTCACCACGACGCCCGCCGGCTCTGAGGGCGCTGAGCAGCGCGTCAGCCGCGAAAGCGACGGGGTCCGAGTGGTTGCATGGAATCGCCGGTCCCCGCTGTCCGCGCGGAACGTCCTCCTCTCTTCCCTGAATGCATTCGATGCGCTGGACGAGGTCTTCATCCTGGAGGCGCCATGCCCGTCCGCGAATGCTCTCCACGAAGCCGCCAGCGCGGAGATAGAACGGTCCTTCGATGAGGCGAAGGGGCCCCTGTTCCTTGCCCGGGAGGTCCTCTCGTATTTCCCGCAGCGAAGACGCGGTCTGCTCGGCCTGGTGAGCTTTCCGTCCGCTGGATCTGACACGGCGGTGCAGGCGGCCATGCGCGAAGGGTTTCGCGGTTTCGCCTCGTCCCTGATGGCGAGCTACGGCGCGGGCCGGGAGGTCTCCGTCAACGGTTTTCAATCCCTGGGGGCCGGCGTGGAGGAGTTTGCGGGTTACATCGACCAGATTCTGGAGGAGAAGGCGCGGAAGATCTCGGGCCACTGGTTCGTCTGCCAGCCGCGCGGCGGCTTCCTCGGAGTCTTTTCCACCCCGGCTAAAAGAGCATAGCCTCCATGAAACGGGCCTGGAACTCCGGCTTCCCGCCCAGCTCTACGAAGCGGGCGCCCCGAGCCGCCCTCTCCGCCCGATCCACGCACTCCCGGGAAAGAAGCACCATGACCGCGCCTCGAAGCGCGGCGTTGCCCACCACCTCCACCTTTGCAAGATCCATGGGAGGGATGATCCCGATGCGCATTGCCGCGCGCGCATCCAGCCCCGCGCCGAAGTTGCCCGGCAAGCCGAAGAGCATCGAGCCCGTCAGCCTCGATTCCCGTGAGGGACAGCAGCGTGTCGACGCCCGTGCGCACCGCTCCCTTTGCCAGCTGGAGCGTGCGGATATCCTTCTGGGAGATGTACACGCGTCGGTCCTCGGACAACGCGAAAGCCGGCTCTCCCCCGAGGGAGAACACGCGCGCTCGAAGCGCGGGGAGGGTGATCTCCGCGCTGTCAAGGAGCCTGCCGGTGGCGTCTATGACCTCGCGCTCCAGGAGCTGCGCCACCGCGGAGACCAGGCCGGTTCCGCAGATCCCCTGCGGCGCGGCGTCCGCCACTGTTTTGTGCCTCACGGACCCATCAAGGCCTATGGACACGGCGACAATTGCGCCGGGAAGCGCCCGCATGCCGCAGGATATCTGGGCGCCTTCAAAGGCCGGACCGGCAGCCGTGGAGGTGGCCAGCAGGCTCCCTCCGCGCGCCAGGACCATCTCCCCGTTCGTGCCGATGTCGATCGACAGGGTGGTGGCTTTTTCCCTGTCCAGGTCAAGGGCCACCATCATTCCCACGGTGTCCGCGCCCACGTAGCCGGAGACGAGCGGAAGGGTTTCCACGTAGCCGTTGCCCTGGAATGTCCAGCCGAGATCCCGCGGATGACGACGGATCCGGCGGGCGGTGACCGCAACGTACGGCAGACGCGTGAGCTGCCATGGATCGATCCCCTGCAGGATGTGCACCATGATGGGGTTGCCCACCACCACCGTTTTGAGCACCCGGAGCGGGTCTTCTCCCGCTTCGGCAAGAACCTGGCGAGCTCCTTCCTCAACGGTGGCAAGGCCGGCCTCTCGAACCGGCTCCCTGTTCTCGTGAAAGCTTTGCGCGCGCGAGATGACATCCGCGCCGAAGGCGACCTGCCTGTTCAGAAACGCCTTGCGGCCAAGAAGCTCACCCGTTTCCAGGTCCAGGAGCGCGATGTCCACCGTCGTGGTGCCAAGGTCCACGGCAAAGCCGATTGCGCGGAAGCCGGCCGGACCTATCCCCAGCAGCTCATTCTCCTGGCAAACGGCATCCGCGGTCCATCCGTGCGCGCGCAGGGCCGTTGAGACGCTTTCCAGAAGTGCCGGGTCAGGCTCCCCGACGCCGGCCCCCTGTTCGGCGAGGGCCTGGGCAAGCCTGTCCCAGTCAGATCTCTGATCCTCCAGGCTCGGTTCCTGCAAATGCAGTCGGACGCGCCTGACAGAAGAATCTGCCGCGGCTCGGATGTCATCGTTCCGCAAGCCTTCTCCCGGGGTTGTCCAGACCTGGGCGGCCACCATCTCCTCCCCGATGCGCACAGTGCAGTCCTCCTGGATGACCAGCTGGCACGCCAGGCGAGTGTCCCCGGCAACGTTCACGCGGCACTGGCGGCAGCGTCCCTTGCCCCCGCACGGGTAGTCAAGGAGGATCCCGGCGGCGTGAAGAGCGTCGCGCAGAACGACGCCTTTTTCTGCTTCGATTGTGAGGCCCAGAGGCTCGATTCGTATGGCGGGCATTGCAGGCATAGTAGGGGTTTTCCGCGGCCTGCGCAATTGACCTCGCGCGCGGGATTCGGTAGCGTTGCATCCATGCCGCGCCTGCCTCGCGTTCCTGCGCTGATCCTCGCAGCAGCTCTCCTAGGGGGCTGCAGCGCCGCGCACGTCGTCACCCTCAAGGGGGACGGCTCCGGCACGGTGGCGCTTCATCTCGAGGTCTCGAAGCTCCTGCACGACTACATCGCAGGGCTCGCTGAAGTGTCGGGGAGCTCGAAAGCGCGGGGAGATGCGATATTCGACCTGGCGGCAATCCGCGCGGGCTTTGAGGCCCAGCCCGGTATGACCGTGCAGAAGGTGTCGTCCCCGGACCCGCGCTCGCTGGACATCGAGGCGAGCTTCGCGTCCCTATCGGACCTGTTCGCACGGAAAGAAGGCCTCCCGAGCGCAGACGTCATTTCCCTCACGCAGGCGGGCGGCATCGAAACGTTGAAGATCCACCTGAACCGGGAGAACTATCGCCAGGTTGCCGCTCTCTTCCCCATGCTCGAAAGCCCCGTTCTCCAGAGCCTTGGCCCGCAGGTGGACCAGAAGGTCACGCAGGACGACTACCTGGAAATGATTCGATTTTCTCTCGGGGACGACGGACCCGCCCTGGTGAGGAAGTCATGGATCAGCATCGCCATCCGGCCGGAAGGGGAAATTGTCTCGCAGGCAGGCGGAACGGTGAGCGACGGGTTGGTGACCTACAGGATCCCCCTGCTGCGTGTCCTTCTGCTCGACACGGCGCTCGATTTCTCGCTGTCTTTCCGCCAGAGCAACTGAACGACAGCCGGAAGCCCGCTGTGGGCCGGAATCTACGCCCGCATCCCGCGCTCGCTGAAAGCGCTCACTGCCAGGGACACGATGATGAGCGTGCCGACTGCCTCCGGCTTCCCGTCAAGGTCATCGTGACGGGAATGTGACGGGAAGCATCTCAGGGGCAGCCCGCCGGCATGTCTTTGCACTATATTTGTGGGGGCGGGATCAATGGGTGGCAAAGGCGTTGTTGATATTGCAAGCGCGTTCTCTGTTCCCGAGACGATGGACCGCCTCGCATCGTTGTTGAAGGCGCGGGGAATCAGGATCTTCGCGCGGATCGATCAGACTGCGGAGGCACAGTCTGTGGGACTTGCCATGCCAGAGACGCAGCTGCTCGTCTTCGGTGATCCGGCCGTTGGCACGCCGCTCATGGTGAAATTTCCTTCGATTGCGCTGGACCTTCCGCTGAAGGCCCTCGTCTGGGAGTCTACGGAGGGCACGGTGTGGCTGAGCTACAACAGCCCGGAATACCTCAGGGAGCGCCACCACCTGGATTCGCCCCCCTTCCGCGCCCTCGAGGCAGTATTCGCGGCGGCGACGCAGAAAGGGGACGGGGCGGCATGAGCAGGTACACCCTCGAAGTGGTTCAGCCGGTCTCTCCGGAGATCCCGGATGATGCCGAGGAGGAGCTCGAATCCGCGCTTGACGCAATTGCCACCGTGCACGGCGGGATGGTGGTCGGGTCCGCCAGGACCTCCCCGACGCGCATTCACCGCCACTTTGTGAACATCTTTGATTGCGAGAGCTCGCTTGAAGAAGAAGTGCAATGGCTGCGGATGAAGTTTCCCGACATCCGCTTCACCCTCAAAGAGTTCATGTAGCTGACAAACCCTCGGGGCCTCGGAGAGCATCCTCGATCACTCGGAAATCTGACTCCGGGACCTTGACGATGCCGAACCTGAAGACTGCGCCGTAAGCGCTCTTGTTCCGGATGAAAGTCAACCGCTCCAGGAGCGGCAGCAACGGTGCATCCTCGACGGGCTCATATTCCACCCGGCGCCGAAAAGGCTTGAAGCCCGGTCCCACCTCGAGCTGCCAGACCCGGTCATCCGCCACGGTCCCCAGCGCGGTGAAAGCCTGCAGACGGCCCGTTTTTGCAAAGGTTTCCCGAGGCGAGTAGATGGCAATCCTGTCCCCCGGCCGCATCCGGTCAAGTGCAGCCCTCTTGCCATGATTTGCCTGAATGATCGAGGCCTTCACGCCGATGGCGGCATGATCCCGAGATGCAACGACGATCCAGTGGTTCTTCTCCATGATCGCTCTTCCCGTTTCATGCCGCCGGTGGTGAGCTTGGGTTGAACACGCGAACCAGGTGTCCGTCAGGGTCCCGTACGGCAAACCCATAGCCGAAATCAAGCTCAGTCGGCTCCAGGACGACAGCGGCGCCGGCCGCCCTCCAGTCAGCCAGGGCGGATTCAACTTCTTCGCGGCTGTCCACGGCAATGGCGAGCTCCGCCGCCCCAGGTCGGGACGCGACGGCGGGCACCACCTCATCCCGTATCCAGAGCCCGAACATCATCCCTGACTCCAGGGCGAACATCACGAAGGTCGGGGATGCTTCCACCGGGTTGCTTCCCAGAAGGCGGGAATAAAACGCCGCGCTTTCGCGGGGATCCTTGACGTAAAGAATCACGAAGTTCGGATGTGTCATGGGTTCCTCCTCTGCATCTCAAGGTACAGGAGGTCAGTGACAGTTTCTGTCAGCAGGGTTCCTCAGGGGTCACCGCCGGCGTCCTGGCGGGGAATGCCCTCCCGGGCCCGCCACTCATGCAGGAGCGTCGAACGGTGACGGGGATAGGTCGCGGAGAGAACTTTGGCCTCATCGATCAAGTCGGTGCGGAAGGACCTGTAGTCCTGGCGAAGCTCGCACCAGGCAACAACGATGCGTGCCGTATTGAAGAATGACAGGGCAAAAGGCCAGACCACCCTCTCGGTGCTTTCCCCCGCAAGGCTTCTGTAGCGCAGAAGCACTTTGTGCTGCTGGCGAATTGCCCGCCGAAGCCTGACAAGCCGATCGTCCTGACCTCGGACCGCGGGGCCGGGGCCGACGATGAGCGGCGCATCCTCCATATCCTGGCGCAGCCGCGCGGGCAGCACTGCCTCGATTCGGGCCAGCGCGTTTCGGGCCGCCTGACCGAGGAGGCGGTCGGCGCGATTCACGACCCAGCGCGCGCCGAGGACCAGGGCCTCCATTTCTTCTTCTTTGAACATGAGAGGCGGCAAAAGGAAACCGGGGCGCAGCAGGTAGCCCATGCCGGCCTCACCATCCACCGGCGCCCCCAGAGCCTGAAGTGTGGCGATATCCCGGTAGATTGTGCGGACGGTGACGTCGAGCTGACCCGCCAGCCGGGCCGCCGTCACCGGAAAGTGGTATGTCCTCAGGAGTTGGATGAGGTCGAAGAGTCGCTCGGTGCGTGACACGACACCGAACAGTACAATCAATCTTCAGGCTTTGGCAACGGAACCGACTGCCATCACCATCTCCCCGAGGAGTCTTGCAACGGTGCGCAGGGGCTTGCGAGAATGGTAGGTACGGCTCAGTATGATGCCTCCTTCCACGGCGGCAGTGATGCCGAAGGAGAGAGCCGCTGCTTCAGGCTCTGCAAAGCCGTAGTCCTCCAGCTTCATCCTGAAGGCTTCCCGAATGAGGTCATAGGCTTCCCGACACGCCCGGTTCAAGCCATCGTTTGTGGTCGCGGTCTCCGAGGCAATAATCGTCAAAGGCCCTCCGGACCTGAACCCCGACGCCATGACGAAAAATGACATCCTGTCGACAAATATCCGAACAGCCTCGGCGGCATTTCTCTTTTTCACCAGGTTGGTTCGAATCCTCTCGGCAAGAGCCTGTCCGGCGAGGAGTATTGCCTCAGTCGCAATCTGCTCTTTGCCTCCGGGGAAATGGTAGTAGATGGAGCCTTTCGGAGCCTTCCCCCGAAGAACGATCTCATTCAAGCCGGTCCCGTGGTAGCCGTTGTTCTCGAACAAGTCACTCGCTGCCTGAATGATTCTTTGACGTGACGACCCGTGGCCTCGGGGCACACTGGTGTTCCCAGGAGCCGCCCGAGGCGCCCGTTTTATGTGTGCTGGGCATGTTCACCAGCTTTGGGGTGAAAGTCCCCTCGCCAACCTGATGGAGGTGAAGGCGTAGCGAAACGCAAGGGCACTTATCTCGCGAGAGCGTGTCCGAAAGAAGCGTGGAGCAAAGGCGCGAGCCGACGAACAGAAACTGGATACGAGGCATACCGAGTCGGGCGAGCGGGCATATGACCGACAAGCCCATATCCATCAAGGGCTCGGGTTGTAAATCCAGCGGTTGTGCGCTGAAAGCGGGTGAGCTTACCCCAGGAGGTCTGGCAGGTGTCCCCGAGTAGGGACTGAGGGATTCGTGAGAATCTCTGATCGGCTGCCAGAAGTCAGCAGAGGGCATAGTAGGGTCGGTGACCCGAAGGCCCGAACGGCAGGAGAGGCGAGTACAGGGAGCGACTCGAAGTGGACAGGCGACAGAAAATCCAGCATGAGCTGGCCTTCGCGGGTGAGGGAAGGGGTGAAGCCCTCAGGGCACCCGAGGAAGGGATCGAATCCACAGCGGTGAAACTCAGCACGGAAAGCCAGGCGAACACGGACAAGCTGATCGAGGAGGCATGCGAGAAGGAGAACTTGAAGGAAGCGCTGAGACGCGTGAAAGCCAACGCGGGAGCGGCAGGCATCGACGGGATGACCGTCAAGGAATTGCCGGAGTACCTGCGGGAGAATTGGCCGCGATTGAAAGGAGCAGCTTTTGTCAGGCACCTATCGGCCGCAGCCTGTGAGACGGGTGGAGATACCGAAATCGGGAGGAGGCACGAGAAAGCTCGGCATTCCGACGGTGGTGGATCGATTCGTCCAGCAGGCGGTGCTGCAGGTACTGCAAGAGCGGTGGGACCCCACATTCAGTGAGTACAGCTACGGGTTCAGGCCAGGGCGATCGGCACATCAGGCGGTGGAGAAGGCGCAGGAATATATCCAGCAAGGTTACGACTGGGTCGTGGACCTTGACCTGGAGAAGTTCTTTGACCGCGTGAACCATGACGTGCTGATGAGCCGCGTAGCCCGAAGGATTAGCGACAAGCGGATGCTAAAGCTGATTCGATCGTTCCTGAACTCGGGAGTGATGGAAAACGGACTTGTGGGACCGACGGATGAAGGAACGCCGCAAGGTGGACCTCTTTCGCCGCTTCTTTCCAATCTGCTGCTTGACGAGTTGGACCGAGAGCTGGAGCGACGCGGGCACCGCTTCGTTCGCTACGCAGATGATTGCAATATCTACGTGAAAAGCGAGCGTGCGGGTCAGCGGGTGATGGAAGGCGTGAAAGGACTTCCTCACAAGAAAACTCAAGCTTAAGGTAAACAAATCGAAGAGCGCAGTGGCACGGCCAAAGGATCGGAAGTTCCTTGGATTCAGCTTCACGAGCGGAGAAGACGGTGAGGAGGCGCATCGCGCCTAAGGCCATCGAACGATTCAAGGAGCGGATTCGGGAACTGACATGGCGCACACGCGGGATCAGTATCGAGCAGATGATCGGAGAGCTTCGCCGCTATATGATAGGGTGGCGGGGTTACTTCGGATTCTGCGAGACCCCCAGCATACTCAGGGACTTGGACAGGTTGGACCCGAAGACGTCTGCGCTGCTTCCTGTGGAAGCAGTGGAAACGCGGAAGGGTACGTTTCAAAGAACTGAGGAACGGGGAATCGGCAAAGACCTCGCCGCGAAGACGGCGGGGAGTGCGCACGGCCCATGGCGACTGAGCAATAGCAAAGCCCTGGCCATCGCGCTGCCGAATGCTTTCTTCGACTCCCTCGGACTCCCGTCGCTTGCTACGTGAACGTTCAATCTTGCCGAACCGCCGTGTACGGACCCGTACGCACGGTGGTGTGACGGTTATTTTTTCGGCATGGTTGGTCCAAGAATAACACAGTAATTTTAGAAATAACAGTAAATAGAGTTTTTTGGAAGAAAGGGAACGCTGCGGCGCCCGGCGCCGCAGCTCCTCCTATAAGACGGCTCTCACCGGTTTCAGATTCCGGAAAGCCCAGCTCCAGAGAAAAACAAGAGGCACTCCAACGGCCGCGACCAGGGCGAACTTGACGAGGGGATTCAGGGAAAGTCCATGAATCGCAAACTGCAGCGGGACTATCAACAGGGGATGCCAGAAATACGCGGAGTACTGGTTCGCAGACAGAAGCTTTCCAAGCGGGCCCTGGATGTTGATTGCCTCGCGGAACAGCACCAGGAGGCCAATGCACATTCCGAAGCAAAGGACGCTCTCCCATGCCGGGTAGACGATGTCGAAGATGCCAAGGGCGCTCAAGGGGAGCGCTGCTCGGCCAAACAGAGCCCAGGCGGACCATGCAACAGCCGCAGTCACGCCAACAGCGAGCCAGGCCATGCCCTTGCGGGTCGGGTAGCTCTCGAACCAGCCGCGGCGGAAGGCGAGAGCACCGAAGATGAAGAAGCTGAGGTCCCGCGGTACATCGGCAAAGGCGACGCGGATGAAGCCCAGCAGGTTCATCCAGCGGTCGATCGGGGACCAGATCCGTATTGCCCACGACGCGGCGGCGACGAGCACCATGAACGGAACAATCGTTGTCATGATCGGTAGCTTCAAGGGAGTCACAGGGAGGCGGCGACCCTCGCCCTTTCCCTTGGAGAGCCTGCGCCACAGCGCATAGACAACGCTGAAGATCAGCACATGCTCCAGGAACCAGAGATGCCCCGCATCAAACCACTGGTCCCACCGAGGGGGACGATGACCGGACAGCACCCGTGGCAGGAGCATCAAACCGGCGAATACGAGGACCGGTATTCCGAACCTGATGAGTCGACTTCGGATGAATGCGTCAAAACCGTGACGGTCATATGAGCTGACCATGAAATAGCCCGAGATCATGAAGAAAAGACTCATGAAAAAGGAGCGGTTCACCGTGAAGAACGGACCCAGGATCGCAGCCCGAGCCGCCTCCTGCACCGGCCAGTACCCCCCGGTCGGCCCGTATGCCTGCCCGACGTGGTGCGCAATCACCAGGATGGTCAGGACAATCCGCAGGTTGTCGAGGTAGGAGAGGCGGCGTGACGCCGCCGTTGACGGCATGCTCAAGGTTTGCATTTTCGGTTCTCCTACCATTCCCAGCGGACCGAAAAAGTCCGCTCAACCTCATCGACCTGTTGATCGGCGGCGATTTGCCGCGCTTTCCCGTTTTCAGCCGGAGCCTTGTCAGGCAAGCGCCGCGCGATTGTGAGCGTCTTGCGACGCTTCTGGAAATTTTTTGTTTTCATCTCTCCCTCCTGTGCCATGCAATATCCAAACCCGCCGAGGGCCCTGAGCGCATCACCTGAAAGTGCAGTTTCAACTCATGCTTTGGGCGGAGTTGGATATAGGACTTCAGGCGGAGACCGGAGGAGGAGTCCCCGCATAACAAAGTGTTATCCATCTTTTAACCCGCATTTATGGATTGGCGAACCGCGCGGAAGTACAATCAAGGACAAGGTTAGGAGAGTGGTACCAAAGGCATATCGTCAAGATATGTCTGCGCATACGCTCTCCTTACCTGTGCCTGCCAACCGGTGTGACAGGGAGGGTGATTCGGGCTATAGTCCTGTGGCACCGGAGGAATGGGTCGAGTGCAGGCATTGTATCGATTCTTGAAGTCCGTGCGGCTGGCCATCGTGCTGATTCTCCTGATCACGGCGCTGTCGGTGCTTTCCACCCTCGTGCCGCAGGGCAGAGAGACGGCATTCTACCACGCCAGGTATTCGCCCGCTCTCCACGCCTTGATCACGGCTCTCGGTTTCAACCGGTACTTTTCCTCAGCGCTCTTTCTCGTTCCCGTAGCCGTATTCGCGTTGAACCTCGGGGTCTGCGCCGTGGACCGCGTCGTGCGTCGCAGGCGAATGAAGGCTCAGAGAAGGTTTGGGCCGGATATCGTTCATATCGCGCTCCTGGTGCTCATCGCCGGAGGGCTTCTCACGGCACTCGGACGTCGTGAGAAAGACTTCCTGATGGCCCAGGGCCAGGAAGTCGACGTGGCCCCTCACTACTCGATCAGGCTCGTCTCTTTTGAATACCTCAAGTACCAGAACGGGTCTCCCCGGGCCTGGATTTCAACCGTCGACGTGCTGCGGGACGGAATCCTGGAGAGTACGGCATTTCCCATAAGGGTGAACCATCCCCTGAGACTGAAAGGCGTCTCGGTCTACCAGGCAACGTGGGAAGACCAGTCGACATTCCTCTTTCGCGATACGGCCGGAGCCGAGACGACAGCCCGGATCGGGGAGGGCTTCCGGGACGCCGATTCCGTCTGGTACCTGGCTGACGTGGTGGACGAAGGGGGCGACACGGAGGCGCTGCTGATGCAGTATCGGGGCAATCTCCTTGTCTCGACGCGAAAGCTCGCTGTCACCGAGTCACTCGGGCAGTACACGCTGGTGCGCATTACGCAACAGCTGGCCACAGGGCTGCGGGCGGTGAGCGACCCCGGTTTCACCACAGTCATCGTCGGAGTCGCCTTCCTGGCGCTGGGCCTCACGCTGACTTTTGTCCAGAAGGGGAGCGGGGAAAAGACCTGACCGCAGGTGCCCAGGAAGGAGTCCACTCTATGGCGCAAGCTTTCGCAACGGCAGCCCTCGTCCTCATTGCCGCAGCCGCGGTCCTGCAGATCATCTTTCTCATTCGCAGGGGTGGGACTCCGGACCCGCTGTCCCGCTGGATGCTTCTCGCTGCCTCCCTCCTTCTGTTCGCCGTCACAGTTGACCGCAGCCTCAGGATCAGCTTCCCCGCTGTCACCAACACCTACGAGTCGCTCGTGTTCTTCTCCGCGGTGGTCTGCGCCGTGATATTCGTCCTGCACAGCGTTGTGAAGTCAGATGTGATGCGTTTCATCCTGCCGGGCGCAACTGTTTTCGCTCTTGCGCTGCTCCTGATCTCCTCTTCGCCGCTCGCTCCCCGCGGTATCCAGCCTCCCATTCCGGCGCTCCAGTCGCTCTGGCTCGTCCTCCACGTGACCCTTGCTTTCATCGGAGAGGCGTTCTTCGTCGTGAGCCTTGTTGCAGCAATCGTCTCCCTGGCAGCGCGGGATGAGGAAAGGAAGGGAGAGGCAGACAGGATCACCTACACGTCAATCGCGATAGGGTACCCGATATTCACCGCCGGCGCTCTCGTTTTCGGCGCCATCTGGGCGGAAGTGGCGTGGGGGCAGTGGTGGAGCTGGGATCCGAAAGAGACCTGGGCCCTCATTACCTGGCTGGTCTACACAGCCTATCTCCACACTCGACTGGTCAGACGGTTGCGGGGGAAGATCTCCGCCGTGCTGGCCATTGTCGGCTTCGCTTTCACCCTGTTCACGTTTTTCGGCGTGAACTTCCTGCTTTCAGGTCTCCACAGCTACGGGTGAGAGGGCATGGCCGCCCTCTCCCGTGCCGTGGCTCATCGGGCTCAGTAGTTGATCCAGATGAAAGCGTAAATGGTGTTGTTGTCGGATGCGTTCCTTCCGTTCCCGTCGTAGTTCGAGCTCGCGCCATTGTAGGTGATGAACCCTCTGTACTGCAGGGCGATCTGGAAGTTCTGCCCCGGCCAGAAGGCGGCCTGCGCGATGTAGCCCAGATTAGTTCGGGGCTGCCATCGGCAAAGCTGGCGGTGGTGTCTCCAGTTGCCTGGAGTCACGCAGGGTAAAGGATGCGAATCGCTTGTACCCCACGTCATGAACGGTCCGGCGGTGAAAGTGAACTTGTTGCCGAAATGATAGTTGGCGTCGAGCCTCCAAGTCTCCAGCGTATGAATGCCCGGGTTTGACTGCGCCGGTGCCAACGCCGAGCTTGCGTCGAGATCACTCGTCTCATAGATGAATGTGCTGTGCACGCTGATCACGTCACCGTTGCCCAGCGTCAGCTCATAGGTTAGGTCCGCGGCCAGATCCAGATAGCTGTCCGTGGCCCCGCCGGTCGAGTTGGGAGTGGAGCTGACGTAGATTCCGTAGGTACCGATCTCGAAATAGTTGTTCTTTCCCACTTCCTGCTGCCAGGCCACACGCCAGTACGGCGCAACGTACTGGATGTTGATTGGCTGGTAGGCCGGCGGCGAAGGAACACCCGTTTCCGGGCTGCGCCTGACCCAGGTGCTGTGAACGATAAACCTCCGCCAGGACATACAGATGATCGGCAAACAGGGCATAGAGACCGCCGCCAACCACCTGGATGGCCAGGGGCCCATCAATGAGCGTTGTGACCGCCGGCGCAAAACCAGCCGAGTCGGCCGAGGCGAACGGGAAACCCCAGGCAGGGACGCTGTTCCACACGTCCTCAAAGGTCGGATTGTTGTTGGAATCAATCCCAAGAACCAGGTCTTCGCCAAAGAGAGTTGTCTGGAATACGTAGCGAACGTCACTGCTGTCGAAGCTGAAGTGGTCGTCGGCGGCAGTGTAGGTAATCTGGACAGCTTCTCCGAAGTTGGGGAGGATTTGTCCAGCCAACCAGATGTTCAGCCCCTGCGGAACCTCAACGCTTGGATCCTGCTGCGCCGGGCTTGCTCAGCCGCGTATAGGTCAACGACGTCAAGAGACTGGCGGACAGAGGGACAAACTGCGGGAGCGAAAGCTCCGCAGTCTTGGCGGTGCCCGTGGCTGTCAGGTTCTTCTCTGCGGTGAGGGTGTAGCCATTCAGCTTGAACTCGCGTCCGGTCGGCTTCAGCTCTGGAAAAGACCAATGACAGGTGTCGCAGGACAGGCCCGTCTGCCGCGCGAAGCTGGAAAGGGCGTTCACGCTGGCAGGCGAAAGCCACCACGTCACGCTCACCACGGCAACCGCGATGACGAGCCCCTTGGATCTTGCGAATCGTCTCAGTTTGTGAGGGGCGGGGCGGCCAGCGCGCGAGGAAAGCTCCAAAGGTTTCATGGTGCCTCCTTGTTGAAACAGTTCTCGAACCGCACAGGCATGAATCACACTGCTGGACTATGAGCGAGCAAAGTCTGCCACAAGAGAGTTACATTTCCAATCACGAGAAGTATTGAGGAACCCCAGAATGACATAGTTCGGGCAATTTGTCAATTTTCTTTGGGCCCCGTGCTTTTGGGCCCAGTTTCTTTGCACCCCGCTGGGACAGATTCATCGTGGGAAATGAGGAGAGAAACTTCTTCGCCCACTTTGGACGTCGCGGACACAATTTCCATGGCCGAACGGGTCATCTTGTGGACTGCCTCATTTGTTTGACCGAACCGTCTGCTCAGGTCACCCATCGCACGGCTGATTTCGACAAAGGCGCGCTTCAGCTCCTGAGAATAGGGCAGCACCTTGCCAATTTCAGATTTTGAGTTCTCCGCCAGCTTATTTACTTCCGCGGCGACCACCGCGAACCCTCTCCCGTGCTCCCCGGCGCGCGCCGCTTCGATTGCGGCATTCAACGCCAGGAGGTTGGTCCGGTCCGAGATGTCGGTGATCGACTCCACTATCGGCTCGAACTTTTCAGTCAAGATCGCGGATTCGCCAATCCTCGCAGCAACGTTGGACAGGCTCTCGCTGAGCGACTGAAAGAAGCCGGCCAACTCGGTCGCTACACCGGTGACCTCCTCGTTATTCCGGCCTATTTGCTCCATGGAGTGATTGATCGTCTGAGCCTGGGCGAGGCTTTTTTCATAACTCTCCTCGATGTGCCGTCGCATGCGTTCTGCCTCTTCGAAGGCTTCCCTGGCCCGCTCGGCTTCCTCCGTGGTGCGCTGCACTTCGGTGGCCAGGAGGGTGCCGTTGTAGTAGTGGTGGCAGTTCTCAGGCTTGTTTGCCTTGTTGAACACAGCGACGGCCATTGCCTTGCAGCTCTTGTATCCGCACGAGTTGCAATCATAGAAGTCCTGCTGAGACCGCTTGTGCATGGATTCGTAAACCCTCTGCAGCTCCAATTCGTTGGGCTGCCGGATGGTGTTGAGCGCACGCAAGTCCTCGTAGGACCTGTCGTACAACCCAGCGCGCCAGTGGCGCGCTATGGCCTTCTCAATCCGACGCTTGCTGGTTCGCTTTCGCGCTTCTCCGCTGCGCGCTTCCACCCAGCGCTCAATCTCGTCCGGACCGGCGCCTTTGGCGGGAGCACCAGTGCCGCCATTGCACCCGTGCGTGCAGCTGAGACAATCCACGAGAAGGGGCGCGATCCCCTCCTTAATCATGCGCGGGAGGATGTCCAGGTAGCTGTAGATCTGTTCAGGACCCTCGATTTTCCTGGTTTGTGCCCTCAGCCCAGGATTCCAGCGCTCGGCTGTGCGCATCAGACCTCCCGGAGTTGAGAAAAGAACGGCACGCTCGGCGAGCGGCGAATCGAAATCGGACTCCTGGATCCTGTCCAGGTCGATGCGCTGATCTTTCAAGTACCGCGCCAGGGAAAGAAAGGTGACGTTATAGTCACCGAGCCCGGTCTCGACGAACTCGCGTCTCTTGGCTATGCAGGGAGAGATGACCGCCACCTTGTGATCTCGGAACTGCGGATAGTGGGTCTTGACCATTTGTATGGTGTGCGCCATGGGACTGTGGGCCGGCGCCAGGTAGGGAAGGAGCTCCGGGCGATGGACCTGGATGTACGTGACAATGGCGGGGCAAGGCTGTGCGACGACGGTTCGCGGTTTGTTTTTCTTGATATGCTCCAAGTAGGACTGGACCGTCAACTCCGCTCCAAAGCTGACGTCGAATGCAGCCTCGACTCCGATGCTTTTGAGCCAACCAATCAAGTTGTGGAAGCGCCCGGGAAAGTTTGCCGCCACCGCCGGAGCTACCACGGCGATAACATGTTGTTTTTTCCTTACCGCGTTCATGAATGCCTCGAAGTCGTCCACGTACTGGCGCGCTTCATGGGTACACGCCGTTAGGCAACGTCCGCAGCCTATGCAGAGGTCATGATTCAGCCGGATCGTGCTGCCGCTTCCGTCGTTGCAGTATTTCACCGGGCACACGGCTATGCAGGCGTGACAGTTCACGCACTTTTCTTCGCTGACTGTGATTACCGGGGGGAGAGAATGCGTGCGCATGGAACCCACCTCGCTTGCCACATATTGCAGATTCAGGGCGTCGTGCCGACCGGATACGGTAAGACCAACCTTGCTCTTCTTGTGATTCTGCCGACTTCGATTGCTGATTGGAATGAGGCGCCAGGAATAAAAGGAATTTCCTGCGAAACCGACTGGAGAGACTTATATCACGATACGTGCCTTTCGACAATCCTCGTTTTCGCTGCGGCCTGATGATCGGAGGGTTCGCCTGTTCCAAGCTCCATGGACAGGTGGAACACTGGAACACCCTCTCCGCCAGCATGTGGGCGTGTAAGTAGACCATTCATTATAGTCGATTGACTTTTCGTGAAGTTAATTCTATTCAATCAAAGCATTTGCGGCCGAATCTCTGCTCAACCTGTCGCGGTTTCTGTCGCCGGCACGCTTCTTGCTACAGACAACCATCTATTCTGCGAAGGGGCACGATGATGCTGAAGAACTTGAGAATTGGACCAAAGCTGATCCTTGTAGGGACGATTATCATAGCGGTCCCGTTGATTGCAGTCGGGATACTCGCTGTACAGCGGGCGGGCGCCGGGCTCAAGGAGCTGAGCGATCAGCAGCTTGTCAGCCGGTCCCAGGAAATCGCCGGGATTATCGATGGCATCTACACGGAAGAGTTGAAGCTTGGCGTCAGTCTTGCGCACAACCCGGCCATCGTGGCGGCGGCAGTGCAGCGCAACCGCTCGGCCAACGGGGCGGGAGCGGAGGCGGTGAAGAGCAGCCCTTCTGCCGCCAAAGCAAAGACGGTGAGCCCGGTACCGGACGCGATTGCGGTGGCATTTGATCATCTGGCCCCATTCAGGGATATCCAGCAGCTTGGCGGCTCGTACGAAGCTGTCAACATAATGGATGCCAACGGTGTTGTGTTTGTCGCCGCTACTCCGGCGTCCATGGGAGTGGATGCCCACGAGAGGGAGTATTTCAAGAAAGCGATGACGGGAGAGGCCAACATCGGGTCCGTGGTCATCAGCAAGGTCACCGGCCAGCCAATCACGCCTGTCGCGGTGCCGATCACGTCTGACGGAAGAGTCGTGGGTGTTTTCACCATGATGCTTCGAATCGACTTCCTCGGTGGCATCGTCGCCGGAGAGAAGGTCGGCAGAACCGGCTATGCGGCGGTTGTGGATGGAAAAGGCATGACCATCGCTCATCAGAACGCCGACCTCATCATGAAGATGAACGTCCTTGAAACCGAAGGAATGAAGGACTACGGGAAGGAGATGGTGAGCGGCAAAACAGGCGTCGCATCCTTCGTCTTCAAGGGCGTCGCAAAGACGGCGGGGTTTGCGCCGGTGAAAAGCACCGGTTGGAGCGTGACCCTTATCGTACCCGAAAGCGAGTACCTCGCGGCGGCAAACGACGTCAGGAACCTCATATTCGTGATCGTCGTGATTGCGCTCCTGGTCGCCTTTGTCCTGTACCTGTTGTTTGCCCGGTCCATCACCGTTCCGCTTGCCAAGGGGGTTGCTTTCGCGCAAACAGTGGCGGCGGGAGATTTCACCCATCAGCTTGACGTGAGCCAGCGAGATGAGGTCGGAGCGCTTGCCAAGGCCCTCAACAGCATGTCAAAGAAGCTTTCGGAAATGGTCGGGACCATCCAGGAAAACGCGGAGCAGCTGGCCGCATCCAGCGAGCAGATCTCGGGCAGCGCGCAGAAGCTTTCCGAAGGCGCGCAGAGCCAGGCCTCCAGCCTCGAGGAGACCAGCGCATCTGTTGAGGAGCTGACGGCGTCGGTGGACCTCGTTGCGGAGCACGCTCAATCCCAGGCCGCGGCCGCGGAGCAGGGAACGAGCTCCATGACCCAGGCCCTCGACACGATCGAGGTAGTCTCGAGGAGCCTGGAGGACATTTCCGCCCTTGCCCGCAAATCGGTTGACAGCGCCGTGGCGGGAGCCCGGGCTGTTCAGTCCGTAGTTGCCGGCATCAACACCATTGCCGCAAGCTCGGAAAAGATCGGCGGGATCGTGAACGTGATCTCCGACATTGCCGACCAGACCAACCTCCTGGCGCTGAACGCCTCCATCGAGGCTGCCCGGGCCGGCGAGCACGGGAGAGGGTTCGCCGTGGTCGCTGACGAAGTGAGCAAGCTTGCGGATCGAAGCTCCTCGTCGACAAAGGAAATCGAATCTTTGATCAAGGAGAGCATCAAGAACGTCACCGCGGGCGTCCAGACCTCCCGCAGCTCAGAAGAGGCCATGGAAGAGATCCGCGGGGCTTCCCAGCAGGTGAATGAGATGATCGCCAAGGTTTCGGAGTCCATGGCGGCGCAGGTGGCGGCCATCAAGGAGCTGGCCAAGGCGCTGGAGAACGTCAGCGAGATGAGCCAGAGCATTTCCGCTTCGACGGAAGAACAGACGACAAATGCCAAGCAGGTGTCGCAGGCCATCGAGGCAGTGAACGAAATAACGCAAGGCTCGGCGTCCGCGGCTGAGGAGATGTCGTCGGCAACGGAGCAGTTGACTACCATGGCGCAAGGCCTGAGGGATCTGACTGCACAGTTCAAGATCGGGAGCAATGGGAACCAAAAGGGCGGAGCGCTGGAGGCGCCGGACCTCCTCGATTGACATCGTGTCGGACCACGAATGGACGAGCAGGACTTGCGGGGATCGGGAGAAATCAGCACAATGAGAAATGGGCGGGAACCGCCCCGCCGCAGCGCAATTCCTCTTGACGGAGCGGCGCCCTGCCTCAGGGGGAATGGAGGCGGCTGAATGAAACGCATCGGCTTCAAGCTCGTGGCAGTGGGCACGGTCCTCATGGTCGTTCCCCTCGCGCTTCTTGCCTTCCTGGCAATCACCCGGTCCAGTGCAGCTCTTTCACGGCTGGGCGGCGATCAGATGATCGCCAGGTCCGGGGAGATCGCCCGGATCATCGACAACGTATTTGTGGAAGAGAGAAGGTTCTCGCTGAGCATGGCCAACGATTTCGACATCATCGAGGCGGCCAGGAGCGTGGACACCAAGGGAGTGACGAAGTCAGGCGACATCGTCGGGGCAGTCGGGAAGAAGCTCTCCCCCTTCGACAAGAACACTCAGATACACTGGACGTACGAGGCCGCAATCGTCGCGGGCAGGGACGGCAACGTTTTCGCCTCCTCCATGGCCAGATGGGTAGGCGTGTCGATTGCGGACACGGAGTATTTCTCAAAAGCGATGAGCGGGGCGCCGTACATCGGGCAGGTTTTCTTCAGCAAGATCACCAACCTGCCCGTTGTCCCCATTGCTTCTCCCATCCGCGATCCCGACACCGACACCGTTGTGGGGGTCTATGCGACACTCATCAACATCAGCTTCCTCACGGACGTCATCAAGAACGAAAAGATCGGAACCACGGGCTACGCGTACGTGGTCGATACCACGGGCACAGTCATCGCGCACCCGAAGCCGCAGTACATCCTCAAGCTGAACCTCCTTCAGACCAGCGGAACCAGGGAGCTCGCCAAGGAGATGATTGCCGGCGAGAGCGGAGTTGCCTCTTATGTCTTCGAGGGGATCCCGATGAAAGCCGGTTTTGCGCCGGCGACGAGCGTCGGCTGGAGCGTCGCACTGTCCATGGAGGCAGCCGACGATACCTATACCCTCACCGCCACGAGCCTGCGCGACCTTTTCCTCGTGATCAGCGTGGCGGCGGTGATCGTCGCTTTCTTCATCTACCTTCTGTTCTCCCGCTCCATCACCGTCTCCCTGGCCCGGAGCGTCGCATTCGCCCAGGCCATCGCCTCAGGGGACTTTACCCAGAGGCTGGCGATCAGCAGGCGCGATGAGGTGGGGAGACTGGGCGAAGCGCTGAACGCCATGTCCTCACGCCTCTCCTCCATGGTAGCCACCGTGCAGGAGAGTGCTCACCGGGTGGCGGCTTCGAGTGAGCAGATTTCCGCAAACGCGCAGTCCCTGGCGGAAGGGGCGCAGAGCGAGGCCTCCACCCTGGAGCAGACCTCGGCGTCCGTGGAGGAGCTCGCCGCCAGCGTCGACCAGGTCAGAGAGCACGTGCAGAAGCAGGTGACTTCGGTCAACAAGGGCGGGGCTTCCATGGAGCAGGTGCAGAGAGCAATCGAGGAGGTTTCGCGCAGCCTGGGAGAGATCTCGACCCTCGCCAACCAGTCCGTGGAGAAGTCACAGGAAGGCGCGGCCGCGGTCAGCGAGGTGGCCGCGGGCATTACGCGGATCGCCGATAGCTCGGAGAAGATCGGGGGGATAGTGAACGTGATCTCCGATATCGCGGACCAGACGAACCTGCTGGCTCTCAACGCCTCCATTGAGGCGGCCCGAGCCGGGGAGCACGGGCGGGGGTTCGCCGTGGTGGCCCAGGAGGTGAGCAAGCTTGCCGACCGATCCGCCGCTTCCACGAAAGAGATCGAAGGGCTGATAAGGGAAAGCGTGAAGAACGTCACCCAGGGAGTACAGGTGGCCCACGGCTCGCAGGGCGCCATGGAGCAGATCAAAGCGGGGTCGCAGAAGGTGCAACAGATGATCGGGGAGCTGTCGGGCTCGATGTCGAGGCAGATCGTCGCGATTCGCGAGCTGGCAGGAGCGCTGCGGGAGGTCAGTGAGATGAGTCAGAGTATCTCGACCGCCGCGGAGGAACAGACGGCCAACGCGAGACAGGTTTCGCGGGCGGTCGAGCACGTGAACGAGCTGACCCAGGCGGCTGCCTCCTCTGCCCAGGAGATGTCAAGCGCCACGGGAGAGCAGTCCCGGTGGGCCCAGGACCTGCAGAGCCTGGTCGGGCAGTTCAGGATCAAGACGGACGGGGAGGGCGTGACCGGGCCGTCCGTGTCAGTACCGGCGCAAACGGAGGCCGCGAGCCTCGACTCGAAGGCGGGGGCACGGTGAAAGCGCAGGTCACGCCATGATCACATTCGGAGTCAATACATTCATGTGGGCATCGCCCTTCAGGACGAAGGACCTCCCCCTGCTGGATAAGGCGAGATCCCTTGGCTTCGACCTCCTGGAGATTCCGATCGAGGGAGAGCAGGATATCGACTACGGCAAGGCGGCGGAAGCATACAAGCGGACCGGCCTGAAGGCATCGATCTGCGCCGTCATGGGGGCAGGACGCGACCCTTCCCATGATGATGAGGCCATCCAGAAAGGCGCCGTGTCCTACATGAAGCACCTCATCGACGCCGCGGCAGCCATGGGGTCACCCATCGTGGTTGGCCCGCTGTACGCTGCCGTGGGACGGACGTGGCAGGCCTCCCCGGAGCAGCACACGCGTGAGCTGGAGCGCTGCGCGAAGAACCTGAAGCAGGTGGCGCGCTACGCCGAGGAAAAGGGGATCACGCTTGCCCTTGAGCCGCTGAACAGGTTCGAGACGAGCTTCATCAATCTCACCGAGCAGGCAATCGAGCTTCACCGCATGATCGACAGCCCGCGCGTCAAGATCATGATTGACACGTTTCACGCGAACATCGAGGAGAAGAGCCTCGGGAAGGCCATCGAGCTGGCGGGGCCGCTCATGGTCCACGTTCACGCGAACGAAAATGACCGCGGGACTCCCGGGCAGCGGGCACGTCTCCTGGGCGGAGATCGCCGCTGCCCTGAAAAAGATCAGGTTCGACGGCTCAATGGTGATCGAGTCCTTCTCCACGGAGGTGAAGGAAATTGCGCGAGCCGCGGCAGTGTGGCGGCCGCTGGCGGCCAGCCCCGAAGCGCTTGCAAAGGACGGCCTGGCGTTTCTCAAAAAACTCATGACATAGAAAGGCGACATGCGGCATTTCGCTTCTGGAGCCCCGTGCTGCCCCTTACGCGAGCGGCGGGATCCAGCTGCCGTGCGCGTGAATCAGGTCGTCGCAGAGCTTTACCACGTCGTCCAGGGAAAGCTCCGCGGCGGTGTGCGGATCCAGGAGCGCCGCCTGGTAGACCATGTCCCTGCGCCCCTTGATGGTCGCTTCGACGGTGACCAGCTGCACGTTGATGTTCGTCATGTTCAGCGCCGCAAGCTGCACCGGCAGCGCCCCGACCCGGCACGGGCTGATCCCCGTTCTGTCCACCATGCAGGGCACCTCCACGCACGCCTCGCGCGGCAGGTTCGGGATGAGACCTTCGTTCAGCACGTTCCCGGCGATGCGGAACGGCACGTCGGTCTGCACCGCGTTCATGATGTAGGAGGCGTACTCATGCGTTCGCGTGTGCCGCAGCTCGGGGTCCCGCGTCAGCTTCTCCCGCATCATCTTCCAGTCCTCGATCTGCCTGATGCACCGCCGGGGGTACTCGTCCAGGGGGATCGCGTAGCGCTCGATCAACTCGGGGTAGCGCCTCTTGATGAACCACGGGTTGTATTCCGCGTTGTGCTCGCTTGACTCCGTGACGTAGAAGCCGAACCTCCGCATGATCTCGTATCGCACCATGTCCGCATGGGGAGTGGGCCGCGCTGCCCGCCCGCCTCTTCACCTCGGGGTAGAGGTCAACACCGTCTTTCTCCACCTTCAGAAGCCACGCCATATGGTTGATCCCGGCGATCTGTGACTCGACGCCGGAGGGGTCCATGCCAAGGTCCCGGAAAAGGTGCGGGACGCACACCTGGACGCTGTGGCACAACCCCACCGCGCGAACTCCGCCGTGCAGGAGGAGGGCTCCGGTGAGCATGGCCATGGGGTTGGAGTAGTTCAGGAAAAGCGCGTCCGGACACACATCCCTCATATCGCGCGCAAAGTCCAGAACAACAGGAATGGTGCGCAGGGCGCGAAAAATCCCTCCGATTCCAAGCGTGTCCCCGATGGTCTGGCGCAGCCCGTACTTCCTCGGGATCTCGAAATCGATGACGGTGGACGGCTCATATCCCCCCACCTGCACTGCGTTCACGACGAACTTCGCGCCGGCCAGGGCAGCGCGCCTGTCGGAGTAGGGGACTATCCTGGCGCGGCAATCGTTGACGTTGCGGTTGATCGCTTCCAGCATTGCCGTGGAGTCGGCCAGGCGGACCTGGTCAATATCGAAAAGCGCATACTCGAATCTCTGAAGGGAAGGGGTGAGCATGCAGTCCCCCAGGACGTTCCGTGCGAAAATGGTGCTGCCTGCCCCGAGGAAGGTTATCTTATCCATGACGGCTATGCCCGGCCCGCCCGCTGCTGCTTCTCTGCCGCATCATCGTACGGATAGGAAACCACGGTTGCGCTTGCGGCGTCCAGGCACCCGACATGCTCGGCGTTCAACGCCCAGCCGGTTGTTCCCAGATTCTCCGCCAGCTGGGCAGGGGAACGGGCGCCGATGATGGGAGCGGTCACGCCGGGCCTTTGCATCACCCAACGGAGCGCCGTCTGCCCGGGCGTTTTTCCCACGGCCCTTGCAACGGAGACGAGCTCGTCGATCAGCTTCCAGGTATGCTCGTTGTTGTAGCGGCTCCAGTTCTCACTCCAGCCCATCTTCTCCGCCATGGCGACCCGCGACCCCTCCGGCGGCTTGTCCATCCCGCGGCGGTATCGACCGGAGAGCCAACCTCCGCGCAACGGGCTCCACGGCATCACCCCGAGACCTTCGGCGCGGCAGAGGGGGATCAGCTCGTATTCCGTGGCGCGGCACATGAGGTTGTACTGGGGCTGAAGGCTGCAGAAGAGGTTCCATCCGCTCTGGCGCGACACGTCGAGCGCCTTCTGCAGCTGCCAGCCCCGGAAATTACTCGCCCCGATGTAGCGAACCAGGCCGCTGCGGACCAGGTCATTCAGCGCGCCCAGCGTCTCCTCGAGCGGGGTGGCTGGATCCCACGCATGGACCTGGTAGAGGTCGATGTAGTCGGTCCCGATGCGGCGCAGACTTTCGCGGACCGCGCTCATGATATGCTTCCTGCTCAGGCCCACGTCGTTGGGACCGGAGCCCATCGAAAAGCAGACTTTTGTTGCGATCACGAAATCCTCCCGGCGGCGCCGCGAGAGCCATTTTCCGACCACCTCTTCGGAGGCGCCTCCCGCGTACACGTTCGCCGTGTCGATGAAGTTGCCGCCGGCCTCGGCGAAGCCATCCAGGATCTCGAAGCTTTCGCTTTCCGAGGCTTCCCGTCCCAGGGTCATGGCCCCCAGGCACAGCTCGCTCACGCGGAGACCGGTTTTCCCGAGGTTGCGGTATTCCATTGGCTCACCTCCCGGCCGCCGTCAAGCGCGGCCTTTTTCAATGTGGTAAGCGCTTACCTTCGGTGTCAAGCCCCTTGCCATTCCACCGGGATTGGCGTAGCCTCCCCGGGGAGAGCGATGGGCAAAAGAATAGATGATGTGGCCAGGGCGGCCGGCGTCTCCACGGCCACGGTCTCCCGTGTCATCAACAATGACGGCCATCCCGTCAGCGCCGGCACCAGGCGCAAGGTGGAACAGGCAATCAAGAAGCTGGGCTACAAGCCGAACGTCTTTGCCCGCGGCTTGATGAAGGCCACCACCGACTCGGTGGGCATCATTGTCCCTTTCCTCTCCAATCCCTACCATACGGAAGTGGTGGACGCCATCATCGGTGCCCTTGCGCGTCACGGGGTGTTCGTCCATCTGAGCTGCAGCTACGACACGCCCGAGCTGGAACGCGAAGCCGTCCGGGGGCTCATCCAGTGGAGGGTGGACGCCATCATCGTGGTCGAGGGACCCTCGGTGAATACGCGGCGCAACCACTATCTCGACGAGCAGCTGAGCCTTCACGTGCCCATCATCCTCGTCAACGAGCACCTAGCGCAGGACTCGCCATACCATGTCGTGCGATGCGCCCAGGAGCCGGGACTCCGGGAGGCCCTCGAGCGCTTCGTGGAAACGGACAAGCGGCGGATCGCGCTCTTTCGGGGCGGCGCGAACTACTCCTTCGAGCTCAAGGAGCGGCTCTTCCGGCAGTTTGCGCGCACCCACGGTCTCGCGGACTCGGACCAGATGGTGGCGCGCGTAAAGCGGCCCAACAGTCCGGGGGCGGTCCATGATTCAGCGGCCCTTATTACCGATCTGCTCAGGGGCAGGAAGGCTCCCCAGGCCGTGCTGGCGGGCAACGACCTGATTGCCCTGGGAGTGGTCCAGGGAGCGCTGGCCTTCGGAGCGAGAGTGCCCGAGGACATCGCCGTCATCAGCGTCGACAACACGTTCGTGTCGGAGCTCTCCCGGCCTCGTCTCACGGCCGTGGACCTGCGCATGAAGACCGTCGGCCACCTGGCCGCAAAGGCCTTCCTGGATCTTCGCCGGGACGGCTTTCGGTCATCCGAGCCCATTCGGCGCTCCATCGACGCCCGGCTTGTCATGAGGGAAACGAGCTGAAGGAAAGAACTTGACTATTTTGTGGTAAGCGCTTACCATGGAAAAAGAGACTCTCTCTAGAGAAGACAAGAGATTCTCACGACAGAGGAGGATAAGTATGAAATCGACGTGCTTTGTCCTTTTCCTGTCCCTTGCCGCTTCGGCTGGAGCGTTCGGCGCGGATCCCACGGTGCTGCGCTACGCGCTCTGGGACGCCAGCCAGATTCCCCAGTATCAGGCGGTAGCGGACGCATTCCACAGGGCCCATCCGGACATCGTCATCAAGTTCGAGCAGGACGGCTGGCCGAACTACTGGCCGAAGCTGCAGACCGAGCTCGTGGCGGGAACGGCCCCTGACGTGTTCACCGACCACCTTTTCTACTATCCGGTTTTCTCGGCGAACAACCAGATCGTCGACATCGAGCCGCTGGTGCAAAGGGATCACGTGCCCACAGGGATCTACTTCCCGACGCTCGCCGACCTCTGGACCCACAACGGGAAGAGGTACGGGCTTCCGAAGGACTGGGACACCGAAGCCCTCATGTACAACACGGAAATGCTGAAAAAAGCGGGGATCTCGGCTCGGGAGATGAACAACCTCACCTGGAACCCTGAGGACGGGGGAACGTTCCAGAAGGTGATTGCCCGGCTCACGCTGGACGGCAGCGGGAACAACGGGCTGAGCCCGAGCTTCGACAAGAGCTCTGTCTCCCAGTACGGGTTCCTGGCTTCCTACGTGGAAGGGGCGAGCGCGGCGGGCCACCCCCAGTGGACCAGCTTCGCGGTGTCCACGGGGTGGTGGTACACGAATGCCCCCGTCTGGGGGACCCACTACAACTATGATGACCAGCGGCTCATCAAGACCATCCAGTGATACGCGGACCTCAGCCTGAAGAACGGCTTCTCACCGGCATTTGCGGACATCCCGCAGACAGGGCCGCAGAGCCTCCTGGTCTCCGGCAAGGTTGCCTGCATGGTGGACGGTGACTGGATGATCAAGTGGGACGTCCAGAATGCGAAGTTCAAGGTGGGAATTGCGCCCCTGCCGGTGGGTCCGGCGGGGAGAAAGAGCATGATCGACGGCCTTGCGGACTCCATCTGGGTCGGCTCCAAGAACCAGGAGGCGGCCTGGCAGTGGATGAAGTTCATGGCGACTCCGGCAGCGCAGGAGACAGTCGGCAAATACGGCGTCATCTACCCGGCTGTACCGGCGGGAGCGCAGAGGTCAGTCGACACGCAGCGGGAGCAGTTGGGAGTCAATCCTCAGCCCTTCCTGAATGAGGCAAAGACGCCGGGGGTCACCTATCCCTTCCTGATCACGGAACATGGCCCGCAGGTAGACAGCATCATGAGGCCGGCTCTCCAGGCCGTTTTCACGGGGCAGCAGACCGCGCAGGACGCGCTTGTGCCCGCCAATGACCAGGTGAATGCCCTGTTCGCCCAATAAAGACAGTCGGGGGCCCGCGCGACGCGCGCGGGCCCGCCTCTATCTCAAGCCGCTGAACTGAAGGGACTCGACCACTCTTCGCCCCGCGAGAAGCAGAATGATTATCGGCGGGATCATTCCGAGGGCAGTTCCTGCCATCAGGCCCGTCCAGTCCGGAGAACCCTGCGGAGTCTGGGCCTGGAAGGTGACCAGGGCCGCGGTGAGCACGCGCACGTTCTCCGTGGTGCCGACAAGGTATGGCCAGAGAAACGTGTTCCACGTGGAAAAGAAGACAACGATTGCAAGGGTGATGACGGCGGGCTGGCTCACGGGGAGGATGATCCGGGCAAGGATGCGCAGCCTCCCGGAGCCGTCGAGGATTGCCGCTTCTTCCAGCTCTCGCGGGATCGTGATCATGAACTGTCGAAGGAAAAAGACGGAGAACGGGGCCATCAGAAAATACGGAGCCGCCATCCCCTGAAACGAATTGAGCCACCCCAGCGAATGGATCAGGACGAAGTTCGGGATCAGCGTCACCACGCCGGGGACCATGAGGCCGGTCACGAAGAGGAAGAACACGGCGTCTCTCCCGGCAAACCGCAGGCGCGCAAAGGCGTAGGCCGCCAGCGCTCCGAAAGCGAGCTGTCCGCAGAGGATCATCCCGGTAAACAGGATTGAGTTGCGCATGGCGAGCAGGAAATGGAAGGTCTGCCCCGAGCCGCCGGCGGCAATGGCCGCGGTCTCTCCCATCAGCCCGAGAACGCGGCCGAAATTGGCCAGGGTGGGTCCCGCGGGGAGGAAGCGGCTCCAGTCGGAAAACAGGAGCGAGGAGGTGGTCAGGGCGACCCGCAGCACCCACCAGATAGGAAGGAGCGTCACGGCCAGGATCAGGATCAGCGCTATCCACGCGGCCAGCCGCAGGGCGCCGGTTCCTGCGGTTCGGCCCTTCAACCCTGCGAGCCTCGTCTCATTCACGCGGCCTTCCTCTCATGAGCTCATCCTGCTACTGCAGCTCCGAGCTTCCCGCCCGAAACAACCTGAACTGAACCAGCGAGATGGCCGCGAGCACGATGAAGAGGACGGTGGCGATTGCAGCCCCATACCCCATGCTGAACTGCCGGAAGGCCTGCTCGTAGATGTACCATACCACCACCCGCGTTGCGTTGATCGGGCCACCCATCGTCGTTACCGCGATAGTGTCGAACACCTGGAAAGAGCCGATGATCGATGTGATGACGACGAACGCCGTCACCGGGCGCAGAAGCGGCAGGCTGATGGTCCAGAACATCCTCCATTCGCTGGCGCCGTCCAGGGAGGCGGCCTCGTAGAGGCTTTCCGGCACCGTCTGCAGGCCGGCATAGAAGAGGATGGCGTTGAACCCCGTGTACTCCCAGTTGTTGATGCCCGCAATCGACGGCATGGCCTGGATGGCGGAGCCGAGGAACGGCTGCCGGGGCAGCCCGAGCAGGCGCAGGAGGATGTCGATGATCCCCAGGGTCGGGTTCAGCATGAGCAGCCACACGAGCCCCACGACGACGGGGGGGATGAGATAGGGGAGAATGAGGATCCCGCGCACGACGATGGAGCGGGTCATGCGAGCCATAACGACGGCGAGAAACAGCGCGAAGACGGTCTGGAGGGGGATGTTGAAAAGCACGTACTCCACCGTTACTTTCAAGGAGTTCCAGAAAAGCGGGTCATGGAGGACACGCGCGTAGTTGCCCAGTCCTACGGGATGCGCCGGGGAGAGCATGTTCCACCGGGTGAAGCTGATGGCCAGGTTCCTGACGAGCGGGAGGGCGTAGAACCCGAGAAAACCGACAAGGCTTGCCAGAATGAAGAGCCAGCCGGCGGCAGCATCCGCGCTGCGTCTGTGGACCTTTCTCACTGGCACGTCACGTGGTAAGCGCTTACCTTGCAGGACCTGCGAGCGCACCGTCACACTCATAGGATATGGCCTTCCCTGATTTGGTGTCAAGGAAAGAAAAGGGAAGCTTGTCGAAGGAGGATACACATGGGGGAAAGAAAACGCTTCGCGCAGGTGGGGACCGGCGGCAGGGCGCCTTTCTTCTACGAGGCGATTGCGGGGGACTACAGAGCCGCGAACCGGCTCGTTGCATTCTGCGACGTGAACCGCACGCGCATGGAATACGCCAATCGAAGGCTGCGGGAAAAGTTCAGCCTCGACCCGGTGCCCGTCTACGGGGTCGGCCAGTTCGACGAAATGGTGGCACGGGAGAAACCCGAGGTGGTGATTGTCACGTCGATCGACCGGACTCATGACCGCTATATCCTCCGCGCCATGGAGCTGGGATGCGACGTGATCTGCGAGAAACCCATGACGGTGGATGAAACGAGATGCCAGGCCATCCTGGACGCGGTTGCGCGGACGGGACGGACCCTTCGCGTAACGCTCAACTATCGCTATGCCCCCCACAACGCGAAGCTTCGCGAGCTCATCCGCGACGGCGCAATTGGCGAGGTAACCGCCCTCCACTTCGAGTGGAACCTGGACACCCTTCATGGGGCCGACTATTTCCGGCGCTGGCACCGGGACAGGCGTAACAGCGGCGGCCTCCTGGTCCACAAGGCGACCCATCACTTCGACCTCGTGAACTTCTGGATCGCATCACGGCCGAAAACGGTCCATGCATTCGGGGACCTGATGTTTTACGGAAGGGAGAACGCCGAGAAGCGCGGCGTCACGAGGTTCTACTCTCGTGCCTACGGTTCTGCGAACGCCGCGGGGGACCCTTTCGCGCTCGATCTGAGCGCGGACGCCGAGAGAAAGGCAATGTACCTCGAGGCGGAAAAGGATGACGGGTACCTCCGTGACCAGAGCGTCTTTGCGGACGGGATCAGCATCGAGGACACCATGGCGGTGCTCGTGCGGTATGCGAGCGGGGTCATGATGAGCTATTCGCTGGTGGCATACTCCTCGTGGGAGGGATACCGGGTGAGCTTCACCGGCACCAGGGGCAGGCTCGAAGCGGAGGTCGTTGAAAGGAAGTACGTCGACGCCGCCGGTGAAAGAGAAATTGCCGCGCCTTCCATGACGGCGCGGATCCTTGTGCGTCCACACTTCGCTCCGCCGTACGAGGTTGAGGCCGCCGCTGGGCAGGGCGGGCACGGAGGTCGAGACGTGATGCTCCTGGAGGACATTTTCGGGACAGCGAGGCCGGACCCGTTGAACCGTGCCGCCTCGCACGTGGACGGCGCATGGTCCGTCCTCACCGGAATCGCCGCCAACAAGTCAATCAGGACGGGTCTTCCGGTCGATGTAGACACGCTCGTAAGGTTTTGATTGGACGACTCACGGCTTGCGTTCCTCAGGCTGGAGCAAGGAGGCCGAGGTCCGCCAGGATCTTTCGCGCCGCCTCCTCCATCTTGGGGACCGGGCCGAAGAGCTCGGCCTGGACACGGGTATCCGCCACGTATTTCCCCGTCTGGAAGAACCGCACCATCGCCTCCATGTCGTCGCCGCGGAAGGGCATCATCACCGGCTGCAGTGAGCGACCCATGAGCCGTCCGAGCATTTCCGCCAGCTCAGCGCTCGACAAGGGTCGGTCGCCGCCGAGATCGATGCGCTTGCCCAGCGCGCGCGGCTCGTCGACAGCCAGCGCCAACGCCCGTGAGACGTCGCTCGTGGAGATGAACGTTATCCGCACAGCGGGTCCGGTCATCCCCATGAGCTGTCCCTTTTCGAGCTGGGCTTTCAACCACGGTCCGCCGAGGAACGCTCCCGGACGGAGCGCGACGAAGGGGACCCCCTGCTCCTGCAGGTGGTCTTCGGTCAACTTTTTCGCCCAGAAGTGAGGAACGTCGCGCGCCTGGTCGCAGGCAAGGATGCTCAAGAAGACGAAGCGGGGAACCCCGGCTTTCCTGGCAGCGTCCACGAGGTTGCGGTTCCCCTCCGTATCCGTGCGCAGGGAGTCGCCCTCGCGACGCCGTGAATACCCGATCGCGGTGGTGACCAGGGCTGAAACCCCTTCCATTGCAGGCGCCAGGGACGAGGGGTCGAGCATGTCGCCCCTCACCACCTCGACGTGTTCCCGGGGGAGCTGGGAGATGTCGCTGCCGGGGCGAACGATCGCCCGTACGGACTTGCCGCGGGCGAGCAAGGCGCGGAGTGTAAGGCCGCCGAGGTTTCCGGTGCCGCCGACCAGCGCCACTGTCTGCATGCTCATTCTTTCCGGAAAGTAATACATGAGTGGCGGGCCGGCAAGCTGGCTCTCTGGTGCCATACTGGGGCGGAGCGGATGAATGGCGGGAAAAAAAGAGGTCGAGCAGATCTACAGCCCTCTTGACTACATCTTCAGGCGCAGCCTCGGCGCTACGGGCGACTACAGCGGGGCGCTTTTCGGCGGTGACTTCTCTCTTTCGCTCGCGGAGGCTCAGCGGCGAAAGCATGAGCGCGTGGTGAGCGCCCTGGGTCTGGGGGAGGGAGACCGGCTCATCGATCTGGGCTGCGGGTGGGGGGGACTCCTCGCCTATGCCAGGAGCCGCGGAATCTCCTGCGTCGGCGTGACACTCTCCTCGCTTCAGGTCGCATCGTGCAACCGCATGGGGTTCGAGGTCTACGAACGGGACTGTCGGAGGATCGACGGTTCGGAGCTCGGCCAGTTCGACGGGATCGCGAGCCTGGGAGCGTTCGAGCATTTCTGCTCTGTAGACGAGTGTCAGGACGGCCGGCAGCCGGCCATCTATCACGACTTTTTCAGAAATGCCACGACGCTCATCCCGGTCGGTCGCCGTTTCTTCCTGCAGACTATGGTCTTTGGGCCGCGGATGATCCCGCACGAAGACATACGCCTCGATGCCCCTCGAGATTCGGACAGCTACGCCCTCGCCCTCATGGCGTGGGGCAATCCAGGGTCGTGGCTGCCGACCGGGCTCGATCAGATTCTCTCCTGCGCCGCTCCCGGTTTTGCCATGGTCTCGGCTGAGAGCGGCCGACTCGACTACATCGAGACTCTCGATCGATGGCTGGCCGCGTTCAAGCGTGTCGATCTCGCGAAATACCTGGCTTACGGTTCCGTCGTCCTCCGGCACCTGTTTGATGGAACGCTCCGCCGCTACGCGGATTTCCTTTCGATCAATCCCAACCGCGTCTGCTTCGAGCGGCAACTCCTCGAGCACTACCGCATTGTCTTCGAGCGAGTGGCATAGCTTGCACGGCAACTTGCCGCCTGCGGCCAGCTGCCGTGCGCGGCTGGCGGATCCGGCCGGGAGAAGAAAGGGAAAGGGAGGGGGAGGTCTGCTTGACAACCGTGTGATGGTTGAATATCCTCCACTTCGTGGCTGATTCGCATGACGTCCTCTCTCGCCTTCAAGGGGCACGGCTCGGCCAAGTGCTGACGGAGTTTCCGGTCGTTGTCCTCGTGGGCGCACGGCAGACGGGAAAAACGACGCTCGTTCAGTCCCCTGAGATCGGGTCGACCAGGAAGTACATCTCCCTGGACGATTTTGCGAACCTGGACCTGGCGGTCCGCGACCCCTCGGCCCTCCTCATGGGGGCGGAGCTGATCACGATAGACGAAATCCAGCGGGCGCCGAACCTGCTGTCGGCTATCAAGCTGGAAGTGGACCGGAAGCGAACTCCAGGGCGATTCCTGTGCACAGGCTCGGCCAATCCCTTGCTCATGCGGCAGGTCTCGGAGTCCCTCGCGGGGCGGGCGGTGTATCTGGAGATCCTGCCCTTCACGTGGTCCGAGCTCGAGAGGGTGCCGCTTGGGTCAGCTCTGGATTCTGCTGTTGCGGCGGAGTCTGCAGCGGATCTTCTTACGCGACTTGGGGGCGCGCAGAAACACCGGGTTCGACATCCCCTTGCAGAAGCAGTGTTTCGCGGCGGATTCCCTGTAGCCGCTCTCACGGAAAACGCCTCCACCCGCGGGCGCTGGTTCGAAGGGTACATCGGCACATACATCGAGCGAGATCTGCGACTGCTGTCGGCGATTGAGGATCTCGTCTCATTCCGACGATTCATGCAGGCTGCCGGCCTGCGTAACGCGTCACTGCTGAATGTCGCGCAACTTGCCCAGGATGCGGGCATCCCGCCCAGCACCGCGGCACGCTACCTGTCGCTCATGGAAGTCTCCTTCCTCGTCTGGAAGCTGCCGGCGTTCACCGTGAACAGGGGCAAGCGGCTCGCGAAAAGCCCGCGCCTGCTCTGGGCGGACTCCGGCCTGGCTGCCCATCTGGCAGGGTACCGCGAGAAGCATGACCTCGCAGAAGGCAGGCTTTGGGGCGCCTGGCTGGAGGCGTGGGTCGGTCACCAGTTGAGGGCGTGGGCCGCGGGACGCGATCCGCGCCCGGAATTGAGTACGTGGCGCACCTCCGCCGGCCATGAGGTGGATTTCATCATCGAGGCAGGCCGCAGGATTCTCCCGATAGAAGTGAAGTCGACAACGAGGCCGGTGGGAGGCGATTTGCGCGGGCTCGAGAGTTTTCTGGAACTGCATCCAGAGGCTCGCCTCGGGGTGCTCGCTTGCGCTTGTGTCGAGACGCACCCGGTCAGCTCGCGAATCATCGCGGTGCCCTTTGAGTCTCTGCTCCTTGGGTAGAGGGTAGCTTTTTCAGATTCTCCGTCGATAGGAAAAGGCCTACGTCGGCCCTGCCCCAGAGATGCCTCGAACATCCGACCCAACGGTTCGGGAAAACGGGCCCGGTCCAAGTCGGCCGGTGTCTCTCTGCTACTCACTGCCCGGGTCAACAAGATGACCTGTGCCCCAGATCTCCCGCCCAGCTCAAGCCAGTTGGATTCTAGAACCTCGTGGGCTATCCCGAAAAGAACTCCGCGAGTACGCGGCGCCTGGACCTCCGCGCTTACCTCGTGCTTCTGTCCCTCCAGGATGCGGAGCTGTGCGCCAGGTATCGCCTTGCTCAGGGTTCGAGCGGTCTCCAGCATGAAGGGATAGCTTGCACTGCCGCCCATCACCAGCGTGCGCGCTTTGATGTGCGCGACCCGCTCGAAGGCACAGCCGCGCTGTCTCCCACGATGGCGGTATGATCGTGGGCGAGTGTATGCCCTATTGCTGCCAGCCCTGGCCACACGGGGGCATGAGCATGCCTTCGATCTGCTCGGCCGGTGTCCCGACGTACTTCATGAAAAGCGCCACGGCATCTCCCCCGCGATCCTGGGCCAACAGTTTTGTAAGTTCCTTGGGGTTCCTATTATTTGCACGCACCTTGACCAAATGGTTCATAGACTGAGCAAAATTGCCGTTGCTGATTTGGAATCTCGAGGTAGACATCCCTGACTTTGCTATCGATTTCTTGTACGGGAAAGCGGTCTTCCTAAGAATATATTTGAAATCGTTAATCGCCAAAACGGCTCTGCCAGCCGGCGCTGGCAGAAGCCAAATTGACCACAAGTCCTACGCGCCCTCCTTTACCTCGACAATCTCGTCTGCGACGAGACCGTGAGCCTCCCGATGGACTGCCGCTGCCGCCTCCTTGGTCGGCGCCTGCACCAGACAAAAGACTTTGCCTGTGCCTTCATCAAACCAATATTTCAGATACTTAACGCCGTACCTCGCCTGAGTCTCAAGGTCTTTCGCGTGTGCACCGGCGACTGCCTCGGCCGTCAATCCAGGCACATGCTGGTGAATATCTAGAAACAAGGGCATCTGGTGTGTTCTCCTTTCAAATTGATTTGTCCAATTCGCCGCCGCCGGACAGCGGAATTCGTGTTTCGTGATGTCTGGCACGACGCGCTCCAACAAAACGAGGTCCTGGAGCCAATCCACCTGTAATTTGGTGACCCCACGCGCCGCCTGTGAGGTCTGCATCGACGTGCCTAAGGAAGTGTCAAACAATAACTGAACTAATTACTTGACTGTCTTCCTTGGATGAATCGTGTAGTTCCAGTCACCATGGAAACGATGTCGCGTGAGATTCACTTCAAGAAGCTGCTCGTCGGAGACAGTCTGGCCGTCCGGATAAGGACCTGTGTCGAGCTCGCTACGAACACGTAGACCCGTTACGGTTCTTGTTGAGGCGATCAGACTGACGATCACGGCCAAGCTTGTCAGAGGCTGCCCGCGCCAGTTGCTGCTGATGTACGAGAAGAGCCGGTGTTCAATCTTGTTCCACTTGCTCGTCCCCGGAGGAAAGTGGCAGACCGCGATCGAGAGCCCCGTGCGAGTGGCCAGTTGCTGCAATTCCCACTTCCACAGCCGAACACGTGAGCCGTTACTTCCTCCAGCATCCGCAGTGATGAGAAGAGATCTGGCGTGCGGGTATGCGGGTCGTCCCATCTTACGCCACCAGCGGCCGATGGTGCGGACTGCGAAACTCGCGGTGTCGTGGTCGATGCCCACACTGACCCACCCCGCGTTGCGTGTCAGGTCGTAGACTCCGTAGGGGATCGCCTTTCCTTTCTCGGGAATGATGAAGTCGTGAACCCGAACAACGTGGGGGCTCTTCTTCGGCCTCCACTGTTTCCCAGCGTTTTTGAAGTCTCCCACCAGCTCCTTCTTCTTCGTGTCTACGGAGATCACCGGCTGCTCCTCGGCTTGGAAAGCTCGAACCCGCCGATTGATGTAGCGAAACTGCCCGTCCCGATCGGGATGGTTGGGTCCCTCGCGGCCCTTGCGATTGCTCTGCAGGCTGTAGCCTGCGGAGCATAACAACTCTGCCACCAACTGGTGGCTGGCGACATGCCCCATGCCACGAAGTGCCTCCGAGAGGGTCCTCACACTCCTGGATGTCCAGCGCAGAGGTGACTGTGGATCTCCAGAGACAGCGGGCTCGACCAAGTTCTCCAGGTCGTTCACCAGAGTCGGATCCTTCTGAAGTGTCTTCTTGCGCCCTCCCCCTGCCCGGCGAACTCGATCAGGCGGCGCAACTTCTTCTGATTCCAGATCCTTGAGGCCTCGCACAACCGTGGAGTATGAGATCCCCGTCGCGCGTGCCACGAGGGTAATACCTCCACGGCCCGCCTGGCGGGCTTCGGTGGCTGCCCAGATGCGCCGCGCGCGTTCACTGAGAACCGGAGCCAAGGCTTTGTACTTGGTCCTCAAAGGCTCGACATCCACATGCACATGATATACCACGTAGGCAATTTCGTCCAGTTATTTTCTGACGCTTCCTAAGGATATTCTCAGTTTCCTGAAAAAAATCGTGCGGGAGATTTTCCTTCATGGCAATAGTCGCGCCATGCTGGGCGCCGCGCGCTGGACCGGCTCCAACGGCTTTCGGTTGAGAACTGCCGGCCATGCGCGGCGGCCCTAATAGCCCGTCAAACTCAGGCGGTGATACGTCACGGGGTCACCATCCTGAGGATCAGCGGCAAAGGACCGGCTAAATCGTTTTGCTGAGGACCGCACGATTTCGAGCGTCTGGTCGTCCTGACTCAGTCGAAGGAGATAGTGCGTGAAGCTCAGCATCGCGCTCTCGATCAAGCGTGAGACACTGACTACGGAATAGTAGCGGAAGCCACGATCGGACCAGGAGTTCTCGATCGAGCAGCGGAAGACACTCGCAAACGGCTCTCGGAGGCGTTCGATTCCGCTATGTGAGCTGTCTGCGGATTCCGCGACAACCCGCAGCATGTTGACACCCCCGGGATCTCTCGTCAACCAGATGCCGAAGATGGCTCCATGGTCTGGCGTTGTTGATTGGGCTGAGAGTTGCATAACCCCTGCGCCCACTGCAAAAGCGAGCACGACAAGCAGAAAACGAGTGATCGAAAAAAGTCTGTTTGGCATATAAGCCTCCTCACGAGTTGGATTATTGGCCCGCCGCGGCGGCGGCCGCTTCTCTGCCCAGGTATGCGAGCACCTCAGGGCTGATCGCACGTGACGAGGCATACGCGTCGGGGTTTTCCACCCCTGTACCTGGTGTGAATCCCGCACCCTTTCCCTCTTTCGTCGCCTCTCTGCCCAGGTATGCGAGCACCTCAGGGCTGATCGCACGTGACGAGGCATACGCGTCGGGGTTTTCCACCCCCGTACCTGGTGTGAATCCCGCACCCTCTCCCTCTTTCGTCGCCCCGCCGCCCAGGTATGCGAGCACATCGGGCGTGGTCGCGGCGGAGATATGTGTTTCCGCCGCGTTTCGGATTGCGGCGTAATGGCGCCAGAATCGGAACGTGTGCTTGGCGGACACTGACGCAGGAAAAGCCTCCGCGAGAGTCACAAAAGCCATCGCACTGAGGCGAGCAGCCCTGGCTGTGCCGATCAGACCTCGAATCGTCCGCATGTACTGCGCTGCACAAGGATCCGTCCAGAACAGCCCGGTTTCAGTCTGCCGCACCATGCGAACGGCGCTCTTCGGCGCTCCGTGATCCTTGGTGAGATTGAAGTCCGCAGCCCATTCAGCGCTCTCGAGGACGTAGGGGCGCTCCAGTACGGAGAAGAACTGTTCTGGGCTCGAGAGGGCAAAGCGCCGGAAGCTTGCGAACCACGGCTCCACCGGAGGCGGAGTCATGACGGCACCGGAGCGGGCACGTTTGGAACGGGTTCCCAGATTCCCGGTCCATGCCCCTGCACGTATGGCACTCTTGCCTCCAGGGCATCGTCGGCCCGTGTCGCAATCCACCCCTCCGCAACAGCCCTTCCGACCTTTACGCCGTCGTCCCTCGATTGCCCGTCGCGAACAACCGAAAGAGAAGAGATTTCTTCGGCATCCAGACTTGTCTGCTGAAGGGGGAAGTAGTGGACCAGTACTTCATACGTCGCCACGGTTGCGGCGGCATCCTCTGATGCCCCCTTGGGCGCTGTCACGGAAACGGAGAACGGTCGAAACTTGCCGTCGATCGAGGCGACTATATCGTACATAGCCACCGTGACGTAGGCCAGGTAAGCGCAGGCACTTCCCGGCCCTTTTCGTGCGCCATCAACGATGGCGGATGACGCCTTGTCGTCCCAGTCGGAGACGACATTTGCAGGCGCGGGGAAGCATCCCGAAGCCGCGCCGAAAGCGGCCAGAAACCCCATCACAAAACGATTCATCATACGCCTCCTCGGATATCGGGACCGCTTTCACGAGCGGTCGCTTTCCAGAGAGCAACGCTCTGAGTGAACAGACTGCGCCTTCGGCGTTCGCTGAGCGTCTGCCGGCCGTTCGTCAGCCTGTCGGCTGTGCGACTATTTGTGCATTTTTCGGTATATTCCTTTCTCAAGCAGGCGAAAATGGTACGGGCGAAACGATTGACGGCCCTGAGACTTTCATTCCTGGGACCGCCCATTGTCACCAAGGATGGCGAAACAATCACCCTGACGGACAAGAAACCCCTTGCGCTCCTTGCCTATCTGGCCGTGAACGGCGCCGGGCATTCGCGCGACGCTCTGGCCGAGCTGCTCTTTCCCCGCCTGGGGCGGGAACGAGGACGAGCCGGACTGCGGCAGTGCCTCTCGATTCTTCGCCAGACGGTGGGCGAAGAATGGATTCGGAGCGAAGGGGACACCGTTACGTTGCAGCCGCGAAGAGGCCTCTGGGTCGACGCGCTCGAAATTGACCGCAAGGGATCTGAGCGGACCCGTTCCTCGTTGAAAGCCATCGAGCGGTTGTTCCGTGGGGACTTTCTCGAGGGATTCTTCCTGAGGGACGCGGTTGGCTTCGAGTCCTGGCAAAGATCTCAGGAAGAGCGTCTCCGACAGATCCACACAAGGATCCTCGGTCAGCTCACCAGCCTTCTGCTTGGCACAAATGACTTTGACCTGGCAATCCCCTATGCACGCTCATGGCTGAAGGTCGACCCGGCGGATGAAGAAGGCCATCGCGCGCTGATGAGAGCCCTGGCAATTTCCGGGAAGCGCGCAGAGGCCCTTCGCCAGTACGAGCGTTGCCGGGAAATCCTTGCCTCAGAGGTCGAAGCGGTCCCCGACGCGGAGACCGAGGAGCTTCGACGCTCAATTGCAGGGGGTCTGCTCGCGCGGCGTCCCGGTCCGGACTCGTCACTCGAGCCGAGCTCCGCTTTCGTCAACCTCCCCTCGCCACCGACGGATTTCATCGGACGTCGCACCGAGCTCCAGGAGGTCCTGGAAACCATTCGCCGCCCCGGGCTGAGACTGCTTACCCTCACCGGCCCTGCCGGGATCGGCAAGACACGATTGGCTGTGGAAGCGGCCCGCATGGGGGCAAGGCTGTTCCCTCACGGGGTCGCCTTCGTCGATCTCGTGCCTCTCACCGCCGCCGACGATGTTCTCGTTGCGATCGGGGAAGCGTTTTCTGTTCCCCGGCCTCCGGGGTCCGCGGCCTCGGCAGATCTCGTGCGGGATTTTCTGCGACCCCGGAAAGTGTTGCTCCTGATGGACAATTTCGAGCACGTTCTGGGGGCCGCGGATCATCTAGCAAGACTCAATTGATCAGTGTCCATTGATCAAAGTTCTGGCGACAAGCCGGGAACCCCTTCGGTTGCGGGCTGAGAATCTGTACCTCCTGCTTCCGCTCCCCGTTCCGAGGGTCGATGACACAATCCAGGATCTCAAAGAGAACGAAGCCGTGGCCCTCTTTGTCGATCGGGCTCGCGCCTGTCGAAATGGGTTCTCTTTGACCGAAGCGAATGGACCTGCTATCTCACGACTCTGCATCCGCCTGGAGGGATTTCCGCTGGCCATCGAGCTTGCGGCAGGGCGGGCTGGGTTCCTCTCGCCACAGGAGCTCCTCTCACACTTGGAAAACACCGGATCTACCCTGCTTTCGGGAGGGCCGAGGGACATGCCCGCGAGACATCGTGCCCTCCGGGATGCAATCGAGTGGAGCTACAGACTCCTGGCGCCGCTTGAAGGGGGGCTTCTCAGACGGCTGGCAGTGTTCTCTGACGGTTTCGCACTCGACGCGGCTGCTGATGTCTGCGCAGAATCCGGGAATGACGACATCCTGGCGGGACTGCGCTCTTTGGTCGAGAAGAATCTGGTGCGTCAGGTCGAGCAGGGCGGCGAGCCGAGGTTTGCCATGTTCGTCGCGGTTCGGGAGTTTGCCCAGGAACGCCTGCAGGAGAGCGGAGAATCGCCGACATTCCGAAACCGGCACGCCCTGCATTACCTGCGACTCGCAGAGCAGGCAGGGCCGGGCATGGATACAGCAGCAGCGAGAGGATGTGCAAAGAAACTCGACCTGGAATACCCGAACATCCGGTCGGCCGTCGAGTGGTCTATCGGCGCCTCCGTGGAAGTCGCTTTGAGGATCGTTAGCGCGCTCGAGCGGTACATGTTTAACTGCGGCCACTGGCGTGACGCGCTGATCTGGTTGCAGGATGCGCTGTCTCGTGCCGCGGAAGTGCAGGGGATCGACCAATGGCGCGCGAAGGCGCTCATGGTGCTCTGCAGTTGCACCCTGAGCCCCTGGCAGGCCGAGTCCAGCGCTGCCGCCGGAGAGCAGAGTGTGGCGCTGTGGCGCCGGGTCGGGGACAAAAAGGGCCTTGCTCGCGCGCTGGGCACGACGGGGATCGTGCGCTCCTACCTTGCCCGCACTCCAGATGAGGTCCTGCCCTATTTCGAAGAGGCAAACTGCATTTTGCGAGAAACGGACGACCTGGCAGCGCTCGTCCACACGACGTTCTGGAGGGCCTTTTTCACCCATGTTGGGGGAGGGGACGCTGACGCTCTTGCGCACGAGGCACGCGAACTCGCCCGGAAGGCCGGTAATGCAAGCAGGGTGGCATCCAGTTCGGCGCTGCTTGGGCTCATGGCTGTCGAAAAAGGAGATCTCGTGAGCGCCGAGGCGTTGATCGCCGAAGGCCTCGAGCTGATTCGCACCACCCCGGATCTGTTCGTCACCTACTATATGCTTTGCTGTACGGGCGGGGTCGCATTCCTGAAGGGCGATTTCGACACGGCGCGGTCTGCTTTTACCGAGGCCTGCACGCGGTCATACGTTGCCCGCGACTTCTCGCAGCCGATCGAGATCACTTCCCTGGGTCTGATTTCTCTCCGTGAAGAGAGTTATAGCGAAGCCTTCGCGCGCTTCAAAGAAGGCGTGAGCCTGCTGCGCGCTTCTGCCGCCCCTTTCGACCGGCAATGCCTGTGCGCCTGCCTCACAGGCATTGCCGGCGTTCGAGCAGCGCAAGATTGCCCCCAGCAGGCCGCCACGATTCTCGGTGCAGTTGCGACCGTTTTCCAGGCGCCCCATTGGCGACTGGCCTGGGGGCATGATTGGTCGACCACCCCGACGCTGTTCCAGACCGAGTATGACCGGATGGTCACGATTGTACGAGCTGATCTGGGAACGACGGAGGACTCGATTTTCGCAGAAGGACGATCCCTCTCCCTTGAGCGAGTGATCGACGTTGCCATTACTGCGAGCTGAAAAGACGTGCAAGTGCTGCCGATTGAGAACTGCGGAGAATCTCGGAACAGGAACGGTACCGCATCCGTAGAATCGACGGCCGCTGCGTGTAGTTTGAAACTTTCAGCAGGGCGACCCCTGTGACATTTTGCACGCCGTCCCTGCTGCAGTAGACAGACTCGAAGTCGAACCGATGGATCCCTTCAGCTTTGCTTTCTAATCGTTTTACAGGTAAGGAAATAGGAATTGGAACTCGCTTGGCATGTGACTTGCTTGCGAGCAACCGTGGAAACATTAACGCCTGCTTGTCCGATTCTGCTTGTCGACGACGAGTCACAAGCCCTCACAGCGATGAGGATTGCCCTGCTTTCGGCCGGCTTCAACAACCTGAGGACATGTTCACACGGCAGGGAAGTCGATGCCTTGCTGTCCGCGGAGACGTTCAGCCTCATGCTTCTCGATCTGAACATGCCGTATGTCTCGGGACATCGGATCATTCGCCAGGCTGCCGCGCTCAAGAATAGTCCTCCAATCATCGTCGTGACCGCCTCCTCCCAGGTCAAGGACTACGCTCAGGGAGCAGCGGCAGGCATCGTCGACTACCTGGTGAAGCCCGTTGACAGGGACAGGCTCATCGGGGCAGTCCGCAAAGCGCTTTCGCGCCCAGGCTCCCAGAAGGGGAGGTTTGCCAGGGACTACCTCGTCTCCGACCTCATTACTGCCGGCTCGGAATCTGCAGACTCAGCCGCTGCCGACGGGATCATCGAATTGCTCGACCAGGCGCGGGGAGAATACCGCCGGCTTATCCGCAATCTGCCAATTCCTTACGCGGTTCTCGAACCAGACACGCTGCAGGTTCGCTACTGCAACGACGCGTTCCATCGCTTCGTGGGCGCCGACTCGGTGACCGCAGCTCGGCTCATGTCTTTTCTCGGCTTGCTGGACGTTGAGTCGCGCGAGAGAGCGGTCCGCGCGCTGCGGGAGCGCGGGGAGATTCGAGACCAGGAGCTGCGAGGTCAAACCCCTGCTGGAAGAGACTTTGTCATTGTGGGCTCCCTTCGGCAGTTGCAGGAGGACAGCTACGTCGAAGCAGGGTTTGTCGATGTGACAAGCCACAAGAAACTCGAACAGGCACTTGCGCGCACAAGCAAGCTCGACACAGTTGGCCACATGGCCGCCGGGCTTGCGCACGACTTCAACAATACTCTCACGGTCGTCTCTGGATTCGCGGACATGATTGCCCAGGAGTCGGGGGCGTCGGAAACGATAGGGGAGTACACAAAAGAAATCGCCGTGGCCGTCGGCAAAGCGAAGCGAATGGTGCAACAGCTTTTCAACCTGGGCAATTCCGCTCGCAAAGAGCATGTGAGCGTCGATTTGAATCGGACTGTTCGAGAGATGGAGCCCAGCCTCCGCCAGCACCTGCGCAAAGGTCAGTCTCTTGGTCTCTCGCTGGCCGCCGCTCAGCCGAACGTGGATATCTCGGTTGACCAGATCGACCATGTCGTTCGTAACCTCGTCCTGAACGCTGGGGATGCAATGCCGCTCGGCGGGACGATTACGATCGCGACAAGGACGGAAGACGAAGGGGCTGCGCGCGGATCAGCACGGGTCGTGCTGGAGATACGCGACACCGGGCATTGGAATGGATCTCGCCACTCGTGATCGGATTTTCGAGCCTTTCTTCACGACGAAGCGAAGAGGCGAAGGTACGGGGCTCGGACTTTCGATGGTGCAGCTCATCATCGAGGCGGCGGGCGGAAACATCCGCGTGGACAGCGAGCCCGGCAAAGGAACGACTTTTCAGATACGGCTGCCCACGGCAGCAGGTGCGATAACTCACGCGAGGTAGACATTTCCAGATCCGCGCGGCCGCCGCGGCTCGGCAATAGGGGTCTCTCCCATAGTTTCGCGCTTTTCCGAGGTTTCCAGTGCACCCACTACGCCAATTACAAAATGACAAATCCGGGAAATGACAGTCCAGAGCCCTTCAACGCATCTCCCTGTGACTTTTTGCACTTTGTCCTGAAGACAAGCCATTTACAGGCTCAGGGTTTGGCGGTGACCCTCCCACTTTAGCAGCAGTAATAAACGCAAGTGTATATAACCAAATAAGTTGCAAGCAATGTTGATAGTTGGCACGCCAATTGCTAATTGCGGGCATGGCACGGAAGCTGCCGTCAGCTTCCGGCTCAGTTCAAGGATGCTGAAGGAGTAGGAAGCATGGCAAAGAGAGTTCTGGTGGTCGACGATGCGAACTTCATGCGCATGGTCGTGAGAGATTCCCTGGAGCCCAAGGGATTCGAAGTCGTGGGCGAAGCTACAAACGGGGCAGAGGCGGTGGCGAAGTATGGGGAGCTCAAACCCGACCTTGTAACGATGGACATCACCATGAAGGTGAAAGACGGGCTGGAGGCGGCAAAGGAAATCCTGACCGCGGATCCCAACGCTCGAATCGTCATGGTCACCGCGCTGGGTCAGGAGAAGATGCTCCTGGACTCGATTGCCGTGGGTGTGCGGGACTTCGTGGTGAAGCCGTTCACTTCCGAGCGGATCCTGTCCGCGGTTCAAAAGGCGCTTGTATGATGAAGATCAACGCGCGACACGTCAACCCGTTCGTCGAAGCGGCCATGAAGGTCGTGAACCAGATAGCGGGAATCGAGGTTCGCCGCGGGCACCTGTCCTACAAGCCCAAGGTGGAGCCTTCCTTCGGGGTCTCGATCATCATCGGGATCTACGGTTTTCTGACCGGCCAGATCGTGTACAGCCTCGACGGGAAGCTGGCGGATCGGCTGGTGGACAAGCTGCTGGAGGGCAAGTCCCCGCAGCAGAGGAAGATCATGTTTTTGGACTCTCTCGGAGAAGTGGCCAACATGATCACGGGCAATGCGACAGCCCTTCTGAACCAGGGAAACGATTCCGTGCTGAACATCACGACCCCTGCCATCGCCGCAGGGGACAACCTGAGCGTCCACCTGATTCCCAAGCCGGCCCTCGTTCTGGGGCTCATCACCATGTACGGTCCGATCGAGGTCAGCATTGCAGTTGAGGAGAAGGAAACCCTCCAGGAAACGGAATCCTTCGACGCGATGCTGTCCGAGGCATAGCACCCGCCTGGCAACCAAAGGAACAACACCCCCATGGAAATCAAAGCAGAGTACATAGCGATGTTCAACGAAGAGGCGGGTGATCAGCTTCGGGACTGGGAAGAATGCCTCCTGGCGCTGGAGAAGAACCCTCGCGATACCGAGCCGCTGCACGGCTTGTTCCGGGCGATCCATACACTCAAGGGCTCCGCGGGCTTCATCGGCTTCGATCGCCTGCAGAAAGTCGCCCATGACCTTGAGTCTTCCCTCTCGGATGTTCGCGATGGAAAGACTTCGTACAACCAAGGTCTGGGCGAGATCCTGTTCAAAGGTCTGGATCTCTGCAGGGGGATGATCGACGCGTTTGCAGCCGGCAAGGCAGACGGTGAGGGCGTCGAGGAGTTCCTGGAGATGCTGGCAAGGGTCGCCCGAAACGAAGGTCCCGGAGCAAGGCAGGCAGTGCCACCGGCGAGTCAGGCTGCGGCGACGCAAGTTCCTGCTTCCACGGTGCATGCTTCCGCCGATGTTGCCTCCATTTGTTCTCTTTCCATTCGCATCGACGGGCAGCCGCGCGAGGCCTACCTGCGGTCGTTCCTGGTCAAGGCACGCCTGGAGCGGCTCGGGAAGATCGTGGCTGCGGAGCCTTCTCCTGAGGCGCTGCGCGAAGGGGATGGACCCTTTGTCTACGAGGTGACCATGGAGACAGGCCGCACTGCTGAGGAGATCGTATCCGAGGTAGCGGTCGACCAGGTCCTCATCGCACCCGTGACCCGGGCCCAGGTGGTTCCGCCGCTGGAGACCGAGGAGACGGCTTCGCAGGCCGCCCGGGAAGCGCACAGCCAGTTCTCCCGTGGCGCGAGGACCGATGAGGTGGTGCGCGTGTCGGTGCAGAAGCTGGACGCGCTCCTGAACCTCGTCGGTGAGCTCGTGGTGCACAACTCGGGCTTCATAGTTACCACGCAGGAGCTGGGCGAACAGTACGGAAAGACGCGCTTCTTCCGTGATCTGCAGGAAAAAACGGAAGCGTTGTCGGCCATCACCCATCAGCTGCAGGACGGCATCATGAAGGCGCGCATGCTTCCCATAGCCACCGTGTTCAACAGATTCCGCAGGGTGGTGCGGGATCTCGCGAAGGCCAGCGGAAAGAGCATCGCTCTGGACCTGTTCGGCGAGGAAACCGAGATCGACAAGAAAGTCATCGACCGGATCGGGGAACCGCTCGTGCACCTGGTCCGTAATGCCGTGGATCATGGCCTGGAGCCTGCGGATGAGCGCGTGAAACACGGCAAGAACGCCCAGGGCACGATCCGCCTCGGCGCCTATCAGGACGGGGACCACATCTGCGTGGAACTGTCGGACGACGGGCGCGGCCTCGACCGCGAAGCCATTCTCCGCAAGGCTCTGGAGAGAGACCTCATCAAGAAAGAGGAAGTCGCTTCAGCCAGCACGGAGCGGGTCCTCGGTTTCATCTTCCTTCCCGGATTCAGCACCGCGCGAAAAGTGACCGACATCTCGGGACGCGGCGTCGGCATGGACGCAGTGAAGCGCGCCGTGGAGGAGCTGGGCGGGACGGTGCGCGTACGCTCCGCCGTCGGGGTGGGCACCACAGTGACCATTTCCCTTCCCCTCACCATGGCCATCATCACCGCTGTCCTCGTCGAGATGGACGGCTCCATCTTTGCCATCCCGCTATCCACTGTTCGTGAGATACTCAAGGAAAAAGACGCGATCCTGAGGACCGTCGGAGCTCGGCGTGTGATCATGCTGCGTGACGAGGTGCTGGCGCTGGTGAACCTTGGCGCCGCACTGAGGGACGCCCGCGATCAGGCGCCTGTGAACAAGGAAACAAAGCTGCCGGTGGTCGTAGTCGATCTCGAAGGAAAGAAGATCGGTCTGGAAGTAGAGAGGGTACTTGGAACGCGCGAAGTCGTCATCAAGAGCCTGAGCCGGCATTACCGGGAGGTGGAAGGCCTGGTAGGAGCCTCCATCCTGGGCAACGGAAAGATTGCACTGATCGTGGACGTTGGAGCGCTCATCGGCTTGTACTACCACCACGACAGCGGCAAATCAGTGACGATGCGCGCCGCCGCGTTTGACTCGACTGACGCCCTGGAGCCCGTCCAGCTGTCGGCTGAGCCGGCCAGGCCCCAGAGGGAGCCAGTTCCCGCCGTGGAGTATTCGGCCGCTGCCACCGCTGCTCCTGCAATTGAGGAGCTCGCCCGCATGGTTTCCGGGGACGCGGGGAAGATGCTGGAGGTGGTGCACAACACAGGCGCCATTCAGGCGTCCATCAGCCTCTCGCAGCTCATGGGTCAGGAAATCCAGGTGAGCTTTCCCGAGTCTCGGATGGTCCCGCTGGGGGACGTGGCCGAGCTGATGGGAGGCGATGAGGCCACAGTGGGCGGCATCTATGTCGGTGTGGGCGGCGACATTACAGGAGGCATACTTCTTGTCTTCCCTGAGAAGAACCTGCTTGCCATAGACGACATGCTCCATGGCCGGCCTGCCGGCACCAGCTCCGCGCTTGCTCAGCTGGACCTCTCGGGGCTCTCCGAGGTGGGCAATATCCTGGCCTGCTGCTTCATCAACGCCTTCGCGGATGCAGACGGCCTCATGGTCCATGCCGAAGTTCCCGAGATCAGCATCGACATGTGCCTGCCCGTGGTCGACTCGGTGCTTGCGCGTTTCAACCAGCCGGGTGAGAAGATCCTGCTGACCGAAGCGGTTGTCTACGGCGGAGATATGCAGAAGGTGGTGTGCCGCCAGCTGTTGTTCCTGGAACCGCAGTCGCTCACGCGGCTCATGGCTGCCCTTTCGGCGAAGCCTCACTCGGCGCTCGCCGCCGTCGCGACGGCGCGGTAAGGGGGCGCGTCATGGTAGATCAGACCGTCACGGTGAAGATGGCGGAGATGGGCGTGGTCAGCGACGATCGACGCCTGAAGACGATCCTCGGGTCCTGCGTGGGCATCATCCTGCGCGACCCCGAGAAGCGGGTGAGCGGGTTGGCGCACATCATGCTGCCTGAGCGTCACCGCTCGGACACCACGGAGGGAAAGTACGCCGACACTGCTATTCCCGCGCTCGTCGCGCGCGTCGCCAGTCAGGGCGGGCGGACGGGCTCCTTGCAGGCGCTTGTGATCGGCGGAGCGCAGATGTTCGCGCTCGACAGCGAGAGGATCGCGTCCGTCGGTGACCAGAACGTGGCTGCCTCGCGCGCCATTCTCAGCCGATGCCGCATCCCCATCGTGTTCGAGGACACGGGAGGGACATCAGGCCGCTCTGTGACCTTCGACAACATGACAGGCGCCATTTCGGTGAGGACGCTGCAGGCGATCCGAGGGAAAGGAGAGGGGGCATGAGCGCCCATGACACGCAGCTGGCGAGGTTCGGCATTCCGACACTGGCGGAGGAGACGTTTCAGAGGTTTCGCGCGCTCATCTACGAAAAGACGGGCATCCACATGCGCGAGGGGAAGCAGATCCTGGTGTCCAACCGCCTGCGTAAACGTCTCGTGCAGCTGAGGCTGAGCACCTACGAGGAGTACTACGAGCTTCTGACCTCGGGAAGGGCGCCGCGGGAAGAGACGGCGCACTTCATCGACGCCGTCAGCACGAATGAAACGTACTTCTTCCGCGAGGGCAATCACTTCGCCGCACTCGAGCACACAGTGCTGCCCGAGCTGTTCCGCCGAGGGAGGCCGGTGAAGATCTGGAGCGCAGGATGTTCCACGGGGGAAGAGGTTTACACGCTGCGCATCGTGGCCGACCAGGCCGCGAAAGCCTGTAGCGCGCGCGAGGTGCAGATCGTCGGTACCGACATCAGCACCACTGTCATCGAGCGGGCGCGGCAGGGCATCTACCACGAGCGGGCGCTGCGGCTCGTGCCTCCCGGTCTCCTTGCCCGGTACTTCCGATCCTCGGGGGACGGGGGCTACCAGGTATGCGAGGAAGCGCGGCGGCGGGTGGAGTTTCGGGTTCACAACCTGTTTGCCGATCCGGCGCCGGGGGAGAACGTCGACGTGATTTACTGCCGCAACGTGATGATCTATTTCGACAGGGCCACGCAGACCAAGCTGGTGGATGGAATCTTTGCCCGAGCGATCGCGCCTGACGGCTACCTGTTCATTGGACACTCCGAGTCGTTGAGCGGGTTCAGCAGGGCTTTCCAGTACGCGTCGCTGTTGAAGGCCGCGATCTATCGGCGAAGGAAGGAGGCAGCGGCGTGATCCGGGTGATGGTCGTGGACGACTCGGCGCTCGTGCGAAAGATCGCGACAGACATCCTGAGCGCTGATGAGGGTATTTCCGTGGTGGCGACCGCGGCCCAGGGGGAGTTCGCGCTGCAGAAGCTCACCCGGGAGGTCCCCGATGTCATTACGCTGGACATCGAGATGCCCGGCATGGGAGGGCTGGAGACGATTCGCCAGATCATGGCGGTGCGGCCGACCCCCATCATTGTGCTGAGTGCGCATGCGGCGCGCGGAGCCAATCTGACGCTGCAGGCGCTGGAGCTCGGCGCGGTGGACTTCGTTTCGAAGCCGGCCAACTCGCTTTCCGGAGGGATTCCCGCCATTGCCCGCGAGTTGGTGGAGAAGGTGAAAGGCGCAGCGCGCATTGGTGTGCATGGACAACAGACGCAGCCGGCGCAGTGTGAAGCGTCAGCGCTGCGCCCGGTTTCCAGTGTTCCGCCGCAGATCGCACGATCCGACTGGACTGACGGCTACTCCCTGGTGGCCATCGGAACCTCCACCGGAGGGCCGGTGGCGCTGAAGACTGTGCTCACCGGGCTGCCGGCGGACCTGCCGGTTGGAGTGGTCGTGGTGCAGCACATGCCCCCGGTGTTCACGAAGGCGTTCGCCGAGAGGCTGGACAGCTGCTGCCAGGTGCGTGTGAAAGAGGCTGAAAATGGCGATGCCATTCTGCCCGGGCGGGTGCTGCTCGCGCCGGGGAACTGGCACATGACCGTGAGCCGCTTCGGCGCGGAGCCGCACGTAGAGCTCAATCAGGACGGTGGTGTGAACGGCCACCGGCCCTCGGTAGACGTCTTGATGCACTCGGTGGCGATGGAGTACGGGGCGCAGGCGGTGGGTGTGATCATGACAGGAATGGGCAAAGACGGAGCGGAAGGTCTGCGCGAGCTGCACAAAAGGGGCGGGTACATCATCGCACAGGACAAGGAAAGCTCCGTGATCTATGGAATGAACAAGGAGGTCGCGCAGAACGGGAACGCCCACGAGGTCGTGTCAGTAGAGGCAATCGCGGGGCGGATCCAAGAGCGTCTGTGCGCATCACTTCGAGGGAGTCGAAATGAAGCTTATGCAAAGCGATAATTTCTTGCGGCCTAGGATACTCGTCGTCGAAGACCAGGCGCAGATCCAGGCGTTGGTCGCGGCCATGGTGAAGATACGGAGCCTTGAGTGCGAAGCAGCATCGAGCCTGGCCGAGGCGCGGAAGCGCATGGAGCAGGAGCATTACGACCTTCTGTTCATCGACGTGAACCTCCCTGACGGGTCCGGGCTGTCCCTCGTCGAGGAACATGGGCCCGAATCACCGTTGGTCGTCGTTATGACTGGACGTAGTGACATCCACACGGCCGTCGAGGCCATCCGTCGCGGCGCCGTCGACTTCATCACCAAGCCCTTCACGGTCGGTGAGTTCCTGCAGCGCGTGGACAAGGCGATTGATGAATGGAAATCGCGTGCGCATTTGAGAGGCCACGCCCGTGCGCTGGAAACGCTCGTGAGGATGAAGACAGAAGAGCTGTCCCACTCTTCCCGTCACGTCGACGAGGTCCACGACAAGACAGTGCTCGCTTTGGTAGCGGCGCTGAACCTCAAGGACAACGATACAGCTGAACACTGCGCGAGAGTCTCACAGAACAGCGTGAAGCTGGGGTCCATGCTCGATCTTTCCGAGTTCGAGCTCAAGAACTTGAAGTGGGGCGCCTACCTCCACGATATGGGAAAAATCGGCGTCCCCGAGAACATCCTTCTGAAACCAGGTCCACTGACACAGGAGGAACGCCACGTCATCCAAAAACATCCGGTCATGGGGTACACCATGGTCCGCAACATCGAGTTCCTTGTGCACGCTACCGACGTGGTGCTCTCGCACCACGAGCGTTTCGACGGTTCTGGTTATCCCCACGGCCTGCGCGGCACCAGCATCCCACTGCATGCGCGCATATTCTCCATCATGGATACCCTGGACGCAATGACTTCCGAACGTTCCTACAAAAGGGCGCTTCCGTTCTCCGCGGCGGCGGAGGAAGTCGAAAGTCTGGCAGGATCACAGTTCGACCCCGAGATATCAAGGGTGTTTCTTTCGGCACCCCGCTCGACCTGGCTGATTCAGACCAAGGACGCTGCTCGAGAATCAGGGACAGCAGGTCGATACCAGAGAGGCCGGGCATCATCAGGTCCAGGATGACGGCCGCGAGGGAATGCGCCCGACTGAACGTGCCAGCCTTGTCCCCATCCTCGCACTCTTCCAGGTTCGTGATACCGGCAAGGCGCAGGGTCGTGCGCACCGACGCGCGGATCTCGTTTCTCGTCGTCGACGATGAGAAACGGCTCGGAAGGATAGGGACTGCTCATCGTTGTCCTCCTACCGTGGGAAGCCGGATGCTCACCCGGGTTCCGGCGCCGACTTTCGAGCTGAAGTTGATGGTGCCTCCATGGTTCGAGACGATGCGCGAGGTGACCGCCAACCCGAGCCCAGATCCTCCGTTGGCCCGCTTGGTCGTGAAGAAGGGGTCGGTCACCCTCGCAATATTCTCAGAGGGAATGCCCATCCCCTCGTCCGCAACCTCGACGACGATCCAGTGGCCCTCGAGCGACGTTCTGACAGCGATCTTTCTATCCCGGGACGGGAGTGCCTGACACGCGTTTGTTACTAAGTTTATGACCACTTGCTCGATCTGGTGCTGATTCCCACGAACGGCTGGAAGGCCAGCGGCCCGGCGGATGGAGAAGGAATCTGTCGATTTCTGGATCAGATTTCGAGTCATCAGGACTGCAGAATCCGTTGCGGCGTTCACGTCCACCTCTTCAGTCAGCTCGCCGTCATCCCCCCGAGCAAAATCGCGAAGGTTCTTCAACAGCTTCTCGATGCGCTTCGACCCTTCTTCGATGCCGGAGAGGGAGTCTTCGACCATTCCCCGGGCAGTTTCAATCGGAACGCTGTGAAGAGAGAGGCTGTCATCAGTTGCACCCGCTTGATCCAGAATCGGGCGCATGTCCTGCCAGAACTCCTTCAGGTTCTGCACGTTGAGACGAATGAAGTTGTTCGGATTGTTGATCTCGTGCGCAATTCCCGAAACAAGAGTGCCCAGTGATGCGAGCTTCGAGGCCTGAAAAAGCTCCTGCTCGTGGACCCGTTCCCGTTCTTCCGCGCGCCTCAACTCCGTGAGGTCTCGTGACACACCGATGAGCCGGGCAATTCTGCCGGCCTGGTCCCGGACCGGCACGAGTGTCGTATGATAGTGCTTGCGGCCTATCGGAAGGTCGAGCATCTCCTCGAAGCTCATGGGCACCCCTCCTTCGATGCACCGCCTGTTGTCTTCGTTGACCCTGTCCGCGAACTCTTGAGGAAGATATTCTTCGGTGAACCTGCCCACGGCGTCCGCCACCGAGATCCCCAGCATCCTTTCCTGCGCGGGGTTGTAGCTCACCAGGCGATAGCGCAGATCGGAAGTCACCTCGACGACGAAGATGCCGTCCGAGGTGTTTTCGAAGATCTCGCGGTACCTCGCCTCGCTTTCGCGCAGGGCCTCCTGCATATACCTGTGCTCGGTTGTGTCGCGGGATATCGTGAGCAGGCATCTCTCACCTTCGATCTCGACCAGGCTGGAAGAAAGGACCGCATATCGGATTTCCCCATTTTTCCGTCGAAACTTCGCCTCGAAGCCCGTCACCGTCCCTTTCTTCTTCAAGAGTGCCACCAACCGTCTCCCTGTCCCGCGCATCATCCCAGACCCCAAGGTCAGACGGCAGGGCAGATCGGCCGATCACTCCCTCTCTCGTGTATCCATACGCCTCGAAAAATCCGCGATTGACCTCGATGAGCGCGCCGTCGTCCAGGCGGCTGATCGTGATGGAGTCGGGGCTCGCGTGAAAAGACTTGGAAAACTTTTCCTCTGACTGCTTCAGCGCCCGCTCCATTCGCCTGTTCTCTGTCACGTCGCGTGACACCCCGACAATGCGGTAGATCCGTCCCGTCTCATCACGCACCGGGGCAAGCGTCGTATGGTACTCGTAGCGTCCTGTCGGGAGCTGGACCACATCGTCGAAACTGATGGGCCTGCCTGAGGCGACACACCTTCGGTTGTTGTCATCCAGGTGCGCCGCAGTCTCCGCTGGCACCAGCTCATCGTTGCGCTTTCCCGAAGCCGCCGCGCTGGACATCCCCAAGCGCTTTTCTTCTGCTGGGTTGATCTCGAGAACTCGAAACTGGCCGTCTCCGCAGACCTCCAGCATGAAGATCCCGTCAGACGAGTTGTCGAAAATCTCCCGGTACCGCCGCTCGCTCGCGCGGAGAGCTTCCTCGGCACGATTCTTGTCGGTCATGTCGACGGGAAGGGTGATGAGGCGGTGGATTCGACCGGTGGTGTCGCGCACGGGAACGAGCGACGTCTCAAAAAAACGAGGACCTGCGGGAAAAACTATCGCATCCCGAACAAGAATCGGGGAGCCTGCCTGCACACTCCGTGTGTAGTTGGCGATGAGGCGCTGGGCTGTCTCTGCGGGTAGCGCCTCCTCGACGAATTTCCCCACAACATCGGCGGCAACGAGACCCGTCATTCGTTCCACCGCCGGATTGATTCCCACGACCCTGAACCTCAGGTCAGGGGTAACGTCGAATAGGGCGACACCGCTGGAGGAGTTTTCGAAGATCTCTCGATATCGCTGTTCTGCTTCATGGAATGCGGCGAGGGCCGCGCTCAATTCGCTGTTCCCCGTCCGCAACCGTGCCAGGTACTCCCGGATCCTGGTCAAACCAACTATGAAAACAGCGTAAAAGCAGAACCTGACCACCGGTTCCCAGTATGGGGCAATCGAGTGGAGGTGGCCGAGGTCTGCGTGCACGAGATGGTCCGCGAGCCAGAGAGAGGCACTTGATGCGGCTATAAGCCATACCAGCCATCGACCGGGGAACCAGAGCAACAAGGCAATGGGAATCAGGTAGAAAAAGGCGAAGGACAACTGCTCCGGCGTCAGGAGATCCGCTGCTGCGATGCCACCGAAAATTGGGAGTCCCAGAAAGAAAGCCATCCACGGTCTTTTCTCCAAAGCCTGGACGACTCGTTTGAAAAATTTCATCGCGCTCGCCACTTTGTAATCCTTTCCCGCTGATGCAACGTTTCGAATATACAAACGCTCACCCGACTTGCGAAAAAGAAAGAGTGTTGGTCGACTTGGTTGTCTCCTCGTGATTGTTTGCGGCGGGGGTAATTGCACACCCTCTCCTTCCTGGACGTGGCTGAATTGACCCGCCGAAGAAGGCTATACCGCCGCTTCTCGATCATACCGGCCGCAGAGGTGGAGGTGCCCTGAATCCCTCGGCTCCAAGGCCCTATCGATCGTTAGTCCTCGTTGCATAGAGAGACGGCCGCTTGCGGTATGGTTCCAGCTTCGAGTCCTTGCCAGACGCATGGCGAAGGGGTGTGCCAAAACGGCACGAACGCAATGTTTTTGCGGCACCTTCAGCCGGAGCCCGGCCACGATTCGCCTTAGGGCCACGGCGATTTCGAAGCCTTCGTTGGTTGATTCTTATATCAAAGCCCGACGGTAACTTTTCATATTACAAGCAAATACACGTTTTCTAGATTCAAATTACATGAGAATCACCGTGAAATGGCGACTTGGCTTGGGAATTGCTTTTCCTGTCCTCATAAATGCTCACGCTGAGATGCCACCGGCCTATCAGCGTGAAGGAAAGCAAGCAGGAGGCAAGATTGATGCGATCAGAGCTCTTTCGACGAACATCGATCTCGCCCAAAAGGAGGGATCAGAATGGCTGAAAACGCGGTCGTGGAAATGAAGCAACTCATCAGCTTCACTGTTGGCGAGGAAGAATATGGCCTGGAACTGCCAAGGGTCCGTGAGGTCATCCGCATGCGCCAGGTCACCTGGCTGCCCAAGGCTCCTACCAGCGTCAAGGGCATCATAAACCTGCGAGGCGAAATCATCCCGATTATCGACCTCAGTGAGCGGTTTGGACTGGGTAAACGGGATTCGACATCGGCGACCCGCGTGATCGTGGTGGACGTGGAGGGACGGCCTGTGGGCATGGTGGTTGATTCCGCCAGCCAGGTAGTGCGCGTGCCCGTGGACCAGTTCGATGAGCCGCCGCCGGTAATGGGGGAAGCAGTGAGCCGTTTCATTACCTCGGTTGGAAAGTTGAACGAACGCCTGGTGATCTTGCTGGACGTTGAGAAGTTGTTCAGCCTCGATGAGCTTCGAGAGCTGGAGGCAAGTATCAAGGAAGCTGACAAACACCAAGCCCCCGTTGGGGGCGAAGCATAGGAGACATTGAGATTGAGTCTCAGGAGGGTAATATGAAAACGAAAAAAGGGACGGGGATCTTCACCAAAATGATCGGTATCTTCGGGATGCTGACCCTGGTGATCGGCGCTTTGTGGGTGGCATCACTTATATTCTTTTACCAGAGAAGCGACCGGGCAAGCACCGCACACTCATTCGCGAACGAGATCGACATTTGGATGCTGCAGGCGCGCCGCAACGAAAAGGACTCCCAGCTTCGCGACATCAAAACCGGCGATTTCTATGAGAAGGGCACAGGTACCAATATCGAGTTGCACGCAAAGTCGATGGGGGAGCTGAATAAGGCCATCGATCGCCTGGAAGCACTTCATCAGGTGAAAAAGCAATCGATCGATGACCTTCGTGCAGCAGTAGGTGAATATGGTACGTCCTACACGAATCTCGTTGCGGCGTACAAACAGCTGGGATTCCAAGACTGGGGCGCGGAGGGCGCATGGCGAGTCGCTGCTCACGACATAGAGGAAAGGCTGTCAGCCACGAGAAACCCTGCCCTCACAATTTCCCTGCTTGAAATTCGGCGTCACGAAAAAGACTACCTCCTTCGGTCAGACAAGACCTATCTTGACCAGCTGACCGCAGAGGTGGGGAACCTCAAGGCCGGGGTTAGCCGACTTGGCGAGCCGTCACGCTCGGCGCTCCTCGCGGATATCGACAAATATACAAGCTCGGTACAGAACTACGTGGACCTGCAGAACCAGATTGGTCTTACGGAGAACGAGGGGCTGCAAGGCACGATGCGGGACGCCATCCACAAGGTGGAGCCGCTTGTTGCCTCCGTGGTCGATGAGACCAGGAAGTTGAGCCAGAGTCAGGACGCTTACCGGGAGCTGCTTCTCTCGATTCTCGCGATCATGGTGGGCGGGCTGGTTGCGGGTGGACTCGTCTTTGCGCTCTTCGCACGTACCATCTCATCGCCTATCCGCAAGGTGGTCGGCCTGCTGGAGAACCTGGCACAAGGCGACCTTCGGGAATCTGTTGGCGAAGAGCTTTTGAAAAAACGAGACGAGGTCGGACTGCTGGCATCAGCGCTGGAAACCACGTCCCAGAGGCTGCGTGAGATGGTCGCAACCATCCACGAAAGCTCTGAGCAGGTTGCCTCTTCCAGCGAAGAGATATCGGCCAGCGCACAGCAGCTCTCTGAGGGTGCACAGAGCCAGGCTTCTTCTCTCGAAGAGACCAGCGCCTCAGTGGAGGAGCTGACTTCATCCGTGGAGCAGGTCGCTGAACACTCGCAGGGGCAGTCTTCCGCTGTGGAGCAGGGAACAGCGTCCATGGCGCAGGTGCAGAGATCAGTGGAGGAGGTTTCAGCGAACTTGAACGAAATCTCCAGTCTGGCAGCCCAGTCGGTCGATAACGCACTCCAGGGAAGCAAGGCCGTGGCGCAGGTGGTTACAGTAATCAACCTGATTGCACAGAGCTCCGAGCGAATCGGCGGAATTGTAAACGTAATCTCCGACATCGCAGACCAGACGAACCTTCTGGCTCTCAACGCCTCAATCGAAGCGGCGCGGGCCGGAGAGCATGGGCGGGGATTCGCGGTCGTTGCGGATGAAGTCAGCAAGCTTGCCGATCGCAGCGCATCATCGACAAAAGAGATCGAGGCGCTGATCAAGGATAGCGTGAGGAACGTGACTGAAGGGGTGAAGACCGCCCAGGGATCGCAGTCTGCAATGGAGCAGATCCGCGAGGCTTCCCAGAAGGTCAAGGACATGATTGTCTCACTGTCTGAGGGTATGAAGCAGCAGGTTACCGCCATCCACGAGGTTGCCTCCGCTTTAGGCAATATCAACGAGATGAGCTCCAGCATTTCCGCGGCGACCGAGGAGCAGACGACGAACGCCAAGCAGGTCTCCACAGCGGTAGAGAACGTCAACGAGATCACGCAGACCGCTGCGTCCGCGGCTGAGGAGATGTCATCCGCCACAGAGCAGCTTTCCGGCATGGCCCAGGAGCTCACCCGGCTGATGTCGCAGTTCAAGATTGGAGACGGCACCAAGGCTGCCGAAGGGCTGCACAAGCGTGTGAACAGCCTCATCGAACGTGGCAAGTCGGATGGAAACGGTCATGGGGGTTCCACGGGAGAGTCCTCCCGATTGCTGGCCACCGCCAGCTCGGAGATCAAGGGCGACAAGTCCGAAAAGTGATTGGGAGAATAGACAGGCGCGGCAGCGGGACACCCCGCTTCCGCACGCCGCGCCGCTATTCCATCTATCTCCGTTCTCTCAAGGGCTGGCAAGGAGACGCGGACGGGCTGTCAGCTAAGGAGCCTATCGATTGAACACATCAGATGTCGGCCCAAGCACCACTTTGTTTCCCAGGCATCCGGTCTTTATCGTTGACGATGAAGCAGAGATCCGCAAATCGATTCGAATAGCCCTTATTCTGAGCGGGATAACGAACCTTTTCGAGTGCGCCGATGGCGACGAAGCCCGAGACCAGGTGCAGTACCGACCGTTCTCCGTTGTCCTGCTGGATTTGGTGATGCCCGGCTTCTCGGGGGTCCATTTGTTTCAGCATATTCGCAACGTGCGCCCTCAGACGCTGGTGATTGTAGCGACTGGAGTGGGGGATCCCAAAATGGCCCGCCACTTCCTTGAGGCAGGTGCTTTCGACTATCTGACAAAACCTATCGACCGAATCAGCCTGGTGAGTACCGCAAGGCGCGCAATTCAGAAATGGGAAGCCGGGCCCAAATGAAGCCATTTCCAGTACGCCCAAGACAGGGAAGCGCCTCCTGCTGACCTCAAGGCGTGAGGCCTCGCAGCTTCCCGCAAGGTGCGTAGAGCGGTCTCCGACGAGCTCAAGAGCTCCAATCCGCCTCGATCCCGACTTGCTCTGCGGACGATACCATCGTCACTCAATTGATTGCTGCTCTTCTCTATAGAAGGAATCGGAAACACCCTGGATACTTTCGCGGCCTCAGTTCGCAGGACGTTGCGCGTTTCGGCGTTTACTCTCGTGAGGTCGCCGTCATCAAAAAAGGTCAAGGCACGAAGGCACTCCGCCGGTGCGAAGGCGGAACCGTACAAGGACCGGGCTGCCCCAAGCCCTTGGATCAGACTTGGTCCGCCGTGCAACAATTGAGCGATGTCTGCGTAGTCCTTCGATTCAGCTCGCTGCATAATAACCTTGAGCTTCGTACCCAAGAGATCAAGCGATGACGCAACCAACACGACCCCGTCTTCCGTCAATTCAGGCACGCCTACCCGCCCCATCTCAAGGCCACCGAAGAATGACAGTCTGACGTATCCGGGCTCGGTAACCACGGTAAGAGAGTTCTTCTCGTCTTGGACGACACGGAAAGCCATTCCAGATTCCCGTAGTTCTTGAAGTGATAGTCGACTGATTCAGTTGCTGGTCGGTGAAGAAGTCGAAATCGATTGACGCCCTGTGGCCGCAACGGAGTGCGATTGCAGTTCCTCCGTACAGCACAAAGCGATTGGTAGTAGTCCAGCCCAGAGCGGGCCAGGTCTCTTTCTGTGCTTTGGGCAGAACTTCTAAATGTGGCTTGAACGGATTCATGACACCTTCCGCACAGGCATGAGCGGCAGAGCATCATCAGCAAGCCCGTTGAGAAGGTATTGCCAGTACGACCAAGACCGTGGTCGAAATTGCCCGGCCTCAGCCTTTTGCAGCGTCTGCCGCAGGGCTTCCTCGCCTACAATCGCTATCAGCTCATGAATGTCTTCGAATGTGCCCATGTCCATGATTCTGGCGATGACCCGCTGTGGGAATTCCAGAGCTTCTTCTGGGGCGAGCCACCAGATGTTGCGTTTTGCAAGGTCAAGCAATCTTGGATCACTCATAGCGTCACCTCCGAGTATCGGGGGGCTTGTTCGGGTAGACAGTGAAGGTTCCGTCAGTATGTGCCTTGATATAGGCAGTCATTCCTTTCATCAGCCCGAGAGAGCGCACCAAGGCGGCCGGGAGGCTCATTCGCATGGATTGGGCAAGTTTGCCGTTGTTGATTTGGAAAGTCGAGGCATAGATGCCCGATGGAGTTCTTGCTTTTCCCATGAGAGTCAATAGTACCCGCTGCCTATCGGCCGTTCAAGACCAGGAGTCACCGCTAAGGACCGGACGAAGACCGCCGTCCCGCGAGGCCTATCGTGAGCGCAGTCAAACAGAATGCAGCGCCAACGATCTTAGGAACCGTTCTCACAGAACCTCGAATACCGGCGACGCGACAGGACATAATTCCCTTTGAGATCAGGAATTGGTGTTGCCCCAGAGATGACTCGAACGTCCGACCTACGGTTTAGGAATCCGGGCTATGCGACCGGTCGTCGCGTGGCGGTTTGTAGCCGCCTAAAGCTTTCTGTGCCTTACTGTATATCGCCAAGGGATTTAACGCAAGCGGAGTGTAGCTTTGCGTTTCTTTCTGTGGCGCTTCGAAGCGTGACAGAGCAGGGTTGTCAGTCACAATTCCAGTCACACTTGGGGCAGGTCCGATCCCGCCGGCATCGTGATTCGTCAGAACCGGTAAGATTGTCGGTAGGCGCCCGGCGTGACACCCTGGACCCTCTTGAAGGCCGCGTAGAAGCGCTGGGCGTTTGCGAAGCCTGCTTCTCCCGCAATGGAGGCGATCGTGAGCGTCGTGTCCCGAAGCAGGCGACGCGCCGACTCCATTCGACGGCGGATGACTTCCTGGTGAATGCTTCGGCCCAGGGCGGCCCTGAACCTCTTTTCCAGCGTTCGACGCGAGCAGTGCGCGGAAGGCTTGGCCGAGGTGTACAATCTGGCCGCGGACATGGGGGGTATGGGCTTCATCGATCGCGAGCATGGGCTCGAGTACCTCGTGCTCCATCGTGTCCCAGCCGCCGCGTTGCCACAAAGATCCAGCACTGACCTTCGCGGGTTCTAGCGCGACCCGGCACCTGAGCAGTGCCGGAAATCCAACATTTTGTGCCGTCTTCTCGATTGTGTTTGCCCGCGTTCCATGCCTTCATGGGCGGGAAGAAGGCTCCTGCGCATGCAAGACGTAATCCTTGAGGTCGAGGGAGTCTCCAAGAGCTTCCCCGGCGTGAAGGCGCTCGATCAGGTCTCGTTCAACCTCCGAAAGGGCGAGGTCCACGCCCTGGTGGGAGAGAACGGCGCTGGAAAGTCAACACTGATGAAAATCCTCTCCGGGGTCCACCAGCCTGATGACGGAGCCATCCGCTACAAGGGGCGCGAGGTCCGGTTCCATGATTCCACGCAGGCGCGGGACGCCGGTATTGGGATCATCTACCAGGAGCTGAACCTCATTCCCCACCTTTCCGTGGCCGCCAACATCTTCATCGGGCGGGAGCCCTTGACCCGGTTCGGGACGCTGGATGAGAAAAAGATGAACGGGGACGCCGTTGCCATCCTGGAGCGGCTCAACCTCCGCATCGACCCCACCATCACGCTGAACCGGCTCCCTATCTCCAAGCAGCAGATGGTGGAGATCGCCAAGTCCCTTTCCTTCGACTCCGAGGTGCTCATCATGGATGAGCCGACCAGCGCGCTCACCGAGTCGGAGATCGACGAGCTGTTCACCGTCATCCACACGCTGCGCGACCGCGGCGTGGCCATCATCTACATCTCCCATCGCCTGGAAGAGCTCAAGCACATCGTGGACCGCATCTCGATCTTCCGTGACGGCCGTTCCGTGAGCACGGACGAGTACGCCGCCATCACGATGGAAGAGATCGTCAGCCGCATGGTGGGGCGGAAGCTGGAGAACATGTTCCCCGCCCGGCACAATGTGCCCACCACGGAAAAGATCCTCGAGGTCCGCGGCATCAGGCGGACGGGGCGTCCTCCACGACATCTCCTTCGACCTGTACCGCGGGGAGATCCTCGGTTTCGCGGGCTTGATGGGCGCGGGCAGGTCCGAGCTGGCGCGGGCGATCTTCGGCGCGGACCCCATCGATTCAGGGGAAGTGATCATGAACGGCAAGAAGCTCTCCCTTCGCTCTCCGTCGGAATCCATCAGGGCGGGGATCGCCTACCTCTCGGAGAACCGCAAGCAGGAAGGCCTTGCGGTGAAGATGCAGCTGGCGGAGAACGTCACCATGGCCAACGTCGGCGGCGTGTCCCGCCGCCTGGGCGTGATCTCCCGGCGCGCGAGCTGAAGGCCTGCCAGCACTACGTGGAAGAGCTGACCATCCGGACTCCCAGCCTCATGCAGGTGGTCAACAACCTCTCGGGGGGAAACCAGCAGAAGGTCGTCGTGGCCAAGTGGCTGTTCTGCGATTCGAAGATCCTCATCTTCGACGAGCCCACCCGCGGCATCGATGTCGGCACCAAGTATCGCCATCTACGAGCTGATCGAGCGGCTGGCCCGGGAGGGCGTGGGGGTCATCATGATCTCCTCGGAGCTCCCCGAGATCATGGGAATGACCGACCGCGTCCTCGTGCTGCACGAAGGCAGCCTCGAAGCCACGCTCGTGACGAAGGATACGACGCAAGAGGAAATCCTGAACTACGCGGCGGGCCGGGCTCGGCTGAGAAAGCGAGAACCCGATCATGAGCAATGCACGGACCCAGACCTTCACGAGAGCATGCGGCCCGAAGCCGTCACGGCAAAACGGGACGGTCCCGGCTGGCGCTGGACAGGTTCCTCACCTTCGGCGCCGTGGTCGTGCTGTTCGCCGTCTTCTCCATCACGGCGAAGAACTTCTTCACCATGCGCAACGTCCTGAGTCTCGCCCTGCAGACCAGCACGACCACCCTCATGGGCATCGGCGTGACGTTCACCATCATCACCGCCGGCATCGACCTCTCCATCGGATCGGTCGTCGCGCTCACCGGCACGGTGGCGGTGATGGCCGCCATTGCCGGGGTCCCGATCTGGATCAGCTGGCTCGTCGGCCTGGTCGCCGGGGTCGTCTGCGGCCTTGCCAACGGCCTGATGATCACCAGGCTGAAGCTTCCGCCGTTCATCGCCACGCTGGGCATGACCTTGGTCGTCCGCGGTGTTGCCCTTACCATCACGAACGCCAACGCGTGGCCGGCGCCGGATGTCTTTCGGCGCGCTGGGGAACGACACCATTTTCCGGACCGGGCAACCAGTTCCCCGGCATTTCCTACCCCGTGATCATCATGATCGCCGTCGCCGTGCTCTTCCATTTCGTCCTCAAGAAAACGCGGATCGGAAGGTACACCTACGCCGTCGGATCGAATGAAGAAGCGGCGCGGCTTTCGGGAATCAAGGTCAACCGGGTCAAGATCCTCGCCTACGTGTTGCGCTTCTTGCGCCGGCGTTGTCGGAATCATCCTCGCCTCCCGCATGGTCACCTCCCAGCCCAACAGCGCCATCGGCTACGAGCTGAACGCGATTGCCGCCTCCGTCATCGGGGGCACGAGCCTCATGGGCGGCGTGGGCACCGTGGGGGGGCGGTCATCGGGTCGTTC
>CAVUXE010000014.1:0-16165 GCA_963745235.1 uncultured Spirochaetota bacterium | reverse complement strand
AATATTGACAATTACAGTAAATCATCCCCTCCACATGTTCGGGCTGCCGCTCTACTGCCTCCGGAGGAAAGGTCTGGACTCATTCGCTACTTATGGACTACAGCCGGACCACAACCAGAAAGCAGAATGACTAGCCCCCCTGATTACGAGCATTACATTCAAAAACAGGTACGTCCTATTGTAGAATCCATCGCCCCATTCATCGGGCTTTCCACCGACAACCTCTTTCTTGAAGGTGGGCAGTTGGGGTTGTTCTAGATCGATTCATCTCCTTATTGACAATATCCACATACAAGTTATGCTTTTGGTATGGTTTACGCATACATAAGAGTCTCAACCAAAAAGCAGCAGCAACAAGGATACAGCCTGTCAGAGCAGGAGCAGAATGCAAAAAACTTTGCTGCTACGCTGTATTCAAGAACTACGTCTATATCAGGATGTGGAATCCGGAACCAAGAACAGCAGGAAGGGATGGCAGCAACTATTAACAGACCTTGAAATGGCAACGAGTGAAGATGTCATATGGTACGGTAGCCAATCTAGGCTCACAAGGGACACAGAAGAATTTCAGGGATTTCAGAAAGCTAATTCAGTACAAGGGCATAAAACTTTATGAAAAAAGTCAAAACCGCTATCTGGACTTCCGAAACAAAGCAGACCGTCTCTCAGCAGGGATCATGTCAGTCTATTGACGAGGAAGAAAATACAGAGAGGACAGCCCGGGTCATGGAAGGTCAGCCGGGCAGCTTGGAAAGCAGGCAACAGGACACACACTCGGATTTATGGATATGAGTCAAAAGCCTATGACCCTGTCACAGGTAACAAAATATGGACAATCGTTCCAAGTGAAGCAGAGTTGATACGCTACGTCTATGATCTATATGTCAATAGGAAAATGGCAGTAAGGGGAATCGTCAAGAAACTCAACGCTGAGGGATACAGAAACAGGGAAGGCAAAACCTGGAATGACAATCTACGAAGGATGCTAACACGGTCCATCTATGCCGGGCTAACTTGGAATGCCGAGCGGGAGCTAATCAACAGCAATCTCTATGAACCTATCATTTCAGAAAAACTTTATAAGGAAGCATTCTCGCGCTACAAGCATAGAAAGGGCAACTTTGCCCGGGGAAGGCTCCCCGCTCATTTAGGAACAAACTTCCTTCGCTGCCCCCTTTGTAGTGTCTCTTATTTCCGAATCAAACGTCATGGGAAGTTGTATTATCTCCATGGAACCTATGTAAAATGCGATGCTCCGCGTAAACTGATTGTCTACGAAATTGGAAACTTCTTCTTAGGCGAAGCATACACTATGACCCTTTCCCTGTATGGTGAGGAAATCGTGCGGCGTTTACAGGGGAGCCTTGGCGATGAAGCGCTTGTGCTGAAAAATGATTTGCTGCGCATTGAAACACAGATCAAAAGGAAACAAACCGAGATAGACAACTTCAACGCTGCTATTGCAGAGGGAACAGTCACCCAGGGGAACATACTCCAAAACTTTGTCTTACAGATCGGTAAGAGACTTTCAGAAATCAGGGACTTGAAGAAGCAACGGGACAAGATTCAAGAAAAAATTTCGCTTCAATCGACAGAGATTGAAAATTTGGTAGCGTCATTTAGCCTTACAAACCTTTTTCATTATTACGACCCCAAGACCACCGACATGGAAAGGCGGGAACTACTGAAACCTGTCATCAAACAGGCGCTTGTCTTTCAAGATGAAATAATCTTTGAGATAGGAAACGGTTTTGAAGTCTCCATGAACTATCCGAAAGCGCTTCGTGACTACAAACAGGGAGCGCTAGAGCCAACTTTCTTCGACTTCATGAAATCCTGCGCAAGCCTTCCGGAAACGAAGAAAATCAAGAAATGGCGCACCTTTGTCAAAGAAAGCAAGGAGGTTGCAGACGCTATTACTATTTCCGACGAACAAATGAATGCGAGGAAGACCATCATGAATATCAGTAAGAGTGGAAACAAGAGCCGATCATGGGTGAACCAATCCCCGAAGCGATAATGAGACAACTTCTAAGCGATCTGACATGACTCTTCAAGCCCTCGCTTGGTATCGCATCAAGGAAACCCGACAGTTCTGCCAAGTTGCCTCCATCATCTCATCGACCGACCCCAAGATTCAGGTCAAGAGCGCCAGCGAGAAAATGCTGGTGTTCGATTTTGCCCTCATCTGGTTCACCCCTACTGACGAAACCAACTCTAACTGGACAAAGCGAGCGATCTTGATGGAATCGAAGAAAGCCTTCGGCCTTCTCAGTGAACCGACCGAAGAGGACTTGCTCATCATGGACAAGCTCAAAAGGATTGCAAACAACGTCCCATTCCATTCAATGAGCGTTGATGGCACAAAGACTGTTACGCTTCCGAAGAGAGCCGGATAGGAAAAATGCGTCGAGATCGCTTCTGAAAAGGGGGACGCGACGGTGCAGGCTCAAATCAAACAATACTGAGGCAGGCGTGACATTCCCTATCAGGTCCGCCTCACGTTCAGTGCATCCCACGGAGCTTGCGAAAACAACCTGATCTGCCGATTTATAGGATACTTGACAGAATCAGTTAAACAGTGCGATTTGCCGCTGAAACGCTGTCGCCGTGTCAACCGCTTCCGACAGTGCACTTATCATGTCATTCACGTCCTTGGCTGACATGGAGAGGATCGTATTCCTCCCAGCCTCGTAGACCCATACCTCAACGCGGCTGTGTTCCCACCCCCTTGTTATGAACTTGACGACCACGTAAGCGCCTTCATCTGTGAGCAAACTTCCTACGTCCTTCTGAAAGTCCGTAAGCGAGTGGCGAACCCCACCCCTGTCGGGTCAGGGCTCGGCGGAGCGGAACGGGGATAGGCGCAGGATGTCAGCCTCCGAACGGGCCGTTGGGAGTGCCTCGAAGAGCTGGCGCAGATACCAGTAGGGTTCCTTGCCGTTCGCGCGAGCTGTCTCGATGATGCTGAACAGCACCGCGCTGGCGGTAGCACCTCGGGGGCTGCCCGAGAACAGCCAATTTTTCCGGCCTAGCACAAAGGGACGTATGGCCCCTTCGACCAAGTTGGTATCCGGGGTCATCGCAGGGTGGTCCAGATAGCGAATGAGCTTGGGCCATTGCCCCAACGTGTAGCCGACCGCCTTGCCCAGCAACGTCTCGGGAGGAACCTGAGCGGCTCGGCGTTCCAGCCATGTGTGGAACTCCGCCAGAATTGGTTCCACCTGCCGACGTCGTTCGGCCGCAAACTCCTGCGGATCCGTGTAGCGCTCCCGTTGGTTCTCTACTCGGTACAGTCCGGCGATCGTCGCTAAGGCCTCTTCCGCGCTGCCCGCCTTTTTCGAGTTCTTGTGCGCATCGTGGAACTTTCGACGTGCGTGGGCAAAACATCCAACGTGCACCACGTTCTTCGCTCCGTCACAGGCTCGGTCGTAGACTTCGTAGCCGTCGGTCTGTACGTAGCCTTCGTAGTCCCCGAGCATCTCTACTGCTACCTCCGTGCCGCGGCTGGGGGCATAGTGGTACAGAATCACCGGCGCCTCGGGTGGCCCTCCACGGGCGACCCACATGTAACTCAGCGCAGTGTTGGCTCGTCCGGGCTCTCCCAGGACCTGAAGGCGTGTCTCATCCAGTTGCAGCAGCGGCCCCGAGCGTACTTTCACCTCCAGGAGTTTCATCAGCGGAGCGCACGCTTCACTGGCCGCGATCATCCAGTCGGCCATCGTCCGACGGGACAGCTCCACCCCGATGCGCGCAAACTGCTTCTGCTGGCGGTACAGCGGCAGAGAGTCACAGAACTTGCTCGTCACGATGTAGGCCAGCAACCCTGCGCTTGCGATTCCCTTGTCGATAATCGCGGGGGGCATCGGCGCGATACGCACCGCCGGCCGTCCTTCATCCCCAGAGCCTTCGCAGACATGGCAGGCGTACATCGGTCGAATGGTACGAATCACCCGAAGCTGCGGAGGAATCACGTCCAGCTTCTCGCTGGATTCCTCATCGATGCGCACCAACTCAGCGCCGCAGCCACAGTGCTTCTGCTCTTCGGGGATGTCGATGATCACTTCTACTCGCGGGAGGGCCTGCGGTAGCGGTCTCCGCTTGGGCTGCTGCCGCACATGCTCGGGAATGCGAACCAGGTCGAGCTGCCCCCGTGTGCTCTCCGACTCTGCGGCGGCAAGCTCCGCCTCGTCGAACAGCTTTAGCTGACGCTGCTCCTCGAGGCTCAGCGCTTCGCTGCTGCGCCCGAAGAACCGCTGCTTCAGCCACGCGTTTTGCTCGGCGAGGATCTCCACGCGCTTGGCAAGTTCGGCAATCTCTCGCCGCAGCTGCGCGTTCTCCAGCACGAGCGTCTCGACGTTCCCCTCCACGCGGGGCAGAGTATCACAGCCCAATGATCGAAGGCAATGATTTCTCCCGCTTTCGGCTATCTTTTTTCAGCTCACTCGCTGGTAGCTCAACGGCTGGTGTGCCGACCAGAAGTCGATGCCCTCCAGCAGCATGCGCAACTTCTCCGTGTCGATCTCCAAGCGGGCCTGCTCGCTGCTTCGAGGCCAGGGGAAGTGATCTTTCTGCAGTCTCTTTTGCCATAGACAAAACCCATTGCGATCCCAGTACAACGCCTTCAGAATGCGTCGCTCACCGTTGCAGAACAGAAACAGTGAAGGCTCAAAGACGCTGGCCTCCATCACCTGCTCCGCCATTACGGCCAACCCGTTGATCTGCTTGCGCATGTCGGTGCGGCCCGGCCGCACAAAGACCCGCGCCTCTTTGACCTCCAAGCCGATCATCAGCGGCGCTCCAGCACCGAGAGCACCTGGCACAGGTGTGCGGGCTCCACCCCCGGCCACAGCCGAAGCAGATACCCACCCTGCACGGCCAACTCGATAGGGCAGTTCGACTGCGGCGGCTTGACCTCGGTACGTCCGACCTCCACCAGGTCCGTCACCGCTGCCTTCCGCCGCCCCAGTGTCGATGCCCAGTAGCCCAGGCTTCCCTTCGCCAGCCGGCGGCGAGTGCAATACGCTTTCTGTGTCAGCCCGCTTGCCCGCCAGTTCTCAACGTGACGAGTCCAGAACTCCCGGTCGTGCTTCATCGTGTCCCTCCTCGAGGAGGGACTATGGCCTAGCTCGCTGCGCCGCAACAGGTGGGGTTCGCCACTCGCTTACGAAAGTCCACTGTTGTAGAGTTGTCCTTTGCGACTTGCATGTAACGGACCGCCTTCTGCAATAGCGGAATGAGGGCATCCTTGTCTATCGGGGTCAATGTATAGGGGGTCGGCGTACTGATCAGGAGGTTTCCAGTTGGGTCCGTCCAAATATCAACCGTCACATTCTTGTAGTTGGTGCCGTCCATCGCATGAAACGACCCGACTGCCTTCCGGTCCTGGGCTTCTGCGGAGAGAGCGATACTGAACAAGAGAACAAGGACGAAAAGTTGCTTCATGAAATCTCCCTTCCCGACAAGAGATCGGCGTACAGGAAAAACAGCCTGCATTTGCTTGTTAAGCTATCAATAAAACTTGCCCATCGGCAAATTTCAGGGAGGGTGTAACCATACGGAAAAGATAATCTCCGTTAGCTTCTCACGCGAAAAAAAAGGAAAGGCAAAACCGCCTCTCCTTCATGTCAAAGCCCTTCTCAGCCCTGTCGGAATCGTTTCCCCTGCCACTGACGGTTCGCAAGCCGCACCAGCTTCTTCTCGACTGCACTCCCTTTTTCAAAGTGGAGCACCTGGGCCTCGTCCTGTTCCAGTTTGTTTCGCGTTTTGTCTCAAGAGCAAGAAAAAGCCGCTCACGGCCTGTCGCTGTTTCGGCATGACGAAAGGCACCCAACCCCGAGGGTATTACGTGAACGGCCTTGGTTCTTTGAGCGAATACTATTTGGAGCTTATTATCCTCGATGCTCCTTGGTCCTACGTTCTTCCTGATCGCTTCGGAAAAGCGTCCAGCGCCTGCTGCCAAAGACAGAATGCCCAATACTACATTCCTCATCAACAACGACATTTGTTATCCCCCAGGGAGAGCATTCTACCCGAAAGGACGAGGACATGCAATGTTTGCCAAATACGCCGCCTTGCCAGCAAAAATCAGTGATGATATGATTTCCAAAGGTGCGGCCAACCGCGTGTTGTCGAGCGTTCAACGCTTACTGCCTACGGTTAGAGGGCCTTTATGCCGAGTCCAGTCAACCCAAATGACCTCGCTAAAGTCGCATCGTTTGTCGCTTCAAAGGCCCTTCATCAGGACTTCGGTTCACGTCAACCTGTGAAGGTTACAGGAGAGGAAACTATGCCAGAAATCACTCAAACCATTCTGACCGAGATCGCCGATGACCTGTCCATCGATACTATGAACATATGCGTAGACTTACTGGAAAAGGGGCTGTTTAAGAGGAATAAATCCCTCCATATCTTTGGAACTGTCCACTCCCCGGACCAGATCAACAAGGTGGAGGGGATCGTCCGAAGACATGCAGGAACCAGATACCAAGTCGTCAATCATTTGAGCGTTAAGTGACTGTAGCGAGTGGATGCGGCCCCTCAAAGAGGGGATACGCGATCTTGTAAAAGAAGGACGACAAACCCGGAAAAGAAAAAAGAGAGGCTATGCGCCTCTCCTTCCTTCTTTGCCATCCTCTTCTTTCAGTTCTGTCGGAATCGTTTTCCCTGCCACTGACGATACGCAAGCCGCGCGAGTCTCTTCTCGACTCCGCTCCCTTTCTTCTCAAAGTAGAGCACTTGAGCCTTTGCCTGATCTTCGTCGGAGAAAGCTCGTTCAGCGTCTACGACCTTCTCCGTTTGTTTTCCTTTTTCGATCCAAAGCACCGAACCAACGATCTTCTTGGGCATTACGAAAATACCTCCTGAAGACAAGTGACGTATCCGAATAGAAGCTACTCCGAGACTTTCGGGAGTGTCAAATGGCCCTTTTTGCCGTTGGAAGCGGCGCGTCGACGCTACTCACTTTAGCGGGTGTCCCTTCCTCCACTCCAAATCAAGATTGTATAAGTCCATGTCACTGATCGAGCCAATGAAATAATCCGTCTTTGGCATCGCATCCGCCCACAGCCCGTAAACGTGCTTGAGTTGTTCGTCGTACATGATTCTTGCCACGGTGAGATTCCCATTTCCATACCTTAGTTGCTGAATCAAGCCTAATAGCTCCGCCAAGAGAGGTCTAACTAAATTCACTGTAGAGTTCTCGAATTTCTCTTTGAAAAAGGGAAAGTAGTAGGTCTCCAACATTATCAGGTATTGTAGGTCAGACTTGAGGTCGTTCGTCAAAGAATCTTCTATTCTATCTTGCTTTATGTGTTCCAACTGCTCTTGAAACTTGTATATGAACCGCCTCGTCGTTTGATAGTAGGCTTCCGCCTTTTCTCTAAATGTCCTGTTCCTCTCTTCCCTGTCGTGTCTCTCGTTTTGCCGAGCGATCTCTCGTTCGTGCTTGCCATTCTGAATACGGCTCATAACCACCTGAAAGCCAATGCCGATTATTGCTATGATGTAGGCACCATAGCTACAGCTTGTCGGGTAATTGCTAGCCTGCTGCACCCTGCTGGGCATGGCGACGCCTGACCGGCACCTTGCGCGTTGGTGGCGGCAACTCTTGCAGCTGACGCTCGGTTGCCTCCAGCGAAATGCGCTCCATTTCGGCGACGATGCGATCAAGTTCCTTGCCGGCAGCGATCCACCCTTCTAGCAACTTGGCTTGTTGAGCTGACAGATTAACCGTGACGGTCCTCCCGTCGACTTTGCGGGTCCACTGGTAATACGGACCGTGCAAACGGGGGGGTGAGGCTTTGCAGGCGCAGACGGACTTGCCGCAGGTCATCATGCGCTTGAGCAGGGTGCCGCGGCGGAAGAAGCCGATGTGGCTCAGGGCGAGTTGAAGCTGCCGGTAGTCTGATGGAAGGTCGGTTTTCATGGCGATGTATATTGACAGAGATTAGTCCCCAGTTATACTACTGGGGAAATGTCTCCCGTCAATATCCTCCCGGTTCGACTTTGCCTCCCGATCCTCTCTTCGGCCCTGTGTCTGCTCCTTGTGCTCGGCGGCTTCAGTACACGCCCTTGCGTTATCCCAACCACTTCAGCGGAGGTTCCCCCCTATGCCGCGTCAGCCCGATCTATTGCCCAGATCCAAGAGTCCAACCATCCCTGTGGCCGACAACCATCGCCTCGTCCAGATCGCCGACACCCTCGATTGGGAGGAGCTGCAACAGCGCGCCCAACAGATCCGTCTGGCAAAGTTGAAGAACGCTGCAGGCCAGCCGCCGCATTTGCGCGCCACCCTCGGCGCTATGCTGTTCATGGCTACACGCAAGCTCACCTATCGGGAGGCGGAAGACCTCATCCAATACTACGCCCCGGCGCGTTACCTGTGCGGGCTGACCGAGACGAGTTGGACGCCGGACTTCACCACGATCCAAGACTTCACCGAATTGATGGGAGAGCAGGGGATCAATCTCATCAATCAGTACGTGGTGCACCTGGCGGTGAAGCAAAAGCTGGCAGATCCCAGGACCCTGGTGGCCGACACCACAGCGCAGGAAGCGGCAATCCCCTATCCCAACGAGATGGGACTTATGTCCGCCTTCCTGCGCTCGGCGGCTGCCGCAGGGCGGAAGGTTGGCCGAGGGCTGAAGGGGTTTTTGCAACAGACGGCGAGTCAATTCCAGGCGGCCGGGCAGAAAGCTCGAGAGTACCGCCTGTTTGCCAAGACCAAGGAGAGCAAGGATCGGGTGATGACTCAGATGCTCACCATCGTCGAGAAGCTCAACGCGCATTTGGGCAAGGCGCTGGGCGAAGCTGCCGCACAGAGAACAAAGCTACGCAAGTACGCCATCGTGGCCAAGAGCAAGCTGGTGCAATTGCACGAAACGATGAGCAAATTGCTGCCGCAGATCCGCTACTGGATTCGCTCAGGCTATGTGGCCAGCGGCAAGATCATCAGCCTGCATATCCCGCAACTCTACAGTATCGTGCGCGGCAAAGTAGGCAAATCGGTGGAGTTCGGACTGAGCTGGGGCATTACGCGTCTGGCCGGTGGGTACCTGCTGGCCACGCTGGCCAAGGATCGCCGCGAGTTGGTGGACACGAAGTTTGCAGTGCGAGCAGTCAAGGACCACCTCGCGCTCTTTGGCAAAGCGCCGCTGGCATATGCCTACGATCGTGGTGGATACAGCGCGCAGAACCTCTCCGCCTTGAAGAAGTTGGGGGTCAAGGAGGTGGGACTGGCCCCCCGTGGACGTACACAGTGGTCGGTAAGCAGACCGGTGCGCGACCGGCTGGTCAGAGAGCGGGCTTTGGTAGAGGCGGGAATCGGCTCCATCAAAAGTCCGCGCTATGGGTTCAACCGCCCGGCAGCCCGCTCGGTGACTATGATGGGCGCCTGCGGTCAGCGTGCAGTGCTGGGGTTCAACGCCAACAAACTGGTCCGAGAGCTTGCGCGCCGCAAGACAATGGTGCTGAGCGGTTGAAAATCGATCTAAGAATCGATCATCAGACACAAAGACAAGTAGCAGCAAAGGGAAACGATTCCTACCGCACCGACAGCGCCTCTGAGTTGACGATGAAGGGTCACGGCGGACCGCCTACCGAGCAAGCATCGTGATAGCCGACGACGTACTGCATGCCACGCGAATCGCCGCCAAGAATTACCCGACAAGCTGTAGCTAACGAGGAACGATGTGGGAGGGGCACTCACGATAACCGTGATGCTATGTTCAAGATTTGGAATGACCTCGGACAGCAAGACTCCCCGCATTCTGACAATCTCCTTTCAGGATGGCGTTAGGAGAATAAGTCAAAGCGTCCAACTGTCCAAGGCTTGCTATGACGACCTACACCGAACCGGTAGCCTATCTGGTCATCGCCCTCTCGCTTTGGTGGACTTGTGAGGCTTGTACACCGGCGACCCCTTTTGTTGACGTGGGAGCTTGACAACTTTTGTTTCCTCTTCAAGCAAGTTTTCGGGAATAAGGTAGATGCAACGCCTTCGCCGCCCTCTTCTTCGCCTCATCGCCGCGCCTGTCGTATCTCTGAGTCGTTGCCACTGACGAGTGCCCTGCCATCGCCGCCACGGTGCTTATGTCTACGCCTGCATCCAGCATATCCGAGACGAAGGATCGCCGCATGTCGTGGGGCGTGAGTGCCTTTACTCCTGCTTTCTTTGCACACCATGTGATTCTCGCATAGATTGACTGATCGCTCATTTTTGAGTCAGCGATCAGGTTTCCACTTTTGAGTGATGCCCAAAACAGCTTTCCGGGTGAGTCTCCACGAACTACGAGATAGTCCCGCAGAGCATCAGCCCCGCCGTTGTTGAGAAACAGAATTCTATCTTTCCGACCTTTGCCCCTCTTGATCGTGATCTCGATCTCGTCGTCTTTATCATTCAGGTTTTCAACCAGAAGGTTTGCAAGTTCCTGTCTGCGAAGTCCGCCGCAGTAGGCAAGAGCGATGATCCCTGCGTCTCTCTTCCCCGATGTAGTCTCCGTGTTGATAGCGGACATGATCGCGCCAAGCTCGCCGCTGGTAATCCTTCTTCCTTTAGGCTCCGTTACTGACTTGACGCTCTTCACCGCTAAAATCCGAGCCAAGTCCTCGGCGGTGATCAGACCCATATTCCAGGCAGAGCGCATCACTCCCCGAATGCCTGACAACATCAAGTTCACGGTCGCAGGACTCTTACCCATTTCAAGCGCCTTCGTCTTGAGGGCAACGACATATTCGTGTTTGAGTTGGTGCCAAGGAACGGAATCTATTGAAGTAGCGCCGAGCACCTTGGCTACTCCACGTAACTGAGCATCCACAGCCCTGCGTCCAGACTTTGCTAGGGCTGAAAGGTAGACCTTGGCGGGATTGGGGTGCCTCTTGTCGGGCTTTCTGACCAAAACCGGCAGGGTAGGCATTAGTGCTCCTTTTTCATTTGGTAATCTCTATTAACATAACCTATTTTGGGTTAAAAGTCCACACTTTTGGGGCACGGCAACGACCACATCCTTCTGCCTGAGCTACTTTTTAACCTCGAATCATTTGATACGAGGTCCGATCTTCTGGAAACATCTCCCTCAAGCAGCTTTAGTGGACCGTCTCGGAAGAAATGGCATGTAAGCCTCAGAGGAAACCGCACCTTCTATCCGGAATGCCCCTGATTGGCTCCTGGCGGGTCCGGACAATGCCGGACACGACAAGATTGAGTCCAGGCACGTCCCAGGGAGCCGGAACCATCTACGGACCTTCTGTAGCTGCCCCAAGATAGCGCTGAAAAAGGGTGTCTACCTGTGTGACACTCTTTTGTTGTAAGGGGTGCCCCCCAGGAGCCGGATGCGTTTCCGGTAGAAAGGCAAACGGATCAGTATTTGATCGGATGATAGTGAAACACGTTTAGCCAACGAGCGCTGGATCAAAGCCAAGGCTATTAGAACGGGGGTCCAATCTCCCCGCCCTTCCCAAACGCGAATCGGTACTCGGAGGGCGGGGGCTTTGCAGAATATCCTATTTGAAGTAGTAGACCACACCCAGTGACGGGTTGATGATCTGTATTTCCGTCAACAACGTTTCGGTGCTAACGGTCGTATCCTTCGTGTCTTGAGACCAATACTCAAGGCCCAAGCTCGTAAAGACACCAAGGTTCCTGTTCAGCATCGCCAGCAGTTGCAGGTTTAGGCTAGCAGCCCAATACGTAAACTGGAAGTTGTCCGGGTTGCCATTGGGTTTGTAAGCTTCCGTCGAGAAGAAGAAGCCGGGGCCGACTTGCACTGTCAGGTTGCTAAAGGCGTGTAGCACGTAGAACACGTCAGCGCCGATCCCGAACCAAGTGCCAGAATAGTTTGTGGTAGTTCCTGCGGCTGTGTCTGCGTAGTTGTAATTGTAGATTCCTACCGTTGGCTCTATCAAAATGGAATCGCTAAGATGCCAAAACCCTAAGCAACTGCTCGTTGCTCGTCGAGACAGACGCCCCGAGGCCGAGGTCTCCGTTGACAGGCGTTACAGATTGAGCGCCAACAGAGGCCGCAACCAGCAAGGATAGGGCAGCAAGAATCATGACCATTTTTCTCATACATATACCTCCGATACTTCGGATACTGACTCCCGAACGAGGGCTTGTCAAGGAAATCGTTCCGGAACTGGGGGCGTGTCGAGCCAGAATTTGATTCGATGAGAGTGAAACCTTCTTGCTGGCCGGGATTAGGCCAACAAGGCGTCACCACGAGTGACAGGCGTTTTTGGCCTTTGCCGCGCAGCACATGGCCCAAAATGAAACTGGCAGAGAATGGTTCAATCAGGCTGTCGAAAAAGTCAGTCTCGTTGAAGAAAATCATTGTTTGGCGCGACAGCAGGATGTAGAATGAGGAGTCGAATGGCTATTCGTGAAGGAACGGGAGGGACTTCATGCCGGCATTCCTCATTCCCAATCGATCCCAGATGCTGCTACTGACGCAGGTTGACCTTTCAACCGTCGCTCCGGCGGGGAGCGCAGTGAATATCATCAACGATTTGGTGGATTCTTTGGACACTCGTGCAATTGAAGAATCCTATGAAGTGGACTCCGACAACGGGCGCCCGCCTTTCCATCCAAAGACCCTTCTGAAAGTTGCTTTGTTGGCACTTCACAGTTGCCGCTTCTCCCTGCGGAAAATGGAAGAAGATACGATCAACAACCTGGCGTACAAATGGTTGACTGGCGACATGACCATCGATCATTCAACGATGGGACTTTTTCTGTCGCGGTTTGCCGGGGAAATCGTGGAGTTGTTCAGCCAAGTGGTTGCGAGCTGCAAGGAGCAGAATCTGATCGAGTTTGACCTCCTTGCCATCGACAGCGTCAAGTTGCGGGCCAGCGCCAACTACAGACAGAGCAAGACCCTTGAAGGGATCAAGAAGGAAGAAAACAAGATTGCACAACGCCTGAAGGAAGTGTTGGAGACTGCTTCAGATGTGAAGAGCGCCGAGGAAGAGGAAGTTCTGGCGTTGAAACGGCGAGCCGAAAGGGTGCGGGAAGCCAAGAAAGTTCTCCTGCAACGATTGGCAGAAAAGAGCCGCGAGGCAAGTGAGAAGAAGAAGCAAGAGCTTGTTAAGAAAGAGAAGGTCAACATCACCGACCCGGACGCGCATATCATGCAACAGGCGAACGGGGAGAGGAATACGGCGTTTTCGATTACTACGACGACGGACGTGGAGCACGACATTGTGACACATTTCCAGGTGAATGCCGGGGATGACGATGTGGCGGCCTTGCCTGAGGCGATCGAGGGCAGCCGTCAGAACACCGCAGAGAAGCACCGTGAGGTAGAAGCGGATGCCGGATTTGCCAGCATGGGAAACTATGAGAAGCTTGAATTGGATGCGCAGGAAGCACTCATCCCCGACGTTCGCATGGAAGCCGAAAAAAACGGGACGACGGCCAGAGGCGCCTATGATCGCTCGAAGTTCAGCTTTCGGGCGAAGAGCGACAGTTATCGTTGTCCGAGCGGATGGGTATTGAGGAACACAGGTTCTGTGGAAGTTCACGGACGGATTTATAACCGCTACGAGAATCCGAGCGCCTGCGCCAGATGTGCCGTTCGCAGCAAATGCACGAAGGGGACACACCGGGAGGTGTTCCGGGATCGCAATGAAGAAGTGCGCGAGCGGATGCGAACGAAACTTGAAAAGAAGAGGTCACAAGGCAGGTACAACAAACGCGCGCACTCTGCAGAGTCGCCGTTTGGCAATATCAAATGGAACCTGAAGTTCCGCGCGGCGATGCGCAGGGGGTTAAAGAAAGTGCGGATGGAGGCAGCGCTGTTGTTCATGCTGCACAACTTCATGAAGATGACGACAGCGCCTGGTTAAGGTCTCGAGGGATTGCGGAGAGCCGCAAAAAGGGGCACACGAAAAGGTCCAAATGGGGCATAACTGTGCGAATCACCGGGCAGACTACTTTCCGCCATCGCGTATTCGTACGCGCCTGCGCTCACGCCGCATCCCCCGGGCCTTGTGCGTACTGGTTTTTTCGACAGCCTGAATGAGATATTCTTCAAGAAACCTCAAGCTCAGTGACCTCGAAGGGGAGTTGATGGGCAAGGTTGGGCTTTTTAAGGGAGTACAGGAGTCATGGCAAGAAAGCGTTCCGACATGCAATACACTTTCAAAATCAATCTAAAAGGCGCTAAAAGTATTTGGAGAACCGTCGTCCTGCGCGGCGACCACACCCTTCACGATCTACATGAAATGATCTATGAAGCGTTTGACCGGTACGATGAACACTTGTATTCTTTCTATTTCCCAAGAGCAGTGGCACGAAGGGATAGGTTTGACTTCCAGCCAAAGGAATATTCCTCACCTATCATGTTGGAGGAACGTGATCCCTTTTCTGAGGACAAGCCTTTTAATGCTGCCAAAACAAGACTCGATTCTCTGCATCTAAAAGTTGACCAAACCTTTGAATACCTCTTTGACTTCGGTGATAACTGGATGCATGAAGTCAAGGTCATAGCAATGGAACCCTTAGACAAAACGGAGAAGCGCAAATTGCCTTTGATCTCCGAACGACACGGCGACTCCCCTGCTCAGTACCCTCCGGAGGAAGAGTCTGACTTTCTTGCCGCGTTGGAAGGGCTAACCTATCTTTGTATTTGGAGCTTATCAAGTGAGCAGATTTTCTCTTGAAGTCGAAGCATCGTTTCTTGAAGGCTCTGAAAATGACGTTACCGATCAACTGGATTCCGTGCTTGGCATTATAGTCACAACGCATGACGGGGTACCAGCCGAGGCATCCGGCTCGTCTGCAAGATTCTCCTATGAGCGTCGGTTCGTGAACCTCCTTGACTGTGACAATCTACTTGAAAAAGAACTGGAATGGTTGAAGACGAAGTTCCCAGGCACCCGATTTGCTCTCACAGAATACCAAACGGCGGAATGATACCAAAGAAACTATCGCGGACTCTTCCGCAACGAATCGACAAACTTCGCCTGACTCATCCTTTATTCAATAGCCTATTGCTTGCGTGTTAGGAAGGGTATACCCTGATCTTTTGGGGGATCGCATGAACACTTTTCTTCTGGAAGTCTTAGCTCCTTTTACGGTAGGCTCGCCGAATAACAACGCAAACCGGCTCGCATCCGAGCTTGTCACTCTTGCCGACGAACACGCAGGGATAGTCCTCGAACCCCTGAACGCCTCTAGCAAAACGCGCTTTCATCGTTGTTGTGTGGACATGAGCGACGAGGGGTATTCACTTGCAAAGCAAGTTAGGGGGTTGAGGAAGAAGTATCCTGACACCCGCTTTATTCTTGAAGAAGAATCCATGCCAACGGAATGACACCGGCCTGTTGATGGCGAGTGTTCAAAAACCTTTCCCGGTCTAACGCTTCAAAACGCCGGCCCCTTTATTGGGCTAGGCTGCTGTGAGCGGTCACTTGAAAGCCAGGGTTCCAACTGTACTCCTTTGTCCCCCCTGATCGACAGAAACCGTCTGGCAGCATAATTGGAAAGTTACCTTGAAAAGATGTTTGCTTTGAACCGTGGTAAAATTCAATAGAGACCTTCGATGAGTATTTTCCGTTCCTTGCAGGCAAGAAAAGGGCTATATACCTTCGGAAGAACGCGGTTCCTGCTCTCAAGTCTTATCACCTTGATCATCAGCCTCGTGATCGCGGGTTGCTCGATGAACGCGACTTCACAAAATGGCAGACTGCCCCTCCAGCCGATAAGTCGGTAATGCTGAAAGACGCTGACGGAAACGTACACTGGGATATGTAACCGAGACAAACGCAGACAGCGTGACGGTACTCACATCCAGAGAGAGCCTCATTATTCTCACTTGGAACGGTACTCTCACAGACTGGGCGTGTTGGTATACAGGAGCCAATGGCGCAGGGACGATGTTCTATATTGCTCCGAACACGGAAAAGCTCTTGGGGTTTGCCATTTCAGTCGATCGTCAAGCATGTGTGGCGGCAACCGTTGACGCTTCCGGATGTGCTGTGCCCAACTACGTTCATTTCAGGCTTTCAGTCGTACTATTACCCCGGCAACGGCACCATCACGAATGCTTCTGGCACAGTGCCGCCCGGTCACGTTGCCTACCCTTTGAAGCCTGTTAGTTTGGAAGATATTGGAATGCCAGCTTCGATTTCGGTTCCCCGAGAACTTGTCTTTCAGTAGGGACGCTCT
>CAVUXE010000013.1:0-15226 GCA_963745235.1 uncultured Spirochaetota bacterium | reverse complement strand
TACGTCGACTGCGTGCCTGTGTACCTGGAAACCCTCGGAGGTCGGAACCTGCTTGTCGAGGCCGCGCTGGACAGGGAGCTTCAGATCGATGATTGCATCGCACCTTTCGCAGATGAAATGGTAGTGTTCGGTGACATTCGCGTCAAGGCGGTCGAAGGTGCTGCCGAAGGCAATTCTACCGATCAGGCCCTGGTGGACGAGAATTCCAATGTTTCTGTAGATGGTTCCTATACTGAGGTTGGGGAACTCCTTCTTCAGCCTTCCGAACAGCCAGTTTGCGGTGGGATGGGTGTCCGTTGATCGCAGGAGAGCAAGAATTCTTTCGCGCTGCTTGCTTCGCCTGTAGGGCGGACGCTTGTCAGATTTCTTGCGATTCTCTGCCATTGGACCCCGCAATTGTACCTGAGTCGGATCGAGACTGCAATCCAGGGGGCGGTGAGGGTTCGGCGGGTCGGGCAGCCGAGTCAGCGCTGCGGGTGTTCGAATGCGCACAGCCGCAGGAGATCTTCCACCTCCTCCTCGATCAACTTTCCCTCGGCGCGGTAGACCGCGTCGGCGGCTTCGTAGTACTTCGACCGTTCCCGTGACCACATCAGGTGGACGTCCTCTTCCAGCGTGGTTCCCGGGTTCACGCGAGGGCGGTCAGCAGCCTGGACACGGCGCACGAGCTCCGCCTCGGAGACCTCAAGCAGGATCACCCGGCCGGTTCCCCGCAGCAGGTCCCGGTTCCACTCGTAGCGGACCGTCCCTCCACCAAGGCAGATCACAGAGTCCCTGCGCTGTGCCAGGTCCTTGCAGATGGAGTACTCGAGCTCCCGGAAGGCGAGCCACCCTTTCTCCTTTACGAGCATGTGAAACGAATGGCCCAGACGCCGGTCCATCTCCTCGTCGAGGTCGAAAAAGGGCCTGTCGAGGCGATGCGCCAGCAGGCGCCCGAGAGTGGTCTTTCCCGACCCGATCATCCCGGAAAAATAGATGTTCACGGTTCTCCTCCGCGGGGGCGCCGCGGTTTCAGACGATTCTTCACGTACATCCGGTACTCTTCAGCCATATCCTGGTAGAGCCCGGCGAAACTGGGGTCCGGAGTGACGGGAGCGTCTCGGTGTACCCAGTCGCGTGTGAGCGCCGTAAGGGATTCCGACCTGCCTGCCGAGCCTTCCAGCATGAGCGCGCAGAACAGGGCGATCCCCCTCGCGGTCATCTCCTTGTCCCGGGCGGGATGGAGAGGCACCTGAAGAGCGTCAGCGCGGATTCTGTTCCAAAGGAGAGATCCGGATGACCCGCCTCCGACAGTCACCGCTGAGAGGGGAAGACCGCTTGCCTTCATTTCGTCCATGAGCAAGCGAGCTCTCGCGGCGGCGCCCTCCATGCAAGCCCTGGCGAGGTGACCTGGAGTGTGGTTCAGGTCCAGGTTGAGCAACGCTCCCTTCACTTCCTCCTGCCAGAACGGCGCCCGCTCGCCGGTCAGACTTGGGATCATCCGCAGGCCTTCGCTCCCGGCCGCCACGGCGGCGGCCATCGATTCGAGCTCATCCACGGGGCGGCCCGTGAGCTGCGAAATCCAGGCCAAGGCTCCGCCAGACAAGCCCATGGCCCCGCCCGTGAGCGTTCCGTCTCCCGCCATGGCGGTGTTGACGGTCAGGCTGAGGCCTTCAACCGGAGCGCCGTCTGGTACATGGCACATGAGCACGTCGGTCGTGCCCGAGACGAGCACCCCGAACGCAGGGTCGAATACACCGCCGCCGTACATGGCCGAAGTGCCATCCGTGGTTCCACGAGCAATCGGGGTGCCGGCGCGCAGCCCCGTCAATTCCGCGGCCTCGGCCGAAACGGTTCCCGCGCGAGCCGAGGCCGGCTCGGGCTCCGGCAATAGTGAACGGGACACCCCGGCGGCCTCCCAGGCCTCCGCGAAGGGTGCCGCGCAGCCGGTTTCCCATCCCAGGGAATAGTCTGCATGGGCGTAATCCGTGCCCACCGTCCCGCCCAGGCGGCGGACCATTTCGTCCTTCAGGCCGACGACCCGCCGCACCCGCGCGAGGAGCCCTGGGTTGCGCCGTCCCAACCGCATCAACTTGGGCAGCAGCAGCTCCGAAGTGGGAATCCTGCCGCAGGCGCGATGGCACAGCCCGGGGGTCAGCCGGTTCAGAAGGATGCTGGCCTCATTGCCCGCGCGATGATCCATCCACGTCGTGGCGGGGGCAATCACTTGCTGGTCACGGTCCAGGAAAACGTAGGCCAGGAATGAGGCGGCCCCCACGGCGTCGATCCTTCCGGGAGACTCCTGCGAAGCTTCCCGGATGAGGCGCGCGGCCATTTGCCAGATGGACTCCACTTCGACTTCGCCGTCAATGAACACCGACGGAGCCACCGCCGCCCGCCACTCGCGGATGCGGCGGCGGTCGATGACTGAGTACTCCACAACGCGGCAGGAAGAGGTGCCGCAATCGATAACCAGGATTGACACCGCGCGCGCCTATGCCGCGGCCTGCTTCACGGCCTCGACCAGCGCCCGGGCGGTCACGGGGTCGAGCCAGGTCGGAAAGCTGCAGCCGGGCGCGAGCAGGAGCCGGGTCCGGCCGCCCAGCCGCATCCCCTCCTGGGCATTTCTGATGGCCTCGGCCGGCGTTATGCGTGTGACCCGGTCCTTGTCCAAACCGCCCATGATTGTTCCGGCGAATCTTTCCCGCATCTGCGGTATTCCCGGGTTGGACGGGTGGCGGTCCTCGTACGACAGGATGGGCACGGGGAAGTCCAGAGCATCATCCACGTAGATGCCGATGTCGTGGACATGCGCCGTGTTCATGGGGCCGGCGTCCTTGATCGCTTCGAATATCCGTTTCACAAATGGCTTGGCAAACTTTTCGTAGCGTTCACGGGGCACCTGCTTCGCGCTCCCGAACGTCGAGAGGAAGATCCCGCGGCTGCCCAACCGAAGGGACTCGCGGCAATAGGCGATCACGTTGTCCGTGATGACATCCAGCGCGTCGAGCACCGCCTGCGGCGCCTGCTCCACCATCGCCTCCAGATGCTCGCCGACGAGGTTTCGGAGCAGCACCTGCCACGGTTCGAAAACCGTGTCGATGACGTAGGCCGCCGCTTGCAGCTGCTGGACCACGATGGAGACCGCCTTGAGCTGTTCCGCCCACGCCGTATCTCGCGGGTCGAACCGTGTCACTCGATTCAGGTCTCGGGCGGAGGAGATCTCCATGGTCCCCGCCGGCATGGGGTAGAAGTAGTCGTTCATGAGCTTGAGCCAGTCCAGGTCGTAGTAGCGGAAGAACTCCAGGGACACCTCGGCGATCCGCTGCCCCGGGGCGTGCTGGACGCCGAAGTGGTACCAGAACGAGACGGGCGGGCGATCCACCTCGCGGCCCGCAAGGCTCCGATCCACGCGTTCGGTCTTGGTCATGTTCTTCTCCTCTTCGCAAAGTTGGCCACGGCTATAAAGGTCACTCACTCCTCCCGGGAGGTCAACACGACCAGCGAAGATGTTTGACCACCGTCCGGCCACGCATGTAACTTTGATCAGTAGGCCGGAGCGCCGGGCTCAGCCATACGTGAGTGAGTTACTCAGGAGGTAACAGTGAAGAATCAAAGACGTGGTTTCGGTCTTTCAGCCCTTATGGCGTGCGTAACCGTGCTGGCCGCGGTGACACTCGCTGGATGCTCGGGCGGCTCGAGCAAGGACTTCGTTCTTGGAATCGGCCTTCCCCTCACGGGGAGCAACGCCACATATGGGGTGGCTTCCCAGGATTCCGAACAGCTCGCGGTGGACTACATCAACGCCCACGGCGGAATCCTCGGCCGCCAGATCAAAGTCATCTGGTGGGACACAAAGGCAGACCCCGCAACCGGAGTGGCCGGAGCGCAGCAGTTCGTCAGCAAGCACGTCAACGCCGTGGTCGGGTTCTTCAACAGTGACGTGACGGTACCGGCTATCCGCATCCTGCAGCAGGCGAACATCCCCTTGTTTGGAGACAATCCCAGCACGCCCAAGCTTGCCTCCCTTCACCTCACCAACTTCATCCGACTCACGGGAGACGACGCGCTGGAAGGAGTGATCCAGGGACAGTTCGCAGTGCAGAAACTGCACGCAAAGACCGTGGTGGCCCTGGACGACCAGGAAGCCTTCGGTGAGGCTTTTGCCCAGGCCTTCGTGGACGAGGTAAAGAAAGAGGGAGCCACGGTGCTCGACTACGAGGGCGTGGATCCGACGGCCAATGACTATTCGGCCATCCTTTCCAAGGTCGCGTCGTTGAAGCCGGACCTTCTCGAGTTCTCGGGCTTCTACCAGCCGGCCGGCCTGCTGGTGAAGCAGGCGCGGCAGATGGGGATCAAGTCCCTCTACTTCACGGACAGCGCCGTGTACGGGGACAAGTACCTCGGCATTGCGGGCAAGGCGGCCATCGGGACCTACATGACGAACAACCCGGCCTCGTCTCAAACCAACACGCCGCTGCAGAAGTATCTCTCCGACACGCTGTCGAGCAAGTACCAGATCAAGGTGGACGGGATCGACGCCAACGCCTTCGACGCGGTCATCGCCGTCAGCTACGCGGCCCAGCTCGCAAACTCCATCAAGCCGGCGGACCTCATCAAGGTCATGCACGACGTGAAGTTCCAGGGCGCCACCGGAGACGTCTCGTTCCTTCCCGACGGGGACCGGGCCCAGGTGGACTACACGGTGGAGGAGGTGACCCCCTCAATGACGTATAAGACTCTCCAGGAGCTCAAGGAAGTCCTCTAGCAAATCCCGGGGGCCCATCCCCGAGGCAGCAGCCGGGAGGGAGCAACTCCCTGCCGGGTCCCTTTTTCGACAGGAGCAGACGTCCATGGTGCAGGAGCTCATCAACGGGATTGTCGTCGGTGCGTCATATGTTCTGCTGGCCCTTGGCTTTTCGCTGGTCTACGGCCTGATTCGATTGATCAACTTCGCCCAGGTGAGCCTCTACACCCTCGGCGCGTACTTCGCCCTCGCTGCCACGCCGCTGCTGGCCTCCTGGTTTCCCGGGAACGGCTGGCTGGCACTTTGCCTCTCCATCCTCATCTGCGGCCTCCTGACGGGGATCGTGGGGGTTGGCGTGGCAGCGGTGGCGTGGTGGCCCATTCGTCGGGCTCCCACGATCTCGATGCTCGTCTCTTCCCTTGCCGTTCTCATCCTGATCGAAGCGCTCATCGAGGTGATCGTGAGCCCCCTGCCCATGGTGGTCACCGCTCCCGTGGACAACAACATCCACGAGTTTCTCGGCAGCCATTTCAGCTCCCTCCAGGCAGTGATGCTGGTCGGGGGCGTGGTCCTGACCATGGTTCTCTACCAGTTCATCCGGCTGACAAGGTTCGGACGCGCCATCCGCGCGGTTGCAAGCAACACCGACAGCGCCATTGTGCTCGGGGTCAACGTCCAGGCCACGGTCTTTGTCGTCTTCGGGATTGCCGCCGCGCTCGCCGGCGTCTCGGGCGTGCTGGTGAGCACCACGTATGGAGTGGCCAGCTTCACCATGGGAGAGATCGTCGGGCTGAAGGGCTTCACCGCGGCGGTGCTCGGGGGGATGGGCAGCCTCTGGGGCGCCGTGATTGGCGGCTTCACGCTGGGCATCCTGGAGGCAATGTCCACCTATCTTCTTCCCAGCCAGTGGACCGCCGTGGTGGCCTTTGCCGTGCTGATCCTGGTGCTTGCATTCCGTCCGACGGGAATCCTTCGCACCCGGGTCTCGGAGCGGGCCTGAGCCATGCGCCCGCGGTTGGTCCAACGATTCTCAGCAACGCGGTTCGCCCGGAACCCCCTGTGGTACGGCGGAGCAGCCTTGGTGGTCGCGCTGCTGCTTCCCCTGGTCCTGCGAAACGGCTACCTGATGGACATCGCTGATGACATGATCATCTGGGCGGTGCTCACCATTGGCCTCAACCTCGTGGTGGGATTCTCTGGCCTGCTGGACCTCGGCTACATCGCTTTCTTCGCGATCGGCGGATACACCTTCGGCATCCTCGGCTCCCGGTTCGGGCTGAGCATGTGGGTCGCCTTGCCCGTTTCAGCGCTCCTTGTGGTGATCTGCAGCGTCGTGATCGGAATTCCGACGTTGAGGCTGAAGAGCGACTATCTCGCCATCATGACGCTCGGGTTCGGCGAGATCATCTTCCTCACGGCGAACAACCTCAACGCAGTCACCGGCGGGCCCAACGGCCTGTACGACATGCCCGCGCCCCGCCTGTTCGGCCTGGTTCTCAACGAGCCGGGCCACTTCTACTGGTTCCTGCTTGCGGTCCTGGTCGCGGCAGTGATCGTTGTCTCGCGGCTTCGAGCTTCCCACGTCGGCCGGGCATGGCTGGCCATTCGCCAGGACGAGCTGGCCGCGAAGGCAAACGGGGTCGAGGTCGTGCGCTACAAGCTGCTGGCCTACATGGGGGGCGCCGTGTGGGCGGGCATCATCGGGGTGATTTTCGTGGCCAAGCAGACCATCGTCTCGCCCACCTCCTTCCAGTTCTCGCAGTCCTTCTATGTCCTGGCGTCCGTCATCATCGGCGGGATGGGCAGCGTGCCGGGCGCCATCGTGGGAGGCTTCCTCTTCGTGCTGATCTCCGAGAGCCTCCAGGGGGTAGCGCAAACCTACAGCAGCGTCGTGTTCAGTCTTGCGCTGCTGGCCGTGATCGTGCTCCGGCCCAAGGGGATCTGGCCGGCGTCGTTCCACTCGCGGCTTCGAGGAGCGGAAGCCCGGCCGCGGCCGGCATCGGAAGCGCTGGACAGGCTCAGGGGAAGCATCGCCGGCAGCTCCGCGCGGGAAATCGCCGATGGCCAGGCGCGGGAAGCCGGGCGCGGAGGCCCGCTCCTGCGCGTGAGGGACCTCAGCATGCGCTTCGGCGGCGTGCAGGCCCTGGACCGGGTATCGCTTTCTGTGGAGGACTCCGAGATTGTTTCAGTCATTGGTCCCAATGGGGCCGGCAAGACCACGCTCCTCAACGCCATTTCCGGTTTCATCCGCCCCCAGCAGGGGGCGATCGAGTTCCGGGGACGGTCCATTTCACGCTTCCCGGCAGAGGCGCGGGCAAGGCTGGGCCTCGCACGCACGTTCCAGACCCCCCGGCTTCTCTCCACGCTGAACGTGCTTGAGAACGTGATGCAGGGGGCCCACATCGGCTTCCGCGCGCGGATGCTGTCCGCCGCGTTCGGCACCCCCTCCCAGCGCCGGCAGGAACGGTCCAGCCGCCAAGAGGCCACGGATATTCTCGGCGTGCTTGGACTGTTGCCGGCCGCGGGGGCGAACCCCACCGAGCTGGCCTACGGGGACCAGCGCCGCTGCGAGATCGCGCGGTGCCTCGCGCTGGGGCCCGCGCTGATCCTGCTCGACGAGCCGGCCGCCGGCATGAACGCGAAGGAAACGGATGATCTGGGGGAGCTGCTGCTGCGCATCCGGGATCTCGGGGTAACCCTCCTCCTCATTGATCACGACATGTCGCTCGTGAGGAAAGTGTCCGACCGGGTGATTGCCCTCGACCGCGGGGCCCAGGTGGCGGAGGGTAGCGCGCTGGCCGTGCTCCGTCATCCCGCCGTGGTGCAGAGCTACCTCGGAGCCTGAGGAGGGGACGGCATGCTGGAGATCCGTGACCTGGAAGTTGCCTACAACGGCGCTGTTGCTCTTCGAGGGATCAGCTTCCACGTTGATGACGGTGAGACGGTCGCCTTGATCGGCGCCAACGGCGCCGGCAAGACCACCACGCTCAAAGCGATTTCGGGGCTTGTCCGCGCCCGCGCAGGGCGCATCGTCTGGAACGGCGAGGAGCTGTCAAGCCTCGCGCCGCACAAGGCCATAGCCCACGCCATCAGCCATTGCCGTGAAGGACGGCAGTTGTTCGCCGACATGACGCTGAGGGAGAACCTCTTGATGGGCGCGTACGTCCTTCGATCACGGAAGGCCGTGGCGAACAACCTCGAGCGGGTGCTGACGCTTTTTCCCGAGATCGGCGGCCGGCTCGACCAGCTTGCCGGGACGCTGAGCGGCGGAGAACAGCAGATGGCGGCTCTCATGCGGGCACTCATCAGCGACCCGCGCCTCCTGCTCCTTGATGAGCCTTCTCTGGGGCTTTCCCCCATTGCCACGAAGCGTATCCTCTCTGTGCTGCCGGGGCTCTCACGGGGGGGGACCAGCGTGCTTCTGGTGGAGCAAAACGCGGCGCAGGCGCTCGAGTTCTCCAATCGCGCGTATATTCTGCAGGTCGGAGAAATCCGTCTCGAGGCGAAAAGCGCCGATCTCGCCTCGGATAAGAGCCTCCAAGCGGCCTACATGGGCGAGCTGGTGCTATAGGAACACGCGCCCCCTGTGTTCAGGCCGCATCTCGGCCTTATTTCCCGGCAGTCCTCCTTTTCATTTCCCCGCCATCATGGCCGCAACATCGGCGTCGGGCGTCGTGATCCCCTTGATGTCGAACCTCTCTACGAGGACCTTCGCGACCGAAGGGGAGAAAAAGCCAGGGAGGGTCGGCCCCAGTCGGATATTCCTGACGCCGAGGGAGAGCAGCGCGAGGAGGACGAGCACTGCCTTCTGCTCGTACCAGGCGATGTCGAAGGACAGCGGAAGCTCGTTGATATCGTCGAGGCCGAAGATCTCCTTGAGCTTGAGCGCGATCAGGGCGAGGCTGTAGGAGTCGTTGCACTGGCCAGCGTCGAGGACCCTCGGAATACCGCCGATGTCGCCTAACGCGAGCTTGGTATAGCGGTATTTCGCGCAGCCGGCCGTAAGGATCACCGTGTCCTTGGGCAGCTTCTCGGCCACGTCTGTGTAGTAGGAGCGCGCACCCTGCCGTCCGTCGCAGCCGGCCATGACCACGAAGCGCTTGATCGCGCCGCTTTTCACGGCCCCGACTACTTTGTCCGCGAGGGCGAAGACCTGGTCGTGGGCGAAGCCGCCAAGAATTTCCCCGTCCTCCAGCTTGACTGGCGGCGGGCAGGTCTTCGCCAGGGCGATAATCGCCGAGAAATCCTTCATCTTCCCTGGAACCCGGTCCGGGATGTGCGCGCAGCCAGGGAAGCCGACAACGCCCGTGGTGAAGACCCGGTTCTTGTGCTCCTGGCGAGGCGGTACGAGGCAGTTCGAGGTAAAGAGCACGGGGCCGCCGAACTTCTCGATCTCGGAACCTTGGCTCCACCAGGAGCCGCCGTAGTTGCCGTAGAGGTTCTCGTACTTCTCAAAGAAGGGATAGGAGTGGGCTGGCAGCATCTCGCCGTGGGTGTAGACATCCACACCCGCATGCATGGTCTGCTCGAGCAGATCGTGGAGGTCGCGCAGGTCATGGCCCGAGATCAGGATTCCGGGACGGTTCCTTACGCCTGTGCGCACCTTGGTGATCTTGGGTGCCCCGTAGGTCCCCGTATTGGCCGTGTCGAGCAGGGCCATGGCGTCGACTCCGAACTTGCCCGTTTCGAGGACGAGGGAGGTCAACTCATCCGCGCGGAGCTTCTCGTCGGTCAAGGCCGAGAGGGCGCGGAATATGAAGATGAAGACCTCCTTCGAGGACTTGCCAAGATTGTACGCGTGCTCGACGTAGGCCGCCATGCCTTTGAGCCCGTAGAGGACGAGGGATCTGAGGGCGCGGATGTCCTCGTTCGCGGTCTCCGCCCAGCCGCCCTTGCCGGTGCGTGCCGCCGCGCGGATCTCTTCGGCGCTTCTTGCGGTCCAGGTCGCGGCGTCGGGCAGAGCGCTCGAGGCGTTTCCGCCGGCGCCGATACAGGCACCCTTCAGATCCTCTCTGACTTTCAGAGCCTCGCCGATCCAGCGCTCGAAGTCCGAGGCCGCGAAGTTGGCGTTCGTGATCGTCGCAAACAGAATCCGCTCCACGATGAAGGCGGCGTCTTCGTGCCAGACGCCCTCCTCGAGGGCTTTCGTGCCCCAAAATCCGATTCCCTTGCAGACATGGAGGACAAGGTCCTGAAGATTGGAGACTTCGTCCGTTTTGCCGCAGACTCCCTTGGCGGCATTGCATCCCGAGTTTCGCATCGTTTCCTGGCACTGGTGGCAGAACATGGTCCCTCCTGTTGTTGGTCGATTGCGCGACCTGAGCAGCAAAGATTGTCCTTGCGTCCTATTGTCGTTGGCCCTCGATGCCGACGACGACGGTCTTGACCGCGATATTCTTTCCGGACTCGGCAACGGCTCCCTCGACAATTCGCAAGAGCCCCGAGCAGCAGGGCACTTCCATAATGGCTACCGTGAGCGAATAAATGGTGTTTCCCGCAATAAGCTCGGCGAGCTTCTCGACGTAGCCTTCGGTCCGGTCCAGCTTGGGACAGGCTATCACGAGCGCCTTGCCGCGCAGGAGGTCGGCATGGAAGTTGCCGAGCGCGAAGGCTGTGCAGTCCGCAGCCACGAGGAGATCGCACTCGCGGAAGCAGGGCGCAGCGGCCGATATGAGGTGAAGCTGGATGGGCCACTGCCCCAGATCCGACGGCGTCGGAACGCCGCCCGGCAGGGGGTGTTGCATCGCGGCCCCAGGCGCTTCACCTCGATGAATCTGAGTGGCCGCTTCGCTCCCCCGGATGGCAATCACGTGGGCGACGGCGGCATCCTCGTCGTACGCAGAGGCCTCCTTCTCCACAACTTTCAGTGCCCCAGTCGGGCAGACTGCCAAGCAAGCTCCGAGGCCGTCGCAGTAAGTGTCCCGCGCGAGGGCTGCCCGGCCCTCGCCTTCGAGCTCTATGGCCCCCTCTGCGCAGGCAGTCGTGCAGCTGGCGCATCCGTTGCAGAGGTCCCGATCTATCTCGATGATCTTGCGTTTCATTGAGGACTCCCTCCCGACGAGAAGAAGCCTAGTGAAAAAGGAGATGTTATTCCTTGATCTGGATCAAGAAAAACACTTTTTCGATCTCGGGAGGGGGATCTCCTAGTCTCCTTCGACCAGGCGCCAAAGCTCCTCGCACGATGGTATTTCGATTCGAGGACCGGTGATCCGTATGTAGCCCTCCTCTTCCATCTGCCTTAGCGTCCGGGAAAGGGTCTCCGGCGCCATGCCGAGCTCGACGGCGATCTCCCGCTTCTTCCTCGGCAGGCGGAAGGAACATGCCGTTCGCACCCCTTTACAGCCGGCCGCGTGTCCAGGGCAGAGATCAATGATGAAGCGAGCCAGGCGCTCCTTCGTATCCATGATAGTAAGTTGTTCGATGCGCTTGTTCAGCTTGAGGCACTTGTTGGCGAGCAAGGCCAGGAAGTAAGAGCGGACTTCTGGATCGGAGGCGCCCAGAATGGCTTTTCTTTGGAACTCAACGACGACGGAATCCCGGATGGCGATCGCTTGAGCTGGGAAAGCGCTCTCGGCGAAGAGGATAACCTCACCGAACCATTCGCCCTCCCCTGCCCTCGCGATTTCGACCTCATCGCCGGAGCGCGATACGCGGCGCAGGGCCACTTCTCCCTGCTCCAGATAGAAGCAGATCTCCGCGGGCGCCTCCTGCAGGAAGAGGGCGGTGCCAGCGGCGACAGTGCGTCGATTACCCATGCCAGAGAGAGCGTTGGGTAAGCTCTCGGCTTTGTCCGGTCGCCTCGACGCGCCCACTAGCGGCTATCTCCGCGGTCCGAGAAGCAGAATCGAAGTATTGATTGCTCCTGGCCTGTCAGCCCAGGGTCCTTCGAGTGGAACATGCCGCAATAGTGCACGCGCAGAGAAGCTCCTTCAGCTTCAAGATCAGCCTACAGTGTTACGGGAACTATTACCAGATCCTTCGCTTCCCTCGGGTGGGAGCCTTCCCGCTCAGGAACTTTTCATGAGAATCTCTCATGGCGTACGCGACGCAGGCCATAGAGCGACAAAGCCGAAACAGGGGGTCAGGTGCGGATGAAGGAAGGCAAGAGGCGAATAGCAAGAGAGAAACGAACCGTTCAAACCTTGATTGAGATGTATTGTTCGGGCCATCACAACAGGGAATCGGCAATGTGCGAGGAGTGTCAGAGGCTATTCGCCTATGCAGCTCTCAAAATTGACAGATGTCCGTTCCATCATGCGAAGCCAGTCTGTGCTCATTGTACTATCCATTGCTACTCAAAAGGAGAACGAGAACAAATCAAGAAGGTGATGCGATTCTCAGGCCCGAGGATGCTGATGCGGCATCCCGTACTGGCCTTTTTGCATTTGATCGATGGTCTTCGACTGAAATAGCGGCTCCCGCCATTCATCGAAAAGGTCCGTTTTGGGACTTGACAATAGTCGAATGTCTATTAAAACTAATCGCATGCCTGTATCTTAATAAAGAGCAATGGGTATGATAAGTCTTTCGGGAAAGCACACCTTGAATGCTCTCCTGGCCCTGCACCGGATGCCCCCTGGCACCTATGCCGGGGCGGAACAACTGGCCCACCGGATTCATGCGCCGTCGAATTACCTCGGCAAACTGCTTCAAAAAATTGCGCGCGCGGGGATCGTTGAGGGGCGGAAGGGCCGCAACGGCGGTTTTCGGCTCAGCGGCGCCTGGCAGACCGTCTCCCTCTTCGATGCGCTTCGACCTATCGAGCATTTCGAGAGTTTCAAGGACTGCTTTCTTGGAAAGCCGAAGTGCATGAGGACAAATCCCTGCCCTCTGCACGAAGGCTGGATCCGTGTCAGGGATCAGTACCTGGAGTTCCTCAAGACAACCAAGCTCTCCGATCTCGTTGGAGAAAAGTCGCCAAAGCCGCCAAGAACGCGGCTCACGGGACAGGCCGCGGTGCGGTCCCGCGCAGGAGGTATTTGATGAACGATCCACGAGTCCGTGCGCTTCTTCTGTTCCTTTTGGCCATCACATTTGGCGTGCTCATCTTCGGTGGGACGATCATTCACCGCGACAAACCCCCTATTCCCTCAGTGGTACGGGCGGAAAACGGCCAGGTCGTCTTCACCTCGGAAGACGTCAAGAACGGCCAAAAACTCTACCTCAGCCGAGGCGGCCAGGACATGGGAACAATCTGGGGGCACGGTTCCTATCTGGCCCCGGACTGGTCCGCCGATTATCTGCACCGCGCCGGGCTTTATGTCGGCGCCCGACTCGACGGGCTGGCCCCTGATCGGGCGGCGAGTTTCACGCAGAGCGACTTCGACGGACTGGACGAGGTGCAGAAGGCGCAGATACGGGCGATGGTCACGCGCGAGCTCAAGGCCAACAGGTTCGACTCCTCGAAAAACGAGCTGGCATTTACGTCGAACGAGGCGGAGGCATTTGCCCTCCTGCAGCGTTACTACACCGGTCTCTTTCGGGACGGCAACGGCCGCATGGGACTGCAACCGGGAATCGTGAGGACCGACGCGGAAGGCCATGCGCTTGCAAGCTTCTTTGCCTGGCTGGCCTGGGCCGCCGGGACCAACAGGCCCGGCCAGTCCATCACCTACACGTCGAACTGGCCATTCGACCCGCTTGTGGGAAACGCACCCATGGCGGGTGCGCTCATCTGGTCCATCGTGAGCGTCGTCCTTCTCATCCTCCTCCTGGGTCTTTCGATCTTTCTGTACGCGCGCTACATGCATGAGGACCAGTACGGCGCGAAGCTGGTGACGGTTCTTCCCGAGCCGACGCCGACCTTCAGCCAGAAGGCCACTCTGGCGTATTTCACTGTTGCGATGGGACTTTTCGTTGTCCAAATCCTCATGGGCGCTCTCACCGCCCACTACTACGTTGAGGGTGGCTCATTCCTTGGTATTCCCATCGAGAAGGTCTTCCCGTACTCCTCGGTACGCACATGGCACCTGCAGCTCGCCATCTACTGGATCGCCACGTGCTTCCTGGCCACGGGGCTTTTCATCGGTCCATTCGTGGGGAAAGAGCCGCGCGGGCAAGGACGCCTGGCAGTCGCGCTGTTCCTTGCGGTCGTTATCGTGGTCCTCGGGTCTTTGGCAGGAACCTGGCTCTCTATCCAGGGGCGTTTCGGCTCAAACGGCTTTCTCTTCGGCCACCAGGGCTACGAATACATCGAGCTAGGAAGAGTATGGCAGCTCCTGCTGATCGCCGGGATGATCGTCTGGCTTGTGCTCGTTGTGCGCGCAATCAGGCCCGCCATACTGAACGAAAAGGACCGGGGCGGCCTCACGCACGTCCTCCTGTACAGCGCCGTCACCATCCCGCTGTTCTACATGGCCGGGCTCATGTACGGGCAGACGAGCGATCTGTCGGATGCCGAGTACTGGCGGTGGTGGGTGGTCCATCTCTGGGTCGAAGGGTTCTTCGAGGTGTTTGCGACGGTCGTGCTTGCCTTCATCCTCTCGCGAATAGGCGCGGTGAGCGCAAAGTTCTCTCTGACCGTTGTCTATGCGAGCATCTTCCTCTACCTGGGCAGCGGTGTCATCGGCACCTTCCACCACCTGTACTGGAGCGGCACGCCGACTCCGATTATCGCCCTGGGCGCCGTGTTCTCCGCTCTGGAGGTGATCCCTCTTGCCCTTCTTGGCTTCGAAACCGCCCAGAACATGCGCACGGTAAAGCTTGGCGGAAAGGACTACCCATACAAGTGGCCCCTGTTCTTTTTCATCGCCGTGGCTTTCTGGAACGTGGTGGGCGCAGGTGTCTTCGGCTTCCTCATCAACCCGCCTATCGTCCTCTATTATATCCAAGGCATGAATACGACCCCCCTGCACGCGCACACAGCTCTCTTCGGGGTGTATGGGAACCTCGCCATTGCGCTGATGCTATTCTCGGTGCGTCACATTGTCGCACTCCGGTCATGGTCGGACAGGATGCTGAAGTGGAGCTTCTGGCTGGTAAACGGTGGGTTGCTCGGCATGACGATCCTGGCCCTCGCTCCGGCAGGATTCTACCAGATGTACTACGCCGTTACCTATGGCGTCTGGTACGCGAGGAGCCCTGAGATCACGACGAGTCCCTTCATCAAGCTGCTGAACTATATGCGTATTGCCCCCGACACGGTCTTTGGGGCAGGCGGAGTGGTCCTCTTCGTCTTCATCGTTCGGGCCATCGTCATCTCGTTCTCACGGAAAGGGGCTGTGGCTCAGCCAACGCGCCGGAAGGCCCGTGTTTGACGGCCATTCCGCGCGGTGCTACGATGCCCTTCGAGGAGGGAATAAAGTGAGACAATTGAGAGTTGTGGTGTTTCTCGCAATGTGCCTGGGCCTGATCGCCCCCGTTTTTGGGAAGCCCATGGAGCCGCCGCCGGCTCCCAAGGGTCCTCCGACATTTGTCGAAGAACCTGTCCCGGACGGAAAGGGTATTATTTACCTGTTCTCTGAGCCCAGTGCCAACTATGAGAGTCTCCTGGCTCTTTCA
>CAVUXE010000012.1:0-39549 GCA_963745235.1 uncultured Spirochaetota bacterium | reverse complement strand
GACGAACCCGCCGGCCTTTGCGGCTGCGTTCATCAGGTCGACGTCGAGCCCGACGATGTTCTTGTTCTCGTCCACCATTTCCATGGGGGGGAAGGTGGCGTCGGAGGCGATGACGATCTTCGACGGCTGCTTTGCCCCGCAGGAGACGACCCCGAACAGGGCAAGCGCAAGGACTCCTCCCGACAGAATTTTCTTGAGCATAAAGACCTCCTTCTGAGTATGTTTGTACGTTATTCACGGAACGCGAGGCCATGTCAAGTGATTGGGGGAAAATTGGCGTTTCAGCGGCGTTTTCGCGCCGACTCCCTTGACTGAACCGGCGCATTAGCCTATATTCGTTGAAACGACGCAGGGTAGAGCAGTTGGAAGCTCGTCGGGCTCATAACCCGGAGGTCGCAGGTTCAAATCCTGCCCCTGCTATATTAACCCTTTCGATGAAAGGGTCTGCAGACCGCTACCGGAAAACCGGCGCGATCCTTAGTCCACTGTAAGCAACGGTGAAAGCCCCCGTTGCCGGGGGAGGGGAGATGCGCCGTTTTTCATTGTACCGACGCGGCAAGATCTGGTATTGCAAGCTATACAACCCAGCAACCAAACGCTCCCTTGGCCGACGGTCGACGAGTGAGATGCAACGGGATGCCGCGCTTTTGACCGTCGCCGAATAGCTGTCAGGCGGAGTGCCTGAGCCAAAACAATAGACCATCTCGCCCAAGTTGCCTCGGTCAAGAAGTCCATCCCATACATCGAAGAATGGTGGCTTCCTGAGTGCCAATACCTGCTGCCCCAGCATAGTATCTCATAAATGAAAGATGAGGCGATACGGCGCAGGCTGCGTTAGGGCGCGGCAGCGCTACTCGTCGGCTCCCGGAGCTCGATCTCGATTACCGTGTCATCCTCATCCGGAAGCGGAAAGGTGAAATCAGGCGGTTCGCCGAAGTTCACGAAGGCGTGATCAGAAAAGACCTTGGTGTTCCAGGCATCATTTTGCCGAAGCTCGGATCCGTCTGCCAGCAGCCGCAGGCGCGCGATCTTCCCGCCGCCCAGGCCGGGGAGTGCCAGGGATCCAATGGGCGGCTCGAAGACGTGCGCGTAGAGCTTGCGGCCATTCCTGGTGAAACAACCCCACTCGGGCCGGGAAATGCCGCTTGCCCCGCACCCGTAGATGCTCGCTCCGTTGGAGGCAAGCCAGGAGCCGATGCGCTCCAGGGCACGAACGGACTCCAGCGGGATCCTGCCGCGGGCATCCGGCCCCACGTTGAGGATCAGGTTTCCACCCTTGGAGACGCATTCCACGAGCTTTCTCAGGAGCTGGCGGGGCGGTTTCCAGGCGTGGTCTGCGACCGCGTAGCCCCAGTGGTTGTTCATCGTGACGCATGCCTCCCAGGGGATCGCGCGGTCGCGCTCATCCCGCACGCCCTCGGGCGGAATGATCTGCTCGGGAGAGGCGAAGTCGCCGGCGTACTCCTTCGGCTCGCCTCCAGCGATGGAACCGAAACTCTCTCCGGATGCTTCCAGGCGGTTGTCGATGATCACCGAAGGCTGGAGGGAGCGGACCATTCGCACAAGCTCGGTAGCGCGCCACGCTTCGCCGGAGAGTCTGTCATAGGAGAAGTCGAACCAGAGAACGGAAAGCTTGCCGTAGTTGCTGCAAAGCTCCCTGACCTGGCCGTGGAGATAGTCGAGGTAGCGGTTGAAGTCGTGACCATGACCCTGCCAGGTCGCGTCATCCCGCTGGGGATGATGGCGATCACCGAAGTGGGGATAGTCAGGGTGGTGCCAGTCGATCAGGCTGTAGTACAGCCCAACTTCAAGGCCCTCGGCCCGGAAGGCTTGTGCGTATTCGGCCACTAGGTCGCGGCCGGCCCGGGTGGCGGTGGACTTGTAGTCGGTCAGTGCACTGTCGAAAAGGCAGAACCCATCGTGGTGCTTCGCGGTGAGGACCGCGTATCTCATGCCAGCTTTCTTGGCAAGACGGGCCCATTCTCCTGGGTCGAAGTCCACCGGATCGAACGAGTCGAAATACTCGCGGTAGACTTCTTCTGTGATCCGCCCCTGGCTTTGGATCCATTCACCGCAGGCGGGGATCGCGTACAGCCCCCAATGGATGAACATTCCAAACCGTGCCCTCATGAACCATTCGGTTCGTCCCAGGTGGCCTTCTTCCATCTCAGCGGTCATCCTTCCTTTTCCAGTTTTCGCCGGAACTCTGAAAAGCTCATACCCGTCTCTTTTCGAAACACCTTGGCCAGGTACAGCTCGTCATCGAAATGAATGATGGAAGCGGCCTCCTTGAGGAGGAGCCGGCGATCTTTCTTGAGCATGGCGATGACAAGATCGATCTTTGCCTTCGTGTGGTAGCGCTTGGGGGAGACACCGACGAGGGCCTTGAAGGCCCGGGACAGGTACAGGGGATTGTAGCCCCACGACCTGGCGACCTCCCGCAGATCGAAGGGGCTCCTGACGATGCCGTCCAAGTGCTCTTTCAGCCGCGCCCCGGTGTCCATTCGCGCGTCCGGCCCGTCCGCCAGCCCTTCGAGCCCAAGGGACCGGCGCACGCGAAGGAGGACCTCGTCCAGGCTCTCAGGTAAGCAGGTCTTCAGGACGTAGTCCATGGCCCCCGCCCGGAGGGCGGCCCGGGCGTATTCGAAGTCGGGATGGCTGGTGATCACCACGCAGGGAAGGTCGGGATGCAGTTTGCGCGCCGCCTGGATGAGATCCAGGCCGCCCATGACCGGGCATGCGGATATCGGCAAGGAGCAGATCCGGCCGGTTGGCGGCCAGGTGATCCAGCATGCTTCTCCCGTCATGCGCGACGAACGCGGTGCGAAAGCCGGCAGGGGACTCGTCCACCATGGAGGCAATCATCTCCGCGATGGGAGGCTCGTCTTCGGCGATGAAGACCTCAAGTGCGGCCATGCGGCCCCCCTATGCGCACCAAGAGCCCCCTGCCATCCGCGTTTTCCAGGGAGAAGACCGCCTGCTCTCCGTAAAGCCCACGAAGGCGCGCGAAAGTGCTAAGCAGGCCGAGCTTGCCGCGGGAGAAATCCCGCTCGAAGACGCTCGAGGACTCCTGGGCCAGGGCCGCCTCGAATTCGGCAAGAAGGCGCCGGATGTGCTCGGCGTCCATTCCGGTGCCGGAATCCTTCACCCACACTTCCCAGTTCGCTGCCTGCAGGCGCGATCCAACCTCGACGTGCCACGGCCCGGGGGTGTCGGCAAAGCCGTGGACGAAGCAGTTTTCGATGATGGGTTGCAGGAGCAGGCGTGGGACGTGAATGTCGGACGCCTCCGTACATCTATCGATTCGATACTCGAGGTAGGGGGCGTAGCGCTTTCCCATGAGAGCGAGGTAGCCCTCCGCCTGGTCCAGCTCCTGGCCGACCGTGGCCGGGTCGTTGGAGTTGTGAAGGGAGTAGCGGAGCATGGCCGTGAGGTCCTTGCACATGCGCTGCACGGTTGCTCCATCCCGCTTCTTGCCGTAGGCCGAGATGGAGGTGAGTGTGTTGAAAACGAAGTGGGGATTGAGCTGGGCCTGCAGCGCCGCCATCCGTGCGCTCATCTCCTGGCCTTGAAACCGAAGCCGGGCCGCATGCTCCCTGCGCAGGGAGACAAGGAGGTCCCGGAAGGCACCGGCCAGGATGGCCACTTCCTCCGGCGCGTGCGGGTCGGGCGGGCTGAAGTCCTGGTTGAGGCTCGTGATGCGCCGCACCTCGTCCGTGAGCATGCGCACCGGTCTCGTGACGCGCGTGAGGGCCAGCCAGGAGAAGAGCGCCATGAGAACAAAGGCGGCCAGCAGGCTCGCGGTGAGGACTCCCATGGTCTGGTCCCTGAGCATCTCGTGGCTCCGTGGGTCGGAGAAATAGGCCAGCTTCCAGTCGGCGTTGTCCAGGTCCGCCAGGAACGCTGCGGCTCCCGAATGCAGACGCCGCCCGTTCTCAAGACCCGCGGTGCTGGCGGGCGCCCCCGCGAAGTTGGCATAGAGCAGCGTGCCGGCGCGGTCGTAAAGGCCGATCCGCGCCGGCGGCGCGCTGCCGCGTGACTCCCAAATCCAACGCAGGGACTCCACCTGCTCATTGACCTCCAGCCAGCCATAGTGCTGCTCTGTGTCCCGGAGGCGCCGGACAAAGGTGATGACCTGGGCATGCCGCCTGGACCAGGGTTCGGGCGCCGGCGGCAGGAGCGCCTTAGGCTCTCCCTGCAAGGCCGCCTCCCGCATTTCCCATATGTGCGCGATCTCGGGCTTGGTGAAGGCCAACGCGTCCTGCTGGTTGGAGAGGTCGATGAGATCTCCGTTGTCCGAGACGAGGGAGATGCGGCCCCGCAGCGGCTTGAGGCCGGTGTAGGACAGGAGCAGGTCCAGGACTTCGTAGCGGGTGGCGGGGTGGGTGAGGAAGTAGTTGCCCTGGCCGCCGCGAGGGATGTCGAGCAGGATGTCTTTGATCCGCCGGGAAGCGAGGATGGAAACCGACAGGCGATTCATTTCCGCCAGGACGCCATCCAGCTCTTCCGCCATCTTGCCCACGCGGTATTCCTGCTGGGTCCGGAAATCGGCGCCCAGGAAGCCGCCCAGGACGAAGGACAGGGCCAGGCCGCCGCAACCCAGGAGTGCCAGGAGGATTGCGAGGTTGGTGAGCAGCAGCCGGTTGGTAAACCGCCTGGCGAGCATGGCCTTATTGTACCACCTTCACCCCTTCACCGCGCCCGTGGTCATGCCCGAGATGATCGAGCGCTGGCCTGCGAGATAAAGGATGGTTACGGGCACGGAGACGATGACCATGTTGGCGCAGATGTACTGCCAGGAATGGTTGTACTTGCCGAAGAAGCTGAAGACGGAAAGCGGAAGGGTCCAGCGCGCCGCGGAGTTCAGAAGGTACAGCGGGATCATGAAGTCGTTCCAGACCCACATCGTGTTCAGCACAAAAGCGGTCATGAGCGGCGTGGTGAGGAGGGGCAGGATGATCCTCTGGAACAGCGCAAGGCCCGAGCAGCCATCTATGATGGCGGCTTCGTCCAGCTCGCGCGGCAGGGTCTTCACGAATGCGGAGAGCATCATCGTGGTGAAGGGCAGGAACATCGCCGTGTAGACCAGCGCCAGGGCGCCGCGCGTGCCCAGGATCCCCAGGGTCTTGAGAAGCATGACGGTGGGAAGTGCGGTGAACGGCGCCACCAATCCGAGAGTGATGCTCTTCTCCATGAAAACGGTCATTCGCGTCCTGCGGCGGGTCAGGATGAAGGCAAGCACCGAGGCAGAAAGGAGGATGAGGACCGTGGCCGTGGCGGTCACGATGAGGCTGTTGCAGATGCCGCGGACGATTCTTCCTTCCGTGAACACCGTGACATAGTTGCTGAACAGCGGCGCGGCCGGCGGGAGAAGGTTGAGCGAGCCCGCCTCTTTTGGACTCTTCAGGGACGTGACCAGGACAACCACTAGCGGGATGAGGATGACGAGCGCACACAGCCACAGGAGGACAGCGCCGACCGACCTCTTGATCCTGCCCTCCGCCCGGTTCTGTGCGATCATGCCGCGATCTCCTTCATGCCGCAAACTTCCGTGGCTCGCTGGTAAGCCTGGAATGCGAGGGCGAAGGATACCAGGATGAGCGTGAAGACGAGGTTGGTGGCGGTGGACTGCGCGTACATGTCCTGGCCGAACTGGTTGAGGATGAGCGTGGAAATGGTCTCGGTCTGGTAGCCGGGTCCGCCCCCGGTGAGGATGTAGACCAGGTCGAAGATCTTCAGCCCGAACAGCATGCTGGTGAGAAGCACCAGGTTGATGGCCGGCATCAGGTAGGGCAGCGTGATGCTGTGAAAGCGCCTCCAGGCCGAGGCGCCATCCATCATGCTGGCCTCGCGCAGCTCCACGGGAATGCCCTGCAGGGCCGCGAGGAAGATGGCCATGGCATAGCCGGTGGACCGCCAGATCTCACCGAAGTTGAAAACGAACAGGGCGGTTCCCCTTCCACCCAGCCAGGAGACGGGAGAACCCCCTAGCGCCGCCACGAGCTGGTTGGCGAGGCCAGCCTTTGCGTCGAAGATCGCTGAGAAGAGGAGGCCGACCACCAGCGGAGAGAGGACCGCGGGATAGAAGTAGACGGTGCGCAGCAGGTTGCGAGAGCGGATGGCGGTGTTGAGCGCGAGGGCGAGGATGAGCCCCAGCCCTGCCTTGCCGAGGGTCGTGACCACCGCAAAGATGAGGGTGTTGGCCAGGGCCACGGCATAGACCTTTTCGGTGAACATCGAAACGAAGCTCTGCAGGCCGGTGAAACGCAGTGTTTCGGCGTACGGGCTCCAGTTCGTGAACGCCAGCGTGAAGCCGGCAGTGGACGGTAAGACCAGGAACACTACGTAGACGCTGAACGGCAGGATGGTCATCCAGAGCGGGTAGGCGGCTTTGACGTTTGCCAGGTTGCCCGGTCTCACGCTGTCACAGTAGGGCGGGCTCCATCCGCTGGGAATGGACCTTTCCGACCGCGGAGATGGAAAAAAGATACATTGTTCGCCGCCAATAGCAGCCGTCATCGCTCCATGCCTAAAGCAAAGACGAAAAAGGCCGGGGCTGCCATTTGCAGTCCCCGGCCTTCGTGTTTGACGAACTCGAGGCGGTCTTAGAATCCGGCGAGCCCGCGCGCCTTGGCCACCTTGATCCTGATGTCGTCTATTTGCTTTACCGTGTCCGCCACGCTCAGCTGGTCCAGCATCATCATCTGGATGGGTTTCACGCTTTCCACCTGGCTGTAACCCACGATGCCCGCCTGCACCGAAGCCAGGATGAGCTTGTCCACCGAGGTCCGCGCCTCTGCCACCTGGGGGGAAACCCGGTTGGTGGTCACGCTCTTGAAGTAGCTCTCTGTGAAGACATCCTTGTAGGCGAGGTTGAGGTTCTCGGGCTTGGCCAGGAAGCGCAGAAATGCCAGTCCTTCCTGCGCGTTCTTACCCTTCTTGTTGACGAACGTCATACACGCGTTCGGGCCTTCGTAGGAGCCCTCGGGAGCCACGCCCATGAAGAAGGGCATGATGCCGAAGTGCGCCGCGGCGCCGGCGTAGCGCGGCTCGAGGTCGGAGTACAGGTACTGGTCCCACGCGAGGGCCATGGCGTAGGTGCCTTCTCCCAGTGCCTTGGCCTGTCCGTCCCAGGTGTTGCTCACAAAATCGGCGCCGAGGTAACCCTTGTCCACGAGTTTCCTGTAGAAGCTGACCAGGTTCGTGAACTCGGGTACGCCGGCGAACGTGAGCTTGTTGGAGTTGAGCTTGTCCACGAAGCCGCTGTACTTTTTTGCCATCGGGTCCAGGCCGAACTGGGGCAAGGCCGGCCAGATATCCTTGAAGGCGAGGTAGATCGGCGTGATGCCGGCCTTCTTGATGGTGTCACACGCGGCCCAGAACTCGGCCTGGGTTTTCGGAACGGAGATGGAAAGCTTCTTGAAAATGTCCTTGTTGTACAGGGTGCCGGAGACCGAGCCCTCCCAGAGAGGAAGACCGTAGATTTTGCCCTTATATGTGACCTGAGGAAGGACGAATGGTTTCAGGTCCTTCACGAATGGTTCGTTGGAGAGGTCGAAGAAGTTTTCCGCGGGCCGCATGGCGTCCAGGACCGGTCCGGCGAAAGTCATGACGATGTCGGGCAGCTCTCCTGCTGCCGCGCGGGTCTTCATGACCGTTTCCCAGTTGTCGATGGGCAGCGCCTGGATGTCCAGCTTGTTGCCAGTGACGTTCTCGTAATTCGCCCAGGCGGCTTTCATATATGGCTTGGTGACCCAATCCTGGTTGGCGATGATGGAAAGGGTCACGGGCGTCTTGGCGGTCTGCGCGAAAGCGGCAACCCCAATGAGCGCCGCCAGCACGGTCACCACGAGTACGGCCAGGGTTCTCTTCATGGAATCCTCCTCAGCAATCTTCCCGCAAGCGGGTATGGCGCAAATCCTATATCCGCGTTCCCCGCCCGTCCATGGAAGTTAGTGATCCTCGGTATGGTGGAAAGATACCTCTATGCTACCCCTCGTAATCCTCTACCACGCGTGGTGAGCGCACCTCCGTCTCGTTCGGGTCTTGTCCGACTCCCGCTGGGCGCAGCGCTGTTCTTCCTTCAGCTTCCCCTGGCTGTACAGCGTGTGCTCCTCATCAACGAGCCACACCCGAATCAAATCATGGACAGACTTGCCTTTGGCGCTGCCGGTCTCCTGGTAGGCCAGCATGAATCCGGCCTTTGTGAATCAGGTGTACATAAGGACGATTTGGAAGATTCTTGCCCGTATTGGGGTGGATCTGTCGCGAGCGACGATGTGCAACTGGGCAATTCAGACGGCCCAGCGCCTTGAGCCGCTATTGGAGTTGTTGAGCCAGAAGATCCGTGCGGGCCCCCATGTGCAGATCGACGAGACAACGCTGCAGGTTCTGAAAGAGCCCGGCCGCGAGCCAGAGTCGAAATCCTATATGTGGGTCTACCGTGGGGGAGAGCCCGAGAAACCGTCGCTGGTCTTTCAGTACTTTCCTTCGCCAAGCGGGGACGTGCCCTTCGAGTTTCTCGACGACTATGAAAGCTACGTTCAGACCGACGGCTACAAGGGCTACGACAAGCTCGGCAAGAAGCCAGGCATCCTGATGCTCGGCTGCTGGGCGCATGCGCGACGGAAGTTCGTGGATGTCACGAAGGTCAGCTCCAACGGGAGAGCCGCCCACGCTTGGCGCCCCGCAGATAGCCGAGCTCAGGCAGCAGAAAGCTCAGCCGATCCTCACGAAGATCAAGGAGCAGCTTGGATTGCTGAATGACCAGACCCCGCCGCAAGGCCTGCTGGGCAAGGCTGTTGGGTACGCGCTGGGACAGTGGGATCGGCTGACCCGCTATACGGAAAATGGGATCCTGCGTCCTGACAACAATCTGGCCGAGAACGCGATACGGCCCCTTGTCGTGGGACGAAAGAACTTCCTCTTGCCGACACCCCCGCCGGCGCATACGCCAGTGCCGCCTTGTGCAGCATCGTTGAGACCGCGAAGGCCAACGGGCACGAGCCCTACTGGTACTTGCGATTTCTCCTGGCCAACGTGATTGGCGCCACCTCGACCGAAGACGACGAGCGGCTGCTACCGCAGAATCTTCGCCCCGACGAGCTCGTCCGAGAGATCTGAGTCCGCAAGGCGGTTCACAGAGCGCTTACAGATTAAAGGCTTGTGTTTTAGCAGAATTTGATGAAATAGATGCCGACGAGTGGGCTGCAAGAGCTGACAATAACGGGTTTTGTGTCTACCAGGGGTTGACAACATTTCTGCTGAGTCTTGACAGGGTGTCTACCAGGGGTTTGACTGGAGGAGGTAGCGCGACGTAAGACGTAGGATGGAATGAAGAAACACTACGTGTCTTGTCGCGTTCCCTCTGGAGGTGTTTTATGAGAAAGCTCATTCCTCTTCTCCTTGTGGCCGGCCTCACCGTCGTAGTGACTTCCTGCGGCAAAGGCACGCAAAGCGGCGCGGTGACCGTCTGGCACTACTTCAGCGTGGACAGCCAGGTGCAGGAACTGAAGGACCTGGCGGTCCTGTACAACCAGACCAGCCCTAAAGTGCAGGTCAACTACGTGTTCGTTCCTTATGATCAGCTTCCGAACAAGGTGGTGGCCGGCGCGGCGGCCGGGACCGGCCCTGACGTGGTAGTCTACAACGGACCGAACGTCGGACAATTCGTTGATGCAAAAGCCATCATCGATCTCACCCCCTTCTGGAGCTCGTTCAAGGACAAGGACCTCTTTGCTCCTGCAGTGGTCCACTCTATTGACGGAAAAGTCTACGGGGTCCAGGGATACGTCAATCTCCTTGGGCTCTGGTACAACAAGGACATCCTGGACAAGGTTGGAGTCCAGCCGCCCACCACGATCGACCAATTGACGGCTGCCCTGCAGAAGGTGACAAAGGCGGGCTACAAGGGCATCACCCTCACGGGGAAGCCCAACGACCAGGGGGAATGGCAGTCCTATCCCTGGATGTCCGCGTACGGTTGGTCCTACTCCGGCCCGGATGCCAGCGCTGCAGAGAAGGCTTTCTCCCTGGTTTCCGGATGGGCTTCCAAAGGCTACCTTTCCCGCATCGTCGTGACCTGGGAGCAGGCGGAGCCGTTCCAGGCCTTCACTGTGGGTGACGTCGCGTTCACGGAGAACGGCAACTGGCAGCTGGGAACCGCGAAGGCGAACGCTCACTTCAATTACGGTGTTGTTGCACTGCCCTCTGGCCCGAACCCGGCCAAGGTCTACCTGGGCGGAGAGGCGGAATCGATCGGGGCGTTCTCCAAAAACCCGAAACTGGCCTGGGCGTATCTGCAAGCAAGTTACTTCAGCAAGGCAGGACAACTCGTCGCATTCAAGGACGTGGGAAGCATCCCGTCAAGAAAAGACGCGGCGGAAGATCCTGCGGTCACCTCGGACCAGCTTCTGGCGCCCTTCGCGCAGGAAGTGCAGAGCGTAGGGGCGATCTATCCTCCTGATGCCGGACCGGTGACCAAGGTGCAGAACGCGCAGCTCGTCGTGGGGCAGCAGTGGAGCGCAGTGATCGCCGGCCAGGAAAAACCCGCAGCGGCCGCCCAGAAGGCTGTGACGGGCGTGCAGGCAGAGCTGGCGAAGTAGCTTCTGACCCCCTCTTTTGCGCCGGCTCGACCATGCGGCAGCCGGCGCATTTCACATCCTCAGTCCGTGGGTAGTATACTGAGCCATCCATGAGGGCGCCACACAGGTCTATCAGTCCACGCGTCTCCCTGTTCTTCATCATCCCCGGCGGGGTCTACCTCCTAGTCCTCGCTTTCTACCCGTTCGTGAACCTTATTTGGATGAGCCTGAGCAGCGTGACTACGCTGAACATCGTCCGCGGCAGCTGGCCCTTCACCGGCCTTGCGAACTTCCGCTCCCTTTTCCACCTAGAAGACTTCCTCCTCGCGTTCAGGAACACGCTGGTCTTCGTGGCCGTTGTTGTGGGCGTCGGGATGCTCGGGGGGCTCGGCGCAGCAACGCTGCTTCAGGCAAAGGGACGGCTGTCTGCACTGGGGCTGGCGCTCATGGTGTTCACGTGGGCCATGCCGCCCGTGGTGCTGGGAAGCCTATGGAAGTTCCTGCTTCTCCCCGGCGGCCTCGTCAACACGATTCTGGGGCTCTTTACCGCTTCCGGCCCGGGCCCGCTGTGGCTCGTGCAGGAGAACCTCGTGCTCATCTCGGTTGCCCTGGTCAACTCCTGGGCGGTCATTCCTTTCGGCGCAATGGTGTACAGGGCGGCTCTCATCGACATTCCCTTGGAGCTGCTCGACGCCTCCTCCGTGGACGGTGCAACGCGGCTTCAGGTCTTCATGCGCATCAAACTTCCGCTTCTTCTTCCCATCACGCTGATCTTGACGGTTCTCACCGTGGTCTACGCGTTTCGAAGCTTCGACTTCATCTACGTCATGACGTACGGCGGACCGGGCACGGCCAGCACCACGCTTCCCTTCCTGAGCTACCGCCTGTCTTTCATCAACTACAAGTACGCGCTGGGTGCGAGCGTCGCTGTCTTCACGGTTCTTATTGTCCTGGTGCTTGCGCTGGTCTACGTGCGGGCGCTGCGCCGAACGGAGGAGACATGAGGGGCGCCCACCGCAGCCCCGGCGGCCGTCTCCCCAACGCGCGTCATGGTCCAGGCCAGAGCATGACAGCGTGGATCCTGGTGGGAATAGTCTTCCTCGTGGCGGTGTACGGGATTCCGCTCCTCTGGCTCGTGGCCACTTCCCTCAAGGACAACCGCGCCATCTTTGCCAATCCCGGCGGAATTATCTTCAAGCCGTCGTTCCACGCATACGTCGAGATCGCCCAAGAGGGCACGCTGGGCCAGGCTGCGCTGAACTCCGCAATCATCTCGCTGGGCACGACCTTCCTGACGTTGCTCTTGGGTGTCCCCACTGCCTATGGCCTGGACAGGATCCGGGGCGCGGCGCTCACGATCGGGTTGGGAGCCCTAGTGCTATTGCAGATGATACCGCAGACCGCAACCATCATCCCCTTGTACCGTGTACTCGGAGTCTGGCGCCTGCTTGGCACTCTCCCGGGAGTGATCTTGGCGGACACGGCGCTGTTTCTTCCCTTCACCGTCCTCGTGCTGCGCCCCTTCGTGGGTGGCATCCCGCGGGAGATCGAGGAAGCAGCCGCTATGGACGGAGCGAAACCAGCAACGGCGTTCCTACGCATCATTGTCCCGCTCATGTCCAACGGGATCGCTACCGCCGCATCGCTGATCTTCATCCTGGCATGGGGCGAGTTCCTGTACGCCATCAGCATCCTGACGAGCCCGGACACATATCCCATCAGCGCGCTCATCAGCCAGCAGATTTCCGCCTACGGCGCGAGCTGGAGCGGGCTCATGGCGCTGGCCGTGATAGGTTCGCTCCCCATCCTGGTGGTGTTCGTCGTTGCCCAGCGCCGCCTTGCGGCCGGGCTTTCCCTGGGGGCGGTCAAGTAGTCCGCGCGGTCAGCCCAGTGTGATGTAACTGCTGCCAAGCCTTGCCCATAAAGCCTCATTCGACGTGCGGGCCACCACTATCCTCAAGGTCGGCTTGGAGGTCGAGGCGCAAGGCGCGATGGGACGCACTCCGTTTATCACCGCTGCCGAGAAAAACTCAAACCCTGAAGGGATTATTGCACCTCTCGGGGACGGGCGCTGACGCAAAGGCTAAAGATAATGCAGGAAAGACCGCTCTCGATTACGCAGGGAGCAACTACAGTTTGAGGCTGAGCCTCAGTCGCCCTTAAACAGCTCGAAGAAGCGTCCAAGTAGGCAAGGCAGACGTGCGCATCATTCTGCCGGAACTTGTCTAGAGATGTGAACTTTGCTTTGCCAGGAAAAGGAAACAGCCTGACGCTCTTCAACGCAGTTGCAGGCATGATATAATCGTTTTGTCAACCTAGTCCGGCGCCGACGTAAAGTAGCAATCAGCCACGGAGGTGCAAAGTGAAAAAACGAATGCTCGTTGCGGCTCTTGCGGTCCTTGTTGCCATTTCGGCGTACGCGGAGACGACGAATCTCTTTGTGATGGTGCAGACTGGGACGGCGCGGGCAGTACAAGATGCAATCAACAATGGCGCCAGCGTCAACGCCTCGGATATCGATGGCATGACGCCACTGATGAGGGCCGCCAGGGACAACAAGAACGCCGAAGTGATTTCAATACTCTTGAAGGCTGGTGCGGACATAGAGGCTCGGGACAAGCGACCCGGCATAGGCGGAACAGCGTTGATCTGGGCCGCTGCCAGCAACGAGAACCCTGAGGTGGCTACCACTCTCGTGCGGGCTGGCGCGAACCGCGACGTTCGTACCGAGGACGGCAGGACCCCGCTGATCTGGGCCGCTGAAAGCAATCCTAATCCAGAAATGATCATCGTACTGTTGCACGCAGGCGTCGACGCCAAAGCGAGAGACAAATCAGGAATGACGGCCTATGACTACGCACGGTACAACCTGAAAGGCACTGACGCCCTGAAGAAACTGGAAGAAGCGTCTCAGTAGGCCAAGGCATAGGTCGCCTCTATAATAAGCACACGCCTCGGCTGCCGAGAAGGCAGACGGTAAATCCTCACAACTCCATGCACCGCGGCCTCGGTATGATCTCCGCATCCGGGGCCACTTTTCTTCCCTTAGCATAGCCACCGCAGGATGCATGCTCACTCTCTGCGCCAGACCTGGTGGCGCGCCGAGATGACGCGACGAGGAAGGCTTAGATGAAACAGCCCGGCGCTCTTTGAAGATCTTGCCCGGCGCGGGCTCCGTGCTCCCAAAGGGGGAATTGCATTTCCCGGCGCAGGAGATCGTCAGCATGGAGCGTTCAGGGATTTTTCGCAGTTATGCCTCCGTGCCTCTTTGAGAAGATCGGCCCCGGTGTCCAGGAGGCATCCTCCGACAGACTTCTCGGGAGGGAACGCTCAAGTCATTGCAAAGACCCGTACTGCCGGGCAGACTGACCTCTCCCGCCGAAACCGTCACTGCAAACCTGTCTTGATGTCGATCTCCAGAGAGAGCCATTGGCTCTCCGGGTCCATCGACTTGATGTAGTCGATCATTTCATCCTCCCGGTACTTCCATGTGGCGGAGGTCTCAAAGTTCCAAAGGTTTGCCTTCACGGCTTCCTTGTTCGAGCGACTTGGCCGAGCGTAGGTAATGGTCAAGGCGCCCACGTAGCGAACCTTACCTGGGCTAACAGAGACAGGCACATTCAGCTTGCCTTGCATGTTGACGCGCTGGGAGACGATCGTCTCCTCGTAGTGGTACCGCTCCAGCGAGTACGTATCATGACCGTTGCTGATGAATGTGTAGTAGCCATTCGGCCCAGTCCGCACGACGAAAGCGTAGTTCTCGGTAGTGTTCACCATTGATATCTCGACGCCCGATGCGATGGTCCGTGGAGGATAGTCAAAGAAGCCATCCGGGAAATCGAGGAGCAGAGACCCGATGACGAGAGTTTCATCCGGTGATTTCGGATTCGGAATGCCTGCACAGGAAAGAATTGCCAGAATCGCAGAAAGAAGCAGGGCTCTCTTTAGCAGCACTTTCATTCTTTCTCCTTCCTCATGTCTTTTTTCTTGCAGGTAGTATATCACACGAAATGCCGTTTTGGTCTGAGGGGTAGCGATAAGCGAGGAGATCGCGTTCGGGCGGGAAGGGATCACCTCGACGTAGGCCATCGCAAGAGATAACCTTCAATCACAAAAGATTGCGCACTGTTGAAAGGCTTCAAGGCATTCTCGCCACCATTCAAAGGTCCTCTGGGAGAAGCACACCTGCACGCTCGGCGCTGAGAAGGCAGGTGGGGCCATTCTCCAAAGTCCGACACCGGCCATTTCAAAATGACTAAAGACGCGATCTCAAAAAGCAGGAAGACGGCGGCGCTGAAGCTATGGAATGGGCAGAAAGGCGGGCGAAGCTTGGATAGGCAACAGAAACGTGCGCCTCCGCGGCGTCGTTCGGGTTTCCTCGGCGAATGAGAAGGAGTTTCCAGCCCCTTGCTCGACAAGCCCGAAAGGGACATTCCTCTGTCAGTGTCGGCCCACTTTGCGGGGGAAGCGCTCATCGGGGGTGCTCACGAGCTTTGATCCAAGTTTGAAGGCGCTCCTCGCTGGACATCGTGCGGCTGCCGACGTTGACGAAAGGGATCTGCGGGTCATGGTCAGCTTATAGAGAGTGGCCCTGCTCAATCCCAGAAACTCTGCAGCCTCGGAGCGCTTGAGCAGCTTCTTGGAGAAAGGCGTAGCATTCACTTTGGCTGGTGGCTCCCGCTTGGGTGGCGGCTCTCTGGAGGCATTCTCTGTCTGCCTCAACGATGTCCCGTCGGAACAAGGCTCCTCTGTGCCGAGGGCGCGCAGCGCGTATCCGCTATACAGCGAGTTCCGGGAGGTTTGAAAGTCTTGCTAAGAGACTCAAGCATATCTATTTCCGCTATTGTCGGATGAAGTGACGTGATTCAAGAAGCGGCCGGGATGGACCGACTCTAGAAAATGGGATCACGTATGACGTATCGAGTGAGTGTTGTATTCCAGAAAGACCTTCATGGCTACTACGCTTTCTCGCCTGAGATTGAAGGCTGCCAGACACAGGGAGAGTCTCTCGAAGAGGTAATGGAGCATACGAGAAAGACCATCAAGCAGTATCTGGAGCCTTGCGTAGAGATAGACTCAACGTTGGTATCATCGGGCTGATCTAAAGAGGTCCGCGCGCCTTCCAGGAGGAAAGTTCTACGCGATTCGGCGGCAAGCAGATTGAATAGGTCATTTTTTCGTGCGTCGGCTTCCGTGTCTTGTCCTTTGCCATGCTTTCCGCGTCGCATTTGTCGACTGTTTCGAGATCGAGCTTCGACAATATCAGGGAATCCATGCATGCACTGACGGCACTCCGCACATAGTCCTGCCTGGAAAGCAACGATTGAATTTTGATATCATAGAGAAGGTTCCGGAGGAACGCCACTTGTGGGACGGGTAAGTGGAAAACTAGCCAAATGAAGAGCTGTTTGAGTCGCCAAACGTTGCCGTCTAGAAATTGGTTTGTTAGCCGAGCTGCTGCACGACTGCGAATCTGGATATCGCTAAGCGATGGAGCCGCAAGCTGGCAGCAGCACTCAAATGCGTCTTCCATAGTCATAGACCAAGGAGAGAACCGTGAAAGTGGCGGCTATTTTCGTCGGTATGCCCAGATCTGTAGCCGTTGGCGATGGGACGCTCGTTACAGGAGGATCGAAGTCTGCCGTAAGAGATGCTTTCCTTCGCTTCGAAAACTTTGACGGAGACGGGCAGGGAAACTTGCGCTACCATGGCGGGAGAGACCGATCCGTTTGCGTTTACATCGCCGAACACTACCACTGGTGGAAATCAGTGCATGGGTATGAGATGCAGTACGGTGCGTTCTGCGAGAATCTCACTCTGGAAGGCGTTCGTGAAAATGACGTCTGCATCGGTGACGTTTTCCAAGCCGGGCAGGCCGTGGTTCAGATCTCGCTGCCTCGCGATCCTTGCCGTACCCTTGATCGACTGACAGGCATTTCTGGCCTTTGGATTAAAGCACGGGATTCAGCCAAGCTTGGGTTCCATATGCGAACCTTAGGGGAGGGCCTTGTGAGCACCGGTGACTCCTTCGAACTGATACGCACTCATCCCAATCATATCACCGTTGCAGAAGTGCTGGATCTGTACCACGGCCGCTCTCAGGAGCGCGAGCTTGTTCGGAAATTGAGGCTGATGCCCGAGTTCGCCGAGCAGGGCAAGAGAGACATTGCCGCAAGACTACCCGAATAGCTACGCGTTGCGTCGAAGACGGTTATCCTTGCAAGCTTCGACGCTCACCAAGCCTTTTGGCTGAAGAGCAGCGCCAAGTTTCAGTGGGATCGTTTGCTGTATGACTGTCAAGGTGTAGGTATCAATCAGCCTCGCGTCCGAACGGCGGAGCTGGAGGCGAAGATCCTTGCAAAGACTCGCAACGGTCCGCAGGATGGTTCGACCCACTGGGGCACACGAAAGCTCGCAGCCGAGTTGGGCGTGTCGTACATGATGGTGGCTCGAATATGGACCAAGGCCGGATTGAAGCCGCATCGGCTAGAACGCTAGATGGTCTCCGATGACCCGGGAGTTTGAAAGGAACTGGCTGACATCATCGGGCTGTATATCAACCCGCCCCGCCACGCCGCGATGTTCTGCCCTTAACGAGAAGCCCCACGTCCACGCCTTGACCGTTTCGACCCGGTGCTGCCCCTGTCCCCAGGGCGGGCCGAACGTCATGGGTTTCGCAGTCACCCCCATCTGGTTCAGCAACCGATGGATAACCTGGAAGCTGTGCATTTTCCGAAGCCACTCCTGTTTCGATTTACACCTCCAGCGGATGCGCGGCTTGGCGGCTGGCGCCGAGCGTCTGCTCCTACAGCCGGGCAATCTCTCCCTCGCGCGGCACCTCGCAGGCTTTCAGCCAACCTTCTCGGGCTGCCAGATCTCGGATCGCGCGGATCACGATCTTGTGGCGGCCAATCGCTGGTCGGGGTCGTTCAGGTGACGGGGGTGGGGTCGCCAAAAGTGACGGGTGGGGGTCGTTTAATCTGCCGATCTACAGCGGAAATGGGAACATTTTTTGGCCGACCAAAAGAGCATCCGTAAGGTACCCTGATCAGCCAGGGTCAGGGCGGTCTCGCTACCTCAGCCAAATATCTCCTCATCGATGCAGACTCTTTGCAGGCGTGGTTGACGCCGGGCCGCCAAAGACATACATATGTACTTGGGCGATGGAGTTCACCCTAACCGCTGTAAAGGCTGATAACTCCTGACAGTGTTGCAAAGGGAGGCCCTCGCCTATGCGTGCTGCTGTTCGCCCCCAAGACCCAGCCGAGAAGTGGGAAATCCGTTTTACCGAAGCGGAGGGTGGCCCCTATTTTCGCGCTGAACGAGCCAGTCACCCCTATACTCCGCGCCGGGAGGAAGACATCCCCGCTGGAGCAAGGAAAGCCCTCGACGAAGTCTGTAGCATCCATGAGCTGGGTCAGATTTTCATAATCCCATGGGCGGTGCGTTCCATCGGCTCGCTCGCCCAGAAGGTGATATCGCCGAACAGTGTCTTGGCCCTCGGAGAGAGGGCCGTCGGACTCTGGACGGAGAAGCCCCAACCGGGTGTAAAGATCACGATCCCGCTGGAAAAGGTGGCCGCGATAGAGGATGTGGCTATTCTCCTCTATGGCCGCCTGAGCTTTGTCCCCTTTGGAGATCGTTTGACGATCAGGTACAACACGGTGGCTCGTCAGGAAATGGAGCCGGCGCTCCTGGCTCTGCGCAGGAGGCTGGCGGGAGTCCCCCAACCGCTGCCAGCCGTTGATCCAGGCCGTGAGGAGCTGCCTTTCAAGTGGAAGGTCCTTCTCGAAGACCCACTCGTCCGTCTCTCGCGGAACTCTCCTGTCATCTCTGCGCTCGCGTCAGTTCGGGGAAAGTCTCGGAAGGAGGCTCATCACAGGCAACTGATCGCTTTGAATCCCTTCGAGCTTGTGTACCTCTGCGACCCCACGGAATCCACAGAGCCTTACGGTGTGGACTCCTTTATCATTCCACGGTGCAATATAACGGGAGCGCATGTCCGGGACATCGGCCTCGAAGTCTGCTCGAAAGGCACCAGCATACTGATCCCAATGGTACCCTCACTCTGCGAGGCCGCGGTAAAATGGATAGGATGATGCGCCTGCGACGTCACTCCGCCACGGGTCCCTTGACGGGAATTGTCGGCGCATTTTAAAGTAAAGAGCGGGGGATGGAGTCCCCCCCAAATCAAACTGCCTTCATCCGAAGGCTGATGACTCCTGCCTTATTTCCCGCGGTAGGAGGACTTATCATGGCAACTATCAGGAGAATCCATGCCCGCGAAGTGCTCGATTCGCGAGGCAACCCGACCGTCGAGGTCGAGGTAGAGCTGGAAACCGGGCTGAGAGCACGGGCAATCGTTCCGTCAGGCGCGTCGACGGGAGAACGCGAGGCTGTCGAGCTTCGTGACGGGGACAAGAAGAGGTTCGGAGGGAAAGGCGTCCGTAAGGCGGTGGAAAATGTCAACACAAGAATTGCCGCGGATGTGGCAGGCATGGATGTCATCAACCAGGGACTGATCGACAATACGATGATCCGCCTGGACGGGACACCGAACAAGGCCAACCTTGGCGCGAATGCGATCCTGGGCGTCTCCCTGGCCGTGGCGCGTGCTGCTGCTCAATCGCGAGACCTTCCCCTCTACCGCTACCTGGGCGGCGTGAACGCGTCACTTCTTCCCGTTCCGTGCATGAACATCATTAACGGAGGCAGGCACGCGGACAACACGGTCGATTTCCAGGAGTTCATGATCGCCCCGCACAACGCCCCCAATTTCTCGGAAGCTATCCGCATGGGAATCGAGACTTTCCATTCGTTGAAATCGATTCTGGCGAAAAAGGGATACATTACCGCGGTAGGGGACGAGGGGGGCTTCGCTCCCAACCTCAAATCCAACGGAGAGGCTGTTGAGCTGATCCTGGAAGCAATCACGAAAGCTGGCTTCCAGCCCGGCGGTGACGTATCACTGTGTCTTGACCCGGCGGCAAGCGAAATGTGGGAGGACGGCAAGTACGTCTTCTTCAAGTCCCACGCAACCTCCATGACTCCGGATCAGATGGTGAAACACTGGGCGGACTGGGTCAGACAGTATCCGATCCTCCTCCTTGAGGACGGCATGGCTGAGAATGACTGGCCAGGTTGGCAGGCTCTCACGCGGGAACTTGGGAGCCGCATCGAGCTCGTTGGTGACGATATTTTCTGCACAAATCCACAGATAGTGGCAAAGGGCATAGAGCAGGGTGTTGCAAACTCCGTCCTCATCAAGCTGAACCAGATCGGGACGGTGAGTGAAACGCTTCAGACAATGGCTTTAGCGGCTGCAAACGGCTACAACTGTTTTGTTTCCCATCGTTCAGGGGAGACGGAGGACACGACGATCGCGGACCTGACAGTCGCGACCGGCGCCGGGCATCTGAAGACCGGCTCTGGATGCAGAAGCGAGCGGATTGCGAAGTACAACCAGCTCATCAGGATCGAGGAGGAGCTTGGCTCACAAGCACGGTTCGCGGGCAAAGCGGCGTTCAAGAACGCTGCCGGCTGAAGACAGGGTCCAATTCCGTTCAGCTTCCGTTTCCGAAGATCTTCGTGTACAGGTCCTCGCCGAAGCTTGTTTCCAGGGGCTCGCCTTCAAGGATCTTGAACGACCGAGCCCCGTCGTCTCTCCTCTCCGCACGCAGAAAGATTGCCTTTTCCATCTTCCTGATAAAAAAGCTGTGCGCGAAATCGTGCAGGTGGGTTACGTAGAAGACCCTGACCCCCTTTTCCGACAGCGCGCCAACGATCTGTCGAGCGATCTCCGATCCTTCCCGCTCGTTCGTTGCGGCAAAAGATTCATTGAAGAGCAGGATGGAGTTGGGAATCAGGGTGTCCACGATCTCACTCATCCGTTTCAACTCTTCGTCGAGCTTTCCGCTCTGCATGGTCGTGTCTTCTTCCCTCTTGTAATGCGTGAAGAGCGCATTACAGACATTGGATCGGAAAGACTCCGCAGGCACGAACATGCCGCTTTGCATCATGAGCTGGGCAAGACCCATGGCCCGTAACAGGGTAGACTTCCCGCCCTGATTCGCCCCTGTGATGATCATGAGGTCTTTTCCGTCAGCGTTCGCGTCATTGCCAACAGCCCGCGGTTCCATGCTCAGGGTCAGACATACATCGTAAAGCCCCCGGAAAGTCAGCCGATGGTCTTCGGGCTTGGACGCCTCGGGAAAGCACGTCGGCTCCCCCTTGACCGCAAGCCGCTCTGAGAGATTCAAGCATCCCACGTAGAAGGCAAGTTCGGTCCGCAGCATCTGAAAGAAGCTGAGAATATGATCCGTTGACTGCGCAAGCGCGTTGGCAACCAGGTTGATCCCGCGGTCCCGCAGTTCTGCCAGGGCCTTTGCTCCGTTCTCATCCCGTTCGCTGATGGAAAATGAGCAGGAGGGAGATCTCTTCGAGAAAATCCGCTGCACCAGGCCATGACGGTCGTTCTGCTTTCGAAGCACGAAATTGCTTGCCTTGTTCCCTTTTCCCAACTCCGCGCTTATCAGAACTCCTCCCCGCAGGGCAAGTTCCCTGAGGTGGTGTTGGATGAGGGCAAAATACTCCTCGTTGAGCTCCGCCTGCAGCATCGCGAAAAGTCTGGTGAAGCCCTCTGACTGGAACCCGTGGGCGTGCTCATCTGCGACGCCCCGCAGGCTTTTCAGCTGGCCCACGAACATCTGAAGCACGTCAACCGACCTGTGCAGTATCGTGGACGGATAGTTGCTGAAAATCCCCAGGTAGTGCTTCTTTTCCTTTTCGATTGATTCGACTGCCAGGTTGTATATCTCCCGAACAGTGGCGGCGTTCTTCAGGCAATCCTTCAGGATGTCCTGGCGATAACGGATCGCATCCACATCGTTCAACGTCGAAAGCACAACCTTCCGCGCCACATCCAGGAGGATCTGGTCTTCGAGCCCCATGGCGGCAAACAGGGTTTGCAGCTCCAGGTCCTGCGTCAGCGCCAGCTCATTCGAGGGCAGTTTCCGCTGGAGATCAAAGTCCTGGTCCCTGGACAGAAGAAATGCCTTCATGAGGGTATGCGTTCCCGAAGAGAATCATATGTGAGCCGGTACTTCTCAGCGATCGATATCGCATACGCAAGCCCGTCCGCCGGCTTGCGCATGATCCTGAAGGTCCGGACAGCGGTGTTGGCGGCATCGACTGTGCTGACCATGCTGACGGTCTTTTCACTCATGGAAGAAAGCTCATCGATGAATGTCACGCAGACGCAGATCAAATCCCGGCTGATTGCCCTTTCCATGACTTTCTTTCCGAGGAAGATTGCGTCCTTCAACGTCGTGGAGTTGAAGATCTCATTCATGATGATGATGCTGTCGGACGTTGCCTCGCCCAGGATCCGGTGGATGCGCACCAGGTCGTCCTCCAGCTTTCCCCGGAGGTTTCTTATGTCTTCCTCTTTCTCAAAGTGGGTGAACATCCTGTCCACGAGGAAAAGCTGCGCCTTCCGGCCCTGCACCGCACATCCGAGCGCGGCCAGGTGGTGCATCTGCCCAAACGCGCGAGAGAAGGTGGTCTTGCCGCCCTGGTTCGGACCGGACACGATGATGATGCGCTCTTTTCCTTTCAGGAAGAAATCGTTGCAGACGACGGACGCGCTTTCTACCGCCAGCTTGCGGGCAAGGGCCAGGTCGAAGCCTTCGACACTGAAGATTTCCTTGCTTGTGTCGGAAACAGCCGGATAGCAGAATGGCAGTCCGGCATGCCTGAGAACGGCAATAAAGTCCAGGTAGGAAAGGTAGAACTGCACTTCCCGGTCAAAAGCGGCAATTGTCTCATCAAGGTAGCCGGCGTTGCGAATGCAATATTCGTCCAGGTCCTGGAATATCTCAGGATACAACCGGGCAACGCAGTCGAGCACTTGAGATTCGACATGGTTCATGTCGTTTCCACTTCGGAACGCGACCAGATAGTCCTTCACTGCACCTTGCTTGAACTTCTCGAATGTCTGCAGCACGTCCTCGCTGTAGTCGATTTCAGATTCATACTTTCTCACCCTGACACGGGGTCCGCTCACGAGGGTGCAATATCGCACTGAGGACAGATCGGCCTGCAGTTTTCTTGTCTGCCCAAGGAGGGAGGAAAAGCCTTCGGAGGTCACATACCCTGCCGCATACTCGCGGAAAGCCATGATCCCGCGCGATTTCACTGCCGGGTCCGCCAGCTCGCGCGCCAGGCCTTGAACCGCCTCGCAATAGATTTCTACGGCGTCCAGGAACCACCTCTCCTTCTGGTGCTTGTGGTACAGCTTCTCCGCCTGCGTGAGGTGTTGTCGCATCACGCGCATGTTTTTCGCGAAGGCATCGACCTTGTCGGCTAGGCGCCGGTCTTCAAGGTCTCTCATGACTTCCTGGCGATACATGATTGCATCCACGTCCCGCAGGGGAGCGTTGAAGAATGGCTTTAGATTGTATTCCTGTTTGCCCGCTGTAATGCCATCCACGATCTGATCCAGGTTCAGGTCACCGAAGAAATCAGGAGCCTCTGGGGCCTCCTGCGTGACGTTGCCATCAACTTCTTTGGTAAGCACGCTACAACGAATCATGAAGCAGACACCTCCCCGTCATGAGCCGCGACCGCGCAAGACCGCAACACGCCAGAACCAGGGCACCCCACCAAGTTGCAAGGCGACTGACACGGCAATCAGTGAGAACAACGATACCCCGTAGAGAAACCCAAGCGCTGCGCTGCCCAGGAACCAGAACGAAGTCCGCGAAGAAGCTCAGGATGCCGATCAGGACGACGAACCTGAGCGCCGTCTGCCTGCCTTCCCGGATCTGTGCCTCACTCTTTTCATGCATGGGACTGGACTCCGCCGCCCATTTCTCGGTCCAGGTATTCCGTGAGTTGACGGAGAATCGCCTGTAACTCCGCCAGTGCGCGTTCTGTCTCGGAGGCTGCATCTTCGTCCAAGGGCCCGTAATTGGCGAGATGCTTCGGCTCCAGTTCGGCAAGGGAGACCCAGACGAAGTCGAGAGCCACGTGGAACGACCATAGTGCCCCCTTCGACGGCGCGTCCGGGCGGACGGGCACGGCATCGAGGAAGCGGCGGGCGACGTTCCAGAAATTGGACAGACTGTCAGCAATGATCTGCCGTTGGGCAGGGGTCACGTCTGGAGCGCAAGATGGAAAGAGCGGGCTACCGTTCGCCGGTCCAATGGCGGCGACAGCCCGCGCAATGAGCTTGTCGATGTGCTGAAAAGTCGCGAGAAGGTAGCGTCTGTGATTTTCGTTGAATGGCATTGCTCTCCGGCCCTCCCCACCACCTGGCCGCAAAAGACGGCGCAGAACGCGCGGCAGGCTCGCTTATGCTCAGGCATCATCAGCCAGCAGGGCGGTTCAACGGAGGAATGCCATCTCCAGACCCAATTTACAGGCAATCGGAGGAACGAGCAAGACGGGCTACGCCGGCCTGGCAACGACGAAGCCAATGCAGGTCTACGGCAGTTGTTGCCGGCGAAGGTGGCCGGTTTCGTTCATGGAAACAAGCGTGAAATCGCCGTTTTCGATCTCGATCTCGTTGACGGCGCAGGTGTCCTGTCTCAGATGCCAGAGCCGATCGTTTCCCAGTCCGAGCACCACAAGGAGCAGGGTACGATTGAGATCCGTGTGGGCAACCGCGACCACGGTCTGGCCCGCGTGTTTCGATCCGATACGCGCAAGCGCCGCCATGCAGCGCTCGCGGACATGGTCTAGGCCCTCACCCCCGGGAATGCGAACGGTGTGCGGGGCTGAGTACCAGGCATGGATCTCCTGCGGCCATCTCGCGCGAACCTCATCCGGGGTCAGGCCTTCCCATTGGCCGAAGTCCACGTCGATCAGCTCGGGAAGTCTTTCAACGCTCAGGGACAGTGAGGCTGCGATCTCCTCCGCTGTCGAGAGAGCCCTGGAAAGAGGGCTGGAATAGACCACCGTCGGCTTCCACGAAGCTGCGATCCATCGAGCTGTCAACTGCGCCTGGTGCAATCCTGTCGCGTTCAGAGGCACGTCGAACCGACCACGAAACCTTTCGTTCACATTCCAGTCCGTTTGCCCGTGCCGCACGAGAATGAGCCTGGTCATGGAATTGATCTGCCCCCCATTTTCTCTTCAATCTTCGTGAGAACCTGCCTGCTGTCGTTGTCCCGCGGATTCTGACCGATCGCCTCCACGATGTATCGCTTTGCGTCGACAAGCTTGCCCTGCTTGTACAGAACCCACGCAAGATGCTGCTTGAATCTGGGTTCAAAAGGATTGAGGTAAGCGGCCCGCCGGAACTGGGATTCCGCTACCTCGAACATCTCGCGGCGCAGGGCGTACATGCCAAGCGAGTCCCTGTCATAGCCGAGAAACCTGCTGGGCCGCAACCGCTCTTCCTTTTGCTCGTCGTGGTTCGAGCTTACCCGGATCTTTCGTCGCATAGTGCCATCTTCCGAGCTTCATCCATGAGGGCAAGAGCCTCCCATGGGATTTTTGTATCGCAATCATGGCGTCTGCATCAACCCGAGAGTTGCAGCGCGCTCCTGCTGTGGAGCGCGCTGAGTGAGAGGGAAGGGTTCGCCGCAGCCTTCACGAAATTCTTGTACGAAAATGCTATTTGGAAGTCTTTCAGAATAAATTTGACAACTGATCTGAGTCCTGTATACTGGCCAAAAATCTTACTAGTCATTCGAATGACTGAGAGGCTTTCGCTCTCACCGCAGATATAGATCTTGCCAGTGGAGGATTGAATGAAGCACAGGGAACGTGTCTCAATGTCCCTGAACCACGAGGAGCCTGATCGCTGCCCGATGCAGATCAGCTTCACGCCGGAGTTCGCTGCACAGGCTTCGCAAATCCGTGAACATTGCCTCAGACTCCCATCACAATCCCCATGGCGGCGGCAATACGTACGAGCTGGAAAGGGCGCTCGGGGAGGACATGCTCCTGACCTCCGTGGGATGGGCAAACAGCTACTACGCAAACGATGTCTTCAATCCCGGGCAGCGAGACCTATAAAGATTCGTGGGGAATCACGTGGCGGAACTCATCCTATTCCACGAGGTTCGGCGAGGGATTCTACACGGAGATGGTGGATCATCCTCTTGAGGATGACGCGGCAATCTCCGGCTACCGCGCCCCGGACCCCGAGGCCCCCGGGCTCTACTCGGAAGCCCAGTGGGTCCTCGACACTTTCAAGGACGAATACTGGATTGTCGGCGTGACGGTCACGACGATCTTCGAGACGGCGTGGGCTCTTCGCGGCTACGAGCGCCTCCTCATGGATTTCGTCTCCGCGCCGGAAACCGCCGACGCCATTCTTGACATCCCGTTCCTTCATCACCTGCGCGCTGCCGAGCGGCTGACGCGCATGGGGGTGGACATGATCTGGATCGGAGACGACATCGGCACGCAGAACGCCATGCTCATGTCCCCGGACACGTGGCGCAGGTTCCTCAAGCCTCGCATGGCGCGGTTCATCTCCACCATCAAGGGGATCAATCCCCGCCTGAAGGTTGCCTACCATTCTGATGGCCTGATCTACCCCGTGATCCCCGAGCTCATCGAGATCGGAGTGGACGTGCTCAATCCCGTGCAGCCCCGAAGCATGGATCCTGCCTTCCTCAAGGAGACCTACGGGAAGCAGTTGTGCTTCTGGGGCTCGATCGATGAGCAGCATACCCTGCCCTTCGGGGGACCCGATGACGTGCGGAAAGAGGTCGCGACGAGGCTTTCCACCATCGGCAAGGGAGGCGGCCTGATCATCGGGCCCACCCACCACGTGCAGCTCGACACGCCCGTGGAGAACATCCAGGCCCTGGTGGATGCGGTGACGAACACACCCTGCCGACAATGACGGACGGAAAGCTCAACTACAATCCCCTGTATCTCCAGGTTCGCGACGTCCTGCACAAACGCATTGTCGACGGCGCATATCCCTCGGGGAAATCCATCCCCAGCGAGTCGAAGCTGGCGGCTGATTTCGGCACCAGCATCTCCACCATCCGCCAGGCCCTTTCGCTGCTCGTTGCCGAAGGAATCCTGCTCAAGAAGCAGGGCAAAGGGACGATCGTATCCGACCGCAAGGTGAAGATCTCTTTCCTCAGCTGGATGCAGGAAACGCCGCGGGGCGGTGAGATCCTGTCAGAGCTGGTCCGCAAGTTCGAAGAGAGCCACCCATCTATTTCCGTCGACATCATTCCCACCACGTACCCCGAGACTCGAAACACCCTGACGCGCCTCATCGGGAGCGGCCGGGCGCCCGACGTCGCCCAGATCGTTTCCCATTGGACAAGCTACTTCGCCTCGTCGGGCGCTTTCGAGCCGTTGGATGACCTGTTGAGCGGCGAGAACATCGCCTCGCGCCTTCCTGTCCAGGACCTCTTCGGCGGCACGTTCCAGAACCACATCTACTCGGTGGCATGGGGGCTTTGCCCCATCGCGCTCGTTGCCAACAAGAACGTCCTGGCACAGGCGGGGCTCGATATTCCCCCTTCGCCCATGAGCCTGTCCCAGTTCCTCGAGTGCTGCCACAGGATCGACTGCATCGGCGGAAACGACCCGCCCTCCGCGTTCGGCCTGTGGTACACGCCGGGGGTGGAGAACGACTATCTCAGCATCTACACGTTTCTTCAGGCATTCAACGGGGAGCTGCTCGATGACAGCGGCGAGCTGCGTTTCGATTCCCCTGAGAACGCGGCCGGCTTCCGCTGGCTTCGCGAGCTGGTGACGGGAAATCGCATCTTTGCCTCCGATATCTTCACGATCCGAAAGAGGTTCGCTGCCAACAAGATCGGGTTCATTTCCGACGGCCCCTGGATCAAGTACCTCCTGGAGGAGATCACCGGGCTGCCCTTCGAGGCGAACTTCCACGTGCTGTTGAACCCCGTGCAGGCCAGCGCCGATTCCCAGTCGTGGATGTACAATCACGCCTTGGCAATCTGCGCCCAGAGCCGCAACAAGCTCCACGCGGCGCGATTCGTGGAGGCGCTCACCTCAGACCCGGACTTGTCCTCGTGGTACAGCTCCCAGGTCGGGATCCTCCCTCCACGGAGGGAGCTGCACGGCGCACCGGAGTTTTCACACGGCCTTTTTGCAACCTACCGCGAGCAGCTGCGCCACGCCAGATCCATCGATGCCCGAAACCCCATGTTCGAGAAAGCAATGGTCCTCTGCGTTGACGCGGTCAAGAAGATCCTTTTCGAGGGTGCGAGCATCGAGAAGGAGCTTGCGGAGAAAGAATACTACTTGCGGATGCTCTACTACGATTGATGACAGGCCAGACGTTTGCATTGACGACTGCGATGAAAGGAGGTGGATGGGGTTTCCGCGTTCTGGTCTCGAAATCATTTTCCGGCAAAAGGAGAAGACGATGAAGCTGAAGAAGGGTTTGATTATCGCGATTGCGGTGCTGCTGGTCGTGGCATTCGCCGTCCCGGCTGTCTCAGCGCAGGCCAAGAAGCTGAAGTTCGCCTACGTCTGCAAGATGCTGACGCACCCGTGGTTCATTGAAGAGGAGAACGGCATCAAGGCGCAGGCCAAGGCGCTCGGCATCGACTACATCGGGGTCGACGCCAACCTGCAGGACGAGGCGTTCATGCAGGCCCTCGACAACGTGATCGGGCAGGGCGCGAACGCCCTCATGGTCGTTGTCACGCACCAGACCCTCGGTCCGACGGTGGTGGAAAAGGCCCGTGAGGCCAAGATCCCCATCATCACGATCGATGACACCATCCAGGACAGCTCGGGCGCGCAGATCCCGCACGTCGGCCTTCCGACCACGGAAACCGGCGTCATGGGCGGGCACGCCCTTGCCAAGCTGGCCAAGGAGCGCGGGTTCTTCGCGCCGGGGAACGTCGTGAAGGTCATGCAGATAGACATGTCCTTCCTGTCAGTTGTGCACGACAGGACCGTGGGGTACAAGCAGGCGCTCAAGGCGGACCTGCCCCAACTCAAGGACTCCGACTTCATCGTGCAGGATTCGAAGACGGGCATGTTCGAGGAGAACCTCCCGGTGGCAAGCGGCATTCTCTCCGCCCACCCCGAGGTCACCCACTGGATCGTCACGGGAATCAACGATGATGGCGCGCTGGCTCCCCTGCGCGTGTTCGAGGAGAACGGGTTCCCCCTGAAGAACGTCCTCAGCTGCGGCCTGGGCGGATACAAGACCTCCTACGAGGAGTTCCAGAAGGCTCACGACAGCTACATCGTGACCAAGCTGCAGCCCTTCAAGGAAGGCCAGGCTGCCGTGCAGATTCTCTTCGACTACCTGACGAAGAAAAAGGCGATGCCCGCGATGACACTCGTGTCGGGGGATGTGGTCACCAAGGACAACTACAAGAGTTTCAACTGGTCCTTCTAGAGATTCCGATTCTGCCGCGCGGGAAGACAATCTCCCGCGCGGCTTTCCCCGGGGGAAGGGAGAGCGATGACTGACGGCCTTGTTCTGAAAGCAGAGAACGTGTGCAAGCGCTTCGGAGGCGTCCACGCCCTGGACGGAGTCCAGTTCGAGCTGGCGCGCGGGGAGGTGCACGCCCTCGTGGGCGAGAACGGCGCCGGCAAGAGCACCCTCATCAAGATCATCTGCGGGGTGTACCAGAAAGACAGCGGGCGCATTCTCTACAACGGGAAGGAAGTCGATTTCCGGGACAACCTGCAGGCACGGGTGAGCGGCATCGGAATCGTTCCCCAGGAGATCCAGCTCGCTCCGAAGCTCACCGTCGCGGAGAATATCTTCATGGGGCTCTACCCCCGGGGGGCCTCGGGCCTGATCCAGTGGGGGAGCTGCGCCGGCGCGCGGACCAGATTGCCAGGACGTTCAACATGGAGCACCTGGTGAACGAGACGGTGGAATCCCTCGGCACCGGGCATCGGCAGCTCGTGGAGATCCTCAAGGCGCTCATCTTCGACACGAAGGTCATTGCCTTCGACGAGCCCACGGCCTCCCTCTCCGACGAGGAAACCCGGGAGCTCTTCACGTTGATCGCCACGCTCAAGGCGAAGGGCATCTCCCTCATCTACGTAAGTCACCGGCTGGACGAGATCTTCCAGATCGCAGACCGGGTCACCGTCTTCAAGGACGGCAGGTACGTCTCCACCCGGCAGACGAAAGACGTGACAAAATCCCAGGTCATCTCGATGATGGTGGGACGGGAGCTCGCCTTGTATGAGCAAACGGCCGGAGCAGCCTCGCGGCGGGGGGACGTCCTTTTCGAAGTCCGCCACCTCACAAACGGCAAGAGCGTCCAGGACATAAGCTTCCAGCTCCATCGCGGGGAGATCCTCGGATTGTTCGGCATGGTCGGCTCGGGCCGCACGGAAACTGTCATGTCGATCTTCGGGGTGAACAGGCCCGAAAGCGGCGACATCCTGATCAACGGGAAAAAGGTCCAGATCAGATCTCCCATCGAGGCGGTGGAGCACCGCATCGGCCTGGTGCCAGAGAACAGGATCGCCCAGGGAGTCATTCTCAGGGCTTCCATCCGCAACAACATCACCCTGCCGTTCATCGGAAGGCTGTCGCGCTGGGGATTCATCCGCGGGGCCGAAGAGACCCGCGTAGTGGCCGACTACATTCAGCAGCTCTCAATCAAGGCTGCATCCATGAAATCCAACGTGGGGACCTTGAGCGGCGGCAACCAGCAGAAGGTGTCAATCGCAAAGTGGCTGGCTTCCCGCTCGGACGTGATCATTTTCGACGAGCCGACCCACGGCGTGGACGTGGGAGCCAAAACCGAGATCTATCATCTCCTTCGGCAGCTGGCGGACAGCGGCAAGGGGATCATCTTCATCTCCTCCGAGCTTCCCGAGATCCTCAGCGTCTGCGACCGCATCTTCGTGTACCGCAATGGATGCATCGCAATGCGCTTCGAGGAGAACGAGGGGCTCACGGAAGAGACGGTCATCAAATACGCAATCGGCAAGGTGGAGGCGTGCACGGAATGACAAACGGAATAGCGAAGGGAATGACCACGCATCGGGTGGGCGGAGCCCTCAACCAGGCTCGGATGCTCCTTGTGCTGATTGCCCTGGTTGCCATCTTCTCCGTTTCCTCACCCTACTTCCTCAACATGAAGAACGTCTTCGCCATCGGCCTCACAATCTCCGTGATCGGGATCGTCTGCATTGGCCAGTCGATGATCCTGCTCACGGGCGCCTTCGACCTGTCGGTGGGCGGCATCGCGGGGCTCTCGGGAATGATCGTCGCCATCCTGACAAAGGACAACGGCAACTATTGGACCTGGTTCTTCCTCGGCCTCGCCGTTGGCACGGCTATCGGCCTCGTGAACGGTCTTCTCATCACGAAGCTGAAGATCAACGCCCTGATCACGACGCTGAGCATGATGACCATCCTCTCGGGAGTCGTCTTCCTCGTGAGCGGCGGGTTTGCCATCGGCGTGAACCTGAGCGCGTTCCGCTTCCTCGGGACCACCCGGGTCGCAAGCATCCCCCTGCCCATCATCCTCCTCATCCTGATCTACGCCCTGTTCTACGTGGTGCTGCGCTTCACCGTTTTCGGCCGCTCCATCTACAGCATTGGAGGCAACCCGGAAGCCGCCCGGCTATCAGGCATCAACGTGGACAGGATCCGGATCCTGACCTACACGCTCAGCGGGCTCCTGTCGGGGTTTGGGGGGATCGTCCTTGCTTCCCGGCTGGGCTCCGCCCAGGTGGATGCCGGGACCCAGTACCCGATCAACTCCATTGCCGCGTGCGTCCTGGGCGGCATATCAATTGCCGGAGGTGAAGGGGTCATCTGGGGGAGCCTGATCGGCGTGGCCATTGTCGGAGTTCTGCAATCCGGCCTCATCATGGTGGGGATGCCTTCCTACTACCAGTGGATCGCGACCGGCATCGTTCTCCTGGCCGCTGTGTACCTCGACCAGCTTCGGAAGAGCTAGGGCTTCGGAAGAGCCAGATGGAAAGGAAAGGGTGATCATGACAAACCTCGAACGATTCGGCCTCGCCCTTGACAGGAAACCGGTTGACCGGGTCCTGACCTGGGACTTCGTAGACAACGAGCAGATCCTGATGCGCCATGCCGGCTACGATAAATCGAAGACTTACTCCTTCGAGCAGATCGTGGAGATGAACGCGACCTCGTTCAAGGCCGTCGGCCTGGACATGACGCGCTACACGTACGACCCGGTCAACCACTGGATGGGTTCCAAGATCGTCAACTGGATCCGGTTCTTCGGCGTGGATCCCGACAACTGGAAAGTGGAGCAGAAAGGCGGCACCGCGTGGATTGCAAAGCGGCCCTTCTCCACGCTCGCCGAGCTTGAGAAGCACATGCCGAAGCTCCCGAAGCTCGAGGACATCAGGGAATGGTTCACGCCGTTCATCACGTACATCAAGCAGGTCTGCGACCGCTATGACCTCGTGTGGGTGGGGGGCGTGGAAGGACCTGTTACGGATACGTACTCCTACATGGACATGGAGCTTTTCGCCCAGGCCATCTATGACGCCCCTGAGCTCGTAAGCCATATCATGGACTGTACCGGAAAGTTTTCCGCGTACATCGCCCAGGTCTATGCCGAGCACCCGTCGTCCCCGCTCCTCTTCATGGGGGAAGACATCTGCGGCTCCGGCGGGCCCATCTTCAGCCCCCAGTTCATCAGGGAGCATGCCGTGCCGCGCTGGCATTGGATCATGGATCCCATTCACGAGAAGGGGTTGAAGTTCCTTTTTCACACGGACGGCCAGTATGGAGCCGCGTTGCCGATTGTTTTCGAGACGCTGGGAGCGGACGGCCTGCACCCCGTGGAGCGCAACGGGTGCAACGATATCTTCGACATCCACGCCCGCTATCCTTCGAAGCTCCTGTTCGGGAATGTCTGCTGCGAAGTGACGCTGCCGCAGGGAAACACCTTTGACGTGGAGGACGAGACGTTGGAGCTCCTGGAGAAGCTCGGACCGGACGGTGGTCTTTTCGTCGGGTCTTCCAGCGAAATCCACGACCTGATCCCCGTGGAAAATACCGAGACTCTGTATGCGACAGCCCACGAGTACGGAACCTACCCCATCGACGTGGAGCGCATCCAGACGCGGAGAAAGGCCATAGCAGGCAAGGTGAAGACCCGGGCCGTGCCCCAGCAGATGAGGACCAGGGTATGACGCCGCGGGAAAGGGTCCGCATGGCAATCCACCACCAGGAGCCGGACCACGTGCCCCTGGACCTGGGAAGCACCCTCGTAACGGGTATCCACGTGAGCGCGTACAAGCGCCTGCGAGCAGCGCTCGGCGTCAGCGGCGGCATCCCGCGGGTCTACGATCCCTTCCAGATGCTGGGCGTGGTCGAGGAGCCCGTGAAGAAAGCCCTCGGCGTGGACACATTCGGCATCGAGCTCCCCACGACCATCTTCGGGTACCGGAACGACAACTGGAAACGCTTCACGCTTTTCGATGGGACCGAGGTGGAGATCTCTGGGCATTTCGAGTACGACGTGCTGCCGAGCGGCGACATCGTCCAGTACCCGAAGGGAGACAGGTCGGCTCCGCCCTCGGGAAGGATGCCCACGGGCGGTTTCTATTTCGACTCGATCGTGCGACAGGAGCCGATCGATGAGGCAAAGCTGGATCCGAAGGAGTGGGTGGCGCAGAGCTACAGCCTGTACACGGAGGAAGAGCTGCGGTTCCTCGAGGAGACGTCGCGGCGCTGGTTTGAAAGCTCGAACTACTCCCTGATCGGGAACTTCTGGGGGGCAGGGTTCGGCGATATCGCCCTTGTTCCGGGGCCCGCCGTGGCGCATCCCAAGGGGATCCGCGACCCCGAGGAATGGTACGTTTCATCCATCACGAGGAAAGATTACGTCCAGGAGATCTTCCGCCTGCAGCTGGAGCTGCAGATGAAGAACCTCCAGATGTACCGCCAGGCCGTCGGGGACAGGATCGATGTCGTGGTGATGAGCGGCACGGACTTCGGTTCACAGAACGGACCGTTCATCTCGCCGGCGGCGTATCGAGAGATGTTCAAGCCCCTGCACAGGGAGATGAACGACTGGGTCCACGCCAACACGGGATGGAAGACCTTCTACCATACGTGCGGCTCCATAGTCGCCTTCCTGGACGATTTCGCAGAGGCGGGCATCGACATCCTCAATCCCGTGCAGATATCGGCCGCGGGAATGTCGCCCGAGATCCTCAAAAGCAAGTATGGGGAGAAGTTCACTTTCTGGGGCGGGGCGGTGGATGCGCAGCATACGCTGAGCTTCGGGACGCCTGAGCAGGTGAAAGAAGAGGCGGCGCACAACATTTCCGTGTTCTCCCGCGGCGGCGGGTTTGTCTGCAACAACGTCCACAACATCCAGGCCACGGTTCCAACGGAGAACCTCATTGCCCTCTTCGAGGCGGTGAGGGAAGCATGAGCGTCGTGTCTCGCGGCAGGTACAAGGACCAGGACGCGGTGATCCTGGACAACGGGAAGCTGCGGGCGGTCATCCTTCCCGCGTGGGGAGCAAAGACCATTTCCCTCGTGCACACGGGGCTCGGGGCGGAAACTCTCTGGCAGAACCCGTCACCTGCTTTTGCGCCAACCGGCTTCGGAGATTCGTACGACAAGGGCGAGTTCGCCGGGTTCGACGAGATGTTTCCCACGATCTCCCGGTGCTTCTACGAGTCGGCGCCATGGGCAGGGGTCGAGCTGCCCGACCACGGTGAGGTCTGGACGATACCCTGGACGCACACGCTGGAGCCGGACTCCGTGACGCTGACGGTGAGCGGTACGCGTCTTCCCTACACCTTGAAGAAGACCGTTTCCCTGGAAGGAGAGCGGCTCGTCACGCGGTACGCTGCCACGAACCACTCGGGCTTTCCAATGGACTTCCTCTGGGCCGCCCACCCGCTTTTCAATGCGACTGAAGGAATGAGATTCATTGTGCCCGGGGGAATGGGAAAAATCATCAACGCTGTGCCGGGGGAAGTCCTCGGCGGATACGGGGAGCGCTATGATTTCCCCGTGGCAAGACGCCCTGACGGACGGGAGATACGCCTGGACGTGGTCCCACGGCGAAACGACCGCGGCTACCAGAAGTACTACTTTGCCGCAAAGGTCACCGAGGGCTGGTGCATGCTTCGCGACAACGCAAAGAAGCTCACTATCGGCCTGTCATTCCCCGCGGAAAAAGTCCCTTACCTCGGGATGTGGCTGAACGAGGGCGGCCTGGCGGGACAATACAACATCGCCCCGGAGCCGGCCACGGCGGGGATGGACAGGGTGGACTTCGCCAGGATGTGGGGCATGGGAAGCCAGCTCGCGCCCGGCGCGATCCGCGAGTGGTATCTCGTTATCTCTGTGGCCGAAGGGAAGGAGCCCCGGGGGATAAGCCCGAGGGGAGAGCTCACGTACTAGTCAGTGTCGGACATATTCCCCATCGGCTCCCCACCGCGTGCCTGCCAGCAAATCCATCGCGGGAGGCGATGGGGGAGGCGGCCGCGTCCGGTCCTCCAGGCGCCTCTGTTTGCCGCCGCTACCAGGCGCGGCCCGCCGCCATGAAAGCGCTGATGTTCTGCGGCGGCGTTTCCTGAGGAAGATCGCATCCGGTGCTCAGCACGAAGTTCGGAAACCGTTCCATCTCTTTCAGAAGCTCACCAACCTCCTTGCTGACCTCGGCCGGACTTGCAAACCGCATGGTTGTCGCGGGGCTGATGTTCCCGATCACCGCGACGTCCTGGGGCAATCGTTTGGCAACTGCGGGGAGGTCCACGCCAGCATCCTTCGAGTCGAGACTTATTCCGTGCACTCCGGCGCGCGCCATTTTCTCGGCGAGGTGCATGGTGTTTCCGCAGGTGTGGTAGACGAAGTTCGCGCCGCTGTACTTGAAGCTCGTCGTGATGTGGTGGATGTAGATGGCTGAGAACTCGGAAAACTGCTCGGGGCTGAGCATCACTGCTGTTGGCTCAAGTATGCAAATGACGTCCGCGCCTGAAGCGAGAAGCAACTGGATGTATTCCTGGATGCGCTCCGTGGTGAAGTGACACAGTCGGTGCAGCTTTTCCGAGTCGAGGATTGTCGATATGACCGCCTCGTCCGCCCCCATCATGAGCGCCGCGAGAGTAAAAGGCCCTACAACGTACGCTCCCCTAAGAATGGAAGGGGGCAGGGAGACGCTCATCATCTTGATCGTTTCTACATAGCCCATAAGCCTCGTGTCGAATGTGATGTTGATCTTCGAGAGGCTTTCCAGGTCTTCCATGTCGAAGGTGTCCTTGGGGACCGTGGCTGATTCGCCACGCGGGAAGACGGTGTACCGGCCAAGCGCGTTGGCTTCCACGGACAGGTCCATCAGTGGAAAGACCAGGTCCGGGGAGTAGCTGTCCACCAGGCTTCGGATCGCCTTGTAGTGCTCGCCGAAGTTCTGCTGCGCCAGCTTGATAGTGCTTCCGATCATCTCCACGCCGGGAAATCCGGCCAGGGGCGCAACGAGCCTGCGGTGCTCTTTGAATGCGGAGCTGGCGAGCTCCGAAAGTGTCTTTCCTCTCATAACGGATCATGGTAGCGCTTCGCAGAAGGCCGCTATTGTACCTGTGCGAAACTTTTTGTAGGAAGATGCTGTTTGACGCTTCCCTATGCAGATCTGCTGGCAAGGCTCCAAAGCGATTTTGCCTTAAAAGGGTTCCATGGTATAATTCAAAGCAGGGGAAGAGTGGAAGCCCGTGGAAATGACGGCAGCCAGGATACTCAAGCTCAACGGCGACATGACATCTGACTCTCCGATGATGGAGGTGGTCCGACGAATCCACGCTTTGTGCAACGCACATGACCTTCCCTACTGTGTCATTGGAGGCATGGCGGTTATTCGCAACGGCCATGCCCGTACGACCATCGATGTGGACGTGCTCACCTTCAGGAAGGATTGGGTGAAGGCGCTTCCCCTCAAGGGGGAAATCGTAAGTGAGGGCGTTGACATCTGCCTGGACCAGAAGACAGGCGTTCGGATTGACATACTTTTCGCTGATGAAGATTGGGGCATGGTCATTCCCATGCCTGATCCGCGCAAGGTCGGAGAGTTTGACGCCTCCTTTGGAGCAACGTTCATAGGGTTACACGACCTGGTTCAGCTGAAAACCGCGGTCTATCTTGATAAGTTGCGCGAGCATGGCCCATCCACTGCCGCCAAGGACCTTGCGGATGTCCAAGCCCTGATAAAGAACAACCTCGCGAGGTTCTCGAAAGAAATGATCGAAAGCTACGATCCTGCCGTACGAAAGCAATGCAGGGAGACCTTCAAGGAAGTTGTGCGGGAAGCGAGAAGCGGGAAAAAAAGGCGCAGGGACATCGAACCGTAGTCAACCACCGCGCCGTGTCGCTTCGGCGAACTTCGCGGCGGCTGAGCTATTCGACCTTCTTGCAGTATAGTATTTGGTCGTCCTTCTTCGCCTTCTCCGGTGTCAGTATTTCCGTGAACACTCCTCTCTGATTGCCGAATCCCCCGTACAAGAACCCTCCAGCGGCTCTGACGTAGTACGACTGCCCGGCCACCACGTCCAGATCCACGGACACCGAAGACTCGAACGTAAACCACAGTCTCGTTTTTCCCGGATCCGTGATGAAAGAGAGATAGGTTCCATGTTTGAGCACGCCAATGGGCCCATTCTTTGTAAGCGTAAGCGAGTGGCGAACCCCACCCCTGTCGGGTCAGGGCTCGGCGGAGCGGAACGGGGATAGGCGCAGGATGTCAGCCTCCGAACGGGCCGTTGGGAGTGCCTCGAAGAGCTGGCGCAGATACCAGTAGGGTTCCTTGCCGTTCGCGCGAGCTGTCTCGATGATGCTGAACAGCACCGCGCTGGCGGTAGCACCTCGGGGGCTGCCCGAGAACAGCCAATTTTTCCGGCCTAGCACAAAGGGACGTATGGCCCCTTCGACCAAGTTGGTATCCGGGGTCATCGCAGGGTGGTCCAGATAGCGAATGAGCTTGGGCCATTGCCCCAACGTGTAGCCGACCGCCTTGCCCAGCAACGTCTCGGGAGGAACCTGAGCGGCTCGGCGTTCCAGCCAGGTGTGGAACTCCGCCAGAATTGGTTCCACCTGCCGACGTCGTTCGGCCGCAAACTCCTGCGGATCCGTGTAGCGCTCCCGTTGGTTCTCTACTCGGTACAGTCCGGCGATCGTCGCTAAGGCCTCTTCCGCGCTGCCCGCCTTTTTCGAGTTCTTGTGCGCATCGTGGAACTTTCGACGTGCGTGGGCAAAACATCCAACGTGCACCACGTTCTTCGCTCCGTCACAGGCTCGGTCGTAGACTTCGTAGCCGTCGGTCTGTACGTAGCCTTCGTAGTCCCCGAGCATCTCTACTGCTACCTCCGTGCCGCGGCTGGGGGCATAGTGGTACAGAATCACCGGCGCCTCGGGTGGCCCTCCACGGGCGACCCACATGTAACTCAGCGCAGTGTTGGCTCGTCCGGGCTCTCCCAGGACCTGAAGGCGTGTCTCATCCAGTTGCAGCAGCGGCCCCGAGCGTACTTTCACCTCCAGGAGTTTCATCAGCGGAGCGCACGCTTCACTGGCCGCGATCATCCAGTCGGCCATCGTCCGACGGGACAGCTCCACCCCGATGCGCGCAAACTGCTTCTGCTGGCGGTACAGCGGCAGAGAGTCACAGAACTTGCTCGTCACGATGTAGGCCAGCAACCCTGCGCTTGCGATTCCCTTGTCGATAATCGCGGGGGGCATCGGCGCGATACGCACCGCCGGCCGTCCTTCATCCCCAGAGCCTTCGCAGACATGGCAGGCGTACATCGGTCGAATGGTACGAATCACCCGAAGCTGCGGAGGAATCACGTCCAGCTTCTCGCTGGATTCCTCATCGATGCGCACCAACTCAGCGCCGCAGCCACAGTGCTTCTGCTCTTCGGGGATGTCGATGATCACTTCTACTCGCGGGAGGGCCTGCGGTAGCGGTCTCCGCTTGGGCTGCTGCCGCACATGCTCGGGAATGCGAACCAGGTCGAGCTGCCCCCGTGTGCTCTCCGACTCTGCGGCGGCAAGCTCCGCCTCGTCGAACAGCTTTAGCTGACGCTGCTCCTCGAGGCTCAGCGCTTCGCTGCTGCGCCCGAAGAACCGCTGCTTCAGCCACGCGTTTTGCTCGGCGAGGATCTCCACGCGCTTGGCAAGTTCGGCAATCTCTCGCCGCAGCTGCGCGTTCTCCAGCACGAGCGTCTCGACGTTCCCCTCCACGCGGGGCAGAGTATCACAGCCCAATGATCGAAGGCAATGATTTCTCCCGCTTTCGGCTATCTTTTTTCAGCTCACTCGCTGGTAGCTCAACGGCTGGTGTGCCGACCAGAAGTCGATGCCCTCCAGCAGCATGCGCAACTTCTCCGTGTCGATCTCCAAGCGGGCCTGCTCGCTGCTTCGAGGCCAGGGGAAGTGATCTTTCTGCAGTCTCTTTTGCCATAGACAAAACCCATTGCGATCCCAGTACAACGCCTTCAGAATGCGTCGCTCACCGTTGCAGAACAGAAACAGTGAAGGCTCAAAGACGCTGGCCTCCATCACCTGCTCCGCCATTACGGCCAACCCGTTGATCTGCTTGCGCATGTCGGTGCGGCCCGGCCGCACAAAGACCCGCGCCTCTTTGACCTCCAAGCCGATCATCAGCGGCGCTCCAGCACCGAGAGCACCAGGCGCAGGTGTGCGGGCTCCACCCCCGGCCACAGCCGAAGCAGATACCCACCCTGCACGGCCAACTCGATAGGGCAGTTCGACTGCGGCGGCTTGACCTCGGTACGTCCGACCTCCACCAGGTCCGTCACCGCTGCCTTCCGCCGCCCCAGTGTCGATGCCCAGTAGCCCAGGCTTCCCTTCGCCAGCCGGCGGCGAGTGCAATACGCTTTCTGTGTCAGCCCGCTTGCCCGCCAGTTCTCAACGTGACGAGTCCAGAACTCCCGGTCGTGCTTCATCGTGTCCCTCCTCGAGGAGGGACTATGGCCTAGCTCGCTGCGCCGCAACAGGTGGGGTTCGCCA
>CAVUXE010000011.1:0-108718 GCA_963745235.1 uncultured Spirochaetota bacterium | reverse complement strand
TCACTACACCAAACGTCAAAAATCGTACGCTAAGACATTGGAATCATTCGTTTGAGGCTGCAAAGGATCGTAGCGGTCTGAATGCGCCTTTTCGGAGCCGTCCTGCAGCCTGCCAAGTGTAGTCGCCGGTCAGGTTGATGTGCTCCCATCCAATGGGCGAGAGGTTGGAAAGGGATTCGTCCTCAATCTGAATGCCATGCTTGCGTAGGGCGGTGATGGCGCGTTCCAAGTACACGGTGTTCCAAAGGATGATGGCAGCAACGATCAGGTTGAGTCCGCTTGCGCGGTAACGCTGGTTCTCGAAGCTGCGCTCGCGCAGATCCCCTTGCCGGTTGAAGAAGACGGCACGGGCGAGAGCGTTCCTGGCTTCGCCCTTATTGAGGCCAACTTGGACACGCCTGCGCAGCTCAGGGTCTTTCATCCACTCCAGCATGAAGAGAGAGCGCTCGATGCGGCCGACTTCACGAAGCGCGGTGTGGAGGCTGTTTTGGCGAGGATAGCTCGCGAGCTTTCGGATGATGAGTGAAGCGGTCACCGTCCCGTGCCTGATGGAGGCTGCGAGTCGCAGGATCTCATCCCATTGCGTTCGGACCAGTTTTAGATTGAGCTTGCCGCCGATGAGCGGAGCGAGCGTCGGGTGATCGCGCTCCTTGCCTGGCACGTAAAGCCGCTTGTCGGCTAAGTCACGGATGCGGGGAGCAAAACGAAAGCCCAGGAGATGGCAGAGCGCGAAGACATGGTCGGTGAAGCCAGCGGTGTCGGTGTAGTGCTCCTCGATCCGCAGCTCGGACTCGTGGTAGAGAAGGCCGTCAAGAACATGTGTGGCATCACGGGCGTTTGCGGCAATCACCTTGGTGTAGAACGGCGTGTACTGGTCGGAGATGTGGGTATAAAAGAGCACACCCGGCTCGTTGCCATAGCGGAGATTGACCTGCCCGGACTGCTCTCCGCGCCCGCTGGCGCGGAAGCGCTGGCCGTCTGAAGACGATGTAGTGCCTTCACCCCAGTGCTCTGAAAAGGGGTGTTGATGATGATGGTTGACCAGCTCGGCGAGAGCCTTCGTGTAGGCTTCGTCGCGGATGTGCAGCGAGGCAAGCCAATCAAGTTTACGAGCGGTCGTACCTGGACAGGCTTCCGCCATTTTGGAGATGCCGAGATTGATGCCGTCGGCGAGAATGGCTGTGAGCAGCAGGATTTGGTCTTTCGCCGGCTCGCCAGTCTTCAGATGAGTGAAGTGCCGACTGAACCTGGTCCAACGGTCCACATCCAAGAGCAGATCGGTAATCTTGATGTGAGGGAGTAGTGCATACGCGCGGCGCATCAGCACGCTCGCTTCTTCGGGTACGGTGTTGGTGAGAGGCGTTATCTTCAGGCCGCTTTCGCTGACGGCCGCGTCGGGGAGCTCGCCGCGGGCGGCCAGGCCATCGACTTCATCAAGTGATTGTTTGAGTTGCGCGATCCTTTCCGTAACGTAGGAGCCGCCATCTTGCTCGATCGGCAGTAACAGCCCCTGCCTCTCCCGTAGTTCGGTGAAGCGCGAAGGCTCAAGAAGGTATGCCTCAAAGTCTTTGAATTGGCGGCTGCCAGTCACCCAGACATCGCCCGAACGGAGACGGTTCTTCAATTCCGTCAACGCGCACAGCTCATAAAAACGCCGGTCGATTCCCTCGTCCGTGATGACGTACGGCCGCCAGCGCTGACTGATCCACTCAAGAGGCGAGTTCTGCGGAACAGCGCGGCTTTTGTCCCGGTTCATAGCGCGAAGGATTTCGACCACTTCCAGCAGTGGCCGAGCTGCGGGAGCTGCTCGGAATTCAAAGATGCTGAGCATGGACGGGGTGTACCGGCGCATTTGCGGAAAGCCGCTCGAGATGAGGCCCAGGAAGTCGAAGTCTTCAGGCTGAGCCAGTTGCTGGGCTTCCGAGACCGTCCGGGCGAAGTCATTCCAGGAGACGATTTTCTCGATAGCCGCGAATGGATCGGCTCCCTCTTCCTTAGCCGTCAGGAGCGCCTGCCCGATGCGGGCGTATAACCGCACCTTCTCGTTGATCGCTTTGCCCGAAGACTGGAAAGCCTCATCGCGTCTCCGGCGTGCTTTATTGAAAATGGAGCCGACGAACCGGTCATGGAGATCTAGGATTTCATCGGTCAGCGTGGAGCTTGCTTCGAGCAGGACCGCGACGAGAGTCCCGTACCGGCGGGGATCGTCGAAGCGAGCGAGGTGTTGCGAGGTTGTCGCCGCTCCCTCGTGGGCGAGCTGCAACAGCCGGTTTTGGTGGATGAGCTGGCCAAGGTCGGAACGGAGTTCCAGACCGCGAATATGCCGTAGCCGCTCGATGTGAAGTAGGATGTTCTGCGCAGTCGGTGCGCCTGGAGGCGAACGCAGCCATGTGAAGGTGCTGACCTTGGAGCTATCCCGTGGCTTCAGCAGCGCATCCAGTTCACGTCGCTGCCTGTCAGTCAAATCCGCCGTGAGAGTCTGAAACAACTGGCGTTCGGAACGCACTATGACTTCAGCACACAGCCGCTCCAACACCGCTAATCGCGGAACAATAACGGATCGTCGCCGCAGCTCGTCGATCGCAGCCCCGACCAGCACGACACCACGATTGGTCTGCAGCGCCGTGGGCATGAGCCAGGCGGCAAGCGAGCGATACTGCCCGATGCGGAACGAGCGCAGACCATAGTGAACCTGCAGCTCGGCCAGATGTTCCCGGCGTGTTTCATCGCGCTTAGCGTAGCTGGTCCATGCACTGGCCGAAACCCCAAGCTGTCGAGCCAGGAAAGCAAGCAGCTCCGCAGGCGGAGTTTCGTTTGGCAGCAACGCGCGTCCCGGATACCGCAGGAGTGCGAGTTGGACAGCAAGACCTAAGCGGTTCTGGGCTCCTCGCCGGCGACGGATCAAGCTGAGATCTTGATCACCCAAAACGTAGTGCTCGATCAGGCCGGCGCGATCTACCGGGATCGCTTCAAGTGCCTCACGCTGCGAAGATGAAAGGAGTTCACGCAGCGCCATTGCAGAGCCTACCTTTTGCTGACGGCGGCTTCGCCGCCCGCTCGCGCTAGAAGCCGGGAGATCGTCGCGGGATGAACATTGAAGAGTCGAGCAGCATCCGCTGCGGTCTTCTTGCCTTGTGTGACCATCTTCACCACTTCAGTCTGCTGCTGAGGCAGCAACTTGGGACGGCGGCCCCCTATGCGGCCCTGGTCGCGAGCAGATTCTAGGCCCACCTTCGTTCGCTCTCGCAACATGGCTCGCTCAAATTCTGCGAACGATCCGATCATCTGCATCATCATTCGACCCGCTGGTGTTGTGGTGTCGATTGCCTCTGTGAGGCTGCGGAAACCAGCTTTCGCCTCCTGAATCCGCTCCATGATCGTGAGCACGTCTCGCAATGATCGGGACAAGCGGTCCAGCTTCCAGACGACCAGAACATCTCCTTTACGGAGGTGGTCGAGCAGTCGTTGAAGCTCAGGCCGGTTCCAACGGCCCCCGGTAGCCTTCTCCCGGAAGATTCGCTCGCACCCCGCTGCCTTCAGAGCGGAGGCCTGCGCCGTTGTGTCCTGTTCGTTGGTCGAAACGCGCGCGTAGCCGATGAGCATGGTTGCGAAAAGGTATCGCCAAAGACTTTATCATTGCAATACGTTTTTGCAACTCGAATTTACTGGGCTTTAGCCCCATCTGACGATCGTTGCAGAAACGTTCGTTTGCGCACGGCCTGAGACGAAGTGTCCGAACTATCGTCACCAGCTCAAGAAGATGGCTCGCTGATCGAATTAGTTTTGTCGGGTAGCGTTGGACCGTGCCTTCAAGTCGCCGATTTTTCCATAAACTATCTTGCCGTTGTTGTGGCTGCCATGTTCAAGGAAGGACCGGGCTGTGGGTCAGTCTGGCCACTGCCTCACCGGTGATAACTGTACTCGTTGGTAGCCTTAGGACCGTTTTCTGTTGGGTAGCTGCTAGGATCATACTGGTTTACAGTATTCGCCTGGGACTTCAGAGCTGTATTTGATTTATGGACCTCATATAGTGCTTGGAATTTAGTTCCAACATAAGGAGATTGACCTACGAAGAGCCCGCGTACCTTGTACCAGATATTGCCTTGTGCGTCTGTCCACTTTTTCTCGATTTCCAGCGTGGCCTCGTTCAGAACAACGTTGTTAGTACTTCCGTAGTACGTCTTGAAGCCGACGGAATCAATCACCGTCTCCATGTTGGCAGCCTTATCATCTTTCCATCTTCCGAATAGTTCTTCATTTTCTTTTGGTACGTACTTCTCTTGTGCCCAGCCTCCAGATTGAGCAAGGGTCAACATCGCAATCCCAGTGGCCAGAAGTACTGTCCGCCGTGTTTTCATAACACTTCCTCCTTTGGCTTCTGCTATCGGTTGGATGTTCGACAAGATGCAGTACAGGACCGACAAAGAGGGGCAAGCTATTTTGTTTTGATAGTATAGCAAAAGGTTGCCGGCGTCAAGTCGAAAGAAAACCAAAGGCTTCCGCGGGGGCGGGATCCGGGCGACGGATGACGCCGAAATCATACAGCGCTTACGTAAAGAAAGCTAAGCGTACTATTTTTGACGTTTGGTGTAGTCACCCCAGCAGCTTCAATTCGGCCTCCAGCGGCCTGCCTGCCTGGTAGATCCCGCGCTTGAGACTTTCTTTTTGCTCCTGAAGGCTTGCCAGAAGGGCCAAACTGGTGAGGATGCATACACGACTGGCCGCGGAGAGTTCCACCATCTTCAGAAGCTCGCCTGCCTTGACGGGATTGTCCGCAAGGCGCTTGCCCAGCGCATGATCCCTCACTCCGTTATCCAACAGCACTCCGTGGATCTCGTTCTTCAGCTGACGGATCTGCTTGTTCATCAGCTCGTAGAGCCCAAAGTACCTTCTCAACTCCCGCACCACCGGCCCTGGCTGCCAGATCTCTGGTAGCTTCATCTCCCCGCTTTGTGAGGCCATCCACAACGCCAGGGACAGATTCGCCGCGTCGCGTTTGTCCGTCTTCTGCCAGGAGTCGCGGATGATGCGGAAGCGGTAGGCGTCTATCACCACGCAACTGGCTCCCTGGCTCTGGATCTTCTCCGCCCAGAACAGGGCTCCTGCAGAGGCCTCCAGCACAACCGCGTCTTCACTGCCCAGGCTCGCGACGTAGCCGTTGATGTCCGCCTGAGCTCGCACGAACTTCTTTTCTGTGCCTTCTTCATTGCGTACCGAAATTGCCCGCCAGCTTGGCCGCATTGGCCCGTCACGAGAGGAATACGGCAAAATCTGGGACACTGCGGTTGTCAGATGACCCCTGCGGCGCACCTTAGCGTACTTTATAATCCGTTTTCTGAAGCGACCCCCTTGACGGCAAAGTACTCGTCCACCAGGGATTCGAAGAAGCAGGCTATCTTTTCATCGATAGACTTCGAACCATCCTCGAAAAGTGCGCACATCGAGCCGTTGAATCTTTCTATGCGGTCCTCAATGAGGGCAAGCAGGATATCCTCTTTGCTCTTGAAGTAGAGGTACACGCTCCCTTTGCCGAGGCCACACGCTCCCGCGATATCACCGACGGACGTCTTTGCGAAAGATACTCTCCCGAAAAGCTCAAGAGCCCTTTCCTTTATCAACCTTCCAGTCTGTTCCATTGCTGTCCTCCTCGCACATGTGCGCGTAAAACATTCGTTCCTTTACGTTTCCTGCGAGGCCAGGACACCATCGCGCTGAAGCCCCCGGAAGTGCCCGGCTTGCTCGGCGTTCTCCTGCACGAAAGCGTTGTTTCGTGCAGTTTGTCGCGCATTAGATCTCCCCCTCTCTGTCGATGTCGATCTTCCGCGTGAGGTCTCCCGATGTGATGATTGGGGAGAACTCGGCTCACCTCTTGATAGGCAAGCTGGCGGCTCGACAAAGACCAAGGTAAGAGCTGTGCCGAGAAGGTCATGATTCGTTGAACAATTTTGGTGACGATCAACGGAATATCCATACAGCTTTGGAAAGAAGTGTGCAGTGAGACTCGTCACGAAAAGATGTGACTCAGGTCGCTCTAGCCCGCATTTCTCATACCGCGCCACCCTTTTTCGGGCAAATGCGTTGCGCGGGGTCATCGGAGTGTCCATCGCTGCCAACCAAGCATGACCGGAGGATTTCGCGTAGACCGAGTTTGTCGATGACGCCTACGAGCTACTTGGGGTCACCTCACGAAACGGAAAAAATCGTACGCTAAGGTCTGTTAGAACAGATCCCGGTGACTTTCGCAGAAAGAGCTTTCATAGCGCCTTTGTCAGCGCCGACCCGGTGGATCTTTTGCGTATCATTTGATGAATGACAACCCCTTTGCAGCTAGCGCTTTGCGGATGACCGGAATCGCCTTGGGGCCAACTCCGTGTAGTCTGAGAAGATCAGCCTCTGTGACTTTCGAAAGCTTTTCAAGAGTCACATAACCGGCGGCAGTGAGTGCTCTGACAGCAGGTTTAGAAAGTCCAAGCAGTGCGATCTCACTAGCGTTTCCCTTTTTCTGAGCGTCCACCTCCCTACGATAACGGGTGTTTTCTGTCCTTGGCAATATACTCGTTAGGCAGCCAAGCCCGTGATGTGAGAGCGTATGGTTGGGCTATACCCTAATCAGTCGTCAGACATGCGGCGTAACAGCGTCAAAATAGAGTCCATTTTGGATTGATTGACACACGCCCGTCTGGGGTCATAGATCTTTTCCTGACACATTACACGTTAACCTACGTTTTTTTCCGTTTCGTGAGGTGACCCCTATCTCTCAGCGGAAAGGAGCCCGGGGTTACCTTGAGGTTTTGAGGCGCTTCATGGAGGGACAGCCTTTTTCGGTGTGCTGGCCACCATTTCTGTCCCAGAACACGCCCGGCGGGCTGCTCTGGGGGACTGAGCCAACCCCTGACGCTATCTTCATGGGAGCCGTCGGTGTGACATCCACACCGCACCAAGGACAACGCCGATACTCCGCCATAAGAGCCCCCCCTGCTTTCGATGGTCGTTCAAACGGAGTATAAACTACGCGGCAAGCCTCCAGAAAGTCTCGCCATGCCCCGTCACGCGCGAACAGAAGCGCCAGATCGCGCACATTGTGCCTTTCATGGCTTTATGGAGGGGTCCGGAGAGGGCTAAAATAGCGCATTAGAAGGGATCCAAGTAGAAACCAAAGCGGAGAGATTCCCGCAATCCGGAAGCTGAAGGCATTGCAGAGGAGATGCGGCTATTGACCTGTTGCACCTGTTCAGCGATGTCTTCAGGAGGCCCGATGTCGTACCGAAGTTTTTCTTATGGAAACAAATCCCAAGGGTACTTCGGGCATCATATCAGATCTCATCGCACGCCTTCCCGGCATCCCCGCCGCTGAGTTGCTGAAAGTCCGGGCCCGCGGGTCACTCTCAACCGACGCCTACCGGCGCGCTGTTCGCGCCTTTCTGGCCTGGGCGGATTCTCGCTCTCCAACCGCTGAGCTCTTCGCCGCTTACATCGAGTGTTCACGCCAAGCGGGGGCATCGGCCTCGAAGCTCAACCGCGACCTCTACGGTGGCAAGGCGGCCATTCTACAAGCCGCTCAGCGCCAGGGCATGAGCAGCCGCGAGCTTGGCGTGCTGAAAATTGCTCTGGACTCTATCCCTGGGGCAAAGACGAACACGCCCGAGATTAGGGTGATCTGTGATCTCACCCGAGGAGCGCGCGTGCCTGATTGCAGCGCTGCCCCTACGGGTGCGCCTTATCGCACGCTTCCTCTACGCGACCGCTGCGCGGGTTACCGAGGGCCTCAAGGTAAGGCTCACGGACCTCAAGGACGATGGAGACCGTGTACTCCTGCGCTTCCATGGGAAGGGCCGCAAAGAGCGTTGGGTGAGAATCCCTGTGAGTTTGTTTGAAGAGATCGAGGGAGAGTATGGGAAGAAGGGGAGGGCGTACCTGTTCGAGAGCCACAATGGTGGCCCCTTCTCAAGACAATACGTGACGCGGGAAATTGCCAGGGCAGCCCGAAGGGTGTTGAATCGGCGGATCACAGCACACAATCTACGGCACTCACGGGCCACGGACCTGTTTCAGAAGACCAGGCGCCTCAAAGGAGTATCCGAGATGCTGGGCCCCGCTTCCACAGCTACTACGGCGCGGTTCTATGTGCGGGACTCTCTCACTGACGACGAGCTTTTCAACGGGGAGGGGTTGTAGTGAAGGGGAAGGTGAACGACAGGGAGCGGGATTGTTCGCTTAGCACGCTTTGCTTCTTGAGGGTAGGGGGCGAGAAGTAGTGGCAAAGACACCCGTTGTGAAGAAGGCGCTACCGAAGGTGCCGGAAAAGCTTACCGGGACTTCCCTGGTCGGATACCTTGCGCAGAAAAACGGGCTTGCAAGGAAGGACGCTAACAGGTCATGGAGGACATCTTCGAGCTTGTGGCCGCTGGGGTCATGAGGGGAGAGCGCGTGGCCATCGGCAAGATGGGCAAGATATTCATCAGGGTGCGAGGTCATCCATCCGGCTTCTCATCGCGTGTTCGAGGCCTTCGGATGCTCTGAAACGTATCTCGTACGACAACCAGAAGCTCCCGCCACTCCTCTGGAGTGAATTGATCCAGGGTCTGCATGATCTTTGCATGGATCGTCTGGAGCTTTGCTTGCGACAGCAGGACGACGAGCGCTCCGTTGTGAGAGACATTCCAGTACCTCAGAAACCGTCTGTCTGTGGAAATGAGCAGCCGCTTTTCCTTCTGCGCAAGCTCCCACAGTAGCTCATCCTTCATGCCTTCTTGTGGAGTACCGCGGATGTCCAACACATCATGACCGAGTTCGCGCAACCTCACGACGGTCTGGCGGGGAATGTTTTCGTCGACGAGGATCTGCACGCGGATCTACTGCGTGAATGCTTCGGCCGGCGTTATTTCTTCCTCTGCAAGCTCTCCCGCGTAGGCAAGGCAGGCGAGTATGTCTTCGCGCGTGATGGTGGGGTAGGCGTGCAAGAGATCTTCGATCGTGTCCCCGTTTGCCAGCATCTTCACGATGAGATGTACAGGGATTCGCTTCCCCTTGATGCACGCTTGACCATCGCAAACGTCGGGGTTTATCGAGATTCTCTCATGCATAGTCATTCGCCTCTCCATGAATATTACTCCAAATGCGTAGCTTGTGATAGTTTCACTTGAATGGCTGACGCCTTTGCGGGTAAATGGGCGACGGACGATACAGAGGTTTTCACGGGCCCGTCTCAGATTGCTGTGGTCAATTACCATGTCGTTCTTTTCACCGTGCCTTCCGACCCTATCCATGATCAGAAAAGGTGCCAAATGTTATATAATCTCAGTGTGCTCTCTCTCCTCGGCGAGGGTTATCTTGTTAGCAAGCTTGCCTGCAGACAGACAACTCTAACAAAGCTGGGTAGGGGAGGGGAAAGAGATGATCCGATTCTTCGCTGACACGATGATATGTGACTGATTTTGAACTTGCAGAGGTAATCGATTCGGCAGCATCAAATAGACATCGGCATTCAAGTGTCCCGTGCGGTCCCGCGGTGAGGGCCTTCCCTGATCGTCAGAGCTCAAAGCCTTGACAAAACGTCAAATGGCATATATGCTATGCCATATGGCAGGTACAAAGACACAGGCGAGAAAGCGAGAGAGTCCCCGGCACGAAGGGTACGTCACTGCGAATGCTTGCCAGGACTCTGAGAAGTATTGGGCAATCCTGGGGGTAGGACCTCGCAATGCAAGGGAAATTACCGAAAGGATAAAGAAGGGGCTACCTTTCCAAACAGTGCAGTACATCCAGGACGCGTTTTCACTGGATCGTAGCCAGGTTGCAGCAGCCCTTCACATGAGCGTTCGTACACTCGACAGACGGAGAAGGACAGGAAAGCTGGATGCCCTTGAATCCGACAGAGCCTATCGTCTAATGCGGGTGTTCTGGAGCGCCTGCGAGATGTACGGGGGAAACTTCGAAGCGGCCCTCGCGTGGTGGAAACGAAAGAACAAAGCCCTCGGGGGACTGTCACCAGAGGAGACGGTATCCACGGACCCAGGCAAAACACTCGTCGAGAACCTCATCCTACGTATTGAGCACGGCGTGTATTCGTGATCACCACCTGGCGGATTTGCCACCCGAAGTTTGCGAAAAGCACCCAAACCGGAGAAGGTGCGGCGCTTGCTGGAGGGCGGTGGAACGTCAAGGGACAGAAAGTGGTCTATACATCCGAATCCCTGTCGCTTTCAGCTATGGAAACGATAGCACACGCCGACAGCGGACTTCTTGATGTCTATCGTACGGTTTCGTTCCAGTTTGACGACGGCTTGGTTGAGACTCTAGATTCAACAAAGCTACCACCTGACTGGAGGAGCCTGTTTGAGCCTGATTGGCTTCCTTTGCAGCTTCTAGGGGATGAGTGGCTGAAGTCTGGACGAAGCGCAGTGTTGAAAGTGCCATCTGCCGTATCCCCCAGAGAGTCAAACTATCTACTCAATCCGGCGCATCCGGATTTTGCAAAGATTGTGATAGGGAAGCCAGAACCATACGAGACAGATGAGCGTATACTCACACGAGTTGGACGCGCTTGATATTCGAAGCAAACGCCATAACCTTTCTGTTAGCACTTTCCATTCGGTGTGTTCGTTGGTCTAGTAGACCGGGGAGTTGCCGGAAGGGAGAGTTTTTTCCCGCTCCAGTCGCACGTTATCCATTGGAACGTTGTATAACCTTCTAACTTTCGGCGGACCTCAGCCGCTGCCCTCAATGGCGAGCATCTGGTCGGAGACGAGGGCCGCAGGCAGTACAAGCAGGCATAAGAAGAACCTCCGCACTCGACCAAAGGCCATGATGCGGGGTATCGTGACTCGTGAACGATCTCGGCGCCACTCTGGCAGTCTGCAAACGGACCTACGAGCTCATCGATGAGATCGAGGATACCCTTGTTCCCTGGGCTCTGGCCAGCAGCAGGGCAAAACGAGCGCTGAGGGATGCCCTCCGACCCCTTGGCGAGGGGAGGGAAAAGCTGGCCTCCGAGTGGCTCGGCGGGACGACCGCGCAGCTCGCCGTAGCCTCGGTGCTGCACAGTCCGCGTGAGACCAGCCGGTACCTCGGCAGCTTTCGCAAGCAGCTATCGCGTGAGGCAGTCGATCTCCTGGAGACCATCGGGAGCCGACCGGCCTTCTTCGCCGCCTTTGCGCCGTACCGGGACCACGGTGGAGGGCTCTTGGAGGTTACGGACCACGCGGACGCGAAGAAGCTGCTCGTGTATTCGCCTGCCCTCGGGCAGCTCCTGCGGGAGCACGCTGAGAGCTACCTCTCGTTCCTGTACACCAACGGCGCATGCCTGCAGGCATTCGGACTGATGCACTATTTTCGCGCCTTCCCGGCCATGGACTTTCACTACTTTGCCCGGCTCCTTCGGCCGCAGACCTATGCGGCCACAGGACTGGCCGGCGTCATGAACGACGCGCCCGAACGGTTCATGGTCCTCGACTACTTCGCGGAGATACCACCGATCACCCATCGGGGACGGCGGCTGTTCATGTTCACTTCGTCGGCGCGTGCCGACACCTTCGATGCATCCCCGCTGGCCGCCTCCTTCGACGTCACGGAAGCGTGCGGGCTCACTCGCTGCAGCCGCCGGGGCGTCGACCCGGTGTTCGAGACCTCCGAGATGTTCTATGATCCGAAGCAGCGCACCTTGGTCATTCACGCCCGGGAGGTGGAAAGCTACCGGGAGCTGGCGCGCCTCCTGGAGCGCCAGGCGAAGTTCCCCGAGGAGCCGGGTTGGCAGGTCACGCAGAACATGGAGGTGGCTGCCACGATGGTGACAGGAAGGGAAGGCCCGGGCCGCGCGCTACGTGAGAGCATTCGAGTCCGAGCAGGTGCTTGGCCCGGCCAACGAGGAACTGGCGAAGATCAACGCCCTTACACGCGACATCACGGAGCGGACAAACCACGGTATGTCCTGGGACCTCGCGGAGCTGGCGAGCCTCCATGGCGTGAGCCTGGAGAACGCGCGGGAGGTGCAGGCAAGCCTCGCTCGACTCCAGGAGGCTGACGTCATCCTGATCGAGGGAGGGTTCCCTGGGTTCCCCGTGCCGTCCCCCGAGGAGCGCGAAATGCTGCACCGACGCCTGGAATCCTGCGAGCTGTTCCGCCTGCACTCCGACGACACGACGCGGCGGCTGCTCGGTCAGGCGGTCGCAGGGCTTGAAGATCTGGCGGAAACGTTGGAGGGCTCGCAGCGGGTAGCGGAGGTAACGCTCGAGACGCTGCCGGACATCCTCGATGGCGTCGACGACACATGGTGGCGTGATCCCCATCACGCCGTGCTGCGGTACACGTTCTTGCTTATGTGCCGACGGGGCGCCGAGTTCGAGCGGACACGTGACTATGCCGCCGAAGTCCTGCGGCTGTACTGGCAGGTCCTGATCCGGGGCAAGGACCCGGACCATGTTGCAGCGTTCCGGGAGAAGTACGAGCACTGGTGTCAGGAATTGCTTTCGCGCGCGGGACTCGCTGTGGCGGAGGAGCGCGGCGGGACGTCGTGGATCAGGGCCACCCCGTTGTTCGGCGCGTGGATCTCGCTCAGCGACTACTGGCGGGAGTGACCACATCCTCCGTCACATCTTGTTCCAGTCGCAGAAACCCGCGATCTTTGCTTTCCGGGGCGTACAGGAGGAACTCCTCCGCGTCCCGCTCGCCGAGGAGGGGCGAAGAACTGACTCGCCAAGATACTTCCCCTTTATCTTCACCGAAAAACGCAGGCGGGCTGACATGTTGCCGCTATCAAAAGTAGCTTCCTACAACTTATTGCAGTAGAAGGAATTATAGTCATATAGTTATATAATCTCATATTGTCTAACATGCGAGGGGAGGGGTCTGCAGCCTTAGCGTGCGTTTTTCCGTTTCGTGAGCTGATGCCAATTACGATAAGCTCCCCCGAATAATCCCCTCAGGGAGCGATCGAGGTTGATAACCAAGCCGGCAGCCGACGATTCCGTTGGGGTCTTGCAGGCTGCCACTCACGACTTCAACAAGCATTCTGAGGTATTGCTTTCGTCAAGGAGAATGCAGTCGGCATATGAAAGAAGCATTTCCCGATTGCTCGGAAGAGGACTTGAACCTTCATGCCGTTGCGAGCACTAGACCCTGCCGGTGGCGGGCGCGACTCTGCATACTAGAGGAGACGAGGATAGGCACGAACGAAAAGAGCAGTCCCACAATGACGTGGCAGGCGACCGCCCCATCTCTCTGCAGCCCTTAGCAATCTGGACGGTGAGAATCAAGCTGGTGACGGCATAACATCATTTCGCTAAAACTAAATATCGTCCGCAATGAATACTGGTAGTTGCATCGCTCGCCCTTCAACTTCGTTTTCCTGAGTGGACTCTATGGGCATGGTCTTAAACGCCTGAAAATTCCGAACGCGCAATATTCCAGGACAACCTCTGCTCTCGGCGTTCTTTCGGCTATCCCTAACCCGGCGTCAGCTCCGAGAGCGTTGCCGGCATTTCGTGTTTCGTGTTCACCATCTCGGGACCTGTCACCAGATCGAAGCAGGTCACTACGAGTCGACCCTGCCAGATGATCGGCTCCCCGGGCTGGTTAAGTTCGCCGTTTGAGCCGTCGGCGTCAGAGCTTTGGGCTATGCGCGTGACCTTCCCGCTGGGAGAGACCCGGGCAACTGCGTTGGCGCAAAAGTCCGCGATGTAGATATTGCCCTCAGAATCGATGATCATTCCGTCCGTGGATTTCAGCTGAGCTGGGTCCTTTGCCCAGACGGTATTGTCCTTTGCCGTGCCGTCATCCTTGAAAGTGATTTTGTGCACCGCTCCGTCTCCGAAGTTCCCCACATACAAGTTGCCGAACTTGTCGAACTCGATTCCGTCCGCGCCATACTGGATGTTCTTGTTGTGCGTAATGAACGTGGTGAAAATATTCGGATCCTCCAGAGTATTGGTGATCGCGATGTTCTGGTCGTCCAGACGGAAACGATACACGCAGCTTACAAGGAGGCCTGAGGGGTCCTTCACCCGCGTAAGCATACTGTGAGTGACATAGACATGGCCCCTGTTGATGCGCATGCCATTAGGGTGCTCCATGCCGTGCGCGATGACGGTTGTCTTTACGACCTTGTTGTCCCTGATCCTCAAGCGCAGGATGCGGCCCTTGAAGCCGTACCCGGGACAATTCGGGACGCTTGGGTCCGACCAGCCCTGGTTGTCGCAGATGTATAGGTCGCCGTCAGGACCGAAAGCGATACCCATTGGAAAGGCATGCCCTGTCTCGGGGGACACCGGCACGTCTACCCACTTGCTCACCTTTCTGTCCCTGTCAAACTTCAAAAGACAGCCGGGCAGTGACGGGTCCGCGTAGTTCGGGCAGGCGAGGATGAGATTGCCATCCGAATCGATGGCCATGCCGTCGGGTGTGACCGCGTAATTGGGAAGCCGGGCAAAGAGCCTGGGCTGCTGCATCCGTTGTTCCACTTTCATCTCCTTAAATGGCCAGCTTGTAGACCCTAGGACAGGGTCGTTCCTTTGGGACGCCTGCGCAGCGCCGATGTGCTCAGCGCCCTTCGACATCCATGCGTTGGGGCCGCTTTAGGCAATCGCGGTGAGCGCGAGGCGAGCCAGCGATGTCTCCTGCTGTTCGTCGAGTCCGCTTATGCCGATCGCACCCACGACTTTCCCGTCGTGCAGGACGGGAAAGCCCCCTGCCCAGCCGGTGTACCGCAGGTCCCCGTAGTTCGTCATGGCAAAGGGCACGCTGCGCGACGAGGCGCCCACCTCTCCTGAAGGCTTGCGCCCCCGCGCGGCCGTGAATGCCTTGTTCATGGCGATATACAGCGCGGCAGGTGACACCCGTCCATTCTGAGGAAAGCTATCAACTCGCCGTGGGAATCCGTTACAGCGATCGCAGCAGCAAGCTTGTCCGTTTCCAACTTTTTCTGAACATTCGCGATCATTATCTGCGCATCAGTGTGGGAGAGATTCATAGTCTCGTACATGTGCGCTCCTTGTTTGTCATTCAGCGAAAAACCTGACCTTCATCTTTTCAGAGTAGGTTTCTCCCGGCCTCACTATCACGCTGGGGAAGCCCTTTTGGTTGACCGCGTCGGGGAAGGCTTCGGTCTCCAGGGCAAATGCCCCGTATACCGGGAATTGCTTTCCGCCGCGACCAGTCATCGGAGTCATCATGTGGCCCGAGTAGAAATGCACGCCTGGCTGGGTAGCGAACACCTCCATGCCCCTGCCCGTTGAAGTCTCACGGACCATGCCGACCTTGCGCCAGCCATCGACGAGATTTCCCAGCACGAAGCACGAATCATAGCCGCCCCCGGCTTTTTCCAAATCCTGTCCGATACTCTTTTCCTTGAGGAAATCGTACGGAGTCCCCGCGACCTCGCGGAGCTGCCCGGTCGGAATGAGTTCCGCATCAGAGGGGAGATAGCGCTCGGCAGAGAGGGTAACCAGGTGATCTTTGATGTTGCCGTTTCCCGCACCTTTCAGGTTCCAGTAAGCGTGGTTGGAAAGATTCACAATTGTGGGCCGATCTGTTCTGGCCTCCCAGGTGACTTCCAACGTTCCTGACTCATTCAGGGTATAGCTGACGCGGGCATCGAGGTTTCCCGGGTACCCCTCCTCACCGTCCGGGCTGGCATACGAGAATACTACTCCCGCAATCCCGTCGCGCTGAAAGCCCGCGGAGCACCATACGTTCCTGTTGAACCCCTTCTTTCCTCCGTGGAGATGGTTTTTGCCGTCGTTGCAGAATAGCGCGTAGGTTTTTCCGTCGATTGTGAACACGCCTCTCGCAATTCGATTCGCCACTCGCCCGAGAGTACTACCGAAATAGGGATGGGGATTCAGATATCCTTCCAGCGAATCAAAGCCCAGCGTGATCTCATCCACGGACCCCTTTCTGTCGGGAACCCGCACGGAGGAAAGAGTCGCTCCGTAGCTGATGAGCTGGACGCTCACCTGGCCTTCTTCCAGGGTTAGTTGAAGGATTTCATCTCCCTCACGGGTTCTCCCGAAAACTCGCTGCGTGAGTCTTGGCATGTCTGCTTCTCCTATGTGTGAAGAGCGGCCAGCTTGTCGCCGATTACATTCATGGCTGCCAAGTCGTCGTGGGAGAGTTCGATGCATCCGCCGCCGGCGTTCTCCTTGGCCTGTGCGGCATCGCGCGCGCCTACAAGCATGTGCGTGATGCCTCGCTGCGCCAGGGTGAGTGCGATCACAATCTGGGAAACGGTGGCCCGATACTTCTCCGCGAACGGGCGGAGCTCGGTCACCACCGCGTTGACGCGCCGGATACTCTCGGGAGAAAAAAGCGGGTTCGTCTTTCGAGTATCCCCTTCCTTGAAGAGCCGATCCGGCGACATAACCCCTGTCAGCAGCCCCTGCTCCATGCTGAAGTAGCTAAGGATCGAGATGGAGTTGTTCACGCAGTAGTCCAAGAGCCCGTTCTTCACTATGTTCCTGTCAATGAGGGTGAACCTCTCCTGGGCAGATGCCACGTTGCCATAGCGCTTGAGTTGCTCCACTGAGACATTGGAAACTCCGATGGCCCGGATCTTTCCTTCCTGTTTGAGCTTCAGAAGCGCCTCCATGGTCATCTCTATCGGAGTCGTCGGCTCCTGCCAGTGTGTCTGGTACAGGTCGATGTAATCCGTGCCGAGCCTCTTCAGGCTCTGTTCCACCTCGTAGCGGATGCCGTCCGGGCCCAGGTACTTGTGTATCTTGTATTTCGCCGGCTCCTTTGAAGGGGACTTGTCGTCAGCGTATCCATCGAACTGTCCCTTGTCGGTGTCCCATCGCATACCGACCTTGGTTGCGATGATGACCTTATCGCGCCTGCCCTTGACCGCCTTGCCAACGATCTGTTCGGCCACACCGAACCCGTAGATGGGGGCCGTGTCGATGAGGTTCACACCCCGCTCGAGGCTCGCATGGATCGCCTCGATGGATTTCTTCTCGTCCGTGCCGCCCCAGAACCATCCACCGATGGCAAATGTCCCCAAGCCCAGGATGGAAGCCTGGATCCCTGATTTTCCCAGCTCTCTCGTTCTCATGCCGCCTGCCATAGATTGTGTTCCTTTCATTCTGTGGAATTATTTCACCGTGGACACCTTGCTGCGATCAAAGGTAAGGAACACACTGGCCACGATAACAGCACCGAGGATGCTCTGCTGAAAGTAGGCGTTCACCCCAACGACGTTCATCCCGTTTTCCATCGTGCTCAGCACAAATGCCCCAATGAGAGTGTTGATGGGCCCCCCAGTGCCTCCCGTGAGCGCGGTGCCGCCGACAACCACCGCCGCGATCGAGTTCAATATGTAGACTTTTCCTAGTGCCGGGTCCCCACCGTACTGCCCACAGGACAGAAAGATGGCCGCGAGGGCTGCACCAACGCCGGAGAGGATGTAGGCAAAGTTGCGCGTCTTCACGATGTCGATCCCAGACATCCACGACATCGTGATGTTGCTCCCGACGTAGAAGATGCTCTTACCTATTACCGTGAACCTGAGCAGTACATAAAACACTGCGAAGACGAGGAGCGTGAGCAGCAGCAAATTGCCCACGTGCAGGAAGGACCCGTTGACGATGTCAAGCATACTGTAGCGCGCCGCCGGGGCGTCCACGGGAAGCGGGGAGACGAGCAGCGCAAGGCTGGTCATGATGCCCCCCGTTCCCAGAGTGGCAATGAAGGAGGGAATTCTGATCCGCGTGAGCAGGTTCCCATTCAGGTAGCCAAAGACGACTCCAACAGTGATGCACAACGGATACGCTAAGAACCCGACGGTTTTTACTGACACCACGAACAGGACGGAGATGAATGACATCAGCCCTCCGACGGAAAGGTCGATCCCGCCGATGAGGATTGTGCACATCTGGCCCAGCCCGACCACGAGGAGAATTGCCGCGTAACTCGCGATCGTGTTCAGGTTGTAGAGAGAAAGAAAGTTCCCGTTGCCTATCGTAAAAATGAGCAATAAAACAACCAGTAGCCCGACCGCATACAGGATTGCCGGGATCCGCACTCGGCCCGCCAGGGCCCGCGTGCGCTCCTGCGCCCCCGCTGCACTCCTCGATCCCCCTGCATCCATGCCCGCTCTCCTTCGATTTGCCGTTGCTTTAAACAATGAGGCCGATAATGTCTTGCGGACTCGGCTTTTTCCGTGGCGGGCATGGCACCTCTCCAACAAGCCGCCCGTCCTTCATCACCAGCATCCTGTTGCAGAGCCCTATGTCTTCTTCGAGCGTGTCGCACATGATCACCATACCGATCCCATCCTGCGCGAGCCTGCGGATAAGCTTATAGATGTCATCCTTGGCCCCCACGTCGACACCGCGCGTCGGATGGTCAAGGATGAGCAGTTTCACTCGTGAGCTGAGCCATTTCGCGATGACCGTTTTCTGCTGGTTGCCGCCGCTCAGATTTGCGCACAGGGTCCTGGCCGACGGTGTCTTGATCCGGCATTCCTCGATCCAGCGCAGCGCGTTGCTCTTTTCCTGAGCGGGGCTGATCAAGCCCGCGCTCTTGAGGCGATTGAGAACCAGGAGGTTTACGTTCTCTGCCACAGTCATGCCGAGTGCGAGACCTTCGCTGCGGCGGTCGATTGGAATGTGGCCCTCACCCGAGGCCACCGCGTCGCCGGGCGAGCCGGGGGAGAGCCTTTTGCCCCCAAGTACCACAGTTCCTGCATCGGCCTTCTCCAAACCGTTGAGGCAGCGGCAAATCTCCTCCTTTCCCGAGCCGACAAGGCCAACCAAGCTGACGATCTCCCCCTCACGGACGGAGAAGCTGATCGGCTCGAATGCGCGTTTGCGGGCGAGTTTCTCCACCAGCAGGACCGAGGTCGAGCCCGGGTCCCGCTGCTCGTCCTCACGGTAGCGATCCGCCGAGAAAGTATGCCCGACCATTTGCTGCTCGATGTCTTCAATCCGCGCGCTCGCTTTGGGCATCTCAGTAACGTTCCGCCCGTCCTTGAGGATTACTATTCTGTCTGAGTTTTCCACGATCTCCTGTAGGCGGTGAGATATAAGGATTATAGAAGCCTCGCGCTTGATGCTCTGGAGGATGGAGAACAGGGTACCACGCTCCTCCTCAGTGAGCACGGTGGTGGGCTCGTCGAGGATCAGTATGGGGTTTTCCTGTCCGTAGAGCCTGGACAGCCATAAGAGCCGGGCGATCTCTACCATCTGACGCACCGCAGGGGTCACCTCGGCAACAGGAGTCTCCGCATCCACCTCAACCTTGACTCGCGCCAGCAGCTCGCGCGCAGTGTCACGCATTGCGCGCGCGAGAAGGAAATCCTAGTCTTCTGGAACGCGATCTCATGGCAGAGAAAGAGGTTCTCACGGATCGTGAGGTTAGGGACCAGGGTCCCGTCCTGGAAGACCATTCCTATGCCATAGTGCGTGGCGTCCGCGGGATCTTTCAGGGTCACAGGGCGGCCCCGAAGCGTTATGCTGCCTTTGTCCGGCTGCACGAGCCCGATGAGAATTTTCATCAGCGTGGACTTCCCCGCACCGTTTTCTCCTACCAGGCCGACGATCTCCTTCTCATGGACCGAGAAGTCGACCCCGTCCAGGGCCACGACTCCTGGATAGGACTTGTTGATACCGCGCAGAGTGATCACTGCCTCACTGCTCATTTTATGAATCCCAGCTTTCTGCGGTCGATTGTAAGAGCCACCGCGGCGACAAGCACCGCCCCGTTCACCGCGTCCTGCGCGTACGGATTTACGTGCATCAAGATGAGACCATCGTTCAGGGCTGTTACAATTAGAGCCCCCAAAGCGGCGTTCTTGGCCCCCCCGATGCCACCCGTGAGCGCGACCCCACCCACGGCGACGGCGGTCACCGCCGGAAACAAGAGGTTGTTGCCAGTGATTGCTTGCGAGCCGCCGAGCCTCGTTGATAGGAAGAAGGCGGAAAGGCCATAGAAAAGGCCGGCAAGGGTGAAGACAATCATCTTGATTCTCTCCACTTTCACCCCGGCCTGGCGGGCTAATGTTTCGTCCCCGCCAATCGCATAGAGGTAGCGGCCGAATCGCGTGCCATTCTGCACGAGCTGCAGGACGACCACAATGATCAGGGCAATGATTGCGAGGATGGGTATGCCGAAGACATTTCCGGTGACGACCACTTCGAAGCGGGTGTCCAGCAGAGCCACTGTCTGTCCGCGGCTGATGTACACGGCGAGACCCCAGAGTATCCAACTCATCCCCAGAGTGGCAATGAATGAAGGGATCTTTAACCGCGTGTTGAACAAGCCGCTGACGAATCCCGCCATTCCGCCAATACCGATGACAATCGGGACGATCCAGAAGCCCACGTCGTTCGTATTGAACTTGTTGCGCAGCAGCAGGCCGACGAATACCACGCACAACGCAACCACTCCCTCCACCGAGAGGTCGATGCCGCCGAGCACGACCACCTGGTGGAGGCCGACGGCGATGATAGCAGGAATCGCCGCAAGGCTCAGGATGACCTGGAGGTTGACTAGGCTGAGAAACCTGCCCTTCGTGCCAATGGCGAAGATGGCCCCTACGATCAAAAGAGTGAGAAGCTGCCCTGAAACTCCGGCCCGTCGGAACCAGCGACCCGCCGCTCCGAGTGAAGCGGACAAACCTCTGCGTGCGTGTGTAACCTGTCCCCTCTTGACGTTTTCCCGCGTCTCGCTCACATACCCTCCCATCTCTGGAGAATTAAAGGTCGCCGCGCAACCACAGTCTGTGCCTGCGCGGTGACCCACTTTTTTGGCCTATTCCAGCGCCCGGGACCATCGGGCGAAGAAATTGCTCAGGTCGTACGTTGGGATGTTGTCAATATAGTCGTGCTTCACCTGGTCGGCGTTTGCGGCGTTCACGTTCACTGCAGGAATCTCAAATTGGCGGTACTTATGCGGCAGAGAGGCGACGTTGAGTTTTCCCTGTTTTGCCGCAAGAGACATCGCCAGCCCGAGCTCCGCTTGGTAGTTGCCGTCATTGAGCACCGTGGCCGCAGCAAGCCCGGCCTTGATAGCATCAAACATCTCGGGCTCACCGTCGCACCCTACCACCTTGACCTTACCCGCGAGGCCGGCTTCCTTCAACGCCTGGATTGCCCCTAAGGCCATGTCATCGTTGGCCGTCCACACCCCATCTACGTCCGGGTTGGCGACGAGCATGGCCCGTGTGTCGTTGTACGCCTTCGTCCTGTCCCATTCCGCAGATTCCCACTCCAGAAGCTGCACGCCGGGGTTGTCAGCGAGAACTTTCTGCAGTCCCTGCCACCGCTCGGCGTTGGGCGTGTCGCCCAGTCTACCTTGGAGAGCAATGATCTTTCCATGCCCCGGAGTCTTAAAGGTCTTTAGGAGCTCATTGGCAGTGAACACTGCCGCGGGAAACCCGTCGAAGGTGACATGGCAAATCCAGTGCGGGTAGTTCCAGACCTTCACGTCCGCCGGCTTGCTCCACCAGGACACCCAGTATACTCCGGCCGCCTCCATAGTCTTGGCAATGGAGACCGCATCCGAAGCATCGTTGGGGTCGACGTAGAACGCCACGTTTCCGCCCGTGCGCGCGATCTCCGCCTTTATGTCCGTGAGCCCTTTCTCGCTGTTGGCCTCTGTGGTGAGCACATCAAGGGGCAGTCCGACGATCTTCGCGTACGCCTCGGCGCCGTTTTTGTACATCACCTGGTAGGGGCTGGAAAGGGTACGGATGGAAATCGCGAGGGTCGTCGGGGCCGCAAAGGCGCCCACGGCGATCACCAAGAGAAGCACCCCTAGGCACGTCAGTATAAGACTCTTTCTCATCTCAGTAGCCTCCTTAGGTGAAATGCAGGGCCCGCCCTACGAGTGGGCCCCTTTTTTCCCGAAACAGCCTTCGCTGTCTACGGGCTTGCTTACGCGCGCATCTCCGCGCTTGCTGGCCCTTGCCCTTCTCGGCTAGGGAATAGCCACCGACCAGCGGGCAAAGAAATTGCTCAGATCGTAATTGGGCGTGTTATCGACGTAGTCATGGACGATCTGATCCACGTTGTCCTTATTTACGTTCACCGCTGGGATTTCGAACTGGCGGTACTTCTGGGGCTGGGAAGCGACGTCCAGCTTGCCCTGCTTGGCCGCGAGAGACATCGCAAGACCGAGGGTGGCCTGGTACTTCCCATCGTTCAGGACTGTCGCGGCTGCCGTTCCCGCTTTGATTGCATCCCACATCTCAGGGATACCATCCGATCCAGTTACTTTGACTTTCCCTGCCAGGCCTGCTTCCTTCAGCGCCTGGAGAGCGCCCATGGCCATGTCATCGTTGGCGCACCACACGCCGTCGATGTCCGGGTGAGCGATCAGCATCTCGCGAGTCTGGCCGTAGGCCTTTGTCCTATCCCAGTCGCCCGCCACCCACTGCACAAGCTGCACTCCTGGGTTCTCGGCAATGGCTTTTTGGAGGCCTTGGAAACGCTCCTCCGCAGGCGTATTAGCAAGCAAACCCTGGATTGCGAACACCTTGCCTTCGTTGGGCGTCTTGAACGTCTTGAAAAGCTCCGTCGCGGTGAAATGCCCTGCAGCCACGCCGTCAAAGGAGATATGGGCGACCCAGTGCTTGTAGTTCCAGACCTTCACGTCTGCTGGCTTGTTCCACCACGTGACGAAGTAGACACCAGCCTGGTCAAGGATCTGGGCAATTGCTACGTCGTCTGTTTCCTGGTTCGGGTCGATGAACAACACGACGTTGCCGCCGGTCTTCGCCACTTCCGCCTTAATGTCCGTGATGGCCTTCTGGCTGTTCCCCTCCGATGTTAGAACGTCAAGGGGCGAACCGGCTTTCACGCTGAATGCCTCTGCGCCCGACTTGTAGCCGAGCATGTAGGGGTTTGAAAGCGTGCGGATGGAAATGGCGAGTGTCGTCGGACCCGCCGCTTCCTTCGCTCCTCCTGCGAAAAGACTCGCAGAAAAAATCAAAGAAATCGCCACGATCGCGACAATCAAAAACAATTTCCTCTTCAATTTCATTCCTCCTCTCGTTACTTGCGAAAATGCGTCGTCAAAACTCTCCCCGTGTTCCTCAGCTCATACACACCTCCTCTTGTGGTCGCCTTTTTTGCCAAGCCTTGGCTGCAAACCTACCACCCATCTCTCATTTTCCACTTGGAACTGGGCTGTTCGCGAACATGAGACGTTTGGCGAAGAACTCAGAAATGACAAAAGCGGCGCCACCAATGACGCCTCGCTCTGCGCCCATTTTTGAGTATTCGATCCTCACGCGCTTCTCGACATCGGGAAGTCCAATCCTGCGAACGCCTTCCCGCAGCCTCGTCAAGAAGGATTCCCCGGCTTTCACGTACTGACCCTGGATGACGATGAGCTCGGGATCGTTCACCATGATTATGTTCCCCAACCCGACGATGAACCATTTCGCTACATCGTCGATGAGCGACAGGCAGAACAGGTCTCCCGCGCTGGCCAGCTCGCACACCTCGTCGAGAGTCGAGGTGTCCGGCATCCCATCCTTGAACAGCGGCGAGCTCACCCCCCGGCTGCAGGCGTCGCGAATCATCTCGCGGATGCGCTTGGCGGAAACCATCGCCTCGAAGCACCCGCGGTTGCCGCAGATGCACTCAGGGCCGTCGATGGGGTTCACAGTCATATGGCCGATCTCTCCGGACAGGCTTTGCGTCCCTCGCATCAGTTCCCCGTGCGTAATGATTCCCGAGCCCAACCCCTCATAGAGTGCATCGATGATAATGAAGTTCGTGACGCCGATGGCCACGCCCTTCTCCTGCTCGGCGATGGCTTGGTAGCGGTTTACGCAATCGAGGAAGATAGGGGCGTCAATACCCTCACCTAAACGCTCCCGTAGCATATCGCGGAAAGGAACGTTCCTGCCCCATGAGTGATAGTGAGGCGAGTAGATCGAGACGCCCAGGGATGAATCAGCGAGGCCTGGAAGAGAGATGACGATTCCGATAAGCTTCTCGGCGGAACTAGCCTTCACGGCAACGAAACCTTGGATCAGCCTAACAAGCTGGCCAAGGATGAATGACAAGTCCCTCTCCTTTGTCACTTTGGTTTTCTTATAGTCCATGATGTCCGCAGCCAAATCGGTTGTCACGGCAATAATGGAATCTGGTGTGACGTGGAGGCTGATAACATAGCCGAAGCCCTTATTGAAGCGAAATAGCTCTGGTTTCTTCCCACCATCCTCGGTGGACTCGCCTTTCCCTGCTGAAACCACGAGACTCATGGCCATGAGCAAGTCAAATGTCTTCTTAATAGTCGTTTTGCTGAAACGAATGGCCTGCGAAATCTCGGCAACCGTGAATGTGTCGCGGCCGCGGATCAGATTGAGGACTTTTCGTATGTTATTCTGCTTTAGGATCTTTATGTGAGCCTCCCGAAACGCCTACGAAAGTGACGCCCACGATAGCTTTCCCTAGCGAGTATGCCACATTCATCAGATATGTCAACAACTTTTGAAACGTTATTTTCTAATAATCTGCTTTAATTGACAGCAAAGCCTATGGAGTAGTAAAATGCGGCTCAAAAACCAAGGAGAGATAATCGGCATGGACCTCGAATTGAAACGGAAAACGCGCCGTCATCACGGGTGGCAGCGTCGGGATAGGGCTTGCGGTCGCCCATGCACTAGCAAGCGAGGGGGTTGATGTCGTGATCATGGCGCGCAACCAAGAACGCGTGGAACGTGAGCGAAGAACATCGCCTGTATCAACGGGGTACGGTGCCTGGGACTGTCGGCAGATGACACCAAGGCGGCCGATATCGATACTGCGATGAGTCGAATCGCCATGCACTTCGATGGAGTGGATATCCTCATCAACAATGCAGGCACAGGCACCTGCGAGACCATCATCGATGCACCCGATGAGAAATGGCAGTACTTCTGGGATCTGCACGTCATGGCGGCCATCCGCTGCGCCCGCGCCGTTGTCCCGCTCATGAGAAAAAGGGGCGGCGGGGTGATCCTCAACACCGCTTCTATCTGCGCAAAGCAGCCACTCGGCCACGAGCCGATTTACAACACCACCAAGGCGGCCCTCCTAATGTTCTCCAAGTGCCTAGCGAATAAGCTCATCAAGGAAAACATCCGCGTGAACGCGCTGAACCCAGGGCTGATCGCGACACCGGACCCTTCTCGAGTCTTTCAAACGTAGGCCGTCGTTTGCGTCGCCTTAAGGGTTTCCGTAGAAGGGATTGAAGAGAGGATGGTTCGCATCACATCAATTGGCGTATAGGGTTCACGCTTCTCAAGTCAAGGAGTCGCGGTCAAGGCAATTGCCCATTTCGATGGACAAGACTGTATTGCCGATCCTGGTGTTATACAAGATGATATTGGCTAGCATGTGAGGGGAGCGGTCAGAGAACCAGTTCTGCCTCCGAAAAGGGCTTGACCTCACATTGCACGCTCGGTTAATAGCCCCGAGGACATGAACACATTGGAGAGTCGGGGTCCGAGTGCACACACTGAGGTTGTATGGTCTATGGTCATGTTTCCGCTCCTTCTCAATCTCGCGCGAATGCATTAGGATGTCCGATTGTCCAGTCTCAACGTTTATGCTAAAGAATTCTTCTTGCTTCATCCCGGGGATCCGAAGCGCCAGGGAAACCGCATTTTGGAATGCGGGCGTTTTCGCGTGGAGCAATCTCTTGCGCGACAAGCCAACCGGCCTCTCCCTGACGTGCTACGAATCCTGCCGTACGCTGATCATTCGTTCGATCTCCGAGTTGCAGAAGCGCAACGCCCGTTTCTTTCATGATCGTCTACCTATCTCTGAGCACTGGCGGTTGTTTGCGGAGTTTAGCTTTAGACCGGAAACCGCCTTCCTCGATATCGAAACCACCGGTTTGAGCCCTGGTTGGGATGAAATTACGACAATCGCGCTCTACGATGGAAATGCCGTCAAGACATTCGTCAACGGTGATCTATGGTGCAGCCCACGGCCGCAACTCTCGCCTTCGCGTTGTTCGCTATGCGCGACAAAGCGACAGAGTATAGGAGAAATGGATACGCTATCCATTTACGCAGCACGAAAAGCACGTCCCGGATGCAAAATCAAACTTGGGCTGAACATCTTTGTATCTCCTCCCCCACTCTCCTCCCCCTTTTCAGCCCCCGGTTTTTTTCGAGATTTCTGATCTCATGTGAGACAAGCGTCCTTGGTATCGCCTAATTCGCCGCGTGTGGGAAATGCGTCATGTGCCTGGAGGCCGAGGCGGCCATCAGCTACGAACGGCGTCACGAGGCGGAACTTCCCCCGGTGAAGGCACAAGTGACAGAGCACCAGAGGCAGATCAAAAGGTACCGCCATTGCGGGGCCCAAACCTGAGGGCACTTTTCCTCTTGGACTGAACAGTCCCTTTTAGATTCGTGCCAGCTTGATCTCCGTGAAGGACACTGCTGCCCTTTCCACCGCAGCGTCGAGCAGTGCGAAAGCGTCGGCGTCAGACATTCGATGGCCACGCACGTGCTGCGCAATCGGGCGGACACAGCAGCCGTGACGGTGTATTTGATGAGCTCGGTCTTTTCCGTATACTACTTTTGAACCCAAGGAGATAGGGACATGGGAAGCATTCAGATGGATACGGTAGTCGTGAAGGACGGGGTCATAAACATGAAGGTAACCGGTCTCCCCTTCAAAAAAGGGCAGCAGGTGAAGGTCACTTTCAGGCCCAAAGGAAAGTCTTCAAGGACGAAAGGGAAAGCGCAAACCAGATATCCCTTTTCCAGCGCCGGCAGACTACGCAACTTGCCGCTCATCGGCATGTGGGAGGATCGCACAGACATCGGCGACAGCGTCGAGTTCTCTCGTAAGCTCCGGGAGCGAGCCGAAAGACGTCAGGGGTAGGTTGTGCTGCTGCTCTACACGGATATCATGGTTGATCTGATCCGTGAGGATCCTGTCCTGGAGTGCGCGACAAACATCAACACCGTGGAAGCAATCTGGCGCAAGCTGCAAAGTATCGACCACGGTCTTCTGGCCGAGGCACGATCCGCGCAGGATGCACTGCGCACGCGGCAAATCGTGAATCAGGTGCTGTTCCGAGAATCAACATGATGGAAACCATCACTGTCGGTTCCGTCAACATCGACCTGATGGCGTACGCCAGTAGAAAACCGCGAGCAGGGGAGACTTTGCTCGGTACAAGGTTCGCGATGTTGCCAGGCGGAAAAGGACTCCATCAGGCGGTCCAGGTAGCCAGAAGCGGCTGTGCGAGCCATCTAGTGGCTCGAATCGGAGACGACGCGTTCGCGCGGATAGTCCTTGATTATCTGCGCGAATCGGGAGTCGGCCTAGAGTTCGTGGTCAAAGACCCAGTCGGCACAGGGATCGGTCACGTCTTGGTCGAACCCGACGACCAATATAGCGCCGTGATCGTCGCCCGGGCCAATAGCCGTCTCTCGCCGGCAGACGTGGACCGGGCCTCCTCCCATTTCGTCAACGGGTCCGGCCTGCTTCTTCAGAGGGAGATTCCCCTCGAAACGAATACGTACGCTGCCGCAAAGGCAAAAAAAGGAGGAGGACTCGTTTTTCTAAATGCTGCGCCAGCCGGGGAGTTGCCGAAATGCCTGCTCCGGAATATCGACGTACTCATAGTGAACGAAATCGAGGCGGAAATGCTCTGCGGCGTCGCAGTAAACGATATCTCGACCGACGGCGTACGAGCACTGAAAGCTCTGGGAAGAATGTGCCGAAGCTCAGTGATTTCTGTGGGAGCGCGCGGCTGCCTCCTGACAGACTTCGTGGGGGATCGCTGGCACGTTCCGGCATACTCGGTGGCCGTTCGCAGGACCTTGGGAGCCGGCGACGCGTTTGTCGGCGAGTTGGCAGTTCGGGTCATGAGGGGCAACAATCTGCTGCGGGCGGCACAGTGCGCCAACTCGGTTGCCGCCCAGTGGGTCAGCGGCGCAAAGGAAGTCGGCGTTCCAACAGAGGGTAGCGGACGCAAAGCCGTCTTCCCGAGCCAAGACCCGGTTCCCGTGCTTCTTTGAATATGCGCTTCGGTGAAGTGCATGACGTCGAAGTTTTGTATGAGGAGGGTGACAAAGCCGTGAGGGATCGAACGTCGGTGCTCATAGCACAAATCAACGAAAAGGAGGTGACGCTGGCTATGGCAGAAGAGCCAGTTGGAAGACGGTCTCAGTCATCTTGCGTCTCAAGGCGGGATCGTTTAACGGGAGTCTCACGCGGAAGGGGCAGATCGGTGACCACACTCTGCGGCAGTATCCGGACTGTTGGGCTGCAACGACACGATGGCCCGTAGGGACGCGGAGGCGGTCCGCGGCTTGAATAGGCTCGGCTTGCACAACGGGAAGCAACGTGGAAGACGGGATTCTGAGAGGGCAAGCTTTGCACACACTCATTCTTGATTGCGACATCGGCTGGCTTAACGATGATGCCACTGCACTCGTCTTCGCGGCGAAGTCGTCGGAAATTGACGTACTCGGAGTGACCCCTGTTGCCGGCAACTTTGATCTCTCAAACTCGGTTCTCACCGCTCTGAAGGTGCTGGAGGAAATCCGGCGAGAGGACATTCCTGTGTGCCCGGGCTTTTCAAGACCGCTCCTCCATGAGAGGAGCGCCTATGCGGACAAAGTTTGGGGAGACTGGGCGAAGCAAGTGCCGATGGAGCGACTCCCCGGCGGGCTTCCCCACAAGGCGGCAGACCGTCGGCACGCAGTTGACTTCATCGGCGAGACGATTCTCGCTCGGCCCGGTGAGGTTACGCTTGTGGCCACCGGGCCGCTAACCAATGTGGCGGTGGCAGTTCGAAAGTATCCGGAGATCGTCCAGAAGGTCAGGTCGGTCGTTATCATGGGAGGCAACATTCCGGTGCTTCCTCGGGGTTCAGGCAACATAACTCCGACGGCAGAGTTCAACTTCTGGGTGGACCCGGAAGCAGCGCATGTCGTTCTCCGTTCGGGGATGCCCATCACACTCTGCCCGCTGAACGTGTGTCGTCTGACAAGCTTTAGAAGAGAATACTACGACCAAATCGTCTCCGTAGGTGGCCCGGTCGGCTCGCTCTACGAGCACGGCCTGGCGCGCCACTTCTCATCCTTGGAGGTAGACCGCGAAAAGCCCCGGCTGTTCTACGGACTTTACGATTCCGTCTGCATTGCCTACCTGCTCCAGCCAGGGTTGTTTAAGACCTTGGAGATGAACGTGCAGGTCGATGTAAGGCACGGTCCTACGTATGGCGCGACCTATGGATACGTGCGAGGGGATTATACGCCGGGACAGCAGACATGGCCGCTGGATGACGGGGCCGTACGAATGAAGGTAGTGTGGGACATGGATTTCGAGTCATTCGCGGATCTGTGGCTTCGGACTATTCTGACGAACCAATCTTAAACTTGATGCCAGCGCAGGTGTGCTCATGGTGAGTTCGGTATTTCAGTTAGTACAACTTAGAAACCCACCGCCTTATTGGCGGTGGTCATGTCAAGCAACCTCTTGGTTTTCCCTTCTTTTTGCTTTTTTTGCGTGGTCGCTAAACTTTTTCTCGTAGAGCTTGACTTCCGTCCATCGATACCTCTCGCGGGCTAAAAGCATCCGTCGCGTCATCGAGAATATCTTTCGGAAGACGGCGATCCGAGCGCATCCGTACCCTTTACGAGCAACCAATCCGCGATAGAAATTCTGAAATTCTTCAGCACGGGCGAAGAGTCCACAAAGTGGTTCACTGCCTGGGTGAATAAAGCTCGTTAAAGATGTCGGCTGCGCCGGTTAATCGCCCCGTTGTGAGTGACTCCTCCGCTTGAGCACACGGTCGGTACCACCCCAAATGCGAATATAGCTTTCGGGGCTGCGGAAACGTCTGATCCATAACATTGCATTAGAAATCAGCTACGCAGCCTGAGCGAGACGATCCAGGTAATGCACCATTTCTTTTCGCATGATCTCGTTGCCGCTCAACGTCAGACGGAGGCGGCCATGGGGTCGGGTCAGCCGTCCCGCTCTCTGGATCAGCTTGGGGCGAATGGAGGCCGCCTCCTCGAATATCCATAGCGCTGCTCGTTTTGGCGTCGTCAGGCGGTCGGTCTTTCGGACGGTCATTTGAAGTTCGAGATACAGGTTGTGAGCAAACACCGCCGAGAGGAAGCACAGCTGGTTGCCTGGCAGCCTGCGCGTAGGGACGTAGTCCATGTTGCACCGGCTCTTCAGCTCGGAGAAAAGATTCTCTTGGCTCGCCCTGCCGTTGTGGAACAGAAGGATCGACTTCGCTTTGCCCTGCGTGTTGCTCACGATCACCTTGAACTCATAGCCTTCCTCGTGCGGGGTGAACAGTTCCAACTATACAGTTCCTTGCTCTGCTTCTTCACCACGATGACGCAGAAACAGGAATCGGTCGCGACGCTCCCAGCACTTAGGTGCCCAATCGCTCTCGAAGAAGTCCCACAGGGAGTCCAGCCGTTTCCACAATCGCCGGGACTCGATCAGCTGCTTCAGCTCGGCAAAGCATTCGAAAGGGACGGAAATGCTGAACTGCACCCCTGGGCGTTGATGCGTGAACACCATGCGGATGCAAAACAACTCCCTCTTGTCTCGCAAATCCTTCGGAGGGATCCACACGGCGGGAAGAGTCCCGCTAAGTTGGAGACGGTTCATTCCGCGCCCGTCCAAGCGGTCAGTCTTGTTCACACTCCCCAGCATCATTTTTGCCTGCCATGCGTGGACCAGCTTCGGCACCATGCAAGCTTCTTGAATCTCGGTGATTATCCAGTACCAGTAATATATGTGCAAGAACAAAGTGATGGCGGTAGTAGTGAGAGAGGAAGTGGGCGCGGGGGAGAGCGAGAGAGACTAGCAAATTGTGGATAGCTAGCCTCCACCCACCAACACCAGGAATTTCCACCCGGTAATTTCCACCGGCTTGACATAACAGGAGGAGCGGGCTTAGCATCGCCTCCTAGAAAGGAGGTCTTGCAGCAGCCTTCGGCCACCTCGAGATCTTCCGCTTCGTAAGTGATTGACCTTCTAACTTTGACTGTAAAAAGAGGGGCATAAGAGCTTGAAAAAGCCCAAGGACGGTGGTGAAAGAGAAATACGTTACGGGTGGAAGGTACGCTTTTTCGTGAAGCAGCTTCAGGGAGTCCCCTCCTACGCGAAGATGCAGGTGGATCGACGCTGCAAAACTAGGGGAAGCCCGGGAGGAGGTATCGTAGCGTTCCAACTTTTTTGCTAGGTTTGAAGAAAAGGAGTTGTGCTCATGACAACGAGAATTGCCCGTGTCTTTATTGTTGCATTCTGCTGTCTTGTCGTTTTCATTGGAACGGCTTTTTCTGAAACGAAGCCTCTCAAGGTCGCTCTAGTACTCTCGGGCAACTTAGGGGACAAGTCGTTCAATGACGGCTCCTACGCCGGTTTGGTCAAAGCGAAGAAAGACTTTGGCATCGAACTAAAGGTCCTGGAATCCACTGTATCCGCTGACTGGGAGTCTAATTTCGTAGCAATGGCAGCTGCGGGGTATGACTTGGTTATTGGCAATAGCACTCAGTTCCAGGATATTATTGCTAAGCACGCACCCGAGTTCCCTAACGTGAAGATGGGAATTATTGATGGCGTCGTCAAAGCTCCGAACGTGATGTCCGCCGTCTTCGCCCAAAACGAAGGCTCGTTCCTGGCTGGCGCTGCCGCTGCAATCTTTGCTACCAAGACAAGCGTTCCTGGCGTAAGGGGGCATAAGATTATCGGGTGGGTCGGTGGCATGGATATTCCCGTCCTACACGATTTCCTCGTCGGGTATGAGCAGGGCGCGAAGTATATTGACCCGTCGATGACAGTCCTCGTCTCATTCGCTGGCACTTTCAACGACCCGCTTAAAGGTAAAGAGCTGACGCTTGCTCAGTACAATCAAGGTGCCGATATCGTCATGAACGTGGCATCTAACACTGGCAATGGAATTCTCGAGGCAGCCAAGGAAGCCGATAAATACGCTATTGGCGTTGACTTGGATCAAGACGCTATTTATCCGGGACACATTCTTACCTCTATGATGAAGCGAGTCGACCGAGCCAGCTATCTTATGGTTGAGGCGGTGGTCAAGAATACGTTCCAAGGAGGCGAAATCCTTACGATGAATATCGCGAACGGCGGCGTGGCTCTTACAGACATGTCGGTAATGAAAAAGGCTCTTGGCGATAAATTCCCCACCGACATTCTCGTCAAGATCAGCCAACTTACTGAAGACGTCAAGTCCGGGAAGATCAAAGTCAATTCGTATCCCGGATTCAAACGGGACTAGTAATTAGTTGATCCTACTACCCCTCCCTGCGCTTCATGCCGGGGAGGGGAGCATTCTTTTGGAAGACTACCTAAATGTCGAACGTTCGGTCCAATAGTCGCCTCGTCGAAATGGCTGGCATATATAAGACGTTTGCGAATGTTCGCGCCGTCGTGGATGGCCACTTCGACCTCTATTCCGGAGAAATTCATTCCCTCATCGGCGAAAACGGAGCGGGCAAATCGACCCTTATGAAAATTCTTTACGGTATCCATCGTCCGGACGAAGGTGAAATCCGAGTAAGGGGGAGATCTTTTGCATATCTAACCCCGGCTACTGCCATTAGCTTGGATATCGGCATGGTTCATCAGGAATTCATGCTGGTGAAAGAAATGACAGTCTTAGAGAATATAATTCTCGGTTTCGAGCCACGCAGGGGCCAACGAATAGACTTTGCAGACGCTCGTCGGCGAATACGCCATTTTGTAGACACGTACGGGCTAGAAATCGAACAGGGTAGACTCGCTCGTGATGTTTCGGTCGGGGAGGCGCAGCGAGTTGAGATCATAAAAGCTCTCTACCGCGGCGCGAATATCCTTATCCTCGATGAACCCACGTCTGTTTTGACGCCACAGGAGACGGAGAAATTATTTGAAATTCTCGACCTCATGCGCAAAGGTGGTCAATCCATCGTTTTCATATCTCATAAACTGCGAGAGGTGATGAGTATAAGCGATAGAATAACAGTTATGCGGCGTGGCAGGCATATTACGACAGTCAATAAAGCGAACACTTCTATTCCTGATTTGGCAAGGCTTATGGTCGGGCGAGACGTCTTTCTTACGCCACCAAAAGGAGAGCGTCATGGTGGGCGTGAGGAGGTTCTTTCAATGGAGAAAATCTACGTCCCGGGTGAGAAGGAGCTTTCCAAACTTAGAGGCGTATCATTAGTGGTGCACGCTGGCGAGATTCTCGGTTTAGCTGGTGTGGATGGAAATGGCCAATCCGAACTAGTGGAGGCAATCGCCGGGTTGCGCCCGGTCGAGCGGGGCCGAATACTCTTGATGGGTTCGCCTGTACAGAACAAGAAAACGCTCAAGATTAGAAAGACGGGGTTGGCGTACATCCCGGAGGACAGAAATGCACAAGGTGTTAACCTCTTCCTTACAGTCAAAGAGAACTTGATAGGAGATTCTTTCCGGAGACGCCCATTTTCGAGCTGGGGCGTAATACGACAGAGAGCAGTGTTCTCTTTTGTGCGCAAGTTGATTGAGCGTTTCGATATTCGCCCCCCCGTGATAGATGCGGCCGCGGCCTCTCTTTCTGGTGGGAACGCCCAGAAGGTTGTAGTCGCAAGGGAAATCAGCGAAGAGGCGCCATTCTTATTGGCTTCCCAACCGACCCGTGGAGTCGACATCGGCGCGGTAGAGAGTATCCATCAGGAACTTGTTGCAGCAAGGGAAAAAGGGGCCGCAGTCCTGCTAGTATCGGCAGACCTTGAAGAAATACTATCTCTGTCGGACCGCATCGTAGTTATGTACGAAGGTCGCATTACTGGAGAATTAAGTGTCTCGGAAGCTAATGAGGAGAAACTGGGGCTACTCATGACGGGCGCGACAACGAATGTTTAAAGATTCCCTGAAGAACACTCTTTTTACTATTGTGCTCTCCCTTGGGCTAGGGGCGCTAGGTAATGGTCGGTATGGGCTACAATCCTATGCAGGCTTACTATGAACTCTTCAAAGGAGCTTTCGTCGGCAAGCTTAGTTTGGGAGGAACTCTGGAACGTTTTGTTCCTCTTCTACTTACCTCACTGGCGTTTGCCGTATCCTCGAAGGTCGCCGTCTTTAATGTTGGTGTCGAAGGCGAACTCTATTTGGGAGCTATTGCGGCTGCGTGGGCGGGTGTTGCGTTCAAAGGCTTGCCGATGCTGCTCCACATCTCATTGTGCTTTGCTGTAGCTATAGCGTCAGGTGCGCTATGGGCTGCCATCGCAGGCGCTCTAAAGGCTTATTGGAATGTGAACGAAGTTTGTACGACAATACTTCTTAACTATGTAGCGATTTTTTTTACATCGTATGTGGCGAACTACATTTTCTCTGCAAAAACAGGAATCCCGTCGACGCCTCCAATAGCTGCCACGGCGACGCTGTACCAATTCATGCATCCCAGCCGAGCAAACATTGGTCTATTCATAGCACTGGTGTTTTATTTGTTAGTGTGGTGGACGATCGAACGCACAACTCTTGGTTACAAAATCAGAAGCGTCGGCACCAATGCAGGATACTCTCGCGTTGTAGGTATTAACGCGCCATTTATCATGGTCCTGGGAATGGCGATAAGTGGTGGTTTAGGCGGTCTCGCAGGATCAATCGAAGTAATGGGCATTTATGGCTATTTCCTTGACAGTTTTTCATCCGGAATCGCTTTTGATGGCCTGTTGGCCGCCTTAATCGCAAAAAACGATCTGCGTCTAGTCCCTATTCTTGCATTCTTTCTGGCCATACTGAAGACGGGTGCTCTTGGCATGGAGCGTTTCACAGGAGTGCCTAAATCCCTTCTTGACGCCATTATTGCCCTTTTTATTCTTCTAGCATCTCTTGAGGTACTCCACACGCTGCGGACCAAAAGGCCAGGGGCTCGTGCGGCTCAAAAAGAGGAGCTAAGGGAATGAAGTCATGAAAAACATATTGATTAACCTTCCCTTAATCTTCAACGTGACGCTTATTCACTCTACGATTCGTTCGTCCACGCCGGTCCTTTTTGCCGCAATGTCTTGCGTGATCACGCAGCAGGCCGATATTCTCAATGTTGGGGTAGAAGGTACGATGCTCACAAGTGCATTTGTTGCCGTGCTAACCAGCTATTTCACGGGCAGTTGGGGCATAGCGCTGCTTGCGGCGGTCAGCGTGGGGCTTTTGTTCTCAGTAGTGATCGGTATTGCGCATCTCAATTTCAAAGCAGACGTATTTGCTGTTGGCATGGCCATCAACATATTGGCGATAGCTCTTACACGCTTTTCTTTGCAAAGAACGTTGAAAGTGTCCGGCAGTTTTTACAGCAAAGCGATCGTGCCTTTGCCGCGTTTGGAGTTTGGTTTCTTGCAGAATAATGATACACTGAAAAGCCTCTTTTCGGGGTACTCTATGTTTGAGCTCTTAGGCATACCGTTCGTGTTTTTACTGAGCTTCATGCTCTACCGGACCGTTTGGGGTCTCAGATTGCGGAGCGTTGGCCTTAACCCTATGGCTTCGGCAACCGCTGGCATCAACGTTTATCGGCGGAAATTTGAGGTAATCCTCTGGTCGGGTGTTATAGGAGGTATCGCTGGAGCGCACCTATCCCTCGGTTATTCGCAGTTATTCTCCGAAAACATGACTAATGGCAGAGGATTCATGGGTGTTGCTGCGATGTTTTTCGGTGGAGCGACGCCGATACTTGCATGGGTCGGCTGCTTGATATTTGGGTTTACTGACTCTGTAGCGTCTAATCTCCAGTCTTTTGGCTTGCCGTCTCAATTCATCTTAATGATACCGTACGTAATGACTGTCGTTGTGTTGGCGGTCGCCATGGCGCGTTATGCCAGCACTTTGCGACGCAGAAAGAGTGCGATTGCCGGCGAAAATCAAGCTAGCAGGAGGAATGAGCATCATGCATGAAAATCGCAGAAAGATCATTCTCGATGTCGATCCGGGTCACGACGATGCAGCAGCGATCATGCTCGCAGCAGCAGCGCCGAATCTTGACCTGCTAGCTATTACGGTTGTGGCCGGCAATCAGACCCTTGAGAAGACCGTTCGAAATGCTCGTAACGTGTGTACTGTTGCAGGGATTCGAGGAATTCCTGTCGCTGCGGGGATGTCGCGGCCTATGGTTCGAGAAGCGATAACTGCTGCGGACGTTCATGGCCAGACGGGGCTTGACGGGCCCCACTTTGGGGAACCGACGGTTCCTTTGGACTCTCGCCATGCCGTCGACCTCATCATCGAGTTGCTTGTGAAGTCAGCTGGCGACATAACCCTGGTGCCGACTGGTCCTCTAACCAATATTGCGATGGCCATGCGGAAAGAGCCCAAGATTTTGCCGAAGATTGAGCAGATCGTACTAATGGGAGGCTCCTATCAGCTTGGTAATGTAACTCCAGCAGCCGAGTTCAACATCCACGCAGATCCGGAAGCGGCCCACATCGTATTTACGTCCGGAAGGCCGATTACGATGATGGGACTCGATCTTACTCGGCAAGCGTTGGCAACCAAAGAGGAAGTGAGCCGTATTAGGTCCCTAGGCAACAGAGCGGCGATCCTTTTCTCAGAGCTTATGGAGTTTTTTTCCAAGACGCAGAAGGAAGTCTTCGGTTGGGACGCTCCACCGCTTCACGATCCAACAACAATTGCTTGGCTGATCGATCCGACTTGCATCGAGACCAAGCCCATGCATGTAGTGATTGAGCTAAGAGGAGAGCAAACCTACGGGCGCACGTGCTGCGACTATTTTGGCATAACTAAGAGGGCACCAAACGCGCAAGTGGCTACGAAGCTCGACTTCCGGAAATTCTGGGACATTATTTACAACACCTATAAACGCTATGACTAAGACCACTTTAAATGAACTGAAGCGGGTCTTGAAGGAGCATCGAGAAGAGTATCTTGAATGTTTGAGTGAGCTTGTCTCTCGGAACACCCAAGTATTGGACCATGGCGTATCGGGCGGATTTGAGAAGAACGGCCAAGAATACCTCAGGAATCTCTATGACTCACTTGATGGCGATGTTCACACTGAGGCTCTGACGGAAGAGATTATTCAGCGAGGAATAGAGAATTACGGAGAAGGCAATCTAGGTCATAATTACCAGAAGGGGGATCGCTACAATCTCGTTGCGCATTTCGCTGGCCGCAAAGGAGGAAGATCAATTCTCTTCGATTGTCATGTGGATACGATGCCACCGGGCGATGTATCGTTGTGGAAATCTGATCCGTACGTGTTGACTCCCGAGGGAGAGCGTGTACGGGGTCTCGGTGTCTGCGATATGAAGGCCGGGCTCGCCGCCGCTTCTATGTCGCTCAAGCTCCTAAAAGACGCCGGTCGAGAGCTTCCGGGAGATGTGACAATCCTTTCTGTCGTAGATGAGGAAGGTGGCGGCAACGGGTCTCTTGCAGCCATGCTTGCCGGCCACCGGGCTGACGCTGCCGTCGTGTGCGAACCATCAGATCGAAGCATTACTCTCGCGCATATGGGGTTCGTGTTTTTCCAGATCTCAGTGCAGGGTATGGCGTGCCATTCGGGAAAGAAGTGGGACGGTATTAACGCGATCGAAAAGGCCATCCTGCTAATCCAAGCTTTACGCGACATGGAGCGCGAGTGGCTAATGCGCTATAAGCATCCGCTTCTGCCCCCGCCCACACTGAATATAGGAGTGATTAACGGTGGCACGGCCGGATCGACGGTCCCTGATCGGTGCATTTTCAAGACTTGTGTTCACTATCTGCCGAAAGTTATGAGCTATTCCTCGGTTGAGAAAGAAGTTGTTGGAACATTGAATAGGCGCGCTGAAGGCGACGAGTGGCTAAGAAAACACAAGCCAGTCACAAATGTCTATCAGGCAGGCGGCGCCTTCGAGCAAGAGAAATCTTCTCCGTTCCTGAAGACAGCGGAGCGTTGTATGGCAAAAACGCTCGGCAATGCACCAATATCTGGCTGTGCAGCGGGAAATGATGCCCGACTGCTTAAGACCATAGGGGGTCTTCCAACAATTATTGCGGGACCTGGAAGCTTAAGTCAATGCCATACCGTTAATGAAAGTATTGAGGTTAGGGACTATATGGATTTCATCCTATTTTACGCCACTTTGATATTGGACTGGTGCAGTGAAAAACAAAAAGAGGAAGGACAGGAGACAAAATGAAGAGGGCAATTATCGCGGGAGAATCCTGGATGAAGCAAACGACTCACATCAAAGGTTTTGACATCTTTACTACTTGTGAGTACGAAGAGGGCGTTGAATGGATTCGCAATGCGTTGATACACGGCGGCTGGGATGTAGTACATATACCTGGACACAAAGTTTGTGAGGTGTTTCCGAGCTCTATAGAAGAACTTGTATCCTATGACGTTGTGATTCTGTCGGACATAGGCTCCAATTCGCTCTTGTTGTCCTCGGCAACGTTCAATAGGAGCCAGATTGTGCCTGACCGTTGTGAAGTTCTTAGAGAATACGTCTTGTTAGGAGGCGGTCTAATCATGATCGGAGGCTATATGTCGTTCTCAGGCATCGACGCAAAGGCTCGTTATGGTGTCACGCCCTTGGCGGACGTGCTGCCGGTCAAGATGCTTGACGTGGATGATCGCATCGAGAAGCCAAATGGCATTCAGCCAAAGGTTTTAAACTCGGCGCATCCAGTAATGGCAGAACTGGGTGATTGGCCACGCTTTCTTGGTTATAACAGAACTATCGAGATACCGGAAGGTCAAGTGCTCGCGAAGTTCGGTGAGGATCCATTTATTGCTGTTCGTGACTCCGGAAAGGGCCGGACAGCAGTCTTTACTTCGGACTGTGCTCCGCACTGGGGGCCGCCGGAGTTTGTTAATTGGATCAACTACGGTCTATTTTGGAATAGGCTCTTGAATTGGGTGGCTAGGAATTAGCTCTGAGCCAATGCCGCAGATCTTGGAGCCTTGGGCCGCGTGCGTAGCGCCGGCCTTCTGCCGCTGGCCGTAGACCGACGGCGCAGGATATTCTAGCGAAAGTGCGACTGGCGGTACCGCTTTGAAGCCGTCTCCCGCGATCCGAGACCAGGAACGCGTCGGTACGACGTAGCGGACACAACTCGTCGCGTCGATCTTTGTAGCGAGCGAGGGCCGCGCGTGTAGAGTCGTGGACTGGGACGAAGCGAGATTTGCCGAACTTTGACTGACGGATCGTTACCACGGCGTTTTGAAGATCGACATCGAAAGTATCGAGAGCAAACGCTTCTGATACTCGAAGATCGGTCGCCGCAAGAAGCCCGATAAGCGTGACATAAATCAGCGCCCGCAAGCCCGTGTGATTTCACGAGGGCAATCGCGCGGCTTCTGCCATCAGTCCGCCCAATCTCATATCATACTCGGTAAAGATATGCGGTTTATTGCGCTGACGACGGGCTTCCAATATCCGTCGAGGCGGAACTTCAGTGCGGGGGTCGAGTGTGCTCAGCCAAAGGGCGAACTGTCGTACCATGCCAAGCCTTCGTGCCAGGTGGCCCGCTGCACCCCTTGGGGCAGCTGTGCCCAGCGCTGCGCAAGGTCTGTGGTAATAAACAGCGCTTCTTCGCTTTCGAGAAACTCCACGAAGTGACCAAGAGTTTGGGCAGGTTCGCCCAGCTTGCTGCCCAACGCACGGCGGATTGCTACGTACTTTGTGAGAGCATCGCGAAGGTCACTCAGCGCACCGACCTCCTAGTGCGGGCCAGGGTCGAGCAATCCCACGCAACGCTTCGAAGGCGACCTTTGCATAAATGAGGGTGCTGTCTGGGGAGCGATGTCGAAGGACCTGTAAGATCTCGGCAATGGAAGCACCGTTACGAATCATTCTGGTGGCGAGGCCATGGCGGAAGAGATGTGCGGCGCCACGACTCTTGCGCTGTACATTAATATTAATGTGCTCCGCGGACGGAGAAGGTCCCCTAACTTGAACAAACCTTGTTGCCCTAGTTGCTCTCGAGGATGGTGTCAGCACTACGCCGTTGGCTGTGCAACAAAAATGTCTGTTTTGAAGAGGCGCTCCCGTTTCAGTCGGATCTCGTTCGCCGGAGGAGGATAATGAAGCTGTCCGAATCAAGTCTCACTAGCTGAGAAATTCCCTCGTAAAAGCGCACGCCCTGCGTGCCTCAGCGTCGAGGTCGGCCTGAGGCATTAATTCCCGGTTCACCCGAATGTCCCGACCGACCTCGCCGCCGGGCATGAGGAAAGGTTCCATGACGACCCATCCATCAAAGCTGACCTCCTTCAATGCCGAGCCTATCTCCTTCCATGGAATATGGCCACGGCCGGGTGGCTTGCGGTTGCTCTCTCCTGTGTGGAGGTGACCGAGCAACTTCCCCGCAGTTTTGATCGCTCCCTCAAAACTGTCCTCCTCAATATTCATGTGATATGTATCAAGGAGAATCCTGAGGCTTGGGCTTCCAACACGTTGTATATACGCGACCGCCTCTTCCGCCGTGTTCAGGAGGAACTGCTCGAAGCGATTCAGCACTTCCAGATGGTACGTAAAACCAAGGTCTTCAGCTTTCTTCATTGCTTCCTTCATTCCGGCGACGCTCCATTCGAGCGCCTGCTGCTTACTACCCTGTCGTCCCTCGAGCGTGCCAGGCCAGCAAGAGTAAATTGGGCCTGTCAGGCGATCTATGCCACAGTCCACCATGGCGTCGGCGATCCGGCCGAGGTGCGCAAGCCCTGCCTTCCTCACCCCGGGGTTGGAGGAGGCCATATCTGAGGAGGGCGGAAGCCCAAAGCAGCAACTCATCGGCACCCCGGTCTCAAGAGAGGCGGCGCGAAGTCGCTTCCTCTCGGAGATGCTGAGCGTCGCAAGGGTTCCTGCGTTGATCTCCAGAACGTCAAAACCCAGTCCTTTCGCCCTTGAAAGGTAGGGCACGAAATCTGCGTCCCAGTTGTGTTCCCAGTACGCATAATATATTCCCACCTTATTCATCATTCGAATCCTCTCTTATTCCGGCGAGGGATGTGTTCTGACCGGTGCCGAAAAGCCGGGTTTCAATCCTCATGATTTTTCCAACCGCGATCATTTCCCTTGAAATCTCCGTAGACTCCGTGAATTTGGTTACAGGGGAAGTTTGAAAGCAACTCCTCTGCGCTTACAAGCTGATCCATAGTGCCTGCGCTTACAAGCATTCCCACCATGCATAGCTCCGAGGGGTTTAGATTCGAGAAAAGCAGGATCGGGAGAGGAATCAGCCTTAGCTGCGATCGCAGAGAGGTGGGGAAAGCACCAAATAGCGTAGTTGAAGATGACCACATCAACGCCAGCTTGCTCGATCCGGCTGGCCTCCACGCGAGGGGTTGCGTTGTTCCCGATGATCTCTCGCCCTTCGATGACCGTTGTTTCCCCGGTTCCCTCGATTGCCTCTTTTACGCGCCGCTGGTAGTCCCTGTTAATGGGCAGAAGTTGCTCGTATTGGTATCCACGCCCATCGGAGAAAGTCAGCAGCTCTACGCGATACTTTCTCATGAATTGACCCACTCTGATCCTGCTCGCCCATTTGATCGCAGCCCACGTGTGTCTGCTCATTAAAGTGCGAGGCAGCCGCGGCCGCATTAATGCAGCAACCCCATGGGGCGCTTGTCAGTCGTGATTATCCCGTGCCCAAACACCCGGCAGGTCCTCGATGTTCGCTGGAGTCGCAACGCGTCCCGGAACAAAGTGCACTCCCTGAACCTGCTGCCCCGCCATGAGCTCGCCCATGATAGTGACCAGCGCATCCGCCTGTGCATATGCGTCATAGGTCTTGTCGACACGCTCTCACCCGCGAGCTTCGACGATATTGGCGACTCTAGCAACTGTACCGCCCTGGGCGTGCACCTCGGAGAACAGCCCGAGGTCCTGCGACACGAAGCGCGACCCATCGAGCATCCGCGGGGGGCCCTCGGGCATGACGATGCCCTGCAGCTCCACCTTCGTATACTGGAGCACGTCACAGGGATTGATGGCGAACTGCATCCAGGGAAACATCCGGTGCGAGCCTCCAGGCTCCAGGAGGTAGTCGCGGTTTCCCAGGGGACTTGTCGGCCCGCCCATGTGGTGGAAATAGGCTGACGGCTGAAAGCCTTTGAGCCCCGTTTCCTTCTCGATCTTCAGGAAGCGTTTTCCCACGGCCGTGTACATTTCCGACTCGATCGCGTCGCTGCAATACAGATCGGCATACTCCACGGTGCCGCGCTGGAGCGCCGCGTATGCGCAGGCTTCTTCCGGCGATGGGGAAGATACAATTCTGACCATGACCGTTGTCGACGCGATTAGCTCGGCATAGCGTCCGCCGGCTACGAGCTTTACCCAACAGCCGCGCTCCGTCCGGTAGCGCGAGCTATATGATGGATGAAAGTGCTTTTCCTGGCCAGCAAGAGCGACGAGGATAAGATTACTTTCCACGTCATGTGCGGCGAGGTTGCTGAGCAGCAGCCCTCTTACTTCAGCGCCATTCATTCCAGGCCCAAGCCCCAAGGCGGTCTCGATGAGCACGGCCTGCGTCATCGCGTACAGCCATTCCAGCTTCTGAAGCTGGTTTCCTTCCACTCCGCCAAGAAGGGGACGAACGATCTCCGACAGCGCCTCGTCGTAGCCATCGCGCCCCGGAACGAGCGCGTTGGCAGGCGGCACAAGAGGCGACTGCCGGAAGTCGATCGTCACGCCAGTGACTCCGCTGAAGACCTCGGGCAGCTGGTCTCGAATCCTCGGCATCTCGATGCGCGTGGTGACGAACGTCAGCTCCGTGGCCCCCGGGCGAAGGCGCACAAAGGCGCTGACCGGACTTTCCGCGTCCGGGGCAATGTCGACGATCTGGTGCCGGATGCCGGTCAGCCAGCGCAACGCCCCTTCCTGGCTCAGGAGGATCGCCTCGCGGCCCCTGCGCTCCAGGACCATGCGCAGGTGGGCGAGCTTCCCTTCCAGCTCCTCCCTGCTCATCGTAGGGGGAGCCTGGTGACGGTCCAGGTTGAATGAGTCTTTTCTTGTCATGACTCTAGCGGGTGAGCTTCGCGGTGGGAAAACCGGATGAGGCCTTCGACAACCTCCCGGTCCTTGGCCCGAAAGTTTTGTAGTTTCATCGATCTCCTCCTGTTTGAAATCAATTCCGTGCCGATGCAAAGCTTCGCCGTTGCCCCTGACTAACAGCTTCTCTCGCGCGTGATCTTTTCCATGTAGCCGCTCCTTCGAAAGGCGTCCAGGGGATCCGGGTTCAGCCCCATCTCCGTCCTGACCTCTCGTAGAAGGGGACGCACGTCTGTAAGGAATGCATCCTTGATGCATTCCTCCGCCCGGATGACCTCTCCCCTGCCCTGCATCTCGGCTAGGTATCCGTAATCGACGAGCAGCGCCTTGGCGTATGCCACCTGAAGCGCCTCGACGGACTGGATCGTCCCTTCCAGCGCGTTCTTGAAGTTGTGGTTTTCATCAATCATGAGGGCCGCCTGCCGGGCGCACTGCCGCGTGTCGGCGTCCGCCTCGGCGGAGACCAGCTCGCAGAAGATTAGGAAAAGCTGGTAGGGATTGATCGCACCCACGGTAAGGTCGTCGTCCCCGTACTTCTTGTCGTTGAAGTGGAACCCTCCGAGCTTGCCTTCGCCAAGTAGCAACGCCACGATTTGCTCGATGTTCGCGCCCAGGGCGTGGTGCCCTAGGTCCACGAGGACTTTCGCCCGCTCTCCCAGGGCCAGGCAGAGCACGTAGGAGCCGCCCCAGTCGGCAAGATCCATGTGGTAGAAGCCAGGCTCGAAAAGCTTGTACTCGACCACCATGCTCATTTCGGCGGGCATCGCGGCATAGACCCTGGCAAGCGCCTCGTGGAGGCGTTTCCGCCGTGAGCGGAAACTGTCCTGGCCCGGATAGTCGGTCCCATCGGCAAACCAAAGACTGAGAATCCTGGCTCCGACCGCCCTGGCGATCTGTACACCCTCAAGCAGCTTCTCCGCCGATTTCTCCCGGACTCGCTGGAGCGGGTTGCAAACGGTCCCAAGAACATAGTCGTCCTCATTGAAGAGGTGAGGATTGACCGCGCCAATCTCAAGGCCGAGATCGGCAGCGTATCGCCTAACCCTGCCCCAGTCGTCGCTCTGCGTCCCATGCGGTGTGTAGGTCGACGGCCGGGCACACGCCGGTAAGCCGATTTACAACGGCGGCATCGTCGAGCCGTTGCTCCAGTGTTCGGGGAGAGCTCTGTCGATGCACAACGTGAAACCTCGTCCCGGCGTCACCATACCCCCATGTCGGGGTCCCTATCCTCTGTTCTTTGAGTTTTTCCTTGACAGCTTTACTGTTTGTCGCCATGACTCACCTTTCCTTGTGGCAGGGGCTCCTGAACAGAAGATTCATGTGGCACCGGTCGCGATATCGATATGCACCCGGGGCTTATAACGGAACTTCTGTGCTTCGATGAAAAGAGCAAGCAGGATGATGAAGCCTCGGATACCTTGAATCCAAAAGGCGTTCACGCTCATCAGGTTCAGGCCATTATCGATCACGGAGAGAAGGAGCACCCCGCCGAAGGCTCCTCCCACCGATCCGTAGCCGCCGCTGAGCGCAACCCCACCGATCACTGCAGCGGCCACCGCTTCCAGTGTTATTCCGACCCCGATCCTCGTGTTGGCCTGACCGACGCGACCGAGAAGCATCCACGCAGCTATGGCGACGATCATGCCATTCAAGATATACGCCTTTGTGATCACGGATTCTCGGATCGATACCGGAGGCGCGGGCCGCGTCCCGATTTCCGCCGACCCCGTAGAGCTGACGGCCGAAACGGGACGCGCCAAGGAAAAGCTGGAACCCGATGAAGGCCACAGCGGTAAAGATTATCTGGACTGGGATGTGACCGAAAGCGTGGCTGCCTAGCCACGAGAAGGAAGCAGGAATGCGGTTAATGTCAAACCCTCGACTAATGAGGAAAGCAATCCCTCCGAGAACCAGCTGCATTGCGCAGAGTCACAATGAAGTTGTTCATCCCCAGCCGCGTGATCATCAGGCCATTGAGCATTCCGATCAGCCCCGCCCATCACGAGCACTATTGGAATGACCATAAAGGGTGAGAGCACCCAGCCGCCCCCGCCCTCGAACCCTACGGCAGGGACCATCATCCACCCTGCGAGTACGGCAACCAGTTGAATGTTGCCTTCGATGGAGAGGTCGAAATTACCGCTGAGCAGGCAGATGCTTTGTCCGATGACAAGGAGCCCTAGCACGCTGGCATGAAGGAGAAGGTTGACGAAGTTTCACTCCGGTAGCAAAGCCGGGAGCTCGCCACACAAAAAAGAGGGCGATTAGCACAATCACCAACCAAAGGAATCGGTCTAGGATAAGCTTCACCCAATCGACCCTACTGTCCCGCATGACGGCCTCCCTCAATTGCCAGCAAAATGTTGCTCGGTGTCGTATCGGCGTCCCCCCTCTTGAACTCGTGGGTTATACGACCCTCGTACATGACGAGGATCCGGTCGCACACCCCGACAAGCTCGCGCACCTCAGTCGAAATGATAAGAATCGCAATGCCCTGCGCACTTAGGTCGTCGATCACCCTATAGATGTCCAGCTTGGCGCGCACGTCGATGCCCTGAGTGGGATCGTGGAGAATAAGCACGCTTGGTCTTGTACAGGCAAGTTTGGCAAAAACCACTTTTTGCTGGTTCCCGCCGCTCAGGAGCCTTACGCTTTGGTTCTGGCTTGGAGTGACGATACCTAGCTTCTCGATGAAATCTTTCACCAACTGACGCTCCTTGACCGATTTAAGGATAGAGAGAAATCCTGTCAGCTGGTCCAGAATGGAATAAGTGATGTTCTCCCGGATTGGCCGCAGAGCCGACAATCCCGAAGCGGTACCGATCCTGCGGGAGCAAGGCGACTCCCTGGGCAAAGGCCTCCTTGGGATTCCTTGCCGTGTACTCCTTGCCGTCTACTCGGACACGCTCCGATCCCCCTCGGCTCCAGACCAAAGAGCCTCTCGCCCAACGCCTCGGCTCCCGAGCCCTGCAGCCCACAAACGCTGACAACCTCGCCTTTGGCGATATCCATGCGAGATGTCCTCGTAGTGACCCCCTAAGTGTCAATCCACTGATCTGCATGGCGAGATTTCCGGCGCTCTTTCCCTTGACTCTCTTACATACTCATGGATATTCTCTCCCACGATTACCTTTGTCAGCGTTGCAGGTCCAGCTCCGCAGAGAGGCCAGGTTCCGATCTGGCTAGCCGTCGCGAAGCACGGTCACCCGGTCGCAGATCTCGAAAACCTCTTCCAAATGGTGCGAAATGAATACAATTGCAACTCCCTGGCTCTTGAGCGAACGGATGAGAGTGAACAGACGGTCGATGTCAGCCCGAGGAAGCGAAGCGGTCGGCTCATCCAAAATGATGAGTTTCGCCCGGCGGAAGAGCGCCTGCGCTATTGCAAGCATCGTTTGCTCGGCGACGCTAATCCCTTCAACATTCTTTCGAACGTCCAGGTCCAGGCCGAGCTTTTCGAGTCTGTCCGCTGCCTGAGCATACACCTTCTTCCAGTTCTACCAACCTGAAAGCACCGACTGGCATCTCTCCCGCAAGAATGTTCTCGGCCACCGACAAGACTGTCCATCATGCTGACGTGCTGGGGAACGTACGCGACTCCTGCGGCCAAAGCTTCACTGGCGGTGATGCGAGAGAAGCGGTGGCCATTTATCTCCAAGGAGCCGCTGTCCGGCTCGTGCAGTCCCATGAGCACACGAACGAGTGTCGATTTGCCGGCCCCGTTTTTTCCTACGAGACCATGCACCTCGCCCTGGTGGACGTCGAGGTCCACATTCGATAGGGCATTTACGCCTGGAAAGGACTTGCTCACGCCGCGCAGTGAGACAATTGTTGCTGGCACTGTGGTTTCCATAAGGATTTCTCTCTTTTCTCGCCTACCCCAGGTTGTTCAAATCCGCTATTCCGATCGTCGATCGGGCGAACAACCTGGTGCGCTGAAAGAGTGCGGAGGTATTGGGTCTTCAAAGCATCGAGCATCATAGCGACGAAGCAGAAGCCGCCTCGGAATACGTTGATAGAGTAAGGACTGGCCTGCATGATGCTCAAACCGGACTCCAGAATGCCCCAGAAAAGGACGCCGCCGAGCGCACCCAGCATGCTCCCCCTGCCGCCGAACAGACTGATCCCTCCGATGATGGCCGCCGCCTGTACCTGAAAAATCCAACCTTGGCCGAGCCCGCCTACGACAGAGTCTCCTCTGCCCGGCTTCAAGTAGACCCGCAATCGCCAGCGCAAGCGCCGCTAATCACATATACCGAGAAAATGACCCGCTGGGTCCGGATGCCCGCGGCCTCCGCGGCTTCACGGTTGGAGCCGATAGCGTACATGTGCCGGCCGAATCGGGTGTATCGGGTCACGATGTGCGCGAAAGCAAAAGCCACCAGCACGAAAAAGAAGCTTACCGGCACACCGGTAGGCTTGCCGCCTGCCCGAATCGTGAAAAGAACTCCTCCCCCGATCCAGTCGAACACGGGCCCGAGAAAGCTCACGCTCTTTCCTGGGGAAAGGATCCACACAACGCCGCGGAGGAGGATCAGCATGGCGATCGTCGCTACGAGATTGTTCATTCTCAGTTTCGTAATCATGAAGCCGTTTAAGGTTCCGATGAGCAACCCGAGTAGAATCATCAAGACGATGGCGAAACCGGGGGGCATCATTATCCCAAGCCCGCCGTAGTTTGTGGTGGCGACAAACAGCGCCCCCACCATTGCGGTTAAGCCGAGGGTCGATTCGGAAGAGAGGTCGAAGTGCGCGGTTGTCATTGTAAAGGACTGGCCGATGACCAGGAGACCAAGCGCAGCCACCCTCGGCAGGATATTCACCAGGTTGAAAAGAGTGAAGAAACCGACTGGACAGCAGGGAGAAAACAACGAAAGCGACAATAACGATAACCCAAATGAGGTTGTCTATGATTGCAACAAAAAAGGATGTTGTACGATCTCTTTCCATGGCTTGCCGATCCTCCTCATGTCCGATTAACCACAGAAGCAGGACTTCAAATCTCATAAAGCTGGGCGGGCTGAGAGATTATCGCAGCTCGCCCCCGGCATGTTGCCGATTTACCGGCTTCTAGTGGTTCCCCCAAAGGCGCTTGTCATCGACATTGGCCTTCGTGACGTCCGTTGTGGCCAGCTCGAGCATTGGCCCAACGTCGGAGTCAATGATCTTCGCGGGCGACCACAGGGCTCCCTCCTTCACTACTGGACCCGCCACGATCTTCTCGCCTTTGAACTCTTTGTCGATATATTCGGTGAGAATGCCGAAATCGGGATTTGGCTGGCTGGAGGTCTGGTCGAGAGAACCCTTGCGGATGAGGTCAAGGCCATTCGGCGACCCGTCGATCGCAGCTATGTAGATATGCCCGGGCTGGCCCGCGGGAACCAACTTGCCGAGCTGGGTGAGGGCCTGCGTTACCGGCGTGCCGCCTACGGTGTCGGAGTGCAGAAAGATCGCATCAATAGCTTGGGAGCCGACCACATCCATGGCGTCCTGATAGAACTGGTTGGAGTCCCAGTGGGTTGTCTTTGAAGTGACCTTAATGTCGGGATATTGGTTCATGACATCGATAAAGCCTTTGTGCCTGAGCTGCGCCACGTTCTCGGCCATCTCTCCCTGCAGCTCCAACACAGTGCCCTTCGGGCTTCCGTATTTTTGCGTCAGGAACTTCACGATCTCGGTCCCGGAGTCAGTGCCGCCTTTCTCGTTATCGGCTTGGACGACCATATTGACCTTGCACCCAATCGGAGCGCGGTCGATCGTATACACCGGTATGTTCGCCTGGCGAGCCTTTGCAATTGAAGCGCAGAATGCCTGGCTATCGCACGGCACCGCCACGATCGCCTTCACACCCAGGGAAATCAGGTATTCTACTTGGTTCGCCTGTAGGTGCGGATCTGTGTTGGCGTCTTCCGGAATCACCGCCCAGCCCTTTGCCTGGGCGTAGTGCATCACACTGTACATGACCCCTGCTTGGAAGGCGTCAAGTTCTGGCGAGCAGTACCCGATAGTGATTGCCGCTGTCTTAGTCGCTTCTCCCTTCCCGCTGGCAAACACACCCCCACATGCAATTAGAAGCACGAGTCCTGCCAGAAGGATCGTTCTTACCATCCTACCCATCGATCGTCCTCCTCGTTCTTGCTTGCACTCAGTGTCGGCGGATGCAGCCGCAAACCAACCGAGTGATTGGAATCCTTGTCACGCTTATGTAACGCTTCAGCGCGACCCTCATGGTCTTACTATTGCCCTCCTTTCTGCTCTTTCACACAGCCCCTTTCTAAAGTCACCCTGGTAAAAACCGGTGATCCCTCCTTCCCGCTTTGGACCGATTTCTTCCAAGCGTACAGTTCATTTCTTATGCTCCGACACAGAGAACATGCCCTCTCTCACCAAGCGGGATGCCTGGGCAGCGTCGCCACTTGCGATGACTTTCTCGATTCTGTCCAATCCAATGTGATCGATCACCCTGCGCAGATCCGTTATCCAGTTCAGGCTCTCTGAGGCTACGGCGATTGAATCATCTCTGTAGGGGAAGATGTCCAGCGAGTACCACCCCCGGAAGTCGATTTTTTCTAGCCAGTACAGGAGTTCCAAAAGCTCGATTGTGTGGATGGACCCCACCATCATATCATCGTCCCAGGATCGCCAGTTGTCGTTGAGATGGAGATGGATAAGCCGGTCGCCAAAATACTTGCACAACGCGGCGGATTCCGCCATGTTTTCATATCCCTCGAGAGCATGTCCTATGTCTAGAATGACGCCCAGGTTCTTCCGATTCACCTTGTCCATCAGCAAGAGCAGCTTACCGATTGTTCCGATAAAACAATGGGTTCTCGGCTCTTTGATTTTATACTCCATCCCGATTGTGACTTTGGGATTATGATCAGCGCATTCTCTTAAGGCTTCAACGATCCAGTCCCACGCCTTCAAATAGTCGGCTTGGAGCGGATAATCGTAACCATCCTGCCCCAACCACACATTGATCAAATTACAGCCTGTGCGTGCCGCCATGTCCATCGTGCGTTTGACCGTTTCAATAGCATCCCTGCGTGTCTTCTCGTTCCCTGCAGCAAAGCTTCCCATTCCCCATTTGCCAGAAGCCCAGAGATCGGGCATGAGGAGGGTAAGTTGTAATCCGGACGCCTGCAGCTCTGACAGCACCTTGTCTACGTTTTCGCTATTGATATGCCACGTCTCGACAAGTTCGACGCCTTTTAAGCCCTTCACCTTTGCCGCCCCTTGAATCATTTCAGATATTGGTACCTGCGGCTTATAACCGCTGAGGACATAGCGGTCTGCAGTACTTCCAAAGACATGGAGCCCCGACGCGAATCTGATAGGTCTCATCTTTTTCCTCCCTTGTTCGTTGTATTAATGCCCCACTAATCGCACGACTCGCACCTAAACAATTCCAAAAGATGGTCTCAATACTGCGCTTGAACCTTGCCTGGTCGAATCACTCTTTTCCTCACCTTTTCTCCATTCGCATTTTACAGGTCATCCTTAATCAAAGCAAATTCATTCCCCTCTTCTCCGGTTCAGTTCGTCCCGTACAGCTTCCGCAGGCTCCAGCCGGCCGACGCGCCCGGCATAGTAAGGTTGCGCGTGCGCATGATGCGCTCCAACGCGTCTAGCTCAGCGGCGGGAATCGTTTTCGGCTTTCCCACGGACATCGCGACCCATGCCGAAAATGCTATCGTCTCAAGCATTTCCAGGAGTTCCAGTGCCCTTTCGATTCCAACCGGGCTGCAGATCATAACCCCGTGCCCTCCCATCAGGAAGGCGTTGGCGCTGAGTATGACACTATCGAACTGGTGTGCAAGCTTCTCCGACGTTGGTTCGGTGTAGTCAAGGTTGATCACGGGGCCGACCTCGATGACAAGCTCAGGATGGATGGGTTTTAGAGAATATCGACCCCCGCGAGGGCGAAACCCGTTAAAACCGGTGGATGAGCATGGATAATCGCTTGAACATCCGGACGGGAACGCATTATGTGCATATGGGCAGGCGCCTCGCTTGAAGGCTTAAGCCCCGGGCGTGCTTCCCACGTGCTTCCGTCGGGCCTCACCACCAGTATGTCCTCTGGGCGGACTTCCTTCTTCCGAAAGCCGGTCGGGGTAATCAGCAAACAGCCATCATCCGCACGACAGGAAAGGTTGCCCCCGCGGGAGGACGCGAAACCCAGCTCCCCAAGACGAACGCTCGCCGCCGCCAAGTCGCGGATTTGTCTGCGGAATCTTCTGTGCATGGGTCCGATGAAGGACGGCTTCCTCATTCCAAACTCCTATTGAGCTGCGAGAGCGTTGGATAAAGCTCCCGGAACTTAGCGAACTTCTCATCATACAAAGCTACGAGCTTTTCCTGCGGCTCGAATGTATCCTGGATGGCAACCATTGCCTTCGCCCCCTCGGCAACACCCTGAAAGCGCCCGGTGGCATATCCTGCAAGGATAGCCCCGCCAAGGGAAACCGCCTCCTCGGTCCTGGGTCGGCTGACAGGCACCCCAAAACAGCTCGCCTTAAGTGCAAGCCAGAGGTCTGATTTGGCGCCGCCTCCGACCGCGTGGATGGCGCGTATAGGGATTGCGTTCGCCCGCATTCGCTCGATGTTTATTTTCATCTCAAGGTTGATGCTGTCTATGATACTTCGCGTCAAATCCTCCTTGGTAGTGGAGATCCGTAACCCGATGATTGCCCCTTTTGAAAGAGGGTCAAGCTGCGGGGTGCCCGACCCAACAAAATGAGGCAGTACATAGATATCCTTTGGGGAACTCGACATGCGAGAAAGGATCATATCATACGAGCCCATGCCTTTGTTCTTAGCCCAACGGACTTCTTCGGCGCAAAGAGTATCCCGGTACCACTTCAAGAGTAGGCCGCCGGTAAGGTTAAAACCGATGGTGCAATACAGTCCCTGCATCGTGTAAGGGTAGACCGCATAGTTGTCTTGAAGCATCTGAGGGGAAAACTGTAAGTCGCTGAACACGGGACAGATAGCATCAACTGTACCCGTTGCATTCATCGCGATCCCTGCCCCCGTGATGCCGGCTCCGAGGGCACCGCAGGGCTGATCATGCCCCCCGGTGACAATGGAAACCTCCCGCTTGAAGCCAAGCTCGTCCTTGAGCTCACGGCGCATGCATCCGATGATTGTACCCGACGGCACCGCGCGGGAGAGGAAGCGCTCTTCCACCCCGGCGGCAGCGAGAATCTCCGCAGACCACTTTGCCTGCGTGACATCAAAAGCCATGCTTCGCGCGGCAAGGGAGAAATCGATCCCGTACTCTCCGCAAAGCCGCGAAATGACGAAGTCCTCGACGAGGGTGAACTTGCGCGCTCGCGCAAAAACGTCGGGAAGATTTTTTTTTATCCAAAGAATTTTGTTGATCGAGTACATGGGATGAAGGGGCATCCCGGTTATCCGGTAGACTGCGTCGCGGCCGAGTGCTTTCTCCCAGAACGAGACCTGCTCAATAGTCCGATTGTCGAAAGTGACGATGAAATTGCAGAGATTGTTTCCCCGATCGTCAAGCGCTGTGACAGTCTCCCCCTGAGAGGAGACACCGATTGCTTGCACCGGGTCCGCGGAAAGCTGCGCGTTCACCTCTCGTAGAGTCTCTTTTAACAACTGCCAAATAAGTTGCGGGTCAAGCTCTACCCAATCTTCCTTGGGCTGGATAAGTGGGTATTCTCTGTACGCCGATGCAAGAACTGTCCCCCTCTCATCAAAAGCCACGCCCTTGCAACCAGTGGTTCCCACGTCAATTCCCATCAGGCTCATTGCGGTCTCACCTCGCTGCCGGCCGCCCTTCCCTCCCCGCTCTACCTGCGCGATGAGAACCGCCAAGAGCTTCCTTCCAGTACTGAACGCTTGTGCGCATGTCGGCTATCGCCGTGTCTTCGCTGAGTGCATGCGCAGAGAAGAAGTACTCAAAGACAATAATCGTTCGCTCCGCGCCAGATAGTTCCAGAGCGGCGAACACCTTTTCAGGAGCGATGATACCTTTAGCGTTGAACTCGGGAGAAAACGGCCAGTGCCGGCTACCTTTACCGTCGGTCTGCTGCATGTGGATAGAGGGAGACAAGTGCGCAAGCTCTCGAAGCCATTCGTACGGGTCTCGATCGCTCGGATTAGGGGAACGGATCCAACCGTGGCCAACGTCCAAACAGAGCAACACTGGTATCTGCGAATTGCGGTTTGCCCGCTCGAGGAGCTCTCGCGTTTCGCTAATGGTGCAGGGGATCTCCCGGGGGACAGACATCGGCTCCCACATGAAATATTTTTGACCCTCGCTCTTCGCTATTCCCGTGAGGTGCTCGATCTCCTCCATGAGAACGGAGATGAGGTACGCGCGCCGCTCGGCGGACCCGTTGTCCCTGCTGCTCAGGGTTCCGAGATAGACCCCAGAGCCTTCGGCGCCCAGGATGCTGCTTGCCCGTATGAGGTTTTCGTACCAGCGGAGGTAGGAGCGCCTGACTGCAAGATCAGGATCGAGGAGAGCATTAGATTTATGGGGGACCTCGCCCGTGGTGGCCGTGTCTATGCGAATCCCTCTCTGCTGAGCAAGCTCAGCAATTTTCCTACATTTTCTTTCAACGGTATCCCAGTCGACGATGACAGGGTCAACCAAGTCGAACGAGAACTGGACGTGAGAGAGCCCCAGCTCGTCCGTGACGACACGCATCCATTCTTCCGGTTCTGGGTAGCGGCCGATCGCGAAGCAGGTATTGATTCCTAAGGTTATTTCGGTCATTCCCTAAGCCGCCTTTCGTCGTCAAGTCCGGCAGACTTCTTTTTGCCCAATCCCTCTCTCCTCAGGCCCATCTCGCCGCAGCGGACCAGGATTACTCTCATCGACCAGCCAGCCCAGGATTGACGAACATCCGCAGCCCCGTCTTGCTCTCTGCAGCTGCAAGGGCTGACGGAAACTCGCTAAGGGCAAACCGCCTGCTTACGTAGTTGCTGGCCCTTATCCTCCTGTCAGCGATCATGTCCAGAGCGATTGCGCAGTGCCTGTTGGAGCTCCCATGGGTGCCCACGACGGAAACTTCCCTGTAATGCACGAGGTTTGAATCAAGGCGGATAGTCGGGCTCGACTTGGGTAGGCCGCCGAAGAGGTTTACACTGCCTCTCTTGGCTACCATCTGCATAGCCTGCTCTTGAGCTTCGGCCGTGCCGGCAGCAACGATCACTACGTCAGCCCCCCTGCCCCCGGTGGCTTCGCGAACCTTCGCAAGCGCATCTTCGCGAGAGGAGTCGATGAAAAGTCCCGCGCCTGTAAAACGCGCCTGCTCAAGACGTGCAGACGAGCGCTGGATAAGGATAGTGAAGCGCGCACCAAAGGCCTTGCTCACCTCCACGCACAGGCATCCGGCGGGACCAGCGCCAACGACAACAACAGTATCGCCCGGCTTCACGTGGGACAATTCGCAAGCATTCACAGCGCAGGAGGCCGGGTCGATAAGCGCCGCCTCCTCGCTTGCAACCCCTTTTGGGATAGCAAAGACGCAGCCTGCTGTCACCGCGTGCGCGGGGAGGACTAAGAGCTCGGCAAAACCGCCGTCGCGGTGCACGCCGATCGTCTCAAGGGAATCGCAGGCCGTCTGGAGCCCGTCCCTGCAATACTGGCACACGCCGCACGGAATGTTCGGCGCAATGGCCACGCGCATTCCGACAGAGAGTCCTAGGGTAGTTCCCTTCGAGTCGCTCGATCTTACCCGCGATCTCGTGTCCGGGAATGAGGGGAAACTTCGCCGCGGCATAGCCGTGGCGATACATCTTAACGTCGGTGCCGCACACGGCGCACGCCTCCACCCGAACCAGAATTCCCTGGCCGGGAATGCAGGGATCAGGCACGGTCGTCACGACAGCGTCTTCGACGCCTCTCAAATACACGGCCTCCATGATTCACCTCTCAACGTTACGGAGTGAAGATGATCTTATTGTAAACCATCTCCCGCCGGTACATCTTGCGGAAGGTTTCCCCTACGGCGCTCATCGTCAGGCGGTGGGAGACGAGCGGCTCGGCTCGGATTTTCCCGGATGCTATGTAGTCCACCGTGGTTTTCCACTCATTGTCGTGAGGAGAGAAGTTGGTATTCACGGCGCCAAATACTGCGAGCTCCCGGCGGAAGATCTTCGTGAACACCTCATCAGTCAGTAGCACGTCGGAATACGCCCTGCCGATATGCACAATTCTTCCACGCTTGCGCGCCGCGAGCAGCGCCTGCCTGTGGGTCTCTACTGAGCCCGCGGTCTCTATAAGCAGATCAGCTCCCCTGCCGCCCGTCTCTTCCATGATCCGGGCCACCGTGTCTTCACGCCTGGAATTGATCCTCACCGGGACACCCAGACCACTGGCAATCTCAAGCTTCTCATCGAGGATATCGGTTGCGATTACTTTCCCCGCGCCCAATAGCGCTGCCCACTGGCAAGCGAACATCCCGATCGGTCCGGCACCGAGCACCGCGACGGTTTCCCCGGGGCTGACACCGCCCGCACGCCGCAAAGCGTGGAGCGCAACGCCCGCCGGGTCCGTCATGGCAGCCGCCTCATCGCTCACCCCATCGGGGAGCTTCACAAGGTTGAAGGCCCTAATCTTCAGGTACTCGGCGAAAGCTCCGTCCGATCGTGAACCGACGTAGTCATAATTCTCACACAGGTTGTACTGGCCCTGGAGACACCACTCGCACCGAAAGCAAGGGAGCATTGGTGCGGCCGTCACTCGATCCCCGGTCTTCCACCCCTCCACTCCTTCTCCTACCTCGGCTATTTCTCCCGAAAACTCATGGCCGGGGATGCATGGCAGCACCCAAGTGCCTTCCACCATGATCCGTTTCAGGTCAGATCCGCAGTTACCCGCCGCTTTTATGCGCAGGAGTACTTCCTCGGGGCCGATCGCCGGGATTGGTACTTCTTCGAACCGCACGTCCCCCGGAGCGTGGAGTACCGCCGCTTTCATTTTTCCATTCACGCCCCGGCTCCCGTCTTTGCTGCCTCTACACGCTGCTTGAGAGCGTCGATCTTGCGCCGCGCAGCATCTGTGTCGGTGTAGATATCGATATGCTCAAGGAACAGCGTGTCATCCCCGTAGAAGCGATAATACTCCTCCATATTCTCTAGGCTAATGCCGCTCACCACAGGCCAGGTCTCATTCCTGTCCAAAGCTCCAGCAACACGGCGTCTGAGGATTTCCAGATATCGTCCGGTTTTCATTTTAGCATCTGCCCCGCTCCCCCAGATTCCCCCCACGTGCGAAAAGTCTGCGCCCAACAACCTAAAGAGTTTGCTGAACAGCTCGAAGCTCACGCTGTAGGTCTGGCCCAAACTGTGGAGCCCATAGCCGACCCGGTGGCAGTAGATCGGCAGAGGGAAGGTGCGCCGCAGAAAGTCGATCGTCGACATCCCCGTGCAGAACGGATCCACCATGAATCCCCCGGCACCACACTCGGCTGCTATTCGCGCCGCTTCGTGGAGGGAGGCGAAGTCCACAGTGATGTTTGACATGTAAAGCGGCTTGCGGCCGGACCGTCCAGCCGAGGCGTCTAGCGCCTCGGCGACGCGGGAAACCCTTTCGCGGAGCGGGCAAAGCACTGGGTCCACGCAAATCTCATCGTCCTTGATGAAATCGAATCCTGCATCTGCCAGACTTTGCACAAGCTTTGCAGCTTGCGCAGGATTAAGCCCGACGTTGGGCTTTATTATCGCGCCAAAGAGTGGGTCAGGGCCGGCATGGAGCAACTCCCGCATGCCCTGCAGGCCGCAGCGCGGCCCTAGGTAGCGCGCTTGGAAGGATTCCGGGCAGGCTGAGGTCCAGCAGTCGCGCCTTCCTGATGAAGTAGAAATTGAAGACTTCTCCTGCAACAATCGGCCACAAATTGGTTATTCCCCCCATCTCGGGGTTGAGGTTGGAAGCAGGAATTGAAAAAGTGATGCGGTACGAGCTATCTTCTCCTTTCTCTGCCGCGACGATTTCTCCCATAACGCTGCGATCAACTGACGGGACATGGTTTACAATTTTGTCCATGATTGCCCCGTCAGGGCCGGAGAAATACTGTATGCCGCTCGTCATCTCGTGGAGCAGGAGATCGAACGCCCTTTCGGGTGATTCTACCTGCGGCGTAATTTCATAGATCGCACTAATTCGGTCGCCCATTGACATCCCCCTCCTGTCTTGGGTCTTTTCACGCTGGCCTCCGCTTCCTTAACAAGGTGGTGCTTAGCACACCCCGGTCTCCACGGATCTTCGTGTTGAAGTATTCGACTTTTAGGTCCTTCAAAGTGAGCGCAACTCCTTCGAGCTGGATCAACGGATCACCAAGCGGTATCCTGAATAAATGCGCTTCCTCATCGAGGGCCTTGACGGCCCGCGCAAAGCGTTCAGTCTTAATCACAGGAATTTCGTATTGGCTTTCTATAACTGCATAGAGTGAGTTCGTAATGAAGTCGTGCTCTTCAAACCCCGGGAAAATGGTGAACGGTAGATAGGATTTGGAAATGAGAAACGGCTCGTCCTCAACGTAGCGGAGACGCTTCAGATAGAAGACCGCGGCGCCTTCCTTCAAGTCCAGCAGGCCGGCGATTTGCTTGTCCGCCCTGAGCCGCTCCAGCTTCAGCACTTCGGTCCTAAATTTGATATTATTTTTCTGCATCGCCTCGTGAAGGCTCGCTAGTTCCTGCATGAGTGTGAGCCGTACCTCTCCCGAATACACGAAGGTGCCCCTCCCTCGTTCTCTCGAAAGCACTGATTTACGAACAAGGATCGCTATTGCCTTGTTGATCGTCGGTCTACTAACACCGAACCGCTCGGCGAGCACTTCCTCGGGGAGCATTTGCTCGCCCGGTTGGATATCGCCCTTCCGAACGAGTTCTTGGATAAACTCGCTCACTTGGTAGTAAAATGGGATTGCCCGGTTCTTGTCCACCTGGACAAACAGTTCTTCCTTCATTTTCCCTCAGCTTTCCCTACACCACCAAGGACCCGTGGCACAAGAAGACTCACAATGAGAAGTCCTCCTATGACTATCTTCATGATTTCCGGCGAAATATTCTTCGCGTACATGCCGTTCCTTAAAAGTCCTATCATGAGCACCGAAATGACCGTGCCGGCGATCGTCCCCCTGCCTCCCCCAATGCTTGTGCCTCCCAAAACAACAGCCGTAATGGTATCGAGCTCCATGCCGAGCGCCATGTTTCCGCGAGTACTCCTTCCCCGATTATCGGGTTACCATAATGTAACTATGTAATTACATAGTTTAACAACCACATACTCTCACGGCGAACGACATCTGTCAAGTGAGCGGCTCCGCAGCAGCCGTAATAGCAAAGACCGAATCGTCTGAGCCATTAACCGCTCGAAAGCAAGAGCGAACTGATCATGAATTTCGGAAAACACGCCGGCGAGATCTACGCAGTTGCCGCGCCTCGGATATCCCCGCAGCGCACGCTTTCCCAAACGCTTCGAGGCAGGAGATCAGTTCTTTGACTCTAGGTGAGATAGGCATCGTCAACAAAGGCAAAGAACCGTTCGCCATCAGGCTGCGAGTTCGAGATCCTGCTGCCTGTCGCTGACATCCGAAGCCCAGCAGTAACCGCGCTTTGACAAGGCCCGGATTACCTATAGAATAATCAGCGTGGAGGCGATCAGATGAAGCGAATCTCATGGGAAGCTCGGCTCAGCTACACGTTCGACTGGACGAAACCGCCCGTTGTCAGGGTCGGCCAGGAAGAGGAGTTCATGGTGGAGACCCGGGACAACACGGGGGGGGAAAGATCGAGTCCGAAAAGGATCTCCCTACGGAGGATGAGGTCAAGACGGAGGGCACCTTGAATTGTCGCGTTAATCCATCGATGCGAGCGTATAGAATTTTCTTTCCATATCACCTACCGCATGGAGGTGGATGGTGAATGAGTACGGCATAACGCCAACCGACGCCTACCTCCTGCTCACCGTGAACCCGAGCTTTCGCGTGAACGTCTACCAGATGATCCGCGACCCCCTGTTCAAGTACGTCGTGGGCGCCGAGTTCCCGAAGAAGTACCTGGTCAGGGAGTCATAGGGACGACCCATGGATTTCTGGAACCGGTTCCCTGGCAATGACCTCCTAGCCGAAGCGTCGCTGTGGTCAGCGGACTTCACCCGGCTGGGTGCAGAAATCGAGCGTGTGGATGCCCATGTGGATCTTTACCATGTCGACGTCTGTGACGCGCATTTCGTCCCGGGCCTCGTGTTCTTCCCCGATCTGGTTGCCGCGCTGCGGCCTCTCACGAAGAAACCGTTCCATGTCCACCTTATGACGGAGAACCCGTTGTCTCTGGTCGACGACTTTGCTGACGCGGGCGCGGACATGATAACGGTCCACTGCGAAAACGGCTCGCGTGTCCCGGCTGCTCTGGAGCGAACGGCACGCCGCGAGCTGGCTGCCGGATTGGCTCTGGGTCTGGACGTGCCGTTGGAGTCCCTCGTTCCGAGCTTGCCGTCCATCAACATCGTGGTTCTCATGGGCACTCCGATGGGAGTGAAGGGAAAGAACCTTTCCCCCCTTGCCGCTCCCCGGGTTCGCGCGGTCCGCGCCCTCGTCAAAGAGCACGGCTTAGAACGGACCGTGCGCGTGGAGTCAGATGGCGGCATCAGGGCCAGTACTGTGCCAGGCTTGCGCGCGGCCGGAGCCCAACTCATCGTCATGGGCTCCCTCCTGTTCAATAGCGAGGATATCGGCAGCACCGTGAAGTGGGTGAAGTCGCTGCAGCCGGGAGGATGAGTCGACATGCAAACCGCGCCACGATTACCCTGGGGTGCAGCTGACCCTGCCAGTGGACTACCAGCTGAGCAGAGACTTTGCCGGAGTCCTCACCCTGGCGAAGGAGAAACTAGGTGGACCCGGACGCACTGATAGAATACCTGAAGGATTTCGGGTTCTCAATGACCAAGCTCGCATCGGGGTGCATACGCCGAGGCTCGCAGTCTCTCCCTGTCAAACGCCAACGACGAGGCTCGAAGGAAGTCGGTATCTCACTGCGCCGGTCTCATCCGCTACGCGCGGCATTTTTCCGCAAAGCTCATCATTTGGCTGCTCAAGAGTCCGCCCGTGCCGGACCATCCGACCACGACGGAACGCTTCATCCTATCAGTCGCGGAGCCGGCCGAAGTGCGTGTCGCTGATCCGGTTCCCATCCTCATTGAGGCAACGAATCGCAACGAAACCTCGGTTGGCGAATACGCTGGAGCAGGCCTCTGCGTTGTGCTCCGGCTGCGAAGGAGGCGGGATGGGGATTCCTCCCAGACACGTTCCATATGAACATCGAGGAATGCGACAGCACGGCGGCGCTCCGTATTGCCTCACCAAAAATTCTAACCGTAGTTCTTTGAATGCCTCATCCAAAATTCTAACCCTGGAGCTGGCTCCGAGGCCCCACTCAAAAGTGCGTCTTGCCCGCGAAGTCCAGCCATTTCGAGGGGTACCTGGATACCACCTCGCCTCGGGAAATGCGCCCTTGGCCCGCCACGACGTACGTTTTCGATCACACGCGGCCGTCTGGTCGATGCACGTGCCCGGCGAGCCCTACTCCAGCAACAAGTGCCCTTGGTTTTTCTCATCGTGTATCCGCATCAACCGCGCCACAGCTTGATCCACCAAACGTTTCTGCTTCACGATGTGTAGCTTCTGGGCACGTCGTCGGAGCTCTTTCTTCACCTCCTCCTCAACATCGGGGGATTCCAACATCCGCTGGTAAGGCGGTTTGGGTGCATCGTATTTCTTCTTCACTCGTGCCCCGATTCGAGTCTTCTCGATGATTCTCACCGAGGGGTAATAAAAGTTCAACAGCGGGCACAGGTGTTTGTACACCTCTTTGAGCCCCTCATACTCGGCCTGCGTCTCGAAGCGGTAGTAGCCCACCGTGCGTCGAACGGCCAGATCGTTTTTCTGCTCGACGAAACAGTTGTCATTCTTGCGATAGGAGCGAGCACGGGTGAAGCTGATGTGATGCTCGTTGGCCCAGTTCAAAAGCTGGTGGTTGATAAACTCTCCTCCGTTATCGGAATCCCAACCTTTAAGCGCAAAAGGCAGCTGTGCACGAATCCCTTCCGCTTCGTCTTTGACCCACCGGTGCGCCCGATTGGGCAATGAGCGCAGCTCCACCCACCCAGAGAAAACGTCGGTGGCGTTCAGCGTAAAGCAGCATTCCCCCGAACTATTTCCCCCGTCGTGGGCCACAGTATCGGCTTCGAAAAAGCCCGGCTTGCGCTCATCCCAATCATAGAAGGTGCGGATGGGAATCTGGTGCTTGAGCAGCGTGCCGCCACGGGTGTGGCTGCGGCCCTTGATCACCAGTTTCTTGCGCTCTGTGGTCAGCATGCGGTCGATGGTGGCAGGGCTGATCTTCAGGAGCTTCTGCTTCACCGCCTCATCGATGCCCAGATCCGGTTCCCGGTGCAACATCGCGATGTTCAGCCGTATGATGACCGCCAGGCGCTTGCCACACATGTAGTCAAACAACTGCCAGAGCTTGCGAACAGCCTCTCGGACCCTCTCATCATAGATACGCCTGCCGAGGCGTTTCTTGCGCTTTGTGGGCTGGCCGACGGTAAACTTGATCGACCTCCCCTCCACCCTGTGAAACTTTTCTTTGCCCCAATTGGTAAGCATGTGGATGGCATACTTGCGGTTGTAGCCAGTCGTTCGAGTAAGCTCGTCCAGGATTTTCTGCTTGGCTTTCTTGTTCGCATTCCGGTATCTGCGAGCCGTCACGCGAGTAATGGATTTCTTCTCCCTCATCGTTAATCCCACCCTTTTCCTCCCGCGGCGCCATCATGTCAGGTCGCGGAGGGGATTTTTTAGGGTTAGATTTTTCGATGAGGCAAATCAGCTCGTTGGGTTAGAATTCTGATGAGGCAATGCGTGCTCTTGCGCTTTCGGGCACACTACACTACCATTGCTTGCACATTTCCCAATAACAACCGGCTTCTTCCGGGGTTCGGACAGCTGGACTTCACCCGCATTTTCAGGCTGCAGGCGGAGATTGGCTACACGGAAAGCCTTGCTCTGGAAGGGAATATCCGCGGATCATTTACGGATGATCTCGAGGAGCATCCAGTACCTTGACCGCGTCCTCAGCACCCTCGGGTGATCTGCGCTCGGGCAGGGGAGAAGGAGGATCTCTATGAAAACCTGGAAACCACTTCGCATTCTCGCAATCATCACCTTGACGGCGATCCTTGCCGCCTGCCTCACAAAGGCGAAAGCGCCCGAGCCCTCTGCTGTCAGAGACTATACAGACCCTGGGCAACTTGCCGCCCTCCTGGCAGAGACGCTGGAGCCGTACGTGCTCGTCGACGTGCGCACCCCGGACGAATACATGTCAGGGCACATTCCCACCGCGATCAACATCCCCTACGACAAGATCGCCGCTCGTCTTCCGACTACGGACGCCTCGGCGCTGGTCATCGTCTACTGCGCCTCCGGCGGCAGAGCTGCACTGGCCACGAAGACCCTGCGAGGGCTGGGCTACACGCGCGTCGTCGATTTCGGGGCCATCGGCAGGTGGGAAGGCCAGACACGTCAAGGCGAAGAGCCCGGCGCCTGCCCCTGCAGGTAGCGCCCGGCGAACAAGTGATGCCTGGAAAAGGCGAGTCATGGCGGCACATGGATATTCTAGCTTGTATCGATTTCGGAGGAACCTAGGTCAAGCTTGGTCTGGTGCGAAGAAAACGGGACAATCATGGCTGGTGCCCCAGTCATGATCGACTCGCGCGCCGATTTCGAAGTCATCATGGGTTCAGTGGCAAGCGTCTTTTGATTCGGTGCTAAGAGCAAAGCCGCAAGATGGCAGGCTCATCGGAATCGGCATCGGCACGCCAGGATTCACTGATGTAAAGAGCGGCATCTTTCTTGAAGGATGCCAATATTCCTTCCCTTCAGGGCAATTCTGTTCAGGGATATATTGCTCGCAGTTTGGCGTGCCGACGGTTGCGGTCAACGCCATATGCGCCGCCCTGGGCGAGCTGCTGTTCGGTGCCGGGAGGGAATGCAGCAATTTCGTCATGATTACGATCGGGACGGACATCGGGGGGAGCCTTGTTCTTGACGGCAAGCTCTTCAGAGGCGCAAAGGGCTACGCGGCGGAAATTGGTCACCGCTGCGTCGACCCGAACGGCCCCTGGTGCATATGTGGAAGCAGGGGATGCCTCGAACAAAGGCCTCCACCACCAGGCCAACCAATCCACGTTTTTGGCTAGTAGTCTTGAAACTTCTTCTTGGTCGAATAATAGGTGTATAGGTTTGCGACAGACTCTGCGGAAGGAGCGAATTCGGACCCCTTTTTCGCCGCTTTCTGTGGATCCTACAAATCGATGACGGAGCGGCCTTTGCGCCATCGAGCGTTTCGTATCGGATCGAGAAGGATGTTCGCCTGCTCGAGATACACCCACGATGCACGCCTGGAGGTTCAACAGATTCAGGATGGTACCGAAAGCCTGGGCAATTTTTGTTGCTGCTTCCCGAATTGTAATCAAGGCCAGCATGTCTCCCTGTCTTGTGCGGTCTTCATGTCTTCGTTCTGCTCTGTTGTAGATTGTTTGGTAAATATGTGTTATTCCGTCCAGAAGATTATCGATCACTCTTCCATGATCGCGATAGTAGCGAAGGGGGTGGTCGTCCGAGTCAACAATTCAGCGCGCTCGCGATTCCTTGTGTCTTTGGTCATCCTGGTTATTGCTCACTGTCTTTGCCCAGAACCAAATTCCAGAGCCAACCCGGCAAGTCCCAGACCACAAGGCCTCGGTGATGTTTGCGTTTGCGTGCCCGAGGGCCTGCACTGTTGCGAGGGCGTACAACCTATTTGGTTGCCAGCCGCTCCTTCGCTGCCACAATCGTGTCGAAGCTAGACGGGTGTCACGCAGTGCATAACGCCGTAAGACTCCTTTACTTCACAAATCTGTGGTGGTACTATAGCGAATCACAATCGGGAGGCTGAGCCGTGAAGAAATTCTCAGAAATCTTTCCTGATGCTACCGGTCTGTGCCAAATGTTCGCTTGCCGCGCCAATGGCGGTGACGAAATAAAGTCGGAGATTGACGAAAGCGCGAGTTACCTTAAGGGTTCGTTTTCGGTCGCCGGTATTGCGGATGGCCCCTTTTGGGTTGGTCGCGTACGAAGCGAGAATGAGAAGGACCTAAAGGAACTCCAAGAATTCTGGAAAGAAAGTACGGCTGGGAACAGATCCAAATTGACTAGCGGTAAATAACACAGGAAAAGACAGTCGGGCTTAACCGCGATGGCCTCTGTTAAGGCTTGTAGGACTCAGCTAAGCATTATTTTGAATGCATCCGGGTCAAATCGACAAAAGCTTTTTCTCACGTATCGTACTGCCTTTCATCATCAGTAGTAGGTCCGACCGGAGTGCTCGAATGGTCCATGTCAGAAATGAGGCGAGGTATAGAAGCGAGATGACAGACATAATTCATGAGAAAGACTTTTGCACCAAGGGGCGAATACTCCAAAAGATTGAGCGCTCCATTATCCTGTTTTACATGCCAGAAGGCGCTGACTGGCGCGCCAAGGAGCGCGCACAGAAGAACTTTGTTCACTACCCCATGTGAAACCACGACAACGGTTGCTTCCGGACGGAGAGACAGCAATGCGTTTCAGCCCGGCTAAAGCGCGTTTTCTTACCACGCGCAGATTCTCGCCGCAGGCTATTTCAGCCTGATCAGGTCTTCTTACCCAGATTCGATATGCTTCTGGAAACCGCATCTCGACCTCCGGCACACTGAGCCCCTGCCATTTGCCGAAATTCATGTCGGTAAACTCCTCAGCAGTCTCGACGCCAATCCCTGGGTGAAAAGAAGCAATTTCACGCGCCGTTTCAATCGCTCGATTCAGCGGGCTGGAATAGATCAAGTCCAGTTGAGCCGTTTCAAGAACCCTGCCCATGGCTCTTGCTTCCTCTATTCCACGGGCGCTTAGCGACACGTTGATCCTCCCCCTGTAGACCCCGTGCGCATTCATCTCTGTCTGACCGTGACGTACTAGGACTACCCTCATTTGAGCGCTCCCTCAGCTATCATTCGCACTTCAGGAAATGTGCCGGGATTGCCCGCGACAACCTTCCATCGTCCTCGAGTGTATTCCTCGGCCTCTAGGACGCCTCCCGCTTCTTTCAGGATAGCTGCCGCCGCGGCGAAATCCCAGAGATTGGTACCCATCTGCACGAACGCTCCTACCCTACCTGCCGCAACATACGCTATGTCCAGGGCCGTGCTGCCGAAGCTTCGCACCTTCTGCGCGCGTTCGACCATCCGGGGGAGTAGCCTGCCAATGTATGCTATGCTCCCATCCCGCGCCCCAAAAGAAAGAGAGGCGATTGCCAGCGAAAGATCGGCCAAGTGTTCCAAATGAAGCAATCTGCCATTCAAGTAAGCACCACCATCGAGAAACCCTGTGAAAAGCTCCTCCCCGACCGGTCTGTAGATAACGCTCACCAGCGCTGAGCCAACCGCGCGGCCGTCGGGCAGGAGGATCTCTCCTTGGATGCCTTGGCGTTCTTTGATTTTGTGGCAAGACACGCACGTGCAGAAAAACGGGATCTCATGGAAAAAGTTAACAGTGCCATCCAAAGGATCCACTATCCAAAGAAACGGATCTACACCTGGCGTATACCCATTTTCTTCTGATAACACCCCATGTTCCGGGAATCTTCGTCGAATGGTAGTCAAGATCCTCTCCTCGCATGTGCGGTCCAGGCGTAGTTTCAAATCGTGAGGCAACGTCTTGTCCACCTGAAGCGAGTTGCCGTAGCTCTTTCGAGTCATCGCGCCGGCACCGAGAGCGACGTCAATGGCTATCTTACGAATGAGTCTCACATACCTTTTGCCAGACCGCAGACAGGCTGCAGATCGCATCATGAACATGCCGATGAAGACTGTCTAAAGGAAAAGCCAAGACTCCGAGAGCGTCCAGTGGCGTATGAATACGCCCGCCTTGTTGAATTATCCACGATTCGATCATCTCCTGAGACTCACGCCATAGACGTAGACTTCAAAACACGAAGGTCTTTCTATGCTTGTTCTGTGGGTTGGACTCCTCTTTCTTTCGTATGGACCGTTTACAGGGCATGGAAGATTACCGGCTATTTCACGAAACAAGCTGCCACCGCAAAAAATGTTCGAATTTTCCTGGTCTCTTAAGACCACAGTCATGGGAAAAGAAAACCATAGCTGCGACACTTGAGTCAATAAGGAAAAGACCTATCTTGATCTATCATTTGCTCTCCAGGCCTCTCAACTCTCCCAATAAATTGCGAATACCTACGGCCGAGCGCCGCCGCGATCCGTTCCGTATAGCCGCCTTCCGCACTATCCGTAGAATTGTAAGGTCTCGAAAAGTCGTGCCGCTGCTTCTAAGGCCGCAGGCGCCCTTGGGATCGACATTTGGTGCAAGAACGTCCCCTGCTACGACCGAAACCAAAGCCGGCGAGTGGTTAATTGAACTTCATTCTCGCAAATGGGAATGGCTGCAGCAAAGTGAACCTCCATACCGTTCATCGAAACAAAATGTGGCGGCGTTCACTCGACCGCGCCCTACAGGACGGAAAGCACTGCCGCTATGATACTCTCTCTGCCAGGAAGGATGGCAGCCTCGCTGTTCGGCGCAAAGGGGATAGGAGTGTCGGGGATGGTCACACGTATGACCGTCGCATCCAGCGACCAATTGCTTCCTCAGCGGCAATCGCAGCGATTTCGGAAGCGAGCCCCTAGCTTAGCTATAGCTAGCTAGGTACGTTCGTCCTCGTTTACTACAACTAACGCCCAGTTTTGCGAACCGACTCGACGATTGCGTCGCAGTCCAAGAGAACAAGGGTCCTGGAATCGATCACCTCAACCTCCATCCCTTGCTCTGATAGAAGCGTGGCTGCGGCGAGGGCCCTATGAACCATCAGACCGGTCGCAACTACTTTGACATCACGCTCACGCCGTTTGATCTCGGTGATTCCAAAGGACACGAGGTGCGGGCCATACGGCGAAACGCCTCCCCAACCGCATTTACAGTGGTCTTTGCCTTGCCGGTTGGGCTGTCGAGAAAAAGTCCTTTCTTTGGCAAAGTTGACATCATATTTTCGAAAATTCCACTCGGAGCGGGTCACAAATACTATGTGCTGCTAAATGACGAAATGAAAAACCCCACTATCCGGAAAATGTTTCAAGAGTTGTCAAAATAACTCTCCTCTCAAGAAATCAGCCACAACAACGCTGCATGAGGAAGACTCAGTCTTTGTCGGCAAAGTCCGAAACTGTTATACAAGATAATATTGTCTAACATACGAAGGGAGGGGTAAAATGGACTCGCCTGACCAACTGACGTCCAAGCACGTCGGGGCCGTTTTCATTACCGCTCGTATTACCGAAATCGCTGAAAGCCTACCCGGGTCCCGTTCCACCACAAGAAAGATGGCGCCGACATTGCCGCTGCTACAAGCTCAATTGGCATCGATACCACACAGCAATTCCGCATCTTAATCTTATTTGAACGATTGTGCCGACCTAAGATGCTCCCGAATCACTTCTACTACTAGGTCGTGATCATCCTTTTGAGGAAGACCCGAAACTGTGATAGTACCCACAAATCCAGTGCCTCTGACAACAATGGGAAAGCATCCGCCGTGCGCTGCAAGGTGACTCATTGGGCTCTCGTACCTTTGATCGAGGGTTTTGTGTTCGTTTTCGAGCTGGAGATGGATCGCGTAGGAGCTTTTGAAAAGCGTCTTGACCAGATTCTTTTTTCGCTCTATCCAATTCGCGTTATCAATTGAGGTCCCGGTTGCAGCAAAATGAAATAGACGCTGCCCGCTGCGTTCAATGTCCAGAGTAATCGGAAGCTTACGCTCGCGCGCTGTCTTCAGGAATGCCAACCCCAGATTGATTGCATCCTCGTTTCCGAAAGACTCAAAAGTCAGTTCCTTTTCGTCGTTCTCCACTCTTAGGAGCTCACTCTTTTTTTCATCCATGATAGCCTCCTCTCCATCATCTCCATCACACAACGCCTTTCGTAGTAACCAGCGGCTGCCCGCACATCCGCGGTTTGCACTTCCTTACGTCAACAAATCCGATCGTCGCTCGTAGGCGCGTTGACGTTGGCCAATTTCTTCTTTGGAATACTCCAAATCATCATGCCAGACGCCATCTTCACCTAGATAAGCAGCAATGTCATAACTCATGATGGTCTCGATATTAGCGGTTGGCCTTTCAACTCTCACCTTTCTCTTTAGACTCCTTAATGAATCAAGCAATTCGGCATTGCGATCGTCTCTAAGGTGCAGCTTTGCACCTTTCCTAAGGTCATAGGTTCGCATGGATAGCTTACTTAGATAGGCCCTACCCTTCGAGGAGCGGCCTAAATTCCTAAATCATTCAAACAAGAAACTCTCTGGTAAATGCGCATGCTCTTCGCGCCTCTTCATCAAGATCGATCTGCGGCATCAGCTCGCGGTTGACCTTGATGTCTCGCCCGACCTCTCCGCCGGGCATAAGGAAGGGTTCCATAACAACCCAGCCTGTGAACTCCACTGTTTTCAACGCAGATCCGATCTCTTTCCATGGGATATGCCCCCTACCGGGAGGCTTGCGGTTGCTCTCTCCCGTATGAAGATGGCCTAGGAGGCTTCCGGCGGTCTCTATAGCCCGTTCGAAACTGTCCTCTTCGATGTTCATGTGATACGTGTCAAGGAGTATCTTTAGATTCGGGCTTCCGACCGCTTTCACATACTGGACAGCCTCTTCCGCGGTATTGATGAGGAATTGCTCGAACCGATTCACTACTTCAACGTTATACGTCAACCCAAGGTCTTCAGCCTTCTTGATCGCTTCTTTCATGCCAGCAACGCTCCAATCCCAGGCCTGCTTCTTGCTGACTTCCCGTCCTTCGAGCGATCCCGGCCAGCAGGAGTACAGAATTCCCGTGAGGCGTTGTATCCCCGTTTCCACCATGCCGTCAGCGATTCGGCTGAGGTGTGCAACTCCCTCTTTTCGTGTCGATGCGTCGGAAGCGGCCATGTCGGAGGAGGGTGGCAGCCCAATGCAGCAACTCATGGGAACCCCTGTCTCCTCAGAAGCAGTCCGAAGCCGCTTGCTTTGCGCTGAGTTCATCGCCCCGAGTGTTCCTGCGTTGATCTCCAGCACATCGAAGCCTAGTTTCTTGACCCTCGCAAGAAAAGGCACGAAGTCAACGTCCCAGTCATGGGTCCAATATGCATAGTAGATCCCGACCTTGTTGTGCATGAACACCTCCCTGGGGTTCTCATCGCGTCCCGAAGCGGTGGACCTCGATACCCAGCACGCGTGCAACCTGGGAAAATGTCTCAGCCCAGTCGCCGTAGACGCCGTGGATGTGATTGCAGGGAAACACGGAGAGGAAATCCGAAACGCCGCAGTCCAGGCGAGTGAAGGCAATAGGCCACTCCGGTGTCACCGTTTGCCCCATCCTAAGCGCCTTCTCGCGTTCGACCTCGACGATCTCCCCATTCAGGAGGGCCAGCCAGTAGATGCCGTTTCTTCTCGCCATTCGCGCGAACGTCATCCTGCCAGGAGCCGCAAAATGGTGCACCGAGGGACCCCAGCCGGATAGTCCGACACTTCTGGGTAGAAGGTGACGCGACTGAGATTGTCCTCTGGCCGGTCAGACTTCCCCGCGAAATAGGTGGGGTGCATCCCGGAGTTGGAGAAATACCAGAGGTCGTTTTCACGGTCATAATGCCGAACATCTGCAAACAGGACGGGTTGCCCCCGGGTCAGGTGTTTGAAAAGCTGCATCGTCAGAGCGCCATCCATGTCGGATTCCGTTGCCGCGATGATGGGCTCATGGGGCCCATCCCAGTCATAAGGATCATTAAGGAAGGCCTCTGCGAGGTCCATCGTAACGAATCGCTCTGTAAGCTTCCGGCTGCGCCTTGACGCCGATGAAATCTAGCTTCCTCTCGTCGACGATTCTCCTCAACGCGTAATAGGAACGGATGGCAAGCTGGAGCTTTTCTTTTGTGAGAGCCTTACCGTCATAGCGGATAGCCCCCACCCGCTCTTCGAGCCACTTTTGCGCCAAGGCCACCTTCGCCTGCGGGACCTCCGCGGCACAGGCCACAATGTCGGACTGCTCGTTGTACTCTATATCGACACCGAAAATCTGCTGCCATTGGTCCAAGTTGGCGACCGCCGTGTACATCCCCAGCGGCCTGCCGCCGAAAGTTCCGAAGGTCTGCCCGCGCAGCATGGAGACCGCGCTTGCCGCCCTGACGAATGTCATGACCCTTTCCAGGACGGCAGGCTCGTTGATGTCGCCCCAGGCGCGCTCGTAGGTGAGGCCCAGCTGATCCATGGCTCCTGCCGCTGCAAGCATTCCCACCATTCCCGGCTCGCCAGGATTGAGATTGGAAAACAGGAGCATGGGGCGCCGGACCAGCCCTGCCGCTATCGCGGAAAGATGGGGAAAGCACCAGATGGCATAGTTGAAGATGACGGCATCGACGCCAGCCTCTGATAGGCGGCTCGCCTCCTCGTTGGCGATTTTGTTGTTCCAGATAATCTGGCGGCCCTCGATCACCGTGACCACGCCGGTCCCCTCGATCGCCTGCAGGACGCGCCGCTGGTAGTCCCTGTTCACGGGCAATAACTGCTCGTGCTGGTACTGTCGACCGTCGGAGAACGTCAGCAGTCCCACCCTATATTTTCTCATGTCCCTTCCTTCAGGCTTGCGGCCATCCACGGGACTGATGGCGACGGGCGCGCGCCCGGATCCGGACGCGCGTTCCGTCGAAGCCGTGGGTGACACTCACGGCAAAAAAGCCTAGTCCTTGTAGTCCCTTGACCACACGTTCTTCATTGAGTCAACGTTCTGCGGCGTGAACAACCGGCCCGGGACGAGGTGTGTCCCCTGGACCTTCTCGCCCGCCAGCAGCTGCGCGATCACGGTGACAAGCTCGTCGGCCTGTGCGTATGCTTCATACGAGGAGGCGATGTCGATGTACCCGTCATGCAGCGGCTGCAACGCCTGGGGCTGCACGTCACAGGTGAACAGGTACACGTGCCGGGGATCTCCCGCGGGCCAGAGTTTGTTGGCCTCCTTGAGGGCCTTGAGCACGCCATCGATGGCGAAGTCGCTCGCCGCGAAGATCACGTTCGCCTCCGGATGGGCCGCAAGCGCATTCGCGGTGCCGGTGTAGAAGTTCTCGGGCTTCCAGTCCGTCGGCACCTGCTGAACGGTGGACCACGCCTTCTTGCCAGCCTCCACTTGGTGCCAGGCCTGGCTGCGGAGGACCGCGTTCATGTCCCTAAGGTCGCCGAGCAGCTCGATTGCCTTGCCTTGCACGTTGGCTTTCTGGAGCATGTCTGCTGCCGCGTTCGCCACCGTCAAGCCTTGCGCATAGCTGTCACCGCCCACGTGGGCGTCCGGCTGGACCGTAGAAGACTGGCGATCAAACGTGATGAAAGGGATCCCTGCCTTGTGCGCGGCATCGATGGATGACCCGATTGCCGCGGCGTCCTCGGCGCGGGCCACGATCAGGTCAACGTGCTGGTTGATGAGATCCTGGATGTTCGACGCCTGAGTGGACGGATCCCCGTTTGCCACGTTCACAATCCATTGAAACTGGACGTTGTGTTCCGCGCCGTAGGTTTTGCCGTACTTGGCCAGCTCATCCGTCCAGGCCTGGATCTGGGAGTGGATCTTCTCGTTGTAGGACACGCCTACGCGGATGACCTTGCCCCCTCCTGCGGCCTTTGCCGCTGATTCAGACTGCCCGCCCGCAAAGGCCTGCCCGCCGAAAAATGCGAAGACGGCCAGGACCGCGACGACGGCAAATAGAACCTTGAATCTGCTCATCCTTGTCCTCCTCTGACAAATCCATGATCGAGGGAAGCGGTCTATCCGCGAGGCGGCTTTTCCGCCCCTCTCCTTTCGAACAGGAAACTCTTTTACCTCCTTCCGCTGCCACGGTGCACTATTCGGGTATGAGCCTCACCTTCCTTGCCACCGCGTTCTTGAGCGAGTCCGCGTACATGGCGACGAAAATGATCCCTCCCCGCACCAGGGGATAGACAAAAGGGGAAGCGCCGATGAAGTTCAGCCCGCTCTGGATGATCGTGAGGGTCAGCGCCCCGAGAAGGACTCCCGGCACAATCGTCCCTTCACCGCCGAAGAGGCTGACCCCTCCGATGACCAGGAGCGCGATGGCCGTGAACTCGTAGCCCTGGCCCAGGGACGGAGAGATTGTGCCGACTTGCGCCATCGTCAGCACGCCGCCGATGCTGGCCATGAGCCCCGCGAGCATGAACGTGAGGAAGGATGTCCTGTCCACGGGAACGCCCAGCTTCTGGGCTATCTCGGCGCCGTTGCCGATGGCCATGACATGCCTTCCGAAAACGCTCCTCGTGTGGATGAGCTGGTAGACGGCCAGGACCACTGCCGCGAGCAGGATGTCCAGGAATATCGGTCCGAACCGGATGCTACCGAAGTTGCTGAGCCCCTGGGGAATCGTGATCGTCAGAGAGTTGGTAATTTCCAGGGCCAGGCCGCGAAACGTGAAGAAGGTCCCTAGGGTTGTGATAAGTGGATTGACGCGCAGCACCACCACGACGAAACCGTTGACCGCGCCCAGGATGGCTCCCATGGCAAAGATGATCAGGCACGCGACAATCGGGTTCACGTGCGCGTGGGTCATGAGCATGATGCCGATCCCGGCGGAGAGGTACGCCGTGGACCCGATGGAAATATCGATTTTGCCTGTCATCAGGACTAGGGCCACCCCGGTTGCCAGGATCATCGTCGGCGCGGCGGCATGCAGGATGAAAATGGCATTTTTGAACGTGAAGAACGCCGGCGAGACCACCGAAATAAGGATGATGATCACGACAAGAGTCAGGGGAAAACCGTAAGAAAGGAGAAAGGTTCCGACTGTAAGGCGTTTCCTGGCCAGCATCGTGTCACTCCTTCACAGACGCAACGGAAATGCCTGACGCAGTGGCAAGAAGGCGATGCTTGGTGACGGCGCCGGGAAACTCCTCGACGATCCGCCCGCGAACCATCACGAGGAATCGATCGGAGAGGCTTATGATCTCATCCAGATCGGATGAGACGATCAGCACCGCCGCCCCGCTGTCCGCGAGGTCGCCAACAATCGAATGCAGCTCCGCCTTGGCCTCGACGTCCAACCCCCGCGTGGGCTCGTCCAACAGGAAGATAAGGGGCTTTGTCTGAAGCCAGCGACCCACGACGACCTTCTGCTGGTTCCCTCCGCTCAGCGTTCCGACCTTCTGCTCAATGGAGGTGCTTTTGATGTTCAGCTTCGTGACGTATTCCCTCGTGATCCGCTCCTCGCTCGCGCGCGCGATGAACGGCCGCAGCCGGGAGAGAAGGTTCCTGAGATTGGCAAGGGACATGTTGAGGCGGATAGACATCGGCAGCAGGAGGCCGTCAGTCCGGCGGTCCTCCGTCAGTAGCCCCATCACCTTGTGCGCGTTCTTCGGTTTCAGCTCCACAACGCTGCCGTCCCTGTGGAGCTTGATACGGCCGGCGTTGATCTGATCCAAGCCCATCAAGGCACGGAAGAGCTCCGTGCGCCCGGACCCAAGCAGCCCCCACAGCCCGACCACTTCCCCTCGGCGGAGTGTAAAGCTGACGTTGTCGAGGAAGCCCTCCCGCTGCAGGTTCTCCACCGACAGAAGCAGGTCCCCCGGCTTCCGCTCGCGGTGCTGGAAGTAGTTTACCACCTCATGAGATCCGATCATTTTTTCCACGATCGCTTCTCGCGTCAGGTCCCCGATCATGCTTTCCGCCACCTTCGCGCCATTGCGCATGATGACCGCTCGCTCGCAGACGGTGAAGACCTCATCAAGGAGGTGGGTGATATAGATGATGGTGGTGCCTCGCGACTTCATGATTCCAATGATTTCGAACAAGCGCTCCTTTTCGCGGGAGGTCAGGGAGGAGGTGGGCTCGTCGAAGATCACGATCTTCGTTTTGCCCAGGAGCGTCCGGGCAATCTCCACGATCTGCTGGTCTCCCGGGCTTAGATCGCGCACCTGCGTGCGGAGGGCGAAATCGTACCCGAGCTGCGCCAGCGCATCGCGGCAGAGCTTTTCGCCGCTCCCATAATCTATGAAACCCTTGCGGCCGGGGAAGTCCGATATCAGCATGTTGTCCAGGATGCTGAGAGTGGGCATGAGCGCCAGCTCCTGGTGGACGAAAGCCACGCCGTGCCGTGACGCCTCGGCGGGCGCGCGGATGGTCGCCTGCACCCCGTCGATCTCGATGTGCCCGTTGTCAGCCGCGATGACTCCGCCCAGCACGTTCATCAGCGTGCTCTTCCCGGCGCCGTTTGCGCCGATGAGGGCCGTTGCCTCGCTAGCAAAGGCTTCGAAGGTGACTCCCTTCAGGGCCTCTACGCCGGGGAATCTCTTTCTGATGTCCACCATACGCAGGAACGGGTTGCTCATTCCGTTTCTCCTCCCCTATGACTTTCTGCGGAACAGGGAGTCGATAGCCACGAAGCCGACGATGACGATCCCCTTCACTACCAACGTCATGTAGTAGGACGCCTGCAGGAAGTTCAGGCTGTTGCTGATGAGCTTGATGAGAACGGTGCCAATGAGCGCTCCAAGCGCCGTTCCGGCGCCCCCGTAGATACTCACGCCGCCGAGGACTGCCGAGCTGACGACATCCAGAACGACCCCTTCGGAGCCGATTGTGCCCCCCGCGGTTCCCAGCCAAGCAGTGGTGACGATGGCCGCCAGTCCGGCGATGAACCCCGAGAACACGTATGCGCCGAACAGCACCCGCTGGGCGGGAATGCCCGAGACCCTCGCGGCGCGGATGTTGATCCCGACCGCGTACAGCCACCTCCCGTAGAGGCTGCGCGTGAGGAAGAGTTGAACGATGAGGGTCACGACGATGAAGGCAATCACGGGGACGGGAATTATCCAGACGTCGGCCATCACGGTCGTGATGAAGACGCGCGGTATGCCTGTGACGCTCACGGCGTTCGTGATCCAGATCGAAGCGCCGCTGAAAATGGCCATGGTGGAAAGCGTTACAACGAACGGGATCATCCTGAGATAGGCGACAGCCGCTCCGTTGATACATCCGCCGGCGATTGCAACCACCAGCATGAGGAGGCTGGCCGCCACGGGGCTGCCTCCCGATTTCATGTACATGGCCCCAAGTACGGCGCTAAAGGACATGAGTGAAGGCACCGAGAGGTCTATTCCTCCGGTGATGAGCACGGCGGTCAGACCCACAGCCATGAGGCCGAGGGCCGAGGATTGCATCAGGACGCTGATAAAATTGCTGACCGACAGGAAATACGGAACGAGCACGCTCAGAACAACGAGAATGACGAGTAAAAGCCCCACAGGGACCAAACGCAACACCTGGCTCCCGCCATCAGCGATCGTAGCCGTGGAGATCGCGGGCCCGTTCGTCACTTTGCGAGATAGTCGCCTGGCCATTATTCGCACCCTCCCGCAGGTAGTTTCTGCATGGCCTCTGATCCGTTTTTTCTGAGATTGAGATCTGGCGATGTCGTCCGAAGGCGTTCGCCGGCCGGAATCTTGAAATCGGGAGATTGTAAATCGAATCAAAAACAAAAGTCAACAGAAATTCGTATTTGCTAACAAAAGATTACATCTGATCCGACAATCAATTACAATTGACAAGTGCGTCTATCAAAAGTCATATATTAATAAGGTGACTGGCGACAGTTGTTCAAACCCATCTTCTACACTTTGAAAAGTGATGTTATTTCCCTGTAAGGAATTAGAAGGCCGCAACGGTTCTTTGGCACTACAAGGCGACTTTCCCTGACGCGGCGCCCTCATTCGCGGACCGTCTGCGGCACTGCAACCCCCGCAGCCTGCAGTACCGTGTGGCATACCCCACGGAGGTCAGTCCGCAGGTACAGCTTCTTGCCGTTCATTTGCACTTCCACTTCCTGCAGGGCGCGAAGGTCCCTGTTGATGTCCGCCCATTCCAGCTTCTCCCCTCGGTTCTGGAGCCGCGTCTCCAACTCTGTTCGCAGCACCAAGGCGAGGAAACTACAGAACACGTGCCCGCGGATGGTATCGTCGACCTTGTGATAGATCGGGCGGGTCTCAAGGAGGCTCTTGGCCGAACGGAAGATTGACTCCACCATCCACAACTGCTTGTACTTTAGTGCGACATCCGCAGCGGCAAACGTCGTGTTGGTTCGAAGAACCCACATGCCGTCGAATTGTTGTTCTTCGGCGAGCTTCGCCTCGTCAATCGTGAAGTGTTGCGCTCCCGCGGACTTCAGGTAGCGCCTGTAGCCCTTGTTTCCTACAAGGCTCTTGTCCCCGCTTTTCAGCTTCTCTTTCAGGGACTCCACGATGGCTGCCCTGTCAGCGGCATCCTTTCGCGCCTGATCTTCGTTGTAGCACACGATGTAGCGCTTTCCTCCCACCCACTGTTCGCGCACCGAAAGCGGCGAGGGATCCTGGGCCTTCTTCTTCGCTCCCGTGACCACCTGAAACTCCGCAGAGGAGGGAAGCAATTCATCGCGCACCGTTTTGTCTTTGTGCATGCGCGCCCCGAGGATATAGGACATGCCGAGATCTGCACTCTCAAGTTTCCGAATCGTCTCTGCGCTTATCATCCCTCGATCGGCCACCACGCACACCGAGGCGATGCCGAAGCGACTCTTCAGACGCTTGACCACCGGGATAAGGGAGGTGACATCGGTGAGGTTCCCCGGCCACAGCTCGCAGCAGATCGGGCGCCCCGTGCCGTCCAGCACCGCCCCGACCACCATCTGTTTCAGGTCGGGCCTGTGGTCCTTGCTGTGTCCGTATTGTCCCAGGCTCTCCCCGCCTTGCCCCTCGAAGTAAAGGCTGGTGGTGTCGAAGAACACTAGCTCCAGCTCGCTGAACAGATCGCGATTGCGGCGGAAAAGCTTCTCTTCGATGAGGTCCTTTCGACATCGCAGGCTTCGCGCATCGTGCCCGAGCTGAAGGCTTTGCTCGCCCAGCCAACCCATGGCCCGGTAGAGATGATGCAACTCGATGCCCTCAGTCCCGCTGATCTGGAAATCCTCCTTCCAGCGCTCTGCGGCGCGGTCGCTTCCAGGATCCACAAGGCGATGCAACACAGTGAGAAAGATCGCGCGCTCCAAAGGGAAACGGCATCGGCTGGCTGATAGCTCTTCTCTTATCGCCTCTTTGATTCCCAATTGCTGCCATAAGCGGTCGAAGACCAGAGCAGGGCCGATAGACAGGGTATGGCGGGCTTGGATAGCCCCCTCGCGGTGGGCATCGACAATGGCGCGCGTAGAGGCGAACTTCGCAAGCGAACGGGTGAGGTCATCGATCTTGCCTGATTCGGTGAGTGCATCGAACTGACCGAGGGTGGTCAGCACGCGCTGTTTGACCTTGTTGCCCTCGCGCCTGTTCTCCACGATCTGGAGATACTTGTATCCGTGAGAGTTCTTGACGCGGACGAACACCGGGTACTTCCCTCCCCACCACGGATACTATCATGGGATCGCACCAGATGCAAGTCATTTCTGCATATTAACTAACTTTGTTGGCACTACAAAATCCGCTTGCGTCAGCGAAAAACCCTCAAATTCCCTGTAAATTCGGGGGGTAGGCACCACGGAACGGCCTCAAACTGTAGAAGATGGGTCAAAGCGAATTGTTTCGATTGCCCGCCGACTCCGGATGTAGGGGGAGCACGTGCAAAAAGCAAAGCAGCTGCATAGGCCCTCTACCGTAGCGGCTACATATCATGTGGCCGTTATGCACAGAGCTCCTTTTTTTGCCTCCAAGAAGCCATACAGATCCGGACTAGTCACTCGGTCCGCATATCCCAGAGGTTTTCCGGTGAAATGGCTTCTAGATTCACACGGGTAGAAGCGAAGCTGCCGAAATTGATATTGTCCAAACCGCGAAAGAAGAGATTATGGGCAGTCCAACTTCTTCAAGTAACCGGCGAACAGCGTCCCACGTAAGTCGGCGCTCCTGAACCAGGATTACTGTTCGTTGTGAACAAGCTCTAACGCCCCAGGACAACTATCGTTGACCTCCCCCGGAACTTGAGCACGGGAATCACCGTTCGCCGGCTTCTTGAGCATACCACCAAAACTGTCGGGCACAGCAGTTGTGCGTCCCCTCCCCTCTCCGAAGGGGGCGGATCCCCATTATTGGAACCGGCACAAGGCTATCGGCATATCGGTTTAGGCTTCGTTCGGGAGACCTTAGTACTCACTGCCCTAACCTTTTTTGCTACCGCTTTGGACATCCCGCGCGGACGCCCACCCATTCGCCTCGTGAAAAATGCCATGTGTGTCGATCCTAATGTTATATAAGCTCTCATTGTCCAACATGCCAGGGAGTGGTCAGACTTCACTTCAACTTGGTAGATGCCCGATTGTCAAGGATTGGCAGCTATCCCTCGTAACCGAGAAAGGCCCGCACTTCTGTGATGAAACGCTTCAGCACATCGGGTGCAGCGTCTAGTATGGCATCAATTGCTTTGGTGTCTATTTCGAAGCTGTACGCGTGACGAACGAAATGCCGAAAACTCAGAAAACCCTTCAAGTCCTGCACTGTCTTGGCAGTGACTACTCCGAGTGAATGCGACCTTTGAAGGAGTTCAGCATGCCAGTTGGGGCTCTCGCCTAAGGTTTCGCTGCGGTCTGAGAGAATTTGCGTCAGAACCTTTTCCATTCCGTTATACAGTGAAGCCAACGACAGGGCGGCGCCCCTTACCTCGATTTCATCCAGCGGAACTTGACTTCGTTTTGAAATCACGAGCGAGAGCACCTCAAGCTCCTTCTGGAGACTCCTCAGTTCATGTTCTATGAGTGAGGCCTTGCTCATGGCTACGCCACTCGTCTCAGACTGCCAGTCTCCGCAAGAACTCGTCCAAAGTCCGCCTGCAGGTCCAAGTCCACGAGATCTACCTCGTGCCGAAGCTGTGTCATCAACTCTCCGTAGACGGTGAAGAACTCCCCGGCTGGGATCCCACGAACGGCGATATCGATGTCAGACCCATTCCCGGCGGTTCCAGTTCCTAACGACCCAAAGAGGTAGACCTCCGAACAGCCCTTCGACAGCAAGTATCGAATCGCGGTTTCGAGGTCGGAACGAAATCTGGTATCAATGCCGGAAAGATCCATGACCCGAATCATACAAGCGCAATGGGTTCCGCTGCAAGAGTTGTGCATGAGGCTGTGGAGCCTGTCATGCGTTGCGCCCCTGCTTCGAAAGCACCCTACGCCCTCCCCTATCAGTTGCTGAGCTTCTGACTCTCAAGTGCGATGCGTTAATCTCATACTATTCGGCTTCTCTGTGGGCTTCGATGAGTACGTCGAGCATTTTTGGAATCGCACGTACCTTCGACTGACAGAAAGGTCGCCACGCGACACAAGAGGCCCTGGCGAACCCAAACCACTTCTGCGGCTTTTATCTTCCCGGCCCGGAGTCAGCTCAATGGGCCAACGCCGCCGATCGACAGGGTGGTCTTTTCGGGCAATCAAGCCACGCCTCTCCAGCGAATCTACGACGCGCACGATTGCCACCGGGTCGGTGGCCGCAACCCGGTCAAGTGGAACGAAGAGCGCCTTATGTGGACTGCGCGTTTGCCTTGACACTTCTTTGCAAAAATGGTTTTACATCAACTATTCACGCCATCGGTACCCCTTACCCCTGGAGACGAGCATCGTTGATGCCCGGGTGCTGGCAGACGTGTATGCGGCTCTAAATCGGAGGCTTTCACAACATGCGTTATCTCAAAGTACTTATCCCGGTGGTCCTTATCGCGGCGCTAGGCGCCTGCGCGAAGCCACCTCAGGCGGACATCGACGCCGCGAAGGCGGCCGTGGCCACTGCTGCGCAGAACGCTGATATCGTCGCGTACGCTGCCGATACGCTGAAGACGGCCCAGGACAAGCTTTCCCAGATGCAGACCGAGCTCGATGCTAAGCATTACGATAAGGTGAAGCGCTTGGCGATGGATGCCAAGTCCGCTGCGGAGAGTGCAGTTAATGACGCCGCCAAGGGCAAGGAGAAGGCGCAGGCCGATGCCACCACGCTCATCGATACTCTGAAGAAAGCGCTGCCGGAGGCGGCGCGGAAAGTGGCTGCTGCGAAGAAGATCAAAGGCCTCAAGCTCGACTTCAATGCGTTCTTGAAACAGCTGTCGGACGCCAAGCCCGTTCTCGCAGATGCGGAAAAAGATCTTGGTGACGGTAATTTCGCTTCTGCTCTCCAAAAGGCAGGCACGATCCAGGCTCAGCTTGCCGACGGAGAGAAAATGATCGCGAACGCGGTGGCGGCTCTGAAAAAATAGCCAACATCGCTGTCCAAGAGTTAGGGTGGGCCTTCCTCGAGGGAGGCCCATTTTTCAGCCGGGATCTACGCTGGAAACCCGCACCCAAAGTCTGGGCAGGATCTTGGCGAAGGTAATGACGTTATGCCCCACCGAAAGGGGGATACTCGATGATCATCATCTATGCGAAGAACAGATCGTGGGGCAGAGAACCGCGCTTTGACTTTCTCAAAGTCGTTTCACGCGATTCTATCAATGGCTACAGGATCGATGCGTCAACTCTGAAGGCGGAGACTATGCCTGCGGCCTACCTGCAAAAATACACCGGCTGGTATCACCCCGCTACGTCCTGGGAGATCGAGGAGTTCCGGAGGCTCGGCGGATCCACATAATTAAACCGCCCCTCGCAAATGGGTGTGAAGATCCATCTTGGCACGCAGATAGACTTTGTGGAGGTGAAGGATGACCGCAGTGGAAATGTGGCACAACGAGACCTTGGGAATGAGCGCTTGCGCGGCCCTCAGGAAAAGCGGCTTCGAGGCGCAGTACGTTGCCACGGGTGCGGAGGCACTGGAGCTTATCGTGGGCTTCGTAAAGCCCGGCATGAAGGTCGGCCTCGGCGGCTCCATGAGCCTCAAAGCTATCGGGGCGCCCGAGAAGGTTCGGGCGCTCGGCGCCGAGATTCTCGATCACAACGCTCCGGGCATCGACGAGGAGAGGAAGCTCGAGCTGCGCAGGGCCCAGCTTACTTGCGATGTGTTCCTATCCAGCTCCAACGCCGTGACGCTTGAGGGCGAGATCGTCAACGTGGACGGAGGCGGGAACCGCGTGGCGGCCCTCACCTTCGGACCGAAGAAGACGGTTGTCGTTGTGGGCACGAACAAAATCGTGCGCAACCTCGACGAGGCTTTCGAGCGCATCGAGACAACGGCCGCGCCGATGAACAACAAGCGCCTTGAACGGCCCAATCCTTGCGTGAAGGCTGGCACATGCCAGGACTGTCAGGGAGAGACCAGGATCTGTCGCGTGTATCATGTGCTCCACCGCAGACCACTGTACTCCGATTTCACCGTCATCGTGGTGGGCGAGCCGCTCGGCTATTGAGCGCCAGTGCGACGTTCACCCCTAGAGGGCGGGGAGACGTTTCCGCACAAACCTCCTCAAGGTCGCGCCTCTTGAGCGAACCCTTAGGACTGCATACACTCAACTCCTCTACACTCGATTGATGCAAAACTGGAAGAGAAGCTTCTACGCCATTTTCGCCGCGGAGATCCTCGCCCTCATCGGTTTCAACGCCTCGATACCGATCATACCGTTTTTCATCCAGGATCTCGGGGTAAAGGATCCGGCCAGCCTCAACATCTGGGTGGGCGCCTGCGCCACTGCGCCGGCAATCAGCATGTTTGTCTTTGCCCCTCTCTGGGGACAGCTTGCCGATTCCTACGGCAAGCGCCCGATGCTCCTGCGCGCCATGATCGGCGGAGCGGTGGTCATCGCCCTTATGGGCGCTGTCAACCGACCCTGGCAGCTTCTCGTGCTGCGCGGGCTGCAGGGCGCCCTAAGTGGCACGGTCGCGGCGGCTACGGTGCTCGTAGCAACCATTTCCCCCAGGGAGCGGCTCGGCTACACGTTGGGTATGCTCCAGACCGGCATCTATGTCGGGGTCTCCGTGGGTCCCGCTTTCGGCGGACTGCTCTCAGACCTCTTCGGGTATCGTGTCACATTTCTCGCCACCGCCGTCTTCCTCCTGGCTGCGGCCGCAATCGTCATGCGGTTCGTCAGGGAAGAATCGGTCCGATCCAGTCCTGCGGGATCTTTCGTGAGGTCGATGATCCCGGACTTTTCTCCCCTGGCGCACTCGCCCGGGCTCATCATCCTGGTCCTCGTTTCAGGGGGGCTGCAGATCGCTACCAGCACAGTGGCGCCTATCCTGCCCCTGTTCATCCAGTCCATTTCCCCGCAGGCAACGAAAGTTGCCACCCTGACGGGGCTAATCCTCGGGGGGAGCGCCATTGCAGCGGCGCTTTCCTCCGCGGGTCTAGGAAGAGTGAGCTACAGGATCGGCTACGAGAGGCTCCTGGCGTTCTGCCTGTCCGGGGCCGTTCTCGTGTTTCTTCCTCAGGCATTCGTTCGCAACCCCGTCCAGCTCCTCGTTCTACGTGTACTTGGCGGCGCCATGATTGGTGGCTCGGAGCCCTCCATCAACGCTATGATCGCCATGCGTGCCGACAGAAACCGCCAAGGAATGATCTTCGGCTTGAACACGGCCATGAACTCCGCTGGGGCTGCCGTGGGACCCATGATCGGAGCTATCTCATCCGCGGGCCTCGGGTATGCATCGGCCTTTTATGCTGGTACGGTCGTCCTCTTGGCCTCAGCCATCGGTGCGCGCACCGTCAAGAAAATGGAGCCGTCCGTTGCAGGCATGGGTACCCATGGTGCCGCTTGATACCACATCTCTAAACGAGAAAGGAAGCCTAGCTCTAAGGCTATTATAGTGAGGGGAGCTGAAAGACGGCTTTCGAGCTTCTCACGAAAATCTATCTCGGTGTAGTAACGCTTCTGAGCCGACCCCAATTACGATAAGCTCTCGAGAGGACAAGATCACAGGCTCGAACCACGTTCAAGGGTTTCGAATTTTGTGTACTTCGAAAGAAACGCGAGAGAAATTTCTCCAACCGGACCGTTTCGCTGCTTAGCCACGGCTACCTCACGCACTTCCGCTTTCAGATCCTCGGTATGGATGAAAATCACTACGTCCGCGTCTTGCTCTATGGAGCCAGACTCCCTTAAGTCAGCCAGGTTCGGCCGTTTCCCCTCGGTTTCCCGCCGGACCTGAGAAAGTGCAACCACGGGAATGTTCAGATCCCGAGACAAAGCTTTCAGCGATCGCGACACTTCCGCAATTTGTTCGTGCCGTGGCAACTCCCTGTTCTCCGTGCTGATCAGCGTGATGTAATCAATGAAAATGATCTTCACGTCATGATGGCTTTTCATTCGGCGAGCCTGCGAGCGCAAGTCTATAAGCTTGAGGTCAGGAACGTCGCTGATGTATAGTGGAGCCTCATACAACCTTCCGGCGGCTTCCGTGATACGGCTAAAGTCCGCGGGACTTAACATTCCGGTACGCATACGTTGCGAGTCGAGCCTCGCCTCCATGCTAAGAAGTCGTTGCATGATCGCCATGCTGGACATCTCGAGGGAAAAGAAGCCCACTGGGGTCTTGTCACGAATGGCCATATTTGCAGCAACCGTGAGAGCAAGCGCGGTTTTCCCCACTGATGGCCGTGCCCCGATCACAATAAACTCCGAGTTCTGAAACCCCATCGTTAACTGGTCCAGCTCCCTGAACCCCGAGGGGATCCCCGTATATTCAGTCTTCGAGTGGTAATGCTTCTCAATAGCCTCGAATGTTTGTTTTACTATCTCTTTCGCAGGGAAATAGGTCCCGGTTTGGTTACGGTCTGAGATCTCGAATATTTTTCTCTCCGCTTCCTTAACGATGACACTAGTTTCAGCGGAGTTGTCGTACGCTTGAGTAATTATCTCTTTCGACGTGGAATCAAGCATGCGACGAATGTTCGCCCCCAGGACTATGCGCGCGTAGTGTTCAACATTTGCGCTCGTCGGGACCGAAGATGTCAATCGTGCTACGTATGGGGCGCCCCCGCATTGTTCGAGAGTCCCGCGAGCTCTCAGTTCTTCGGCAAGCGTAACCAAGTCGACCGACTGACCGCTGCGGTACATTGAGCTTATGGCCTCGTAGATCTTTTGGTGCGCGCCCTTGTAAAAGTCTTCTACGTGGATCAGGTGCTCGATGGCATAGAAAGCTTCCGCGTCGATCAATATGGCACCGAGGGTAGCGACCTCCGCCTCATCGTTGTGGGGAGGAACTCCATCTGGTAGCCCGCGTTCCATGGCCTTTTTCGCTCTCCAAGCTGTCCTTGATCAGCATACATCAGTTTTGGCGAAATGTCGGTCTGAGACTACAAAGGCGTTGTCCCGCTCACCATCCCAACATCCACTTCGTACTACCGCTCTACCGTCATGAGAATACCCGTCAGATAATCATAGACGATATGAAGATGGCGTTGCTCGGTTCTGACGCCCCGTCTCAACCCGCACCCGCAGTCGGTGGCTAAGGGAGTGTATCCCTTTATCCCCTCCCCCACTCCCCTACCCTCGAAGCAGCGCGCTGCAGACGAAAAGCCCGATCCAGGGGAGCAAGCTAAGGTTACCTGCAGGACTCTCAATTCCTATTGCCTTTCGAGTATCTCGCGCACCCTTGTAAGGAGCTCAACAGCGCTGAAAGGCTTCTGCAGGAAGTCTACGCTAGCCTCAAGAATCCCGTGATCCGAAATGACATTCGCGGTGTACCCCGAAAGATACAGTACTCTCACCTTTGGAAGTATCTCCTGAAGCCTGCGCGCAAGCTCGTTCCCGCTCATTCGCGGCATCACGACATCGGTCACCAACAGTGCAACGGTGATGTTGCACGCCAATACAGCCGCCAAGGCCTCATCTCCTCCAGATGCCTCGATGACGACATACCCCGCCTGCTCCAGAGGGATCCTTGCAACACTTCGAATCGCTGACTCATCGTCAACGAGGAGTATTGTTTCTGTCCCCCTTGGGGCAGCAGTGCTCGACACTGCTACAAGGGGTTTGCTGGCTTCCTCGAGGGTCAACGGGAGATAGATTGTGAAAGTCGTTCCCTTGCCCGGCTCGCTATAGCAGTTGATGTAACCTTCACTTTGCTTGACGTGGACATAATCGCGGCAGGTTGCCGGACAGCCTCAATTATCAACATCATCCGATGGATGAAGAAAGCTCTTTTTGATCAGGCGGGCTTCAGAATACCTGAATGACGATTTCGCGTGAACGCCAATACCTACTGTTCCGAGTCGCGTACGAAGTCCCAGGGTGACCAGCCCTTCTCAGTACCTATGAGAGTGCTGTAGGAATGGAGGAGACCGAAGTTTGAGCAGCTTACCGTGAAAAAATCGATCCTTTTGTCCAGTGCCAACTCTTGCCTGATCTCATCAATCATTACAAGACTCGTCCTTTTTTTCGAATGGATTCTAGAAATAATCTCTTTCTGGTCCTCGACGGCGAGAAACGAGTAGATGGGTGCTAAAGCATGCGCGTCGACAGTTGAGACAAGATCTTCGGGAAAGAGATCCGATGGGGACTGAGTCTGGATGGTGACGATGCTCAGTTGAGCCAGAAAGCCGCTCTTTTCAGTCTCTGAAACTGGATATGTCGTGATACAGGGGATTCTTATCCGAAACATTATCGTAGTTGCGTTTCTCACAGTGGGGAAGACAGCAGAATAGCCACATCGGTACTCAACAATACAAGGCTCAGTTGTGACGGGAGTCATCTTTTCGACAAAAACGGGGTACTCGATTTCAATGGCAACAAACTCAGCTTGGAATGCTTCCTTGCATTCGTGCACGATCGAGCGCATGTTCTCTATTCCCAGTTCTCTCTTGCTGTGATGGAGAATCTGTATGAATCGATCGATCCAAGCTGGCTCGAATTCTCTCATTATGCGTGCTTGAATATTGGCGGAGCCTACGGTACGCTGGCCGTCCGGATTGTTTCTTGAAGGTACTTTGATAGGCAACCGAACGTCCCGTATTCCTACCTCCGCCAGAAAACGCTTTTCATCGTTCATGAATCACTTCCCTCCCTCTGAGTCGCAACCAAGGCCACCTCGTTCATAAAACTACAATCTTGTCCGCCACATCGAAGCTATTTCCTGCCCGTCTTTTAACAATTTCTAATACTCTGCTTCTTTCAGCCGTGGATTGCACTTCCCCGTAAACATTTAGGGTTTTTCTCCTTTTCAGGAATCCTTTAGATGTTATGACTAGATTGAGCTCCTTCGCATCAATCGTTGGATCAGCTTCAATCTCCGACATGATTTTATCGACTATCGTCATATCAATTCCTCCTACGCTTCTCTGGGCATATAATAGCTGTAAATACCGACTTATTTCGTGCCGTTCTTCTCCCCGGACGATGCTGATCGAATGATCAAAAGAGGCCGTTCAATCCGATGCAGTAGCCCTGCAGCGATGCTGCCATAGTAGAATCGTGACAGCCCGCTTCTTCCATGACTCGCTATAGCGACAAGATCGACTTTCTCACGTTCGGATAGGTCCACAATCGACGGAACAACCTGTCCCACCTGCAGGCGGACGTGGGCGGTTACTCCCTTTTTTTGTAAACGGGCCTGAATTTTTTCCAGGTAGCTGCGAGAATCTTGATACAAGCGATCCATAAGCGCTTGATCAATAACGGGAGGAACCGGATCAGCCAAACCCAAAGTAGCTGGGACCGGTTCAAGCACTTGAACAAGGAAGACCCCGGATTTGAATTGGCTAGCTAAATCCTCTACGTGCGGTAGGATTGCCTCCGCACGCTGAGATCCATCCAGAGGTACTAAGATTTTCGTGAGTTCGCGCGGATAGAAAACCCGCCCAAGTGGCACTGGATTAATCGCCCTCGCACTACGTCGCCTCGGAGGCGCCGGCGAGTGACGACTTCCCGTCCGAGAACTCTTCTATCATCGCTTTGAACTGCGCTTTTTCCAATACCTCCACCTCGAGAAGCTTTTCCGCTATCGCGTGGAGGAGGCCTTCATGGCGGCGGAGCAACTCGACGACCTTGTCGTACCTGCCGTTTATGATCTTGGCGGATTCCTCGTCCACGTATTGCTGTGTGGCCTCCGAGTATTCACGCAGCATCATGGCGCTGGAGTCGCCAAGGAGCTGACCTTGCCTTCTTGCGGGCAGGAAGGTATTGCGGAACTTCTCGCTCATCCCGAAGTCGGTGATCATGCGGCGGGCTATGTCTCCCGCTTTGTCCAGGTCGTTCGAAGCCCCCGTGGAGACTTCGTGGAAGATGAGTTGCTCCGCCGCCCGTCCCCCGAGCAGAACATCGATCCGGTTATTGAGCTCGCCTTCCGTCATCAGGAAACGATCCTCTGTGGGCAGCTGCATGGTGTAACCCAGAGCGCCGATGCCGCGGGGCACTATGGAGATCTTCTCTACCGAGTCCGCCCCCGGGGTCATCTGAGCGACCAGAGCATGGCCTGTCTCATGGTAGGCCACGATCTTCCTTTCCTTTGGGTTGATCAACCTGTTCTTCTTCTCCAGCCCGGCAACCAGTCTCTCGAAGGCTGAATCAAAGTCCGGCTGCGTTACCCTTGCTCTGCCGGCCCTGACGGCAAGGAGCGCCGCCTCATTCACCAGATTCGCGAGATCCGCCCCTACAAACCCCGGGGTCCGGCGAGCCACGTCCCTGAGATTCACCGAATCGTCAAGCTGTACCTTCTTGCTATGAATGCGCAGGATCGCCTCGCGGCCGTTCAGGTCCGGCTTATCCATGAGGACCTGCCGATCGAAGCGTCCGGGACGCAGCAAGGCCGGATCCAGGACCTCCGGCCGGTTCGTGGCAGCGAGGATAATAACTCCTGTGCGCGAATCGAACCCGTCCATTTCCACCAGGAGCTGGTTCAACGTTTGCTCGCGCTCGTCATTGGTGGAAAGAGACTGTGCACGACTTTTCCCAATGGCGTCCAGCTCGTCGATGAAAATGATGCACGGCGCTTTGCCTCGTGCCTGCTGGAAAAGGTCGCGAACGCGCGCTGCCCCCACCCCCACAAACATTTCCACGAACTCCGAGCCGCTGATCTTGAAAAAAGGGACTCCCGCTTCCCCGGCGACTGCCCTCGCCATGAGAGTCTTGCCCGTACCAGGTGAGCCGACGAGCAACACTCCTTTCGGGATTCTTCCTCCGATCTCCGTATACCGGGCAGGGTGCTTCAGGAAATCGACAACCTCGACCAGCTCGGCCTTCGCTTCCTCGGCCCCCGCCACATCGCCAAAGCTGACATTGGTAGTCCCCTCTGCGATCAGCATCGACTTGTTCTGTCCGAAGCTCATCACGCCTCGTCCCATGCCACCCATGCGCTGGGACAAGAGTCGCCAAACCAGGAACATCGCACCCAAGGGAAGAATCCAGCTCAGGAGAAAGCCCAGAAGGGGATAATTTTGAGGCAAAGTAGCGTAGTATTCGACACCTTTCGAATCCATCAGCGCGACAAAGCTGGGGTCCTGCACCGGCGTGGTCTGGTACTCCTTCGGGGTAGCCCCGGTCGACTGGGGCGATTGGGCGACATTTCCTATCCCAAAACTCTTGCCCTCCGGCTTCTGCTGCGCAAGGGCATCCTCCTGCTCCCTGGTCAGAATGAAGCCGTAGTAGGCGCTGGGAGTCATCTCCACACGCTTTATCACACCATCACTGATCAGCTTCTTGAAGGCGCTGAAATCCACTGTTGTGATTTGGGGTTTCGGGATCAGGAGGAAGTTCAGTGCAATGATCATGAGAATGGAGCCGACCACCCACCAGAGGGAGAAATGCAGCTGCCCCTTATTGAGCGGCGAAGGAAGTTGAGACTTCTTTGGATCCTTTACCGGCATTTCCATCTCCTCTTGACGCGTATGCGATTCCAAACGGAGCATAATTGATTCTCTACCACCCGTGAAGCTTTGGACGGCATTTCGGCAGCGCCACAGAGCAGCTCAGAATCACCAAAGCTCAGCGTAGAAACGAAGATTAACACGGGCCGTAATAGCCGAGCATGTTTCTCAATTCATGATTATATGAAGGCGATTCCTCCAACGCAGGAACCGTTCTTGACCTCGGAGAAAGGGGCTTCCATGCAAGAGGCCATCAGGTTTGCCAACCCAGTTGGCGCTCTGCCGACCACCCGGAAGGACGCCCGAGCGCTGATGGAATTGATGTTGCGGCGCCATCAACCGCACAAGAACAAACTTCCGACGGAAGGTTATATCGCTCCCGTGCCGCTTACTCACGGTGGGTTTGGTGTTCATCGCCGCGTTCGTCCTTGCCACCTCGATGGTGTGAGAGGCGATGCTCCATTGGGAAATTACTTCGAACGCAGGTGCCCATCAAGCACTTTTGAACGTGCTATACAGAAGATAAGCATTTAGCGCAATGATCACGACAACGATCAGGACTATGAGAGCTTTTGTTGCTGCCCTGTTCACCAGATTCCCCATGAGGTCCTTCCTGCCTGTAAACATGACAAGCGGGATGAGTGTCAACGGCAGAGAGAAGCTCAGTACCACTTCGCTGATCACCAGACTCTGCGTTGGATCGAAATGGGCCAATATAATCACAAATGAGGGCACCATCGTGATCAGACGTCGGAGCCATAAGGGTATTCGCCGATTGAGGAACCCCTTGAGAATGATCTGACCTGCCTGGGTCACCACCGTCGCAGCGGACAAGCCCGAGGCAATCAAGGAAACGGCAAAGACCCACGTAGCGGCTTGACCCAGGAGGGGTTGGAGAGTCTTGTAGGCTTGCTCCAGGGTTCCTACATCTTTCATCCCATGCTGGTGGAACGTGCCTGCTGCCATCACAAGCATGGCCATATTCACCAGGCTTGCTATACCCATTGCCACAACCACATCCACTATCTCGAACCGAAACAATCGCTTCCTCTGAATATCATCATGTGGCACCACACGGCCCTGAGTGAGTGCAGAGTGAAGGATGACTGCATAAGGAGTCACAGTTGCCCCGAGGATTCCCGCAGCGAGCACGATGCTCTCAGTGCCTTCAAACTGGGGAATGAACGTGTGAGTAAGCACTTCACCCCAAGGCGGCTTCACCAATGCTCAGCTCAATAAGGTAGCAGATTGAGATAATCCCAACGAAGGCGGCGATCGTCGTCTCAAAGGAACGAAATCCATAACGCTCCAAACCGAGTATTATGAAAGTGGCAACTCCAGTCAGAAGCCCCGCCATCCAGAGAGGAATCCCGAAAAGAAGGTTGAACCCGACTACGGCACCAATAAACCCAGTGAGGTCTGAGGCCATGGCACCTACTTCCATCGCGATCCAAAGACCAAACGTGAAGGGTTTCGAGAACTGGTCAGCGCAGTGCTCGGCGAGATTCTTCCTCGAAGCGATCCCCAGCTTCGCGGCAAGGACTTGGATGACCGAGGCCATTACGTTGCTACCGAGTACTACCCAAAGCAGGAGGTAGCCGTATTGCGCCCCGGATTGGATGTTTGTTGCGAAATTGCCGGGGTCGATGTAGGCAATGCTTGCGATGAAGGCCGGACCCAGGAAGGGAAGAACGCGACGGAAGAAGCCCCTCCGACTCCTGCCTTCCAGGACTTCGCGTGCGGCCTTTTCAGTTCTGGTCGATATCGCTGAGGAAGGAGCCTTAGCAAACCAGCTCCGATGTCTCATTCGACCAGCAACTGTATTGGATTCCGTGAAGCGATGCCAGCTGGCGGGCGGCGTTGCCACAGCTTTGGGCGCGCCCTTGACCACTGCGATTAGCGCGGTCTATTTTCTGGGTTGCGCTGCAGCCATCACTGCTGCCGTCCCAGCAATTCGGAAGTTACGATGATCAAGTATTGACAGCTGGAGGAGTTCGGGAACTGCCGCAAGCTACGCGAGCGCAGGCGCTCTGTCCATTTTTGCGCGACGCAATGCAAAGATTGATCGGTTTCTTTTCCGCCCGTTGTCTGCAAAAGTGAAAGCCCGATGATGCCGGTATCGACACTGCCTGGCGAATGTGATTAACTGGGGAAAATCCGGGTAGCAAGCCGGACAGTGAGTTCGACTGCCGTACGGTTCGACCACCACCCTTACAGGCGCAGAGTAACCGTTGTTTCGAACCCCAGGAGGTACATGTATGAATCTCAGACCAACACTGGCACTCTGCATAACGCTCTGCTTGGCGGCTGTGCTCGTCCTATCCTGTGCACCCGCGTCCGGGGGCAAATGGAAGGACGGGGCGTATCACGGCAAGGCGGAGGGACTGCACGGCGACATTTCGCTCACAGTGACGATCGAAAAAGGAAGGATCGCGAAGATCACCATCGATCAGCAGAATGAGATGGCAGGCGTATCAGACCTGGCTTTCACGCGCGTACCTGCCGAAATCGTGAGAGGCCAGTCAACGTCGTAGCTCTTTCCGGCGGAGCACCCGATCTGACCAAAGCCGTCAAGCAATAGGAGTCGGCTCCGCGGCCGAAAAGAAGTTCTACGCCCTCAAAGTGGAGGCCGCTACGCTCGGGACGATGACCGGCCTGAAGATCGATCTCGACACCCACGTCCTCAACGCCAAGGGCGAGGTGATCCCGGGACTCTTCGCGGCGGGCGAAGTGGCGAATGGCGGTTTCTTCAATCAAGTGTACCCCGCTTCCGGAACCTCGATTCAAATGAGCCTGACCTTCGGCAGGGTCGCTGGACAACAGGCGGCAGCCAAGAAATAAGCTCTCGACCACACATTCTTTGACCGCCTCCCACAGGGGCGGTTTTTTTTGCCTGCACAACAACGGGCGCTCGTGAGCATTCGAATGAACATCACTCATGACCTGTCCGAACGCGGACATCTGCGAAGACTCGAGACGATCCTTTGATTCATTTGGACGACAAGCTCTCATCTCCGGTTCGACCAAAATCGCTTTGCAATCAACCGCTGGTTCGCGTCGCGAGATCGACGCACCAACGCATGAGCCCAAGTCAGACTCTTTCGTACGGAGCCGCAGGATGGGAACGGTGAACGCGGGAAGTTCTGACGATCAGACTGGCGTCGGGAGACCAATTTGCTCTTGCCATAGGCATTCATAGAGAAACATCATCAGACGTGAAAACCGGGAGTTGACCCAGCAGACAGTCGGGGAAATCGTGGCCAGGGCGGACGAGTTCCGCTTCGAGCCGACTGCATGACGGTTTGATTTCGGTCGCTACAATCGGGTCAAAGTTCAGAAAACAAAGTTCGATCTTACACTCCGAACAAAGAGATTGTCAAAACTTCTGACAGGTTAGTAGAAGTTCCCCATCTTCGAAAAGGGGGAGGGGGGCCCCAGCCGCCCGCCGCGTGGAGGTCGCCGACGATGGGAGTTCGGACGGCCTTCCCCCGTAGTAGCGAGATGGGGATTGTAGATTTGCGTGAATTTTTTCTAAACTGCCTTCCTCAATACTGAATCCGGCTCCTTGATAGCCATGTAGGGATTCTACTCCATTGTGTCGGCGGCGGTCAAAAAGATATCCCGGGGACCTGCGGGGCTACCTGCCATGCGCGCTCCCCTCTGTATGCACTGTCGAAGTGTTATGTTACCTATAGGTCGTATCGAGCTCGAATTTTCTGAACAAGAACACCTTATCGAGAGTGCGTGAAACAACCATGGGATAGGCGACCCGCTATCCTGATCTCGGTCCAGGCCAGTCCTTCTCCAAGATCGCTTCTGCGACTCCACCTTTTTTCTCTAACTTTTGCCAGCGCCGCGCCATCTCCTCAGAGCCGAGCCTGGGCATGAATCTGACACATCCGTATGGGTATACAGCTTCGGGAATACCTCGAGGGAACGCCTCGCGGCTCATGCGCCCTTCGGTGTCTCCTAAGTCTTTGCAGATCCTACAGAACGGTGCCGCCATATCTCTTTTTCTCCTGGTTGGAAAGCGGGGAAGGCAACTGCCTCGACACGTTCCTTTCCCCCTTTTCCGAACTTTTTGGGATGCGATCATTGCACCTCCCTTGAGCTGCGAGCACAAGGATCAAATCTCACACGATGCGCTGTTTTGTAACGGAAACCGCGGTAAACTTCTAACTGGATTCCTCCTAAACCTTATTGCCCCTGGTTTCTCCTCCTTCCCGGGGGCGTTTTTTTTTTAGAGGCACAGAGGCATGGTTGCGCATCTCAAGCCCACCCTGCTGACGATCTCCCGCGCTAGTAGTTGCTCCGAAGGAAAGCGATGACCACCTTTCTCCAACGCTGACTTACCGCCAACGGACTCCGTGCCTGCGCATAACGCTGCATGAAAGATCAGTCTCGGGCAGAAGGTCAGGCAAGTGAAGCGCCAGGCTGTTTCAAATTGGACGGGAACCCCGTCCTGTCGCGTCATCTCGGCGCGCACCATGGCCTGGCGCAAGAGTGAGTGTGCACCCGGGCGGGGGTGTGAGGAAAAATCGGCCCCGGAAAACCGTAACGGGTCGGGTAAGTGGCTCAGCCGTGAAGCACAGTCACGGTGGTATGTCGTTTTTCCCCGACCATGCACTCGCTTTGTCCGATGGCGTGGACTTTCCTAACAAATAGGAGGACCCGGGACAGTTCTTTCTCAAGCCGTATCGGTCCCGTCTCCCCCTTTTTCTTGGCGGTCTCTGCCTCAGGATCTTGGCTGGGCGCTCCAGCCGCAGATTCTCTGAAAGGCAACACATGCCGTCTATTGCCTCAATCACTTTCGCTTTCACCCGCCCCCCCTTTACCCGGGAGTATAACCACGACTGCCCCATCTATCGGGGGCAGCTCCTTCATTCCATGACCAGTCCCCGTCTTTTGTACCTGTGGCCGCGCCCTGCCCTGGGCGGCCTCCTTGATCCGCGCCGCCTGCTCCGCCTGGATTGCCTTGTCTATGAGCTTCAGCGCGTCTTGGAGGGCCGATGCACGACCCGAGTTGAACTCCACAGCTCGTTGGTCAACCGCCTTCTCTCTGGCCTGGGCGAGCTCCAACCGTTTGGCGAGCTGCTCGCGCACCTGATCGAGATTAACTGTGCCAGGCCGCAATGAGTGTTGCAGCAGAAAGGCCTCTCCCTAGCGTCTTGTGAATCCTCTATTGGCTCTTTGGGCTCACGCATCGCCATGATCACTGTGACCCAATTCGCGCGTGACCCAAATATCAATAACACGGGGTCTGTGCCCGGTCAACGATGAATCATAGGGCAAACCCCGCGAAAGTCTCACCAAGGCCCGCCACGCGCTTGATTCTCTGACCGATGGCCCTGCGGAAATCTGCTATTCTGTTTTAATATAATCGAGGAACAGATTCGCCGTTTTTATTGCATCCTCTGCGCTGTAGGGATGAGGTTCGGCCCTATCCTTTGGCCCAATACGTTCATACACTTGGAATGCTTTCATTTTGAAATGATCCGGAATCGTTCCAAAAAACTGGATTGCCAATCCAAGAGCTCTTGATTTCGCTTCATTCATAACGGCCCCCCTCAGAACCCTGAGTACTGCCAACAGTCTACATCAATGAAGGGTAAAGGGGATATGCAGCAAGGCTCCCGAAGGTCGCGACACGGCCCGCCACAAAGGTCTGCTGCTCAACTTTGCACCCCCAGGATCATCCGGTGACTCTCGACCAGGTGCGCGAGCAGTCGCAAAGATTCGAACCAGGAAGCACCAAAGTCGTGGCTTGCGACTTTAAACGTCAGGCGGATATTCTGTAGGCGTTTCTCCAAGCACCCGGCATCTAAATCAATTGAGGCTGTCTGATAACCTGCCGAGGTTTTCCCGAGCTCCAGGCGGTGTTGCCTCCATCCCTTGTCCCGTGCACCGACTCGACGATCCCCTGACGCTTCATGGAGGTTTCCCGCCCGTGATCACTGCGAAGCTCTTTCTCATGCGCTCACGAAACGGTTCCCGACTGTCAGCCGCGATCGTTCTCTTGTTGCCGTTGGTGCACTTCTCCCGCCAAGGACAGCTCTGGCACTCCTGGCCTTCGTAGATGCTCACCGTGTTGCCCTCGCCAAGGCTGCTCACGGTTTTCAGTTCCATCGGTTTCCTTTGGGGCAAAACACTTCGTACTTTCCCCGGCTCGTAGCCCCCTCTTCTGTTACCTCAAAGCGCCGATCCGGCAGAAGGTTTCATAGTCACAAAAGCCGGGATCTTCCAGCACGTTCTTGTGTCCTTGCCCGGCGTTCTCCTTGGCTCGGTCAACCAGAGAAAAGAGATCTTCAGGCTTGTCCGACTCATCCGTGGTGAAGACCGCCACTACCACACCCATCACAAATTTGGGCGAAAAGTTTCGGCAGCAGATAATATAAAGTCGGCTCGCTCCTTCAGTCCGTCCCAGATCTTTCGGCCGCTCATCAGTCCGCAGTGGTAGGCGTAGACCTCGCCGAGATCCAGCATCTCCACAACCTTGTCGATCACGCGTGCGGGATGGTCTTGTCTGGCTCAAGAAGCTCGTTGGGCCTGATGCTGCGAAAGACGCCCTGGCCCTGATCGTACTCTCTGAATACCGGCATCGCCCCCTCCCGCACCAACCATAGCATGAGGGGTGCCGCCGATCAATGAAAAATCGACCTACGCGCCGGCGGCAGGTTGCCCGGACAGCCTCAATTATGGGCAACTCCTCTTTGCAATCCTCATACGCTCAAATCCCTCGAGCGCCTATAGCTGTTCCCGGTAGATTGGTGCTATCAGGGAAAGGGAAAGGCTCGTGACCGACCGCGAGAAGAAAAATCCGGCTGAATGTGTATCGCAAGAAACCGTGATGCCCCCTACCCTCTTGCGAGGGCAACGGACACCAAAAAACCAAACCACAGCAGGAGGTTGTCACGGGCGATCCCTCCTCCGTGGCGCCCTGAGCGTTGCACTCATTCTGAGGACCACCCTCATGAATAAAAGCGTGTGAGCCGATCCTAAGTGTTATATAAGCTCTCATTATCTAAACCGCGAGGGGAGGGGCAAAATGGACTCGCCTGATCAGCTAAAACCTAAACACGCAGGAGCCGCTTTCATCGCCGCCAGCATCGCCCAGATCGCAGAAAGCCTTCCTGAGCTCGAAGAGCTTACGCCCGAGGCCGCCACGCAGATCATGCGCCTGGCGGTCGTCGATGAGCTCAAAGACCAGGTGCGCCGCAGGGTCGCCGCGGAGCGCCTTGATTGGAAAGCCGAGCGTGCCACTTTTATATCGGACAAGACATCGCAGCGCACAAGAGCGGTCTACGAGCGTGCTTTGGGCCTCCTTGACGCCTGGATGGAAACCCACAAGCTTACCCCCGGCGAGCTTAACCCCCGGGAGGCCGACGACTTCATCCGCGAGCTTCGTGGACGCCAGGGACGCGACGGAAAGCTTCCCGATGCCGACACCGTGCGTCTTGTGGTCTCGGTGTGCAGTTCCTTCTTCACTTTCCTCGAACGGCGCGATGCGACTATCAGAAATCCCTTTCGAGGGACAAAGATCCGCCCACGCTCCACCTGGCCCGTGGCCACCATCCCCACCAAGGAGGAGCTGGCAATTCTCATTGCCGAGGCCCACCCCGTGCTCGCCGCGGCCCTGGCCGTGGTGGCGGAGACCGCCCTGCGCGTGGGAGCCCTCCCTGCCCTCTCCATTCGAGAGGAAGGCCGCTACTGGACGGTCTCGAAGGGACATCAGGTGATCGGGCCAGATCCTCTTTCCAAGCAGGCAAAGAGAATAATTCATCTGGCCCGCCTTGACCCGCGACAGCCCTTCTCCCTGGCAAGCCTTCGACGGGTTGGCTGGAAATTGAAGGATCAGGCTCAGACGTCCACGGACGGCTTGGTGATCGCACGGCTGCAGATGCAGCTACAGCGGCTGTGCCAACAGCTTGTGGCGCAAGGGAAAATCCTGGCGGTCTACAGCTTTCACGACCTGCGCCATGCCTTCGCAGAGGCGAACGCCGCTAATGGCCTGAGGTGGCTTCAGCGCAGGCTGGGGCATGCGGCAATAGCGATCACGGAGAAATACTTGAGGAACACGCTGGCCCTGGATACGGAGAAGCTATGAAAGGGATTTCTCGCACCGAGTGTGTGTGGCATGCTTGCATCCTATCCCCTACCCCACCAGTAAAGCTCGTCGGGAGCCTTTTCAAGGACCTCAAGTCTTATGCGTTGCCAACCTCCAAGTGAGAAGGCACAGGTAGCTTCGTCACCCTCTATCTTCTGGACGGTCATCGATGATCCGCCGCCTTTGAATCTCACGAGGTCTCCCACTGCGATGTTTTGCTTTTCCATGATCTTTATCCTAAGACCGCCGAGCCCCGCACCACGCACGGGACTCAGAGAGGATGATACTCTTGCTCAGCCGACGTAGCAAATTCAGTATTCGGCGTGCGTGGGCTGGCGCTGCTGCTGCGGAGTAAAAGCACAATTATCTCCGCTTCGTACGACAGTTCGATATTTGCTCCCCACCTGATCACGCGAGCCTGGTTATTTGCCGCGGAATCGCATGCCCTGGTACTGTCGGAACGCCAAACGCACGAGACGCTTTTCTTCTGCGGTGCCCTTCTTCTCAATGTAGAGAACCTGAGCGCGAGCCTGGTCGATATCCGTAAAAGCTTTTTCAACGCTTAGCTTGGTCGTAGTTGGTTTACCGTTTACGATTTTCAATACGGTCCCCGTTATCTTCTTAGTTGCTCCCGGGCTCTTTGTCGAGCGCGAGCCGGACGTTGCTCTGCCTTTCTTAGTTTTCGCCATAGACAAATATTATCTGAAATGAAAGCGCTTGTCAGTGCAGATCTGCTACAGAATTCATGGCTTTCGTTCTCGTCAAGGAAAGCAACTCATGGAAATTATGCTTGGCGAAAAATGGGACGTCGGATCTCTGTCACTTTCGAATGATACATCGAAGAACAGCCACAACTTCAGCGGTACCAGTGTTCTAGTTATCATCGCTGACTTTGGGGTCCATCTCACCCTGCCCTCCCCGGCCGCCGCGTCGCGAGGGCGCTTGCGATCGGTTCTCTATAGCTTGAGAGAAAGGCCGTTTTAACGTTTTATCCATGATAGCATCATGGATACGGGTTAGGGAGGCTTTTTTTGGCTTACGGAGGGGGACTGTTGGCTGACAAGCTTGTTCCAAGTGTAGGGGGTGGTTTGGAAAGAGCCAGGGCCCTCCGAGTCGAGTTGGGGGGTCACTGGCCACCCCCCAACCCTCCCGAGCAGCAAAGAATCCTGCGGGACTTTATCTAGCGTCCCTGCTGCCTTCAGGCCGCTTAGTCATGGCAGGAGCACTCAACATCATAGCACGCGACCTCCTGGGCTTCAAGAATGCGAGGGAGGTCCTTTGGCAACACAACAGCTTCGCCACGAGCATGTCCAACGATCAAGACAAAGCGGGGCGAGCGCTACAATCCGGCCACGGCGAATCGGTACTTGTCGGCGGTCAAAGGCGTGCTGAAGCTTGGCGCCTGGGAGAGTACCCGGGCGAAGAATTGGAGAAAGTGCAGCACCTTCGATCGGTTCCTGGATCCGCAATCCCCGCGGGACGCGCACCGAGCAAGGGCGAGCTCAAATCGTTGATAGACGGCTGCACGGACGCGACGCCGGTCGGCATCCGCGATGCTGCGGTGATCGCGTTGGGCTATGGCGCCGGCCTTCGGAGGACCGAGGTTTCTGGGCTATCCCTCGAGGATATACGCAACGTTGCCGCGGCATGTTCGATCGATTATGCTAACTCGACTTCTCCCGATGTGCCATCAACAAACTCGACGCGCAGAGAGAATCCGGGACGCGGCTCCACTCTCACCACTCTCCAAGGTGAAGCTATTCGAGAGGCGGGATTTTCCCTGGTGTTTGATTTTGTTGGCATAATAGCCAGTCCTCCATAAGTTCATTCCGCTGCTCCGCGGCCCAATCACGAACTAGCGCAAAGCCCGCCCAGTTAGGACCGGAAACAGCGCTACGCAATTCACCCTGTCGCACAGAAATCCTTCTTGCCTTCTAGATAGTGGACGGAAGCATGATTAGGAGGCGTGCTACTGAACTTGACGACCTGAAGGTCTCGGACGTGAGGTTGAGCGCCTCAGTCTGCCAGCGCGCCGTGCCACTTCAATAAGAGAGCTCAGCGCCTCGTTGACCGCATGATCCGTGGGGAAGGCGGCTGCCACCTCCGGCGTGAGTAACACCAAATTTGTGCCCTCTCGGTATGACTTCAAATACTTTCCGCGAACGCCTTTGCCGAGCTCCTCACGACTATACGCCGACCGAAGTTCCTCAGGGTTACCCTTCCTCATAAATCTCTCTTTCCCGCCGCGTCAGGCGGCGAGCGCTGATGATCCGTGTCGTTTGCCCTCGATCGGTGTGTGATACAACCAAGAGATGACCTGAGCCAGACAATCCAAACGTAAGAAAGCGGCGCTCGGTCGTTGAATGCTCTGGGTCATGGAAAGTAATTGCCATAGATAGGATCCCCGAATACGGTTGCCGCCTCGTGAAATGAAACACGGTGCTTCTTCGCGTTTGCGCTTGCCTTGCGTTCATCCCATGCAAATTCCATCTTCCGCGCTTTCTATACACCGTAGTCCTGCACGCGCGTAAGATCAAGCGTCACTATGGGTGCACGACACCACAAGTTCTGACCATCAGCAGTACTTCTTCGGCCATGGCGCTTCCAGAAGTGAACAGAACTGCCGTTATGGGAAGTCGGGAGACCAATAGCCTGTTTTGACCAGCCTCTTTGTTAGTCTTGACAAGACATACTATCTGTGTAATCCTGACAAGTTAGGGGGCATCGAAATGGCACGAGTAGTTATCGAGGGGTTCCCCGACGAACTGTACTACGAGCTCAAAATCAAGGCCGCTACGGAGCGGACTTCAGTCAAAGCCCTATTGATCGCAGCAGCGGAGAAGTACCTCGCGCGGAACACAAGCAAGTCGTGAAGGTTATAGCTTTTGCATCACTAAAAGGGGGAGTTGGAAAAACCACGTCCGCCCTCTTCACTGCGGAGGCTTTGGCAAACGCAGGGAAGCGCGTTATCGCGATCGATGCCGACGCAAACAATAACTTAACCGACGCCCTAGCCCGAGATGAAAGCGCGGCGACCATAGAGGAGCACTCCCTTTATCGTGCTCTCACCGGACACTGTACCCTTGCCGAGTGTCTAATCCCAACCACATTCAATATCAACCTGATCCCCGGCACTCCATCTATAGCGCGAGCAGCCCGCGACCTCGCACATGATCCTGGGATCATCTTTCGATTCCCATCGAAACTGAAAGAGCTTGACGCCGAGGTCATCATCATCGACACAACGCCATCCCTCACCATCGAATTGACTCTCGCCTTGTATGCAGCAGACTTGGTTCTTGTACCCGTCGGCCTCTCCCGCTGGACTATTTCTGCTTACGAAGTGATTGCAGACGAACTCCGTCTAGTTGAGGAAACAACTGGACGTCCCGTGCGTCTCCTGGCTCTCCCCGACATTGTAACGGAAAACGACGCGGAAACTTTGCGTAAACTTCCAGGCTGGACTATGACACGTACTGCTATTTTTAAGAGTTCGGCGATTCGCAACGCTACCAACACCGGAAAAGCCCTAAAAGATACTGGCAAGGCCTGGGCTTGGTACACCGAGCTCGCACGTGAGGTGATGGAATGAAAAGCCCAGAAGAGCGGAAGGCAGATCGCGAGGCTCGTCTTATTGCCAACGTTTCCGGTCCACGCACAGGCTACATCAGAAAATCCAAGGATGAACCCACCGAGCCATCCCTCGTTATTCAAGGCCTAGAAATGTCCGAGATTCTTTCTTGGCCCCTAGATCGTTTCAAGCCCCATCCATCAAATCACGTGTTCGACTCCGCCAAGAGCGAAACTTACTGGCGAGACTTAAAACGTGACATTCTCGAAGCGGGAGCGATTCTCAATCCTTTGATCGTGCTACCCGACGGCACTCTCCTCGAAGGCCATTCTCGGCTACGCATAGCAGAAGAGTTGAAAGCCGAAGGGCACGACTTGGGGCGAATTCCGGTACGTGTCGTCTCCTCCCCAATTACTCCCGAGGAAGCCGAACGCCGCGTCTACCTTGGAAACCTTTCTCGTTTTGAAGTGGATGAAGATACGCGCTTAAATCTGTATCGCAAAGTTTGGCCGGACTACTTCGGGCAGGAAGGCAAGGCAGGACGCCCGACTAAGAATAATCGTGCAACGGTTTCACCATTTCCGACTACGGCGCAAGAAATCGCAAAGGAGACCGGCAAGAGCGTCCGCACAATTAAGAGCGAACGAGCAATTCTGCGCGATGCGGCGCGTAGGGCTAGGGATATGGGCAAGCCTGACCCTGACATAGAGGACATTCGAGAGACACGCGCGAAGTTGAACGCCCAGCGGCGTGCGAAAGCAAACCCCCCGGGGAAGGTTACGGCCGCCTCGGGCAAAGTGACTGTACAACTTTCCCGAGGGCACGCAGTACTCGTGCTCCGCATTCTTCGCCGAGTGAAGCTGCCAAAGGCACCGGCCGAGGTAATTCGTAATCTCGAAGAAGCTTTGAGGGGAAAGAGGTGAAAAATTCGGCTAACAGTCGGCCGTCGGGGAGTATATGATCGGGTTTGATTTGGGAGGAGATAGCCTATAGGGAATCATAAGTAAACCTACAAGCGGCTGGCCGTTGACCAGCATAATAACGCAAAAGCCCCGATTCTTTCGGGGCTCTGCTTGCCGCTAGAGACGGCGGGCTACGGTCTGATGTGGTAATCAAGATCATAGCACGAACCTTCCATAGCGTCAAGCAATAATCGATGGTCGATTTATGTCCGAGCGCCACGTATTTGGAGGGGAACCGTGGATCATTCATTCGACGGCAACTATGCTAAAACCCACAGGCTTCATCGTGTTGTCATGTCTCTTTGCCCGTTATGGCCCCTGTTAGGGCGGATGAGGGGAGCTCACGACACCCAGCATACCTTCGCAAACGAATCTCTTCTCGTGATGCACAAAGGATGGAAAAATCTAGGTGTCTGGATAGTCCTATACCAACTGCAAACCAAAGAAATCTCAGCGCAACCACGAGACAGATCTTATGTGCGTGCCTGTAACCCATTAGGAGCCGTCTCGGTGCATTTGATGAACGCCTTTAAGGAGGTCAAGCCAATACAAAAACTATAAGCGGCAGCTCGTTGAGCAGCCTAACAATGCAAAACCCCCGCTGATTTGCGGGGGGTTCGCTTGCGCCATTGAAGGCCGTTATTGTCCGATGTGGTAATCAGACAATAGCACAAACCCTCAAAAGCGTCAAGCAAAAAATCAGCGCTCTAGGTTTGTCCTAAGCGCCACGCCTCTGGGAGGGGACCATGCAAAGTGATTCCGTTGGAGTGGAGCGTCGGCGTCTGCCTTTCACGCTCATCGAGAACATCATCCTTGAGGACCAGGCACTTGGCCCAGTCGATGTCCTTGTGTACCTGGCACTAGCCAAGCACGCAGACGGGGAGGGTACATGCTGGCCTTCCATGGCTACCATAGCCAGAGTTGCCCGCGTGTGTAGATCAAAGGCCTTCCAGGCTATCAAGCACCTGGAGGCCCTCGGCTACCTCAAGCGTACCGCCCGTTTCCGCCCTGACGGAGGGGTGACTTCCAACGCCTACAAACTCATTCCAATTGAGGCCAGAAGATACCCCCCCGTCACCCAGAACGACACCCCCTCCCTTCCCGATACACTCCCCCCGTCCACCGGGTGGACACGAACTATATTCAATCCGAACAAAATCCAAAAAAAGGGGGAGTCCCCGCTCATTCCACAAAGCTCTCCCGAGTTTCCGCACCCCCCCCTTCTACCTCACAGCCTGAGGAGGAAGTGATCCGTGAACTCTTCGATGTCCCAGGTCTCATTCATGACCGGCGATTTCGAGAGGGAGCTCGTCGACTACTGGCCGAGGGCAGGTCAGCGGGGGAGATTGCACGGGTTGTACGAATTGCTGCGAGGGATCCTCAAGAGCGTGGCGGACTGTCCTTTATCGCTGATCGATTCCCGCGGTGGATTCGGAAGGCCTTAGAGCGAGACCGGCAGGAAAACCAATTGCGGCACCTCGCGGCTTCGCGGGAGGAACAGCGGGAAAGAGAGCGTGAGCAGGCTAAAAAGCGCGAGCGCCTTCTGCGGGAGCGAGAAGATCCCTACTGGCAGAGTCAGATCGAGGCAGCCATATCGCAGCTGCCCTGGAAGAGGGTACGAGCATGAGAGACAAACCGAATAGGATAACGGGGCAGGATTCACCGGAGGAGCTGTACGGAGTAGACGGAGACGGACTGGGAGAAGGAGAAGTGGCCTACGAGGGAGAGGTCTCTTGGCCTTTTTCTCTTCTTGGAGTATTGGAAGGGGTGGGGACCGGATTCCGGGAAGCCCAAGACATGGAGAGACGTGGTGGGCTTAGGAGTAGATCCCTGAGAGATCAAGAGCACGGACGGAGTGCGAGGGGAGGGGAGAGGGGAAAACCCATATGAGCGAGGAGCAGCTGGAGTTTCCCGTGGTGCCAGGAAAGAGGGTGAAAAAGGCCAAGTCAGCGGATCTCGATTTCGAGGCCCAATTCCGAGGCCGTCATTTCTGCCCACAGTGCGGATGCGACGCGGCTCATGCGATTGTCAGCAACTATCAGGTGTGCGACAGGTGTGACTTCGACTACGGCATGAGCGCTCGGGCGTACTTCGATCAGAAGTCCGGCAACGGCCCGCGAGGGACTCTCATGGGTTAGGCAAGCCAAGGTTATATAACAGGGGAGGGGATCATGGCAGCTGATGCGAGCAGGAAGGTCGTGGTGGTCCGAAAGAAGTCGGAAGCGCAGAAGGTGGAGGTGGTCGCTGGGCCAACGCCTGGCGAGCTCACGACAGCCCCCCATGGGAGTGGGCCCACAGAGAAACAGAGGGCAAGACGGAGGAGGCAGTCAGAGATCTGGCGGGAGGCGCACCCGGGGCTGCGCTGGGTGCAATTCGTGATCGACATCGAGCTTTGGGATCAATTTGTTGCCAGCTGCTGCGCTACGCACAGGCCAAACGTCGTTTTCACCCGCATGATCCGTGAGGCGGTGGTGCTATCAGAAAAAACCGAACCCAGCGCCCTGAAGAAGCATGGATAGTGAGCCAAAGGTCCCCCTGGCACGCGCCTTTTGGCTACGATGGTGATCTCGGGGGCGCTGAAAACTGCAAATAATTCGATTTCAGGCAAAGACTCCCTAAATTCGACTAAAAAACGGCCCACTCAAGAAAAAAGCGCCCCGAAAAGCGCGAAAAACCCGAAAAACAGGGAAAAAACGTTGACGAAGGGAAGGAGAAGATTTTACAGCAAGATAAGGTATGGGCACTATTTATTCTTTATTTCTTATATTATAAATATTTATATGATGCAAGAAATTAGTTTTTGTGGGTTATTGCACATACATTTATTCCTGTTCCTTGCCCCGTAAGGAGTTATGAGAAGTTAAATCAACAATAATTCAAAGGGAGGTACCTCTATGTCCGGTAACGAAAATAGCCCAAAATCTCCCAAGCGCGGACGACCAAAATCCAAAACCGTCGGGAGAATGGTCCGCTTTTATCTAACCTATGAGCTGGATAACAAAATGTACGAGTATCTCAAGTCTCACAACGATCAACGCTTCAACATGTCTCGGTCAGTGCTCATCCGGCGGGCACTTGCAAGGTATCTCAAGGAGGAGGAAACCTTCTGGCCGATCCTTTTCGAGCGCATGAACAACTACACTCAAGAGCTTAGGGAAGGAAACGCACACATAGCAATGCTTTGCAACCTTTTCACCCATTTTCTCGCATACCACTTTGCTGATTCCAGCTTGGTCGATCTTCCTCCTGTCCAGAAGAAGGAAAGGCTTGCCAAGGCTTATCGCTTGATTGAAGGGTTTTCGAACTCCGTCAAAGACAGTTTGCAGCGGGGCACCATATGGCATTTCGATCCCGAAAATATCAAGGAGCTCATTCTCGAGAACGCCAAGGAGCTTGGCCTTGAGGAAATGAATCAGCTGGCAGAAGAGAAGCGCGGGGCACAAGCAAAACGTGATGCCGATCCGAACAGCAAAGGTTGATATGGGCCATGGGGCGCTGGGCGAGCATCGTATAGGGGAGGGACGATGACAGAGATCGAGCTTTAAGGAGGTGTTTTTGGACTTTCCAAGTTCTGAATAATAATCTATTATTACGAAGTATGGCGTAGCCACCCCTAGGCAAAGGAGCCCACGATGCATTTCCCAGGCATATGGGGCGCGGGGCCTGCGGCCCCGTGACAGCAGAGCTCACCGACCGCGTCGAGAAGACAGGAGCGCAGCGCGTAAAGGCAATCGTGCGCCACCTCTCCCAGCACGCCCCGCGTCTGGCTGACCTCGACGAGGAGCAGCTGGAGCAGCTTGCGCGTGTGGTAGTGGCTGAAACCCTTAAGGACGAGCTACGCCAGGCCGCGGACCTGGAGCGGATCCCCTACGCCCAGGAGCGCGAGTGCTACCTGGAGCGAGCGGGACGGGCAGGGTCAAAGCACACCAGGCTCGCGTACCGCGCGGCCCTGGACCGCCTGGAAGCCTGGTGCGCCCCCAGGGGGCTTTCTCCCTTGGAGCTGATCCCTGCCTTGGCCGATGACTGGATCGAGAGCATGAAGGCCGAGGGCCTCGCTCCTTCCAGCGTCCACCTCATGGTGGCCGCCTCATCATCCTTTTGGACCTGGCTCGAGCGCCGTCACCGCGAGCTTCATAACCCCTTCCGCGGTACCAGGAGCCGTCCGCTCAAGAAGCCAGCCCGCAGGCTTCAGGTTCCCAGTGAGGGGGAGGTCAAACTCATCGAGAAGGCCGCTGGCGGATGGCTGAGAGCGGCCGTGGTTGTCATGGCCAGGGTGGGCCTTCGCGCAGGGGCCCTGCCGTCGCTTTCGATCACGGGAAGCCACTTCACATGCATGAGCAAGGGCCGGGAACAGGTTGGCCTGATCCCCGAGGAGGCGAGGAAGGCGGTTGGGCGCGCCGGGCTGCCGCTACGCTCGCCGTTTGAGGGGAAGAAGGTCAACAAGATCGAGGACGCGCTGAAGTATCTCACCAAGAAGCTCGAAGGGCAGGGGAGGATCCGAGGAGCGTACTCCGCCCACGACCTGCGTCATGCCTTTGCCGTTCGGCTTTACCGGCGGACGCACGACGTGTATGCGCTCAAGAGCGCCTTGGGACATGCTAACGTTGCGGTGACGGAGGCCTACCTACGAAGCTTGGGGCTTGAGCGGTAGCGCTGGGAGAGAGGATCCGGAAGGCTTCTGATTGGTATTCAAAACTTGCTTATGGAACCTGAGAAGTCGAACCGCAACGCTGGCGAAGCGTTACCGCCAAAAGGACTACAGAACAATGAGAAAGAACATCAGAAACAAATTGCTTAAGCTGGAGAAACAACTCCTTTCAACTCCGCCGATTAAGATGCTCCCAAGCAGTAAGTCGAAGCACAACGAACCGCTTTCTCGACAGGCAGGCGTCTATGCCATAAGACGCATAGGAACTGGCCTCCCGGTTTATCTCGGTGAGTCGTCTAGCTTTCATTCGCGAATGGCAGATCTTCGCCGAAGTGAGAATCACACCTTTCGCAAGAAAGCCGCAGAAGAATACGAAATAGAGGCCGAGAACGAGCGGCGCTGTCGAAAAGTTTGTCAAGAATGTTCCGAGTCTCCTTCCTCCCGGTGGACTTGGCCGGAAAGAACTTGAAGAGTTCCTGGTAGTGCGCTGGCAAGATGTCGTTCTCAACAAGCCCGCAATACGCTTGCAACAAAGTATGAAAGATGTGCCCGCATTGACTCAAAGCGAAAGAGAAGAAATACTGAGGACCACTGGCATGAACAGCCTTCACTGATCCTCGGTGGTTTCTCACATGGCCATTGTGGAGTTCATTTGAAAACGCGCGACTACAGGCTCGTACGGGAATTCGGCCAGGTGCGCGCGGCAAGACTGACGCCTTCATCTGGGCCAAGACTCGGACCAGATCCTTCGTAGTGTACGGAAGGCGGTTCGACCGGGAAGACCAAGATCCGCTTGTGGGTCCCCGGATGCCCGAGTAGAATAGACATCACTATGCATCGAAGTCGGCTGAAAGACCACGTGGCCAGGTTTCTAGGCCGGCGTACGCTTGCGTCCGCTGGCGCGCCGAAATTGACTTCCTATCGGTCATCATACAGGACGATCCAAGAGCTTTAACCCGTGATGAAAACAGTTGGGGGTCTAATCGTTGGCTGGATACGCGGACAAAGCACATCTCGATGGCTCGTTTTCCAGGCTATTCAGAACTTGACCAACGTCGTTCTGACGACTGTTTTGGTCACGTCCGCCATATCCGCTGACAAAGCTTGGAGCAAAGTTCTCTTTTGGGTGCTGGCTGCCGCCGCGGTCTTACTGTTGAGCGCTCTCGCTGGCAAATTAGGAAAAATACGAGAAGCGACATTTCCTGACCACCCGCAAATGGTGCTTAGCATGACGCGAGCGGTTGCCGATGCCATGACTGATGAAAACAAACTTGCTCAGCCAAATAGTCTACGAGAACGCGTCGCAGACGCACGCAAGCGAATTGACATCTATCTCAAAGCTTTTCGCCGCGTCATCGCTGAGACTTGGTCAATCGAACAGTATGGACAGACAACCGAAGTTGATGTTGTGATAATGACGCGAGCCGAAGATGGTTACGTAACTGTAGGGGCTTGGGCCGGGGATAAACCGCTTAGTCTTGCCTCCCGGCTTGAGAATCCGCGGTATTACGAGAATACCGAGGCTGCCAAGCTTTTCAGACAGTATGTCGACAATCGGAAGCGCGCGCCAATACTGATAATCCCCGATGTATCGAAGTATTCCGACTACGACCACTTTGGTCGCGACGCATCTTTGTGGACCAAGTCGACTATACTCCTTCCGTTGTACGATAATGAATCCTCCTCGCATGGCTTCGTCGCAGTAACAGCCCGCAAACGCACCGGCCTATTTCGCGAAGAAGAGCGAGGATTCTGGCAGGAAGCATGGCGACTTTGGGAACCACAATTAATCCGCCAGATATTGACACTCAAAGCGCTGGACGCACGCCTTGAGAAGCCGTGATTGCGGAGAAAGGTATCGCTGGACTGAAGTGAAGCTCTACGAGAAGAAGCTCAGCGACTACGCAAAGAAACTAAAAAGGAGCGAGAACCAAGAGGTGGCTTGACGTGCATTATGGTAGCTCTACGCTACCTTCAACCGATCGTAGCGCAACCTACGCTTTTACGACCGGGGCGGTCACTTCATGGTTGCATTATAGGAGGTCCAAAAGCCCGGAAACCTCGCGTATGGCGGGCCCAGGATCGATCCACGCGGGCTCTGCCGTGTGATTTTCTACCCCCAGTGCGCTTGGCCGCAAGGCCGAAAGCGCAGGCGCCCGTCCTCTTCTTGAAAGCGGGAAGGGGTCCGAAAACGGGCCTGTCCGGGAGCTCCAAAAGGTAGTACTCATAGTAGTTGTTGAAGCCGACCCCTTAACGTCCGGCTGTGAATGGGGCAGGTGGAGCGTGAGCGCTGTAGCGGCTGGGCTGATTCCGGACGGGCGGCTCGACTGGTATGCACAAAGCGGTCTTCACTCGACATCCTCTCACCGACGATATATGCTGAGGTAGTAACGCCGCATGAATAGACGTGACTTCCAAGCCGTCGCGCGCACTCGTGTCCGTGAGGCGCGCATTCTTCTGGAGTCTCAAGAGTTCGCCGGAGCCTACTACTTGCTTGGATACTGCGTCGAATGCGCCCTTAAAGCTTGCGTTGCAAAGCAGACGAGACGTCATGACTTTCCGAGCAAACAACTGGCGAACGACGTCCATACTCATGACCTCGAGAAGCTTTTTAGACTGTCAGGCGTATGGACTGATTTCCAGAATGAAAAGGCTGCTAAG
>CAVUXE010000010.1:0-119548 GCA_963745235.1 uncultured Spirochaetota bacterium | reverse complement strand
CAGTCCACCCTACGCGGTTGGACGGGCAAGAGCGATGGTGTAAGCTGGAGCGTTGCCGCCAATTGGGACGAGGGAGGCACCACGTCCTCGGCGGTTCCCAACAGCACGACTGCCAGAGCCTGGTTCGACGACAACGTGACAGGCGGCTCGATCCAGCCACCCACAGCGTTACGTTGGACGAGCCCGTAACGCTCAGCTCGATGCTGTTCAGGGGAACCATCGTTCACGATCACGCCCGCGGCCGGATCGGACACGATCACGCTGAATTCCTCGATCGCGGCGAATTCGCAGATCCAGGTGCTTTCGGGCGACCACATCGTGAATCCCGACATCAAGATGGCTGTCGGAGACCCGATCATCACCGTGGCCGGCAGCAGCAGTCTGACCCTCAACGGCGTCCTGAGCGATGCCGTGACGGGCCAGCCGGCGGCCCTGACTCTCGTCGGACCGGGCACGTTGACCCTCACCGGCGCCAACACCTACACCGGCCCAACCATCGTCCAGAGTGGCACGCTGCGGTGGGCAACTCAAGCCCTGGTTGTGCAAGTTCCGATCTGCACTCTCGCCGGCGGCACTTTCCCCGACGCGGGCGCGAGCATCGTCCTGAATCACGGATTCACGATTGCCGGCAACGCCGCCATCGCGCCGGCGAACAATCTCACCATCGCGGGCGTCGTCGCTTACACAAGCCGGCGGTTTCACCATGCGCGGCGCCGGGACGTCGACGTTCAACCCTGTCGCTCCTACGGCCAATACGTTCGCGCCAGCGGTTTCAATGCCCAAGCCGGAACCTTCGTCTTCGGTGGCGCGGTCGGCACGGTCTTTAACGTCGCCGCACAAGTCAACATCGCTGCCGATTCTCTGCCCGCCGGCGCTAATGCCACAGTGCTCGTAACGGGCTATGCCTCGTTTGTGGACAACAATGCGCTTAAACCTGGGTGACACGAAAGGCACTACCGGCTCCTTCGTAGTTGCCGACCATGCCGCAGTTGACCATTACCCAATGGGCCAATATCGGTACGAATTACGGTACGGACGGCTTCGGTGCCGGCCACGTCACCGTTCAGGACAATGCCGCCTTCTCGATCAATGGAAATCTCACCCTTGGTGTGTGGGGCGTTGGAACCTTGGATGTCAGAAACGGCGAGTTCTTTTCACCGCCAATTCGGATCTCGCCGTAGGTCTGAATTGGGGCGATCAGATTCCGGAAACCTCGGTTTATTATCGAGGACTGGGAACTGTCACGGTCAGCGACGGCACCGTCAACGTGACGGGGCTTTATGGCGGCCAGAATGGCACCCCTCATGGCACGATTGTAGTGGGTGCCATCGGCGGTTACGGCGAATGGCACCAAAACGGCGGCCAGACGACCTGCACCCAGCGGGTCATCGTCGGCGAGTATGACTACTGGGGCAACTATACCACAGGCGAGGGCTACCTCGATCTGGCCGGCGGAACGTTCACCGCTCCGCAGATCATCGCTCATACGGCTGCCGGTATGAGGACCGTGCTTAGCACCGTGAACTTCCAAGGCGGCACTCTGCAGGCTTCGGCCAACAGTAGCGATTTCATCACCAACGTCGGCGGCGGTGACGCCGTCAAGTGGACGCGCTGAACGTGCAGGCCGGGGCGGTTATCGACACGAACGGCCATGCCGTTACGATCAACCAGCCCTTGGTCAGTGGCGTCGTCGGCACGGACGGCGGATTGACCAAGCTCGGCACTGCCGGCACGTTGACCCTTACCGCGGCCAACACCTACACCGGCTTGACCACGGTCAAGGGCGGCACGCTCGAACTGGCCAACGCGGCGGCTCGCAACAACGTGCTGGACTAACCCGCAAGGCATCGATCTCCAGGCCGGACAAGTCGTCTTCGACTATGCCGGCGCGGGCGACGATCCGGCGGCCACGGTTCTGGCCAACTTGAAGGCCAGCTACACCGCGGGTGCTGGACCGTGGACCTCCGGCCCGCTGTTCAGCCCGACCGCTGCCGCCACCACCAACGTGGGGCTCGGCTGGGTCGATCCGACAGCCGGCGGACGATCCGTCACGGTCAAGCCCGCCGTCTACGGCGACGCCGATCTGAACGGGGCCGTGGGCTCGTCGGACCTGAGCATTGTTCTGTCCAACTTCGGCAAGGCCGGCGTTTGGGCCACCGGAGATTTCGACTACAACGACACGGTCGGCTCTTCGGACCTGAGCATCGTTCTGGCCAACTTCGGTCAGACGTTGCCGGCGACCTTCAACGTGGCGTCGTATACCAACCTGGATGCCGCGGCCATCAACATGTTGAACGCCGCGGGCATCAAGACAGTGCCCGAGCCGGGAACCATCGCGTTGCTGGCGTTGGGTCTGATCGGCGTAGCGGCGTACATCCGACGCCGCCGATAAACACAAACGTCACTGAGCGAGCCCCTCATTGTGTCCTTGGGGGGCTGCTGCGTGAGGATCTCTGCAGTATCCTCCAAGGGGGACATGGCTTCGAGTTTCGGAGTCATGTCCCTTACTTCCTATTAGACCAAAATGGAATCACCCCTGTTGCAAGAGGCCCCGCAACAGCAATCGACGGCGGCACTGACGGATTTCGTGTCAAGCAGCGTGGCACGGCCACCTTGGCCGTGTGTCCTTCACGGGCTGGAAGCCCGTGCCCAAAATTCCGTAAGTCCCTCGACGGGCGTTGTCATAAATTATTTCGTGGCGACGCTGAATCGCTTCTTGCCACCTCTTCTTCTGGAATGTTCACCGCCTTTGCTGGTGAATAATTTTCGTCGTCGATGGCCTGGACAGTCACTGCGGCCTTGATGTATGTTGTTATGATACGACATATCTCGACGTATTCATCGAAGAAGCCTTGATCTGTGAACGTAAAAACAGCACCGTAAGACCAATGTCTGGGAAGCGCGGAATGAGTTGCACTCCACGAGACCGCGTGCTGTGCGCTTGAATCACGAGGAGCCGGATCGCGTGCCGCTGTTCCTCGGCACTTCGGGCGCCACGACGGTTTTGGGCCCCGGCTACGACAAGCTGAAATCCACTGGGCATTCGAGGCGGGCCGCTGCGATGGTTCTCGAAGCCGCTGCAATACACCTGGATGGACGAAGAAGTCATGGTGCGGCTGGGCAGCGACGCTCGGACCTCGCGCCCGGCCCGGCGGAATCGGCCTTCGCCAAGGAAATCTCCGACGATCACATCATCGACGCCTGGGGAACTCCCTGGCGCAGGGCGCCCGACAGCATCTACTTTGAGATCGCCGGCTTCCCCTTGCGCAACGCGACCATCGACGACATCGAGAAATATCCTTGGCCCAATCTGACGCCGCCTGCGCGGTTCGCCGGTTTGGCCGAGCGAGCCCAGGCCATTCAGAAGGCCGGCTACGCGACCGTCTTGCTGACGGGCGTCACGCCTCTTCGAGCAGGCGTGCCTGATGCGCGGGATGGACGTGGTCTTGATGGACATGGCCGCCGACGAGGACTTCTTCACCGCGCTGATGGTCAAACTCAAGAGTCTCGCTCTCGCTACGTCGATGCGTGCTTCGCGCACGTCGGGCCCTATGTCGATGTGTTTGTCACCGGCGACGACCTCGGCATGACGGCCGGCCCGATGATGTCGCCGGCGGCCTATCGCCGGCTGATCAAGCCGCATCACGCGGAACTCCTGGGGGCAATCAAGCAGCGCATCTGCGGGCAAGATCTTCTTCCATAGCTGCGGCAATATCTATCGGCTCTTGGGCGATCTGGCCGACGTGGGCGTGGATCTGCTCAATCCGGTGCAGGTTTCGGCCGGCGAAATGGGCGACACGGCCCGGCTGAAGCGGGAGTTCGGCGACCGCCTTTCGTTCTGCGGCGGAATCGACACGCGGCAGGTCATGCCGCACGGCACGCCGGACGAAGTGCGCAAGGAAGTCCGGCGGCGGATCAAAGACCTCGCCCCCGGCGGCGGATACGTCGCCGCGGCCGTCCACTGCCTCCAGCCCGACGTGCCGCCGGAGAATATCGTGGCGATGTGCGATGAAGTCAAGAAAGCCGGACGATATCCACTAAACATTCAAGCAGAATAGCAAATCCGAGGAGAGCGTGATGGAAAGCGACACGAGAATGTGCCCACTGAAGGGCAAAACCGCGCTGGTCACAGGCGCGGCCCGCGGAATCGGCAAAGCCATCGCGACGGCTTTGGCACGCGAAGGCGCGGCGGTCGTCGTGGTCGATCTCAATGCCGAAGGGGCCGAGCAAGCGGCCAAGGAATTGCGCGACGCCGGCTTTCTCGCCCACGCCGCCGTGGCCGACGTTACACAAAGCCAGTCGGTCGATCGGCTCGTGCAGGAAACGCTCTCGCGGACCGGACGCATCGATATCCTGGTCAATAACGCCGGCGTGGTCAGCAACACGCCGATTCTCGATCTCACCGAAGAGGAATGGGATCGGACCCTGGCCGTCAATCTCGAAGGGCGTATTCGTCTGTTCGCAGAGCGTGGCGCGCGTGATGTCGAAGCAGCGGTCGGGCCGGATCGTGAACATCGCGTCGCTGGCGGGCAAGGTCGGGGCGCCGGGGCAGGCCGCTTATTGCGCCTCGAAGCACGGCGTCCTCGGACTGACGAAGGTGCTGGCCATCGATTTGGCCCCCTTCGGCATCAACGTGAATGCGATCTGTCCCGGCAACACCGAGACCGAGATGATGCGATACGTGTTCACCCAGAGGGCCGAGAGCCGCGGCCAAACGTTCGACGATCTGGCCCAAGGCATCCTCGCCAAAACGCCCTTGGGCAGGTTCGGCCAGCCGGACGACGTGGCCCAGGTCGTGCTCTTCCTGGTGTCGCCTGCGGCAGCCTACATAACGGGCCAAACCATCGACGTTGACGGCGGCCGAAGCATCAATCTGTCCTGAGTCATGACCGCAGCAATTCGGCCATGTGCCTGTCACGGAAACAATCTGCGGACATGAGTCTGAACGGAAAAAGCGCTAGTCACCGGCGGCAGTCGGGCATCGGACGCCATTAGCTTGGCATTGGCCCGCGAGGGCGCCGCCACGGCGCTGACCTACCGCGAACAACGCGCCGCCGCCGAGGACGTCGTTCGCCAGATCGAGCTCGAGGGCGGCCGAGCCGCCGCGATTCCGTTGGATGTGCGTAGCCGCGAATCCGATCCGCACGGCCATCGGCCAGGTCGAGGCGATTTTTGGCGGGTTGGATGTCTTGGTGAATAACGCCGGCGCAAACAAGCCGGCCGATTTCGATCAGATCACCGACGCCGACTGGGATGAGATTCTGGCGGTGAATCTTAAGGGCCCGTTCGTCTGCGCCAAGAGGCCCTGCCGGCGCTGCGGCGGCGAGGCGGCGGGAGCATCGTCAACATCGGCTCCGTCAGCGGACAATACGGCGGTCCCCGCACCGCGCATTACGCGGCCAGCAAGGCCGGCCTGATTTCGCTCGGCCAGGTGATCGCCCGGTTCGGCGCGACAAGAAACATCCGCTGCAACACCGTGGCGGCGGGGCTGATCGCCTCCGAGATGGCGGCCGCCGGCATGCGTCGGAGGCGGTGCAAAAGGCCGCCGAGGGCATTCTCTTGCAGCGGCTCGGCACGCCCGAGGAAGTCGCCCAGGCGGTCGTGTTCCTCGCTCGAGCGAGCCGCTACATCACGGCGCAGACGATCAACGTCAACGGCGGGCTCTACTTCTAACGTGGCGTACAAATGGTACAATCGCAACTGCTCGCAGGCGGGCAAAGTCACCGCCATCCCGACGCAGCGAAGCATCTTGTGCGGACGCTTGCTGCCAAGGGGTTCCTTCGCTACGCTCAGGATGACGGTCGGATGAAGGCGTTTCAAGCCACGTTCGGAGGTACGCGATTATGATCGATCGAAAAGAATTGGAGCGTTATCAGCGGGAAGCCTGCGAGGCCCTGGGCGCGCGAGTATTGTTGTCACGCCGGCGGAGGCCGGCGGCATTGAGGTCGCCGACTTCGGTCTCGGTCAGTTCGAGGAGACGGGGCTGGGCGTGCTGGTGTACGTCAACACCAACGGTGCTGCGCGAAGGAATTGGTGATGTGGCCGCGGCAGACCTGTCCCGAGCATCGCCATCCGAACATCGGCAGCGAGCCCGGCAAAGAAGAGACGTTTCGTTGCCGCCGGGGCAAAATCTTCCTCTACGTGCCGGGAGAGCCGGCAAGGCGCCGCAGCTGCAAACCGCCGCCCGGCCGCGAAACACGTTTACCGTCTGGCACGAGATCGAGCTCAATCCGGGCGACCAGTACACGCTGAAACCCGACACGAAGCACTGGTTTCAGGCGGGCGACGAAGGCGCAATCGTTTCCGAGTTCTCCACCCGCAGCCGCGACGAAAGCGACATCTTCACCGATCCGCAATTCAGCGCGCCACGCGCGTCGTCTGAAGCGGCGAGCGCATCCGTTCCGGGGCGGTGTGGGGATTCGGCGTTTCGATGCGCGACGCCGACGGATATGGCGTCTGAAGCCGGCCAGGATGTTTTGGACGGTGATGGGCTGATTGAACTGGGCTTCCAGAAGGACTCCGATCAGGAAAGCGCGCCGCGCCCGTCATCCTCGGGCCCACGAATACATCGCCCTCTGCTTCAGATACGCCTTCCTTTGGCATAGCTGACACCATTGCATCCAAAGCGATTTCCAACCGCTCAATCTCGCTCTCTCTTCCCACGGCACGTCCTTGCACATCGACGACGACAGATCGCCGAGCGTCACTTGCCTTCGTGTCGAGAGGCCGAGAGACGCCGCATGAAGCGTGTTGAGGTTCACGTCAATGCTCTCGCCGGCGCGCTTTCCTGTTGCAAGAAGGACCAAAACGGCGACGATGGAGGCGGCGACGCCCAAGAAATAGAATGACGCGGTAAATATGATTTTTCCCATTTCCGCGCCCTTCGATTAACGGCAATGCTAATCAAGATTAGGATACGCCCGGCAACTGGCAAGAAATATGGCACGCAGAAGGGGGAGAAAAAGAGGCATGGGAAGAAGTAGATCAGCCGGGCCAGCTTGCCCCAGGTCTTCAAGCGACCCTGCCCTTCCGTGCGGCATTATTTCGCATCTTTTCCGTCGATCCTGAGGGAAATCGTTCGAGTATTGGCGATATTCCCGTTATTGCGGAGAGTCCGGCTATTCGGAATATCCCTGTATTCCTAGGCAGCCGATTTCACGATCAGCATACATGTGGGACAAAAAACGGAGAGCGGCGCCTTAGTACCCGTTCGGATCGATCGGAGTTCCGTCTTTTCCATTGGCCAAGTGGCGGTGGACGTCCGGGTGGATTCCGTAACTGATCATCCGCACCGAAGCATCGCAGAGGCCATGTTGAATCCGCTGGCGTGGGCGCTGCCGAACTCATACGACTCCGCGACGCCGGGCGTGTCCTGCATGGGCGCGAGATAGTTGCCCCCCTCGTCGCCGGCGGCGGGGGAGGTGTCCCAATCGTCACCGACAAAGGGCCCCTGATCGTCGCCATACCACAAAGCCGTGTTGTAGGCATCGGGATTGGCGTATTTCTCGCCGATCATGTAGGTGTCGGAAAGCCCGTCTCTGATCTCCGCCACCTTCATCAGGTAGTGGCTGAACACAACCCCATCGCAGTTCTTACAGAGTTCAGATAGGTGGGATCGGTGGCGAAGTACGAAGGGGCCGTGGCGAGGGTGCCACTTGGCCCCGGGCCCCAGAGTGGCCAAAAGTCGCCGTTATTGACCGCGTAGTCGGTTCGCCCGAGCAGCTTGACATCGCCCGAGTTGATTAGGTGCGAGGTCACACCCCAAACGGCGCCGACCGGATAGGCAAGTGGCGCCCGTCGTGAGGGCAATAGAGAACGCTCAGCGGCGTCATAGGCGTTGGCGTTGGCGGCACGGTACGCCGCGTTGTCGGTGTTGAAGCCCACGCCCGCTCCCAAATCAAACAGGGCTTGCTGCTCATAGTAAGGAAGCAGCGAATAGAGCCAGCCGCCCGGCTGGTCGATGCCGACGCCGCGGTCGGGGTGCGAACGTCCAGGTATATCCCCAACCGGCCGAGGGAAAAGCCCCTTGCGAACTCTCGAAATTGAGCATCGCCAGACTCAATTGCTTGAGCTGATTGCTGCATTGCATGAGTCGCGCCGCTCGCGCTCCGCTTGCAGGCCGGCAACAACAGAGCGATCAAGATGCCGATGATCGTAATGACCACCAGGAGCTCGACAAGTGTAAAACCGAGAGATTTCCCCCGTCTGGCTCCGCCGTTGCTTTGATTCACCGTTCGCCCCCCTTGCTGTGCCGGGGAATGCAAACGACCTTATCGACAAGCAATCGCTTACATTCCATTTGTGCAGACAATCACCCTAGCGTTCAATATACCAACAGCGCAGAGCAAGGTCAAACCGTTTGGGGAACTCCAGACGGGGGTGTTCCCACACGGGGCATGGCCTGCACTCCGGGGTTGTCCGGCAGAGGATATTTGACACGAATAGTTCGTTTAGAGACGGTCAGAGATGGAGATGCAATACTTGATTGGCACTGTCTTTCGCAATGCCCAAGGCGGGGGCAAATCAAAGAGCCCCGACCCCTTTACTCCGCAACGTGAGGCGGGCGATTTCCGGCGGGCAACGCCAGCGGATCGGGGCGTCGCCGGAGATGCCACTGGTGATGTGCAGGATGGTGGGCGGTGACGTGGTAGATGCCCGAGATGTATTTGACGCCGTAGAAGGCTGGGCGACAAGTCACCGGGCAGCGGCGGAATACACATTTGCCCGCCGTGCGTGTGGCCGGCCAGCATCAGGTCGGCCTTTTGGGCCCTCGCCCATGCCAGTTGATCGGGACTGTGGGCCAGCACGATGCGGAGCGGACGGGATTACACTTGCGAAACCGCAAGCGGCCGAGTTCGTGCCCGATAGGCTAAACCAGGGACGCTCATTGCCGATCAGCGATATGGGCTGACCATTGATCTCGATCTGGCGCTCGCGTCCGCCCACATCGAGCAAGCCCGCATTGTTCCAGCATGCACCGAAGTCGCGGGACATCGGGTACACGGCCGGTCGTGGTTGCCGAGAATGAAGTAGACGCCGTGCCGCGAGGCGAGTCGGCCCACGGGTGTCGGGAATCAGATCGAGGCACGCCGGCCGAGTCGATCAGATCGCCCGTGATCGCCACCAAGTCGGGCTGCAGCTCGTTGCTGGTGCGGACGACCTCGCGGAAGTAGGCCTTGCCCACGCGGCCGGTGAAGTGAAAATCGGAGAGATGGACGATCGACAGGCCGTCGAGCACAATGGGGAGGCGCGGAACGTCAAACGTCCAAATGGTCACGTCGAGCCGCAGGATTTCGTTCAACGGCAGGCGGGCGAGGAAGTGATGCGGCGTTTCCTCCGGGCCGACGGCGGCGGAGTTCGGATCGATCGCCGCGTGCCATCGTCCATGAAACCGCACGATGCACGGCGTTCGGTGCGGAAAAACTGAAAGCAGCCCGATCAGAGGGATGTTGCCAGCAGCGACGCACCAGCACAAAACGGTGTAGGCCGCGACAAGCGTTTCCACGCGGCTTCCGCCGCCAAAGGCTCCCCACAGACAGCCGCAGCAAGATCAAGGAACGCCTTTCCCACCAGCCAGCCCGCAATGCCGGCGGGAATCGCCACGGCGCAGACGAAGTAGACCGCGGTGAGAAGATTGACAATAAGCACACGAATACCCAAGGGCGTGGAGCCGGTTGACCAGTCCGATCCAAAGAAAGGCATGGCCAACCAAGGCGGACAACGCGAGGAAGAGATCCATGATTCCGCGATGCGTTTACCCTTGTGCCACGGGCCGCGGGGCGTTGATGACCTGCTCGACGGCGGCGAGCAATTGGTCCAAACGGAAAGGCTTGTATGGTGCGCGATCCATAATTTTCCGTCGGGTCTTTCACCACCACCTTGCCGACCTCGAAGATGCGGTGGGGGTAGGCGGCATGGGCGGAGACGGCTTCCGATGCCAGGAGGTTCGGCAGGATGGAGTTTCGCACAATATCGAAGCTTTCCGTCATGGGGTTGTCGATCTCCATGACGTCCGCGCCGTCGGTGCACATCCTGTCCACGAAGTCCTTGCGGGCGCCGAGGCAGGGATAGATCATTTCCTGGTAGCCCAGGCCGATCATGGTCTCACGCACGCTGCGCGCGTACCACTCGGCCGGGGAGAGCCGGCCCACCGTGAAATCCCTGGGCATGATCGGCTCGAAAGACTCCATTCCCCTCCCGATCATGATCTCCTCTATCACGTCCACCGGGTGGAGAAAATCATTCCTGTACTCCGGAGGCGTGACGACGAGCTTCGTGCCGTCCACGCGCACGCCATTTCCCATTTTCCTGATGTGAGCCGCGGCCTCTGCCGGGGAGAACGTCTCTCCCAACCGCTTTTCCGCTGCCGCCACCTCGACGGTTGTGTCCTTCTGAAAGTAGAACGGAGTTGCGATTGTCCGGCCGTACGGCGTCTCAAACGGGTACTGGACCGCAACAGGCAGGACCGTGAAGCCCATGTCCGCGAAATCGCAGGCCGTGATCCCGCAGGCAATGAGGATGATGTCGAGATCCGGGCCGGTCAGGTCGATGAAGAGCCTGCTGTCTCCCACCCGCACCCCGCCGATGAGGGCGGAGTTGATGACGGGGGGGAAGGTGAGGACCTCTCCCTTGCCATCTGAAAGCAGGGGGAACTTCCCGAACCCGGCAACGATGGGCCCATATTCGCGGCCCTTGGGATGCTGGGAAAGGATTTCCCTCATGGACAGGGGTTTCTGGAAATCAAGCGGCACGAACCGGGTTGCCTCCGGGTCCGCTGCGCTGTAGCGGACAGGCCACTGGATGAGGTCCGCGCGGGAGACCCCCATGGCGATGGTCTTCCGTTTCCTTCCGAAGTTGCCGCAGAGCTTTTCCTGCGACTGGATGATTTCGCGAAGGAGGGCGTCCGTGACTTTTTTCCCCTCCGCGACAAACGAGGCGATGTATGGCCTGATGCCCACCAGGCCCGCGTCCACGACGACCCGGCGGTCTTCGGTCTTCTGCGCCGAGCCCTCTCGGGAAAAGAAGGGATACGTTGGTGCCTTGCCCCCGAGGTAGATGGCAAGCTGCCGCGCAAGGCCCATGGTGGACCAGAGGTCCGGCCTGTTCGTATCGTTCAGCTCGATGCGAAGGATGCCTTCGCCCTCGGGCCAGTCGTCCAGCTCCGCCTTGGCGGCGGTCGAGAAGCCTGGTGAGCTCGTCCCGGCCGAGCTTTTTCCCGAGCACCTGAAAGAAGAGCTTTTCGTTGACGTCGATTTTCGGCATGGTGTCAGCCCATCCTCCGTGTCCGCACATCCTCGATGGAGCTGGAGAACAGCTCCCGGATGTCGTGCAGCCCCATCGAGGTCAGGGCCATCCTGTCGATCCCCAGGCCCCAGGCCAGGACCGGGACCTTCACGCCCAGGGGCTCCGTCACCTCGGGCCGGAAGATCCCCGATCCTCCAAGCTCGAACCAGCCCAGGGTCGGGTGCTTGATGTGCACCTCCACCGACGGCTCCGTGAACGGAAAGAAGCCGGGCACGTACTTGACCTCCTTCGCCATGGCCACCTCGGTCGCGAACATCTTCAGGAGGCCCAGGAGCGTCCGGAGGTTGACCTCTTCCCCGAGGACGATCCCCTCGGTCTGGTAGAAGTCAGCAAGGTGCGTGGCGTCCACCCGGTCGTAGCGGAAGCAGCGGACGACGCCGAAATACTTGCCCGGCACTTTTGCGCGGGGCAGGGTCTTGGCTGAAAGCACCGTGCCCTGGCTGCGCAGGATGAGCCGCCGCGTGAACCGTCGGTCGAAGCCGTATCCCCATCCCCTGCTGCCCGTGGTCCAGCCGTTTTCATGCGTGGCTGCGACCTGGTCCAGCCACGGCTGCTCGATCTCCTTCGCGTGGGTGGGGTCCTTCATGTAGTACACGTCGTGGATGTCCCGCGCGGAATGGAACTGGGGCATGAACAGGGCATCCCCGTTCCAGAACTCGGTTTCGACGAGCGGACCGTCGAACTCCTCGAAGCCGAGGGACGCAGAGCTTGTCTTTCAGGCGCTCCAGGAACACGCAGTAGGGGTTGCTGCGGCCCGGGAGCACCCGGGTCGGCGGCACGTCGATGTTGTAGCGGCGAAACCGCACGTTCTTCCAGGCGCCCGTCTTCAGCATCTCCGGGGTCAGGGCGCCGGACTCCTCTCCGGTGGTCCCGGCGCGCTCGAGCTGCCTGCGCGCTTGCGCGCCGGCAGGGGTGATGACGAAGGTCACCTCTTCCCGCTCCACCAGCCGGAACAGGCTGGTCGCGCTTCCCCTCTTTTTCGCGAGGGAAGCGACAAGGTCCTTCTCCGCGGCGCAAGGGTCCTCTCGTCCAGTGCCCCCGTCTCCGCCGCCTTTGCAAGGAGCGCATGGACTGTGGCGGAGGAGCCGACAAGGGAATCCTTGGCGGCCGCGGCCAGGACAGCGCGCTTCTCCCCGTCCATGGTGAGCACTTTTTCCTTTGCAAGCCCGCCGAACGCGGAGCCGACGTCCTTCGGGTCCAGCCCGAGCTTCTTCGCGATCTCCGGAAGGCTCATGGGCCCTTCCGCATCGATGAGACGGATGATCCGTTCCTCATACGTGCCCTTCTCCAGGCACTCCTTTCCGAAGTCGGTGATCTCGTAGAGCACCCGCGTGGCGCGGGATTTTTCCGCGGCGAAGCCCTTTGCGGCCAGCCAGCTCAGGGCCTGGTTGGCCTGCCCCGTGTTGTAGGAAAGCTCGGAAATGAGGCTTGCCTGGCTCAGCTCCGCATTGCCCGTGGCATGGAGCAGGACCCTGATCTCGAGGGGATGGAGCTCACGCGCGGGAGGTTGTGCGTTGCGCGGGCTCGCGCTCTGTGTGTCCATTGACGTCTTACCTCTGGAGTTTTTCCGCAAGGGATCTGAGGAAGAGGCCGACGTCGGTCACGATCCCGATTGTCTGGCCGGAGCCTCTGTCTGAAAGTTTTGTCACGACAGCGGGGTTGATGTCAACGCATATGGTCTTCACCCATGCAGGGATCATGTTCCCCGTGGCGATCGAGTGAAGCATGCTGGACAGCATGATGACCAGCGACGCCCCGCGCGCCATGGTCATGTACGCTTTCTGGGCGCGAAGCATGTCCATCTCCGTCTCGGGGAGCGGGCCGTCGTCGCGCAGCGAGCCGGCAAGCAGGAACGGGATCCCGGCCTTCACGCACGCAAACATGACTCCCTGAGCGACGGCACCCGCCTCCACGGCGGCGCGAATGGAACCGTGCTGGAAGACGGTGTTGATCGCCCGGATATGGTTGCGGTGCCCTTCCTGCACGGGCTTGCCGGTGGAAAGCGCGATCCCCAGTGACGTCCCGAACAGCGCGCTCTCGATGTCGTGGACCGCGAGCGCATTGCCGGCGAGCAGGCCGGATATGTAGCCGCCGCTTGCCAGGGATGCGAGGGCCGGGCCGCCGCCGGTGTGGATGACGACGGGACCGGCAACGACGATGACCTTTCCGCCGTCCCGCTTCTGGCGTGCCAGCTCTTCCGCCACCTTCGAGACTGCGACATCGACGCTTCTCTCGGAGGAGACGTCGCTCGACATGAAGCCGAACTCCTCCGTATCCTCGTCCCGAAAGAGCGGAAAAACCCGCACGGAGCGGCTGGTGCACACGACGCCTTCCCCGGCCTTTACGTCGCGGATGAGGCGGCAGGAAAGTCCGGCATCCCCGGAAACGATGACGCCGTCCATGCGCATCTCCGCCACGTCCCGCCAGGCGCCATCCCGGAAGACCTGGGTCCGCCTGTTGGTGGTCGCGTAGAAATCCTCGGGGACGCAGGAGTCCTTCGGCGCGGGACGCACAAGGGCCTCGCCGACCGATTTCTCGTAGCACCCCTGCGTTACCAGGAGGCTGGTGAGCGAGGCGAGCTGGTCTTCCCGCGTGCAGGTAACCTCCAGCTCCAGGCTGGTGGGATCTGTTCGGACTTTGCCCATCCGGAAGGCCACCACCTCGTAGTCAGCCCCGGCATCCACGATGAGATTGAGCATCCGCGTGAGGAGGCCGGAATCTATCAGGTGGCCTTCCGCGAGAAACCGCCGCGCAAGACCGTGGGGCGCCTTTCGCGCTTCCCGCGCGGCGCCGCTGTGCGGCGTGCCGGCTCCTCTGCCATCCGTGGCTGCGCATGGCGCCGACCTAGAGGTGCAGCTCTCTGGTGAACTGCTCGATGGCGGCCTTCGTGAAGGCCACCTTCTCCAGCGCGAGCTTCCGACTGGTCTCGAAGTGGAGCTCCTCGGTGAAGGAAAGCTCGCGCGTGATGTAATCCAGGACTTCATTCATTGTCGAATAGCGGTACCACACGGCCGCGCCGGCGGAAAGCCGCGCGAACCCGACAGCGCCAATGGAATCCAGCAGGTTGGCGTCGAATAGGAGCTTGGCTTCCGTTGTCGAAGGGGCGCCTCCCGGCATGTGGTTGAGGATGGCATCCACAACCAGGGCTATCTTGTCGGGAACGAAGCCGGTTTCATGGAGGATGGCCTCCGCCTTGTCCGCGGAGCTGCGGGGATGACCCTCGGACATCTCGATGTCGTGCAGGAAGCAGGCGGCGTGCAGCACTTCGTCGTCGTAGCTCCCTTCTTCACCTATCTCGCGGGTGAGATGGTAAACGCGGAAGGAATGCTCGTATCCTGATTCGAGGCGACCCGAGGTCAGGTCCTTCGCGTACTGCTGGATGAGCTTTCTCATGGAGGGAGTGTAGCTGAGAGGCCTTGCGTGCGCAAGGCAAGGCGCGCGCGGCCGTCTTTCCGAATAATATTCGGTATTTTTCTATTTTTCCGATATATTAGTTGACAATAATGAATTTTGCCGATATTGTGTATGTATGATAGATGCAATAGACAGAAAGATTATTGCGATCCTTCAGGAAAACGCCCGATTGTCGAACGCAGAGATCGCTGAGGCGGTGGGCCTGACGGCCTCTTCCGTGCATGAGCGCGTCAAGAAGCTCGAAAGAAAGGGCATTCTGACGAGGTATGCAGCGATCGTTGACGCGGACCTGCTGGGCAAACCGCTGCTCGCCTTTGTCCGCCTGAGCGTGACCAACCAGGGGATCAGTGAGCTCATTCAGAAGCTGTGCGCCACGGAGCCGGATATCCTTGAATGCCACAGCGTGGCCGGGGAGGACTGCTACATACTCAAGATCAGGACAGCCGGACCGAAGCAGCTGGAGAGGCTCCTGTCCGCAATCAAGAGCAAGTCCGACCTCATCAGGTCGGTCACCAACATTGTTCTTTCTTCATACAAGGAAACGCCTTACGTCGAGCCGGAACACGGGGAGACGGAGGAAAGGAGACAACTGCCATGAGCAGCGCTGATATCAGCTTGATCTTCCAGGGCGCGGCGCGCGGAATTGCCGCGACCTCGACGCGGCCGGTGCTCCGCATTGCCCTGCTTCCGGGAGAGCTTCTTCGCATCCCCCGCGCGCGCAGGCACATGCACGTCCTGTCAGGCACGGCGTGGATCAGCGAATGCGCGCGGGACACGGTTGCAGAGCGTGGGTCCTGCGTCGACCTTTCCCGGTCAGAGCACCCAGCCCTCGTCTCGGGGCTCGGCGTCCAGCCCCTCCTTTTCGAGATCTGGTAGGTCAGCCAAGGGTGAGGTCGTAGCGTTCCTCGGTGCGCACGGCTCCCTACAGCTCGTGAGTCTTCGACTCTATGCGCACAAACCCTGCTCGCCGGTAGATGGATCTCGCGGCGGCCAGCGAGCCGGCAGTCCAGGGGTATGCCGCTGGGGTTCGGCTGTAACAAAGCGCTGTTGGCGTCGAGAAAAACTCGGTTCGCTTGGCGATCCATGGGCGCTTTGATGTGAGCCCTCCCGGTAGTCGCCAGATATTGCGACTTCATAAGCCCTTAACAATCATGTGCTACTGGAAATAGCCAACTGTCCTGTCAAGACATGATGCTGTAGGCTGGATCGAAGGAGCATCTTTCATATCTTTCATTACCGCTGGTTTTGCATGGAGCAAGCGCGCGGCCGCCGGCGGACCAGCTTTGACGCTCGTGTTTCTTTCCATCGCTATTTGGTGTTTTTTCTCTGCCATGGAGACAACCTCGGTTGACGAGCTCCATATGTACTTGTGGGCCGCCTTCGGCCTCATCGGTCTCTGCAATGTTACGCCTTTCCTTCTGGTTTTCGCCGTTCAATATTCCGACTCCCGCTGGCCCTTGTCTCCCTGGATGCTTGCCGCCCTCTGGTCAATTCCAGGGGCCACCATAGTTCTTGCCTTCACGAATGGGTTCCACCACCTCATTTGGAGAGGTGTCATATTTGGGCCGGTAAGCGGAGCCACGACGGCAATCTATCTTCATGGCTCTTGGTACTTTCGCAACCTCCGTTGGGTTTGCTATCAGCGCCATCCTGATCATGATTGCCTTCAATCGTTTGCATTTTCTCGATCTCATTCCCAGAGCGCGAACGACGCTGATAGAAGGCTTACAGGAGGGAGTTGTCGTCCTTGATTGTTTTGACCGTGTTGTCGACATGAATCCGGCGGCTTGCGGATTTCTAAAAGTCAATCCTTCGATCATCGGAAAAAAGCTTGGGGATGTCGTTTCGGGCCTGATCAATTTTCCCGCGAAGACGGCTGAAGACGCAGTTCTGACGCCGAGCCTGACGGACGATGGCAGGTTGGTCCTGGAGATCACAGTCACGGGGCTTGTAAGCAAGAACGGCAAACGGATCGGGAGAGCCCTTCTATTGCGTGACAATCACCAGACGCAAGCGAGCCGAGGAGGCGAGGAAGAAAATTGTTTCTGAGCTACGTGATGCGCTTGCCAACGTAAAGAGACTCGGCGGGCTTCTTCCCATCTGCGCATCGTGCAAGAAGATCCGCCCCCCCGCCCGTCAGGGAGTCTCCGGGATTTCCCTGTGCGCACCCCGGGGACGTCTCGGGCGTCCTTGCAGCCAAGAAAGTCGCGGGCTATGATATCCAAGAGACGCCAGACAAGTCCCGCAGGATTCCTTGCTGTCCGGGAACTATTGCCATCCCTCGCAGCCACAATGTTAGATTACGTCTTGCGCAACGCACGCAGAGGAGCGATGGAATGACTGTTCGGATATCTGAGCGGTGGAACATAGCTGTCTCGCTTCTCTGCTATCTTGTCGGCGCTCCGCTTGTCGCTCATTTTGTCTCCCCGATTGGATTGGGCGGATTGCTTTTCGCCTACCCGCTTTATACGGTCACGTGGCTCTGGGGCAAGAAGAGCGGGTTCGTTGCGGTGGGCGCGGGCGTTCTTCTGAACTCGGTAATCTGGTTTCTGGCAGGCAGCGGTAAGCAGATTCTGTTCCATTCCGGCGTCGCCTATATTGCTTTCCTGCTTCTCGTTGAGTGCGCGAGCTATGCGGCATTCGTGCTCATCATAAGCAATATGAGGAAGAGGGAGGATCAAAGCCGCGACCAGATCAAACGTACGACGGAGCTACTTCACCTTTCTGAGTCGAAGTACAGAAACCTTATCGAGATTGCTCCCCTACCAATATTCGTCGTTGAAAACGGAAAACTGGTATTCTTCAATAACCTTGCACACGAGATGCTGGGCTATTCGCGCGAAGAGTTGATGGGGCTGCCCATAAGCTCAATCCTTTACACTGAAGACTACGAGAATGCGCGGCAGCTCTACGTTGCTCGGTCTGTCGGCATGCTTCGGCCAAAGAGCATTACGCGTATTGTCGGAAAGGACGGGAAATTCCTTTGGGTGGAAACCATCGGCCAGAAGATCGAGTGGGAAGGAAGGCCAGCGGTCTTATACTTTTCTTCCGACGTCACCGAACGGAAACGGACAGAAGAAGCACTGCGGGAGAGCGAAGGAAAATACCGCATTTCCGAGAACAAATATCGAAATCTCATCGAGGTTGCTCCTGAGGCCATTAGCGTTGTCGAAAAGGGGAGAGTGATATTCTTTAATAGCCACCTTCTTGAAATGCTCGGCTATTCACACCAGGAAATGATGGGGAAAGAGATTGCAGAGCTTATTCACAAGGACGACGTGGGCGCGGCTATGAAACGATATAGGGCGCGCACCGAGGACAATCTCATTCCCAAGACAACCTTTCGCGATGTGCGGAAGGATGGGAAAGTCATCTGGGTGGAAACCGTCGGCCAGAAGATCGATTGGGAGGGCAGGCAGGCTGTCTTGTATTTTACCTCCGATGTGACCGAAACGAAAAGGCTCGAGGAGCAGTTTGCTCAAGCCCAGAAGATGGAGGCGATCGGTCGGCTTGCAGGAGGAATTGCCCACGACTTCAACAATATTCTTCAGGTCATTGCCGGCTACTGTGAGGTGCTCATGGGCGAGCTGTCTGTGGAGAACCAAAAGAATGTCGCAGAAATCACAAAGGCAACTCAGAGGGCCGCGACATTCACCGGACAGCTCTTGGCGTTCAGCCGCAAGCAAATCTATAGACCCCGAGTCATTGATACGAGAGACCTCATTAGCTCGATGCACAATATGCTGGCGAGAGTCATCGGAGAGGATGTTGAGCTACGGAGCCTCATCGATCCCAACACGGGCAACTTTCTGGCGGACCCCGGGCAAATGGAGCAGATCCTTTTGAACCTCGCGGTCAACGCGCGCGACGCCATGCCTTCGGGTGGGAACCTCACCATAGAGACGACAAATCGAACGTTCGATCAAACGTACGTTCAAGATCACCCAGGGGCAAGAGCCGGGCAATATGTGCGAATCGCCATGAGCGACACGGGCGTTGGAATGGACCAGGAAACACTTTCGCACATCTATGAACCTTTTTTCACCACGAAAGAAAAGGGGAAGGGGACTGGTCTAGGACTGTCAACGGTGTATGGGATCATCAAACAGAGCGAAGGCTATATCACCTGTTATAGCGAGCCAGGCAAAGGAACGACATTCACGATCTATCTTCCGCTCACCTTTCAGGGAGCTGACAAGCCCCTGGTCGCACCGGCTCCAGTGGCTGCTTCCCGGTGGACGGAGACAATCCTCCTTGTGGACGATGATTCTGCGGTTCGAAGGCTTGCAAGAATTGCTCTGGAGAAGGCGGGGTATACTGTCATCGAAGCGTCAGGGGGAGAAGAGGCCTTGGCCGCCGTACGGGCGCGTAACGTCTCAGTCGCGTTGTTGGTGGTTGATGTCGTGATGCCGCGAATGAGCGGAAAGGAGCTTGCACTCAAGCTTCGAGAGATATCTCCCACCGCAAGAGTTCTTTACATCTCAGGGTACACCGCGAGTGTGATTTCGCATCACGAGATTCTTGAGGCAGGAATCGACTTCCTGCAGAAGCCCTTCAGTGCCACAGAACTGCTCACTGCGGCGCGCGAGATATTGGACAGGCAATAGGCGAAACCACTCCGTTCGCCACCGAAGACGGAGGAGGCTTTCTACACGCTCGTCGCGTCGCAGTCGACGAGCGGCTCATCAGAGAATGCTCTCATTCTTCGTCTTCATCTTCTCGGCAAGCAACCGTAATTCGCCGAGGGCTGACACGATGCGCTTCGAGAGCAACTGCGCCTGCCGGAAGCCGGCTTGGGCCACATGTCTATTCCCGTCTTTGATTGCCTGCAGAACCGCACCGCCCCCGGCGTCCAGCGCATGGTGATTCTCTCCCACGGACTTCCAGATCTCTTCGGCCGCGGCTGCGCGAGGATGAACGGAATGGTAGAAATGCCCGAATCCGCAGCGGTGATCGTCGAGTTGGAGTGGCAGGATCGTCATGGCCTCCACCATCGAACCGAGATCATCCATCCACTTCGTGTGCGCGGCCACCGCAGCATCAACGGCGGCGATCAGGTCGTCATTTGACAGCCGGAGGATTGGGTCGGCCGCAAGCTCGCCTCCCTCGCCGGCGAGTTGTGTCACCTCGTTTTCGATCTTCTCCATCAGACGTGCGGTCTCCTGGATCGACGCACCCGCCGAGCTGGTTTTTTGACCGAGCTCGTTGAGGCCCTTTGCCTCACTGAAGATCGAAGAGACGGTCGCGGTCATTTCCTCGAGCGCCGCACTCAATTCCTCGTTGCGCGCCGAGATAGTCGCGAGATCCTGGGCAATCTTGTCGATGGCGTCTGTGTCTCTGGAGAAAGCCCCCGCGATCGACTCGATGGCACCGTTGATGCCAGCCACCTCGTCCACGGTCTCGTGAGAACTTACGGAGGTCTTTTCGGAGGCCACGCGAAGCCGCTTGAGCGATTCGTCGATCGACTGAACCTTCGACTTTGTGGTCTCGGAGAGCCGCCGCACCTCGTCCGCGACCACGGCGAATCCCCTGCCCGACTCCCCAGCACGAGCGGCTTCGATGGAGGCGTTCAGCGCGAGCATGTTGGTCTGGTCGGAGATGTCGAAAACGCCCTCGATCGTGGCCCTGACCGCGTCGAGGATCTTGAAGAGGTCTTCGAGATTGCCCGCCATAGCGCGGGATACCTCGAGTCAGCCGGGCGTTGTGTGTTTTCATTGTGACAAGCTTCTCTCTGCTTGCGCGCGTGTTTTCGCTCACCACACGGGATTCCTCGGAGATGCTGTTCAGCGCCTCCGCGAGATCGTTGTTCGAAGTGGCGATCTCCTTGATCGCGCTGCTGGTCTCTCCAATCGAGGCGCTGATCGAACCGCTCCTCTCCTCAAGTTCCTTCGATGTGCAACCCATCTCGGAGCTGGCGAACGTAAGCTTCAGATCGAAGGCGCTTACCTGGGTCGCAAGAAAGAAGATTTGCTTTACCAGGCCGCTCACGCCTCCTCTCTGGGCCAGAAGCCTCGGGAGAAGAGTTCCCAACACGCTGGCCTTGCGGCTACGCACGATCTGCTCGTGCGCCGATTCGAACTCCCCTGCCATCATGAGGGCAAGAGCATCTTCAAGAGTAACAGGCCTTGCCATAATTCCCTCCTATCCTCGCAGGTAAGGAAGCAAGTCGTGTGCCAGCAGGAAAATGGGTCGTCTCGTATTAATAAACAACCATTATGGTCATATTTGATGCGCAAAATTCGAGACTTATTTGATCAGCTTCGGATTCGATTCGTGCCAGATGGAACATGTGTTCCGCGCCAGATGGAACATGTGTACGGCAACAAGATCAGCTGCCCAGCGCGAGATCGACTGAGATGTTTTCGAACCCGTGGTAAGCTAACCCGCGATGGCGCTTGGCGGCTGCGGTGAAACCACTTGTCTGACACGCTTGCTGATTAAGTGAGCGAGCGTCGGGTCGAATGCTGTCGTTGTTCCTGGTAGCTCCTCTTATTCTTTCTGTAAAGTTACGCAAGTGACTCTCTCTGTTCCCTTGGTGGTTTACGTTAAGGATCAAAGGGCAAACGGGGTAGAGGAGATGCTTTGGAAGAGATTCTCGGCCTTGCCGAAGCGAACCTTATCAGCAGAATTCGCCGGCTCCAGATGCTGAAGGCCAACGCGGATATCCTTGGCTTGGTGCAATTCTACGACGCAACTATTGAAATCTACCGGGAGCTCCTCGTTGAACTTTGGAAAAGAAAACGATCGCTGAGCTGATGCTACTCCGGTGCCCAAACCTCTCTTGGAGGAGGGACCGTCGGGCACGAATAGGCGGTGCTCCCCGCCCTTGCTGAGTCGGCCACAGCGCCGTAAGATGGCAGTGCCCTGATGCGTGTCCACGAAGTCGCAACGAAGGCGGACCTCAAGCGATTCGTCCTCTTCCCCCGGACCATCTACCGGAATGATCCCCTCTGGTCGCCGCCGCTGTGGGTGGATGAACGGGGCGCATACTCCCCGAAGAAGAATGCCATTCTGGCGCACTCCGACTACACCCTGCTCCTTGCGGAGGAAGGCTCCTCCATCCTGGGAAGAAGCCTCGTGTACGTTGACCGCGCCTTCAATTCCTTCTATGGCAACGGGACAGGATTCTTCGGGGCCTTCGAATGCGTTGACGACCTTGCCGCGGCCGCCGCGCTGGATTCCGCCGCCGTGTCATGGCTCCGGCAGCGCGGGATGACCACGGTGCGGGGACCCATCCATCCCATTTCGGAGAGCTGGGGCTTCCTTGCAGACGGCTTCCACGCGCCTCCCGTCTTCATGGCGCCGTACAACCCGCCCCGCTACAACGATTTCATGCTGCAGCTCGGCTATCGCAAGGCGAAGGACCTGCTGGCATACGAGGCCAGCACGGAGCGCAATTACACCATTCCCCGCAGGTTCTGGGATTTCGCGGACCGCTTGCTTTCCCGCAACCCCGGTTTCCAGGTCCGAAAGATCTCCATGAAAGATCTGGCCCGCGACGCGGATGCAATCATGGAGATCTCGAACGTTGCGCTCCGGGGCAACTGGGGCTACGTGCCCCTGGAGCGCGAAGAGTTCCAGGAAATGTTTCGCAGGCTGCGCCCCATCGCGGACCCTGACGCGGTCTGGTTCGTGGAGGACAACGGAAAACCCGTCGGCTTCGCCCTCGGCTTCCCTGACATCAACATGATCCTGCGCCAGGTCGGCGGGCGCCTGTTCCCTGCAGGGTTCCTCAAGCTGCTCTTCGAGGTCCGGCGGGTCCCTGACTACCGGCTGTTCGGTCTTGCGGTGCTGCCCGAGTACCAGGGCAAGGGACTGGACGTGCTCCTGTACCTCCAGATCTTTCGCGCGCTGTCTCCCAGGATTCGCAGGCTCGAAGCGAACTACATCCTGGAGGACAATTTTCGGATCAGGAACGCGCTGGAAAAGCTGGCCCTGGACCGGGTCAAGACCTACCGGGTCTACGAAAAGTCGATATCACCCGCGAGCTGACAAGGTGACGCCCGCCCGGTGAGACGGGGTTAGACTTGTCATGAGCACCTCACGAACCATCCTGATCACCGTTGCCGTCCTGGCCCTGCCCGTCTCCCTTGCGTTCGCGCGAGGCGCGGGCGGCGTCACGTGGAGCGACCAGCGCACCATTTCGGGTCTCAGCAATGCCACCGTGTCGACGAGCGAGGTCGGCGGGTTCGGCTACGGGGTGAGCAGCGGCGGTACGAGGACGGGCGGATTCGGCTATGCCCTCTACTCCCCCTCCGGCACTGACTCCCTCGCCGGCGGAGTGGGAGGGGTTATCGTGGGGCAGGAAAGCCGCACGGGGCCGTTCACTTTTGCCGCCAACCTCTGGACGGGCCTCGGTGCGGTGTCGTCCACCTTTTCAGGGACCCGGAGCAGTCACGTGGTCCTCTTCGGGGAGGCGAGCCTGGAGCTGGGCATCGCGGTCACGCCATGGATGCAGCTTTCCGCGTACGCCGGAATGCAGGGCCTTGCCGATGTAGACCACCAGGGCATCGGGGCGCAGATCGCTCAATATTCGCCCATCCTCGGCATGCGGCTCGCCTGGGGATCGTTCGACGCCCGGTGGTAGCAGAGCTCGGCAACTTGACCCCCGCTGCCTTCTGATTTAAGGTTCGCGCACCAGGAGACCGAGCGCGTGCCAGACTCTGTAAACGATGTTCGGCCATTTCGGGCCCTCCACTACGACCCCGCGGTTGTGCCGGACGTCGGCTTGTGCCTGTCGCAGCCCTACGATGTCATTTCCGCTTCCCAGCAGGAGGCCTACTACGGGCAGCACCCGCACAACGTGGTCCGCCTCATCCTGGGAAAGACAGCCGCCAGCGACAACGAAAAGGACAATCGCTACACCCGCGCCCGGGACCTGCTTGCCCAGTGGCGGGAGCAGGGCATCCTGCGCCTGACCGCGCGGCCTTCCTTCTGGGTGTACGAGCAGGAGTTCGACCTGCCGGATGCCGGGCCTCGGCGGGTGCGCGGGTTCATTGGCGCGGTGAAGCTGCGCGACTACGAGGAAAGACGGATCCTGCCCCATGAAAAGGTGATCAAGGGACCGCTGGAGGACAGGATCAGGCTGACGGAGACCGCCGCCACCCAGTTCGAGTACATCTGGAGCCTCTACCAGGACAAGGCATACATCATCGACAACATCCTCGACGCGCAGGAAATGGAGGCGCCGATCATCGACTTCCTCGAGCAGTCCGCGGGGGTGCGCCATCGCATGTGGCGCCTCACGGATGCGCAGAGCTGCGAAGTCATCCACCGCACCATGAAGCGCTTGAAGATCTACATCGCGGACGGCCACCATCGCTACCAGACCATGCTGACAATCCGGGACCGCATGCGTGCACGGTTCCCGGATGCGGGCCCCGATGCTCCCTGGGAATACATCATGATGTTCCTGGTGAACTCCGAGCACGAGGGGCTCACCATCCTGCCGACCCATCGCATGCTGCACGGCATCCAGGTGGAGAGCCTGTACCGGCTGGGTGCGTCCATCCTGGAGCACTTCCATGTGAAGAAGTACCCCTTTCGCGACGGGGACGAGCCCGAGGTGCGCCGGCGCTGGCTGCGGGACCTGCGGAGCGTCGAGGCCGGGGAGCACAAGATTGGCGCTTTCATCCAGAACACGGTGGGCTACTACCTGCTCACCCTGCGGGACGAGGAGGCGTATGAGGAGTTGGTCGGGCTGGATTTCTCCTCCCAGTGGAAGCTCCTGGACGTGAACATCCTCAACACCCTGATCCTGGAACAGATCCTGGGGATCACGGAGGAACAGCTCAGCCTCGCGACCAACATCTCCTATACGAAGGATATTGACGAGGCGCTGGGGAAAGTCCACGCCGGGGAAATCCAGGTGGCGCTGGTGCTCAACTCTACGGCCCTCGGGGACGTGCTCGCCATCGCGGAGAACGACGAGCGCATGCCGCGCAAATCGACATATTTCTATCCGAAGCCGGTCTCGGGTCTCGTCTTCTATCCCATGGATCCGCGCCTGCAATCCGCTCCCTGAAGGAGTCTTCCGCCGGCCCTGCCGGCTCCCGCTGGCTCCGCCGGCTCCCGCCGGCGGGAAAACTTGGCAAGGGACCCCGGCTGGAGTATACTCTGGCCCTAATGAGCAACGGACTTGTCGACGAGCTTCACGGAGTGCCTCTCGACAGGGAGAATCAGGATCTGAAGGAGATCATCGAGATCGCCTTCCAGATCACTGCACAGCTCGACATCGAGAACGTCATCAAGAACGTGGTCTGGAGCTTTGTGTCCAAGTTCCAGATGGAGACTGTCACCGTTCTCCTTCCGGGGGACATGGAGGAAAGCGCCCCGCTGGTCATTTTCTACCGCGGCGTGAAGAGAGAGGACCTCTCCCTCGAGCTGCCCTCCGTCCTGCCCATCCTCGCGTTCCTGGACAAGGACGAGTACAACCAGATCCCCTTTTCCTATTTTCGCGACAACTTCCCGGACAGGATCGTCGTGGAGCGGTTTGCCGAGATGGGAGTCGACATGATCGTGCCCCTGCGCACGGACAAGGGCTCCATCGGCATCCTGCTGTTGCCGGGCAACGGACGCGGCACACCGTACGGCCTTTCAGACCTGCAATATGTCACCCGCATCGTGCGCTTTGCCTCCATTGCCATCGAGAATGCAAGCCTCTTTCGCCAGGCCACCACGGATCGGATGACGGGGCTCTTCTCTCACCATTTCTTCGAGAAGACCCTTGAAGAGGAGCTGGAACGCGCGCGCCGCTACAAGTCCACGTTCAGCCTCCTCATGTTCGACATCGACCACTTCAAGAAGTTCAACGACGTTTACGGGCACCTGCAGGGAGACCGCATCATCCGCGAGATAGCCCGACAGCTCACCCGGTCCATCCGCCAGGTGGATTTCCCCGCGCGCTATGGAGGGGAAGAGTTCGCCATCATCCTTCCGGCGGTCGACATCAAGGGCGCCATGGTCGTGGCGGAGAGGATCCGAAGAAAGATCGAGACCTTCGCGTTTCCAAGCTCAAATGGCGGCCCGCCCCTGCATGTCACCATTTCGGTGGGCGTCACCGAGTTCGATCCCGAATCCGCGTATGCCCCGTCGGAGATCATCCGCGAGGCGGATCGGGCCCTCTACCAGTCAAAGGAGAAGGGCCGAAACCGGGTGACGGTCGCAGCACCCCGCCTGGGGTGACAGCCGCAAAGGAAATCCATCATGGTCATCGTTCTCGAGCGCACCATCCGGGAGCAGGATAAGAATCACATCAGGGAGTTCCTGAGCTCGCGCGGTTACACGATCCGTGAGATCGTGGGCCAGGAGGAAACGATCCTGGGAGCCGTCGGCATCTCGGGGATCGACATCCGCGAGGTAGAGCTGCTCCCCGGCGTCGCGCGAGTCATTCCCATCTCCTCCCCCTACAAGCTCGCCTCCCGGGAGTTCCGCAAGGACGACACGGTGATCTCGGTCCGGGGCCCGGCGGGCACCGTTCGCATTGGAGGCCTGCGGATCATTGCGATTGCGGGACCGTGCGCCGTGGAGAGCCGCCAGCAGACAATGGAATGCGCCGAACGCGTGCGCGAATCCGGGGCGGTCCTTTTCCGCGGCGGCGCATGGAAGCCCCGCACATCCCCCTACGCGTTTCAGGGCCTCGGTGAGGAGGGCCTGAAATACCTCAAGGAAGCGGGCCAGGCCTACGGCATGGCGGTTGTCTCGGAGATCGTCTCCCCGGAGTACGCTGATCTCATGCGCGACTACGTGGACGTGCTCCAGATCGGCGCGCGCAACATGCAGAACTTCGAGCTGCTGAAGCGCGTCGGCAGCCTGGGCAAGCCGGTGCTCCTCAAGCGGGGACTTGCCGCCACCATCCAGGACCTGCTCATGTCCGCGGAGTACCTGCTGGCCGCGGGCACGGATGACGTCATCCTGTGCGAGCGCGGCATCCGCACCTTCGAGACATCCACCCGGAACACCCTGGACCTTTCCGCCATTCCCGTGGTGAAGAAGCTGAGCCACCTTCCCATCATCGTCGACCCGAGCCATGGCACGGGGATTCGGGCCAAGGTGAGCCCCATGGCCCTGGCCGCGGTAGCCGCCGGGGCGGACGGGATCACCGTGGAAGTCCACATCGATCCTGAGAAGGCCCTTTCCGACGGTCCCGCAGTCCCTGTACCCGGAGCAGTTCGAGAAGCTGATGCGGGACATCGAGGCCATGGCTCCCGTGCTCGGCAAGGAGCTGGCGCGACTGCCCGAGCCGCCCGCGAGGGCAGCCGGGGAACGCGCCGTGGAAATCGGAAGAGGCGCTGGATATGCCGGCGGATCCGCTGCGCACGCGGACGGCGCGGTTGTGGCCTACCAGGGGGAGCGGGGGGCGTACGGTGAGAAAGCCATCCGCCACTGGTTTGCCGGCGAGGTGAAGGCCCTTCCCGTGCCTGAGTTTCCCGACGTTTTCGAAGCCGTCCTGGAGGGCAGGGCAGGGTTCGGGATGATCCCCATCGAGAACTCCCTGACCGGCTCGATTCATCAGAACTACGACCTTCTTCTGCAGTTTCCCGATGTCAGGATCGTCGGGGAGCAGAAGATCCGCATCGAGCACAACCTCATCGGGCTGCCGGACGCGAAGATCGAAAATATCCGCAGGGTGTACTCCCATCCGCAGGGGCTTGCCCAGTGCAGCAGGTTTCTTGACGAGCACCCTGCCTGGGAGCGCGTGGCCTTCTACGACACCGCTGGAGCCGTGCGATTCGTGGCGGAGAAAGGCTCACGGGACAACGCTGCCATCGCGAGCGCGGAAGCCGCGGAAGTCTACGGTCTTGCCGTTCTCCGGCAGGGCCTGGAAACCAACGTCCAGAACTATACCCGGTTCTTCGTGATTGCCCGAGAGACTGAGACGCAAGGCCCGCCGGGACCGCGGGAAAAGGGAAAAGCATCCTTCTGCTTCTCCGTTGCAGACCAGCCCGGCGCCCTCTTCCGCGCTCTCCAGGTGCTCGCCGACCAGGGCCTCAACATGAAGAAGCTCGAGTCCCGCCCCATCCTCGGAAAGCCGTGGCAGTACCTCTTCTACATCGACGTGGACCTGCCGTCAGACCCGGGAGTGCTCGGAAAGTGCATGGCTGAGCTGAAGCCGGTCACCGAGGACCTGCGCGTGCTGGGAACCTACAGGGCAGGATAGAAGTCGGTGCGATGCCAGGGGCGGAGGCTCTCAACGCCTGCTCAGGTTCGCGAGGATCCGCCGGTAGAGCTTCGTGAACCGTTCGATCCGCCGCAGCTTTGCCCCGGCATCCGAGCTCCAGACGCTGCGGGGATGCTCATCAACCACCCGGGAGAAATACCCGTGCGCTGCCCGAAGGAAAGCGAGGCTGCTTGCAATGTCCTCCCTGGCAGTGTAGCGGCGGGTGAATCGAGGCACGCGGCCGGCCGCGATCCTGCGGTTGATCTCAGCGATTCCGTGGATGGCAAGTGAGAAGTTGATGAAGCCCTGCTTGTAGTAGGCATACGATGGGTCCCCGTGGGACGCCAGGGCGGTCCCGTCCGCGAGGTCTCGGGAGGTCCGCCGGACGCCTTGCCCGCTGGATCTCCTGGCGGCGGCAGGGGCGGAGGCCGGCGCCGGAGTGGCCTCCGGCAGGGGAGCGCTCATGAGCGCCGTGTAGGCTTCCGTCAAGGTGATGATGGCCAAATCCTGGAGCGGCTTCTTTTCAGGCGGGAACCTGTCCGGGTGATTTTCCATGACGAGGCGCCGATACGCCTGCCGGACCTGGTCTCGTGTCGCCTCCGGGGGGATGCCGAGAATCTGGCGGAAATAGCCGTCGTCGTTCATTGCCTGGCTATGATGATGCCCGCAAGCGGCCCGCGGATCAGGCGGGTGACTTCTGCGGCGCCTCCGCGTGTGCTCCGTTCAGCGGCTTCTGCTTTGCCTCTTCCGCCCTCTGACCGAACTCGTGGCGCCGCTGGTTGGCCTTCACGAGGCTGTTCCGTATGGCAAGAAGCTCCAGCTTGATTCCCCGCACGCCCTGCTTTCCGGCCTGCGAGGCCTTTGCCTGGAAAAGCGTGTTGAAGCCGGCCAGCCGTCGGTGGATGAGAAGAAGCTCGTTGAGCTGCTTGTCCAGGAACGCCGCCAGCGGCGTCTCCGCCGTTTTTTCCAGCCGCTTGTAGGCCGGCCCTGACCCCGCCGCAATGGCTGCAAGAAGGGTCGCCTTCTTCCGCGCCTCTTCGGCGAACTGCGGGAAGCTTATCTTCTCCGTCCTGGTCGTCCCCGTAGCCGGTTCGGAGAACTGGATCTCGTATGTGTGCGTGTCTGTCTTTTGCTTCGGGCTCAACCCGAAGAGGCGTCGCAACGCGTTTCCCAGGCCGCCGTCGCGGACCTGGAAAAGCCTTTCGGTCTCCGAGAGGGACTCCACGGCAGTGACCAGCTCCTCGTGAGGCCGGGCGAGGATCCTCACGGCCTCCATCAGGATGGGCTTGCCTTCCCGCTGCTCGACGGCCTTTTGAACCGGCGCGGGTTCCGGGATGACAAGCGATGCGAGGAGCCGTTCCTTTCGCGCCGCCGCATCGCTTTCGACCTCCTCCGCGACCAGCTCCTGCGCAAGAGCCGGGTACCAGGGAAGACCCTGCCTTTCTTTTCCGTAGATCTTTCGCATGGCGCGCAGGATCTCCTCCCTCCTCCCCTGAGCCGCGGGCTCCAGGGGAACCAGGGGGAGCACGGCGCGGCGAAGCTCCGCCTTCCAGGATTCTCGGTGATAGGAGGCGATGTCCGCAATGACCCCCCTGCTTTCACGGAACGCCCGGGCGATCTGACCTTCGTGGTCCTTGAGGATCTGCGCCGCCATGGCGTCTCCCCCCAGCACCACTTTCATGAAGGCGCGCGCGAATGACCGTGTGGTGGGGCTGCTGGAGCTCTCACCGAGCTCCGACCAGTTGACATAGGAAAGGAGGGCGGAGAGCTTTTTCAGCCTGCTGAGCTTCAGCCCGCCGAGGTTGAGGTCCAGCTCAGTCACGAACTTGAGCTGCCTGCGGAAAGCCGCCAGGCGGTAGCTTGTCTCGTCGGCGTTCTCGAAGTCCGCCAGGGGAGCATCGCTGGGCACCGTGATGTCTGTCGGATCCTGCTCATAATGGTACGGGTCTTCGCGAAGCAGGCCCTTCTTGATCAGCATGCTCATGATGCTCTCGAACATGTTCTGGTATGTCAGGAGAAGCTCCTTCAGCCGCGGAATCTGGGTGCCTTCCAGCCAGCGGTTCCGTGCGGACAGCGCCTCCGTGAGTTGCTGCAAGAACTCTCCTGATCCTTCCATTATCACCAATTATACGGTAAAGTCGGAGGGGACGCAATGCGAGCCAGGGTGGACGAGCGCGGGAATGGGTGAAGCGACGCAATTCCTTCCGGAGAAGCTTGTCATGGCAGTTCTCATCTCGCGGCCGCAGAGGGAGCAGGAGCTCCTCGGAGTCCTCGGGGAGACGTGGGGCCCTCCTGATCTGTGCAGTCCGTGCATGCCCTTTTCCTACACCGACTATTACGACAATGAAATGGGGCCGGGGATCCAGCGGTTCTTCGTTTCCTTCCGACGGCTCGTGGACCCCTCCCTGATTGCTGACATCAAGCTCCAGACCAACAGGGTGGAAGAGCGTTTCCGCGAAGGGGACGCCAGGAAGGTCAACATCGATCCGGGGCTCCTTTGTCTCAGCCGCTTCGTCCTCGTTACCACGAAGGAGAGCGCGCACAGGATTCCTCTCTCCAGTGGAATCTACGCCGAGGTGACCCTGCTGTACCACAAGGGGAGCTTCCGACCCCTGGAGTGGACATATCCGGATTATCGCTCACCCGACTACCTGGCAATCCTCAACGAGATCCGGGGCCTCTACAAGGCGCAGACCCACGCCCATTCCTGAGCGAGGACAAGCGGCGGGCATTCACCGGCGTTGATTCCGAATGTGACAACGCCGCCGCGCGTGGTCCCTCTCCTGCTGTGCTGCCTTGCCGCATCCTGCTCATTTCTCGGGCCGGAAGCTGACCTGTCCGTCACCATCCCTGAGCCTCCCGAGCATTGGGTCCGGGCATTCCCTGACCTCGGCTTCGACCTGGTCTTCCCGGACTCTCGCCGGCAGATGGCAACGCCGCGCTGTCACGGACCCGCACCAGCCCACGGTGATCTCCTGTTCGAAGGCGCTCAACACCGCCGTCCTTGCATACCCGGTCGCCGGCCGCGCTCTGGGGCTTCTGCGGCCGGCCGGAGGGGTTTGCCCGGTGGATTGTACTGACACAGGCAAGCCCCCTCATCTCGCCCTTTCGTGGCAGGAGGGGCCCCTGGCCCTCATTTTCAAGACCTTCACGGAGCGCGGTTTCGACGCCTCCCTTGTCAACGCGGAGAGACTCGCCTCTTCCTTCAAACGACACCCGGATCCGTGGGCCCTTGATCTGGTTGCAATTGCGGAAAAGCTCATCCACGGGGACTTCAGCGCGTATGACATCGACCTTCTCCCGGCACGCCAGGTGACGCTCAGGCCGGGAGCCGGTGAGTGGTTCCTGGAAAGCCCGTGTGTGTCGCCATGCAGGGTGGGGGACGGCAATCCAGTCATTTTCCCATCGCTCAGTCTTGGCTCGCACGCGCTTTTTTCCGTGGATGCCCGGAGGATCCGAATCTGGGTCGGGGAAGATGAAACGGTGATCGGGCCCCTCGAATAGGCAGTCCCGTCTTACCGTAGCAGTCCTCTTCCGCGGTGCTCTTTCGGCACACCCCTTTGCTTATGAAGCCATGAGCAACAGTCTGAGTCCACGGTCGCGGGATATCCTAATTTCTTTCTCCAAAAGCTATTGGCTCGCGATCTCACGAAAGGCCGATTTTTTCCCCGGATTGGCACGCGTGTTGCATTTGCCGTCTTCGAAGGAGGATGGGGCAGCAGATGCAGAAGCTGGTGGCGCAATTCACTGTCAGGCACAGGAGTCAGGCGACATGACAACGATCGTGCGCCGCGCTTTTTCGCACTCGTCCCTGCGCATCGTCATCACGGCGACAATTGTGATACTTCTGACGCTGACCGCGGGGGTGACATGGTTCTTCACCTTTCGCAACGGCCAGGTTTCGATCCGCGAGCTTGCAAGCCAGCTGGGCCGCCAGTCCATGGCTAATATCCGGCAGCACCTGGAGACCTATGTTTCAACCGCGTCGATGATAAATGATCTCAATTCGTTTGCTTTCGGTCTGGGCGACGTCACGGACGTCAGTACTGACAGGCTGGCGCGCAGATTCAGGGCGGAAATCGACAGGTTCGAGAACGTTACATCCGTGGGGTACAGCGACGAGCAGAGGGAGAGCGTCGCGGTTGGCAGAGGGATAATGGGATTCCCTCTTGCAATCGCGCTGTCAGGACAGGGAACCGGGTACTACTTCGACGCTTACGCCCTGGATGAACGCGGGAGTCGAGGCGAGCTGTTCTACCACTCCCAGCAGACATATGACCCCCGCATGCGGCCGTGGTATCAGGATGCCGCGCGGGCCCGGGCTGCCACGTGGAGCGAGGTTTACCTGATGACGAGCGGGGACGCGGGAATAGATGCCGTCAAACCTCTCTACGCATCGAATGGACAGCTCCGCGGCGTCCTGGATGTGACACTCACCTTGACGGCCATGGGGACGTTCCTGAAAAGCATTCGAGTGACGGAGCACAGCGAGGCGTTCATCCTGGACCGCTCCGGAATGCTCGTGGCGGCATCCACCGTGGCGAGCCCCTTCGCCACGAATGGCCCTCGTCTTGAGCGCCTTCTTGCCTCCGCGAGCGATGATCCGGTGGTGCGCACAGGCGCGCGGAAAATCGCGCGGGAGTTGCGGACCGGCGACACTATGGGAGCCGCGCGCCAGCTCTCACTGGACATCGGACACCAGCGGCAGATCATGTACGTCTCTCCTTTTCGGGGCGGGCCGGGCCTGGACTGGCTCATTGCCGAAGTGGTGCCGGAGTCCGACTTCGCGCAGCACATCTACGACGACATGCGGTCCACGGCGATCCTTGTCGCCGTGTTCCTCCTGCTCTCCGTTTTTGTCGCCCTGCTCCTGGCCCGGCGCGTGACGGCGCCCCTGGTGCTCCTCAACGGCATGGCGCGGTCCCTTGCGGCCGGGGACCTCTCACGGACCATCCAGCTGGAAGGGACCGACGAGATCGGACAGCTTGCCGCTTCTTTCAACGTCATGGCGGCGGCGCTCCGCAGGTCATTCGCATCCCTTGCTGAAAGCGAGGCCCGCTACCGGGCTTTCGTGGCAGACAACGCGGCTGGCATCTTCCGTTTCGAAGCGCGCGCGCCAATGCCCCTGAGCATCTCGGAAGACGACCAGGTGGAGTGGTTCTATCGACACTTCGTGCTCGCGGAGTGCAACGAAGCGGCGGTGCGGATGCTGGGGCGCCGCAGTGAGCAGGATATCCTTGGCGCGGACCCGGGGGTGTGGCTCCCCCGCGCAGACCCGGCAAGCATCGATTCGCTGCATGCCATGATCCGGGCCTCGTTCCAGATCGCCAGCTCGGAAAGCTCGCGCTCGGACTCGAAGGGGAAGGTCCGCTGGCTCCTGAACAGCGTGAGCGGCGTGGTCGATTCCGGGGCCCTGATCCGGATCTGGGGCGTCATGCGCGACATCTCCGACCGCAAGGAGGCGGAGGAGGCCCTCCGGCGGAGCGAAATACGCTACCGCGCGATATTCCACCGTTCCGCAGTCTCCCTCTGGGAGGTAGACACGTCGAGGCTGCGTACCGCTCTCTCCGTGCTTCATGACCAGGGGCACCAGGACCTCGCGGGGTACATCGACGCCCACCCCGAGTTCGTTGCCCGCGCGCTGCACCTGGCGACGGTGGTGGATGTCAACGAGACGACGGTTCGATTGTTCGAGGCGAAATCCCGTGAGGAGCTCCTCGGGCCGTTGGACGTCACCTTCGATCCGGCCGCGCTTGCCGGCTTCGTCCCGGAGGCGATTGCCAGAGCTGAACATGGCAAGCAGCATGACATAGAAACGACCGTTCTCAGCAGGACGGGACGTCGGTTGAACGTGATCATGCATTTCTACGTCCCCGCGGACAATGACAGGCTCTCCACAACGCTGGTCAGCGTGGTGGACATCACCAAGCGAACGCAGGCGGAGGAAGAGAGGGCGCGACTGGAAGAGCAGCTTCGCCAGGCCCAGAAGATGGAATCCGTGGGGCGTCTGGCAGGCGGGATCTCCCATGACATCAACAATCTCCTGACGCCCATCCTTGGCTACTCGGAGCTCCTCCAGGGCGATGGGGAGGGGGCGAAACAGGAGGCGGGCCTGGTCATCCTTGGCGCTGCCAGGCGCATCCGCGACCTGACGCACAAGCTCCTTGCTTTCAGCCGGATGCAGCGCCTGGCCAAGTCCGTCGTCGACCTTCGCGTCGTGGTGCGGGACTTCCAGGTCTTCCTTCGCCGGACCATCGCGACGACTGTGGAGATACGCGTGGAGTGCGCTGAAGACGTCGGGCTCGTCACGGTGGACGTCGGGCAGGTGGAGCAGGTCCTGATGAACCTCGCCATCAACGCGCAGGACGCGATGCCCGCCGGCGGGGTCCTCACTTTTTCCCTTCAGACCGCCGTCCTGGACGAGGAGTGGACGCGCAGTCGCCCGGGAGCAAAGGCCGGTGATTACGTTTCCCTGACGGTGAGCGACACGGGTACAGGGATGGACGAGGCCACGCGGAAGCGTGTTTTCGAGCCGTTCTTCACGACCAAGGAGATGGGAAAAGGAACCGGCCTCGGGCTTTCCACTGTCTACGGCATTGTGAATCAGCACGATGGCTACATCGACGTGGACTCCGAGCCGGGCTGGGGAACGGTCTTCACGATCTACTTTCCCCGGCATTGAATGCCCGTTCCCTTGCTTTTGATGCGCCTTTCAATAGATTTGTGGAAGGATTGCAATGAATATGTCGGCAGGGCTCAACGAAAAGCTCCGCGGTCTCCTCGATTCGGTGGCGCGCCTTGCCTCGCTTCCCGGCCTCGAGCATCTGGCAGGCGAGGTTCTTGAAGAATACGGGCGACTGACCGGAGCGCGCGGCGGGAGCTTCTACTCGCGAGAGGGACCGACGCTGGTGCTGCGGGGATGCCTTGACCCGGGTCACGCCCCGCACTCGCTGGGTCTTCCGCTGCGGCAGGCAGCGCCCTGGAGAAAGCGGAAAGAGCACGCGAGCCCCTCCTCATCAGGAGCTTTGATGCAGACCTGGCGGGGAGCGGATGGCCGGGGTACGGCGACGGATCCGCCCTTGTCTTTCCCCTTCGTCACGCAGGCGGCGAAGTCGTTGGGTTTGTTTCTCTGCACAACCGGGAGTCCCCGCCATTCGAACCGGAGGACCTCGAGCTTGGCAGGATTCTTGCGTCCCTGACGGGCCCGGCAATCGAGTCCCTTCGAATCGCGGCGGCGCTCACGGAGAGCGAGCAGCGATACCGGGAGATATTCCTGAACAGCACCAGCGGCATTGCTCTTTTCGACGTTACAGCAGACCTCAGATTCAGGGTGGTCGCCGCCAACCCGGCGGTGGAAAGGATGACAGGCCTGTCGGCCGTCCAGGTGACGGGGAAGCTCGTTGAGGAAGTCCTGCCGCCAGACGTCGCGGGAGAGCTCAATGCCAACTATCGCACATGTGTGGAGACGGGCTCGACAACGAGCTTCGACGAGGTGATCGACATGCCGTCAGGACGCCTGTCGGTTCACACATCGCTCGTACCAGTGCGCGATGCGAACGGCCGCATTTGCCGTCTGATTGCCCTCCCCATCGACACGACTGATCGGAACAGAGCGGAGGAAGCTCTCCGTGAGAGTGAGCGTCGCTACCGGGAGATTTTCGAGAACACGTGGGACGGCATTTTCGTGGTCGACGTGACCCCTGAGCGCCGGTTTCGCATTGCCGCGTACAACCCTGCCATGGAAAGGATGGTGGGGATCTCCAGCGCCGAAGCGGTCGGCAGGTTCAACGAGGAGCTCTTTGCCCCGGAAACCGCTCGCGCAGTGACCGCCCACAATGAGAAATGCCTGGAAGCGGGAGCGCCGATCAGTTTCGAAGAGGAGATCGCGCTGCCCGCCGGACTGTTTTCGTGGCATACAACGCTCGTTCCCGTCAGGGATGCTTCGGGGAGCATCTACCGGATAATCGGTGTGGCTCGTGACATCACGGAAAACCGGAGGACCGAAAGGGCGCTGCGCCAATCCGAGGAAAAGTTCTCCAAGGCATTTCATGCGAGCCCGGATTCCATCACCATCAGCCGGATCTCCAACGGCGTCATCCTGGAAGCGAACCTCGGCTTCACGAAAGCGAACGGCTACTCCCGTGAAGAAGCCATCGGCCGTTCGTCCCTGCCGGACGCGCTCGGCATCTGGGTGAATCCGCGGGAGCGAGCGGAGTGGGTCCGGCTCCTGGAGGAAGAAGGGGAGGCCTCGGGATTCGAGGCATCCCTTCGGCGGAAAGACGGGACCACCCGCCACGCGCTCCTGTCGTCACGGACCGTGGAGATCGACGGCGAGAAATGCCTCCTGACGATCTCCCGCGACATGACGGATCGCCGGCGCATGGAAAAGGCGTTGCGCGACAGCGAGGCGCGGTACCGCGAGATCTTCGAGAACACATCGGACGGCATCTTCGTCGTCGAGGTGACGCCGGACCGACTCTTTCGGACGCTGAGCTACAATCCCGCGCAGGAAAAGATGCTGGGGATATCCGCGGCGGAGGTGGTGGGGAGGTTCCCTGATGAGTATCTTGCTCCGGAGATCGCGGAAAGAGTGAATGCCGACAATCTGCGGTGCATTCGAGGCAGGAAAGCCTATGAGCTTTGAGGAGACCCTTGACCTCCCGGGCGGCCGGGCCCACTACTCCACTACGCTGGTGCCCGTGCGGGAGGAAACCGGCCGCATAGTCCGTCTCATCGGGGTGACCCGGGATTTCACCGAGCGCAAGCGGGCCGAAGAGCGCGCGAGAGAGCATGAAAAGGAGCTTTTCCAGGCGGCCAAGCTGGCATCCCTCGGTACGCTCGTCTCAGGGGTTGCTCACGAGATCAACAACCCCAACAACTTCATCCGTTTGAACTCGCAGAACCTGAAGGAGCTTTGGAGCGAGATACGGCATATCCTAGGCCAGGCCGCGAAGAACGAGGGGGATCTCGCAATCCGGGGAATTCCCTTCGAGGAGGCGCGCGGCATGGTGGAAGACCTCCTGGCCGGCATCGAGGAGGGGTCGAAACGGATCGAGAAGCTCCTTGGGAACCTTCGGGATTTCGCGCGCGGAGACGAGGGAGACCTGACAGACGGCGTTGATGTGAGCGCGGTGATCGGCTCCGCGGTGATGATAGCGGGAAACCTGATCCGCAAGTCCACGGATTCCTTCTCCGTGAGGGAAGCGCCCGGTCTGCCCGCAATTCGAGGGAACTATCACCAGATCGAGCAGGTCCTCATCAACCTCTTCACCAACGCGTGCCAGTCCCTTCCGTCGCATGACCGGGGAATCACGGTGTCCACATTCACGGAGGATGGATGGGTCTGCGTGGAGGTGGAAGACCAGGGGGTCGGGATCCCGCCGCAGAACATCCCGCGGGTGACAGACCCCTTCTTCACGACAAAGCGCGCGAGCGGAGGATCCGGCCTGGGACTGGCCGTCTCCTCGCGCATCGTGACCAATCACGGAGGAACTATGAGCTTCAGCTCGCAGGCAGGCAAGGGAACCCGGGTGACTGTGCGCCTGCCGGTGGCAGGAGGGCTGCCGGTGGCAGGAGGATCGCGGTGAGCCGGCCGTATCCCGCGGAGCCCGTGCTCATTGTGGATGACGAGGGTGAGATCCGGTCCTCGGTGCGGACCGCGCTTCTCCTCGCCGGGATCACGAACCTCGCTGAGCGTGAGGACGGGGATGCAGCCGCTGCCGCCGTCCGCGAGCAATCCTTCGCGGGAGTGGTCCTTGACCTGATGATGCCTGGCATCTCGGGGCTCGACCTCCTCTCCCTGATCCTCGAAGAAAGGCCGGAGACTCCCGTCATCGTGGCGACGGGGACGGGAGACGTGGAGACCGTCGTGAAATGCATGCGCGCGGGGGCATTCGACTATCTGGAGAAACCCATCAACAGGACCCGCCTTGTCACGAGCCTTCGGCATGCAATCGAGAAGTGGGAGACCGCGCGCGAGGTCACCTCCCTGCGGGAGGGCATGCTGTCCTCGCAACCGGCGCATCCCGAGGCGTTCAAAGACATCGTGACGAGGGACCCCGGGATGCTCTCGATCTTCAAATACGCCGAGGCAATCGCCCCCACATCGCTGCCCGTCCTTGTTACAGGAGATACGGGCGTGGGCAAGGAGCTGGTGGCGAGGGCCATCCACGCGGTGAGCCGCCGGAGCGGCGGCTTCGTGCCCGTGAACGTGGCCGGCCTCGACGATACTCTGTTCGCCGACACCCTGTTCGGGCACGTCAAGGGCGCCTACACGGGAGCCGACACGACACGGGAAGGGATGGTCGCGAAGGCGGAAGGGGGGACACTCTTCCTGGATGAGATCGGAGACCTTGCCGCGGAGTCCCAGATAAAGCTCCTGCGGCTCCTCCAGGAGCGGGAGTACTACCCGCTGGGCACGGATCGGCCGCGGCCCACCACGGCGCGGTTCGTTTTCGCCACGAACCTGGACGTCTCGAAAGCCACGAATGAAGGCAAGCTCAGAAAAGACCTCCTGTACCGTCTTCGATCTCACCACATCCGGATCCCGCCCCTGCGGGAGCGTCGCGCGGACCTCGAGCTGCTGGTGGATCACTTCTTCGACAAGGCGTCGAAGGTGGTGGGGAAAAATCGTCCCGCCGTCCCGCGGGAGCTTCTTCCCGTTCTCCGCAGCTATTCTTTTCCCGGCAACATACGGGAGTTGGAGGGCATGATTTTCGACGCGGTTGTGCGCCACGAATCCCGGGTTCTTTCCCTGGAGAGCTTTCGCGCCGCAATCGGAGAGCGCTCTGGCGCCGCCGCGGAGCCCCTCGATGGTGCATGCGCCGAGGATGGGCAGAATCCTTTCTCAAGCTGCCAGACTCTGCCCACCTTGAGGGAAGCGAGCCGACAGCTCATTGAGGAAGCCCTGAGGCGCGCGGAGGGAAACCAGTCCACGGCCGCCCGCCAGCTTGGCCTGACCCGTACAGCCTTGAACCGACGCCTGAACAGGAACCCCTAGGACATTTTGCACGTTTTCCCCTTTGCCTGGTTTCGACATGCCTTATGTTCCGTGGGAGTGACTTGCGCAGAATAGTAGTAATTCTTTATTCAATAATTAATTAGCTGGAATACGCTGAATTGGCATGCCCCTTGCTTTGCCGTGTCCATGAAAGAGCTACGGGCAGGCCCCGGAAATCCAATCCTGATCTGCGCCGATGACGACCAGACCCTCATCTCCCTGCGCATAACCCTGCATTCGGCGGGACTCACCAATCTCTCCCTCTGCGGGGACACGAGGGGCGTGTGGAAGCTGCTCGAGTCGAGATCCTTCAGCCTCGTTCTTCTGGATCTCGCCCTTCCCTGCCCAGCCGGACGGGAAGTTCTCCAACAGGCGGCGTCTGTCTCGGACAAGCCTCCCCTCGTGATCATGACCGGCTCGACGCGGGGACGGTGCCTTTGTCCGGCTGCCGGGTGGGCGCTCGGCTGCCTGCCCAAGCCCGTGGACAGGGAAACTCTCCTCGGGACGGTTCAGTACGCACTCAGATGCCCCGTTGGGGCACACGTGACAATTCCGCGCGCACAGGCGCGCCAGGAGGAATAACAAATGGGCGTTGAGAAGAGAGCGACAATCTTCAAGAAGATGGTGGGGATCTTCATGCTCCTCACGCTGTGCATCGGGGCGACGTGGGTCTTCAGCCTCATCTACTTCTACCAGAGAAGCGATCGAGCCAGCACGGCGCATTCAGCGGCGAACGACATCGATTTCTGGATGCTGCAGGCCAGGAGGAACGAAAAGGACTCCCAGCTTCGCGACATACGGACAGAGCAGTTCTTCAAGGATGGAACCGGGACCAATCTGGCAAAGCATGACGAGTCCACAAAGAACCTGATGACGGCCATCGACTCACTGGATCGGCTTCACCAGGTGAAGAACCCCCAGACAATCACTGACCTGCGGACTGCCGTTGTCGGATACAACGAGTCGTTCGCGAAGCTCGTCTCTGCATACCGCAAGCTCGGCTTCGCGGAATGGGGAGCAGAGGGTGACTGGCGCTTGGCTGCCCGCGATATCGAAAGCCGCCTGGAAGGGACCAGGAATCCCTCTTTGACGATCGCCCTTCTCACGATGCGCCGCTCGGAGAAGGACTACCTCATTCGCCCGGACGCCACATATATCGACCAGGTCAACCAGGCGGCCGCGGTCCTGCGAAGCGGGGCCGGCCGGCTTCCCGAGCCGACCCGCTCAGCGCTCACCGGCGACATCGATAGATACCAGGCGGCCATGCAGACCTTCCTGGACCTCCAGAAAGAGATCGGGCTCACAGAAAACGACGGCCTCCAGGGGACTATGCGGGACGCGATCCACAAGGTGGAGCCCCTGATAGCCTCTGTGGTGGCTGAAACCAGGAAGGTCAGCCAGAGCCAGGTCGCCTATCGCGACCTTCTGCTTTCCATTTTCGCGATCATGGTCGCGGGGTTGGCCGCCGGAGGGATCGTCTTTTCCTTCTTCGCCAGGTCCATATCGTCTCCCATCGGGAAGATGGTCAACCTGCTGCAAAGTGTTGCCAGCGGTGACCTGAGGGAGAAGGTGGACGAAGGTCTTCTCCAGAAGAGCGATGAGATCGGGGTGCTGGGAGTCGCCCTGGATGAAACCTCCCTGAAGCTGCGGACGATGGTCGCAACCATCCAGGAGACCGCCGCGCAGGTGGCTGCCTCCAGCGAGCAGATCTCCGGAAGCGCGCAGTCCCTCTCCGAGGGGGCGCAGAGCCAGGCCTCGACCCTCGAAGAAACCTCCGCGTCCATGGAGGAGCTGTCCGCCAGCGTGGAACAGGTCAGCGGCAGCGCTCAAAGCCAGGCGGAAGCGGTGGAGCAGGGCACGGCCTCCATGGAGAAAGTGCAGGAGTCAATCGACGCTGTCTCGCGGAGCCTGACGGAGATCTCCGGGCTTGCCAGCCGCTCGGTGGAAAGCTCCCAGGAGGGGGCGCAGGCGGTGGGGCAGGTGGTGGACGGGATCAACCTGATTGCGGCCAGCTCGGAAAAGATAGCCGGGATCGTGGGGGTGATCTCCGAGATCGCCGAGCAGACGAACCTCCTGGCGCTGAACGCCTCCATCGAGGCGGCGCGCGCGGGAGAGCACGGGCGGGGATTTGCGGTGGTGGCGGAGGAAGTGTCGAAGCTGGCGGACAGGAGCTCCGTCTCCACGAAGGAGATCGAGGCGCTGATCAAGGAGAGCGCGCGGAGCGTCGGGGAAGGGGTGAAGAAGGCGCGGGGGTCGCAGCTGGCCATGGAGCAGATACGGGCGGCCTCGCAGCAGGTGAACCAGACGGTTGCAGGGCTGACGCAGAGCATGGGGCAGCAGGTGGAGGCGGTGAAGGAGCTGGCGAAGGCGCTGACGCGGGTGAACGAGATGAGCCAGAGCATCACGGCGGCCACGGAGGAGCAGGCGACCAACGCGAAGCAGGTGAGCACGGCGGTGGAGAACGTGAACGAGCTGACGCAGGGGGCGGCGTCGGCGGCGGAGGAGATGTCGGCCTCCACGGAGCAGCTTTCGGGGATGGCGCAGCAGCTGCAGAAGCTGGTGGCGCAGTTCAAGGTAGAGGCTCGGACGGAGAGCGTGGCGCTTCCGGTGCCCTCTGATGAGGCGGAGCCTCAGGCCGTGGTGGCATGAAGCCGTGTTCTCGGAGGCGTAACTCATGAAACTGGATCGTCTGGAAATTGACAGCGGCTTTGCAGTGGCGCCGCGGGCTCCCGCGGTGCTGCTGCTGGAGGACCACCCGGAAATCCAGGCGCTCGTTGCGGCCATGCTGAGGATCAGGGGCGCTGCGTGCGACGTGGCCGGCAGCCTGAAAGAGGCCCGCCTGCTGATGGAGAAGAGGCGCTACGACATCCTCTTCATTGATGTGAACCTTCCCGACGGGTCCGGGCTCTCCATCACGGGGGCCAGGGCCTCGGAAGGGCCTGTCACCATTGTCATGACCGGTCGCGACGACATAGAAACAGCGGTCACGGCCATCCGGGCAGGTGCCGTGGACTACATCACCAAGCCCTTCACGGTAGGTGACTTTCTCAGCAGGTTCGACAAGGCGCGGGAGGAATGGGAGGCGCGGGAGAAGGTACAGAGCTATGCCCGCGCCATGCATACGCTGGCGCGCATCAAATCGGAGGAGCTCACGCAGTCCTCGCGCCGGCTGGAGGAAATCTGCGACATCACCGTGGCCTCCCTGGGGGCCGCGCTCAATCTCAAGGACCACGAGACCGCGGATCACTGCGCCCGGGTGTCGCAGAACAGCGTTCGCCTGGGAGCCCTGCTTTCGCTCCCGGAGCTCGAGCTTCGCGACCTCAGGTGGGGAGCCTGCCTCCACGACGTCGGCAAGATCGGCATTCCCGAGGCCATTCTGTTGAAAACGGGGGGTCTCACGCCCGAGGAGCGGAGAATCATGGAGAAGCACCCGCTCATGGGCCTCACGATGCTGCAGAACATCGAGTTCCTTTCCCATGCGACGGATGTCGTTCTGTCCCATCACGAAAGGTTCGACGGCCAGGGCTATCCCCACGGCTTGCGGGGAACGGAAATCCCGGTGAATGCCAGGATATTCACCATCCTCGACACCATGGATGCAATGACCTCGCGGCGCCCGTATCGCAGGCCGCTCACGCTTGACTCCGCCCTGGAGGAGATCGAGGGCCTTGCAGGAAAGCAGTTCGATCGGCACATCGTTGATATTTTCCTCAGCGCGCCGGCGTCAACCTGGCTGATCCAGGAGTAGTCCGCGGCTGAAGGATGAGCGCCGGAGAGGCACCAAGGAGGAGACAATGGAATCTGTGAAAGAACGTCGGGGAGAAAGCGAGCTGCGGCAGTTCATCAGCTTCACCGTTGCAGAGGAAGAATACGGGCTGGAGCTCCTGCGAGTAAGGGAGGTCATCAGGGTCAGGGAGATCACCTGGCTGCCGCGGGCGCCCTCCTTCATCAGGGGCATCATCAACCTGCGGGGGGATGTCATCCCGATCATCGACTTGAGAGAGCGGTTCGGCCTGCAGGCGCAGGACGCCACGGCAATGACCCGCGTGATCGTCGTCCAGGTGGAGGGTCAGCTCCTGGGCATGGTCGTGGACTCCGCGAGCCAGGTGGTGCGCATCCCCGCAGAGCAGATCGAGCAGGCTCCGCTTCTTCTGGGAAGGCTTTCCCGTGAGCTCGTCACGGGCGTGGGCAAGATCGACGACAGGCTCGTCGCCCTGCTGGATGTGAGCGCGGTCCTCGGCGTCGGGGAGAAGCGGGAGCTCAGCAGGCTCCGGGGGGAGGACAGTCGCATGAGGGCAGCGAGATGACCTTCGTCTGGACAACGGCGGCGGCGGCTCTCTTGACCGCGTCGCTGGTCTCCTCGGTCACGGCCGCCGAGGCCTGGCGCCTTCGATCCAGATCGCCGGGCGGGGGCTTCTTTGCGGCCATGATGATCAGCATCGTCACCTGGTGCCTTGCAGCTGGCCTGGAGGCGGCCGCCGTGGGAGTGCCGGCCAAGGTCCTCTTTTCCAAGATCGGGTACCTGGGAATCTGCTCCGTGGCGCCGCTGTTCATGTCATTTGCATTCTCGTATGGAGGAAAGCGCCACATCCTCACGCCTCTCCTGACCGTCCTTGTCTGGCTGCTGCCCGTGGTGACTCTCGTCCTTGCCCTCACGAACGAGTGGCACCACCTCATATGGACGGCCTTCACGTCTGCACAGCAGGGTTCGGGCAACCTTCTCCTCTACGGCCACGGTCCGTGGTACTGGGTGTGGGTGTTCTACGCGGCGGCAGCCACGTGCGCCGGGACGGCTGTCCTCGTGCAATCCGCCCTCGGGTGCAAGCCTTTCTTCCTGCGCCAGACCCTCGTCTTCCTCGCCGGCGCAGCCCTTCCGTGGATCGGGACGGCTGTCTACCTGTCACCCGCGAACCCCTTCCCGGGCCTGGACTTCCCCTCGATCGGCTTTGCAGTCGCGGGGGGTCTCCTGCTCGTGGGCATGGCGAAGTTCCGGCTCTTCGACATCGTGCCGGTCGCCCGCGCGGACCTCGTGGAAAGCATGTCCGAAGGGCTCATTGTGCTGGATTCCGTGAACCGGATCGTCGATCTCAACGCCGCGGCACAGGCCATGCTGCGTATCGATGCGACCGCCATTGGCCGTCCCGTCGGAGAGGTGCTCAGGACGCTGTATGACATCATTCCGGGAGAGAGAGTCGGCGCCGCGGTTGCCAGGACGCAGCTGAATCTTCCTTCCGGCGCCCTTGATTGCGTGATCACCTCGCTGGGGAAAGGCCTTGGGGCCGGCCACCTCCTGACAGTACGCGACTCGGTGTCCGCGCTGCTTCCCATGTGCGCCAGCTGCAAGAAAGTGCGTGACGAAGCCGGCGCCTGGCAGGACCTCGACGACTACGTGGAAGCGCACACCGGCCTCCGCTTCAGCCACGGCCTGTGCGATCAGTGCATCGCGCGTCTGTACCCGGAGGTCGACATGGGGAGGGGGCCGAAGAGCTCCTGAACGCGTGCTGGCTCGCCGGCGGAGTTGGTGGTATGTTCGTCCGAGGGCGCATAGATGAGCCTCATGGTAATTGCCAACCCGCACGCGGGTCGAGGGCGCGGCGCGCACGTCCTGAAGCGGGTAGAAGACGCGCTTGCGATGCGCGGAGTCCAGCACCGCACAGCGGTGTCCGGTTGGCCTGGACAGGCCGTGCAGATCGCTTCCCAGGCGGTCCAAGACGGGGTCTCCGGGCTTGTCCTGGTGGGAGGGGATGGCACTCTCTTCGAGGCCCTGAACGGCATGCAGAGAGGCGGGAAGATGATTCCCGTTGCGCAGGTGCCCATCGGCACCGGCAACTCGTTCATCAAGGACCTGGGGATCCAGTCGACGGAGGACGGTCTGGCGGCTCTCCTGAAAGGGACCACCCGCGCGGTGGACATCGGCAGGATGAGGTCCAGTGCCGGGGAGTTCTATTTCGCGAACCTCGTGGGGGCCGGGTTCGTGGCGGACGTTGCCGCCCGCGCCTCTTCGTTCAAGCTCTTCGGAGATGTCAGCTACACCATCGGCGTCTTCCTGGAGCTCGCGCTCCTGCGCTCGCGGCCGTGCCGCATGAGGGTTGACGGGAGGGAGCTCGAACGGGAGGCAATCTTCGTCGAGGTGTGCAACTCCCGCAAGACGGGCGGGGACATGATCATGGCTCCCCAGGCTATCCTCGACGACGGCGTTTTCGATGTCGTCATTGCCAGGGCCATGAACCGCCGCACCCTGCTGCGGCTCTTCCCCCTCATTTTCACCGGTGAGCACCTGAAGGATCCCCACCTGGAGACATTCACGTGCTCACGCCTGGAGCTCGAGTTCGATCCGCCGCAGCGCGTGACCCCTGACGGTGAGATCCTGGGCACCACGCCGCTCACCGTGGAGGTGCTGCCCCGCGCGCTGGAGATGTTCACCCTGTGATCCTTGCCGTCAGCGTCCTGTCCTGGATTGCTGCCGTGGCCGTGTTCTCATTCATGGCGCTCGTCCTCCTGGTCCTCGCCGGTGCCGCCTCCCCGCGAAGCTACGATGGTGTTCTGAAGCTGCTGTGCAGGATCCTTGTCCGCTGCTTCCCCATCCGCGTAGAGGTGTCCGGCCTGGAGCGGTTGGACAGAAAGAAAAGCTACCTGTTCATTGCGAACCACGTGAACATCCTGGACGGCTTCGTGCTGTACGGCTACCTTCCGTGGCTTTTTCGGGCGGTGGAGCTGGAGAGGCACTTCTCCTGGCCAGTCTACGGCTGGTTCATCCGCACGTTTGGCAACATTTCCGTCAGCCCCGGCAGCGGCGCGCGGACCGCGGCCGGTCTGCGCAAGGCAGACAAGGCCCTGCATGCCGGCATCTCCGTCCTGGTCCTGCCGGAAGGCCACCGCACGCGAACGGGCACACTCGGCGGCTTTGGCCGGGGCGCGTTTCGGATTGCGGAGCGCAGCGGTGCGGAGATCGTTCCCGTTGTCATGGCCGGCGCGTTTTCCGTGATGCGGATCAGCAGGTGGACGGTCAGGCCGGGAACAGTGCGCGTTGTGGCGGGAGAGCCGATCCCTGCGCGCCACGACGCTGCCGCCCTTCGCGACCTGGCTCACCGGCGGATGCTCCTCATGCTTCGGGATGCGGGGGACCGAGGGGAGCGGCCCATTCGGCGGCCGGCCCTGCGGCCTGCCCAGGGGCCTGCCCGCAGACGACGCCCCTAGCGTTCAGCTGAGGCGGATGATCTTCGAGCTCGTCAGGACCTTCGGTCCTGTCTCCGTCATGAGGACGTCGTTTTCCCAGCGCACACCGCCGTGCTCGGGGTGATAGAGCCCGGGCTCGATGGTAAAGACCGTACCCGGAGCCAGCCCCGCATCCGATCCGCTGCCCTGGACGTGGAGAAGGGGCTTCTCATGCGCATCGAGCCCGATCCCGTGACCGAGGGCATGGGGCATCCTCCACCCCGCGGCTGAAAACACCTCGTCAGCCTTTCGCGCGGGCTCCCGCGGCGAGCCGCCCGGCTGGGCTGCCTCCAGTGCCACGGCGTACGCCTGCTCCACGAGGCGTATCATGGTCTCCTGCTCTTCGGACAGCTTCCCCCGGGCTATGGTGATCGTGACATCGCTCGTGTAGCCGTCCACCCTGACACCGAAATCGAGGATCGAAAGCCCCGTTCCTCCGAAAGCCCCGCTTGTCGAGGCAGGGAAGGGGTGGATTCCCCAGCTCCTCTTCGGCCCGGCCGCAAGCGTCTCGAATCCCATTCCTTCGGCTCCCCGCGAGACGGCCTCTTTCTCCAGGAGCAGCGCCATGTCGATCTCTGTCGGACCGCCGCCCGAATGAGATCCGCGGAGAAGGTCCACCGCCAGGCCGGCAATCTCGTCGGTGATTCGGGCCGCCCGCTCGATTGCCTTCATTTCCTCCGCATCCTTGACCGCGCGCAGGGAACCCAGGCGCGCGTCACAGCCGTCCGACCGCACCAACACCTCCGCCTGCGGCAGGTCTTCCAGCAGCTGGCGGTGGCGCAGGAACGTGGTGTGGCTCGAGAACTCGATCTTTGCCCCGCCCCCCTGCGCCAGGACTGCGACTATCGCTTCCCGGAAAGAGCGCTTGAAATCCGTGTACGGGATGATCTGGTCCACGACGCTCATCTCCCGCGCAAGGTTCAGGTCCCAGGGAACCAGCACTGTCTTGCCGCTGGCAAAGACGAACAGAATTGCGTCCATGGGATGGCCGGACAACCAGCGCAGCGAGCTTGCGCGCAGCCCCTCGAAGTCGTCTATGACGCACGCGAAGATCCCGGACTCCGCGAGCCAGGCGGAAAGCCGCTCCTGTCTCTCTTTCAGCGCCCGCCTGCGCTCATCAGACTGAGGCAACGACGTTCACCAGCTTGCCGGGCACCACGATGACCTTGCGGATCTCTTTCCCGTCCAGGAGCTCCTTCATCCGGGCGTTGCCAAGCGCCTTCTCCCGAGTCTCCGCATCTCCGAGACCGGCGGGGAGGCTCTCTTTTGCCCGGATCTTTCCGTTGATCTGGAACACCACTTCCACGAGCTCTTCGACAGTGAGCGCCTCCACCCACTCGGGCCACGCGTGGCGGCTCACTGAAGGTGCGCCACCGGCTTTTTCCCACAGCTCCTCCGCCAGGTGCGGTGCGTAGGGCGCCAGCAAGAGGAGGAAAGGCCGCCAGAGCTTGCGAGGCATCGTTTCCAGACCGGAGACCTCGTTCATGAATATCATCATCTGGGCAATTGCCGTGTTGAACTCCAGCCTGTCCGTATCCTGGCTCACCTTCTTGATGGTCTTCATCAGGAGGCGCAGCTGCGGCTCAGACGGCTCGTCATCCCTCAGGGGAAGCTCCGCCGTGCGCCAGATCTTTTCCAGGAAGCGTTTCACCCCGGCGATCCCGCGCGTGGACCATGGCTTGGACACCTCCAGGGGCCCCATGAACATCTCGTACATGCGCATGGTGTCCGCGCCGAAGGCGGTGATGATGTCGTCCGGGTTGATGACGTTCCCGAGGCTCTTGGACATCTTCACCCCGCCTTCGCCGAGGATCATGCCCTGGTTGATCAGGCGCATGAACGGCTCATCCGTATTGACTGCGCCGATGTCGAAGAGGAACTTGTGCCAGAACCGCGAGTACAGGAGGTGCAGCACCGCATGCTCCGCGCCTCCCACGTACAGGTCAACGGGCATCCAGTAGTCGATCTTCTCCCGCGAGGCGAAGACCGTGTCGTTATGCGGGTCCAGGTAGCGCATGTAGTACCAGCAGGACCCCGCCCACTGGGGCATCGTGTTGGTTTCCCTCTTTGCGGGCCCTCCGCATTTCGGGCAGGTCGTGTTCACCCACTCGGGAATGGCTGCAAGCGGGCTTTCACCGGTGCCGGTCGGCTTGTAGCTTGCCACCTCGGGAAGCTTCAGCGGCAACTGGTCGTAGGGGACCGCCACGGTGCCGTCCCGCGGACAGTGGACCAGGGGGATGGGCTCTCCCCAGTACCGCTGGCGGGAGAATATCCAGTCCCGCAGCTTGTAGTTGACGGCGCTGCTGCCGATTCCTTTCTTCTGCAGCCACTCCACGATGCGCTTCTTGAACTCCGCGGTGGGAAGCCCGTTGAACTCCCCGGAATTGACGGCAACCCCGTCCATGGGCTCGGCGCGCGTCAGCTCATACCTGGACCCGTCTTTCGAGACGACCTGGATGACGGGAAGGTCGAACTTCTTCGCGAACTCGAAGTCCCGCTCATCATGCCCGGGAACGGCCATGATTGCCCCGGTGCCGTAGGAGATCAGGATGTAGTCAGAGATCCATACCGGGATCTCTTGTCCATTCACCGGGTTCACTGCGAAAGCGCCGGTGAAGACGCCTGTCTTGTCTTTGGCAAGCTCCGTGCGCTCCAGGTCGCTCTTCATTGCGGCGGCCGCGATGTACTCCTCCACGGCGCCCTTCTGCGCGCGCGTTGTGATCCGGGCCACCAGGGGATGCTCGGGGGCGAGCACCATGTAGGTGGCTCCATACAGCGTGTCGGGCCGGGTCGTGTAGACTTCTATGTCCCCCCCGCCCTTCGCCAGGGCAAAACGGACGTTCGCGCCTTCGCTCCGGCCGATCCAGTTCTTCTGCATGAGCTTCAAAGACTCAGACCACTGGAGCTTGTCGAGGTCCGCCAGGAGCCTTTCCGCGTACGCGGTGATCTTCATGATCCACTGGCGGAGATTGCGCCGGGTGACGGGAGTTCCGCAGCGGTCGCACAGCCCGTCCTTGACTTCCTCGTTGGCAAGTCCTGTCATGCAGGATGGGCACCAGTTGATGGGAACCTCCGCTTCGTATGCCAGGCCCTTTTCCCACATCTTCAGGAATATCCACTGCGTCCAGCGGTAGTAGTGCGGCTCGGAGGTGGAGATCAGCCGGTCCCAGTCGTACGAAAAGCCCAGAGACTTGATCTGGGACGTGAAGCGCGCGATGTTCTGCTCCGTGGAGACCCGGGGGTGGGTCCCCGTCTTGAGGGCATAGTTCTCCGCGGGAAGGCCGAAGGAATCGAAGCCCATCGGATGCAGCACGTTGAATCCCTTCATGCGCAGGTAGCGGCAGTAGATGTCGGTGGCGATGTACCCCTCGGGGTGCCCCACGTGAAGGCCCGGCAGCCGAAGGGTAGGGGAACATGTCCAGGACGTACTTCCTCTTCTCCTGCGGCACCTTCGGGTCTTCCGCCGCTCGGAAGGTCTTGTCTTTCTCCCAGTATGCCTGCCACTTCTTCTCGATGTCGCTGAACGGATAGCCAGTCATGCACGGGATGATACTGACAGGAGAGAGGGAGGGTCAAGCAAAAGGACACACTCTGACGGGGACGCTCCCACGGCGATCTGGTATTATTCCTCTCATGGCGGGAGGCGCTCCCCTTATTTACATGGACAATGCAGCGACCAGCTGGCCAAAGGCGCCGGGGGTGGCGGAGGCGGTTGCCCGCTCCCTGTCTGAGCCCTTTGGAAGTCCGGGTCGAGGCACGCACCCCGCGGCCGTTTCAGCGGAGAGACTGGTTTTCGAGGCGCGGACAGCCGCCGCCGCGCTCTTCCAGTTCCCCGAGCCCGCGCGGCTGATCTTCACCCCGGGAACGACTTCTTCCATAAATATGGTTCTTCGCGGGACACTCCGCCCGGGAGCGCTGGTGGCCGTGTCCGGCATGGAGCACAACGCGGTCATGCGGCCGCTCCGCGTCCTGGAAAAGGAGCTCCGCCTCACGGTTCGCGTGTTCCCGAGTGATCCCGAGGGTTGGCCCGACCTGAACGCGTTCCGACGCATCATGGGGGAGAAGCCTTCCCTCCTTTTCTTCACATCGGCCAGCAACGTGACCGGCACCGCTTTCCCCTTTGCAGAGATGGCACAGAGCGCGGCCGGCATTTCACCGGACACGCAGATCGGGATCGATGCGGCCCAAGGGGAAGTCCCCATTGACCTGGGCTCGTTCCCGTTCGACTTCTTCTGCGTTTCCCCGCACAAGGGGCTGCTCAGCCCGGCAGGGCTGGGCCTCCTCTTCCTTGGCCCGCGCGCGGCGCCGGCGCCGCTCGTGTACGGCGGGACGGGAAGCGACTCGCAGTCCGAAGAGCAGCCCGCCTTTCTCCCGGATCGCTACGAGAGCGGCACGCAGAACCTCCCGGCCATTGCGGGCCTCCTGGCCGCCGCTCGCTGCATCAGCGAGACCGGCACGGCGGTCCTGGCGGCCCGGCGCAGGAATGCGGCCGAATCCCTGCGGGAAGGAATTGCGGACCTGCCCGGGCTTTCGGGTCTTCGGTCCACGGAACCCGGAGCGAAGAGTGTCCATTCTTTCGATAGCCCACGAGCGAATGGCCGTGGATGAGCTTGCCCGCGAGCTCGATGAAAGGGGCATCTCCTGCCGTCATGGACTGCACTGCTCCCCGGCTGCTCATCGAACAATCGGGACCCTTTCCTCCGGAGGGACCGTCCGCGTCTCTCCCGGGCCGTTCACCACGCAGGGAGAGGTCGATCAGACCCTGGAGGCCCTGCGCCAGATTGGAGCTGAGGCATGAAGCTGACCTCGTTCTCCCGGTTCGCCGGCTGCGGCGCAAAGCTCGGGCCGGGGCTCCTGGACAAGGCGCTGTGCGGGTTGTCGCAGCGCGCCTATCCCGACCTGATTGCGGATTTCCGCCACAGCGAAGATGCCGGGGTGCTCAAGCTCAACGAGACCCAGGCGCTCATCCACACCGTGGATTTCTTCCCGCCGGTGGTCGACGACCCGTTTGTCTTCGGCAGGATCGCCGCGGCCAACGCCCTTTCAGACGTGTATGCGATGGGCGGGCGGCCTTCGACCGCCGTCTGCATTGTTGGTTTTCCCGCGGACACCCTGGATGTCTCTGTCTTGCAAAAGATGATGGAAGGCGGCCTGACCGCGCTGGAGGAGGCGGATTGCCCCCTGGTGGGCGGGCACAGCGTGGATGACAGGGAGCTGAAGCTTGGCTACGCGGTCACCGGCGTCGTCAGCCCGGGCCGGGTGTGGCTCAACAACTCCGTCCGCGGCGGCGAGCGCATCATCCTGACAAAGGCTGTCGGGACCGGGCTTGTCACCACGGCGGAGAAGGCCGGGCTTGCATCCCCCGAAGCCCTCTCCGCGGCAATCGAATCCATGCGCGCCCTGAACCGCCGGGCCTCGGAGATACTCGGCGGCCACGCCGTGCGAGCCTGCACGGACGTGACGGGGTTCGGGCTGCTCGGGCATGCCTGCGAGATGGCGGCCGACTCGGGGTGCAACGTGCGGCTGTTCGCGCTGGAGGTGCCCCTGCTGCCGTCCGTGAAAGAATACGCGGCCATGGGCCTCGTCCCGGAAGGGACCTATCGAAACAGGAGCTTCCGATTGTCTTTCATCGCAAACGCATCGCGATGCGATGAGGACCTTCTGAACGTGCTCTTCGATCCGCAGACCTCGGGCGGCCTCCTGGCAGCCGTGGACGCTCGCGAGGGAGGGGCCGCGCTGGATGAGCTTCAGGCGGCCGGCCTCCCCGCCGCCATCGTCGGGGAGACCGTGCCCGGCACGGGGATGGTGGAGCTTGCCTGACCTGCTTGTCGTTTTCCAGGGGATTCACCAGACTTTGAGCGCGGAGCAGACGCTGAAGCAGCTGGGAGTAAGGGCGGACCTCGTGCCGACTCCGACCGTCGTGCGGACCGGCTGCGGGTTCTCGCTCTTCGTGCGCGCTTCGCAGGAAAAGGATGTGCCGTGGTGGTGGAGACGGCTCGCCTTCCCGGCCGTGCTGTACCGGGTCTTCACGCAGGAGGGACGCAGGAGATATGAGGAAATCGATCGACGCGAAGGGGCTGGCGTGTCCCCAGCCGGTGATCCTGTGCAGGAAGGCGATGGCGGAGGCCGGCCTGGATGAGATAGAGATAGTCGTCGACAACGAGGCGGCGCGGGAGAACGTCCTGCGCTTCCTTCGGTTCACAGGTGCCGCGGAGCCGGTGGTCGCAAGCCGTGGCCGGGTTCACGCAATCTCGGCGCCCGTGACTCCCGCAATGCGGGAGAAGGCCCGGGGCCGCGAGCCTGCCCCCGCCTGTGAGGATGAGCCGCAAACCGCTCCACGGCAGTTTGCCGGGAAAACGGTCTTCCTGTCATCCGATCAGATCGGGCGGGGGGACGAGGCTCTCGGAAGGCTCCTGGTGCGGGGGTTCCTGCATACCATCGGAGAGCTGGACAGGCCGCCCCGAACGCTTGTGCTCATGAACTCCGGAGTCCGCCTGGCCGCCGAGCAGGAGGACGCCATAGAGTTGCTGCGGGGAATCGAGGGTCGCGGAGTGGAAATCCTGGTCTGCGGCACGTGCCTCGACTACTTCCACCTGCTGGACACGCTGCGCGTCGGACGGGTTTCGAACCTCTATGAGATCACGGAGAAGTTCCTGGAAACCGGGGACGTGGTCACGGTTTCATAGGAGACGGAGGAGCCCCCTTTCCCGGCAGATGGTGAGTGCCGCTTCCAGCGCGGCTCGCCCGATGGCGCGTGCCTTGTCCGACACCGTGGCCGCGTAGCGCGTTTCACCCCGCGGGTCGACGTCCCCGATCTTCATGCCGCGGCGAACGGCAAGCCCATCATGGATCAGCCCGCGGAGGCAACCGTCGAACGGGGCAACGACGGCCGTCTCCCCCACGCGCGCCACGGGATCTCCCTTCCTGACGAGGACTCCGATCTGCTTCAGTGTCCTCACCACGCCGTCGGCCGGCGCCCGAAGCACGCGTTCGGCGCCGCGTCCTCCGATTTCACCGGGCACCCCGGAGTCCTCTCGGGCGCTGCCTTCGCGGATCACGCGCCCCAGCTCGTGTCCTCTCTCGGTCTCGATGACGGCATCCACATCCGCGCCGGCGCTGAATCCCGGCCCGAGGCCGATCACGACGCGGCCATCCGCCCGCCGGGTCCCGGTGTTGCTCTTTGCCATGATGGCGTCCACCACCACGACAGGAGACATCCGCGTGAGAATGTCCGCGCCCGGGTCGACGAGCACCGCCACCTCGCCGCGCTCCACCACGGCGCGCCATCCCTCGCCGTCTGTCCGCTCCGCGCGTACGCCCTCCACGGAATGGCTGCCCAGGTAGACCGCCTGCGCGAAAGAGACCGAGAGGCGTATCGCGGTTGGCTGGGCAAGCTCGGTCAGGACGACTGCGAAGCCTGCCCTCTGAAGGGAAAGGGCAACTCCCGTTGCAAGATCCCCGCCGCCTTTGACGAGCGCCAGGGGGGTGAGCTCACGCGACTGTGGTCTCGTACACCGCCTCCTGCCGCAGGGAAAGCAGGCTGCCCCGGATCCCCTGCGTCGTCAAGAGGATCTGCAGCGCGTCGCTGCCGATTGCACGCTTGTCCGCAAGATCAGCCTGGTTCAAAAGGACGTGGAATCCCATCCCCGGCATGACCCCTTTGCGGCTGCCGGCCGGACTGGATGCAAGAGCCGCCACGCATGCCGCATCGAATCGCCGGGCTCCTGGCGCCAGAATCCCGGAAGTCGCCTCGTGATTGTAGCAGTGCTCTTCATCAATGGGCTCATTGAAGCCCGAGGCGCCCATGAGCGCCAGGACCATGGAGCTGTTCGCCGGGATGACGGGCTCCCTCTGGGTCGGTACCTTCAGGGGCCTGCGGCGGGACCCGTCTCCCTCCACGAGGAGGACGGAGTCCGAGCAGATTTTCAGTCCTTCCACCAGCGACGGGTCGAGCCCGGCATACTTTCCCTGGGCTGAGAGCTCATCCGCAACGATCAGCCGCACCGGCTCGGGGTTGTCGCATGCCTGAAGGACCTCCGCCGCGGTTTCCGCCCGGGAAACGGGGAATCCCATGAACTCCGCAATTCCCACCCGTGTTGTCGTCGTCATGCGGACGCGAATCCCGCGGGCGCTGAGGATCCGGGCAACGGCACGCATAGCCGTGGATTTGCCGCCTGCTCCGATGAACGTGCAGACCGCGCCCGGCGGGAAAAGTCTTCTCACCAGCTCAGGCAGCTCCACCCCGGCTTCCCTCCGCGGCCCCTTTCACTATTCCAGGACCTCGCCGTCACGAAGCTCATAGATCCTGTGGCCCAGGAGCTCGGCTTCCTTGCGGTCATGCGTCACGAGTATCACGCTCATGGAGAGCTCATCACGGAGCGCCAGGAACTCCCTGTGGGTCTCTTCCCGGGTGCGCCGGTCCAGCGCGCTGAATGGCTCATCCAGGAGGAGCAGCCGGGGCCTGGTCGCCAGCGCCCGCGCCAACGCAAGTCTCTGGCGCTCGCCGCCGGAAAGAAACGGCGGCTTTGACCTTCGCCTCCGGGCAATGGCAAACCTCTCCAGGTACTCGACGGCGTGGCGCCTCTCTGAGCGCGGCATGCCGAGGGCAACGTTCTCCTCCGCCGTGAGGTGGGGGAAAAGCGCGTAGCTTTGAAACACGAACCCCACGTGCCGCTCCTGCGGGGACAGGCTGATCCGTCGCGTCGAGGAGAAGACTGTCTTGTCTTCCACCAGGATCTCCCCTCGGTCAGGGTCGGAGAGCCCGGCGATGCAGTTGAGCACCGTCGTCTTTCCCGCCCCGGATTCCCCCCAGAGGATGGCAGTCATGGTCTTTTCCAGCATGAATGCCGCCTTGAGCGTGAAGAGCGGCAGCTCCTTCTCGAAGTTGATCAGGGTCGTGGCTGGCCCCGGTTTTCCGCGCTCGGCATGCGGCGCTTGCCGCTGCCGCGGCGCTCGTAGATGCTCACCACAGCCACGAGGCCGAAGGACAGCGCCACCGTTACGGCCAGCAGGACGTTCGCTTCGAAGCTTCGCCCGCTTTCAACCGCGGCAAACAGGGCCAGGGGGATGGTCTGGGTCCTGCCGGGAATGTTGCCGGCCACCATGAGCGTTGCGCCGAACTCACCCAGGGCGCGGGCAAAGGAGAGGGCCGTGCCGCTCAGGATGCCCGGCGTGGCCAGGGGGAGGGTGACGCGGAAGAACACCCGGACCTCTCGGAGACCAAGGGTGCGGGCCGCGTCCTCCAGCTGGGAATCCACGCCGGCAAGGGCGGCCTTGCAGTTCTGGAACATCAGGGGAAGAGAAACGACGAAAGACGCAATGACCGCAGCCGTCCACGTGAAGACGACCGAAAGGCCGAGCTGGGAGAGCAGAGCGCCCAGCGGGCTTCGCTTGCCCAGGGCCACAAGGAGGAGATCAGCCGGTGATCGTCGGCGGGAACACCATGGGGAGGAGAATGAGGGCCTCCCAGATCCGGCGAAGGGGAACGGCGCGCGAGGCGAAGAGCCTCGCCAGGCCAAGGCCAACGACGAGGGTGAAGGCAGTGGCAAGAAAAGCGACGCGCACCGAAAGCAGGATCGGGGAGAAGAGGCTCATTTCAGGATGAACCCCGCCGCGCGAAATGCGTTCCTGGCCGGATCTCCTTTGAGAAACTCGATCATTCGTGCCGCCTTCTCTTTGTTCTTCGACGCGCTGACCACGGCCACGGGGTACAGGATCGGAGTCTCCAGGGAACCTTGCGGAAAGACGAAAAGCTGTTTCACGGAGCCCGCCGGCGCGGCGAGCGCATCCGTTGCAAAGACTATCCCCAGGGGCGCTGAGCCATTCTGCACGTACTGGAGAACCTCGCGGACATTTCCAGCGAGCGCCAGCCGGGAGGCGACTGTCGCGTAGACACCGTACCTCTTCAACGCCTGGACCGCGTAGCGGCCGGCCGGCACGGTGTCCGGGTTCCCGAATGGCCAGCAGATCCGTCTTTTCGAGGAGCGCCTGAAGGTCGTCCCTGGCGGCGGCAGCAGTTGCGCCGTGCAGCGGCTCTGCCGTCGGGCCGCCGATCAGGACGACCTGGTTGGAGAGAAGGTCTTCTCTCGTGCCTGCCACGACGAGGCCCTTTGCCTGGAGGGTTGCCATGTCCTCAACGGAGGCGGAAAAGAACACATCCACTGGCGCGCCTTCCTCGATCTGCTTTCGAAGCGCGCCCGGAGCCCCCGAAATTGAAGAGCACCTTTGCGCCTATGTACTTCTCCGCCTGCGGCGCAAGGCCGCTCAACACGTCCGTCAGGCTGGCCGCTGCCGAGACGAGGATCTCTTGCTGTTGCCCGGCGGCAGCCGTAGCGGAGCCGAAAACGAGAGCGAAGGAAAGGGCGACTGTCGCCGCGACGCTTTTCATGACTACCCTCCCGTGTATTATTAGCAGGAAGAGGTGATCATGAAAACACGCGGGGGAGAGGCCCGCTTCGCTCTGGAGGCCGCGGCCACCTTCGGCCTGGAAGCCGTGGTCCGTGACGAGCTCCTGGCTCTCGGGATGTCCGTCACCAGCACCGTGGACAGGCGGGTGATGTTCGAAGGCACTGCCATGGACATCGCGCGGTGCAACATCAGGCTGCGGACCGCTGACCGCGTGTGGCTGAAGCTCGCGGATTTCCCTGCCCAGGATTTCGACGGCCTCTACGAGGGGGTGCGCCAGGCTCCCTGGAAGGATCTTCTTCCCCGCAATGCGGCGGTCGTGGTCACGGCGCGCTCATCGAAGTCCCGGCTGGAATCCGTGCCGTCCATCCAGTCAGTGTCCAAGAAAGCGATTGTGGATGCGCTCCTGGGAAGGCGCGGCCATCATGCCGCGGAGGAGCGAGTCGAGGAGATCGGGGCCCCTTTTCAGCGTGGAAGTCTCTCTCACGCAGGACCGGGCATCCGTGTGCCTGGACACGAGCGGCCCTGGTCTGCACAAGCGCGGCTACCGGGCCGAATCTGGCCCAGCGCCGCTTCGGGAAAACCTCGCGGCCGCCCTTGTCCTTCTCTCCCGCTGGGACCCCTCGCGGCCGTTCGCCGACCCGCTGTGCGGCTCAGGGACCATCGCCATCGAGGCTGCCATGATCGGGCGCGGCGCAGCGCCCGGGATCAGGCGCGCCTTTGCGGCGGAGAAATGGCCCACCTTGCCCTCACGCGTATGGGGGGACGCGCGAGAGGAGGCCCGGGCCGCGGAGCGCCGTGACACCGTCATGAGCGTGGAGGCCTCGGACAGGGACGCGGGGATGGTGGCGGCCGCGGGGAGAAATGCGGGGAAGGCGGGAGTGTCAGACTGCGTGCGCCTCCGTACCGCACCCCTCAGCGCGTTTCGCCCTTCCGGTGAGTTCGGCTGTGTCGTCTGCAACCCGCCCTACGGCGAGCGGCTGGGAGAGCGCAGGGAAGTCGAGCACCTCTCACGAGAAATGGGAGATCTCTCCCGCCGGCTGGACACCTGGTCTTTCTTCGTTCTCACCGCGAGCACGGATTTCCCCCGGTTCTTCGGGGCCCGCGCGTCGAAGAACCGAAAGCTGTACAACGGCAACATCCGCTGCTATTTCTACCAGTATTTCGGTCCGCTGCCCTAGTCCCCGCTGTCTGATTCGAGGATCTGCAGGCGCAGGACAGTTGCCGGCCCTCCGTCGGGGAACTTCTCCAGGAATGACGCGGAGGCGCCCGGCTTCAAAGACCAGAACCCGGTGGACTTTCCCTTGGGGCTGCTCACGACAAACTTGAGGCTGACGCTGGAGTCGTTGTCATTGCGGATCTCGATGTCATAGTCTCCCCAATCCGGGTTCCACCGGTAGTGCCACGCGATGTGGGTGTCTTTGACCGTCCGCCACGGCTGCCATCCCTCGGCATGAGCCTTCTGCTGGACAAGAAGGAGCGCGAGAACCGTGAAAGCCAACACGAACCCTGCCGGTCTCATGGCCGTTCCTCCGTTTCGCCCTCCCCCATCTTGCGCATCCGACAGATGAAGAAGCCTTCCTTCTCCGCGTCCGGGAAGAGCCGAAGCGCTTTCGAGACGCCCGGGTCGAGCCCCCGCGACATCCCGGACCACGAACCCGCAATAGGCACCGGAACCTTTTCCGTCGACAGCGGGAAGCTCTCCAGCGCCCAGTGGATGATTCTCTCATTCTCGTCGAGATTGAGTGTGCAGGTGGAGTACACGAGAACGCCACCGACTTTCAGCGCCTTGAACCCGCTGGCAAACAGCTTGCGCTGCAGGCGGGCCCTGTCCGCAATCAGCTTCCTGGACCAGGATCGCGAAGAGGCGGGCATTCCAACGATGAATCTCCCCTCTCCGGAGCAGGGAACATCCAGGAGGACCCGGTCGAAGCAGCCGGGCATTTCCTCCCCGATCTTCTCCCCCGGCCCGCCCGCACGGCGACGTTGCCGCAGCCCTGGAGCGCAACGTTGTAGGCCAGTCGCTGGGCGCGCACCGGGTCCAGCTCAACGGCAAGAATGGAGCCGCTGTTTTCCATCATTGCCGCCATCTGGGTCGTCTTGCTTCCCGGAGCAGCCGCGATGTCAAGGACATGCTCACCCGGGCGCGGCCCCAGGGCAAGAGCGGGAACCATGCTCGACAGGCTCTGCAGGTAGATGCGGCCGTCGCGGTAGCTGTCCCACCTCTGGACGTCGCGCTCCCGCAGCTCGCTGAGAATGAACCCCTGGGGGCACCAGGGGACCCTGCGGTGCTTCACGCCTTCTTCCCGGAAGAAGGCCGCGATCTCCTCGGGGGTCGCGTGGAGGCTGTTCACGCGGAGCGTGGTCGGGACGCCGGGCGCACATTCCGCGAAGGATTGCCTGGGACGCCGCCTGCGGGAAAGTCTCCTGGAGGCTTTCCAGGAACTCGCGCGGGAGGCGTTGCCGCGCTTCTCCAAGAGAGGACACTCGTGCCACAGTGCTTGAGGATACCATATCTCGGGCAACCGGGTCCGGTCCTCAAGATCCGCTTCCAAATCCGGTCCGGCTTGACTTTCGGGCCCTGCTTCCGTAACGTTGCCTTGGCAATCCGACATGAACGCCCGCTTTTCCGAGTCCATTGCGCTTCGGATGGCCTGGCTCAAGGACGTCGTGAAGCCTTCCCGGATTGCGGGAAAGCTCGCCAGGTTCCTCGTTGCAGGCCTCCTCATCTCCCACGCGGTGCTCTTCTTCCTGGTGCTCATCGCCAGCCTCGCCCTGCTCCGGGTCAACCCCGGGGTGACGGCGCTGATGGTCTGGCGGGGAGCGACGGTGCACCAGAAAGCGGAGCGGGTGCGCTTTGTTCCCCTGCATCGAATCCCCCTCGTTGCCCGGAGAATGGTGATCCGGCTGGAAGACTATCGTTTTTACAGCCACCTCGGGATCGATCTCGGGGCGATCCGGGACGCCTACCTGGTGGACCGGGCCCTTGGCTATCCCCTGTACGGGGGAAGCACCATACCGCAGCAACTCGCGCGCAACCTCTTCCTCACTCCCCGAAAGACGTACTTCCGCAAGTACGGCGAGGCGCTCATCGCCATAGAGATGGACCTGCTGATGCCCAAGAACCGGATCCTGGAGCTGTACCTGAACTGCATCGAATGGGGGAAAGGCATTTACGGGATCGGAGCCGCTTCCTACTATTACTATGGAACGAGCGTTGCAGCCCTGTCCCTGGACGAGCTTCGGCGGCTGGTGACCATCATCACCAACCCCCTGCGGTTCAACGTCAACACCTTCCAGAAAAGCAGGCAGATGCGGGAGCGTTACGAGTACCTGTTGACGAAGTTTCCTGATCCGCAGGCCGAGCCCACCGAGCCCGGCCCTCCCCTCGGACCGCCGGATCAGCTGCCCGGCACCCAGGAAGCTCCTCACCCGGCCGCTGCCCAGCCGGCAGCAACCATCCAGACGCCGGTCCTGTCAGATCCCGGTTTGTGACCTACTTTCTGTCTATCTCTTTCCTGTGAGCGTCACACAACCTGTAGAGCATGCCGGTCAGTGGATTCTTCCGCGTGACTTTTGCGCCGCACCTCACGCACAGGCCCTGGTCCCGTCTTTTCCTGTAGAGGAGCGCGGAGCGTTCCGTCCCCGAGGATTGATATCGGCTCACCTGGACGCGATATCCCTTGAAAAGCCAGGTGCCTATTGCCTTTTCATCGCCGGTGCGCAGGTCGGTGAACACACGCTTCAGAGCATCAGAAGTGATTTTCCTGGGTTCCATGGTGTGCCCTCCATCCGACTTTCACCCATTATATTGATAATAGCATGCAGCACCGGGGAAGGCAAATTCCGGTGCCCTGTCCGCAGAACTGCGCGCAGGCGCGCCTCCGCCGCCGCGGTCGTCAGGCGGGGCGCATGGCGAGCGTCCCGACATCGAGGAGTTTGTCGCCGCGGATATAGTCATAGTAGAAGAAATCTCCGGGCACCTTGATGCTCCTGCGGAACGTGAACGGTTCGTATTTTTCGTGCTGGAACCCGATCTTCAGCTGCGCCCGCATGGTGTCGGAGTCACCGCTTTCCACCAGGGGCCAGAAGCTGAAATAGCCGCTGGTCTGCTCGTTGGTCAGATAGGGATTGCGCCATCCGGTTTCCGCGGGCGGCGCCACCTTGTCGTTGATCCAGAGGGTGGCTTCCGCGGAGATCACCGGCGTCCCATCCCGCGCATCCACGATCCTTCCGAAGATATGGGGCATGTTGTAGAAGTACGTGAGCCGCGCCGCGCCGTTGTCCGACGCTGCCGCGGGAGCCCGCCTGCTCCGCGCAGGGGCGCGGTCACGACGGCGTCTGGCAACGACCTCGATGGCCCGGTTGACGTAAGCGATCAGCTCGATGACGTTCACGAGCCGGTGCCCTTCGCCGTTTCCGTTGCCGGCCGCCTGGACGACCTCGCGCGTGAATCCACGCTCGCTCGTGATGTACTTGGGAGGGATCCTGTTGAGCACATATGCCGCGACGTCCAGGATAAAGGAGCGCGTGGGGCGCACGTCCGAACGGTCCTTGAGGACGATTTTCACGGTGTCCAGGACGAGATCTTCGTTGTAGTTCTTCAGACGCATTCTGGTCTACCCTTTTCACCCGGATTGTATCACCTTGCGCGGACTTTTACACGGTTTTCCTCTATACTCCCGCGCCATGGAACCGGACAGGATCAGTGCCATCATCTACGATTTCGACGATACCATCGTCGAAAGTGAGCGCATCAACGATGCCCTGTTTTCAGATCTGCTTCTGAAGGAATACTCGCTGGAGCTCAGCCAGGCTGAGCTGGATCTCCTGTACGGGTTCTCCTGGAGCGGCGTATTCGACTGGCTGGCGAAGAACCGCGGTTTTCACAAGACAATGAAGGAAGTCTGGGAGACATTCCTGCGCAGGAAAAGCGACTTTCTCAAGGACAGAAAACTGCGCGTGGCCAGGGGCTTCGACCGGATGCTCGCTCTCCCGGTGCCGCAGGGCATTGTCAGCGGGTCCACGCGGGCCGAAATCAATGCCATGCTGGACAACATCGGCATGCGCGCCGACAGCGTTGACCTGATCCTCAGCGACGAGGACTGCGCAAAGGGGAAGCCCGACCCGGAGGGGTTCCTCAAGGCCCTCGACGCGCTGAAAGCTTCCCCGCGGGAAGCGCTGGTATTCGAAGACTCCCCCGCGGGGATCGAGGCGGCGCGCAGGGCGGGCATTTCCGTTGCGTTCGTCGCGGAGCTCGCCTCCCGCGACAACGCCCGGCTCGCCGACCTGCGTTTTGCCAGCTTCGAGGAAGCCTACCCCTGGGTCAGAGAGAGGATCTGACCGCGGCCTCTTCCCTTTCCTTCGCGAGGTATGCCCGTGTCAGCGCTTCTTCGGATATGTAGCCCTTTTTGACCGCGATCCTGCCGAACCTGTCCCGGATGTGGCCTGTCTGCTGCCGCTGCTCATGCATGACCTCATTGGCCTGATCCAGGGTCATGAGGTTGTGTGACACCAGCCAGGTTGCAAGTCTCATCCTCTTGATCGCCATTCTCTGTCTCCTTCCCCGGTCCTATATACCCCCGAACCCCTGCCGTCGTTTCTTTGACGGCCAGGAACTTCTTTGCTACCATCGCACCTATGACGAGCGGCGACCTGCTGGGGGACCGGTACACGATTGAGCGGGAGCTTGGCAGGGGCGGCGCGGGAATCACCTTCCTGGTCCGGGACACCCGGGACGACTCCTCCGCGGTGGCGAAGCTGCTGCACCTCGACCTGCTGCGGGACTGGAAAGCCGTTGAGCTTTTCGAGAGGGAGGCCGCGGTCCTCAAAGGGCTCCATCACGACTGCATCCCCGCCTACAAGGACTTCTTCCGCGCCGACGTGGAGGGAAGCGCGCGCTTTGTGCTCGTGCGGCAGTTCGTCGATGGAAAGAGCCTGCAGGAAAAGGTGGACACGGGCTGGCGGGCAACGGAAGAGGAGATCTGCGACATTGGCGCGCGTCTCCTGAACGTGGTGGACTACATCCATTCCGTGCGGCCTCCGGTCATCCATCGGGACATCAACCCGAGGAATGTCATTCAGCGCGCTGACGCCGCTGTATTCCTGCTGGATTTCGGGGGCGTGCAGGACGCCATTCGGATTTCCGGCGTCACAAGCTCCACCATCATCGGGACTCCGGGCTATACACCCTTGGAACAGTTCACCGGCCGGGCAACAATCCGCTCGGACCTGTACGCCGTGGCGGCCACACTTCTCTTCCTGCTGACGCACAGAAACCCGGCGGACCTTCCCACCCGCGACATGAAGATAGATTTCCGCTCCGTGGTGGAGATCTCCTCCCCTGGGCTGAGGCGGGTGCTCGGGAGTTGGCTGGAGCCGGACGAGGCGCGGCGCACGCTCCCGGTGGCCGACGCGGCCGCGCTCCTGAGGGGAAAAGACCTTCCCGGGGGAGACACCCCGGCTTCCTCCCGGGGGGTCCCCTACGCATCCCGCATCAGGCTCCGAGAGAGTGACGGCCGCGTGTCCATCGAGGTCCCCGAGCGCGGAGGCGGCAGGTCCCCCTACGGCAGCTTCGGAATCATCTGGCTGGGGATCATCGGGTTCTGGACGTACTCCGCGGTGACCACGGGAGCTCCCTTCGGATTCAGCCTGTTCTCGATTCCCTTCTGGGGAATCGGGGTTCTTATCATCTCGAGGGCAGTGTACCGCCTCTTTGGCAGGACCGGCATCACCGTCGATGACCAGGGAGTCACCTTCACAAGGAGGTTCCTCTTCTTTCGTCGACAGGATTCCGCGCCCCTTTCGGAGGTGGGGCCCTGCGTGTCTGAGCTGGGGAGGTCCTCATCCCGCTCCGGTCGCCACTCCCGTTCTCGTTCGTTTCTCTCTATGGACATCGGAGCGCGGACGTTCAGGTTCGCTGGAGAGCTCTCCGCCCGCGAGCAGGAGTGGCTGCGGGACCGGATAAACGCCGAGGTCCAGCGGCGCGCTTGACACCCCCTACAGCGCGCCTTTCAATGGAGGCATCAAGGAGAATCGTCAATGCCGTCCCTGATCGATGGGATCTTCTGGGGAGTCCTCCTCATTGCCGTCGGGGTGTGGTTCATCCTGCGGCGCATGCTCCCCTTCCACCTGCCAATTGTCCGCCTGATCATCGCCGTCCTTTTCGTCTATGTCGGAATCAGGGTCCTCGTGCGGGGACCGCTCGCTGACAGGGGCCCGGTGGCCGCTTTCTCCGCGTCCCACCAGAGATACACGGCGGGATGGGACAGGGATTACAATGTCATCTTCGGCAGCGGGGACGTGGACCTCTCCACGGCGACCCCGGGCCCCGCGACCATCGTCATCCGGGTGAACGTGGTTTTCGGCAGCGGCGTCCTGCGCATCAACCCCGCCCTCCCGGTCCGCATCGACATGTCGGCGGCCTTCGGCTCCATCATCGCGCCGGACGGCCGTTCGGTGTCCTTCGGCGACACAGTATACACGTCGGCGGCGTATCGCGACGGGGAGCCGGCCCTGGTCGTTCATGCAGCCGCAGTCTTTGGCCGGCTCGCAATCTCGAAATAGCGGGCGGGCTTCAGGAGTCTTTCATGCAGATCAACAAGGTGGCGGAGTCCCGGGGTGTCCACTCCATCCGGGAAATGGTGGAAAGTTTCAGTGACGAGATGCTCGGCGCCGCGGCCCTCACCATGAAGAGGGATGCCGGGTATTGGACGATCTCCTATGGCGAGCTGCGGGAGCACATCCGCGCTCTTGCAACCGCGCTCCTCGCCGGGGGAATCAGGAAGGGAGACCGTGTCGGTCTTATCTCCGAAAACCGCAGCGAATGGGTCATCACCTACCTGGCCGTGACCTGCGTCGGCGCCGTGATCGTTCCCTATGACATACTCTTGAAGGGCGAAGAGCTTGCGGCAATTGTGCGGGCAAGCGGCGCCCGGATCATCTTCACGTCCGCCGAGTACCTGGAGAAGACCCGAAAAGCCGCCGCCGAGGCGGTGAAGAGCCTTGTCCTTTTCGATAATGCGGATCCTGCCTGTGAGACGTTCATGGCGATGGTGGAGAAGGGAAGGGCCCTGATCTCATCCGGGGACCACGGGTATGCCGGGGCCGCGGTGTCCCCCGACGAGCTGGCGGCGCTCATTTTTACCTCGGGGACCACCGGCACACCCAAGGGGGTCATGCTGTCCCACCGGAACCTCGTGGAGAACGGGGACGGCGTGCAGATGACCACTCCCCTCGGGCCGGAGGACAACTGGATCATCGTGCTGCCTTTCCACCACACTTATCCCACCAGCCTGGGGATCTTCACACCCCTTCTCAGCTACGGGCGGATCACCAGCGTCCCGTCCATGAAGACCAACGTGCTCATCGGGATCATGAAGGACACCGGCGCCACCTGCGTGCCGGCAATGCCGCTGCTGATCGAGAAGATCTACAAGGGGATCCTCGCAAATGTGAAAGCCAGGGGCGTGATGGTGCGGATCCTGTTCCGCCTCATGTTCGCCGTGAGCATGTTCTTCTTCAAGGTGCTCCATGTCCGGTTGGGGAAGCTCCTCTTCAAATCGGTGGCCCGTGAGCTCGGGGTCTCGAAGCTTCGATTCTTCGTTTCCGGGGGCGGGCCAATCGCAAAAGATGTCATTGACGGCATGGAGGCCCTGGGGCTCGTGACGTTCCAGGGATACGGGCTCACGGAGACCTCTCCCGTGATTTCCACGACCTGCCCGGCGCACAACAAGCCTGGCTCCGTGGGGCTGCCCCTGCACAACGTGCAGGTGCGCATCGATGCCCCGGATCACAACGGCAACGGAGAGGTCCTTGCGAAAGGCCCCAACGTCATGCTGGGGTACTACGGAATGCCGGAGAAGACGCGGGAGGTCATTGACGCCGACGGGTGGCTGCACACGGGTGACATCGGGAAGCTGGACGAGGACGGGTACCTCTCCATCACGGGCCGGCTGAAGAACGTCATCGTCACCAAGGGCGGCAAGAACATCTACCCGGAGGAGATCGAGAACCTGCTCCAGGCAAGCCCGCTGCTCTCCGAGGTGGTGGTGGTGGGCAAGCTGGACCGCGGGGGCGGCGAGTACCCCCATGCCATCATCTATCCCGATCCTGACGTGCTGGCGGCAATGCAGCCGGCCAAGGACCTTACGGAGGAAGACATCCGCAGGATCGTCCGCGCAGAGATCCAGAAGTGCACCGCTGGCGCGGCGCTCTACAAGATCCCGCAGAGCTTCGAGCTCTCCGCCGTGGAGCTGCCCAAGACATCCACGCGCAAGGTGAAGCGCTACCTGTTCGCCGAGGCCCGGTGACAAAGGGGGGCCGCGCTGTCCGACTGAGGCTTTCCTGGGTAGATTCTCCGGGGAGGCCGAGATGAGCGACAGTCTGGGCGGCCGTCACGAAACGGCGACGTTCGGCGGCGGATGTTTCTGGTGCCTGGAGGCGGTGCTCCAGCGGATCGAGGGGGTGCTGTCGGTGACCTCGGGGTACGCGGGCGGCTCCGTTTCCCAGCCGACCTACGAGCAGGTCTGCACGGGGGAAACGGGCCACGCGGAAGTGGTGCAGGTGGAGTTCGACCCCCAGCTGATCAGCTACGACGAGCTGCTGGACGTTTTCTGGCAGTCGCATGACCCGACCACCCCGAACCGGCAGGGAGCCGACGTGGGAGCCCAGTACCGCTCCATCATCCTCACTGCTTCCGAGGACCAGAAGAAAGCCGCGGAGGCCTCGCTCAAGAAAGCCCAGAAGAAGTGGCACGATCCAATCGTGACGGAGATCCGCCCGCTGGAAAAGTTCTGGAAGGCGGAAGACTACCACCAGAACTACTACAACACCCACACGAGCGCCGGGTACTGCAGGGTCGTGATATCGCCGAAGCTCAGAAAGATGAGGCTGGAGTAGGGGAGCCCTCCCGCTGGCGAGGCGAGATCAGGTCTGGCGCCACGGCGCCACAAGCTTCAAGCTGATTTCCCTCAGCCTGCTCCGGTCTGCCGTGTCATACGCCTGGGCAAGGGCTCGCGCGGGCCTCGCCCGGTCGAAATACCTGCCTGAGACCCCACCGCCAAGCGCCATGGTGAGAACCTGAAGGATTGACTCCGCGCCGCGGCTCACCGGCCCCAGGGGCGCGATGCCGGCGTCCCGCACCATCTGGCTGTCCAGGTAGGTGCCGGGGTGAAGGGCGTGCACCTGGAGCGCGGGGTGAAGCGCCGCGAGGTCGAAGCTCAGCATGATGAGGGCGAGCTTGCTCCTGCAGTAGGCCCGAACTCCGGTGTAGGCGCGCTGGCTCATCAGGTCATCGAAGTCCAGCGTCTCCTGCCCCGCGGAGGCCACGTTGATCACCGCCAGCCGGGGAAGCCCTCGGGCAAGCAGGTCCCCAGTGAGAAGGAAAGGCGCCAGGTAGTTCACCGCCAGGCGAAGCTCGTGCCCGTCCCTGCTCAGCTCCCGCTTCTTCCCGTCACGACCAAATCCAACCCCGGCGTTGTTGATAAGGACGTCCAGACGACCTTCGGAGCTCGCCACCGCGCGCGCAAGCGCCGCGGTCTCCTCCAGCGATGAAAGGTCGGCAACGAATCCCTTGACCGTCGCCCCCAGAGCGGCAAGCTCAGCAATCACGCGGTCCAGCTTTCCCCTGTCCCGCCCGTGGACCAGGAGGCGGGCGCCTGAGCCCGCCAGGGACCGAGCGGTGGCGAGGCCGATTCCGCTCGTTGCGCCGGTGAGGAGGATGCTCTTGCCCCGGATGGCGTCGCTCATGATCGCCTATCATACACCATGGCGGGCAGAGGCGCACCGGCCCGTCGGTGCCGCGGCCGGCAGTTCGCGCTCCGGGAGTTCCCGCGGCCGGGAGTTGCCGCAAACCGGGCATTCTGGTAGCGTGGTGCACCATAATGTCGACACATACCGGCGCTTACGCCCCCTCGCGCAGCCTTGCGCTGCTCGCGATCTGGGGGACCGTCCTCTTCTGGGGTTTGTCCTTTGTCGCCTCCAAGACAATCCTGAATACGGGCGTTCCTCCCATGACAATGGTCACCCTCCGGTTTGTCGCGGCAACGGTGATCCTGAACATCTTTCTTCGACGGTTCGACCCGGCGGCGCGCCTCCGGCGGAAAGACCTCCTCCCGCTCCTTGCAAGCGGGCTGTGCGGCGTGACGATCTACTTCTTCTTTGAATCCCGCGGGATCAAGCTCACCTCCGCGTCCCACGCTTCCCTCATCATTGCGGTCATCCCCGTGGTCACGGTAGCGACCGAAGCTGTCTTCTACCGCACCCGCATCTCGTGGATTATCGGCGCAGGCATTGCGCTTTCCGTGGTGGGGGTGGTTTTCGTGGTTGGCCGCCCCGGGGCCGCTGAGGCAGCGCCCCTTTCCCTGGCGGGAGACCTCTTCATGTTCGGCGCATGCGCGGCCTGGGTCGCCTACATCCTTCTGAGCAAGAACCTGCACACGCGGCTTTCCGATATTGCCATTACCACCTACCAGTCCATCTTCGGCACCGCTTTCCTCATTCCGTTCTGCCTGCTCGAGCGCGGGCAGTGGGTGCTCATCACCCCTGCCGCCTGGGTCAGTCTCGCCTACCTTGCCGTTTTCTGCTCCGCTCTTTCGAACTTCCTGTACGTTTACGCGCTTTCCCGCCTCGGGCCCGTTTCCGTGAGCCCCTACGTGAACCTGATTCCCGTGGTCGGTGCGCTCGGCGGAGTGGCGCTCCTGGGGGAGTCCATCGTCTGGATCCAGGTGCTCGGCGGCGTGATCATCCTGGCCGGCGTTCTGCTGGTGAGCCGCCGCCAGCCGGCAGGGCCCCCCATCGAAGGCTGATCACGGACCGCGCCGTCACTGCCAGCAGGATGATGATGCCGCCCACAAGGGCGCGCGGTCCGGGGGTTTCCCCCAGGATCAGGAAGACCCAGATCGGGTTGAAGATGGGCTCCAGGACCGACGTGAGAAGGGTCTGAAGGGCGGTCACGCGCTTCACCCCATAGGTGAGAAGGAAAGAAGGTATCCCGATCTGGAAGACGCCGAGGAACGCAAGCCCCACCAGTGAGCGAACGCCCGGAAGCGGTCCCCACAGGAACGGGATGGCGACAACAAAAGTAATGGCGTGGCTGAGCAGGAGAGATTCGAGGGGAGATCCGTCCTTCTGCCGACGAAGGGCAACCATGGTCCCGGCAAAGAAGATGCCGCTGGATATGGCAAGGAGGTTGCCCGCCACTCCACCCCGTCCCAGCCTGTCCATGAAGAAGAGCACCATCCCCCCGAGCACCACGACGATGGTGGCCCAGTCCACCACGCTCGCTTTCTCTCTCAGGAGTATCCAGCCGAAGACCGCGGCATAGATCGGCGCCGTGTACTGCAGCAGGATCGCGTTTGCCGCCGTTGTCAGCTTGTTGGCCGCGACGAAAAGAACCATGCATGCCGCGTAGGAGACCGCACCGGCCACCTGGGGGAACGACCAGGTAAAGTGCGGTCGGCGCAGAACCGCAAGGATGAGCAGACCGCCAATGAGGCTGCGCACCCCGGCGAGCGCGAACGGATTCCAATCCACGATCTTGATGAGCAGGCCACCGGTGCTCCACAGGAGCGCGCAGGCGGTCAGGGCAAGAAGCGCCTTCCCCCGCTCGGTGCCCCACCGTGGAGTTGATCTCATGCCTGTCATGCGTCCGCACAGGATGCCGACTTGGGGGGTGCGTTGCAAGTCCGCGGCAGGGACCCGCGCGCCCTGCTATGCTTTCCCCGCCTCGTGCTGCGCGCTCCTGGCCGCTCCGTTTCCGCCTGCACGGGGGTGAGGATGAGCGCCCGTGCGGGGATGAGCCCCCGGGCTCTCAGCGCTCTCAGATCGACTGGCGCATCCGAGATAGCACTTGATCTTCTTTTCAATGACCCCCGCGTACAGCTCGATGAACGGTTTTGCCGGGGCTCCAGTCGATCTTGTGGAGGAGGACTTCCTCCACCTGGAAGAAGCCCACGGTAGCCTTCATCTCCACGGTGATGCGGATTGGTCTTTGCACGCCCCGTTCCAGCTTGACCTGTTCGATGGCGGAGGCCGAATACTTGTGGATGTCCCCCACGCGGGACTCGGTGGCTATCATCATGGGGATGCGGGCCCGGCCTTTCTCCATGTCGCAACCGTCCGCGACAAGGATGATGCCCGCCTCCAGGGAGTGAACCCGCTGCGTTGCCATGTGGCCGACAATGCACTCCACCGCAAGGGATCGGACGACGACCCTCCGAGCGATGTCGGCTCCATAGACCTGGGCGAGGACCCGATCCATGATGGGGAGGGCCAGCCAGACCCCGTCATGCTCGTGGTCAGCGCGGCCGATGCTCATGCCGACGTCGTGCAGCATCCCGGCCAGGAGCAGCCCGACAAGGCTATCCTCGTAGGTGCCCGCGTCGTCCGCCTGCAGGCTGAGCGGGATGCCGGCCGCGTGCATCAGGTCAGCCATGATGATGGCGTTGAGCACAACCGTGCGCATGTGCACCGGGCCGTGGTCGTTGTATCCCAGCCTCTTGATCGAGACGACGTTCGCGTACTCCTGGAGATGCTGAATCTCCTGGTCATCCAGGAGGATGTCCGCCGCTGTGCGGACCATGCCGGTCAGGCGGGATCGGATCTCGTTTTCCAGCCCGACCTGTTTTGGTGATTTCATATGAGGAATTATTTCCAGTCCTTTCTTTCTCTCAGGGAGAGGATGTGGGCGACATGATGGCGCCCGTGCCAGGCATAGAGCTGGAGCTGGCGTTCCAGGGTCACCACGCCGCTTTCGGGATGGTTGAAGATACGCTGGAAGTCCGACGGGGAAAGCGAGGCAAGGAGACGCACCCAACGCGCATGCAGCCCGTCCACCAGCGCGAGGGACGGCTCCACGTCCATGCCCGTCACGTCCCCCGTGGTCACCCACTCATCCTGGTCATAGGGCTTGATAGTCGGACCCGTCTCCGTCAAGGCGAGCTTCCAGCGGATGAAGGCGTTCATGTGACTGTCTGCAATGTGGTGCGTGAGCTGCCGGACCGTCCATCCCCCGTCGCGATAGGGTGTATCCAGCTGCTGGTCGGAGAGCCCGGCGACGGCGCTTCGCAGCTTCGCCGGCAGGCCCCTGATGTCCTGGATGCACGCGCCCCGTTTCTCCGGAGTGATGTCGACGTCGAATGCGAACTTCCCAATCGGGTAGCGGATATTTTCCATGCCTCTTTCCCTCTCCCTAAGGTACGAAAATCCCACGGCACTCGCAACAACGGCCCGCCCTGCCGGAGCCGCGCTCCAAGTGCTCCAACCCTTTCCTTGACACCTCGCGAAGGTGACGGGTATAAGGTGGGATGATCCGCATCAACCCGAACTATCCGAAGCTTTCCTCCTCGTACCTGTTCAGCGAAATCTCCCGCCGCGTCGGCCAGTTCAAGAGTGACCACCCCGAGGCCAGGGTGATCAGCATGGGCGTGGGGGACGTGACTCTACCCTTGAGTCCCTCCGTGGTGAAAGCGTTTCGCCTGGCCGTCGAAGAGATGGGCGACGCACAGACTTTCCGCGGGTATCCGCCCGACCTCGGGTACGACTTTCTGCGCGCGGCCATCGCGGAAAACGATTTCCAGGCGCGCGGGGCTGACATCAGCCCGGAGGAGATCGCGATCAGCGACGGGGCAAAATCAGATACCGCCAACATCCAGGAGCTGTTTGCCGCGGACATCAGGATTGCCATCCCGGACCCGGTGTATCCGGTCTACGTGGACACAAACGTGATGGCGGGTCGCACGGGGCAGTATCATGACGGCAGGTATGCGGGGCTGATCTACCTGGATTGCACGGAGGACAACCAGTTCGTGCCCGACCCGCCCAAATCCCGCGTGGACCTCATCTACCTCTGCTTTCCCAACAATCCCACCGGCGCGGCCATTGACCGCACGCGCCTTGCCGCCTGGGTGGACTATGCGCGCGCCGCAAAGGCGCTCATCCTCTACGATGCGGCGTACGTCTCCTTCATCCGGGACGACTCGCTCCCGCATTCGATTTTCGAGATTCCCGGCGCGAAGGAGTGCGCCATAGAGTTTCGCAGCTTCTCCAAGACCGCCGGGTTCACCGGGACCCGGTGCGCCTACACGGTTGTTCCAAAGACGTGCATGGCCTGGGATGCGCAAGGAAAGGGATATTCCCTGCACGCGCTGTGGTCCCGGCGCCAGTCGACAAAGCTCAACGGGGTCTCGTATCCCGTGCAGCGCGCGGCCGCTGCAACCTTCAGCCAGGAGGGTAAGAAGGAGACGCGCGCCCTCTCGGACTACTACCTGGCCAACGCCCGCATCGTCCGCAGCCGGATGGACGCCCTGGGCTTCCCGTGCATCGGAGGGGACAACTCCCCCTACATCTGGGCCAGGGTGGGCGGGGACTCGTGGAGCTTTTTCGACCGGCTGCTCAAGAAGGCATCCGTGGTCATTACTCCGGGAAGCGGCTTCGGATTGTGCGGAGAAGGTTATATCCGCATGAGCGCCTTCAACACCCGGGAGCTGGTGGAAGAGGCCATGGAGAGGTTGGCGCTGGTCTCCGGGGAGCTGCAGGCGGGAGACTGAACCAACGCGCTGAAGCTCGGACAAAGGCCTCGCAAGCGGCGCGCCGCCACCGGCGCGTCCCGCCACAGCCGTGTCGCCACCCCACCGGCTCGCCGCGCCACCCGGCGTGGCCGCCCTAAATGAGGTGCCCCATCTTGCGCTTTTTCACGTCCAGGTAGTCTTCATCGTACCTGTTGGAGGGAATCACAACGGGAATCCTTTCAACCACGTCTATTCCCTCCGCCGTGAGCTGTTCGATCTTGTCAGGGTTGTTCGTCATGAGCGCCACCGAGCGGATCTTCAGGATCTGGATTATCTTGGCGGCCACCTTGTAGTCACGGGCGTCCACGGGCATGTTCAGGAACTGGTTCGCCTCAACCGTATCAAGCCCCAGGTCCTGCAGCTGGTACGCCTTGATCTTGTTCAGGAGGCCGATGCCGCGGCCTTCCTGCTTGAGGTAGATGACGGCGCCGAACGGTTGTCGGGAAACGTACCTGGTTGCCGCTTCGAGCTGGTCGCGGCAGTCGCAGCGCAGTGAGCCCCACACATCTCCCGTGTGGCACTCGGAGTGCACGCGAAGCGGGACGCGTTCCTTGCCGGCCACGTCACCCTGGACAATGGCGGTGTGCTCCTTTTCATCCCTGCTGTCGAAGAACCCGTAGAGCATAAACGTGCCCATGCGCGTGGGAAGCCGGGCGCTTGCAACCATCTGGACGCACAGGTCGTCGTCCAGGCAGTAGGAGCCGGTTCCCTTGCAGTAGTGGTCTTCCAGGACGAAGTCCGGTTTCCCCTTCATCTTGGCGAGAAGCTCTTCTCTGGTCGTTTTCTTTTCACACCGGGGCTCAATGAGGCTTGCCATGCATGTCCTTTCCGTTGTTGTTGCCCTCGACTAAGCAATGTACGCGTTCGCCGGGGCAAGGTCAAACCACCGTATGATATACGCACCTGTTCGCCCGTGGTTGACGCCACTGTGCATCTCCCATAGACTCTCGCCCGGGAGAGTTGTTGTGATTCCTGACAAGGTTCGCTCTGTGCTGGATGCCAATGGATTGCGCGCTGCTGAGTTCGACGCCGGCAGCACGGCCACCTCCGTCCTCGCGGCGCAGCAGCTCGGCGTCACCGTGGGCCAGATCGCCAAGTCCCTCCTCTTCATGGGGAAGGACGGCAAGGTATTCATGGTGGTAGCCCCCGGGGACAAGCGCCTTTCCTCCGCAAAGCTCAAGGCGGCCGCGGGCGTCAAGTCACGCATGGCAAGCCCGGAAGAGGCCATGGCGGCGACCGGCTTCGGGCTCGGCGGCGTCTGTCCGTTCGGCATCGACGGCTCCATTCGCATCTTCATCGACAGGAGTCTTTCGCAATACGCGACCATCTACCCGGCCGCGGGGACCGACTCTTCCGGGGTCCCGATGACCTTCGACCAGCTGGTCACCATAACGGGCGGGGCAGTGGGGGATTTTCTCAACGACGAAACGGAGGTCCCGTGATGGATGCGTCTGCGGTCTGGACGAGCGGAATGAGCTTCACGGGCACGGCCTTCACGAGCAACTTCTCCCTGCCCCTGGGCGCAAGCCCGAAGGTCGGCGGAGCCAACGACGGGTTTCGGCCGCTGGAGCTGGTGCTTGTGGGCCTGGCAGGCTGCACAGCCATGGATGTGATCTCCATCCTGGAAAAGAAGCGACAGCAGGTCACCGCGTTCGAGGTGAAGGTCCATGGCGACCAGGCGGATGAGCATCCGCGGGCGCTCACCCGGTTCCTGGTGGAATACGTCGTGACGGGCAAGGGGATCGATCACGAGGCCGTTGCGCGCGCCGTGGAGCTGAGCCAGACCAGGTACTGCTCGGTGGCGGCAACCCTGCGCAGCGCCGGACCCATAGAGACAAAGATCACTATCCTCGAGGGTTGAATCATGGCCTCCGATGAATCTCATCGGATCGGCTGCCTGATGATCTGCGGGGCTGCGCTGTGCTACTCCCAGGAGAGCTTTGACCACATCTGCGCCATTTGCGGCGCGCCGAAGAGCGCCAACGTGGCGTGCGAAGCGGGTCACTCCGTGTGTGATTCCTGCCACTGCGGCTCGGCGAACGAGCTGATCCAGCGCGCCTGAGGGGCGCCGCTCGAGTCATGACCAACGCGGCTTCAACCGTCCAGGCCGGCTTCCTTGATCTTGTTGAGCAGGGTGCGCCTGCTGATGCCGAGCTCCTGTGCGGCGTGGGTGCGGTTTCCGCCGTGACGCGCGAGGACCTTTTCGATGAGCTCCCGTTCCTGGTCACGCAGCTTTCCCATCCGGGGGGCGCGCTGCGAGCGTGCGAACGGCCCGCCAAGATCGCGCGCGCTGATCATGTCAGATGAGGAAAGGATGTACGCCCGCTCAATGGCGTTTTCCAGCTCGCGCACGTTCCCCGGGAAGTTGTACGCGGAAAGCCGGGCAAGCGCTTCAGGCTCCAGCCCGTGAACCTTCCGTCCCATCTGCCGGTTGAGCTTCTCCACGAAAAAACCCGCCAGGGCCGGGATGTCGCCGCGCCTCTCCCGCAGGGGCGGCACTTCTATCCTGATGACGTTCAGACGGTAGAACAGGTCTTCGCGGAACCTGCCCTCTGAAAGGAGGGTCTCCAGGTCCTTGTTCGTCGCCGCGACGATCCTCGCATTGATGGGGATGGGCTGAGTTCCTCCCAGGCGCTGGATTTTCTTCTCCTGAAGCACGCGGAGGAGCTTGACCTGCAGATGCATGGGCATGTCGCCGATCTCGTCGAGGAACAGGGTGCCGGATGAAGCGAGCTCGAACATGCCGCGCTTGCGCTCAGCCGCTCCCGTGAAGGCTCCCCTCTCGTGCCCGAAGAGCTCCGACTCCAGGAGCGCCTCCGGCACGCCGCCAACGTTGATCGCGACAAACGGACCGTCTGGAGTGGCCGACAGCGCGTGCAGGAGACGCGCCACCACTTCCTTGCCCGTGCCGCTTTCCCCGGTGACGAGGACCGTGGAGGAGGTCATCGCCACTTTTTCCACAAGGGCGCGCACCGCCTTCATCTTCTCATCTTCCCCGATCCAGCCGCCCGCGGCCATTGCCCGCCGTCCCGCTTCCGCCTGGCCGGCAAGCGAGCTTTCCGAGAGCAGCCGATGCAGCCGCATGACCAGCTCTTCCGGGTCGAAGGGCTTGACCAGGTAGTCCCTGGCGCCCAGCTTCATTGCCTGCACCGCGTCCCTGACGTCCCCGTACGCGGAGATGACGATCACCGGCGTGGGCGGACCCGCCTCCTGCAGCCACGCCAGGAGCGCCAGCCCGTCCATCCTCGGCATCCGAAGGTCCAGGATGAGGCAATCGAAGGCCTCGTCTTCCAGAAGAGCGCGGGCCTCCATTCCATCCGCGGCCACGAAGGTCTGGATGCCTTCCGAGGCTATGAACGCCGCAATCGAGTCCCGGATGTTCTTTTCATCATCTGCAATCAGGACTTTCACGGCGTGCCCCGCGAGGGCAGCGTGATGCGCGCCTCCGTGCCCCCGCCGCCTCTGGCAACAAGGGACAGTGCGCCGCCGGCCGCCTCGATGAACCGGCGGGACAGGGAAAGCCCGACTCCCGAGCCGTGCACCTTATCCGTGAAGAACGGGTCGAAAACTTTTTCCATGAGCTCGGGAGCGATCCCCTTTCCCCTGTCCCGGACCGCGATGACGATGGACCCCTTTTCCTTGAGAAGCGCGAGCTCCACGTCGCGTGGGCCGTCTCCCTCGGGGTAGCTCTCGTTCGCGTTGCGCACGAGGTTTTCAACGACCGAGCGAAGCAGGTCACCATCAAAGCTCACCGCGGTTCCCCGAGCTGCCGCGGCAGCGGAGTAGGAGACGGGAGTCGGCATCTTTCCCGCAAGGTCACCGAGGAACTCATCGATGATTATCCTTCGCGGTTCACCCCGCGGGTTTCTCAGGAAGTCGGCCACCCGGCGGGAAAGCAGGGAAAGTCTCTCCACCTCCTCGTCGATTGCATCCAGTTGGGGAGCGGCGTCCGCGGAGGCATTGGCTGCCAGCCGCTTGCGAAGCAGTCCAGTCTGGATCCGTATGGCGCTGAGCGGGTTCCTGATCTCGTGCGCAAGCGTGCGGGCGCTTTCCCCCAGCCTCGCGAGGGTCTCCTGCTCCTGGGCGCGGCGCCGATGGCGCATGTTGCTCGACAGCAGGGAGAAGAAAAGCGCCGCAAGACCTGCGACTGCGATGGGGGAAACCACGGCGGCGGTTCCATAGAGAAACTGCAGGCGGTAGTAGGAGGAAATGTCCATGGTCAGGAAGAGCGCGCCGGCAGGGCCGTGAAACATTCCCCGTGGTCCGCCGAACGGCGCGCCGCCGGGAAAGCGTTCCCCCATCATCGGAAAGCCGCGGCCCGGCCCGCCACCCATCATCGGAAGGCCGGACCGGCCCGCCACTCATCATCCCGGGGCCGAAGATCCGCTGCAGCGTGAGGAGCCCTCGATGCGGGTCGTAACGAAAGCCCCCGCGCTCCTTCTGGACATCAAGGGTGTCCGGGGCGTCACCGACGCGAACCACCGGGTTTCCGCCGGGCGCGTACAGGCCGAAGCCCCTGATCCTTGGGTCGAGCCTGCCCTGGTCCAGCGATCCTTCCGCGCGGAAAGAGTCAGCGAGTGTCGATGCGATGCGCTCCGCCTCGTATTCCACGAGGATTTGTGCCCTGCTCGATTCTCCCGTGAACAGGAAAACCGAGAGGATTCCCAGGCCAACGAAGAGCGCGAGGAATGCCGGAACGAGAAACCGCGTTTCCCACGAAGGCGCTTTCATCCGCGGCAAGGATATCGCCCCGAAACAAAAAGAGCCAGCGCGCGCTGGCTCAGTTTCGACGGGGGCTCCCTCTCTCGAGCCGGTCAATCCCAGTCCCAGCCGCCCATCATTCCGCCTGGCCCGCGGCCGCGGCCCATCATGCCGTATCCGGGTCCATACCCAGGGCCGCCTCCCATCATCCCGTAACCGTAGCCTGAGCCGAATCCCCGGCCCCGTCCGCCCATCATCATTTCCCCGTAGTAGCGGGCAAGGTCGTAGTCCTTTCCGTCGATCGTGGCCTGGGTGACGAACAGCCCGACGTAGCCCTTGTCAGCGCCTGCCCAGCCGAACCGGGGGGTATCGGTGAACTGGTAGCCCTGCACTGTCACCTGCATGCCATCCTTCACCCCGGCGCGATCCACGAGATAGGGCGGGACCATGAGAAGGTACTGCTTGTCCGCAACCTTCAGGATGGGGTGGGGGAAGCTCTGGAGAGACACTGTGCCCTTGAGGACCAGCTTGTCACCCTGGAAGATCCCCTGCTGCGCTTTCTCGTACTGGCCGTTTGCGAAGGCAGCGGTTGCCAGAGAAAGGGTCATGAGAACAATCAAAAATCTCTTTGCCATGAATGGCCTCCTTGCATGTTGTCAGCTGCATAAATGCAAGAGTCGTGCCAGGAGCATGCGGCCCAAGCCTCGTGTTTGAAGCAAATAGGGGCTGAATTCCTGTTGAAATACCGCTTCGTGAGTCAAGAGCTGCGCAGATTCTTCGCACAGGGATTCTTCTGAGAATGGTTTTCTCAGCCCCCCCTGTCGCCAATAACGAAAAATTATGAGATATTCATGCAGCATTCATGGCGGATTTTGCGCCGACAATGACTATAACAAGGTTCAGGGGAAGGCTAGCCTGAAAGGGGGAGGTTGTCCTTGACTGTTGCCCAGTACAAGAAGCTCGAGAACCGCTTTGCCCAAAGCCTCGGCCTCTGGCTGAGGCGGACCTGGGTCAAGCTGCTCGAAGCCCTTCTGCTGGCCATGAAGAAGGGGAGACAGCGGTTCACCGTCATGATCATCCCCCACACGGAGAAAAGGATCTTCAATTTCCAGATCTCCTTCTTCTCGCTCATCTTCTTCACGTGCGTCATTGGAATCGTGCTGGCCGGATTCACGGTCCTCGTCATCAACTTCCGGCCCATGAACGACCGGCTGACGCGGGTCTCCCTCAGCCTCCAGGACAGTGATACGGCAATCCAAGGCCTCCGGGACCAGGTCTCGGCTTTGCGCAAGGCTGAAAGGGGCTTCCGGGTCAGCCTTCAGAACGTGCGAAGCTCCATTTCCAACCCGGATCCTTTCACTGCAACCGGGACCGGCGCGGTGGCCTCGCAGTTCCTCGCGCCGGAGACCACCAGCCAGGGCAGCCTGAAGGAGCTCGCTGACCTCAAGAACACGACGAGCCTCATGGACGGCTCCACTGAGACTCTGGATGAGATCGGCAAGATGCTGAAGACCTACAAGGAGCTCCTGGCCGACACGCCAACACTGTGGCCGCTGAAGGGAGTGCACGGCATAATCACCACGCGCTTCGGCTGGACCATCCACCCGTTCACCCACATGGGATACCTGCATCTCGGTGTGGACATCGCCTGGGGCATGGGCACTCCCGTGGAAGCGGCCGCAAACGGAACAGTCCTGCAGACAGGCTACAATGACGACCTTGGCAATTTCGTTTCGATCCAGCACAAGTACGGATTCACCACCAGGTACCTCCACATGATGCGCGTCGTTGCGCGCAAGGGCAGTCACGTGAACCGCGGGGACATCATTGGCTACCTGGGGACCACCGGCCTCTCAACGGGGCCCCACCTTCATTATGAAGTACACCTGGGCGGCAACTATGTCGATCCAATGAACTTCCTTTCCATTCCACCCGACCTGGATGCAAAGAGGACCCCTGGGCTGGCAAGCGATTGAGGGCTCGCGCCTCTCAGCGGCGCCTTCGGTGCCTCTCAGAGCTTGACGTCCCCCGGAGGGCGTGATACGGTGCCAGAGGTTCGGCTGGAAGAACAGTGCGAGAGAGAACTCGAGCAGGAGCGAAGCTGCTGCGGAAGTCGCCGAAGGGGCAAGCAGCGGGCCGGCACACGGGCCGCTGAAACTCTCAGGCAAAAGGATCGCACTGGGACAGCACTCTGGAAAGTAGCCGCAGCGGCTCCACGGGGGGCCTGCCGGTCGCCGAAGGGGCAATCCCCGGGCATGAGGCGGAAATCCGCGGGCAACCGCGGAGGACGCCGTCCGGGAGCAATCTCTCAGGCCCATGACAGAGGAGAACGGGAACGTGACCGTTCTCTTTTTTTGTCGGGGGAGCCGCACTATTCGTGCGAATCGCACTATCCGTGCGAGGGGAGGTTGCATGCAGACAAAGCTGCATGACTGGCACGTGCGGGCCGGCGCACGGATGATTGACTTCAGCGGATGGGACATGCCCATCCAGTACGGCACCGGCCCCGGGAAGAGCACCTGCGCGTGCGATCCGCCGCGGGACTCTTCGACATAGATCACATGGGCAGGTTCGAGATAGCAGGTCCGGACTCCCTGCCTTTTCTTCAACTGGTCCAGACGTGGGACATTTCCCGCCTTGCGGAGGGCCGCGCTCACTACAGTCTCCTGTGCTCCGAGTCCGGCGGCATCATTGACGATATCTTCCTCTACCACCTTCCCCAGTCCTGGCTCATGATTGTCAACGCCTCCAACACGGCAAAGGACCTTTCCTGGCTGCAGTCGCGGGCGCGAGGGATGAAAGTCAGCCTCCGGGATCGCGGAAGCGACACCTGCATGCTTGCACTCCAGGGTCCGGCGGCGCGGGAGATAATAAGGCCCTTGTGCGAGGGGATGGACATTGACGAGATGGGATTTCACCGCGTCAGGGAGTGCAGCCTTCTTGGCGCTGGGACCATTCTCTGCACCACGGGGTATACGGGAGAGCCGGGCTGCGAGATGCTGATCCCTGCCGGTGACGCTGGGCGCCTCTGGGCCGCAATCCTCAAGGAAGGCGAGCCCCGCGGGCTGATCCCCTGCGGCCTCGGAGCGCGGGATTCCCTGCGGGCGGAAGCATGCCTGCCCTTGTACGGCCACGAGATAGATGAGAGCACGGACCCCATCAGCGCCGGCCTGGCCCGTGCGGCGGTCCGCCTGGAAGGTCACGAGTTCATCGGCAAGCGCGCCCTGGAGGCCGTTGCCTCCCGGCCGTTGTCGTGCCGCCTCGTGGGCTTCGAGATGATGGAACCCGGAGTCCCCCGTCAGGGCTACCCCGTCCACGCCGGGGGAAAGAAAGTCGGGCGCGTGACAACCGGGCTGGCAAGCCCCTCGACGGGACGCTTCCTCGGAATGGGATACGTGGACGATGGCTTTGCGGACCTCGATCGCGAGGTGCAGATTGTCATCAGGGAATCACCAAAAGCCGCGCGGATCGTGAAGCGGCCCTTTTACACATCGCCCCACTGGAGGTGAGAGGGATGGAGTACAAATTCGACGAGAAGGCGCGCTACTCGAAGACCCACGAATGGGTGAGGATGGACGGCGCGGAGGCCGTGGTGGGAATCACGGACTACGCGCAGAACAAGCTCTCCGACGTGGTGTTCACGGATCTCCCGGCCGTCGGCAAGGTGCTTACGAAGGAGTCCGCGTTCATGGTGATCGAATCCGTGAAGGCCGCCGAAGAGGTGTTTGCCCCCGTCTCGGGGGCGGTCACCGCGCGAAATGAGAAGCTGGTCAAAGCGCCGGAGCTGGTGAACAAGGATCCCTTCGGCGACGGCTGGCTCGTGCGCGTCCGCCTGAGCGACGTGAAGGAGCTGGACTCCCTCATGGACCTTGCCTCCTACAGGAAGCTCGTGGAGACCTTATGAGCTTCATTCCCAACACGGATGCCGACCGCGCGCACATGCTTTCCGCCATCGGCGTCGCTTCCACCGCCGAGCTGTTCCACGATGTGCCGAAGGATTTCCGTTTTCCCAGGCTCGACCTTCCCGCGGCTCTCTCCGAGCACGAGGTCCTGGGCCAGCTGGATGCACTCTCGCGCCTGAACGCCCAGGGACCCCAGACCCCCTCGTTCCTCGGTGCAGGCGCGTACAACCATTTCATACCGGCCGTAGTGGATGCGATGGTCTCCCGCTCCGAGTTTGCGACGGCGTATACCCCTTACCAGCCGGAAGTCAGCCAGGGAACGCTGCAGGCAATTTTCGAGTACCAGAGCATGATCGCCCGGCTCACGGGGATGGAGATCTCCAACGCCTCCCACTACGACGGAGCCACCTCCACGGCAGAAGCCGTCATCATGGCCCTGAACGTGGCGCAAAGGGAGAAGAAACGCGTGCTTCTTTCCGCGGGGGTGCACCCGCAGTACAGGGCGGTGGTCCGTACCTACACGCAGGGCATGGGGCTCACCGTCACGGGAGACGAGAGCACCTCGATCGGCTTTGATCAGCTGGGAGATTTGTGCGATGAGTCCACCGCCTGCGTTGTCGTGCAGTACCCGGACTTCCTGGGACGTGTCGCCGAGCCGGCCCAGCTCTCCGGTCTTGCCAAGCGCGTGCACGCGTGCGGCGCCCTGCTTGTTGTCGTCGCCAACCCTGTTGCCCTTGGGCTTCTGGTTCCGCCGGGGGAGATGGGAGCAGACGTTGTGGCAGGCGAGGGCCAGGCGCTGGGGAACCACCTGTCCTTCGGTGGTCCCTACCTCGGGTTCTTCGCCTTTCGGCGGGACCATATCCGCAAATCAAGCGGGAGGATTGCCGGAGAGACCGTGGACCATGATGGCCGCAGGAGCTACGTCTTTACGCTCAGCACCCGCGAGCAGCACATCCGACGGGAAAAGGCCACCTCGAACATCTGCACAAACCAGTCCCTGAATGCCCTCACCGCCGCGGTCTACCTCACGGCACTCGGACCCCGTGGGCTCAGGCGCGTCGCAGAGTTGTGCTGGCACAAGGCCCACTACCTGGCCTCCCGAGTCGGGAGCCTGTCCGGCTACTCCGTTACGCGGGGTGAGTTCTTCCACGAGTTTGCCGTTCGCTGCCCCCGCCCGGTTTCGCGCATCAACGCGAGGCTCTTCGAGAAGCATGGTATTGTTGGAGGCTATGACCTTGGCGCGGATTATCCCGAGCTGCGGGACGCCATGCTTCTCTGCTGCACCGAGGTCACAACGAAAGAACAGATCGATCGCCTGGTTGCCGCCCTGGAGGATTGCCGCAATGCCTGAGCCGCTCATTTTCGAAGTCTCCCGAAAGGGAAGGCAAGGGGTATCCTTGCCCGCCTGCGACGTGCCCGAAACCCCCATCCCGTCTCACCTGTGCCGCTCGGAGCTTTCCCTCCCGGAGGTTTCCGAGATCGACGTGGTGCGCCACTACGTGCGGCTTTCCCAGCTCAACTACGCCGTGGATACCGGGTTCTATCCCCTTGGCTCCTGCACAATGAAGTACAATCCGAAAGCAAACGATGCAGCCGCACGCTTGCCGGGGTTTGCGGCGTTGCATCCGCTCCAGGACCCTTCGACGTCGCAGGGAGCTCTCGCTGTCATGCATTCCCTCCAGGAGATGATTGCCGAGATCGGGGGATTTTACGCGGTGTCCCTGCAGCCTTCCGCCGGCGCGCACGGGGAGCTCACCGGCATCCTGATCCTGCGAAAGTACCACGCGGACCGAGGGCAGACGGGGCGCACCAGGATCCTCGTCCCTGACTCCGCTCACGGCACCAACCCCGCCTCCACCGCCATGGCGGGTCTTGAAGCCGTTGAGATCCCATCCGACAAAAGGGGCAACATCGACATCTCCTGTCTGAAAGCAAACCTCGATGATCGCGTGGCCGGCCTCATGCTGACCAACCCCAACACGCTGGGCCTGTTCGAGGAGAACCTCCTGGAGGTCACGCGCCTTGTCCATGCGGCGGGAGGCCTCGTATACGGAGATGGGGCGAACTTCAACGCCATCCTCGGTGTGGCCAGGCCGGGTGACATGGGGATCGACGTTATGCATTTCAACCTCCACAAGACGTTCTCCACGCCGCATGGCGGTGGCGGGCCCGGCGCGGGCGCCGTGGGCGTGGTGGAGGGGCTTGCCGATTATCTGCCGGGACCTGTGGTCGCGGTGGTGAGCAAAGACGCGGCGGACCCGCGGCAATACGATTGGTGCATGCCCGCTCGATCGATAGGACGGGTCAAGAGCTTCCATGGCAATTTCGGCATCCTGGTCCGCGCATACGTCTACATCCGCATGCTGGGACCTGACGGGCTGCGCGCTGTTGCGGAGAATGCAGTGCTGAACGCCAACTACCTCCAGGCGAGGCTGAAGGGAGTGTACCCCGTTCCCCATGGCGATCGCACCTGCATGCACGAGTTCGTTGCGCAGGGAAAGCTCGCCGCTGCACCCGATATCCGTGCCCTGGACATCTCCAAGAGGCTCATCGACTACGGCTTCCATCCTCCGACAAACTACTTCCCCCTGATCGTCCCGGAAGCCCTGATGATAGAGCCCACGGAGACGGAGAGCCTGGAGACGCTGGACAGCTTCGTGCAGGCGCTTCTGGAAATTGCCCGGGAGGCAGGCGCAAATCCCGAGGTTCTGCAAGAAGCGCCGCACTCCTCGCCCGTGCGCAGGCTGGACGAGGTCAAGGCGGCACGAGAGCTGAAAGTCACAGCGGGATAGATCCTGGTGCCTGCTTTCTTGAACAACCCCTACGCAAGCGCCACGGGAACGTGGGTCCGGGGAAATCTGCATACTCACTGCCGCGAGCACAGCGGCTGCGCCTCGGTTCCTTTGTTCGAGGGCATAGGAAAGTATTGGGCGGCAGGAGCCCGGTTCCTGGCGATCACCGATCACGATCACGTGACCGACCTCCGCGAAGCCCGAAAGCGCTGGCCTGAGATGATCCTCCTGGAGGGCTTCGAATGGTCGAAAAGCGAGAATATCCTCTTCATAGGCTCGACCGTTTCGCCCCTGCACACGCGGCCTCTCTCGGAAGCGTTGAAGGCCAGTCGAAACCTGCTCACCGTTGTCTGTCATCCCCGGCCGAGCTGGGTCATCGAATACTGGACCGTTCCCATGATCCTTGCCCTTGACCCGCCTCCGATCGGGATCGAGGTGTACAACGGCCATTACGCCGGTGAGCACCGCTCCTTGCGCAGGACGAACCCGCTCTATTCAGAGACGTGGGATGCTCTTTTGACTGGCGGTGCGCGGTTCTGGGGCTTCGTGAACGACGACTTTCACCAGCTCTCGGATTTCGGGCGGACGTTCACCATGGCCTGCATACAGGAGCAGAACGGGGATGGGCTTCTTGCGGCCTTGAAAGCCGGGAGGTTCTACGGTTCCACGGGGCTCTTCCTGAAAGAGGTAAGCGTCACCGGTCTTTGTGCTCGGGTGGCCCTGGAATCACCGGCTGCGGGCCGATTTGTCGGACCAGGCGGAAAGACGCTTGCAAGCGGCGAGGGGACTCTCTTCGAGTACCGTGCCGCCGACGAGGCCTACGTCAGGTTCGAGGCCGAGGGGGAGGCGGGACGGATATTCCTGCAGCCATTCTTTGCAGGGGATTGACCACGCCCTTCCCCGTCCTGCCAATTTGCTTGACTGCCGACAGGCAGATTAAGACCTTCTTGAGCAGGGCAACGCTGGTCGATGAAACTGTCATTTATCGAGCCTCGGATCGAGTTGAAGCCGTACATTCAATCCATCTGGGTCTTTGAGAGCCAGGTTGGGCTGCCCGTGTCGGACATCAGTCTGGCGGCGCCCAACGGGTGCCCCAAGCTGATAGTCAACTGCGAGAACTCACTCATCAGTACCGCTCAGGGGCGAGCCCACGTGAGCCCGGAGCAAAGCCTCTCGTTCGTGGGGATCCGGGACGTCCCTGTTGTTCTGAGCACTACCGCCAGGAAGACCTGTTTCATTGGGATCGAGTTTTCACCATCTGGCGCTTTTCCTGTATTCGGTGTTCCCATGGGCGAACTGGCAAACCGTCTTGTGCCTGTGGACGTGCTTTCACGCACATGGAATCAGAGCTGCTTGGAGACGGTTCGGAATCTCGAAGGGACCCGGGGAAAGGTGGATTTCATCCAGGAGAGGCTCTTCGAGGGCCTGAAGCGAAGAGCGTCCAAGAACACCAAGTCCATTGACATGGAATCACGGGACCCAATTGTCGAATATTGCGTGGATCTTCTAAGAAGGACTCATGGCAAGGCTTCGATCTCAGATCTCGAACGGAGGACCGGCTATGAAAGACGCTTTCTCGAGATTCTTTTCAAGAGAAGCGTAGGCGTCTCGCCAAAGACCCTGGCAGGGATTTTCCGCTTTCAATGGTTTTACAAGAAGATCGCCCACACGATGTCGTATGAGGCGCTCAAGGAAGAAATGTATCAGTACTTCTACGATCAAGCCCATTTCACCAGGGACTTCAAGAGAATGACGGGATTTCCTCCAAAGCAGTTCTTGAACGTATCCAACGAGTTTGGGCGCCAACTCTCCCTCTCGCAGTAGTTCGCACAACAAATGTCACAGCCGAAAAGGCATATGGCAACGTAACCGACGTCTCCGGCTGGTGGACCAAGAGTTTCAAAGACAATTGGAAGTTTGATTCTCCTCTTGCTGCTCATAATGAAAACGCACCCGCGGTAGACCCGCAAAAAAGAGAGCGGGAAAGGCCCATCTGCTTGCCCTTCCCGCCCACATTTGAACGTTCCGCTTGCAACTTTCATCGTCAGCGTTTCTGATACTGCGATGATCAGCCATGCGATCGCTCCGTTAACGTCTAACGGGAAGCTCTTTTCGTTGAAGTCTCCTACCGCCACACCTGTTAGCTCAATCTGCGAGCCATTGCTGATCTTCCAAAGATACTGCATCTTGGTGCCTTTGAGATGCCCGCTAATGAAAAGCTCAAAAGTCTTGTACCAGATGTTTCCGTCCCCATCTTTCCACTTTGCGCTGATCTGCTCTGTTGTCTCCATATCCGGCTCAGCATCTGCCACGCTAAGGTATTCTTTGTCCCCGCCTGCAAAGAGAACAAGTTTCTGATACCGGATACCCTCGTTGATCCATGTGCCATAGATTTCTTCATTTGCCTTTGGAACATACTTCCCGGGCCCACAGCTGGCCAGCAGAACAAGCGCCACGAATCCCCCAAATACAATTAGAATCACCCGGTTTCTCATGCACTTCCTCCTACGGGCTTCTCTTGTTGACGGGAGTTGTTAGACAGGCTGCATGGCAGGCCGACAGGAGCAGCCGACGATTTGACCTATTTTACATCCGTGCCGGTCGGAGTCAAGAGTAATGGAAACGCGGACCCTGATACTCCCGCGATTATCAATCTCACACCGTTCTGCCAGCGAGCGTATTCCTGAGCCTATAATAAGAGCACTTTCTTTCGAATGAGAGTTGATTCATATTGTACGAATAGCCGTTAGCGATGATTGTTCCGCTAAGGAAGCGTCAGAAAATAACTGGACGAAATTGCCTACGTGGTATATCATGTGCATGTGGATGTCGAGCCTTTGAGGACCAAGTACAAAGCCTTGGCTCCGGTTCTCAGTGAACGCGCGCGGCGCATCTGGGCAGCCACCGAAGCCCGCCAGGCGGGCCGTGGAGGTATTACCCTCGTGGCACGCGCGACGGGGATCTCATACTCCACGGTTGTGCGAGGCCTCAAGGATCTGGAATCAGAAGAAGTTGCGCCGCCTGATCGAGTTCGCCGGGCAGGGGGAGGGCGCAAGAAGACACTTCAGAAGGATCCGACTCTGGTGAACGACCTGGAGAACTTGGTCGAGCCCGCTGTCTCTGGAGATCCACAGTCACCTCTGCGCTGGACATCCAGGAGTGTGAGGACCCTCTCGGAGGCACTTCGTGGCATGGGGCATGTCGCCAGCCACCAGTTGGTGGCAGAGTTGTTATGCTCCGCAGGCTACAGCCTGCAGAGCAATCGCAAGGGCCGCGAGGGACCCAACCATCCCGATCGGGACGGGCAGTTTCGCTACATCAATCGGCGGGTTCGAGCTTTCCAAGCCGAGGAGCAGCCGGTGATCTCCGTAGACACGAAGAAGAAGGAGCTGGTGGGAGACTTCAAAAACGCTGGGAAACAGTGGAGGCCGAAGAAGAGCCCCCACGTTGTTCGGGTTCACGACTTCATCATTCCCGAGAAAGGAAAGGCGATCCCCTACGGAGTCTACGACCTGACACGCAACGCGGGGTGGGTCAGTGTGGGCATCGACCACGACACCGCGAGTTTCGCAGTCCGCACCATCGGCCGCTGGTGGCGTAAGATGGGACGACCCGCATACCCGCACGCCAGATCTCTTCTCATCACTGCGGATGCTGGAGGAAGTAACGGCTCACGTGTTCGGCTGTGGAAGTGGGAATTGCAGCAACTGGCCACTCGCACGGGGCTCTCGATCGCGGTCTGCCACTTTCCTCCGGGGACGAGCAAGTGGAACAAGATTGAACACCGGCTCTTCTCGTACATCAGCAGCAACTGGCGCGGGCAGCCTCTGACAAGCTTGGCCGTGATCGTCAGTCTGATCGCCTCAACAAGAACCGTAACGGGTCTACGTGTTCGTAGCGAGCTCGACACAGGTCCTTATCCGGACGGCCAGACTGTCTCCGACGAGCAGCTTCTTGAAGTGAATCTCACGCGACATCGTTTCCATGGTGACTGGAACTACACGATTCATCCAAGGAAGACAGTCAAGTAATTAGTTCAGTTATTGTTTGACACTTCCTAAGCGGTACCAGCGAAGCAGGGCGGCTCACTGTAGAGAGCAAGATTCCGGTTATCGCCGCTGATATCGCCATCGGACTGCTATTGCCCGAAACGCTTTCGGAGACGGAGAGAGTGCCGTTGATCGTGTATCCTGTGGATGGATTGTACCAGTTCACGAACTGTAGAGTCCCGGATAGTCGACGTCGGTGCCGGTGCGCCAGCCTGAGCATCATACACGGTCGAGTACGCTTTGGTAACCTCGGCGGCGGATGGCGGGTTTGATGTCGATGGACATCCGAGAACAGCAAGAGGCACGACCGCGATGATGGCGAACCTGATGATCAATGGCATCAGGTCCCTCATTGCTTTTCTCTCCTTTGACCTGCTACAGCGTGCTCATGTCGTACGAATAGCCGTTTGCGGTGACAATGCCTCACTTCGGTCTTCCGGTTTGGCGTCGAGCAAGGCTGCGTACATTCTTTCCGCATGCGGGGCTTGATTTGCCGCTTTTGGTGTTCAACCTTGTTATGGGTACCCAAGATTTGACGAAGCTTGAGCACCAGGGTTTTTCGTGGAGGTCGCTCCTCCGCCCTTCCATCTTCCTGGGGCTGGCAACCCTGGCCGTCCACCTTGCGGCAGGCGGCCGCTATGGGTTCTTCCGGGACGCGCTGTACTTCATCGTGTGCGGCCAGAGGCCGGCGTGGGGATACGTTGACCAGCCGCCTCTCATCCCTTTGCTGGCCCGATTCATGTGGGACATTTCCGGCGGATCGAACTTCGTGTTCACGTTGTTCCCAGCGGTCGTGATGGCCGTGACAGTTGCCCTTACAGCGGAGTTTGCCCGGGCCCTTGGAGGCGGCTGGTTTGCGCAGTCCCTGGCAGGCCTCTCCGCGTTTGGATCCAGCATTCTGCTGGCGGACGGAACGCTTTTCACCACCGATGTGCTGCAGCCGCTCACGTGGCTGGGCTGCTCCTGGTGCATCGTCCGCCTGGTGCAGACAAAGAACGAGAAGTGGTGGCTTGCCTTCGGCGCCATCGTCGGAATCAGTTTTCTCGGCAAATACTTGATCGGCCTGTACGTTGCCGCGATTCTCATCGGCATCCTTGTAACCCCGCTCCGTCGTTCATTCCTGCGGCCATGGATCTGGGTGGGCGTCCTGGTGGCCCTTGCCATCATATCGCCAAACCTCCTGTGGCAGTACCAGCACGGCTGGCCGTTCATCGAGCTGGCGGTGCATGGCGCAAGCGGGAAGAACATCGTCCTTTCTCCCCTTGCGCTCCTGGCGCGGGAAGTGCTGCTGGCAGGACCGCTGGCGCTTCCGGTCTGGCTAGCCGGGCTGTGGGGCTTTGGCATCAAACCGCGGTTTGCCGCCTATCGGGCGTTTTCCGTGGCGTACATCGCGATGCTCGCTCTTATCGTGGCCCTTCACGGGAAGGACTACTACATGTCCTCCATCTACCCGACGCTCTTTGCCGGTGGCGCTGTCTGGATTGAATGGAAAGTACGAAGCGCGGCAGTGCGCGCTGCGTACACCTCCGTGCTGGCCGCGGTCTCCCTGCTTCTGGTGCCGCTTATCGTTCCCGTTCTTCCTGTCACGGCTTTCATTCAGTACGCGAGAGCGCTGAAACTCTCTCCCTCGGAGAGCGCATCGGAGCACATGACGTTGGGCGTGCTGCCGCAGTACTTCGCGGACATGTTCGGCTGGAAGCAATTGGCTGAGAAAGTTGCCGCAGTCTACAAAGCTCTTCCTCCTGAGGAGCAGGAAAAGGCGGTGTTCTTTGGCCGCAACTATGGGGAAGCCGCGGCAATAGACATTTTTGGACGCCCCCTTGGCCTTCCGCCGGCAATCAGCGGTCACAACAGCTATTACCTGTGGGGACCAATGGGTCATGACCTCAGCGTGGTCATCCTCCTGTCGGACAATCCGGAAGAGCTGCGAAAATCATTCAGGGAAGTGACGGTAGCAGCCTGGCAGGACAGCCCTTACGCAATGCCGTATGAAACCAACCTGCCGATCGTCGTGGCAAAAGGGCTCAAGGTTCCGTTCGACTGGTCGCGCCTCAAGCACTACGAGTGACGCACCGCGGCGCCCGGCCTCCCGCACAACTACAACGCGTTGAGCAGTAGGCTGTATAGATCATAAGCAGACAGGACTCGAACTCGTCAAAGGAATAGGGCCAGATCAAGTCGGATCATTGCTCCAAGTACTGTCGAAAATCCAGCAAACCGTTGTCGATGTTAAATGACCTCCAACCCAGATTGACTTGCCTTTATTCCTGCTCTCGATGGTTTCGGCCGACGCGAAACCACTCCACAGCGCACTCTTGGCCTTTTGACGACTAAAAGCTTGATGAAAATAAGCGCTTGGATGATCAAGCCGCATTTTCACGTCGGCCTTCCGCGTACACCATATCCGGTGTTCGTCCTTCACATTGGACAGCAACCATCGGGTACTGTCCAGTTTCAAGGGTCCACCATATGGTGCCGAAGAAAACACTCTTGTAGATAGAGAATAGTTGCAGTCGCCTTTGCCGACGAGGAAACGCTGAACGCCGTCCCCATAGCGGCGTACGCGGGCTGGACGTCAGGTTTGGACGGAGCGCTGTTGGCTGCTGTGCTGCATCCCAGAACCAGAAGAGCAAGAAAAGCACCAATGGCCAACTTGTAGATCAGCGAATTGGTTTCTTCATTGTAAATTTCTTTATTGGAAATCCATTCTGCATCAATAGATGCTCGGAGTTCCGCCGAAGCTGGTAGAAGTCGACATAAAGAGCTGCACAATTCGCCAGTCTGTACTCTTGTAGGTGGCCATAACGAGCTTTAAGTACATTGTGAGTAAACCCAACGAGGGCTAACTGGTGACTGTAACAAGAACTCCCGTAGATGGCGATGATTCGTCGGTTACTTGCGAGCGTGTAGCTTCCAGCGGGGAACAGGGTCTGTATCAACCCGCCGTAGGCCAGGGTCTGGTACTCCGTGGTTTGGTCCGGATCAAAATCATTGATACGCATTGCCCGGGTTGTTGCTTAATGTCTGATTGAAAATCAGAAATACGCTGGTCGATAGATACCACGGGGTTCAAGTTGCAGCTTGCAAGCGTCCAGGCCATGAGTGCCGCTGCCGTCAGGATTCCCGCGATGTGCCTGGTCTTCATCCTACTCCTCCGTCCTGCTGATCGTCATATGTCCGCCTTGACGAGATATGGGACTATCGATTTCTCAAAGTCCGCAAGCAGGCCGTCAAACCTGCCGAGAAACTCCTGATACGTACTATCGTTTGGATGAGTGATGTTGCGTGCCTTCAGGAGAATGTAGAGTCGCCCGCCCACGAACCGGCGAAGAGAGAGAGCCGCAAGCGCAGAAAAGCGCATGTTCACACCTAGATTGAAGGTCTGGTTCATCAGGGGCGTGACGTTCTCATCATCGTATTTTCGAGCTTCATCTGCTCCTTTCTCTTTTGAGATCTCGACCACCTGACTTCTCTCTTGCGCCAGCTTCTCACTGTAGCTCTTGAATAGAGCAGCGTAGTCTGTGACATCTTTGATGTACCCTGCCATCATGTCACTCGATTCTTTGCATGGCTGCCAAAGGGTCCGCAAGCATCTCGTTCAGCTTGTCGTCGTTCCATTTGCTGTAGTCGATCGCTCGCTTGGACGATGCGAACTTGTCCCCCGGCGGTTTGCCGAGGCCGACCTCCACGCCTTCCGCGGAAGCAAGCTCAACGGACTTGCCTTCAGCCTGAACGGTGACCTGGCCGGAGTCCACGGCGACCAGCGTCGAGCCATCCGCCCCTGAAAAGACCGTGAACTCGGTACCGCGCACGCCGAGCACCGCCGCGTTCGTGCGGACCAGGGGTTCCTGGCCGGTGAGCTTGTTGTAGCGGAACTTGATTGAGCCAAGCGCCACCGACAGAACCGGGGCCTTCTGGCCGTCCTGCTCCTTCTCCATCAGCGTGAAGACTGTCCCGTGGCTGACCCTGATGGTCACGCCCTTCTGGTCCATCTCGACCTGGCCGTCGTCACCCGTCTTGACGGAGTCTCCCGTGTTCAATACGTCACCAACGGCAGTGTCCTGCTGCTTGCCGCTCGTGTAGCGAGTGGTGGCATCACCATCCGTGTAGGTGACATCCGTGGGCACCGCCTGCGCCGCGGTGGCAAGGATGAGGATCAGGCCTGCGACAAGAAGAGTCTGCTTCATACTCAGAACGGTCCTTTGAACCCGTACATCGTCTTGCTGCCCCAGCTGTCCCTGAAAATCAGGAGGATCCTGTCGCCAGAGGTCGCGGTCCGCAGCTCAAGGATGCGCGCATCCTTCTTCACGTATTGGGCGAAGAAGGATTTCACCTCCATTGTGTCAGCGAACTGCTTGTAGCTGTCCGCCGTGAGCGGGGCCCCTTGCATCAGCGTGGCGCCCTCCACGCGGAAGCCGGCTTTCACGATGCCGTTCCAGAAAGAGGCCACGTCCGGCTTGAGGGGCACGATTTCCCCGTCCACGAGAAACGGCGTGGCGCTCATAGCGGCCAGCTTCTGTCCCTGGCCGTCGTTGATGAGCCCGGCAACCATTTCCACGTCACCCTGGTCCCGTGAATGCTGCAGGGAGGCGCATGAGGAAAGAAGCAGGAGCGCCGTCGCTATGACGGCGCCGGCCACGATCTGCAAGCGGCCCATGCTCATAGTGTACACCTCACCATCGCGAGTGCACATCTTCGCGGATGCATTTGTTGTAAATCTCCTCCACCTGGCGCATGACGCCGCGGGGCAGGCGCGGGAGTGAAGTCACCTTGGCGTTCTCTTCGACTTGGGGCGGGGTCTTGGCGCCCGGGATGACGCAGGTGACCGCATCATGCATGAGGATCCAGCGAAGGGCAAACTGGCTCATCGTCATCCCCCGGGGAAGGATCTGCTTCAGCTCCTCCACGGCCTGGAGGCCTTTCACGTAATCCACGCCGGAGAAAGTCTCTCCACGGTCAAAAGCCTGCCCCTTCCTGTTGAAGTTCCTGTGGTCATCCGCCTGGAACCTCGTTGCCCGCGTCATCTTGCCCGTGAGGAGCCCGCTGGCCAGCGGAACGCGCGCAAGAACGCCGATCCAGCGCGCTTTTGCCTCGCGGAAGAACAGCTCCGCGGGTCTCTGGCGGAACATGTTGAAGATGATCTGGACTGTCTTGACGCCCGGATATTCGATTGCCTTGAGGGCCTCTTCCACCTTTTCAACGCTCACGCCGTAGTTCTTGAGCTTTCCGGCCTTCACAAGGTCGTCAAGGCTCGCGAAAAGCTCCGGCGTGTAGTAGATCTCCCGGGGAGGGCAATGGAGCTGGAGGAGGTCAAGGGCGCTCACGCGGAGACGCTTGAGGCTGTCCTCCACGAACCTTCGGATGGCAAGCGGAGTATATTTCTCCGCGGTATGCGGCTGCAGCCTGCGACCTGCCTTGGTTGCCACGTAGATCGTTTCCGAGCGGTCCTTCAACAGCTGTCCCAGCAGCCGTTCGCTGTGGCCGTCACCGTAGACATCCGCGGTGTCGAAGAAGTTGACGCCCAGGTCCACCGCCTTGTTGAGCGCGGCCATCGACTCCTTGTCGTCGACTTTACCCCACGCCGAGCCCATGGCCCACGTGCCGAAGCTGACCTCGGACACCTTCATGCCGGTTTTCCCCAGAAGCCTGTAATTCATATTTCCCTCCAGCTGTTCTACACATCCTAACGATTTTCCGCGCCATCCGCAACTTTAACAACGTTCGCGACCCGCGGCACAATTCTTCATGACGTGTCCCCAAGTATGGTATTGATCCGTCATACTACAGTGGGCCCCAGACGGCACCACGGCTGTTTGACGAAGGAGGATGCATGGCCATCGTGAACAAGAGCGCGCTGGAGGACAAGCTCGTCCAGTCAGCGGACGTCGTCCCGGGGAAAATCCTTGCTGATGTTCGTGAGTTCCTGGTGTCCGCGTCTGACCCCCAGCTGGTCAACATGAACCCCTTTCGGCTTGCGGCGGCGTGGCGCGTGGACAGGGTGGCTGCGCTCAAGGCCTTCCTGCACCTTACAAGGAAGGGCCTTTTCAATCTGTACTGGACAGTCCACTGCCCTTCGTGCAAGGGCGCGACGCAGGAGTCCCAGACCCTTGCCTCCCTGCGGCATGGCTCCAGCTGCCCGTTCTGCAGGATCGACTTTGCCGCGGGGTTCGACAGGAGCGTGGCCGTCAACTTTTCCGTCAACCCCGCCGTGATCAGGCCGGGCGACATGGACGACTTCACCAGGTTCGCCGGCTCTTTCGAGCTCGAGCCGGGCATTACTATCGAGCTTGATCCCGGGGAGACCCACTACCTCAAAACAAGCCTGAAAACCGGGAACTACATGTTTGTCGCGACTGACGACAGGAAGGCGTTCAATGTCGCCGTTTCTGATGGCAAGTCATCCGCCCTTCAGAAGCTCACCCTTTCCTATGGCGACAGCGCGGGACTTCTCACCGTCGTGAAAGCGCAGGAAGGCACGGCGGAGCTTCTTCTGACGAACAGCACGGGCGCGAGGAAGGAGCTCGTTTTTTCCCGAATGGCGACTCCCCAATGGCCGAGCGCCGCCTTGGTGTCCAGCCTCCAGGAGTTTCGGGACCTTTTCTCTTCCCAGATGCTCTCTCTGGATGAGACCTTCGCAATTGAAAGCCTTGCCTTCCTCTTTACAGACATCAAGGGCTCAACAGAGCTGTACGAGCGGCTGGGGGATTCCGAGGCGTTCTCCCTGGTCAAGGAACATTTCTACATCATGGAGCGAATCGTCCGCGCCAACAACGGCGCCGTGGTGAAGACCATCGGAGACGCCGTGATGGCCGTCTTCATGGACCCGCCGGACGCTCTGCGCTCCGCGGTGGAGATGATCGACGCTTTCGAAGACCTGGAGACGGCGAAGAAGCTTCGAAACGCCATTATCGTGAAGATCGGAGTCCACTATGGTCCGTGCATTGCCGTCACTCTGAACGAGAAGCTGGACTACTTCGGCACCACGGTGAATATTGCGGCCCGCGTACAGGGCCTGTCGGACGGCAAGGACGTCATGGCATCGGATGCTTTCTACCGGGAGAGCGACGCCCGGGCATACCTTTCGCGCAAGAGCTGGAACGGTGAGCCTTTCACCACGAGCCTCAAGGGCTTGAAATCCAGCTACACCGTTCACAAGCTCACGCGTCCGGCTAACCGACCAGGATGCTGATCAGCGTCACCGCATGGCACCTCCAGATGTGAGATGCGCCCACTGTGGGCCCTCCCGTAAGGGGAGGGTCAAGCAATTTTCGAGGCGTTTGCCCGCCCGGTCAGGAATCGCTATTTTCAAACCGGTCAAGGCAGCAGAATGAGTCAAAACCTCGACGCGCGGACAGCGAACAACCAGACGGCCGGCAGGCGACGAACCATGCGAATGGCCGTCATTGGGACTGTTGTGCTTGCAGTGGTAATCGCCGGGGCGGGGCTCGCAATCAGCGTCCTCAACGGATCCTCTCGAGCCGTCGTCGCCTCCGCGGGCCCGCAACCGGCTTCGTCACAGTCAGGCACTGCCCAGCCAGGCGCCGCACCGGCCGGTGCGGCCGCGTCAGCCGCTGACGGGGTGATCGACTTCCAGCCGACCAGCGAGCCGGGCGTGGGCCGGGTGGAGGGCCTGCCGGTGTCAGCGGTCCGCCCTTATGACAACCCCAGTCTCCTCGCGGTGGGCAACGTGGCCCCGGACTTCGTTCTGCCCACTGTTTCAGGGCAGAAGGTCAGGCTCTCAGAGCTCAGGGGCAAGACGGTGCTCCTCGAGTTTTTCGCGACCTGGTGCCCGCACTGTCAGGCGGAGGCGCCCCACCTGAAGGGGCTCTTTGGATCACTGCCCCAGTCACGGTTCGTGATGCTCCAGATAAACGCGGACAGCGAGGACGCGGCGAGCATGCTTGCTTTCGACCGATACTACGGTATCGCCGCGCCCGCGCTCCTGGATCCCGGCAGCAGGCCGGGCAACTTCTATCACCAGGGGGCAACCGGGCCCGTGACCCTGCAATACAAGGTGGCAATCTACCCGACCTTCTATGTCATTGATCCCAGGGGGCGGATATCCTGGCGGACAGATCACGAGCAGCCCGACGCGCTTCTCCTTGAAAAGCTCAAGGATGCCGCAGGCTCCTGATAGTTATCGTCACGTTACTCTATCGTGGCTCGGGTTCGGCATCCGCTTGATTGGCGCGGCCGTCTGGATCATCGCGGGGGCCTCCAAGCTTCCCGACCTCGGCGTATTCGCCGCGCAGGTTGACCGCTACCAGCTCCTCCCTCACGTTTTGGGCGCTCCACTCGCGTACATTTTGCCTTTCTTTGAGATCTTTCTCGGACTGTACCTTGCCGTGGGTCTCTTCGTGAGGGCATCCGCGCTCGCGGGGACCGTCTTGTTCGTGATCTTCCTCGCAGCCCAGGTGCAGGCGCTGGCTCGCGGACTGACCCTTGATTGCGGATGTTTCGGGACCCTCTCCCAATCCGCCGTCGGCCCCTGGACTTTGCTCCGCGACACCGGCCTGGGACTCCCGACATTCCTGATGCTGGCGTTCCCGGCCCGCAGGCTTTCTCTCGACCGCCGATTGTTCGGCGCCACTGACCGTTTTGCCTCCAATACCTGACTGTTTTGATAGACTATAGCCCGCGCTGGAATTAAATTTCGCCTGCTAGGCATTACGTCGCCATGAAGGCGCGTAACAAAGAGAGGTGCGAGGGATGAAACACATCGTTCGAGGTCTCGTTGTCATTTTTTTTGTTCTTGGAGCGGCGGTCTTCGTAACGGCGCAGGACATGTCCATTCAGGTCCAGACTGCAAGCGACGGAACGAAGTACCTGGCCGATTCCAAAGGCATGACCCTGTACTATTTCACTGTGGACACGGACGGCCAAAGCGGCTGCTATGGCCCGTGTGAGCAGCATTGGCCCGTCTTCTATGCGAAGGACGTCATGGTCTCTTCGGATTTGAACGCCGCTGACTTCGGTACGATCACCCGCAAAGACGGCTCCAAAGAAACCACATACAAGGGGTGGCCGCTGTACTACTGGTCCCAGGACAAGAACCCCGGAGATATGAGCGGCGAGGGAGTCGGGGGGGTCTGGTTCATCGAGAAGGTGCCGCCGTATACGGTCATGATAGGGACCCAGAAGCCCGTGGGGAACTATCTCACTGACGCTGACGGAAAGACCCTCTACTACTTCACGAAGGACTCCAGCGGCATGAGCGCCTGCTCAGGGGGCTGCATCAAGAACTGGCCGGCCTTTACCGCGGATTCCTTCGTGGTTCCTTCCGCGATGAATGCGTCGGACTTCGGGACAATCACGCGTGACGACGGCACCATGCAGGTCACGTTCAAGGGCTACCCCTTGTACTACTTCATCAAGGACCGCAAGCGCGGCCAGATGACCGGCCAGGGCGTCGGCAAGGTGTGGTACGTAGTGGATCCCGCAAAGTTCATGCAATAGCCGCGTAAGCCGCGGGCGCGCAGGCAAGTCTCACACAGGGGGGTGACGGTATGGGCCAGGAGAAGCATTCAGTTTTCGACGATCTGCTTCGCGAGGAGAGAGAGTTCCCGCCGCCGCCCTCTTTTTCCGAACGGGCGCTTGTGAAGGACCGGGGCGTCTACGAGGAGGCAGAAAAAGACCCCCAGAAGTACTGGGAAAACGAGGCGAAGCAGCTCACCTGGTTCAAGCCCTGGGACAAGGTGCTGGACTGGCAGCCGCCGCATGCCCGGTGGTTTGTGGGCGGCCAGCTCAACCTCAGCTACAACTGCCTTGACCGCCACCTGCAGGGTCCCCGCAGGAACAAGGCTGCGCTGATCTGGGAGGGGGAGAACGGCGATACCCGGACCCTCACCTACCAGCAGCTGCACCGGGAGGTGTGCAAGTTTGCAAACTGCCTGAAGGACCTGGGGGTGACCAAGGGGGACCGAGTTGCCATCTACATGCCCCTCCTCCTGGAGACGGCGGTGGCCATGCTCGCCTGCGCCCGCATCGGCGCCATCCACAACGTCGTCTTTGGAGGGTTCTCGCCGGATGCCCTTGCGGACAGGATCAACGATTCCAAGGCGAAGGTCCTGATCACCGCTGACGGAGGCTGGCGTCGGGGAAGCGTGGTGCCCCTCAAGCATAACTCTGACAGGGCGCTGGAGAACTGTCCCTCCATCGAGCACGTCGTGATCGTCAAGAACCTCCCCGGCGAACCCCATCTCCTGCACATCCACGAAGGCAGGGACCACTGGTACCACCGGCTCATGGACCACCAGAAAGCGGACTGCCCGGCGGTCCCCGTGGACTCCGAGGACACTCTCTTCATCCTTTACACGTCGGGCACAACCGGCAAGCCGAAGGGGATCGCTCACACGGCGGGAGGATACGCCGTGGGCGTGCAGTCGACCACCCGCAACGTGTTCGACCTCCGGGACGAGGACATCTTCTGGTGCTCGGCGGACGTGGGCTGGGTGACCGGCCACAGCTACGTGGTCTACGGGCCCTTGCTCAACGGCGCCACGGTGCTCATCTACGAAGGCGCGCCGGATTTTCCAGAGAAGGACCGGTTCTGGGAGCTCATCGAGCACCATCGCGTAAGCGTGTTCTACACGGCGCCCACATCGATCCGCTCCTTCATGAAGTGGGGGGATGAGCTTCCCGCCAGGCACGACCTTTCGGGCCTTCGCCTCCTGGGAACCGTCGGAGAGCCGATCAATCCCGAGGCGTGGATGTGGTACCACGAGAAGATCGGCGGGGGAAGATGCCCCATCGTCGACACGTGGTGGCAGACCGAGACGGGGGCCATCATGATCAGCGGCCTGCCGGGAGTCTCCACCATGAAGCCGGGATTCGCTGGCACTGCGCTGCCGGGAATCTTTGCGACGGTGCTGGACGAGTCCGGCAAGGAGGTGACGGAAGGAAGCGGACTCCTTGCCATCACGCATCCCTGGCCTTCCATGCTGCACACCGTCTGGGGAGACGATGAGCGCTACGTGCAGACCTACTTCTCCAAGTGGAACAACAAGATCTACTTCCCCGGTGACGGGGCAAAGCGGGACAAGGCCGGGAATTTCATGATCCTCGGCAGGGTGGACGACGTCCTCAACGTCTCGGCGCACCGGATCGGAACCATGGAGGTGGAGTCCGCGCTCGTGGATCACCCGGCAGTCGCTGAGGCCGCCGTGGTTGGAAGGGCGCATGAGATCAAGGGGCAGGCAATCGTGGCGTTCGTGAGCCTCAAGAACGGCCACGCCACCAGCAACGGGCTTGCGGAAGAGCTGAAGCAGCACGTGGTGAAGAAGATCGGCGCCCTTGCGCGGCCGGAGGAAATCCTTTTCACGCGGGACCTTCCCAAGACCAGATCCGGCAAGATCATGCGTCGGCTGCTGCGTGACATCGCGGAGGGAAGGACCCTCGGAGATGTCACCACGCTCGCGGACCCCGCGGTTGTCGCGGCCCTGCGTGACCAGTACGAGGAGACCTACGGCGGCTGACTCAGCGCCGGTGCCCGCCGGCTCTCACAGGCTCCCTATGGCCGGATTGCTTTCACGCCCGTCAGCTCACAGAAGTCCGCAAGGGCCGGGGCGAGGTCCGCGCCGTAACCAAGGCAGGCGTACTCGTTCGTCCAGCTCTCCAGGAGCGCGTCCATGTCCGCGCGCGCAGTGACGAATCCGTGCGGCCAGAAGGGGATACCGCATTCGGCAAGGCGCGACTGGACTTTGTCTGCCGGGGGCTCGAAGATGGAGCAGGGCACAATCACCATCTGAAGCTCTCCGTTCACCCGACCCAGGCGCGTCAGCGCACCTTCCCCGACCTTGCAGATGAGACGCACCGAGAGGCCCCCCGCCTCGCCTTCGGTGGGGATGCCATGCTCGGCAAACCCTGCGGGACCCAGCGTGCCGGCGAGGGACGGCGGCACGGCCCCATCGCCAATGATCTTGATCTCCTTCGTCTTTTTGTCGATGTGCTGGAGATCCCCATAGTACACGGGGTCCCGGCTGAGCTTCGCGAGGAGGAACACTGACAGCGCCGTGTTGAAGTCCCCCAGGGTGCTCGTTCCCCAGCCGTCCTCCAGCATCATGCTCTGCGCGAAACAGGTGGCGGCGTAGTCGTCGGCCAGGCCGGGGAAAGACTGGATGCTGTAGAAGTCAAAACCTTCCCTTTGCACGATCTTCCTGATGGCCAGGTACAGCCGCATCGATTTTTCGTTCACGAGGCTCTTCTGCGGCGCCTTCCCGAAGAGCTTCACAAGCCGGGGCTCCAGCGCCCGCAGCTCATCAGCGCTCACCTCCTGGGCGGTTCGGATGAGCTCGGTCGTGTCACGGGAATCGATGTCGACTCCGAAGACCCTCATCCATTGCGACGGATCAGCGACGCCGCAGGTCTGGCCCATGCCTCGGCCGCCGAAGGCGCCGATGGTGGCCATGTTCAGCAGGCGTTTCAGGTGGGCGGCCTTGCACCAGCTCTGGATGCGGTCCAGCTCCGTGGGGTCGTCCGCCGGGCCGTAGACGAACCTGTGGGCGATGCCGACCTCCATGAGCGCGCCGTGGAGGACCAGCCCTCCCACGGCCCTCCAGCCCTGGGATCCCGGGTGTGTCCAGATCAGGACGGACTTTCCGCTCATGGCGAAATCCCGGATTGCCGCGACCATGTGAGCCGCCCAGACCCAGGTGCCGGAGAAAAGGATCACGCAGTCAACAGAGTCGTCCTTCTTCATCGCATCCAGCGCGGCCCGCGCCTCCGGCTTGCTTGCCACCACCACGGGGTGCTCCCGAAGCCGTATCCCACGCGCCTTCAGGGCGTCACGAGACCTCGATACGATCTGCTGGTCGATGAAGGGCGCGCCGGAAGGATCCGTCAGCCCGTCTTTGTGGACGCCATAGATGATGAACCCGGCTGTCGGGGAAATCATGCCTTCCTCCCCTGGATTCTCTTCACCTCAGCGCAGAATGCGTCTATCTCCGCGCTGCCTTCCAGGACGCTGATCTCCAGGTCCATTTCCCGCGTTTCCCCCGGGCCCAGGGTGGGCAGGCGCCCGGCTGCGCGCAGCTCCGCGCGGTTCGCGATCTTCGTGTTCACCGGCTCGATCCCGACAACGTAGTCCACGTCGGCCAGCATCTTCCACTCGCTGAGGTAGGGGATGGTCGCCGCGGTGTAACGCAACCCCAGACCCAGGCCTCCCGCAAGGCCCCTGTTGATGAAGGCCGCCCGGGTATAGCCGTGCTCGTCAGCGGCCATGGTGTAGAGGTAGTTGAGCGAGTCGTACTCCGCCTTCGGGGGAGCAAACCGGCTCGCCTCCGCCTCCTGGCGCTTGGCCCTTTCATCATATGGCTCGACCCCGCGGGCTGCGGCAACCAGCTCGCTCGTTTCGTCGAGGAGCGGGAACCCGGCGTTGATATGGTAGAGAATGGTCAACGGCGAGGTCCTTGCCCCGAAGTTCTCCACGCGATCCGTGATTCGCAGCCCCTTTGAGCCGATTGCCGTCGAGATCCGCCGGCTCAGCCTCATCTTGTCGCCGTACAGGACGGATTCCTCCACCGTGCCGGTGATCTCCAGCCGGTGCTCGTCCCCTTCCCACCGGGACAGATCGTTCACCTTTGTTGCCGGAAGGGCGGAATACCTTCCGTGCAAGCCAAGGTCTTCATCCCCGTCACGGCCGGGCTGTCCGAAGTATGTGAGGCCGCACGTGGTGAGAAGCCCGCCGAAGAATACCCTCAGCCACTCGGACTGTGACGGATCATGGTAGGAGGGGTGGGCGATTCCGCCCGTGGCGTGATAGACGAGGTTGACGCCTTTGTAGGAGAAGTCCGCAATGTCCAGCCCCCTGTCGGGAAGAACGGTGAACGCCAGCCCGCTCCCCGTGGTGACCTCCATGGCCCGAACCCCGCGAGCCCGGCCGTCGAAAAGCTCGCAGTGGCGGATGCCTCCGAGCTGGCGCAGGTTGCCGATACGCCGCTCCGCCTCTTTGCGAGTGTATTCCCTTCCCGCTATGCGCATTGCCCCTCCTTATCTTGATGCCTTCGACCAAGTATCTCTGGAAAATGAGGAAGATGACAACAGTGGAAACGATCGTGACAAATCGCCGTGACTTTTCGCGCATGACGCGGTCGTGCTACAGTCGCGTCCGCGTCAAGAGCGTGGAGGCAAGCATGAAACTTCCGACCGACTATCCGGAGCGAGTCTACGCCGCCGTGCTGGGAAAGATCATCGGTGTCTACCTCGGCAGGCCTTTCGAGGGGTGGAGCCATGAACGGATCATCCGGGAGCTGGGAGACATTACCTGGTACGTGAACGACCGGCTCGGCCAGCCCCTTGTCGTCACGGATGACGACATCACCGGCACCTTCACGTTTCTTCGAGCGCTCCCCGACAACGCAAACCGGCGCGATCTTTCCTCCTTGGAGATCGGCCAGGCCTGGCTCAACTACATCATTGAAAACAGGACCGTCCTCTGGTGGGGCGGCATGGGCGAATCCACGGAGCATACCGCGTACCTCCGACTGAGGGACGGCATCACCGCCCCCCGCAGCGGATCACGCGGACTGAACGGCAGGATTGTCTCGGAGCAGATCGGGGCGGAGATCTTCACTGACGGGTGGGCGCTCGTTGCCCCCGGGGATCCCGAGCTCGCAGTCCGTCTGGCCGGCGAAGCTGCCCGGGTCAGCCACGACGGCGAGGCGGTGTACGCCGCCCAGGTCATTGCCGCCATGGAAGCCGCGGCATTCTTCGAGCGGGACATGGGCAGGCTGATCGACTCCGCGGTTCAGTTCATCCCGTCAGGCTCCGTCATCAGGGGCGTGATCGAAGAGGTCCGCGGCTGGTGCGACCAGGGGGACTGGCGCAGGACCAGGTCGCTGATTGAAGAGAAGCACGGCTATGGGCGGTACGGGGGCCACGTGCCCGTGGTTTCCAACTTCGCCGTGGTCCTCATGGCCCTCATCCAGGGCCAGGGAGACTTCCAGAAGTCCCTCATGATCGCCAACACGTCGGGCTGGGACACGGACTGCAATTCTGGAAATGTCGGGTGCCTCCTGGGGATCAAGGAGGGTCTTTCCATTTTCAACGGCCAGCCTGACTGGCGGGGACCCGTGGCAGACCGGATGTACATGCCGACGGCTGACGCGGGCAGGGGAATCACGGATGCCGTCTCAGAAGCAAGTCGCATTGCGGCCATCGGGAGATCCCTGGCAGGAGAGAAACCCGCCCCGGCCCCCAAGACAGGCGCGCGATTCCACTTCGAGCTTCCCGGCTCCATGCAGGGATTTTCCGTAGATGCGTCCTGGGGCGGCCGCGCGCGGCTTGAAAACGTCACAGGACACAGTGAGACCGGGAAGCGCAGCCTGGCGGTCCGTTTCGACAGCCTCGTCCCCGGCAAGCCGCTTCGAGTCGGGACGCCGACATTCATACCGCCGGATGCCTTTGTGATGAAGAGCTACGACCTCCTTGCCTCGCCGACGCTCTTTCCGGGCCAGGTCCTGTCCATGAGAGTCGAGGCGGACAAGGGCAATTCCGCACCCGTCTCCGTGCGCGCGTTCGTGAAGCTCTACGGAGCGGCTGACGAACAACAGACTCTTGGCTCACCTGTCCAGGTAGTGGCGCCTGGCCATCCGACGCTCATCCGCTGGACCGTACCTGATACCGGCGGGTGCCCTGTTTTCGCTGCCGGCTGTGAGCTGGCTGCCGGGACCGGCGCTCCGGCAGAAGCGGAGGCGGCCGACACTGCCGGGGTCTTCTACCTGGATTTCCTCACGTGGACCGGCACCCCGACGGTGACATTCAAACGTTCTCCCGGAGGGGGCGAGGTCTGGAGACGGACCTGGGTGAATGCCTTCGATCATCACGGCACATTCTGGCCTGAGGCCTTCCGGCTCTCCCAGGACCGCGGCACCGGCATGCATATCACCGGTTGCGCTGACTGGACGGATTACCGCGCTTCCTCCTCCATCGCCTCCGACATGGCAACGGACTTCGGCCTTGCGGTCCGTGTGCAGGGGCTGCAACGCTACTATGCCCTCGTGGTGACGGACAGCGGCAGGGCAGAGCTGCGCAAGGAACTTCGGGGAACCAGGGTGCTTGCCAGCGCGGATTTCAAACGGGATGAAGGGTCGACATGCGCCTTTTCCCTGGCGGCGCGCGACAACAGGATCACGGCAGCCCTGAATGGAAGGGCGATTTTTGATCTGCTCGATACGGATGAGCCCCTCCTGGGCGGGGGCATAGCTCTGGTGTGCACACGGGGCAGCATTTCCGCAAACGAGGTTCGCGTAGAGTCGATCTGAGGAGGCTTCCGAATCGAGGAAGAAACGCTCAGCAGCTCAGATAATATAGGTGACGATGGCGATGGCAGGCGGGCTTTTCCGCGATCCGTCTCCGCGTGACATGCGGCCCGGTCCGAAAGCGCGGGTCAGGCGGGAGGCCCGCTCCAGCCTGCCTCGGGTTGCGGCGGGAATCACGAAGCTGTCTCCGCAGCGAAGCTCCAGCCTCGCATCTCCTGCCAGGAGCCTCATGTCCCCGTCAACCACAGTGCCGGCCAGGCAGGCTGGGCGCGCCGGCAGGTCGATGCCCGTAGCTGCCCGGGCCTCGAAGATCTCGAACATGCCGCCAGCCAGGATGCGGCCCAGGGTGTCCACCCGCTGGTCAGCGCGGAAAATCCGTGGCTGGGCAGCGAAGTCTATCACCTGCATTGCTTTTTCGATGTGCAGATCCCTGGCTTTCCCCTGCTCGTCCCTGCGGTCCCAGTCGTACACCCTGTAAGTGATGTCCGAGCTCTGCTGGATTTCCAGGAGCAGAACTCCCTGGCCAGCGGTGTGGACCGTCCCCGCGGGAATCAGGATGCAGTCTCCCGGCTTCACCTCGGAGGAAGCCAGGAGGGACCTGGCGTTTCCCGCCTCCAGTGCCTCGCGAAAGCTTTCAGCGGTCGTGTCGGGGACGAGCCCGATGTGAAACCGCGCGTCGGGCGCCCTGTCGATGACGTACCATGCCTCGGTCTTGCCCCAGCGGTAGCCCTCCAGCCTCTGGGCCTGCTCGTCGTTCGGATGGACCTGGACGGAGGCAAGCGAGCTCACGTCGATCAGCTTCACGAGGAGAGGGAAATTGTCCCCGTATTTTCGATGAGCACGCGCTCCCAGGAGGTCTGCGCCCGCGCGCCTCGTCAGCTCATCGAGCGGCATGCCATCCAGGGGTCCGCCTGATACACGCGAGACGCCGTTGGGATGGCCGGAGATCTCCCATGATTCGCCAACCAAACCATCGGGGATCTTCTTGCCCAGCCTGTCGGCCATTGCCCGGCCTCCCCAGGGGCGGGCCTGGAATGAGGGGAGCATCTTGAATGCCGGAATCCTGGAAATCATGCGCGGCGGCTCATCGCCGCGATTCTAATCGGTCCACGGCCTCATGGAAAGTGGCGAGCCATCCCTGCCCAGCGGGCCGGGCAACCAGCCTGCGCGCCAGGGGCTCAGCCTTTTACGAACTTTTCCAGAGGCTCCCAATACATAGACCTCCACCCTGCGGCAAGATGGTCCCGTTCCCCCTCCGGAAATCCGTCGTGGTCCAGAACAAGCAGCGTCCCTGAGCCTTTCGGTTCAATCCGGTAGCGGACAATCGAGTACAGGCCTTCTTCCCAGCCTTTGACGCGCCACGCCTCCACGATCATCCTGTTACGGGTAAGCTCGATCACCCGCCCACTGATCACTCCACCGTGCGTCGAGAAAGGTCCTCCGGCCTCGCGACTGATCTCGGCCGGGGCACCCGTGAACGCCGCGTGCTTCCTGGAGTCCGCAAGTGCTTCGTAGACACGGGCGGGGTCTGCATCGAAATGCACTTCCTGATGAATGGGGGTTGCCATCTGTCGTCTCCGGTTCTGCGGCACGGGAAGCCGCTTGCATTAGTTAACCAAAAGGTTTAACTTTTAAAATATAGAAACGAGATCATGGCGGCGTCAAGGGCGGAAGAAAAACTGGACAGGATATTTTCCGCGCTTTCCGACCGGACTCGCCGGGGGTTGCTTGCGCGGCTGGCTGAACGGCCGGGCAATGATCACCGAGCTGGCCGCGCCGTGGAGGATGTCGCTTCCTGCCGTGTCAAAGCACATTCGGATCCTCGAGGGCGCCGGCCTTATCAGGCGCGAGGTGGACGGTCGGGTACACCGTTGCTCCTTGTCTGCGCTGCCACTGCGCGAGGCGCAGCAGTATCTGACCCGCTACCGTTTCTTCTGGGAGGAGACTCTCGACTCTCTGGCCCGGTACGTAGAGCGCAAGCCGGTCAGGCGGAGGCGGCCATGACTGATCCTGCCATGCATCGGCTGGAGGTCCGGCGCGTCGTCCATGCCTCGGTCGTGCGTGTTTTCGAGGCCTGGACGGAGCCTCGCCATCTGCGGATTTGGTGGGGACCGCGCGATGTTCGGTGTCTTGATGCGTCCGTGGATCTCAGGGTGGGAGGGACCTACAGGATCGTGAACGGCATGTCTGACGGAGCGCAGGTCACGATCTTCGGAGAGTTCAGGGTCGTCGAACCGCCAACGAGGCTCGTCTACACCTGGAGAAGTGGTCCGGATTCACCGGCCAGCGAGCTTGTGACTGTCACATTTCGGCCGTTGGGCAGAGACACGGAGGTTACCGTCATTCACGATTTCATTTCCGGCCCCGCTCTTCGCGACGGACACATGAAGGGATGGATCGGCTGCATCGAGGGTCTGAACAGGTACCTTGCCGGGAGTGATCTCGAGTGGACCCGCGATGCACCATCGCCGGCCGTTGAAGGCTCTCCGCCGCCGGCGGGACCCCTCGTCCACAAAAGGAAACGCGACAAACCCTAGTTTTTCTTCTTGACAGCGTAAGACAGGTATGATAGATAACATTATCAATAATGTTATCGTTAATAATGTCCTACAAACCATTCCTTCAAGGAGGTCTTCAATGAAGAATCTCTCAAAGGTAGCAGCTGTCGCATTCGCGCTGGCCCTGATCGGGGGAGCAGTGTTTGCCGGCGGCTCAAAGGAGTCAGCGGCCGGCTCTGGGAGCAAGGGAACGATTGCCTTCAGCCTCAAGACGATCACGAATGACGACTTTCAGAAAGCCCTTGCAGACTCGGTGAAGGCGAAGGTGGAATCCCTGGGCTACACCTTCCTGCTCGTCACCGCGGGCGAGCAGACAGCGGTCTCCACACAGGTGAACCAGGTGGAGGACCTGATTGCAAAGAAGGTCACGGGAATTGTCCTGAACCCGATGGACGGCAACGCGGTGGTTCCCGTGCTCGGCAAGGCGCGTGATGCGGGCATCCCCGTGGTGACCGTGGATTCTCCGGTAGCACCGGGCCATGAGGGTCTGTACATCACGTTCGTGGGTACGGACAACTTCAACGCCGGCGTGCAGGCGGGCAAGCAGATGGTGCAGGCGCTTGGCAACAAAGGCAACGTATTGGTCGTGCGGGGCGCCAACGGCAGCGTTGCCGGGGACAACCGGGTGGACGGCTTCAAGAAGGGGCTCGAGGGAAGTAACCTGACCATCGTCGGGGAGCAGCCGGGCAACTGGACGAACTCGGTGGCCATGCAGGTCACTGAGAACATGCTGCAGGCCAACAAGGACGTGCGGGGCCTGTTCACCGCGTCCGACGTCATGCTGGACGGAATCCTCCAGGCCCTCTCTGACGGGAACAGGCAGGGGATCACGATCATCAGCGTGGACGGATCCCGCAAAGCGGTGGACCTCCTGGCCAGCGGGCAGATCTACGGCACAATGGCGCAGTTCCCGCAGAAGATCGGCAGCATTGCCGTGGAAAACCTCGTGGCAGTGATCGAGAAAAAGACACCTGCGGCTGACATTCCCAAGGTCATCGACTCCGGAACCATGATGTACGCCAAGAGCAACCTTGACGACGCGCGAAAGATGATGTTCTGATCGACAAACAAGGGTTCAAACCGCCGGCCTTGGCATTCGGGTTGCGGCGCTCGAGCCGCGCGGTCTGAACCCCTTACCTGGGGAGCAACTGTGACACGAGGGACGCGCGGCCTTCATGTGCGACGCATCGTGGTCCCGGTCCTTGGCGTGGCCACCTTTGCCGCGGTGGGGCTCCTCATTCCGCATTTCCTGACGGCGGGGAACCTGCTGAACGTCGTCCGCCAGAGCTCGATCATCGGAATCTGCTCGGTCGGCATGACGATGGTCATCGTCATCCTGGGCATCGACCTATCCATTGCGGGGCTCATAGCTCTGTGCCCCATGGTGAGCGGCCTCCTCATGCTCCACGGGGTGCCGATAACTGCTTCCATCCTGACGGGGATCGTAACGGGCATCGGCCTGGGCCTGTTCAACGGGGTCATGGTGTCCAAGCTGGACGTGCCCCCATTCATCACGACGCTCGTTGTGGGGCAAGTGGCCCAAGGACTGGCGCTCATCATGAATAACGGGCGGTCTATCGGCGGCTTCCCAGCCGCGTACGTCAATATCGGGAACGGCATGCTTCTCGGAATCCCGATTTCGGACTACCTCATGGTGGTGATGATGGGCATCGGCATTGTCATCATGCAATTCACCCCCACGGGAAACCGCATCTATGCCCTCGGCGGGAATGAGACCGTGGTGCGGCAGGAAGGGATCAACGTAGATGGCCTGAAGCTCTTCGTGTATGCGTTCTGCGGGTTCTGCGCTGCCGTGGCCGGCATACTGCTCAGCGCGCAGCTTGACACCGTCCACCCCATCCAGGGAGACCCGTATCAATTGAGGTTGTCCGGCAACCCGGCCACAGGCCTCGAACGTAGCGCAGGTAGGTTTTTCATTGATTGGCGGCACCTGTCATGCTATCGTTCGCGCGGGAGGGAGCGATGCCGGTATTCAGAGAGTACGATCAGGGCCAGGGCGTTTTCCGCAGCATCAGGCCCAACGAGCTACTTGAGCCAGACCATCCAGCCCGTGTGATCGACAAAGTGGTAGAGATGCTGGATCTGGGCGAGGTCTACGCTGAGTATGCCGAGGAAGGAAGCCCCCCTTATCACCCGCAGATGATGCTGAAGGTGGTGTTCTATGCCTACTACAGCGGACTGATGAGTAGCCGCAAGATCTGGGACGGACTGAAGGAGCGAGCCGACTTCATATTTCTCTCGGGGGATCAGGTTCCGGACTTTCGAACGATTAACGATTTCCGCACGCGGCACATAAAGGTGCTCCCGAAGCTTTTCGCTCAGATTGTGATGATCTGTGTGCGACTGGACATGCTGGACTTCCAGAACCTGGCCGTTGACGGGGAGAAGATCAAGGCGAACGCGAACTACAGGCGCAGCAAGAATCGAAAGCGTACGAAGCAGTCCTACGAGCGGGTCAAGGAGGCCATTACACGAGTCGTGGCCAAGCCGGTGAACGAAGATTTCACCGAGGCAAAGAAGGTCGCCCGGTTGGAGAGGCTTCAGGGGCAGAAGAAAGGGCTTCTGGCGCTCAAGGCAATGCTGGAAGACATGGAAGATGAAGAGGCCACGGTGAACATGAGCGATCCGGAGGCCAAGGTGATGAAGCATAAAGATGGAAGAAGCCTGCCGAGCTACAACCACCAAAGCGCAGTGGATGGCAAGCTGGGCGTGGTAGTAGCGGTTTCAACCACGGATGAGTCAGACAAGCCGGCGGATCTATTCTCCTTGGTTGACCGAGCCAAGGACAACGCCGGGCAAGGGCACGAGAATGTATTGGCAGATCCCGGCTTTTGCGACTATGAGACTTTGAAGAAGGCAGAGTGCGAACGCCAAGAGGAGTACTACCTGCCGGATCGGCGCTTTGAAGTAACGGAAGACGGAGCTACGAGCCGGGGGAAGTACGACAGCAGCAACTTCGAGAAGAAAGACGGCAAAGTGTTTTGCCCCGAAGGAAAGCCGATGGAGCTGAAAACCGTGACCAGCCTTGGTGAGGGCAACACGCTGAGCATCTACGAAGGCCAGGAGTGCCAGAACTGTCCCCTGCGGGAGAAGTGCACCAAAGGCAACAAACGAACGATCGCTGTTGACAGCCGGGAACCGTTTCGTGAGCGCATGAGAGAGAAGCTTCGCAGTGATCACGGTCGGGAAACCTACATGAAGCGTCAGGGGATCGTCGAGCCGGTGCACGGCGATGATCAAAAGAACAAGGGCTGGACGCAGCACCACTTGCGGGGAAAGACGAAGGCGGCGCTGGAGTTCATGCTGGTGCGGATTGCCACCAACCTAGGAAAAATCGTGAGGTATCGGGCGATGCGATTGATGGCCGTTCCCACATGAGGGTGGACGAGCACAAGGGGATCATGAATAACGGCCTGCAGGGCCCTTGGGTCCTACGCGATCCCCCGCGGACCAGCCGAGTCGGTCCGCGCTGACCTCGGCGTGCGGAAAATCTGGGACGCCCACACCAGTTATCGGACAGCCTCAATTGGACACAATTGCAGCGTGCGTGATCGGCGGTGTCAGCCTTGCCGGAGGGGAGGGAAGGGTGGCGCTGGCCATCGTGGGAACGCTGGTCATTGGCTCGGTGAGAAACGTCCTGGACCTCCTGGGAGTCCATCCCTTCTTCCAGAACGTCCTGGTAGGCGCCATCATCATCCTGGTGGTATTCGCTTCCGGCGTGTCCCGCCAGAGAAGGGCGGCGCGCGCATGACAGGAGCGGCTCAGCGGGTATTGAAAAACGGCAGCGCCCTCATCTTCGTGCTCCTTGCGCTGGCGGGGATCGTGTTCGTCCGCAGCTTTGCTTCCCTGGAAAACGCGGCAATCATAGCGCGGCAGGCGGCAATCCCCGCAATCGCCGTCCTGGGCATGACGATGGTTCTCATGACGGGCGGGATCGACCTCTCCCTTGGCTTCGTGGTCGGCCTGGCTTCCACGGCAACTGGCTTCATGGCAAAGGTCTGGGGGTTCCCCGTGGGCGTCACCGTTGCGGCAACCGTGCTCCTCGGCTCCCTTGTGGGCCTTCTCAACGGCGCCGTTATCCAGTACATGAAGGTGCCGGCGTTCATCACGACTCTCGGCACGGGGTACATCCTCTATGGCGTGTCGCAGCTCATGAGCGCGGGGAACGTGATCACGCGGTTGCCTCCATCCCTCCTTGCCGTGGGAAGAACGGAGCTCCTGGGGCTTCCAACCTCCGTGTTCATTGCCGTCGGGATGGCCGGCCTTGCCTGGTTCTTCATCCACAGGTCCGTGTTCGGCCGTGCTCTCAGCGCATTCGGCTTCAATGCGCGCGCCGCCTCCCTCAGCGGCCTCCGGACCGCGCGGGTCAACGTGCTGACCTATGTGCTGTGCAGTAGCCTTGCCGCCCTCGCCGGCCTTCTCCTGACTATCCGCGTGAACGCTGCCCAGCCGAACATGGGGGGAGGCGCGTTCACGTTTGAGATCGTCACGGCAGCCATCGTGGGAGGGACCAGCCTGTTCGGCGGTATTGGGTCCGTGATCGGAAGCATCTTCGGCGTCCTCATCATCAAGATCATCGAGAACTGCATCAACCTCCTGAACGTCTCGTATCACCTGTACTTGGCGGTGCAAGGCGGAATCATCCTCGCCGTCATTGTCATGGACAGGCTCAGGAGCAGGGCAACCTGATGGACGAGCTTCTCCTGGAGATGCGCGGCATCACGAAGTACATCTATGACAGCTCCGGCAGGCCCATCCGCGGCTCTGACGTGAAGATCCTTGACTCCGTTTCCTTCGATCTGCGCCAGGGGGAGGTCCACGTCCTGGTGGGGGAGAACGGCGCGGGCAAGAGCACGCTGATGAAGATTCTCGGCGGGATCATTCCCCCTGATCAGGGCTCCATCCTCCTGGAGGGCGTTCCCGTGGATTTTGCCAGCCCACGGGAGGCGCGCGGCAAGGGGATCGCCTTCATTCACCAGGAGCTGAATCTCTGCGCGAACCTTGACGTGGCCCACAACATCTTCCTTGGGCGCGAGCCGACGCGCAGCGGCATCCTCGATGCGCGGGAGCTGTACGGGCAAGCCCGGGCGCTCCTTTCCTCCCTTGGGTTTAGCATCGACCCCACGGTGCGGCTCGGCAGGCTCACCACGGCGCATCAGCAGATCGTGGAGATCGCCAAAGCCCTATCCTATGAATCGAAGATCCTCATCATGGACGAGCCCACCGCGAGCCTTTCCAAGAATGAGATCGACCGGCTCTTCTCCCTCATGAAAACCCTCCAGGGCCGGGGGATCGGGATCGTCTATATCTCCCACAGGTTCGAGGAGTTGCGGCAGGTGGGGGACCGTATCTCGGTCCTTCGGGACGGGAGGTCCTTCGGGACGGTTCCCACGGAGGGGTTTCGCGAAGACGAAGTGATCCAGATGATGGTAGGACGCACCATCCAGGACATGTACCCGCGCTCCCATCGACCGTCTGATGAAGTAGTGCTCGCCGTTGAGGACCTCAGGTTGCTCCCTTCGGCGGCTCCGTTAAGCCTTACCGTCCGGCGCGGAGAGGTTGTGGGCATCAGTGGTCTGGTCGGCTCCGGGCGCACGGAGCTTCTCAAAACGATCTTCGGCGCACGCCGCCTGCTCTCAGGCCGTGTCACGTATGATGGAAGGAAGATCAACGGCTGGGGGCCGGGACGCCTGGTGCGCGCGGGCATGGCATACCTCTCGGAGGATCGCAAGACCGAGGGCCTGATCACAGCCATGACCATCCGTGAGAACGTCACTCTCGCCTCCCTGTTTCGGCTCTTCCGGCTGGGGGTCATCTCCCGGCGCAGGGAGCGGGCGGCTGCGCGAAGCTCCGTGGAGGAGATGCGAATCGTTGCCCGCTCCCTGGAGCAGACGGTGAGCACGCTGAGCGGGGGAAACCAGCAGAGGACGGTCTTCGCAAAGTGGCGCGCCGCACAACCGCGGCTGCTGCTCCTGGACGAGCCGACCCGGGGTATTGACGTGAACGCGAAGTCGGAAATCTATAAGATGATCGATGAGATCGCGGCCCGGGGGCTTGCCGTGCTCATGGTTTCTTCGGAGCTTCCCGAGCTGATCGGCATGAGTGACCGGATCTACGTCATGAGAGCCGGGACGCTGGTGGCGGAGATCACGGAGAGGGGGGCCATGACACAGGCTGCCATCCTGACGCATATTCTGACGGGAAGGAACACATGACGGGAAAGACACCGTTCGCTCTTTTCTTTGGGAACCGGGGCTTCTTCCCGGCATCCCTGATCAGGTCCGCGCGTGAGGAGGTGGTCCGAGTGCTCCGCGAGATGGGGCATGAGACGCTTCTCCTGGAGGAATCCGCGACACCGCACGGCGCCGTGGAAACCGCCGAACAGGGCCGGGTGTTCGCCCGGTTCCTGGAGGCCAACCGCGGCCGCTTCGGGGGAGTCATCCTGTCCCTGCCGAACTTCGGGGATGAGAACGGGGCGGCCGTTGCGCTCAAGGATGCCGGAGTGCCCATCCTCATTCAGGCCTACCCGGATGAGCTGGACAAGATGGGGCCGAAGATGCGCCGTGACTCGTTTTGCGGAAAGATCTCAATCATGGACGTCTTTCGGCAGTTCGGCATTCCCTTCACGAACCTGAAACCGCACACCGTCCATCCCACGAGCGCGGCCTTCAGGGACAACATCGACGTGTTCGACCGGACCTGCCGGGTGGTCAGCGGCATGAAGCGAATGGCGGTGGGCTCCATTGGCGCGCGGACCACTCCCTTCAAGACCGTGCGCGTGGACGAGCTGGCTCTCCAGGCAAAGGGGATCACCGTGGAGACGGTGGACCTGTCCGAGGTGTTTGCACGGATGGATCGTCTGGATGGCGAAAGCGCGGCGGTGAAAGGCAAGATTGCCCAGCTGCACTCGGCGGCGAGCTTCCAGAACGCCCCTGAGAAGGCTCTCCTGAACCTTGCACGCCTGGGCGTGGTCCTGGATCAGCTTACAGAGGAATACGGCCTGAACGCCATGGCGCTGCGTTGCTGGACGGAGCTGCAGCTGCGCTACGGGGTGTCACCCTGCGTGGTCACCGGGGAGCTTGCGGATCACGACATCCCCGTTGCCTGCGAAGTGGATGTCGCAAACGCTGTCACCATGTTCGCGCTGGGGCGGGCTTCGGGACAGGCGTCCACCATCCTGGACTGGAACAACAACTACGGGGATGACGAGGACAAATGCATCCTTTTCCATTGCGGGAACGTGCCCAAGAGCCTTATGGCCGAAAAGGGAACGATCTCAGACCACCTCATCCTCCAGAGCACGGTGGGAAAAGGCAACGGGTTCGGGTGCAACATCGGAAGCATCCGCCCCATGCCCATCACGTATGGCGGCATGATGACGGACAAAGGGGAGCTGCATTTTTACCTGGGAGAAGGGCGGATCACGGAAGACCCCATCTCACGGGAGTTCTTCGGCTGCGCGGGCGTGGCGCAGATAGACCACCTGCAGGACGTGCTCCAGTGGATTGGCCGCGCGGGTCACCGCCACCACGTGAGCATAACTCCGGGGAACGTCTCCCTGGCCGCCGCGGAGGCTTTCCGGACGTACCTGGGCTACGACGTAACTACCCTGAATGAGGTGCACGTGGGCAGGAGCGGAAGTCATTCCTGATGAGGCCGAGACGCTACCGGGTCACGCTGAAGGACATAGCCCTTGAGACCGGATACACGGTGAACACCGTGGCGCGGGCGCTGAGGGACAAGGAAGACATTGCCGCCGGCACCCGCCAGGTCATCCAGAGAAAAGCGAACGAGCTGGGCTATGTGGCCAACTCGATCGCGGGCTCCATGAGATCAGGCTCCACGCGCAGCATTGCGGCCATCTGCGGCGACATCTCCAACCCCCATTTCGCCATCATGCTGAAGGGGATCGAGAATGCAGCGCGCGTGCACAAATATACGACGATCATCCTGAACACGGATGAGGATGAGGAGATGGAAAGGGAGGCTATCCTTGCCGCGCTGGGAAGGCGGGTGGACGGGATCATCATCTGCCCTACGCAGAGGAGCCCGAAGAACATCGTCTACCTCCAGAAGACGGGGGTGCCTTTCGTGCTCATTGGCCGCTCGTACGTTGAGCCGGATACAGACTACGTGGTATGTGACGATTTCGAAGGCGGGAGGCTGGCCACCCAGCACTTGATAGACCGCGGGCACCGGCGCATCCTCTTCCTCAACGGTCCACGGTTCATCTCCAGCGCGGAGAAACGCCTTGCCGGCTACTGCGCCGCCCTGGCGGACAGCGGGATTCCGTTCGATGAACGCCTTGTGCGGGAGGTGCCCATCGTGGCCGGAGACTGCCGGTCCCTGATCAGGGGCGTGATGCAGGAGAAACTGGATTTCACCGGGGTCTTCGCGTTCAGCGACCTCATTGCCTGGGAGACGATGTACACCCTTCTCGGCATGGGGCTGCAGATCCCCCGCGACATGGCAATCGTCGGCTTCGATAACATCCAGTCCCAGTTCTTCTTCCCTTTTCCTCTCACGTCAATCGGGCCGTCGAAGACAGGCATGGCGCGCCGGGCGTTCCACGTGCTCATGAGCCGGATCAACGCGAAGGCTGAGCTGCCCTGCGTGCACGAGGTCCTTCGGACCCGCCTGGTGGTCAGAAGCAGCTCGTGATCTTTTTTGACGCCGGCGTTCATCGGTTTCAACAATCCGGCGGCTGGAACAAGGGCAGACAGGGGGGCACGCAGGAAGACCGGACGACCAGCTGGGGCGTGTAAGGAATCTTCCGTCGTCCAATCATCGCACGGCACGCGACTCCTCCCCTCACCGCGATCCGCATTCCAAGGGTAGAAATGGGTTGCATCGCTGCGAGGGGAGGCGAGGAGCTTCATCATCGCTAGGGTGCCGGTTTCCATCTGCCAGTTCTCCCGGGGAAGCTACCCGTTCCATCACGAACACTGGAGTTAAGCCCTGCCGCACCGATGGTACTGCCCCTTGAGGGTGGGAGAATAGGTCGCTGCCAGGCTTTTTTTCTAACTTTCGTATCTGGAAGCGCAGCGCTGTCAACTCTTGTTCCTATTTCGTGGCAGCTAGGCGGACGACGTTCCAGGACAATTTCGGGAAAATGATTACCAGTTTCTCATCGTCCAGCTTGCCGCCGGCTCCTCGTGAGGGGACGACCCTTTCAGGATGGCTCTCGTCGTTTACGGCTGTCAGATCAGGATTGATCATGACGATATGCTCGACCAGCGAGTATCCTGAAAAGCCGCCCAGAGTGAAGGAGGTTTCAATATCCTCTTTTCTGTCGCGGTTGACGGCGAAGATGGTCAGGGTAGCCTCTTCGTCGTCGAAAAGCGCCACGGTGTCGAGCAGGTTCACGTCGGTGAAGTCCTTGCTGTCGTACTTCGGCGAATCGATCAACGGGCCCAGGACGGTTCCCCTGCCGTACCGAGATGCGTGCAGATAGGGGTAGAAAATCGTCTGCTTGACGACGCCTCTTGGGTTGGTCAGGATCGGGGCTATGACATTGACCAGCTGGGCGAGACACGCCATTTTGATCCGGTCCGCGTGGCGCAACAGCGTGATCAAGGCCAGCCCGACGAACACGGCATCCCCGAAGTTGTAGATGTCCTCGTTGAATTTCGGGGCTTCCTGCCACGGAATCAGCTTCGCGTTCTCTGGCAGAGCGTGATACCAGACGTTCCATTCGTCGAACGAGAGGTTGATTGTTTTCTTGCTTCGCTTCACGCCCTTCACGTAGTCGCAGGTCGCGACGACCGTCCGGATGAAGTTCTCCATGTCCAGCGTTTTGGCAAGGAAATTCTCTATGTCGTTTTCCTGATTCCCAAAGTACTGGTGCACGGAAATGTAGTCGATGTGATCGTAGGCGTCCTCGAGGACGGTGGATTCCCATTTCGGGAAGGTTGGCATGGCGGAATTGGAGCTTCCGCACAGGACAAGCTCGATGGTCGGATCGAGCCATTTCATGACCTTGGCCGTTTCGCAGGCCAGTCGACCGTATTCATGAGCCGTCTTTCCGCCGATCTGCCAGGGACCGTCCATCTCGTTGCCCAGGCACCAGGTCTTTATGGCGTGAGGAGCCTCGTGGCCGTTCTCTCTGCGCCTGTCACTCCAGTACGTCCCCCCCTTGAAATTGCAGTATTCCAGCAGATTCTTTGCCGCGCTGACTCCCCGGGAACCGAGGTTGACAGCCATCATGACTTCGGAATGGGCGGCTCTTGCCCAATCGATGAACTCGTCCAGCCCGAACTGGTTGCTCTCGATCGCGCACCAGGCGAGATCGGGCACCCTAGGCCGTGAGCTTCTCGGCCCGACGCCGTCTTCCCAATTGTACCCCGACACGAAGTTGCCGCCCGGGTAGCGCACGATGGGTACGTCCAGGTCCATTACAAGCTTGAGAACGTCTTTGCGGAAGCCGTTTTCATCCGAAAGCTCGCTGCCCGGATCGTAAATGCCGCCGTAGACGGCGCGTCCTATGTGCTCGATGAAGGATCCATAGATTCGCTTGTCTATCTTTCCGATGATGAAGTTCTTGTCGATGACCACCCGAGCTTCTTTCATGGACTTATCCTTTTTCCGCCCCTGCAGTCAGCCCGGATCGGAGATTGTTCTGGGCCACGAGATAGACGATGATCGACGGAACGGTCATGAGGACGAGAGCAGCGTACATCTGCGCCACCATCCTGGGTGTCTGGTTCATGGTCGACATGTAATAGTTCGCCGTGAGAGGGATCGTGTACTTTCCGCTGTCATTCAGGAAAATCAGAGGAAGGAAGAACTCGTTCCAGGAATTGATGAACGTCAGAGCCGCGCCGTTGATCAGCACCGGCGCGCCGATCGGAACGATGACGATGAAAAGGGTCTGGAGCGAGGAGGCTCCGTCGATCACCGCAGCTTCGAGCAGGGAATCCGGGATCTGGTCGAAATAGTTCTTGACAAGAAGAAGGATAAACGGCGCCTGGAAAGCGACGACGGGCAAGATCACCGCCGCGTAGGTGTTCATCAGCCCCATTTGTTTGACCGTGAAGAAAAGCGGCGACAGCATGGCGACGGGAGGCAGGGAAAGGCAGGCCAGGAGCGAGTAGTAGATTACGCTTTTGAACCTGAACGTCATCTTCGAGAACGCGTAGCCTCCCAGCGCGGTAAGGATCAGAACCAGGAGGGTGGCGCACACGGATATGAGAAGGCTGTTCATCAGCACTTTCAGATAGTTGATCTGTGGGTTCCTCAGCACGTTGATGTAATTTCGGATGCCGTCCAGGCGAAAGGACTGGATCAGCGACTGCGTGATCGGATAAAGCCAGACGACCGCCAGCACGGTCAGGAAAGCCTGAATCACATAAGTTCTTCGTTTCAAAGCTCCATTCATCCCCGGGCCCCTATGCTTTGCGATTGCTCAATTGAATCTGCATGGCCGCAAATCCCAGCGCGATGACGACTATCATCGTCCCGATGGTGGAGGCGTATCCTCCCTTGAAATCCTGCAGAGCTGTCTTGTACAGGTATGTCGTCAGGAACTCCGTGTAATGCCCCGGCCCGCCTCCCGTAAGGAGATAGACAATGTCAAACGTCTTCAGAGAGCCAAGAATGCCCAGGACGATCTGCAGGGCGTGCGTACTTTTGACAAGGGGAAATGTAATTCTGAAGATCGTGCTCCAGAAGCCGCAGCCGTCGATCTTGGCGGCCTCGTATATCTCCCCGGGAACGGCGAGCAGAGACGTGTAGTAGAGCATCAGGCTGAAACCCATCCACTGGAAAATGTTGACGCCAATGATCGAAAACAAGGCGACCTTTGGGTCGCCGAGCCAGGAGAGCGCCAGGGCATCCCACTTCAACAAGTGCAAGGTTTCGTTGATCTGACCTACGTTCGGGTCCAGAATGATCCGGAAGATCGCCGATATCACCGCCGGTGACATGATGACGGGGATGAAGAAAACCGCCTGGTAGAACGTCTTCGCTCGGATGGGTTCCCGAAAGAACACTGCTATCAGGAAGCCGAGCGCGGCCTGTACGCCCACGGTGACGACGAAAAAGACGAGGACGTTGCCGATCGCGCGGAAGAAGGTGGGGTCGCGGAAAAGCCTGTGGTAGTTGGCCAGCCCGATGTACGTCATGTGCCTGTTGATGCCGTTCCAGTCATGGAGACTGGTGAAGAGAGTGAATCCAAGGGCGTAGTAGAGGAAGATCCCGCAAAAAACGAGCAAAGGAAATATGTAGAGGTACGGTACCGCCCGGTTGCGCTTGAACAAGGTCAACGCTTTACCATCCCTTGTATACCGCTGGAAGGCACGAACGGCCCATGTGATGGGCCGTTCATGGTAACGAGAGGCGGAGAACCCGGGTTATCGACTGACGGATTCCGAAGCCGTCTGGATATCCTGCGCCGCCGCCTGCGGCGACTTTCCGCCGGCGGAAACCTCCTGCATAGCGACACCGATCGCGGTGTCGATCTCAGGGTATTTCACGCTGCGCGGTCCGACCGGATTCTCGAACGCCTTCTCGGCCATCAGGATGGCCTCGCGGTCGGAAGGATGAAGCCTATCGAGGGACTTGGCGGACATTCCCTTCCACGGGGAGAACCCCTGAAGGTAGTCGAGCATCACCTGCTCACCATCGCCTCGGGAAATGAACTCGACGAACTTCCAGGCGGCATCCTTGTTTTTCGAGTCCGAGTTGATCCCGAACCCACCGTCAATGCTTGCGAAGACCCGGGTCGGGTTGGGCCCTACCTGCGGAAGGAGGAACGCCCCTGTCTCGTCTTTCTGGAGCTTGGTTCCCTGGTTTTTTTCTCCCTCCGGAAGGGCGTATCCCAGATGCCAGGATCCAGTGATGAACATCGCGGCTTTCTTGTCATAGAAGTACTGGTCCCGGGCGTTGGGGTACTGGCTTACGCCCAAGGCGCCGTTCTCGAAGATGCCGCTGTCAAAGACCTTCTTCCACGCGGTGAGGGCATCGACGAACGTTGTGTCCGTGAACGAAACCTTGCCCTCAATCGCGTCATAGACCTTGCCGGGGGCGTACTGGTTGGCCATTGCCAGGAACATGTCGGTGTTGATCCATCCATCCTTGAGCCCGATGGCAGCGGGAATGATTCCGTGGGCTTTCAGTGTTTCGCTGACTTTCTTCCACTCGTCGAACGTCTTCGGCGGCTTCAGCCCGTACCGATCGAAAACCGTCTTGTCATAGAGGACAAAGGG
>CAVUXE010000009.1:0-251401 GCA_963745235.1 uncultured Spirochaetota bacterium | reverse complement strand
TATCACCCACTGGTTGTCTGCGCGCACCGCTCTGAACTGACGACGCTTTCAAACCTGTGGGCCGCCAAGGTTGGAGAGGCATAACATAGAGTTCAGTTGCGCCGCCGCATCAGCCCAGCCCTGCACCGAGATTAGGACGAAGCTACCTCATAACAGAAGAGGTCCTAAGGCGACAACTGCAACGATTTGTTATGACGCAGCGGGCTTAGAAATGACCAATGTTGGTGTTGTGGCTCTGATTACTGATGATTCTGAGAATCAGACTTTCAATTTTGTGCAGCACCTCGGATTCTTGATTTGTAAAGCGAATGCAGTGTCGCAAGGCGACCCAAACGCGGCTTCTGGTTCTTCAAGGTCGGGCCCAGTCTGAGATTGGTCGGCACCCTCCGACCGAGAGTCTGCCTTATTTCTGAATCAAAATGCTTTGCCTTGCCTACGTAGAGAACGTTCATTCCTGAGTCATACAGCACATAGACTCCAGGTTCCTTAGGTAGTTGGTTCAGATTCGCTGGCAAGGGTTGTATCTCTGCCAACCTCTTTACCGGCCACCCGTAGAGATCTTGCAGTGCCCTTGCCAGTGCCCGCGCCTTGGGGATCTTGGTCCCGTTCAGATACGATGTCGCATTCGGCGAGCTCAACCCGCATGCTTTTGCAAAGGAGGCCTTCGTCGGATACCCGCTTATCTGAAATAGCACGTTGAAGAACTCGACGTTCGGATGTCTACCTCCGTATAGATGTTTCAACACACTTGCCAGTACTCTTGAACCAGGCGTCTTTGTCCCTGACAGGTAGGAGGACATATTCTGGACACTTTGCCCGGCCGCCTTGGCGAATGCTGTCAGCCTGCTGTGACCACTCACGTGCATCAGTTGGTTGATGAACTCAACGTTCCTATTGCTTCTACCCACTCGATCACCCCTTTTGTATACACTGCGATAGACCTCGAATCATGCAGACGCCAAAGAGCACACCTTGGCCTGCAGTCTGACGTACTACGAAACCGGTCATCCTCGCGCGCCCCCTGGTCCCTGCGTCATAACATAGAGTTCAGTTGCGCCGCCGAATCACCAGCGCGAAGCGAACCACAGTAACGACATTCCTTCGAACCGGGAGACCACCTAAGGCGACAACTCCAACGATTTGTTATGCCCAATTCCATTTCACTGGGCGCGCTCGGTGAACGACCTGAATGTAAATTCCGCCACGGTTTTCACTGCGTCTACCACAAGTTTGGCATGACGGGCTTCGAGCTTGTACTTGTGCTTTGCCGTTCTCCCATGTGCGTCGGAAAAGGCATTCCGCGTTTCTGAAACACCCTGAACAATGCCGAAAAAGCCGGAAAGGATCTTCTTGAACGAGTCGTTTGCATAGTCCGCCGGATTCATCTTAAGAAGGACAGCGGCCTTTCGGTAAAGCTTGACGAGGTCATCGGACGCCTCGTATGTCTCCCCGGCCTGATCAAGGATGTGCTTTAGGGTCGCCTCAAGAAGGCTTCTTGCGTTGGTCAATGCACCCTCATAGTCCGCGACAGCCAACTTGGTGTCGCACTTGTTGATTTGTTCAGAAATGAAGGCAAGATCTATGCTGCTGAGTTTGGTGGTGACCCCGGTTGGCGTTGGTATGGGGATACTCGGATCGACGAACGATTCTATCCAGCAGATGTCCAGCCCACCACTCTGCAACGGATGCACGACCTGGAAGGCCTTATAGACGTCCTCTTTGTCGGGGTCGGATAGCGTCAATATGCGTTCGTGAGTTCGAATGTCCCAGTACATCTGAATAGTTGTCCGGTAGGCGCTATAGGCACGGCCGTAGGTTGATGAGATGTCAAGTTCGTAGCGTGACCGTCCAAGGAGTTGAGCGAGGTCTGCCCTTCCGTAGTAGGATAGTGCTTCGAGTATGCGCGTTTCGATCGGCCGCACTGCTGTTTCGTCCATGGAGTCGCCCCTCAGCGTCAGCGTCAGGTTTTGCGCGAACGAAAGCAAGCCCAATTGGGCATAACATAGAGTTCAGTTGCGCCGCCGCATCAGAAATGCGAAGCCATCCTGCCGATCTCCGGACTGTCTCGTGCCGAATCAAAGACGCACTCAAGGCGACAACTGCAACGATTTGTTATGTGGTTCTCCGTCAATTCAAAAGCCTGCAGATAGTGATCTTGCCTTGATCTGACGATGCCCGCCAGATTCTGCCAATGTGCCCACTGTACTCCTGGACAATGCCCAATGCCTCGTGGTCGTTCATGTCCGGGCCAAGGACGAGCAGCTTCGCCTTCCGCAGAAACCTTGAAGGGAAGCGGATATCTTTGGTGTCTGGACAATCCAGGATGACGAATCTTTGTTCGTATTCTTTGCGAAGAGAGAGCGGTTCCAGAGTGAGCAATGCAACCTCTGTTGCAGTACGAAGCCCTTCAGGTGTGCACAGGGGCAACGCCCGGTACTCGTCGAGTCTCGATGGATCGAGGTATGCTGCCTGGGCGATATAGGCCTGTTCTGACATCTCATGGTGATTGTTGACGTAGAGACGGTGATTGGCCCTCGAAAGCTCCAGTGCCTGTGCCAGAGTTCCGCTTGAGTTTGCGACGGCTTCTGCGCCGGCTTCCCAGAACCCGATGCACACTGACTTGCCGAGACCTTTGGAGGCGTACGTGTGCCACATGTCTGCATCAAATACGGCTCGCATGTCGTTGCTGAAGCAGAACACGCCAATGGTTTCAGTCGAGTAGAATTCGTCTACCGCCAAGACGTTGACTTCGTGTCCATACCGACGCACATTCTGGAAGAACAGAGTCTTGTCTTTCACCACCTTGGCCAGATAGTCGGTCGTCTGGAAATGGACGAGGTTGGCCGTGGATTCGAGCTGGGATAGGGAAACTTCGCTGTCCATCGTCTGACGCCTTCTTGTACACGACGAGTGCACATCTGGGAAGGGCTATGCGCCAAGGCGCCGGGAAACGCGAGGGATTACCCTGCGGATCGGCCCATAGAACCACATAACATAGAGTTGAGTTGCGCCGCCGAATCACCAGCGCGAAGCGAATCACAACGACGACACTCCATCGAACCAGGAGACCACTTATTGAGCCTCGCATAAAATGATGACGGTTTAGCCAAAGGAAAGTCCCGCGTGTTTTAGAAAGGAAAGCGGGAGCCAGCTTTGGGAACGGACGCGGGTAAAGCCATCACGCACTCCCTTTACCATTCCTCCCAGATCATCCGAGCATCGGTTTGCGAGTTCCTGCCCCTCTATGTTCCCCCAGACTCCCTCGACGGGGTTCAGCTCAGGGGCATAGGGAGGTAGGCGTACCACTGTCAACCATTTGCTCTGCTGCGTCAGATACTCAGTCATCAGGCGGCTGCGGTGGGCCGGCAGGCCGTCCCAGATAAGGATGACTTTCCTGCCATGGAACTCTCTGCGAAGCTGGGAAACAAAATCTATGAGCTTTTCGGAGTCATAGCTGTCGGGAACAATGCGAAAGAATAACCGACACTGCTTCCCGTCCCATCGGTAGCCGATCGCCGAGCAGATGGACAGCTTCTTCCAATTGAAGCAATGCCGAAGCACGGGTGTCTTGCCTCGCGGCGCCCAAGTCCGTCTCACGGGAGGTTTCTGAGAAAGGCCACTTTCATCGAGGAAAACTACCCATGCACGGAAGATTTTGGAGTTTTTTTTTGCTCTTCCCAGGTCCGAATCTTCCACTGACGGATCTTTTCCTCATCTCGTTCCTTGGCCCTCAGCGTCGGTCGTTGCAGACTCCAATTCATCTGACGCAAGATTTTCCACACATGACCAGGGTGATAGCTCACCCCGGTGACGCTATTGATGAGCTTCGCTACGCGGGGCAGCGACCACAACTCTGTTTCCCATCCATGGGCGGTAGCCCCACGAAGAAGTTCCTTCTCCACCAGCGCCAATTGTTCCTCGTCCAATCGGGGCTTTCTGCCAGCCCGCGTTGCGCCGTTCAACGCCTTTGTATCCCCGTTGTGCCATGCCAGCCACCACTCGCTCACGCTTTGGCGACTGACCCGCAAATGCTGAGCGACGCTGCACTGCCGCTCACCCTGCTCGAAAAGGACGACCGCTTTCTGGCGGCGTTTCCGCAACTTCTCGAGCCTCTTTTTTCCCCTCTCCATAGAGAATATTATGCCACAAAAGAAATTCCTTGTCCGGAAATTTGGCGAGCCTCAATAAGGCGACAACTCCAACGATTTGTTATGCGTTTTCCTGCACTCTATGCCAGAATGCTTTCACGGAATCTTCCAGTGATTTATGGAAGACCTTCTGAAAGACGGCTTCAACGTGCAACGGGTCGTCACACGCTTTTTTGAGGAACATTATGACAACTGTGGAAGGATTGCCCTGAAACAGGTATGCGACGAAACCACGATATATCATAAAGCGAATTGGTAGTTGTAAGTCCGCCGCTTGTCTCGTCCCAAATAGGCGACCGTTGGCCATATCTATTCCATCCGCCTTTGCTCTTTGCAGTAGTTGTTCTTCAGGGAAGTAGTCGGGAAAGCCAGAAAGATAGGTTGCAAATCCTTCAGGAATCCACTCCTGTCGTTTCCAAAGAAGTGTCGTCTTTACGATTCCGTAGTTTTGGATCAAAAGGATGTGCGACAATTCATGAGCTAGCGGTTTCTGGCTTGTGCCGTATTCTTGTTCCAATTTCCGTGTGACGTAGATCGTATTTGGCCATGCTGCAAAGGCAACCGCATTTCTCCTGTCGGGTGCATCGAGAAGCGGCAAGTACTTGTTTAGATCAGATTGCCGTTCGCAGAGGATTATCTGGACTTCGGAATTGTAACGCAGTCCATGCAAGACCTCGTTGCGCGACATGATCATTGGAATGGTCTTGTAGTCGAACTTGCCAGCTGAGCCGCTAGAGTAAACCACGCACCTTTCGAAATCAAACCGATTGAGCCCGACCTTGAAGGGATTGAGGTGAAATGGCGCCGTCTGGAAGAGGGCGACCAGCAATGCCAGGACCAGAGCCGCTGGAACCAGAGTCTGGAGCAGCACCTTTCCAACACTTTTTGCCCGCGTACTCGGCCTCCTTGAGAACGCATAACATAGAGTTCAGTTGCCCCGCCGCATCAACCCAGCACTACATGGAATTACCAGGCTGCATCCGCCGTTCCATGCGGCTTCCCAGGGGACAACTGCAACGATTTGTTAGATCTCTTCCCGTGTAAACCGAGATCTGTCCCGTACAATTGCTACCTCCGGCTGCATCAGCTCTTGCCCATCGCGGTCCGTTCACTCAGCATTTTCCTTTTGTGATTCGAGCGACTGAATAACTTCGGATATGCGGGTTTGAACTTTCTTGTAGTCTATTTTGCGCCATTCTTCCAAAACAGAAAGAAGCCTTTCATCCTTGCCAGCTTCTATCTTCTCTAGAAGCATCAAGATGAGAGAGCGGTCCTTGTCCTTTAGAAATTGTATGTCTGCTGTTTGAACAGATCCAGTCGCTATTTGCGTTAGTTTCATTAATAGTTCGTCTGAGTAGGTGTTTCGCTCTATTTTCCATCCGGCGGCAGTGAAAGTTAATACCGGGAGTCGACCCAAATAGTCGATGGATAGATACCCTTTCGTAATTGTCCAATCAATTCGTTTCATGATATCGGGGTACGGTAGTTCACGATAGTACCCATAGCTTGGACATAAATCCAATTTGAGGTCCAGAACCTTCCTTTCGCGCGAACCCTTCAGTATCCGCGAAAGTAGTGTCCTGCCACCCATCATGATAAGTGCATCAGCAGCACGCAGGATAGCGATCAGTTGACCGTGCGGCAGTTCGCGTATCCCTTTGGCGTCTAGTCGCGGCACAATCTTCGCTTTTCTTGACATGGGAAAGCCGCCTCGGGCTTAAGAAAAGGCAATGATTTCATGCATACGACATAGAGATAGTAGGGAGCATACCTGCTCACCGAATCAAGAGACGATTTCACGGTTGAGGCTTCCTGAAGAGATCTAACATAGAGTTAAGCCGCCCCGCCGCATCAACCCAGCGGCGGCGGCTCTTACCAAACCTGTGCCTCAGTATAAGGCAGCCGTTAAGGGGTCGGCTTCAACGATTTGTTACACGGACGCCTAGTGCTGGGTGCCTTCTTCCTGCAGCATGGTGTGGAAAGGTCGCCAGCACTACGAATCTTCTCCTCACGGGCCGGTTCGTGGTGGAGCCCAGCTATCTCCTCTGCTTGTCTGCGCCTTCAAGCACCTCTACAATCAGCCAACCCTCCGCGGCGGACTCCCTTGTTGCAATCGATCCCTCCCGGCCCTTTGGACCAGACCGTATGGAACCCATCTATCTCCACACTCTGTTGCCTCTTCAGATACCGTTACGATCAATCAAACCTTCGCAAGCCAGTTGCCTTGAAGCAATCGCCACCTGCTTCCAGCGAACCTGTGCTGGTCCGAGGGGCAGGTGCGTAGTGTAACTCAGCTATCGCCCCTGCTTGTCTGCGTCATCAAGTACCACTTCGATCAGCCAAGCCTTCGGCGGCGAACTGCCTTGAAGCAATCACCACCAGCCTTCTTTGATAGGAAATCCCTGCCGGCCCGTTCTCCGCCCAACTTTCAAAATCTCAAGCCAGCAAACAATACTCCAACCACGGGGCTTTCTCAGAACAATTTGCGTGCGTGTAACATAGAGTTAAGCCGCCCCGCCGCATCAACCCGGCCGCGACGGCTTTTTCCAATCCTGTGCCCCACTACAAGCCGGACGTTAAGGGGTCGGCTTCAACGACTTGTTATGCCTCTCCAAGTTTTCTATCTGAACAAGATGTTTTCTAGTCGCTTCTTGTCTGCTTTCCGGTAGATCTCAAAGTCTCTGTCAATCGTGATGATCTGACCTATGCCCAAAAGCTCCGATGTCACAATCAGGCTAGCATCCGAAAGATCCATAGGGCGATCTCGGTACTTTTTTGTTAGAGCGACTACTCTTTCCAGATCAATGTTACCTAATTCATGGATTCGGAGGCCGCCGCGATATGCCCATTCCAAGAAATCCAATTGAGCATCAACACTGAAATCTAGCATGTGACACGTTTCGGTAAGCACAGTCCAGGTAGTGATGAGTGTCTTTCTATTATGTGCTAAGAACTCCCGCACCCTATGATGGTACTTATCATCCCTATCGAACAGAGCAATCAGCGGGCCTGCGTCAATGAGTGCGCTTTGCACGGATACGCTCTTTCACTTTGATCTTATAGCCGGTCGATAGGTCACCATGGCCTGATCCATGCCTTCCAAACAGATTTTTGCCAAGGTTATAGGCGGACTCTGTTTGGTCCTTTGATTTGACGTACGCTTCCAAAGCAGTGCGGATAATCTCGGTCTTGGTGCGTCCTTCCGTGGTGGCGATTTGCTTCACCTTCTTTTCAAGTTCTCCTGGCAGTCGTACAGACAGCATAAGCATCTCCTCGTATTACGGAGTGTAATACGACCGTTGGCATCTGTCAAGCGGGCGTCTGACATATGTATCACCCACTGGTTGTCTGCGCGCACCGCTCTGAACTGACGACGCTTTCAAACCTGTGGGCCGCCAAGGTTGGAGAGGCATAACATAGAGTTAAGCCGCCCCGCCGCATCAACCCGGCCGCGACGGCTTTTTCCAATCCTGTGCCCCACTACAAGCCGGACGTTAAGGGGTCGGCTTCAACGACTTGTTAGAACGCCATATCGTTCATGCCGTCGCCGTGACAACGTACCACATATTCTCTGGGAGAGTTCTGATTTTCATTATCAAGTGTTCCAATTCCGCTTGCGTTTGAATGCGTATGTCTTTGAACCCTTTCTCAGCGAGCAGTTGTTTAAGCTCGGTAGATTCTATTCCAAATAGGTACGGTTCGTTGATCTTCTTAAGCCTTTCAATCTGAACCCTTATGCCAGGTACTTTGCTATTTACATACGTCATGAATACAGAACAACAGTCAAACACAAGGGTTGACCCTTGCGACATATGTCGTTGAATGAAATCCAGTACTTCCATGACCGACTTCCGGGGTAGATAGTAGCTAACCCCTTGCCAGACGTACGAGGTCGGGACAAAGGGATTGAATCCATGCTCTGTGATCACGGCCAAGCTATCTCGATTGAAATCAAGGGGAACAAAATGAAGTCCGTTCGGTAGAAGATCGAGATGAGCTTCCTAGAGTTGCGATTTTATCCGCAATGGCTTTAGGAAGATCGACTTCGTAGGTATCAACGAAACGGTCAGCAATCACCGGCAGTCGTAGAAACCTCAGTATCGTAGCCTGCACCAAGGAGGAGAAGCTGTCGACACCCAGATCTGATAGAGGAACTGATCCATTCATCGATATATATCTCTCGGAGAATGGAATAGTAGTAAGCAATTCGCGAAAACTCCTTATCTTCTTCCTTGCTGACGGAGACCTTGTCAGGTAACATTTTCGCGGCGGTTTCGATTGTATGGTGGTCGAAAAACCAGCCCACATACTCGTCAATGAGAATGCGTCTTGGGTCAAACTGATGCACCAGCTTGAGAAGAGCGGTGCCCTTGTTTGTGGACTGGGGCCATTTTATGTCCAAGACGCAACTTCCTTCCGAAACATACTGGAGGCCCTATTCAGCAAGAATATGGCGTTCTAACATAGAGTTCAGTTGCCGCCCCGAATCAGACGATCAGGTAGCGGTTCGTCAGACGGCGTTCCTTCTAAACAGGCTGAATCTCGGCGGTCATGACTGCAACGATTTGTTATATGGCGGCCTTTCAGAATACCGTTGGAACTTACCAGCGTTTCCCCAGGCGTCAATTGCCTGCTATAGGCCTGCCTGCTTCTTTAGCATTTCCAGCAGTAGAGGAATAGCAACCTCTTTGTAGGCAACGGCCCCAATGCTTCTTACAGCATCCACAAGTTTGGCCAGGACAGGCCAGCGCTGCGGGCCGTTCGCTTCTTCATTGAGGTCGATTGCGGCCTTTTTGACCTGTTCCTTTTCGACCGGCGTCATGGGCAAAGAATCTATCCTGTTGATGACATTTTCGATCTTGATATCAGTCATTTGGGATAGCACATTCGTCACATTGAGGACCACCTGCGGCACGGTTGCCGGGGGCGCCTTGTAGGGAGCGCTTGGTTCGGGAACGAGTTGTAGCTCCTCAAGAGCATCAATCAGTATCTGCTTTGCCAACTTCATGTCGGATTCATACAATTCTTGATCGTCACCGGTCCACGTATGACCACGGCCAATCGAAACTCTCGCGTGCCAGAATCTTAGGACAGTGAAGCGACGAGTGTATCCACCGTCCTTTTGGAACAACTCTGACAGGCTCTGCAATGTGCGTTCTTGCCAGGTTTCAAACTCACTGGAAAAGACGTTGACGTCGTCAGATAGCAGCGAAGGAATCTGCGAGAGAGCATCTTGGAGCCTTTTTGCGTGCATTGCTTTTCGCGCTTCCACCTACCACGCCTCCTTAACCAATTTACCGCCATATAACACAGAGTTAAGCCGCCCCGCCGACCTGCGCCCAGCGGCGACCCTTCCTACGGAACGTGAGTTCCACTTTCCGCGCGTAAGCTAAGGGGTCGGCTTCAACGACTTGTTACATCTCCCCCGACACGGCGGCGGGGCCGATTCCTCACTGCTTCTTTCACCGCATCAACCGTCCCTTCATCTCCTCTGTCGGCGTAGCCTCTAGAATATCCCCGGGTCACTTCTGCACTGCACCTGCTCGTCGACTCCCGCCGATGGCTGTTGTTTGTGCCTTTGGCAACTCTTCCTTACCCAACCCTTGCCCCGCCATTATCATCACGCCAGCCCTCTTCCCGCCCATCCCAACGATCTCTCTCCTTGCAGCACTTTCTCCTACCAGGTGCGGGTTCTCAGCGAATGGAATCTACAAACCGCCCCTTCCGCAGCCACCCTTTTCGGCATGTACCACTGAAGCGCCAGCCAAACCATAGTAGCCCCCAAAGAGAAAACCCGCGCCATTCGCTTTCAGGACGCCAACACTTCCCAGAGCAATCTTCAGAAAGGGACGAACGCTTTTGTCCCCGATGAGACCTCGGGAGATGTAACATAGAGTTCAGTTGCCCCGCCGCATCAACACTACACTAAGCGGAATTGCCAGACTGCATTCGCCGTTCCAGGCGGCCTTTTAGGGGACAACTGCAACGACTTGTTAGAGCGCTTCCCTTTTGTTTTTCATTATTCGGTGAACATCGCCTTTGTCAGAGCCTCTGTTTCAGCCATTTGCGGCTTTCAGTTCGGCCATACTTCTTATTGCTTCCAGTTCCTTCCTTAGAGAAAGTCTATTCTCTTCAAGATCGTAGTCATTTTGCAGACCAAGCCAGAATTCTGCGGTGTTCCCGAAAAACTTAGAAAATCGTAGCGCTGTTTCAGCAGTGATGCCCCTGCGACGATGAATAATTTCAGAAATTCGCGTCTGCGAGAGGTTTGTCTCTTTTGCAAGTTTATAGGCACTAATTCCCATAGGCTTAAGAAATTCTTCTTGTAGTACTTCCCCTGGGTGGATATTCGGGAGCCTCCCGACAGCTATCCTTTTATGAGTGATAGTCGATGATTTCGACTTCATGGCAATCACCATCCTTCCAAACGAAACAGATCCGGACTCTGTCATTGATCCGTATGCTGTGCTGGCCCTTCCTGTCCCCTTTGAGCATTTCCAGTCTATTACCAGGCGGTAGTATAAGGTCTATCAATTCCGTTGCGTTGTTGAGCATACGCAACTTCCGCCTGGCAAGCGCCTGCAGTTCCTTCGGATACCGTTTGATTTGGATACCAAGCCAAATGCTGGCTGTGTCCTTCGTTCCGAAAGAACGAATCATAGGATATACTAACACTTACCGATACTATTGTCAAGGACTATTACGGGCAACAACGTCTACGTGCAAAGCCCTTTTTCTAAAGCGCTCTAACATAGAGTTCAGTTGCGCCGCCGCATCAACATCGGCCATGGATCGATTTCCGAACTGCATTCGCCGATCCGGACAGCCTTCCAGGCGACAACTGCAACGATTTGTTAGATTGTTCCCGATGTCAATTGTCTCCATGATGTTGTTAGTGCAGTGCGTTCTGACCTATGTAATGTATATGCCGCAAGCACACCCTTTCCCATTTTTGTGCGCGCCCCAGTTACCACTGTGCAGTCTTCTCCTCGGCCGCCTTTACCCCCACCTGCCACATTGCCTTTTTCCACCTTATTTGGACCAATGGTTCGCACTTTGTCTCTTAGGATTCTGCTTTCGGTTGAACTGCATGTCTCCGAATGCCCAGCACAGTGAATACCAGAATGATCGCAAACAGTACGTACTGAGGGATTGAGTTCTGCAAGACATACCAATTTCTTTGGAACACCGCGATAGCAACAAAGATGACAATGTTGCCGAGTAAGATCGCAAGAATGAACGGCGGTAAGGCCTTCAGTCTTGGCCGAAAGGCCGCGGCTAATTGTACAATACCCGACAGGAGCAGCACGAATGTTAGTTGGTGCCAAGGAATATAGACGCTTATCTTCAGCAAGGAATCGATGTTAGTTTGAAAGATAGGACGGAAGACTGTCAGTTCTCCGAAAACGGCATGTACCGCTGAAAAGAATATCAGAAATATGCCCGCGAGAAGAAAATAGAAGTTCACAAGGTTCCCCCTTCGTCGACTGCCATACAAATCATCCCCATCTGCGGGAAAGTCTGGTTCAGTCTCTTGCAGTGATAGCATCTAGCGGCGGATCCCGTCCCTTACAGAATTTGACAAAATATCAGGTTCCTCATGTTCATGCAAAGCGGTACACGAAAGAACCACAGAACAATCTAACATAGAGTTAAGCCGCCCCGCCGCATCAACCCGGCCGCGACGGCTTTTCCCAATCCTGTGCCCCACTACAAGCCGGCCGTGTAGGGGTCGGCTTCAACGACTTGTTATGACTACTCCCGTTCAGACTGGCCCTACCAGTACAGCGAGCCACTCTGAGGATTCAGGCGCCCGAGCCAAGGAAGGCGAGGGCGTGTTCACCGCCGTCATTCGCCGCGAGGAAGCGCACCCAGGATCCTCATGAGATGGCTATCCGCAGCTCCTTGCCGAGTGCCTCCGCTACCTTCTTGAGGGTCGATACCCGAATGTCCTCAGCATGGTTTTCAATTCTAGAAATTGCGCTCTTTGACGTCCGGAGCCGCCGTGCAAGTTCGTCCTGAGTGACGCCGCTCTTCTGTCGAGCACTGCGGAGAAGGTAGCCTATCTTGAACTCTTGGTAGCCAGCATCGAATCCCTTTGCGAAGCGCTTGTCGCTTTTCTTCCGCTGGGTTATGTATTTGTCTAAGATCATCCCGCACGTCCGTGCCTCCCTATGTGATCAGCCTTTAGCCGTTCGGCTTGCCTGATTTCTTCAATAGGCGTTTTCGGCGTCTTCTTCATGAAACCATGGGTCAGAACCAACCGGTCTCTCCCGTGAAAGAAGCCCAGGATCCGATAAGTGTTTCCACCGAAGACGACGCGACACTCCCATATCTCGTCGCTCGCAGTCAGCTTCTTGAAGTACTGCCCAGGAACTGCGTCCAGTTCTTGGAGCAGCTTCAGTACCCACGTCACTTTCTGGGCGGCCTTTGAGGGTAAAGAATCAAGGAACTTGACTACCGGACACTGTCCTTTCTCAGTCTTGTAGAAGACGAGCGACCGTCCCATGGTTAAGGTTCACTTATTTGTTAACCTTCGTCAAGCGAATGCGACGGTGCGTTTGCAACCAAGTCGTGGAGAGCCCAAAGACTTGCCGGAGGGGCGGGTTAGTCAGGCAGGGATGCCTGACGCCCGTCCCCTCCGCCGCTTGAAAAGACTCACAAACGCCAAGGACCGATCTTGAGTGGTCATAACATAGAGTTAAGCCGCCCCGCCGCATCAGCCCAGCGGCGGCGGCTCTTACCAAACCTGTGCCTCAGTATAAGGCAGCCGTTAAGGGGTCGGCTTCAACGATTTGTTACACGGACGCCTAGTGCTGGGTGCCTTCTTCCTGCAGCATGGTGTGGAAAGGTCGCCAGCACTACGAATCTTCTCTTCACGGGCCGGTTCGTGGTGGAGCCCAGCTATCTCCTCTGCTTGTCTGCGCCTTCAAGCACCTCTACAATCAGCCAACCCTCCGCGGCGGACTCCCTTGTTGCAATCGATCCCTGCCGGCCCTTTGGACCAGACCGTATGGAACCCATCTATCTCCACACTCTGTTGCCTCTTCAGATACCGTTACGATCAACCAAACCTTCGCAAGCCAGTTGCCTTGAAGCAATCGCCACCTGCTTCCAGCGAACCTGTGCTGGTCCGAAGGGCCGGTGCGTAGTGTAACTCAGCTATCGCCCCTGCTTGTCTGCGTCATCAAGTACCACTTCGATCAGCCAAGCCTTCGGCGGCGAACTGCCTTGAAGCAATCACCACCAGCCTTCTTTGATAGGAAATCCCTGCCGGCCCGTTCTCCGCCCAACTTTCAAAATCTCAAGCCAGCAAACAATACTCCAACCACGGGGGCTTTCTCAGAACAATTTGCGTGCGTGTAACAACCATATTAGCGAGTTGTCTATAAGGCCCTGGTCGGGCGTGTTAGGCGGCGGGGGCTCCAGAGCGGTTTCTGCTCCCCCTGCAAGCAGCACAGCAATCTCCCACGTCTTGTTATGGAGCAGGTGCCTAATACAGAAGGTGGGTGAGTTATGCAGTCGTTTGCAGACTTTCTGGCCGAGCACAACAGGGTTGAGCAACCTCTTCGCCAGGTGTACCACCTTTGGGCAAGTACATACCGAAGTATTACCAAGCGGGAGACGGTCGACAATCAGTCCTTGGCCTACTTCCTGCGTTGGCTCGCTGGAAGCTACCCGAAATGGCAGGTCCAGCAGGCACAGAGAGCTCTGCAACTGTACTCCTACTACAGGGCGCGGTGCGGCGATCCGAAGGCTCGCGAGATCCGGTACGAAGCGACCGCTGGCTGCGAGGCGCAGCGATTCGACCCTCACAGTTTCCGCCCGGGGCCCGCGGCCGGTGACCAGCCTCGGGTTGACGCAAAGAACGCGAGGGCCACGCAAGTGCGCAGACGGCTGTTTTCGAGTTGGAGCCGCCTCGAACAGGAGTTGGTGCAGCTCATGCGGCTGAAGCATCTCTCGCTCAGGACGGAGAAGGCGTACCTTTCCTGGATGCGGCAGTTCAGGTCCTTTCTTGGATCGAAGACATGCAACGATCTTTCGGAGCAGGACTTGAAGAGCTTTCTTTCCTTCCTTGCCGTGGAAAAGAGTGTCGCGGCAGCAACCCAGAGGCTCGCGTTCAATGCCATCCTTTTCCTCTACCGCAACATCCTGGGAATAGAGATCAACGGCCTGTCCACGGTTGTGCCGTCTCGGGTCCCCAAGAGGCTCCCTGTCGTGCTCACCAGGCAGGAGATTTCAAGAGTTTTCTCTGGCATGCAGGGGACCTATCTTCTTATGGTCCGCCTGATCTATGGGGGCGGTCTGAGATTGGAAGAATGTCTCACCCTGCGCGTGAAAGACATCGACTTCGAAAGAAACTGCCTGACTATCAGAGCGGGAAAGGGGAACAAGGACCGGGAGACGGTCCTGCCGGAAAAGATCACCGAGGAGATTCGTCATCACCTGTTGAAAGTCAACGCCCTCTACAACCAGGATCAAAAGAAGGGCGTGGACGGAGTAGCCATCCCCGGCGCATTGGGCAGGAAGTTCTCGAATGCAAGTCGCGAGTGGGGCTGGTATTGGGTCTTCCCGTCAGGGAATCTGTCTATGGATCCGATGTCGCGGACGGTTCGGCGCTTTCATGTGTATCCGACGACACTCCAGAAGGCGTTTCGGGATGCGTTGCGCGCGGCGGGCATCCCGAAACACGCAAGCATTCACACGCTGCGGCACAGCTTCGCGACGCACTTGATTGAACGCGGGTACGACATACGGACCATTCAGGAGTTGCTCGGACACGCGGATGTGTCGACCACCATAGCTGTGGAGCGGGTGGCACACCATGGGATCGGAATCAATAGATCATGGCTGGCATATTGCAGATAACAAAGGCCATAGTACAATCGTAACTGGCTGAGTTCAATACAGCTTCCGAAGGCATCTACAGCCCAAAGTGAAATGAGCGCGAGTCGGCGTTGGTCGCGCAGATGACAAGGTGCCAAGGAGGAAAATAAAGTGAAAAAGGGAATTGTCGTAGTAGCGGTTCTTGCGGTCCTCATGGCGGCTTCGACGGATGCACAGACAAAACGGTACTTCCTCTACGTTACAAACACGGTGAGCGCCTGCGTGTCTGCCTACATGATTGACCCCAACACCGGGGCGCTTACGGCAGTAAACGGCTCGCCTTTCGCAGTGTCAGGCCCAAATGGTATCGTCGCAGAGCCAACGGGGAAGTTCCTCTACATCACGAATGGCGCTTACAAGAGCGTGTCTGCGTACGCAATCAACCCGAGCGGCGGAAGTCTTACAGCGGTGAATGGATCGCCCTTCCCTTCAGGGATGAACCCCACAATGATGACGGTACATCCGAAGGGAAAGTTCCTCTACGTCGAAAACAATTATAGCGGTAGAGTCTCGGCGTACACGATCATGCCCAGCACCGGGGCGCTCTCTGCGATAAGGGGCTCACCTTTCCCTGCCGGAGGGCCATACCCCGAAGGTGTCGTTGTCGATCCAATAGGCAAGTTCCTGTACGTCACGAACTACGGTGGCGGCAACATCTTCGCCTACAGGATTAACTCAAGCAGCGGAGTGCTGTCAGCTATAAGCGGAACGCCCTTCAAGGCCGGGTCGGGCCCTTATTCTGTTGCTGTAGACCCGACAGGCAAGTTCCTCTACGTTGCAAACAATGGCAGCGCAAACATCTCTGCCTACATCATCAATCCGAGCACCGGCGCACTCTCTGCAATAGGCGGTTCTCCGTTCACTGCGGGGAAGGGACCCGATTCAATCGCGGTAGACCCAACTGGGAAGTTCCTCTACGTTACAAACCAGTCAGGAAATAGCATATCTGCCTACAAGATCAACGCAAGCACCGGCGCACTTTCCACGATAGGTGGTTCACCGTTTGCCGCGGGGTCCGGCCTTCTTGGCATTGCAATTGTTGGGGTCACCGGTCCTTGAAGGAGCAAAGGGTCGCGGTTTAATGCGGCGGTAGTGCTCCCCCACGTCGACGCGGGAACGTGATCATAACCCTTCGTCGTAGCTAGCCAGGCGACGGGTTATCTGACATAGGATTATCAAGCCCAGACGATGATCTACACGCACGTTGCGTCCAGGAACAAGCTGGGCGTTACGAGCCCGGTTGACGTACTGTAGTGCAGAAGCGGGAAACAGCATTTCAAGCGAATCGCGCCAGCCCCTGAGCGCATGACTCCCCCCCAAGGAGCCCCGTCCGAAAATCGAGGGCAGCCCTGGCAGTGAGTCGAGGGAGCGGTGAGCGCCGCCGAAACATGCTGCCCACCGGGGCAGCGGGGTGACGGCATTCTACCCGAAGTTCGTAAGCGCCCGAGAAACCGCCTGCTACTTTGCGACGGGCCGGAGCGTCTTGGGATCGATGTTCTGAGGAAGCAGGGCGGCAAATTGTTCGGCAGTCCTGGCTGAAATCAATCCTTCAAACAAAAACCGCAGATACCAGTAGGGCTCGTGGCGGTTTGCTTTGGCTGACTATGCCGAGCCGCCAACTATGCCGAGTGGAACCCATTCGGACTGACTTTTGGCGGGTATGATCGTCCCGCGCTCGGCATAGCCTGATGTTCTCTCTACCACGTTTGTGGCGGAGGAGAGAACATGGGTATAGACGCTTACTTCGTTTTTCCTATTAAACTGCGACGGATGCGCGAGGGGCCGCTCGGTCCTCACGTCGACCTGTTCGCGGATCGACTTCTTGAGGAAGGCCACAGCCGGCAAAGTGCATGGAGGAATCTGGCTGTTGTCTGTGATTTCAGCCACTGGCTCGCTCGCCGTGATCTGGATCTCCACGACATCGATGAGCGAACCGTGGATGCCTACCAGAGGTTCCGTGCCCGATACCGATGTCCGCTTGGGGGTGACCGGCCTGCGCTTCTAAGGCTTCTTTCGGTTCTGAGAGAAGCGCACGTAATCCTTCCCCCTCATCCTGCGCCTCTGGGACCTCTGGAACAGCAAGAGGAGGCTTTCCTCGAGCACCTACGTCGAGAATGTGGGCTCGCCCGAGTGTCCGCCATCCGTCACCGGCGAATCGTCCGCCTGTTCTTGAAGGAATGCGCGGATGCCGAGGGCTCCCTATCACGCTTGGAAGCCACAGACGTCACACGGTTCGTCGAACGGCACGTCAACGATCAGAGTCCTCGGTCAGCTCAGATGATGTGCTGGACCCTTCGATCCTTGCTTCGCTACCTGCAGTACCGCGGTGACGTCTGCTTGGACATGACCGGCAGCGTACCAACGATCAGGAGGTGGCGATTGGCAACGCTGCCGTCGTTCCTCGAGGCGACAGAGATCGAGAATGTTCTCAGCCGGAAGTGACCGCAGCCAGCCGGTGGGGCGCCGGGACTATGCGATCCTGCTGTTGCTCGCTCGCATCGGATTACGGGCGAACGAGATTCGTCTGTTGTGCTTGGAGGACATCGATTGGGGATCAGGACGACTGACTGTCCATGGCAAGGGCGGTCGCAGCGCGACAATGCCGTTGCCCATGGAGGTCGGGGCTGCTATCGCGGACTACCTGCAGCATGGTCGGCCTCGTTGCAGTTGTCGTCATGTATTCCTCCGTCACCTGGCGCCGCACCGGGGGTTCACATCCTCCTCGATGATCTCGCAGGTAGCCAAGGCGGCTCTCAGGCGGGCCGGCGTAGAACGGGTCGCCCACCGCGGGGCCCACCTTTTCCGTCATAGCTTGGCAACTCGGCTTCTGAGAGCCGGGGCATCCCTCACCGAGATTGGCCAAGTCCTTCGCCACCAGAAGCACGACACGACCCGTATCTACGCGAAGGTGGATCTTGCGTCCCTGCGGAGCCTCGCACAGCCGTGGCCGGGAGGGACGCGATGAACGTACTCGCATCGGCCCTTCGATCCTACGTCGCCATGCGCCGTGGGTTTGGCTACAAGTTCCACCATCAAGAGGAGCGACTGACGGATTTCGTTCGCTTCATGCGGACACGAGATGCAGCGTTCATCACGCGCAAGCTTGCCCTGGAGTGGGCAACTCAACCCCAAGGCCGGCATTCGACCTGGACGTTGCGTCTAACAGACGTTCGCGGTTTCGCCCGCTACCTGCAAAGCGTCGATCCACGAACCGAAGTCCCACCAACGGGTATGCTCCCGGGGCTCTCTCGAGCAAAACCCTATCTCTATACGAAGCAAGAGGTTCGAGCCCTTCTGGAGGCCACGCTCGCCCTGACTCCGACCGATGGCCTGCGCCCATGGACCTATCACTGTCTGTTTGGCCTGCTCGCCGTCAGTGGGCTCAGACTGGGCGAGGCACTGGCGCTCCGTTCTGAGGATGCCGACCTGAAAGAGGGCGTGCTGACCATTCGCGCAACGAAGTTCGGCAAGACGCGTTTGGTGCCGATCCACCCGAGTTCGCTGCGTGTCTTGGTTCATTATGCCGATCGCCGTGACAGGCTGCTCTGTCCGCCACGGAGTCCTTACTTCCTCGTCGCTGAACGTGGCGGTAAGCTCTTGCCCCAGTACGTCTACCGGGTGTTTCTGAGGCTCTCCCGCCAGATCGGCCTTCGAGACCCTCAAGCCCCTGTTGGACCCCGCCTACACGACTTCCGCCACCGCTTCGCCGTCGAAACGCTCGTGCGGTGGTACCGCCAGGGCCGCAATGTGGATCTCCTTCTCCCGGTGCTATCGACCTATATGGGGCACAGCTGTGTGCGGGACACGTACTGGTACTTGTCGGCCTGTCCTGAACTCATGGGCCATGCAGTCCAAAAACTGGAGGACTCCTGGGGGAGGCCACAATGAACTCCACCAGCCCCCTCATGTCGGCTCTGATCGAACGCTTCTTTGTGGAGCGGCTCATGAATCAACGCCGAGTCAGCCCTCACACCATCGCCTCCTACCGGGATACGTTCCGCTTGCTGTTCCGATTCGCAGAGCTTCGATTGCATAAGCAACCGTCGAGCCTCTCGCTTGGGGACATCGACGCGCCCATGGTCAGTGCGTTCCTCGATGACCTCGAAAAACGGCGTTCTGTCACAGCCCGGACACGAAACCTCCGTCTGACTGCCATCCGCTCGTTCTTCCACTTTGCCGCCTACGAGGAGCCGGCGCACAGCGCTCACATCCAACGTGTACTGGCCATACCAGCGAAACGGCACACGCGCGCACTGATTCCGTTTCTTACTCGACCGGAGATCGAGGCCCTGATTGCCGCACCAGACAAGAGCACTTGGATCGGACGCCGTGACCACGCTCTGCTGCTCTTTGCCGTTCAGACCGGGCTCCGTCTCTCCGAGTTGGCGAGCATCAACCGTGAGGCCATCACGCTGGGCAAAGGGGCACACGTTCGGTGCGTCGGCAAGGGACGCAAAGAGCGATGCACACCGCTGACCCGGCATTGCACGGCGACACTGCGAGCGTGGCTCGAAGAGCTTCCTGCACAGGACTCCCAGCCTCTCTTCCCTTCGAGCCACGGTGAAAGACTCAGTCCTGATGCCATCCAGTACCTGCTGAACAAACATGCTGCTGCCGCACGCCTGCGGTGTCCTTCCCTCAGGCAGAAACGGATCTCACCGCACGTGCTCAGACACACGGCCGCCATGGAACTCTTGAGCGCAGGTGTGGACACCTCCGTGATCGCCCTCTGGTTGGGGCATGAATCCGTCGAAACCACGCAGGTTTATCTCGAAGCAAACTTAGCCCTGAAGGAGGCAGCCTTGGCCAAAGTGGCACCCACAAGACGTACTTCCTCGACCCGCTACCGTCCACCCGATCAGCTTCTCGCGTTTCTTCGAGCGCTGTAACCTGCCTGGCTATGCCGAGCGCGGGACGATCATACCCGCCAAAAGTCAGTCCGAATGGGTTCCACTCGGCATAGTTGGCGGCTCGGCATAGTCAGCCCTATGCCGAACTCAGCATAGGGCTGACTCGATGACACTGTAGAGTGCTGCGCTCGCCTGCGCCCCGCGGGATGTCACACTGAAAAGCCAATTCTTTCTTCCAATTACGAACGGTCGAATGGCGTTCTCCGCCAGATTGTTGTCGGGACGAAGCATGCCATGCTGGACATAGCGTTCCAGTCGATCCCACTGTCCAAGGGTGTAGTTGACCGCCTTGCCCAACAGTCCTTGTGGCGGTGTCTGGTCCTGAAGCTTCATCAGCCATCCGTGAAACTCATCCAGCATCGGCAACGTTTTTGAACGGCGCAGTTCCGCTCTTTGTGTCTCATCCAGTGAACGCTGCTCAGCATCAGCTTCCACCGCATACAGCTTTCGGATGTATTCAATCGCCTCATGTGCCGCCGAGCCCATCGAGGCTGCCTTGGTCACATCAACGAACTTGCGTCGAGCATGAGCCCAGCAGCCCAGCATCACCACCCCTTCGCAGTTGCCCAATTTGTCATAGCCCGCATACCCGTCGGTCTGCACCCATCCCCGATACCCGTTGAGGAACTCGAATGGCACGTCTCCACTGCGCGAAGGATGGTAGGCGTAGAAAATAGTCGGTGCATGCGGCTGGCCGCCCCTATACACCCACATCTGGCTGGTGCTCCCAGGATCCTCCAATACCTGAAGCGGCGTCTCATCGATCTGCACGTACGGGCCGGCTCGGATCTGATCCCGCATTAACTGCAGAAGCGGACTCAACCGATCGGCCACCTCCATCGCCCAACTGCACATCGTGGTACGAGAAAGCTCCACCCCCATGCGGGCGAATATCTTTTCCTGACGGTAAAATGGCAGTGCATCAGCAAACTTGTTCACCATTAAGAACGCAAGCAGTCCCGGGGTGGCGATGCTCTTGGGGATCAACTGCTCAGCCGGCGGGGCGATCTTCACCGCACCACCCTCGGTGTCTACCCCCTGGCAGACCCGACATGCATACTTGGGTCGCACATGGCGGATGACCTTCGCCTGGGCGGGGATCACCTCCAATTGTTCGTTGACTTCTTCCCCCATGCGCTTCATCACAGCCCCGCAGGCACACACCTTCTGCTCTTCGGGGAGGTCGTGAACGATCTCTTCGCGAGGAAGGTTCGCCGGCAGTGCGCGTCGGCCGGCTTTCTTTCTATTGTGAGCTGCCACGGTGATCGGGGGCTCACTTGGAGACTGCGCGCTTTTCTGTCCTGCTCCGTCTTCTGCCTCGTTGAAAAGCCGTGCCTGCCTGTCTTCAATCTCACGATCAGCCGAACGGCCGAAACGATACGCCTTGGCAAGGCGCAATTCTTCTTCCAGAAATTGTATCTTCTTGTTTTGCTCGATGACCAGATGATGAAGTTCCTTCACATCCGTGGGCAATTCAGCAATCTTCATCGTCATCGCCACGGGCACATGCGTAGCATTGTCCAAATCCCGGAGGTCAAGTACTTTTCTCAAATTACCCGAGAATATTTCACTTCTGCGTGTGCTTCCCTTACATCCAGTCCCGCCAGCAACCATTCCAGCTGTCGGCCGTCGAGCTCCATCACCTCCGCCGCGTTCTTTGGCCATCGGAACCGATCCCGCTCCAAGCGTTTCTGCCAGAGACAGAACCCATTGCGGTCCCAATACAGAACCTTGATCCGATTACGCCCTTTATTGCTGAATGCGAAATACCCGCCCCCGAACGGGTCCTGTCCCATTTGCTGCTGTGCCAGTATCGACAACCCGTTGATCGCCTTGCGTAAATCGGTGGCCCCTACCGCCAGATAGACCTTCGCGGCGCGATCCATTCGCATCATGCCAAACGTTCCAGGACCCCCAGGATCTCCTGCAGGGTCTGCGCGTTGAATCCGGGCTGTATTTCAACGTGATAACGTTCTCCAACAACAAGCCGTATTTGCGCCGAGCCACCCTGGCCGCGTAGATGCCGCAACTGATGGGCACTGACGGGAACAAGCGTGGCCGGCGGGGGATCTTTTCCCAGAAGCTTCAGTTTCCAGTACACGAAGGCATGCTTGGAAAGTTGATGCTCACGGCAGTACTGCATCTGCTTCAGGCCGCTTGCTTTCCACGCCGTCATATGCTCCTGCCAAAACTGCTCTCGCCTGACCGATGTGACGTTGATCTCCTGCTCCATGATGCTCCTCCTCCAATCCGGATTCACGCATCATGGCATGGGGTATGCGGTCTCTAAAAGTTGCGGTTTGTCGCGCGCTTACCGAAGTTCTGCACGCGGTAAACATGGCAGAGAAAGACGGGAGAGGAGAAAGGCGGTCTCTTTGTCAAGACCCCACCTTGCTTGACAGACATTTCTGAAAGTGGTTCACCATGCGTAAACACGCCATGGTACCCACGCTACCCATGGAGAACGAGCATCGTTGATGCCCGGGTGCCGACGAGGTGTGTTTTCATGTCCGGAGGTTTGTACAAATGCGTTTCCTGAAAGTGCTTATCCCAGTGGTCCTTATCGCGGCCCTCGGCGCGTGCGCAAAGCCGCCGCAGGCAGACATCGACGCGGCAAAGGCCGCTGTCGCGACCGCGGCCCAGAACGCGGATATCGTCGCATACGCGGCGGATACCCTGAAGACGGCCCAGGACAAGCTGGCACAGATGCAGACTGAGCTGGAAGCAAAGCACTACGACAAGGTAAAGAGCCTGGCAATCGAGGCAAAGGCAGCCGCGGAAACTGCTGTCAACGACTCAGCCAAGGGCAAGGAAAAGGCCCAGGCAGATGCAACCACCCTGATTGAATCTCTGAAGAGCGCTTTGCCGGACGCCGCGCAGAAACTGGCGGCCGCAAAGAAGGTCAAGGGATTGAAGCTCAACTTCGGCACCTTCGCCAGGCAGCTGCAGGATGCAAAGGTTGCGCTCGCGGATGCGCAGAAGGACCTGGACGCAGGCAGCTTTTCAACTGCGCTGCAGAAGGCGACCGCAATCCAGGCTCAGGTAGCTGATGGAGAGAAGATGATCGCGGACGCGATTGCTGCCTTGAAAAAGTAGCTGCGCTTCTCACCAGACCCGAAGGGCCTCCCTCCCGGGCGGCCCTTCTTGTTCAGCCGGGGAAGAGGGCGTTCAGCAGATCCTTCCCGGTCCTCCCAAGGAGGAATGCGCACACAACTCCGGCAGCCTCCAGGACGACGTTCCCGGCTCGCACCCACGGCTGGAACGGATCGAAAGCGAAGGTGAGCGCAGCGGCCCCGGCCGCAAAGACGAAGAAGAAGATCCCCAGCAGCTTCTTTCTGCGGAGGACCGGTGTGGAAGTCTTGCGGAACCTGAGCTTCCCGTCGTACAGGCCGGAAAGGTAAGAGGCAACGACGGCCAGGGGCAGAACACCGATGAATACCCGCGCGATGTTTCCGGCAGGCCCTTCCGGAGAACCCTGGGAAAAGAAGCAGGAACAGGGCGACAACCACGGCGCACGCAGAGAATGAGACCGAGAAGTGATCCACAATGGGATGCAGGTCCAGGCCAAGGAGAAACCTGCGTCGCTGGGACAACGGATCCTTCCACGGTTCCATCATCTTGCGGGGTACGCCGCACGCGGGGCAAACCTCGCCGACCCGGCCTGCCTCCACGATGTAGCCGCAGGATTTGCATCTCAGGAGCTCTGCCATTGCGCCTTCCCTCCCCCGCCCCTCCCACGGCGAAGCCGTGGGATTGTCCTTGTGCTGTGTGCTTGAATCCTAACGCGAACCGCGGATAGTCACAAGAAGCGGACGGGAGCGGCCTGTGTCCCGACGGAGTCGAAGGCCTGGGCGGACTGCGCCCTGGCTACCCGCCCGCCTTCTTCGTCACCTCTTCGGCCAGGCCAGCGAGCGGCTTCAGCATGTTCACGAACTCCATGGGGAAGATGAACTTGGTGGCCGCGCCCGTGCCCATCTGCTTCAGCGTGTCGAAGTACTGGAGCATCATGGTCTTGGAATCCACTGTCTTTGCCGTGCCGAAGATCTTCTCCAGGGCAAGTGCAAAACCTTCGGCCCGCAGGATGGCGGCCTGCCGGTCCCCCTCCGCCTTGAGGATGGCCGACTGCTTCTCTCCCTCCGCCACGAGGATTGCGGACTGCCGCTTTCCTTCGCTCTCGATGACCATGGCGCGCTTGTTGCGCTCCGCGGACATCTGGCGGTTCATGGCGTCCTGGATGTCCTTGGGCGGCACGATCTCCCGGATCTCCACGCTGGTCACCTTGACGCCCCAGCGCTCGGTCACCTCGTCCAGCTTGGTTCGCAGGACGCGGTTGATCTCCTCCCGCTTGGCCAGGACGTCGTCCAGCGGGATGTCGCCGATCACCGCGCGCAGCGTGGTGGTGGCGATTCCCTGGCTTGCCCCGGCGAAGTTGGCCACCTGGATGACGGACAGGCTCGGGTCCATGACGCGCCAGTAGATCAGGAAGTCGATGTCGATGGGCGCGTTGTCCTTGGTGATGCAGGTCTGGCTGGGGATCTCCAGGTACAGCTCGCGCAGGTCCGTCCACACCGGCTTGTCCACGATGGGGATCAGGAATACGAGGCCGGGGCCGCGCGCGCCGACGCTGCGGCCGAGCCGGAACACCACCAGGCGCTGGTACTCCCGCACCACCTTGATGGACGCGGACAGGATGATGATGACCAGGATGATGATGACAGCGGTGAGAAGATAACTCATGAGGCTCCTCCTAGGGGCCGGGCGGACTTCGGCGCACGAGGAGACTCAATCCCTCGCGGCCGACCACCTCGACGTTTTCGCCTGCGTGGATGGGACCTTCCACAGAACGGGCGCTCCACTGCTCGCCCATGCTGTGCACCTGCCCGACTGGCGCAATCTCCGTGAGAGCGACGCCCCGGGCTCCGGGAAGTGACTCCGTGCCGAAGCTCGGCCTCCTCCTCTGCGCAAGGAGGCCCTTGGATACGATGAAAAGGAAGAATGAAGTGACCAGGACGGTCATGACCACGATGATTGCCGGAGAGACCCGGACGTTCGGGACCGTGGGCAGCTGCGGCGCGCGCCAGGGCGGGAAGAGCAGGAAAGAGCCGAGCACGAAAGAGACTATTCCCCCTGCTGTCAGCACGCCGTGGGTGGGCAGCTTGATGTCCAGGATGAAGAGCACGATGGCAAGCACGATGAAGAGGACTCCCCCCAGGTTCGTCGGAAGGCTTCCGAAGGAAATGAAGGAGAGGAGGAGGGCAATGCCCCCGGCGATTCCCGGCGCCACGAGCCCCGGGTGCGACAGCTCGAAGATGATGCCGAACATCCCGATGATGAGGAGGATGTAGGCGATGTCGGGGTTCACCAGGAAGCCGAGAAACCTGTCGATGAAGCTCATGGCAAAGGGCCGTTCCAGGGCACCCGCCGTGTGAAGCACCTCGGTGCCGTGAGGCGTGTCCACGGTGCGGCCATCCGCCTGCCGCAGAAGGTCATCCAGATCGCGGGCTGAAAAGTCCACTATCCCCCTGGCAACCGCCTCGGATTCAGTGAGGGACATGCTTCGGCGCACGGCCTGTTCGGCCCAGGCGACATTGCGATGGCGAAGCTGCGCCAGGGATTTCAGCTTGGCAAGAGTATCATTCAGGACTTTTTCTCCCATGGTCCCCGGAATGTCGCCGCCCCCGGAGGTGACGGGATGGGCGGCCCCGATGTGAGTCCCCGGCGCCATGGCTGCAATCTGCGCGGCCATTGCGATGAAGACCCCCGCGGAGGCGGCGCGGGCGCCTTCCGGCCAGACGTACACCGCGACGGGCACGGGAGATGCGAGCATCCTGGCCACGATCTGGTCCATGGACACGGAGAGGCCGCCCGGTGTGTCCATCTGGATGACGGCCAGGGATGCCCCGTCCCGCGCCGCCTGCTCCAGGCCCCGCTGGACGTAGCGGGCGCTGATGGGATCTATGGGGCCATCCAGGGTCAACACCGTCACGGTGCGGCTCTGCGCAGGGAGCTGGAACGAGGAAACGATGAGCAGCAGGAGGGAAAGGGTCCCACACAACTTCATGGAATGTGCCACCGCTGATTGTACTCCGAAAGAATCACGACTGCCAGTGCTGCCAGTCGGTGTTGAGTCGCCTGAAAACACCTCCGATACTAGGAAAGAGAGGCGGGCGCGGGAAGCCCGGAGGACAGGGAGATGAACGAGGAGTGGAGTATGCGCGAGAAGACCCCGCAGTCGATGCTGAGATGGATCAGCAGGGAATACGAGATGTCCCCGGCGGACCTCGCGCGGATGTTCCAGAGAAACCAGCGCACCATCCACCATTGGCTGAAGGATGGCCGCATCTCCGTGAAAAACGGGACACGCATCCGCACGAGCTTCTACTTCCTCAACGGGGAGCGCGACCCGCACAACGCGGAGCGTTCTCCCATCGACATGACCTGATTCCCGGAACAGCGCGTCCCCCGGGCTAGAACTTCACGAGCGGACGAAGCGCGGAGGTCAGCCACGGCACATAGGTGATGACCAGCACAGCCGCAAGAAGCACCAGAAGGAACGGAAGCACATCGCGGTACAGGGTGGCCAGGGGCCTCTCGAAGCGGTACGAGGACAGGAAGAGGTTGAGCCCCACCGGCGGCATCAGGTAGCCCAGCTCCATGTTTGCAAGGAAGATGATCCCCAGGTGGAGGGGATTGACCCCGTACGCCACGCCCAGGGGCACAATGAGGGGCGCCACAATCGTGATGGAAGAATAGATTTCCAGGAACGACCCCACCACCAGGAGCACCAGGTTCACCAGGAGCAGGAACACGATTTTCGAGCCGATTGTGGCGTGCATCCAGTGCACCATGCGCGTGGGAAGCTGCGCGTCAACCAGGTAGTAGGAAAGCCCGTTCGCGGTCCAGAGAATGACGAGCACCCCGCCCATGATCACGACGCTCTTGAGAAAGACGGAGGGGATATTCCGAAGCTTGATATCCCTGTGAATGATCACCTCCACCACGAACGCGTACACCACGGAGAACGCGGCGGTCTCCACCAGCGTCATGATCCCGCGCAGGAAGAGGAAGAGGATCAGGATGGGCAGGAGGATCTCGAAGACCGTGTCCCGCAGGGCGGGGAGAGCCTCCTTCAGCGTGAAGGGGGTGCGCGGGGCCTTGTGCCGCGTGGACTCGATCACCCCCATGACCGCAAGGGTCAGGACCATGAAAAGGCCGGGAGAATTCCCCCGGCGTACAGCTCCTTGATGTTCACCTGCGCAATGACCCCATAGAGAATCACGGGGAGGCTCGGCGGGAAGAGAAGCCCGACGCTTCCGGATGCGGTCAAAAGCCCCGCTGAAAACCGGGTCCGATACCCGTCCTGGTTGAGGATGTACATGAGGAGGCCGCCGGCGGCAAGGATGGTCACGCCGGAAGCCCCCGTGAAGGTTGTCAGGAAAGCGCAGATGAGGACGCTCATGATCGTGGCCCCGCCGGGAAGCCAGCCCAGGACCGCGCGGAAAAGCCGCACCAGCCTCTCCCCCGCCTTGCTTTCAGAGATGATGAAGCCGGCGAGCGTGAAGAGCGGGATCGCGGGGATCAGCGGTCCGGAGAGCATCACGTACCCTTCGTTGGGCACCGCCTCCAGCGCGCCGCCGGAGTGGAAGAAGAAGAGGACAGCCAGGCCCCCCAGGAGGATGTAGATGGGGCTGCCAAGCACCGTGGACACCACCAGCAGCAGGATCAGGGGCAGGAAGAGCGCTCCCAGGGCCGGAGCAAGAGCCGCCTGCGCCGCGGCGCTTGCCTGTCCTAGTGCGCCGGCAGATGCCAGGAGATTGGAGAGGGGCGCAAGCCCGAAGGCCAGTCCCGGCAGGATCCCCGCCGCGGCGATCCATCGCAGAACGGGGCGTTCGGCGGAGCCGCGGATGGCGCGCGCCATCATGACCAGGAAACCGGCAGGCATGACGAGGGAGAGAATCCAGGAGGGTATGATCCCCACCATCGCAGACGGGTCGAACCCCACCAGGGAGAAAGAGAGACTGGCGAGGGTCAGGATCGTCAGGAACAGGACGTCGATCAGCGAGGTGACCGCCCTCACCCATTCTTTTGTCCTGGCGCCCAACGCGTCATACCCGAAGCTCAGCGCGAGATGGCGTCCCTCTCGGGAGGTGATGGCGCCCCCGGCGAAGGCGATCCAGAGGACCAGCTGCCGGATGTAGTCGGTGGACCCTCTGATGTCCGCCACCAGGAAGAGCCGCGACACCACCGGCGTGAGGGAAAGGATTGCCATGAGGCCAATGAGGACGACCGAAAAAACGTCCTCTGCGCGGGCGAGAGTCCTCCTGCCCCCGCGGTCCACCGTCCTAGGGTCGGGGGTGGGCTGCGAGGTATTCATTCAGGTACTTGACGGCCATGTCGTAGCTTGTCTTATCGTATGTCGTCCCGACGAGCCCGGAGAAAGTCTTGTCCAGGAGATCCGCCCATTCTGCCTCCGCTTTCGGGGGGACTTTGTTGATGGTCAGGCCGTATTTCTTCATGATCGCGATGGCCTGGTCGTCTGCTTTGGCCAGGTCAGGGGCCAGGGAGTCGGCGACCTTCTGCGCCGCTTCCATCAGCTTCGGGCGCAGATCCGCCGGGACCTCCGACCAGGTCTTCTCGGTGACAAGAGTGGCGCCCCACAGGGGGCCCAGCTTGATGGTGCTCATGTTGTTGACAATGCCGAACCACTGGTTGGAGGCGGCAAGGAGCGGGCTGGTGACCAGAGCATCTATCATCCCGCCCTGGAGGGAAATCATGAGGTCCGTGACCGCAAGGGACACTGTCTGGAAGCCGGCCCGCTGGTAGGCCTGGACCTCGTCAGGATCATCCGACCACACCCAGAGCTTCTGGCTCTTGAGGTCCTGCGGGTACACGACAGGCCGGCGGGAGAAAATGTAGACCCACCCTCCCGGAGACCACATGACGGCGTGGAACCCCCGCTTTTCCAGTTCCTGCTCGAAGAACGGCTTCATGTGGTCCAGCACGTCGGAGAGCTCGTCGTCATTCCTTACCAGAAGAGGGTAGCTGAGAGTCTTGAATCCCTTGAAGATTCCCTGCAGTCCGCTCACGGTGATCCCGGCCGCGTTCAAGGTGCCGATGCGCATCTTGCGCACCATGTCCGGCTCGTCTCCGGCTATTCCCCCGGCGTAGATCCGCAGGGTCACCGTGCCGCCGGAGATCCTGTCCCAATCCGCAGCAATCCGGCGAAGCCCTATTTCCCACGGCGAGCCGATGGGCGCGAGGGTCCCCAGCTTGATGGTGAGGGCCCCTGCAGCGGCGTAACCGGCGGCAAGGAGAAGAATGACAATCAATAGTCGAGGCGCTTTCATTGGCCGTCCTGTCCTTCCAGGAAGAATCTATCAATGTGGTCAAGCATCCAGCGGGCTTTTTGCTGGTTGATGGTGTTGGTGAGCCTCTGGGAAGGGACGGCATTCACGTCAACGGCAAGGGCCTTGGCAAGGAGATCCCGGAACTCCGCCTCGTTCTGCGTCTTGATGCTGAGGGAAGAGGCCAGGGCGACGTACGGGCCGGCCGAGTGACCGCGTGAAAGCTCCACGGCGCGCGCGAACTCCGCCCGCGCCTTCTCCTCGCTTCCCCCGAGGTCAACGGGCGCCGAGGCGTAGTACGAAATGAAGATCTCATGCACCGCGCCGTTGCCGTAGGAATCGTTCCACGCCTGCACCTGCGCGAGCAGCGCCGTGGCCCGCGGAAGCGTGACGATCAGGGAGAAATCGAACGGCTCCGCGCTGAACGCCCCCAGCCAGGCGGCCCCGGCCCAGTAGAGGTAGTCGATGTCTTCCGGCCGTGCCAGCTTCAGCGCGGCTTCGGGACCTTTGGTCTCCAGCGCGGCGCGGAATCCGTGACGCCGGACTTCCAGGCCCTTGAGGGCGTAGTCACGGGCGCGAAGGAACAGCTTCCTGGCCCGGTTATGCATGGCCAGCTGGTCGTCCACGCGGTCCACGGGAAGCTCGTCCGCGGGTATCTCGACGAACGCGAACGTGTAGCCGGCAAACGCCTGTGCGGTGGCCAGGGCTAGCTGCGCATTCTCAGGGTCCGCCTGGAGGAGCGCCTCGTAGGTCTTCAGCGCAAAGGGAAGCGCATCACGGACCAGCTCGGTATCATCATCCGTGGAGAAGACGTTGCTCTCCCCTCCTCCGGAGAGGACTCCCGCCACTGCCCGCACTGCAAGGCTGGTGCAGGAGGTGAGTGCCACAAGGAGAAAGATACCTGCGCAGGACAGGAGGGCGCGAGCGACTTTTTCCCTTGGCATGGCTATAATATACGGAATGGGGTCTCCAAGCGCAATCGCCCTTCGCTACGCATGTCTCCTGGTGGACCATGATGACACTGCCGTTGACAGCATGTCGGTGGTTCATTACCCCGCCCACCTGGAGGCGCTTGCCACCCTGCGCCCAGGGCGAAGGCCGCCCTCGCAGGAGCAGTTCCTCCTGCACAATTTCCACGGCATCATGGACTACCTGGTCGGGGAGCTGAAGATGACCCGTGACGAGCTGGCCCAGGAGTTCGTGATCTGGCGGAGATGGACGACGAGCCGCACCCCGCCTTTCTTCCCGGGCTTCATCGAGCTGCTGGAGGATTACCGGGATGACGGCGGGAAAGTGGTCGTGATCTCGCATTCCGAGAAGGATGTCATCCAGGGCCACTACCGGGCCGCGCAGGATCCGCCCTTCCTTCCTGACCTCGTCTTCGGCTGGGACCACGACGAGAACCGGCGCAAGCCAAGCCCCTGGCCGGTCCAGGAGGCCCTGCGTCAACTGGGCTGCGCCCCTTCGCAGGCCCTGATCCTTGACGACCTGAAGCCGGGGATCCTCATGTCCCGCGCCACCGGCGTGCCGGCCGCGGCCGCCGGGTGGAGCCACAGGGTGCCGGAGATCGAAAGCTACATGAGGGCGAACGCCGTTGCCTACTTCTCCCGCATAGAGGACCTGCGAACCTTCCTTTTCTCACCTCAGACTTGAGGGTGAGCCTCTTTGTTACTATACTAGTGAATTACGCCCCATGAAGCGCGATAGCTTGAAGTTGTTCCGCACCATCGAAACCCTCTATTCAATCAGGGACCTCGACTCGTTGCTGGAGAGGGTGCTCACCGAGGCGCGGCAGTTCGTGAACGCGGACGCCGGCACCATCTACCTGGCCGCCCGGGGCTACCTGTACTTCAGCTTCGTGCAGAACGACACCCTTTTCCGCGGGGAGACAAAGGACAAGTACATCCCCAGCGGCGCCGCGCTGGCCATCGACAAGAGCTCCCTGGCCGGGTACGTGGCCAAGACCGGGGAAACGATCCTCATCGACGACGTCTACCACATCCAGAGCAGCGTCTCGTACACGTTCAACCCGGCCTTCGATCAGAAGACGAGCTACCGCACGGCCTCCATCCTCTGCGTGCCCCTGAAGACCCGGGACAACGAGATCGTGGGGGTCCTCCAGCTCATCAACGCGAAGAACGAGAAGGGAGAGGTCGTTGCCTTCTCGGTCCAGGACGAGCTGTTCATATCGCAGTTCGCCCTGAACGCGGCGGATGCCATCGAGAAGGCGCGACTGTCCCGGGAGATGGTGCTGCGCATGGTGGAGCTCGCGGAGCTGCGCGACCCCTACGAAACGAGCCAGCACGCAAAGCGGGTCGGCGCCTACGCGGTGGAGCTGTACGAGAAGTGGGCCCATCGTCGGGGCATTTCCCCCCGGGAGATCCGCAAAGTGCGCGACGTGCTTCGCACCGCGGCCATCCTTCACGACGTGGGCAAGATCGCCGTGAGCGACATCATCCTGAAAAAGCCGGGCGGCCTCACCTATGACGAGACGCTCATCATGCGGGAGCACACCGTCCGCGGCGCCCGCCTGTTCACGCCGCACCACCTCATTCTGGGACTACATGTCCGCGGAGGTGGCGCTCAACCACCACGAGAACTGGGATGGCACGGGGTACCCCGGCCGCATCGACAACATCTACGCGCCCAAGATCTACATGGGGCCGGGCAAGCGGGGCACGGAGATTCCCCTTTCCGCGCGGGTAGTCACCATCGCGGACGTCTACGACGCCCTTGTCTCGCAGCGGGCCTACAAGAAGGGCTGGCGGCAGGAGCACGCGCTTCGCTACATGCGCTACCAGGCCGGCAAGAAGTTCGATCCCGAGCTGGTGAGCATCTTCCTGAAGATGGACGAGCTGCTGGTGGCCATCGCAAAGAAGTACGACTACTAGAACGCTGTGCGCTCCCGTCGGTGTTGAATGGGGAGCGGAGGTGACCATCATGTTCTGCGTGAACTGCGGCAAAGAGCTTTCGAACCAGGCCGTGTACTGCCCCAACTGCGGGCACCCGGTGCGCTCGCCCGGCATGGCCCCTGGCTTTCGCAGCGACAAGACGGTAAGCCCGAAGAGCCGGCTGGCGACCCTCCTGTTCTGCATTTTCCTGGGGTGGCTTGGCGTCCATCGTTTCTACGTCGGCAAGGTGGGGACGGGCGTCCTGATGCTCATCACCGCCGGAGGCTTCGGGATCTGGGTCGTCATAGACTTCATCACCATCGTGGTCGGCGGGTTCACGGACTTCGACGGGAAGTACGTGCTGGACTGGCAGGTATAGCTCCGCTACAGTCTCCCCCATGATCCAGCTGGGCATCATCGGGACGGGCAACATGGCGGGAGCGCACGCGCGCAGCTTCGGGGCCATGCGGGGCGTGACGCTTGCGGCGTGCTGCGACATCGACGCGGACAAGGCGCGCGCGTTTGCCCGCGCATGGAAGATCCCCCGGTGGTACACGGACTCCAGCGAGCTCCTTGAAAAGGAACAGCTGGACGGGGTAGCCAACGTCACGACGGACATCATGCATGCCCCCATCACCCTTGCGGCAATTGCCAGGGGAGCAGCCGTTCTATGCGAGAAGCCCCTTGCCACCACGCTCGCGGACGCGCGCAGGATGCGGGACGCGGCGGCCCGGCGCAAGACCATCGGGATGGTCAATTTCAGCTACCGCAACTCCTCGGGCGCGCAAGCGGCGGCGGACCTCCTCAGGTCCGGCGGGATCGGCAGGATCATGCACGTTGAGGCGAGCTACCTGCAGAGCTGGCTCGCGCAGGACGCCTGGGGGGACTGGCGCACCAAGCCTTCCTTCACGTGGAGGCTGTCCACCCGCCATGGCAGCGCGGGGACCCTTGGCGACATCGGCTGCCACATCTACGACCTTGTGGGGCTTCTCTGCGGCGACATCCGCCGGATCTCCTGCCTCCTGCGGACATTCCCCAAAGGCGTGAAGGGAAACCGGATCGGGCCCTACGTGCTGGATGCCAACGACAGCTTCGTCTCCACCATCGAACTGGAAACCGGCGGGATCGGCACGGTGCATGCCACGCGCTGGGCACCAGGCCACCAGAACAGCCTTCGCGTGCGCGTGTACGGGGACGATGGCGCGGTGGAAGTGGACCTGGATCGTGACCCTTCCGGCTACCGCCTCGTGAAAGGAAGGAAAGCGGCCCGCGCGGCCCAATGGCGAGTGGTCAAAAGCGGGCGGACGCCGACGCAGTACGAACGGTTCATCACGTGCATCCGAACGGGGAAGGACGATGCTTCGGATTTCAGAAACGGAGCCAAGGTGCAGGCGTACCTGGAAGCGAGCGTGGAGTCTTCCGAGAGCGGTCACCCGGTCAAAGTCAAGCTGTAAGCTCGTCCACGATTATTCTCCCCCGAGCCATCACGAGCCGGATCCTGAGGTCGTCGTCGAACAGGACAATGTCGGCGTCCTTTCCGGCCCAGAGGGTTCCCTTGCGCGCGTGCACCCCCATGACCCGGGCCGGGGTGAGAGTCATCATGCGAACGGCATCCGGGAGAGAGACCCCCCGCACGCGGCTCATGGTACGCACAAGCCGGTCCGCGGTTGCGACGCTTCCCGCAAAGAAGGACCTGTCGGGAAGCCAGGCCACGCCGTCATCAACAATCACCCGCCTGCCGCTTGAGAGGCTTCCCAGGATGCTCTCTTTCACCTCCTGGCCGGCGGCGCGCATGGAGTCCGTCACCAGGCAGATTCTGTCCGGTCCTTTCACCTTGAATGTCAGCTCCAGAAGCGCGGGGGGCAGGTGCATGCCATCTGCAATCACCTCCACGGCAAGCTCGTCCAGGACAAGGGCGCTCTCAGCGACTCCCGGATGCATGATCGCATCCTTGCGCACCAGTCGCGACATCCCGTTGTACAGGTGTGTCACGAGCGTGTAGCCGTTGCGGCACGCCTCTGTCACCTGTTCGTAGACGGCGTTGGAATGCCCGATGGACGCGACGATTCCCCGGCGCGCAAGCTCCCTTCCCATGGGGAGAGCCCCTGGCAGCTCTGGGGCAACGGTCCATCGCACGATCCAGGGACACGCGTCCAGGACCCTCGCGTATTCCTCGGGATCCGGGTCCTTGAGGAATCGAGGGTCCTGTGCGCCTCTCTGCTCCGGGGAAAAGTAGGGACCTTCGACATGCACGCCGAGAATTTCGGGCAGATCGTCGAATATCGCGGGACTCGCGGCGCCCGGGGGCAGGCCCTGGCCGCGGCGCACTCGTCCCACGACTTCGAGGATGGAGCGCAGCTCCGTGAATGTGCTGGTGAGAGTGGTCGGAACGATGGTCGTTGTTCCATGGCGAAGGTGAGTCCGGCAGGCCGTGAGCACGGCCTCCTCGGTGCCGTCCATGAAATCAGCCCCACCCGCGCCGTGCGTGTGGATGTCCACGAACCCCGGAGAAAGGTACAGGCCGTCTGCGTTGATGACACGGCTTCCCGCCGGCGCGGCGTGGGCCCCTTCGCGGACTTCGCTGATCAGCGCTCCCTCCACGCCGAGTGAGCCCGAAACGACGCGGTCGGGAAGAACAAGCCTCGCGTTATCGAACAGCGTGGTCATTCTTGACAACCAAGGGTATCCATGTTTTGATGAATTCTCTTCAATTTCTTACATAATAAGTCGGCCATTGCCAGGATACAACATGTAGCGAAATTATCTTCGAGGTGACGGGAATGGTGCTGGAACCAGCACTGCGCAACGATCTGGTGGAGCTCATCGCGTCAAATTTCAAGACCGACGAGGTCAATGAGCTCGGAAAGCTCGTTCTGGGAAGCTTCGATTCGAACGAAGCCGCGGGGACAAAGAATCACATCTCTCTCTCATCGCGCAAGAGCGCAAAGCTCCTGGTGGAGCGTTGTGATCAAGGTGGTGAGCTGCAGGCGCTTCTCAAGCTGGTGGTGGAGGTGGATGACGGCGTGGTGCATGGCCGCGCCGTGCGGGTGGACGGACTGGAACGGTTTCTCGGCAAGCTCCTGAAAACCGGGATCCGCTACGATTTCAAGACGCGCAGGATCCTCAGCTCATGCAAGGATCCGGGCGAGCTTGCCAACTGGGGGTGCCTCAAGGAGGGGCGCGAGTACGATACCGCGGTGATCAGCCTCGACATCGCCAACAGCTCCGTCCTGGTCCGCAAGTATGGCCTCAAGAAGATGGAGAGGCTGTACTTCAACCTCTGGAGCTTTCTGCGGGACAAGCTTGCAGCCACTGACGGCCGCGTGTGGTCCTGGGCGGGGGACGGCGGCATCATTGCCTTCGCTCTCAAGGATGGCGCGCGCAGGGCGGTGAGGTTCTCCATTGAGGTCCAGACGGCCATTCCCGTTTTCAACCTCACCGCGGCAGCGGACTGGCCCGCGGATATCTCCCTTCGCCTCGGGATAGACGCGGGGAGGATCCGGTTCAACCCCGAGACGGGAAAGATCGTCTCGGACGTCATCAACTTCGCGGCGCACCTGGAAAAGAAATCCACACGCCCCGGATGCGTCTCGATTTCGAGGGCAGTCTACAACGCCTTGCCCCGGCGGTTTGCGGGCCTGTTCCATTTCGGAGGCCGCTTCGAGGACCGGGACTACTTTACGACGCTCCGCAGGCTGGACGGCCTGCTCCTTGATGAGGATGGGAGCGAAGAACGCTTTGCATGAGACGGTGAGCGACCCGGCGGATATCGCAGGAATTCTCGACCAGTCCAGCGTCCTTTTCCTCGTTATCCACAGGGAGCCCGCCCCGTACGCCGTGCCAATGTTTTTTGGATACGAGGAAGGCACGCTGTATGTTCACAGCGCTCCGGGCGGCACCAAGATCGATCTGCTGCGGGCGGATGCCCGGGTGGGATTCACCGCGGTCGCCGGGGTGCAGATCGTGGAAGGGGAGACGGCCTGCGACTTCTCCGTGCGCTCCCAGAGCGTTGTCGGGAGCGGCATCGCGAGAATCCTCCGGGATGAGGCGGAAAAACTGCACGGCCTTGACCTCATCATGCGCCATTACGCCGCACGCGGGGGGGCGGACAGCTTCGCGTACAAGCCCTCATCACTGTCGCGGACCTCTGTAATTGCCATAGATATTCACGATATAATGGGGAGGAGATTGGGAGACCAGACCGGATGAGCCCGGATCCGCGGGACGCCGGTCAGTAAGCGAGGAAAGTTTCCCGGATCATGCCTGCCCTTCTCGCGCTGGACATTGCAGCCCTCGGGCTGTCCACTCTCCTCTCCGCAACTCTTGCAGTCGCGGTGGGGGCGGCGGGGCTGCGCAAGCCTCTCAACCGCAGCTTTTGCGGTTTCGTTCTCTTTGCCGGCGCCCATTGCGCTTTCGCGCTGCTCCTCCGCCTGTCCCTGTTCTACCACGCGGGCAATCCCGAGCTACTCCTCCAGCTTGCCGCCGCATGCCTGTTCATCATGATCCCGTTTCTCTTCCTTTTCGTGGCCCGCTACCTGAAGCTCGGAAAGGGCTGGCCCCTGGCGGTGGCGTCGGCGGCGCTTGCCCTGCTGGCTGCTCTTGGACCGTTCCTTTTCTCCGGGAAGATCGTGTATCACCCCTGGCTCGAGACCTCGGGGATCACGCGATTCCTTCTTTCGAAGCTCGGATACTGGGAAGGCGCGCTTCCCGCGGCGCTGCTCGCGTCCTGCCTGCTTCTGATCTTCCGGCACCGCTCGCGCGTGACGGAGGCTTTCATCAGTGTCAGCGTTCTGGCGCTCCTGGCCGGATACCTGGTCGGCTCTTTCACCGCCGTCATGGTGCCTGTCATGTCCATCACCACCGCAGTCTGCGTGGGCATCCTTGGCAGGGGTATCATGAGGCGGCAGCTGTTCAACCCGCTGCGTGAGCTCACCGCCCACCTGCAGGAAAGATCGCATCGCCAGGCCCTGATTGCGCGCGTAGGGCGCCGGACCACCGCCATCCTCGAGCTGGAGGAGCTGCTCATGGAGGCGGTTGACCTCATCAAGGACTCTTTCGCCTATTCGACGGTGGCCGTCCTGCTGATCGAAGGTGATGAGCTGGTGCTCCGCGCGTCTTCCATGCCGCTGATCCACTCCTTTGCGGGGAAGTTCCGCCTGAAGATCGGCGTGGAGGGAATCTGCGGCTGGGTAGCCGCCACGGGGCAGCCCCTGTGCGTGGCGGACGTGGAAAAGGAGCCCCGGTACGCCTCAATGTCCGCGGCGGTCAGCACGCGCTCCGAGATGGCCGTTCCGATCCGGCGGGGACGGGAAGTGATCGGCGTGCTGGACATCCAGAGCCCGAGCCTGCGAGCCTTCGGGGGCGCGGACGTGGCCGCCCAGCAGACGGTTGCGGACCAGCTTTCCAGCTCCATCGAGAACGCCCGCCTCTACGAAAAGCTTCGTCGGGAGCTCATCGCGCGTCAGCGCACGGAGCGTTTCCTCCACTCCCTGAACGCGGCGGCCCTTGCCATGGAGCAGGCCCTCAACCCCGTTGAGATCTTCCCGATTGCGATCCGTGAGCTCACCGCCCTTGGACTGTCCTGCGCCATTTTCATTTCCGACCCCACCGGGAAGAGGCTCTCCCTGGCCTGCCGCAGCAGCGAAAGCGGAGGGGTGGAGATTGCGGCCGGGGGAAAAGATGCGACATGGTACGACCTGGACGGCGTTCCCACCCTGGCGGAAGCCCTGCAGAGGCAGGTGACGCTGTCCCTGGAGCTGGACCAGCCCATGGTCAGGTCCCTTCCGCCTCTGGAGTCCTTGCGCTCCCGCGCGCGAAAAGATTCCCGCCGGGCAATCTTCTCCCCGCTTTCCGCCATGGATGAGCTCATCGGACTGCTGTGCGTCCGCGGTGAAAACCTGGGAGCAGAGGACATCCCGATGTTTCGGGCTTTCGCGTTCCAGACTGCCGCTGCCATGCGCAAGGCGCGGCTCGTGCAGGACCTGCAGAGCAGCCTCCAGCAGCTCAGCCGGGCCCAGGAGCAACTCTTGCACTCGCAGAAGATGGAGGCAATCGGGAGACTGGCAGGCGGCATTGCGCACGACTTCAACAACCTTCTCACGGTCATTTCGGGATACGCGAGCCTTCTTACGGAGTCCGTGGCGGGCAACTCCCTTGCACTGTCTGACCTGGAGGAAATCAAGAGCACCATCAAGCGCGCGGCCGGCCTCACGGGACGCCTCCTCGCTTTCAGCCGCAAGCAGATCACCCAGGCGTCTGTCATGGACTTGAACGCCGTGGTTGCGGGCGCGGAAACGCTCCTGCGCCCGCTCCTCGGGGAGGACGTGGAGCTGGAGGTGCGCCTGACGCGGGCCCCGGTGTGCGTGCTCGCAGACCCCTACCAGCTGGAGCAGGTGATCATCAACCTCGCGGTCAACGCCCGTGACGCCATGCCGGACGGCGGGCGGCTGGTCCTGCAGGCCGCGGAGGTTGACATGCAACAGTCCTGCCAGGACGCCGACTGTCCTGCCGTCCCGGTGGACCTGCCGCCGGGCGCGTATGCGGTGCTGTGCGTCCAGGACACCGGGGCCGGGATGTCAGAGGATGTTCGGCTGCACCTGTTCGAACCTTTCTTCACAACGAAAGAGCACGGAAAGGGAACGGGGCTCGGCCTTTCAATCGTTTACGGGATCATCACGCAGACGGGCGGAAGGATCAGGGTGGACAGCGCACCCGGGCAGGGAAGCACGTTCACCATCTGGATCCCGCGCGCTCCGAAGGACAACTCGTGCGCGGAGAAGCAGGAAGGCGCACGTGACGTCCCGGCGGGATCGGGAACAGTGCTCCTGGTGGAAGACGAGGCCGACGTACGGCTGCTGACCCGCAGGCTCCTGGAACAGGGAGGATACAGAGTCCTCACCGCATCCTCGGCTCAGGACGCCCTCCTGATTGCTGAAGGTTCTGCCGCAATCGATGTGGTCGTTACGGATGTCGTCATGCCGGGAGGGATGGGCGGGCTGGAGATGGGGGAGCGGCTGTCGCGCACCAGGCAAGGCCTGCCCGTGCTGTACATGTCGGGGTATACCGAGGACGACCGCCTGACAGCGAGCATGGCGGGGGCTTCGCTCCCCTTCCTTCCCAAGCCCTTCCAGCCGGAAGAGCTCCTGCGCCGGGTTTCCGAGCTGGTGCGGAAGACGCCGGGGGACCCCGCCCTCTGACCCGGGGTGGCTCTCCAGCCTGGCTCGGCCCCCCCTAACCAGCTCGGCCTTCGCGACCTAGCTCGGCGGCCCCCAGGTCGGATGCAGGTCCGTGACTCCCGCCACCGCCTCGTCCATCCTCTTCAACACATCCGGGGTGAGCCTGGGGAGGATGTCCAGGGCCTTCATGTTCTCTTTCACCTGCTCGGGCCTGCTTGCGCCCGTGATGACGGTGCTCACGTTCGGATTGTGCGCGCACCAGGCAAGAGACAGCTGGGCCAGGCTGGCCCCCATCTCCTTCGCAATCGGCTCCAGCTTCTTCACCGCTTCGATCCTTTCCGGAGTCACTGCTGACTTGCGAAGCCACTCGTAGCCCGGGAGCGCCAGCCGCGAATCCTTGGGAACGCCTGAGTTGTACTTGCCGGTCAGGATGCCTGAGGCGAGCGGGCTCCAGGTGGTGAGACCAAGGCCGATGCCCGAATACAGGCGCGCATAATTCTGCTCCACCTTGTGCCGGACGAACAGGTTGTACTGGGGCTGCTCCATCTGCGGCTTGTGCAGGTGGTGCTTCTCCGCAATTGCCCACGCCTCCCGAAGCTCGTCCGCCGCTCCATTCGGAGGTTCCCCAGTACAGGGCCTTGCCGGTTTCCACCATCATGTGCATGGACCAGACCGTCTCCTCGACCGGGGTATTCGGGTCGGGGCGGTGGCAGAACACGAGGTCGATGTAGTCCAGCCCGAAGCGCTTCAGCGCGCCGTCAATTCCCTCCCGCAGCTTCTTCCGGTTGAGAGTCTGCCTCTCGTTCACCCCGTCGTGCATGCCGAAGAAGATCTTCGTGGACACGATGTAGCTGGCCCGTCGCCAGCCGAGCTTTTTCAGCGCGGCGCCCATGATCTCTTCGGACTTGCCCGCCTTCGTAGGCCTCCGCGTTGTCGAAGAAGTTCACCCCGGATGTCCCAGGCGGCCTTCATGAGCGCTTCGGCGGCGCTCACATCGACCTGCTTTCCGTACGTGACCCACGAGCCGAGTGACAGCAGGCTCACCTTCAGCCCCGCGCTCCCAAGACGGCGATATTCCATGGCACCTCCTCGGGTAAGATAACACATTGTCCAACGGTCGGGTCAAACTGAGTCAAACTGAGGCTGCCCAGTTTCGGGAGCCAGGAGAAGTGTCGTGCCTTCTATGGGCGCTCTGGCGTGACGGTTTGCGTTACCAGGGAATCCCCGCGGGAATAGTCGATTATCCGGCCAATGCCCTCGGCAAGCCCCTCCATGCACAGGGCGCACGCGCCCGTCGGCTCGCTCACGCACCTCTTGCCGGGATAGATCTCGTAGAGCGTCTTGTATTCCACGGGAGTGAAGTTCGGCATCAGGACATTCGCGCCTGCCCTGAGGCCATCCAGGCGATAGTCGCGGCCCATGCTCCCCAGGGCCGTTGTGGCCGGGAGGTGGGCAGCCTTCGTGACGATCCTCGTGAGGGCGACTGTCCTCAGTGTCAGCGGGACGCTGCCCGGCGGCAGGCCGCGCAGCTTCGTTTCAGGGTGAGGAATGAACGGCCCAATGCCGATCATGTCGAACCGCCTTTCGGCAAAAAAAAGGATGTCCCCCGCGATGTGCCGCAGGCTCTGGCCGGGGAGCCCAACCATGATGCCGCAGCCGACCTGGTAACCGAGCGTCGTGAGGTCGAAGATGCAGCGAAGCCTTGTCTCGAGCCTGCGTCCCGCGTGCAGGGATTCATACAAGTCCGTGTCAGACGACTCGATCTTCAGGAGGTATCTGTCAGCGCCGGCCTCCCGCCACAGCGCATAGTCTTCCCGCGGCCGCTCTCCGACGGAAAGCGTCACGGCAATGCCAAAACGCTTCTTCACGTCCCGCACAACCTGCGCGAGCCACGCGGGGTCCAGGCCGTCATCCTCCCCGGACTGAAGGACCACCGTCTGAACTCCCTGGGATGAGATTCTTCGAACGCTTTCGAGGACCTCCTCCGCGCTCATCCTGTACCGTGTGATGCGCGTGTTTCCCGCGTGAAGGCCGCAGTAGAAGCAGGTGTTGCGGCAGAAGCTTGAAAACTCGACAATTCCGCGGAGGAGGATTCCGTTTCCCATGAACTGCCGCCTGGTCCTGTCAGCGGCATCCAGTATCGGCTGAACCTCCGCATCGGCCTCCCGGGCGAGGAGGTACCTGAGGTCTTCGACATCAGGGCTCGGCGCGGCCGCCACTCGCGCCAGGGTCTCCTTCACTGTCTGCACGCTCATCTCTCTCGCGCCAGGGCGGGCTGCGCCCTGCCCTCCAGGCGGCGCTTTTCCCGCGTGAATGCATCCAGCGCCGCGGGGAAAGGAGAAAGGGTCCGTTCGATCACGCCCTGAAGGACGGATATTGCCACGCCATAGTTCGTGATGGCCACCCCCGCCTGCCGGGCCCTTGCGATGCGGGAGAGCATCTCCCTGCGGGTGAGCATGCACCCGCCGCAGTGGATGACCAGCCGGTACTGCGACAGGTTGTCCGGGTAGTCCCTTCCCGCGCACGTGTCGATGTGCACGTCCGCCCCGACGTACTGGCGCAGCCACCGGGGGATCTTCACCCGGCCGATGTCGTCCTCGATGGCATGGTGGCTGCACGCCTCCGAAATGAGGATGCGGTCCTCAGGCCTGATGTCAGTGAGGACCGCGGCGCCGCGCGCCAGCTCCACGAGGTCTCCCTTGTTGCGGGCAAAGAGAATGGAAAACGTCGTGCACGGCACCTCGCGGGGAGTATCTCCCGTCATCTTGAGGACCACCTGGGAATCGCAGACGGCGATGTCAGGCGGCGCGCGCAGCTGCTGCAGGAACGCGGCGTACTCCCGCTCCTTCACCACCGCCACAGCCGCGTCACAGTCCAGGGTGTCGCGGATGGTCTGGACCTGGGGCAGGATGAGGCGCCCGCGCGGAGCCTGCAGGTCGATGGGGACAACGAGCACGGCCAGACCCACTCCCTTTCCCGCGGAAAGAAGGTCCCCGATCAGGGGCGGCGGTGCCAGGAACTCCTCCGGGCAGACATCAAGGAGGTACTGCTTGAGCTGGATGAGGCACGCCTCCCGTCCTGCCGCGCGGATGCTGGAGCACGCAACCACCCGGGGAGATCTTCCCTGGAGCATTTCGAGAAACTCCGGGGAGGGGTCGCGAATGTCGGTCTTGTTGATGACGAAGATCACGGGGGCTTTCCGGGCCTCAGCCTGGGAAAGGATGTCCTCCTCGTAGCTTGTCCAGGTGCCCGGCTCCAGGATAAGCAGGACCACGTCCGCGCGGTCGAAGATCTTCCTGGCGCGCGCGACGCGAAGCGCGGCAAGCTGCGAGGAGTCGTCCATCCCGGCCGTGTCGAGGAAGACGACGGGCCCAAGGGGCAGAAGCTCCATCGGTTTTTCCACGACATCCGTCGTGGTGCCCGGCAGGGGGGAGACGATGGCAACGTCCTGGCCCGCAATCATGTTCAGGAAGCTGGACTTGCCGACATTGGTCCTGCCGAAGAGGCCAATGTGCAGCCGAAGAGATTTGGGCGCCTGCGTCATGCCGTGCCGCCCTTGATCTCAGTGTCCTTGTACCCCAGCGCGACCAGGTTCCGCGCGCTGAATACGGACGCTACCAGATCATCTCCCAGCTTCCCGCGGAGGAACGCCACTACGTTTTCCTCTGCGGATGCTGCGAACTGCTGAACCAGCTCCGTGGCCTTGTCGTAACCGATGTGCGGAAGAAGGGCAGTGATGATCATGGGGCTCCTTTCGAAAAACGCGCGGCAGCGCGTTTCATCCGCCTCGAATCCCCGGATGTGCGCGGCCAGCCGGACGTCAACCCGGGCCAGGAGGTCCAGGGACTCGTGCAGGGCGAAGCTGACCAGGGGCAGGAACTCGTTGATCTGAAGACTGCCGCGTGAGCAGGCGTCCGCAATCAGCGCATCGTTGGCCATGACCTTCATTCCGGCCTGGATGCCGGCTTCCAGCAGGACGGGGTTCACCTTCCCCGGCATGATGGAAGAGCCTGCCTGCGCGCCGGGCACCCGCACCTCCCCCAGGAGACTCAGGAGGCGCAGGTCGCTGCAGATCTTCACCAGGCTGGCCGCATGCGCCTTGAGGATCCCCGAGACCTCGACAAAGCAGTCCGCGTTGGCGGTCTGGTCAAGGAGGTTCTCCCCCCGGGCAAGCCCCATGCCCGTGACATCCCGCAGGCGCTCGATCACGAGGAAGATGTAGCTTCGGGGCGCGCTGATGCCGGTGCCCACGGCAGTGCCGCCGATGTTGACCACGCGCAGGCGCTCTTCGCACTTGAAGGTCCTCCACCTGTCGCGGCTCACCGCCTCGGCGAAGCCCGAGAACTCGGCCCCCAGGGTGATGGGGACTGCTTCCTGGAGCTCGGTCCTGCCGATGGTCACGATGGCCGCAAACTGCCTTTCTTTTTCCTGGAACGCGCCCTGCAGGCCGGCGATGGCTTCGCTGAGCCTGCGCAGGCCCGTGATTGCGCTCACCTTGAGGGCCGTGGGGTAGGTGTCGTTGGTGGACTGGTTGAGATTGACGTCCTCGATGGGATGCACGCGCGAGTACTCTCCCCGCGCTCCGCCGAGGATCTCGATTGCCCTGTTGGCAATCACCTCGTTCACGTTCATGTTCGTCGAGGTGCCCGCTCCGCCCTGCAAGGCGTCGACGGGAAACTGGTCAGCGAACCCTCCGGCTGCAATCTCCTCACATGCCTGGATGACAGCCGCGCCCTTTTCTGCGGCCATGAGGCCCAGCTCCACGTTGGCGAGGCAGCACGCTTTCTTCACGAGCGCATACGCCCGCAGCATGTCGGGATGCACGCGGTAGCCGGTAAAGGGGAAGTTTGCCCGGGCCCTCTCTGTATGGGCGCCCCAGTATGCCGGCGCGGGGACTTGAACGTTTCCCAGGAGGTCCTTTTCTGTTCGATGGTCCATTCGAGGGTCCCGCCCTCAGAAGCAGAGGTCCCGCTCACCGGACTTGATGCGGCCGTGGTAGTCCGTAAGCGTGCGAACGATTGCGGGAGTGAAATCCACGGGCTCCCTCGCCTTGATCTCCTCCATCTCCTTCTGGATGATCGCCTCTCCGATGCGCCGTGTTTCGGGTGACGCAAAATCCTCAAGCCATTCCTGGAACGTGAGGACAGCGTTCAGCTTGCAGAAGCACCCCTCCTTCCCCGTGCGCAGGAGGTTCATGATGTTCTTGCCGGTCCGGCCGCAGCGATAACCTGCCGTGCAGAATGAGGTGATGTAGCCCAGGGAAGCCAGCTCCCGAATGACCTCGTCCAGGGACCGCGTGTCCCCGAGGAGAAACTGCTGTTTTCTCTCCTGCTGGTCCCCCCCTTCGTCGCTGTATGCGCCGATGCCAATACGGCTGGAGGCGTCACGCTGCGTGCACATGGGGATCACGTCCCGCAGCAGCTCGGGGCTTTCACGGCACGTGACGATGAGGCCCGCGTAGGGGATGCTGAGGCGAAGAACGGCAATCAACCTCTTGAAATCCGTGTCCGTGACCTTGTGAGTCAGCCAGCCGAAGCCCGTGTTCACGGCGGGCTCGATGCGGGGCACGGAAACCGTGTGAGGGCCTATTCCGAAGCGCCCTTCCAGGTCCCGGGCGTGGAACAGCATGCCCATGACCTCGAACTTCCAGTCGTACAGGCCGAAGAGGGCGCCGATCGCAACGTCATCAATACCGGCCTCCATGGCCCGATGCAGCGCGTACAGCCTCCACCCGAAGTCGCCTTTCACGGTCCCCGCCGGGTGCACGCCCCGGTATGTCTCGTGATGATAGGTCTCCTGGAAGACCTGGTAGGTCCCGATGCCGGCCTCCTGGATCGTCACGAGGTCTTCGATCGACAGGGGGGCCGCGTTGATGTTCACCCGGCGGATTTCACCGCGACCCTTGCGGACGGGGACCTTCACCGAGTAGATGCGCCGGATGCTTTCCGCAATATAGTCGGCGCCCGTGGAAGGATGCTCGCCGTAGACCGCAACGATCCGCTTGTGACCCAGCTCCCCGGCAAGGACCCGCGCTTCGCGCTCTATTTCCTCGAAGGACAGGACCCGGCGCTGCACCGCGCCGTTGTCCGCCCGAAAGCCGCAGTACACGCAGCGGTTGACGCACCGGTTGGCGCAGTACAGCGGGGCGAAGGTCACCACCCTGTTGTCATAGACGGCGTTCTTGACCCGTGCGGCTGCATCGAAGATCTCCTCCCACAGACCGGGGTCCGTCACGTTCAGGAGGGCAGAGGTCTCCTCGGGGAGGAGTGTCTCGATGGAAAGGGCCTTCGCGATGGTGCCACGGACCAACGCGGGGTCAGGGTCTCGTCCGCGCACAAGGAGCGTCTCGATGAGAGCATCGTCGATGAAATCCCTTCCATCATGAAGGTACCTGCTGATCTGATCAGTCTTGATCACGCTGTCTTTCCAGCGCCGCTCCAGGGTTGTCATGTGCTGCATGTCTCTCTCCCTCAGATCCGCGCCAGGGTGGACTTGACCGTGACGTCCCTGATCATTCCCAGCTTCCCCGTGAGGGAACCGATCTGGTCCGTTGTGGCATCCACGATCAGCGTGATGATGTTCAGGTCCCGCGCGGCGTAGGGCAGGCCCATTCTCCCCAGGATGATGTCTCCGAACTGCGTGAGCACCTCGTTCACTTCCGGCGCTCCCGTGGCCCTTTGTTTCACGATGACCGCAACGACTCCGACCGCTCTCTGTTCCATGGCATGGTCTCCTTGCTGGCGGGTAAGGGAGGGTCGGAAGGTCGTGCTGCGCGGAAGCGGCTTTTCAGGCGGCGCGCCAAAAAAAAGCCCGTCCGCGATGAGGACAGGCAGGCGCTTTGATTCAGCGACCCTTGGCTTCAGAGAAGCTCCTTACCGCAGGTATGAATCGAGAATAAACTCACGATTGAAATCTGTCAATACCCAGCCTCGGACCCTGCATTCCCCGGCACGCCATGATTCGCGGTGCCCCTTCAGATGGAGTCGTCAATCCAGTCGAAAATGCGCTGGCTGGAGACCGCAAGAGCGCCGACCTGCACGTGAAGGGGAGCCGTCTCTTCCCGGGTGAAAAGGAGGTAGTCCTTTGGACAGCGCAAAGCATCAAAGAGCTCCCGGGCCTGGCCGAACTCTTCCTCCTCGCCGTCGACCACGAGCGTCCGGGCGGTGATCTTTTCCGCGAAGCCCTTGTTCGTGTATTGCTCCATGGCGATGAGGAGTTCCGCGGGACTCCGCGCGCCGTGTTTCCACATGCTGTCCACCATGCCCCACCTGATGACGGGATCCGCCCGGGCGGCCTGCTCGATCAGGGCGTTGAAGCGCCCCGGGTCCTTGCGCGGCATCTCGGCAAGCTCCGGGTTTCCGTGCGAGAGGAAATCCGTGTAGATGCGCGACCACTCGTATACTCCTGGATCGCAGATCAGGAGCTTCAGGCGCTTCTCGAAAGCCGCGGCCCGGGGAGCCAGAGCGCCGCCCATGCTGAGCCCCATCAACGCGATCCGCCGGGGGTCCACGCCGGGAGCCCTGATCACGAAGTCCACCACGGGCGTTATGACCTTCTCCCAGTCAGGACGGAAGGCGAGCCCCTGCAGCCTGAGGGTCTGTCCCATGCCCGGGCCGTCGAAGAGCAGAGCATGGTAGCCGCGGCGCATCGCCTCCTGGGCGATATACAGGCAGTCTTCCGCCCATGCGTCCCGCCCCTGGTGCACGATCACCACCGGTGCCCTCTTTGCGGCACCCGGGGAGCGAAAGAAGTACCCGGGAAGCGTCGTTCCCTCGTAGGGAATCCTCACGGGCTGCGCCGGGATCCGAAGCAGACGGAGGGCCTTTGTGAAGCATGCCGCCTCCAGCGCGCTCATCTCCCGGACTGCCGGGTCCGAGGGCGTTGGATACCTGTGCAGCGAGGCGCGGTAATAGGTGGCCGCCCTGAGATAGGCCTGCCCTGCGCTGAAGGAGTGGCCGGCCTGCTCGCTGGTGCTGGCCAGCAGCCTGAGCCTTTCCGCGGTCTTTTGCCATTCCCGTGTCCAGCTGTATTCATCCTCCGAACGGATCCTGCTTGCGGTATCCAGGACCTCACCGACGTCCGAGCTTCCCTGCCAGACCTCTGCCAGGTAGAAGAGAAGGACCTGGTCAAGGATGCGGTCTCCCATGACTCGCGTCTGATACCACGGAGTGGCAAGCAGAGGCGCGGGGGGCTGTGACTCAGCAACCGGCCCGGCCTGGGACCACAGGAGGTTTGCGCCGGCAAGCGCAAAGACGCACAACGCCGCGGGCATCGCAATTCTGTATTGTTTCATGAGGATTCAGACGATGAAAGCATGGCAAACCCTTCGAAGAACGGCTTTCCTTGCCGCGGTGGTTCTTGCCCTGGGGGGAGCCGGCCTGGGGGAGGAGCAGCAACCGCTGCTCGTTAGCTCGATCGCGACGACTGTTGACGGCGTGGTCCATGAAGATGAGTACAGCTACTCCCATGACTACGGCTTCCTGAAGCTGTACGCAAACCGCTCCGTCGACACCCTGTACCTCGGGGTTGTCGCACATACGACGGGCTGGGTGGCGGTTGGCCTTGGTTCGCTGAAAATGGACGGCGCGACCATCTTCATGGGGGTCATCGAGCCGGACGGGACGGTCCGGCTCAAACCCCAGACGGGAACAGCCCACACTCACGGGGATGTCTACGGGGATGTGCCCTCCACGGTAGTCGCGTACGCCATGAAAGAGGCTGACGGAAAGACCACGCTGGAGATCGCGCTGAGGTCGGCCGCGTACATCAGTTCGGGGCAAAGCCACCTCGATCTCATCTTCGCAATGGGGCAGCGGAAGGACCTGACCGAACGCCATTTCTTTCGGAGCTCCGTACGGCTGAAGCTGCAACAATAGGAAAAAAGCTGCCGCTGAGGTATCCTTCAGAGGGTCAGGAGGAAAGAGATGAAAAGGCTTCTCCTCGTAGCGGTGCTGGTGGTCGTTGGCGGTTCCCTTTTCGCACAGAACATCCCCAGTTTTGCCGCTTTCCAGAGCGCAATTCAAGGTTTCGCCAGCGGCACCGCCAGTGCCCTCCCCCTGGAGACTTCCGTGGGACTGAACTGGTCCGATGCTTACATCGGGCAATTCCCGCATTTCGGCCTCGGGCTGACTGTAGGAGCCGCGACTCTCCCCTACTCGGCGATAAAAGGGGCAATCAGCACTTTCCAGGGGGAGGCGCACCGAACATTCCCTCGAACCTCAGCTTCCTGCAGAACCTGGGAATACCGGTTCCCGCGTATACCATAGATTTGAGAATCGGTGGCTTCATTCTGCCCTTCGATATCGGATTGAAGTTCAGCTACATATCGCCCAACTCGCTGAACATCAACAACTTTTCCGCTGACTACCTCCTCCTGGGCGGCGACGTCCGGTACGCGCTCGTCAAGGACAGCGGATTTGCGCCCGGCATCTCCGTGGGGATCGGATACACGTACATGAGAGGCAACGTTTCCATCCCGCAGGTCCTGAACGGAAACCCGACCATTCAAAGCGTTTCCTTCGGAGGGAGCACATACAACATTCAGTTCCAGAATCCCTCGCTCAACTTTTTCTGGAACTCCAACGTGATCGATCTCAAGGTTCAGCTCAGCAAGTCGCTGTTCATCATAACGCCGTATATCGGGCTCGGCGCGTCGTTTGGTATATCGAATGCCGGCGGCGGCATGCAGTCCGCAATCCTTCTCAACGGTGTAGCGCCCACCCAGACGCAGCTCAACCAGATGAACTCCGCGCTCGGCACGAACTACACCACCGCAAACCAGACCTTCGCCGTCACCGCGGGGGCAAACGGGTTCGCGACCCGGGTTTTCGGCGGCTTCTCGTTCAATCTCTTCATCCTGAAAATCGGCCTGGGGGCCGAGTACGAGTTCCTGAGCGGATCCTTTGCCGGGATGGTGAACGCCCGGATCCAGTTCTAAGCACAAACACCTGAAACCCAAAGCCCGGGGCGCCTCCTGAGCGCTCCGGGCTTCGCCCGAGCGGGCAAACCGCGCAATGTTTTCCAATCGAATTTCGAAAAACACGACCACGAACAGGCTCACCCAGGCCCTGGAGCGCAGGAGGAAGGCCGGCGCGGCGCTCCTGGACCTCACGGAGTCAAACCCCACGCGGAGCGCAATCCTCTACGACCAGGCCGCTATTTCCGGGGCGCTTGTCCAGCCGGGCGCCATGCTCTATGAGCCTCACCCCCAGGGGCTCCTGGCCGCGCGCAAAGCTGTCTCCCTGTACTACAGCGAACGCGATGTTGCAGTGGACCCGGACTTCCTGGTCCTTGCCTCGGGCACCAGTGAAGCCTACGGGTACCTGTTCAAGCTGCTGACCGACCCGGGAGATGAGATCCTTGTCCCGGTGCCCGGATACCCGCTCCTGGAAGTCCTGACCACGCTGGAGGCGGTGCGACTTGTTCCCTATCGGAGCCTCTACGACGACAGGCGGGGGTGGATGGTTGACCTGGAGCGCCTTGCGAACACCATCAGCAACCGGACGCGGGCAATCGTGGTGGTCAGCCCCAACAACCCCACCGGCGCATTCCTGAAAAAGGACGAGCTTGCGGGGATCACTGAGCTTTGCCGGAGGTTCGACCTGGCGCTCATCGTGGACGAGGTGTTCAGCGATTACGGCCGCGGCGCGGATGCCACCAGAGTCTCCAGCGCTGCCGGGGAAAACGGGGCGCTGACCTTTGTCCTGAACGGGCTCTCCAAGATCGTCGGCCTGCCGCAGATGAAGCTCGCATGGACCCACGTGAACGGCCCGCGGGACCTGCGCCTCAGGGCCGCGGAGGGCCTGGAGTTCATAGCTGATGCCTACCTGTCCGTGTCCACGCCCGTCCAGCTCGGGGCTTCGATCATCCTCGGTCAGAGGAAGGCAATCCAGGCCCAGATCCTGAAGCGGCTCGAGGAGAACGAGCGCGCCCTTGAGGAGGCGCTCAGGGTGGTCCCCTCCTGCCGGATCCTGAAGCGGGAGGGCGGCTGGTACGCGGTAGTCAGGCTCCCTGAGGAGGTCTCGGATGAGGAGATCTGCGTGCGGTGCATCGAGCGGGATGGCGTCGTGGTGCATCCCGGGTATTTCTACGACTTCCCGTCGGGAAGCCATCTCGTTCTCAGTCTCCTGACTCCCGGCCCTGTGTTCCGCGAGGGAGTCTTGAAGCTCGCGGCCCAATTGCAGGCCGGCGCGCCGGGCGATATAGTACGCGCATGATCCGACTCGTATTGCTTCGACATGGTGAAAGCGTCTGGAACAAGGAAAACAGGTTTACCGGGTGGACCGACGTGGATCTCTCCGACAAGGGGAGGGCGGAGGCGAAAAGCGCCGGACAGAGACTCAAGGCTGACGGGTACGTCTTCGACCTTGCCTACACATCGGTCCTGAAGCGCGCCATCCGCACCCTCTGGATGACCCTGGATGAGATGGACCTGATGTGGATCCCCGTCATCAACACCTGGCGGCTGAACGAGCGCCACTACGGCGCGCTGCAGGGCCTGAACAAGGCTGAGACCGCGGCGAAGTTCGGAGAGGAGCAGGTGCACGAGTGGCGCAGAAGCTACGACGTTCCTCCTCCGAAGCTGGAGAAGAGTGACCGGCGGCATCCCTCGAACGACCCGCGTTACCGCGACCTGGCGGAAAAGGACCTTCCGCTCACTGAGTGCCTCAAGGACACCGTGGCGCGCGCCCTGCCGTACTGGCATGACACCATCGCCCCGTCCCTGAAGAAGGGAAAAAAGGTCATTATCGCGGCGCACGGCAACAGCCTTCGCGCCCTGGTGAAGATGCTGGACTCCATCTCGGACAGGGACATTGCCGGCCTGGACATCCCCACAGGCATTCCCCTCGTCTATGAGCTGGATGACAGGCTGTCGCCAATCAAGCACTACTATCTTGCTGATGAGGCTGAGCTCCAGAAGGCGGTGGCGTCAGTGAAGAGCCAGGGAAAGGCTAAGTAGTCGTCTTCTCGGCCCTTGACTTGATCTGACATCTTTGGACATTATCCCTGCGTTGTCTCAACTTGAGACACGTAAAGCTCATACAATGCAGATCGACGTCAAGGAAGCCGCGAGACTCCTCGGAGTATCCGAGAAAACCGTCTACCGCTGGATCAAGAAGGGGGACCTGCCCGCCTACCGGGTGAACGACCTGTACCGCTTCAACCGAGCGGAGCTCCTTGAATGGGCAACCGCGAAGAGGGTCGGAGTGTCTCCGGAGATCTTCGGGGACGGCGGCGGGGAAGAAGAGCCGTTGCCGGGGCTGGAGCAGGCAATCAAGGCCGGCGGGATCCATTACCGCGTGGGCGGGATGTCGAAGGCCGAGGTGCTGGCTGCGGTTGTCGAGCTGATGAGGCTCCCGGACGAGGTGGACAGGAAGTTCCTGCTTTCCGTGATCCTTGCGCGGGAATCCCTCGGGTCGACGGGATTCGGCGGCGGGATTGCCATCCCCCATGTTCGTAACCCGATTGTCCTTCACATCCCACGACCCATGATCACATTGTGCTTCCTGGAGACACCCATCGAGTTCGGGGCAATTGACGGCCTGCCCGTCCATACGCTTTTCACCCTCGTGAGCCCCACTGTGCGCGCGCACCTGCACCTCCTTTCCCGGCTCACCTACGGTCTCCGCATGGCCCAGTTCCGCGGACCCGTGGAGGGACAGCACACGCGGGACGCTCTCCTGGCGGGCGCCGGGGCAGTGGACCTCGCGGCGGCTCCTCGATCAGCCGCGTCGGGAGGGGTGTGAATTGATTCCGCTGTCTCTGCTGCCTCCCGCGCTCCTAGTGGTTGTCGGATTCTGCGCCGTGCTTGCCGGCCGGCGCGGAGCTCTTTCCCACGCACTTGGCGCGGCGGGAGCTACTGGTGCAAGCCTGATCGGTCTGGGCATCACCATTGCGGCGCTCCTGAATGCCCGCTGGGAGACGGTTTCCCTTCCCTGGAACACGTCAATCGGCGCATCGTTTTCCATCGGGTTCGATCCGCTGAGCGGTTTCTTCCTGCTGCCCATCTACGGCCTCTCCGCGGTCTGTGCGGTGTTCGGGTTCGGCTCCCTGCGGCATGGCTCCCGCGAAAGGAGCCTCGGGTCCTCGTGGCTCTTTTTCTGTGTCCTTGCGGCAAGCATGGCGCTCGTTGTCCTTGCGCGCAACGCGGTGCTGTTCCTCATGGCCTGGGAGATCATGTCCCTTTCCTCATGGCTCCTTGTGACGCACGAGCACGAACGAGAAGAAGTCCGGCAGGCCGGCATCACCTACCTGGTTGCAACGCAGATCGGCACCGCCTTCCTCATGGTGATGTTCCTGATCCTCGGCGCAGCAGGGAGCGCGGGTGCTCCCGCGGCCAGCCCTGCGGGGCAGGAGCAGGGGGCGGTGCTGGACTTCGCCAGGTTTGCAGCCGGATCAGGGACGGGGATCGGCGCCGTTTCCGGCATCGTCTTTGTTCTCAGCCTTGTCGGCTTCGGCACGAAGGCCGGGATCGTCCCGCTGCACGTCTGGCTGCCGGAGGCGCATCCCGCTGCTCCGTCCCACGTGAGCGCTCTCATGAGCGGTGTCATGATCAAGACGGGGATCTACGGGATCCTGCGGGTACTGACATTTCTCGGAGCGCCCGTGGCGTGGTGGGGGTGGACGCTGGTTGCGGTGGGGGCCGTCTCCGGGATCGTGGGCGTGCTCTTTGCGCTGGCCCAGCACGACATCAAGAGACTGCTCGCCTATCACAGCGTGGAAAACATCGGGATCATCTGCCTGGGCCTGGGCGTCGGGCTCCTTGGCGTGAGCTACAACGCGCCGGTGGTGGCGGTCCTCGGCTTTGCGGGCGGGCTCCTGCACGTGCTCAACCACGCGATCTTCAAGGGTCTTCTGTTCCTGGGGGCAGGGGCCGCCACGCACGCCACCGGCACACGGGAGATGGACCGCCTGGGCGGGCTTCTGCGGCGAATGCCTCTCACCGGCCTGGGCTTCCTGGTTGGAGCCGCCGCAATCAGCGGGCTCCCGCCTTTGAACGGCTTCGTGAGTGAGCTCCTGATTTTCCTGGGGGCCTTTCACGGATTCGCCCTTCCCGGCATTCCTCTTGCCGTCTCTGGAGCGGTGGTAGTCGGCGCGCTTGCCCTGATTGGCGGCCTGGCTGCCGCGTGCTTTACAAAAGCCTTCGGTATCACCTTCCTGGGCGAGCCGCGCGCTCCCGAAGCAGCGAAAGCGGTGGAGGCCGGCGTCTCTCTTGTCGCTCCCGTGCTTTTCCTGGCAGCGGCATGCGCCGCAATCGGGCTGGCGGGACCTTACGCGCTGTCACTCATTGCTCCCGTGGTTGGGGTCCTGGCCGGCCTGGAGCCGGGGGCAGCGGCCGGTCTTGTCGGGCCCGCCCGGGCCGGGCTGCAAAGCGTGGTGCTGGCTGCCCTATGTGTTGCCGCGCTGAGCGGGGCCATGGCCCTTGTCCGCGTGCTCCTGCAGCGGGGCCGTGCCGTCATCCGGTCCGGGACCTGGGATTGCGGGTACGTGAAGCCCGATGCCCGCATGCAGTACACCTCCTCTTCCTTCGCGCAGCCGCTCACCGGCATGTTCGGCACGCTCCTGCGGACAACGCGCCGCTGGCGCCCCATCGAGGAGCCTTTCCCGAAAGAGGCGAGCTTTGCCTCAGAAACACCTGACCTCTTTGCGCAGCGCTTCTTCCGTCCCGTCTTCAAGGGGGCCGGCGCCGCGCTCTCCCGCATGGCGTGGCTCCAGCACGGCAGGCTTCAGCTCTACGTGCTGTACCTGGCCGCGGCCCTTCTTGCCGTCCTGGTCTGGAGGTTGTCCTAGGCATGGGCACGGCGGGCATTTCAGTGCTCCAGCTTGCGCTTTCCTCTTGTCCTTGCTCCCCTGGTGCCGGGCATTGCAAACCGGGTCAAGGCGGTTGTCGCGGGGAGGCGCGGACAGCCCCTCCTCCAGGCCTACCATGACATCGCAAAGCTTCTCCTCAAAGGCTCGGTCTACAGCAGGACCACGACCTGGGTGTTCCGCGCGGGCCCTGCCCTGGGATGCGCCGCGGCCATGGTGGCACTTGCCGTTCTCCCCTGGGGGGCGGACGCCAGCCTTCTTTCCTTCGAAGGAGATCTCATCCTCTTTGCCGGCCTTTTCGGGCTCATGCGGTTTCTCACCATCCTTTCCGCCCTGGACACCGGCTCGGCTTTCGAGGGCATGGGGGCAAGCAGGGAGGCGTGGTTCTCAGCGCTTGCCGAGCCCGCGCTGCTGCTCGCGCTTGCCTCCCTGGCCGGCAAGGCTCAGAGCCTTTCTCTGGCCGCGGTTCTCGCCGGCCCCGGGATCGGCGGAGGCCGAGGCGCCGCCGTGCTCCTGGCAGCGGGAGCCGTCTTCATCGTCTTTCTCAGCGAGAACGCGCGGATCCCCGTCGATGATCCGGCGACGCACCTGGAGCTCACGATGATCCACGAGGTGATGGTCCTGGACCACAGCGGCGTCGACCTCGCCTATATCCAGTACGGCTCAACGCTGAAGCTGTGGGCGCTGGGCGGGCTGATCGTGGGGATCCTGAGACCGAGGACCGGGCATGTGGATGGCGGACTTGTGCCATCGGCCTGGGAGGGATGCTGTGCGTGGGAATTGCAACCGGGCGTGTGGAGTCCTTCATCGCCCGGCTGCGCCTGGCCCGCGTGCCTCAGCTGCTGGTGGCAGGAGGGGCAATGGCGGCGCTCGCCCTGGCGCTTTCCCTGGTGAGGTGAGGCAGATGACAGTCTGGGTGGAAGGGTTCCTGGTGGTCCTGGTGCTCACCAATCTCTGGCTCCTGGGCTCGAGCCGTCTCCTCTCCTGCATCGCGGCCGTGTCCGTGCAGGGCGTGCTCCTGGGCCTTCTTCCCCTCGTCATCCGCATCGACGCGCCGCTCTGGCGCCTGCTTCTCCAGGCGGGGGCGAGCCTCGGCCTCAAGGGAATCATCTTCCCGATCCTCCTCCTGCGCGCCGTCCGCTCCGTTGACGCCCGGCGCGAAGTGGAGCCCCTGGTGGGATACTCCGCTTCCCTCCTCATCGGCGTCGTGCTCCTGGCGGTCTCCCTGTACACGGGTCTTCGCCTTCCCATCCCCGGCGGCGCCACCCCGGTGCTCCTCGTCCCCGCCGCCCTGTTCACGGCTCTCACCGGCCTGTTCGTGATCGTGGGAAGGCGGTCCGCCATCGTGCAGGCCCTCGCGTACCTGGCCATGGAGAACGGGATTGCCGCCTTCGGCATGGCCCTTGCGGAGCAGGAACCGCTTCTGGTGGAGATGGGGACCCTGCTGGATGCGTTCGTGGCGGTCTTCGTCATGGGGATCACGATCTTCCATATCAACAGGGAGTTCGACCACATCGATTCCGAAAGACTCTCCAGCCTGAAGGACACACCGCAATGATCCTCATCCTCGTGCTGCTGCCCGCCTGTGCCGCCGTCTCCGCGTACCTCATCCGCTCGGACCGGGTTCGCCGCGTGCTCCTGGTCTCTGTGTCCGCGGCACACGCCGCGCTGGTCTGCTGGCTGTGGATAGATCCCGCCTGGTTCCCGCCCCTGGGAGCGTGGCTTGCGGTGGACGCCCTCGGACAGGTATTCCTCGGAATCACGAGCCTTCTCTTCCTTGCTGTTTCCCTTTCAGCCGTGAGCTTTCTCAAGAGGGAAAGCGGCACGACGCGCGCCGACCCCGAGGAAGGGTTCCTTTTCGACAACACCCCGGAAGCGCTGTTCACCGCGTGCCTGCTGGGGTTTCTCTCCACCATGACGCTTGTCACCACGAGCCAGCACTTCGGCCTCCTGTGGGTCGCCATCGAAGGGACGACGCTGGCAAGCGCCCCGCTCATCCACTACCATCGCCACCACCGGTCCCTGGAGGCGACCTGGAAATACCTGCTGGTCTGCTCGGTGGGAATCGCCTTCGCGCTTCTGGGCACCTACTTCCTCGCCGCGTCCATTCCCGCGGGAGGGCTCACCTCAATGACGCTGAGCAGCCTGGTGGCGAACGCCTCCCGGCTGGACACCCGGTGGCTCAAGGCCGGCTTCCTCCTCCTGCTTGTTGGATATGGAACGAAAATGGGACTTGCTCCCATGCACACGTGGCTTCCGGACGCTCACAGCGAAGCGCCGTCCGTTGTCTCCGCCCTCCTCTCTGGAGCTCTCCTGAACTGCGCCTTTCTGGCCATCCTGCGCATCCTTTCCGTGACGGCTGCCGCCGGCCTTGGACAGTTCGGCCGGCACACCATCCTGGTCTTCGGGCTTGTCTCCATGGCCGTGGCCGCGGGGCTCATCATCGGCCAGCCCGACTACAAGCGCATGCTCGCCTACTCCAGCGTGGAGCACATGGGGATCCTGGCTGTGGGGGTGGGGCTCGGCGGCCTGGGAGACTGGGCAGCCCTCTTTCACGCGGTAAACCACTCCCTCATCAAGGCATCCCTCTTTCTCCTGGCGGGCAACATACTCGCGGTGTATGGCACCAAGAGGATCGCAGATGTGCGCGGAGCCCTGCGCGCGGTCCCCGTGACCGCAGCCCTCTGGGTGGCAGGCTTCTTTGCCATCCTGGGTGCTCCACCCTTCGGAGCGTTCGCCAGCGAGCTCGCGATCCTCCGGGCCGCCGTTGAGTCGGGGTCATGGGCGGTCGTTGTCGTTTTTTCTCTTCTCCTGGCCGCCGTGTTCGCCGGAATGATAACCGTCCTGGTGCGCACGGCGCAGGGGGCTCAGTCGGTCGAGCGCGCCCCCGAGCCCGCCCTCAGCCTTGTCGCACCGCTCTCTCTCCTTGCGGCCTCCGCGGCTCTGGGAATCTTCATCCCCGGCTTCCTTGACCGGGCGCTGTGGCGCGCCGTGATGCTCCTGGGGGTCTAGAGTGAAGACCACGGCCATCCCCATTCACAACGGAGAAAGCGTTCCTGTTTCCCGCGTCCCCGTGCTTCCCGTGGAAGAGCTGCGGCAGCGGGTGATTGGCGCCGTGAAGGAGGGAGCGGAGATTGCCGCGCTCTTCGCCGAGCCGTCCGCCGGCGCGACACGGAGCGCCGGCGGCTTTCAACTGTTTGCGGTCCTCATCGATCATTCCCAGGGAGCGCTTCGCGCCCTTTCCGCGCGGCTCACGGATTCCTGGCCGTCCATCACGCCGGAGTGCCCATCGGCCCACCTCTTCGAGAGGGAGATTGCGGAGCAGTGGAACCTGGCGGTGCCCGGCCACCCCTGGCTGAAACCGCTCAGGTTCTCCCCCGCGATGTCCGGGGCCCGGGAAGCCGCGGCTGCCCGGGCCGGACGCAGCCGGGGGACGCACAGTTCTTTCGGGTGGAGGGGGAGGAAGTCCACGAAGTGGCCGTGGGCCCTGTTCACGCGGGTGTAATCGAGCCGGGCCACTTCCGGTTCCAGTGCCACGGTGAGACCGTCCTGCACCTGGAGATCTCCCTGGGCTACCAGCATCGGGGGGTCGAGCAGGCGCTTCTTGGCGGACCCGACAAGAGGTCCATCCATTACGCGGAGACCCTTGCCGGGGACACCACGGTGGGCCACGCCACCGCGCACTGTGAAGCGATGGAAGCCCTCTGCGGCCGTGAGGCCCCGCCGCGCGCGCAGGCCTTGCGGGCAATCGCGCTGGAGCTGGAACGCATTGCCAACCACGTGGGGGACCTCGGAGCGCTTGCGGGGGACGTCGGGTTCCTTCCCACCTCATCCTGGTGCGGACGCATCCGCGGCGACGTGCTGAACATGAGCGCGCTCATCTGCGGGAGCAGGTTCGGCAGGGGACTGGCGCAGGCCGGGCGGCGTGGCATTCGATGTGGATGACAGGATGGTCGGCGAGCTGAAAGACCGCATCCGCGCAGGCGCGCGCGACGCCGCCGGCGCCTGCGGGCTCCTGTGGACCACGCCCTCCGTCCTTGCCCGGTTCGAAGGCACGGGCGCTCTCAGCCCCCGGACCGCGCTGGAGATCGGTCTCACCGGGCCCGCCGCGCGCGCCTGCGGCGTGGACCGGGACTGCCGCTCCGACCTGCCCTCCGGCATCTGGCGCTTCTCACACGTCCCGGTCTCCACGTGGCGCACGGGGGATGTCTTTGCCCGGGCGTACGTTCGGTGGCTGGAAGTGCAGAGGTCATTCGCCTTCATCGAGGACCAGCTGGGCTCGCTGCCCGCAGGCGACATCCGCCTCCAGCTCCCCGGCCCGCCCGCGGGGCCCTGGGGGTGAGCCTCGTGGAAGGATGGCGAGGCGCAATCTGCCACGTCATCATCACCGACAGCGAAGGCAGGTTCGGCCGGTACAAGGTGATTGACCCGTCTTTCAGGAACTGGTTCGGCCTTGCATTGGCAATGCGCGGGCAGCCCATATCGGACTTTCCGCTGTGCAACAAGAGCTTCAACCTTTCGTACTGCGGCCACGATCTGTAGGCCAGGGACAAGGATATGTTGCGGATCATCAGAGAGAGATTTCGCCAGAAATATCGAACCATGCGGTTCCCCAGGGGAGAGCCTCCTGCCCTCCCGGCGCGCTTTCGAGGGCTGCCCGTCCTGGACTCCTCGCGGTGCGTGGACGGCTGCTCGGAATGCGTTGCAGCCTGCCCGACGGGAGCCCTCTCTTTCACCAGCAGAACGGGATTGAAGCTCGACCTGGGCAAGTGCCTGTTCTGCGGAGAATGCGAGGCGGCCTGCAAGCGCGGCGCGGTTTCCTTCACAAACGACTACCGACTTGCCGCGCGCGAGCGTCGCGATCTCCTGATCGGGGATGGCCGGAAGCTGAGGCTTGCTGAGTCCCTCGGCCGGGATCTCGAGCGCCTGCTGGGAAGGTCGCTGCGGCTCCGCCAGGTGAGCGCGGGAGGGTGCAGCGGCTGCGAAGCTGATGCGAATGTCCTCACCACGGTGGGATGGGACATGGGGAGGTTCGGCATCCAGTTCGTCGCTTCCCCTCGCCACGCTGACGGACTGCTCGTGACGGGGCCCGTGACGAAAAACATGAGGCTGGCGCTCGAAAAGACCTGGGAGGCCGTGCCTGAGCCGAAAATCCTCATCGCCTCCGGCGCGTGCGCAATTTCAGGCGGACCTTATATCGACTTGCCGGAAGTGTACAACGGTGTTGCAGGAGTTCTGCCCGTAGACCTGTTCGTCCCGGGATGTCCGCCGCACCCGCTGACGCTGCTGGACGGCCTTCTTCGGTTGATCGGGCGGGTGCGATAAGCACGACCCGCAGGTGACGGCCGCCGACCTCATGCCCGCATGAGATCCGCAAGCTCTGAAGCCGGTCAATCCCGGGCGGCGGTGAGCTCCAGGAACCGGGAAGAGTCCATGACCATTCCGAACTTCATCTCGAAGTTCCTCAGCGTGGCGTGCTGCAGCTCGGGATCGAAAGAGGACACGGTGTCGGAGAGGACTATGGTCTTGAAGCCGAGGTGGAAAGACTCTCGAGCCGTTTCCTCCACGCAGATCTGGGTCACCGTGCCGCAGACCGCCGCGGTGTCCACCCGCTCCGCGCGCAGGATATCCTCCAGGTTGGTCCGGAAAAAGCCGCCATAGCCGAACTTGTCAACGACATACTCGTTCGGTCGGGGGGAAAGCTCGTCGATGATTGCGATGCACTCCCGCTCCGAGGGGATATCCGCATACCTCCGGCGGAAGCCCCTGTGGCAGCAGTTGGTCGGGGGGTAGATCTGCGGAGACCACTTCCACAGCAGCGTCTCACGCGGAGTTGCGATGAAACGGGTAAAGACGACAGGCCTCCCCGCCTGGCGGAACCGTTCCAGCACCCGCTGGATGGGCGCGATTGTGATCCGCGTGTCGGGAACCTCCAGCGGCGCCCCGACGCGAACGAAATCGTTCTGCATGTCCACCACGACAAGAGCGGCAGCTTCCAGAGAGACATCGAAGGGTTCCACAAGCAAGGGAGCCTACGGAAATTGCCGTCGGTGGTCAAGAATGTTTGACAGCTCGCGCGGGCGGACGTAGACTGTCCTTTCAGTGAGAAAGATCCCGGCCGCCTCCCTCCTCCTCATCGCTCTCGCGTTCCCCCTGTCTGGACAGCAGATACGGTTCCTTTACATGAAGCAGTCCGGCTACGACCTGGGGGACATCGTGGAGCGGGCGGAATCCTTCCACCAGGCAACGGGCATCCGGGTGAGCCCCGTGTTCGTGGAGTACGAGGACCGCTACAACCTGATCCTGGAATCCGCCGCGCGGACCGTCCCGGACCTGGATGTGATCCTGGTTGACCTGATCTGGGTGGCGGATTTCGCTGAAAAGGGAATCATCGATCCCCTGCCGCAGGGCGTGGACAAGCAGGTGCGGGACGGCATTGTGCCCCAGATCTATTCCGCCTTCACCTGGCGGGACCGATTGTGGGCAGTCCCGTTCCACATCGACTTCCAGATGCTCTACACGAACATGGACGACATGAAACGCATCGGCGCGCGCGACCCGCCGCGAACGCTGGAAGAGCTGGTTCGCCTGGCGCGCCGGGCCAAGGCCGCGGGAGTGGTGAAATACCCCTTCTTCGATTCCTGGCGGCAGCAGGAGGTGCTCACCTGCGAGTTCACCTGGCTCGTCGGGGCCTTCGGCGGGTCTCTGGTGGATGGGGCTGGGAGAATCCACTGCGACAGCCCGCCGGCCCTGCGGGCGCTGGGGTTCATGATTGGCCTCCTCGGTGAGGGGCTCGCAAGCCCCTACTCGCTGGAGTCGGAGGAAAACTTCGTCTCCGAAGTCTTCCTTGCGGGGGACTGCATGTTCACCACGAACTGGGGCTTCCAGATCCGCCTCTTGATGAAGAATGACCAGCCGGGAGTGAAGGACTGGCGCGTGAGCCCCATACCGGTGTCCCAGTCTGTTTCCCGTGACGGGAAGGCCACCTCCAGCATCTGCGGATTCGAGGGACTCACCGTGCTCAGCGGCTCCGCTCACAAGGCTGCCGCCTGGAAGTTCGCCCAGTACCTTGCCTCCCCTGACTTCCAGTCCCGGCACCTGGAGTTCATGCCGGTGTGGAAAGAAGTCTGGGGCCGGGAGGAAGCGCAGAGAGAGGACCCCTTCCTGTCCATCAAGCAGAGACAGATTGCCGGCCTCCAGTACAGGCCCGTGCATCCGCGCTACCGGCAGATCAGCGCAATCCTGCAGCACTGGATCTCGCAAGCCCTGCGCGGCCAGGTCCCGGCGGCTGAGGCCCTGCGGGAAGCGCAGACGCAGATCGACAGGGTGACCGGAACGGCGCCGTGAAGCTGATCAAGCGTGTCCGGGACATGAAGCTCTCCGGAAAGATGATCCTTTTTTTCGCCGCGCTCGTCCTGTGCCAGTTCTTCGTCTCCCTTGCCATCCTCACCACCATCATCTCCCGCACGAACCTCGACTCGCTGAAGTCCCGCATGACCTCCACGCTCCAGGGAGTGGAAAGCCTGCTGGGGGAGACGTTTCGGGACCTGCGGGTCAAGGGGGAGCTGATCGCCGGGCAGAAGAAGACCATCGAGTACACGGACTTCGGGCTCAAGACACTCCTTGCCAGGGAGCTGGTGGTATTCCGGGAATCCCTGGGAATCGATTCGATCTCCGTCTTCACCGACCCCGGCTACCCCTTCGCGTCAACGGAGAAGTTCGCCCCGAGTGACCAGCTCTCCCGCGAGGAGTTGGCGCAGGCCTTCAAGGGAGAGAGCCGGCTCTATGTCTCGCAGACTGGATCAGACACGCTGCTTTTCGTGTTGTCACCCGTGCGGCGGGCAGACGCGATCATTGGCGTGCTGTCCCTGAGCCTCAGGGTGGATGCAGACTTCGTGTCCCGCATCGAGAAGACGAGCGGCGCGGGGATTGTCTTCCAGTTCCAGGACGTCTTCCTGCACGGGGACTCCCTCACGGACAAGAGAGTGCAGCACGTATTGGCCGCCTATGGACACCGCGCCGGAGGAGACGGCCAGGTCATGATGGCCGGCGGGGCCATCGTGGGGACAGTGGAGCTGGAAAAGCTGGGCCTTCCGGGCGGCAGGATCTTCTGCCTGCTGGACACCAGTGAGTCGGCGCGCCTCATTGGCCGCTACAACCTCATCTCCCTGGTGTCCACCGTGCTCATCCTGTCCCTTGCGCTTCTGTCGGGGTTCGCCTTCTTTCGACGCACGTTCTCCCGCCGGTTCCAGCTCATTCTCCAGGGCATCACGAGAATCTCTGGAGGGGATTTCAATCCCCCGTTCCAGCTGGAATGGCGGGACGAGCTGGGGCAGCTTGCCTCCGCGTTCGACGAGATGTGCCGCAGGCTGCTCGTGCGGGAAACAGAGCTGTCCCAGCTGCGGGAGAAGCTTGCCCTGTCCTCGAAGCTCGCGGCGCTCGGGGAAATGGCCGCCGGCGTCGCTCACCAGATACGCAACCCCCTGGTCGTCATGAAGGTGTCCGCCGAAATGCTGCGGGACAACTACGCGGTGACGGAAAATCGGGAGAAGTACCAGAAGCTCACGAGCCTCATGATCGACGAGGCGGACTCCCTCAACCTCGTCGTCTCCAACTTCCTCGACTTCGCGCGTCCGCGCAAGATCAGCAGGACACCGACCTCAATCGCAAGCGTCGTTGATTTCTGTCTCGACAGCCTCCCCCTGGAGCGCTTCCAGGGCATCTCGGTGCGCCGGTGCGTCCCGGAGGGCCTCCCCGAGCTCTCCCTGGACCGTAACCTTCTCGGCCAGGCGGTGTCGAACCTCATCCTCAACGCGCTCCAGGCATCTCGGGCCGGCGGGTGCGTGGAGGTCCGGGCGGCAATGACTGACGGGAGGCTGTGCGTGGAGGTGCAGGACTGGGGAGAAGGAATGGACAAGGAGACGGAGCGCAACATGTTCAACCCCTTCTTCACCACCCGGGAATCCGGGACGGGCCTCGGGCTCTCCATCGTGCACCGCATCATAGAGAGCCATGGAGGCACCATTGACGTGCGCTCCGCGCCCGGCGGGGGAACCACGTTCCGTATCTTTCTGTGAAGGGCGGTCCATGAAGCGGATTCTTGTGGTAGACGATGAGCCGAACGTCCGCACGGTGCTCACGATGCTCCTGGAGGACGACGGGTACGAGGTCCTGACGGCGGAAAACGGGGAGCGGGCCATGTCCGCCATAGATGACGGTCCTGACCTGGACCTCGTCATAACCGACCTCAAGATGCCGGGAGCGGATGGCCTTGCCCTGCTGCGCCACCTGAAGCAGGCGGGACGGGAGGTCCCGCTGGTCATGATAACGGCCTACGGATCCATCGAAAAGGCCGTTGAGGCCATGAAGGGCGGGGCGGCGGATTTCATCACGAAGCCGTTCAACAAGGACGTGATCCGCCATGTCGTGCACAAGCTGCTCAAAGCCGAAGACCTGAGAAAGGAGAACGACCTTCTTCGCCAGGCGTGCCCGGTGCCCGGGGTCATCGCGCACAGCGCCGGCATGCGGGAGATCGTGGAGCTCGTCGAGAAGGTGGCCGGCGCCCCCTCCGCGGTCCTCATCCTCGGGGAAAGCGGCGCGGGCAAGGAGGTCATTGCCCGGGCCATTCATGCAAAAACAGCGGAGAAGAAGAAGGGGGATTTCAGTGTGCCGTTCGTCAGCATCAGCTGTCCGGCCGTTCCGGACACGCTGATCGAGAGCGAGCTTTTCGGGTACAGGAAGGGAGCCTTTACCGGGGCGTCGCAGAACTTCAGCGGGAAGATCAGCCAGGCGCGAGGCGGCGTGCTCTTCCTGGACGAGATTGCGGAGATCCCTCTTCCCACCCAGGCCAAGCTCCTTCGGTTCATCGAAGAGAAGGTTTTCGAGCCCCTGGGCAGCACGGCCAAGACAAAGGTGGACGCGCGCATCATCTGCGCAACCAACAAGGACCTGGACGTCCTTGTTCGCGAGGGGAAGTTCCGCGAAGACCTGTACTACCGGATAAACACAATCACCATTCGCGTGCCTCCTCTGCGGGAGCGCCGCCAGGATATCCTGCCCCTGGCGGAGCACTTCCTGCGCCACTACTCGATGACTCTCGGAAAGCTGCCAGGCGGCTTCGCGGGCCAGGTGAAAGACGCGCTGTGCGCGTATTCCTGGCCGGGCAACGTGAGAGAGCTTCGCAACGTGATCGAGCGGGCCGTCGTGCTTTCCAGCACGGATGTGATCACCGCTGAGAGCCTGCCTCGACAGATGCTGGGATCAGCGGCAGGGGAACAAGCGGGCGCGGACAACAAGATCGAACAGATGGAAAGGACGATGCTTCTCGACGTGATGCGCAGGAACGGCGGAAATGTATCCTCCGCCGCCCGCGAGCTGGGCATTTCCCGAGACACGCTGCGCTACAGGATCAGGAAGTACGGCATTGATGTTGGGTGATGTGACCCACTGGTTGGGGGATTTGCCCCATTCGAATCAGAATCGTCCGGGCGCCCCCTGACCCAGGACGGAGACCCTTCTTCTTCCATGGCAAGCAGTTAACGACTTCCCATGAGAAGTCGTCCGCGTGGCACCTTTCTTGCATGAACAGGGCTGCTTCCAAAAATCACGAAGAAGGAGTGGTGTCATGACAAAAAAGAGTCTCATCATCATGGTCGTGCTCGTGGCCGTGGCGGCAGCAGCCTTCGCGGATACGGTCACGATCAACGCCCTGTTCATGAAACAGGCGGGCTACCAGGAGGAAGACATCATCGGGGGGACCCGGGATTTCCAGGCGGCCCATCCCGAGATCAATGTCAACCTCACGTTCGTTCCCTACGAGCAGCTGGAGGAGAAGATCATCACCTCCGCGCAGGCGGGAAGCTATGACGTGGTGCTGAGCGACGGCCCCTTCACCGCCAAGTTCGCCCAGGCCGGGATCGTGAAGTCGGTTCCGCCCCTGGCCCCGGCGGATCAGAAGGACATCTTCGAGGGGGCCCTGTCCTCCACCGTGTACAAGGGCAAGAGCTACGGCATGCCCTGGCTCAACGACTGCAAGTACCTCTTCTACAACAAGAAGATCCTGCAGGCCGCCGGGTTCGCAAATCCCCCCAGGACCTGGGAGGAGCTTGCCGCGCAGGCGAAGGTCATCAAGGACAAGAAGCTCGTGAAGTTCCCCATCGTGTGGAGCTGGGCCCAGGCCGAATGCCTCACCTGCGACTACACCGTTCTGTCAGCTGCCTTCGGCGGCGCCATGTTCGACAAGGACGGAAACCCCACTCTCACGGCGGCCGGCAACAAGAAGGCGCTTGACTACATGGTTGCGTCGCTCAAGGACGGCTTGACCAACCCGAACTCACTCGAGTTCACGGAGAACGAGGTCGACTCCACGTTCATCAAGGGGGACGCCGCGTTCGCCCTGAACTGGACGTTCCAGTTCAGCGAAGGCCAGGACGCTTCCAAGTCGGCCATCGTCGGGCAGACGGGGGTCGCTCTGATCCCCGGATCCGGTTCTGTCCGCAGCGCAACGGTGAACGGCGGGCAGCCCCTGTCCATCTCCGCCGGCAGCAAGCACTCCGCGGAAGCGTGGACAGTACATCCTGTACATGTCGTCCAAGGACTTCCAGAAGAAGTTCCCCAAGAACGCTCTCCCGATCTGGAAATCCCTCTACGATGACAAGGACGTCATGGCGAGCAACCCCGAGGTCGTGAAGGTCGCCAAGGAACAGTACAACTACCTGGTGAACAGGCCGGTGGTCCCCTTCTACAGCGAGTTCTCCACGGACCTGCAGGTTCGGATCCAGGAAGTCCTGCAGGGCAAGAAGACGAGTGACCAGGCCCTCAAGGAAGTCCAGGCAAAAGCCCTCGAGCTGGCAAGCAGGAAATAGAGGTCGCACAGAATGGAACTTCGGCGGCAGGGACTCTCAGAGCAAAGCTTCGCATTTCTCATTCTCCTTCCTGCCGCTGTCGTCATCTTCGGCGTAGTGCTTTTCCCCCTCGTGACCACCTTCATCTACAGCCTCCAGAACATGGAGCTCATCTCCGCGGAGAAGGGGAAGTTCCTCGGCCTGCTGAACTACCTGCGGGTCCTGCGGTCCGCCTGGTTCTGGCAGGCCCTGGGACGCACCATGTACTTTACCGTCGTCTCCCTGACCGTGGAGACGGTGCTCGGCCTCCTGATAGCGCTTCTGCTGAACACGCGCTTCCACGGGGTGGGCCTTCTGCGCGTGCTCGTCATCATTCCCTGGGCTACGCCGGGGATCGTCACCGCGAGCATCTGGAAATGGATCTACAATCCTGAGTATGGGGTGCTCAATGCCGTGCTGACGCGGCTGCACATCCTGGGACAGTACCGGGCGTGGCTGAGCGACCCGTTCCTCGCGATGAACATGGTGATCGTGGCGGACGTGTGGAAGATGACGCCTTTTGCCGTCATCTTCTTCCTGGCTGCCCTGCAGTTCATCAACAAGTCCCTTTACGAGGCGGCAACGGTGGATGGCGCAGGGGTCTTCTCCCGTTTCTGGCACATCACCCTGCCGTACCTGGTGCCAACCATGGCCGTGGTCGTGGTCATGCGCACCATGGAAAAGTTCAAGGCGTTCGACGTGTTCTACGTCATGACCCGGGGGGGTCCCGCCAACGGCACGAAGGTCCTTGTCTATGAAGCGTACCTCAAGGCCTTCAGCAACCTCCAGTATTCCATCTCCTCGACGCTGTCCTACCTGATTGCCGTGCTGGTCCTGGCATTCACCATTGCCTACGTTCGGTTGCTGAAACGCGGGGAGGCGAGTGACTCGTGAAGAACAGGGCTTTCCCGATTGCCCAGTACTTTTTCGGCCTGCTCGTATTCCTTTTCGTTATAGCGCCCGTAGCGTGGATGTTCATCACGAGCATTGCCATTCACCGTGACATCATTGCGGTCCCCTTGAAGGTCATCCCGCGCCACGCGACCCTCCAGCGATACTTGGATGTGTTCACGAACCCGGACAACGAGATTGCGCACGCTTTCGAGATTGCCATGCGCAACAGCCTCATCGTCGCCGGCTCGGTCACCATCATCTCCCTCGTGATCGGGTCTCTCGCCTCCTACGCGTTCGCGCGCCTTCGTTTTGCTTTCAAAAACAATATCATGTACCTGATTCTCTTCACCTACATGATTCCCTCGGTGGTGGTGGTCATGCCGTTGTACCTCCTCCTGAGCAGGCTGGGGATGCTCAACGCCAAGCCCACCCTGGTGCTCCTGTATCTCACCATGACCCTGCCGTTCGTGATCTGGGTCATGCAGAGCTACTTCAGCTCCCTCTCCAAGACATACGAGGAGTCTGCTTCCATAGAAGGGTGCAGCCGGCTGCAGGTGCTCTGGCACATCTATTTCCCCATGGCCCGACCGGGCATCATCGCGACGGCCATCCTTTCCTTCCTGATCGCATGGGACGAGTTCTTCTTTGCCCTCATCTTCACCTCGACCCTGGACGCCAAGACAATATCGGTGGCAATCGCGGAGTTCAGCGGAAAGCACTACGTGGACTACGAGATGATTGCGGCGGGCGGCGTGATTGCGGCCCTTCCCCCGGTGCTGATTGCCATCATCTTTCAGAAGTACATCGTGATGGGAATGACGGCGGGCGGGATCAAGGAATAAGCTTGCGGCCCGGGAACCTGAGGCCCTAGAAGCGGTACCCCACGGTCAGCCCGGCGGAGTACCCGCTGCTGGTCACCGGGCTGGGCCCTTCCACATCGAACCTGGCGCCATACAGCGCAATCCATCCGAAGGTCGGCTCAATGAAGATCCCGCGGTCACCGAAGACGAGCCGGTATCCGCCTTCGACGTCGGGGCCGAATGAAACAGCGTCCAGCGTGGAGTCACTCAGCTGGCGGGTCCAGGCAACGTCAGCCCCCGCCGCCATGAAGGGTCCCCAGTTGGCCTGCCCATTCTCCGGCACGAAAAGTGAAATGAAGTAGAACCGCGCCTGGGCGATCAACGCGAGCTGAAAAACGCTGCTCCCGGTGCCGGGCGCCCAGGAGGCCGCAGTCTGGAGGGTCAGCGACAGCGGGTGCCCGAGGGGCAGGTCGAGAGACAGGCTGACGGCCGCCGTGCCCATGACGGCGTTGATTGCGGAGGTTCCGACATCCAGGCCGAGCGCCACAGGCTCACCAATGTCGGAGGAGTCCGCGCGCGCCTGCGCGGCGGCCACGACGAACAGGGCGAGGGCCGCGGTTGCCGCGACCCGGATGAGCTTCATCAACCTTCCCCTAACGCGTCACGGACGTGCGGTGCCGGCCCGTTTTTTTCTGCGCGCCAGCATAACATCCGGTCCTTCGGAGCGTCAAGGAAAAACGCCTGGACGGACGTCCGTTCTTCCACCATCTTTGTCTTCAGATGGAAATCTCCATGGGAATCTGGAATGAGCTGCGGAGGGGATTCTCTGTCCTTGCGCCCATGGAGGACGTCACCGATACGGTGTTTCGCCAGATCGTGCGGGAGGCGGGCCCGCCGGACCTGCTCATGACGGAGTTCACGAGCACGGACGGGCTGTGCTCGGGCGCCCGGGAGAAGGTGGTGGGCCGGCTCAGGTTCGTCGAGAAGGAGCGACCCCTCATTGCGCAGGTCTGGGGAACCAGGCCGGAGAGCTTTCGGCGCGTGGCGAACGAGGTCCGGGAGATGGGCTTCGACGGCCTGGACATCAACATGGGCTGTCCCGTGCGCAAGATCATCAAGGGCGGCGGATGCGGGGCCCTGATCAGCAACCCGACCCTGGCGGGAGAGCTCATTGCCGCGGCCCGGGAGGGGGCAGGCGGCATGCCGGTCAGCGTGAAGACCCGGATCGGTGTCACTCGGGCGAACCCGGAGGAATGGATCGCCTTCCTCCTCTCCCAGGGGTTGAGCGCCCTCACCATCCATGGGCGCACCGTCTCGCAGCAGTCGAACGGGGAGGCGGACTGGAGCTCGGTTTCCCTGGCAGTCCGCCTCCGCGACCAGGCGGGGGCTCCCACGCGTATCGTCGGAAACGGAGACGTGCGCTCCGCGGAGGTTTTCCACCAGAGACTGGCGCAAACGGGGGCGGACGGGATAATGGTCGGCCGGGGAATATTCGAGAACCTCTACCTCTTTCGCGCAATCCGGGGGGAAGAGGAAGCCCAGTACTCACTGCTTTCGCCTCAGCAGAAAGTCCTCTCTTTCCGCCGCCACCTGGCGTTCCATCGCGAGGCCTGGGGCGAAAGGGGCAACTTCAACGTGCTGAAAAAGTTCGCGAAGACCTACCTGCGGGCGTTTGCGGGGGCCAGAGACCTGATCGACGAAGTCATGCATACTCGGAGGTACGCGGAAGCCCTGGATGTCCTGGACGCCTGGCTCGGGAAGGCCCTTCCCCCCGGCGACCAGGAGGAGCAGGTAGCGATATAGGAGGAAGTCTTCATGCCGCTGGGAGAGACGCTGGTCAACAACGGGGTCATTACAAAAAAGCAGCTCGAAACAGCGCTCGCGGAGCAGAAAAAGCATCCCAGTGAAAAGCTGGGCGAGATCCTGGCGAGGCTGGGATACCTGCCCATGGAGGAGCTGGAAGGCTACCTCTAGAAAAGCCCCCGCACCTTCCCGGTCTTCACATCGACGTCGATATTGCGGAACGCCGGCTCCGAAGCCGTCCCCGGCATGAGCTTGACGTCCCCTGCCACGGGAACAATCGAACCGGCCCCCCGGTACTGCAGGATGTCGCGAATGGGGAGCGTCCACCCGCGCGGCCGGCCCTTGATGGTCGGGTCATGGGAGAGACTGAGGTGCGTTTTCACCATGCACGTCCCGAGCTTTGCAAGCTCTGCGTCCGCCTCTATCGCTTTGAGCTTCTCCTGCGCAAGGGGGGTGTATGACACGCCGTCCGCTCCGTAAACCTTGGTCGCGATGAGCCGGATCCGCTCCGACAGGGGAGTGGAAAGCTCGTAGAGGAACTTGAACTTCGGCGGAGTCCTGCACACGTCCACCACGGTCTCCGCCAGCTCCACGGCGCCCTCGCCGCCTTTTTCCCAGTGGCGTGAGACTGCCACGCGGGCACCCGCCTTCTCAGCGGCCTTTCGGATCACGGCAATCTCTTCATCCGTGTCGGTGTAAAAATGATTGATGCAGACCACCGGCTCGATGCCGGAAAGCTTGATCGTCTCCACGTGGGCCACGAGGTTTTCCAGGCCCTTCTCCACCAGGGGAACATTCTTCTCCGTGTAGGCCTTGTCCAGCGCCTTTCCCGGGGCCACCCGTGGCCCTCCGCCATGCATTTTCAGCGCACGGATCGTGCACACGAGCACCGAGCAGCTCGGTGTGAGGCCGCTGAAGCGGCACTTCAGGTTCCAGAACTTCTCGAAGCCGATGTCCGCGGCGAAACCGCTCTCCGTCACGTGGTAGTCAGCGAGCTTCAGCGCCACGCGGTCCGCGATGATGGAGGACTGCCCGATGGCGATATTGGCGAAGGGTCCGGCATGGACAAGGACGGGCTGTCCCTCGATTGTCTGCAGCAGGTTGGGGTTGATGGCCTTGGCCATGAGCGCGGTCATGGCCCCGTCCACTTGCAGATCGTGTGTCGTCACCGGCTTGCCGGATCTGCTGTAGGCAACGACGATCCTGCCCATGCGCTCCCTGAGGTCCGCAAGGGAGGAGGCAACCGCCAGGATGGCCATGATCTCCGAAGAGACGGTGATCTGGAACCCGCTCTTCATCATGAACCCGTCCATGTCCGAGCCAAGGCCAATGATGATCTCCCGCATGGCCTGCGCGCAGAAGTCGATTGCCCAGCCTTGCGCAATGTTGCGCGGGTCGATATCCAGGCGTTCCAGGCCGCGCTTCTTGAGGCCCGCGTCCCCGTAGTTGAACTCGTGCTGCAGCCGCGCCGTCAGGGCAACCATGGAAAGGTTGTGGGCGTTCGTGATTGCGTCGATGTCTCCCGTCAGCCCCAGGGAAAAATCCGTGAGCGGGATGCACTGGGCGAGGCCGCCGCCCGCCGCTGATCCCTTGATGTTGAAGGTCGGACCGCCGGACGGCTGGCGGATGGCGCCAATGACCTTCTTTCCGATCTTCCCGAGGCCCTCCACGAGCCCCATGGTCGTTGTGGACTTGCCCTCCCCGAGCGGCGTCGGCGTGATGGCTGTGACCTCCACGTACTTGCCGTCCGGCTTGTCCTTCAGGCGGTTCAGGACGCTCATATAGTCGAGCTTTGCGACGTAGTGGCCGTAGGGGAGAAGCTCCCTGTCCTCCAGGCCCAGCTCCTTTGCGAGCCGGGTCACCGGCTTCATGCCGGCCTCCGCCGCTTCCGCAATCTGCCAATCCTTCATGGTCTTCGGGTCCAGGGTCTGCATCAGTCCAACCTCCAGCTTCGGTGTCGCGCGGCAAGTATGGGCGCGGCGGGTGCGCCCGTCTTGTATATTGCCGGGCAGGCTTTTGTAAAATCATGCTACAGTACGGCACGGGCGTCCCCTGCACAAGCGTTTCCTGTTCCGAGCGAGCGGCCGGCCCGGTGGCCGGCCCGATGGCCTTGATCAAGACAGCTCATCCCCGTATCCTCCGAGTCAACGGCATGAGCACGCAAGGCTTCTTTTCGTTCCTGTCAGATGTCTCGCGCCGCAACAATTCCCTCCTGTGTATAGGGCTGGATCCTCCGTTGGACGTGCCCGCCCAGGACATCCTCCCGACAAACCGAAAGATCATCGATGCCGCGGCGCACAGCGCGTGCGCCTGCAAGCCCAACGCCGCCTTCTACGAGGCGCGCGGCGCTTCCGGCCTGGAGATCCTGCGGGAAACGATCAGGCACGCGCACTCCCGAGGCCTGCCCGTCATCCTGGATGCAAAGAGGGGTGACATCGCTTCCACCGCGGACGCGTACGCGAAGGCCTGCTTCGACGTGCTCGAAGCGGATGCGGTGACTGCCAGCCCGCTTCTGGGAAGGGACAGCGTGGAAAGCTTCTCCTCCCGGAAAGACAAGGGAGTGTTCCTCCTCTGCCATACCTCGAACCCCGGAGCCCGGGACCTGCAGGAGCTGTCCGTGGACGGCGCGCCGCTGTATGAGAAGATTGCCGCCATGGCGTGTGACTGGAACGGCCAGGGCAATATCGGCCTGGTGGTAGGCGCAACATACCCGCACCTGCTTGCGGGTGTCAGGAGAGTCGCTCCCGGGATGTGGTTCCTCCTCCCCGGCGTGGGCGCCCAGGGCGGGGACCTCGAGGAAAGCCTCCGGGAAGGGCTGGACCAGGATGGCGGCCGGGTGCTGGTGAATGTCTCCCGTGCGGTCTGGAATGCTCCGGACCCCGGGGCGGCTGCCCGGGAGTTGTCTGACAGGATAAACTCCTGCCGAGCTTCAGCCCACGGAAAGGACCATGCGACGCCGAGACACGGCGGCCTTGCGGAGCAGATTGCCCTGGGCCTGCATGAGCTGGGCGCGGTCAAAGTGGGGAAGTTCACGCTGAAATCGGGGCAGACGTCTCCGATCTACATCGACTTAAGACTTCTTGTGAGCGATCCTCGGCTCATGGCAACCGTGGCCGCCGCGATGGCTGGGGTCCTTGCGCGGCTGAGATTCGACAGGATTGCGGCAATCCCGTACGGCGGTCTGCCGATCGGACAGGCGGTGGCGATGGCTTGTGGTCGGCCCCTCCTCTACCCTCGCAGGGAGGTAAAGGAATACGGAACCAGGAAGGGGATCGAGGGGGCTTACGCCGCCGGGGACACGGTGGTGGTGCTGGACGACTTGATCACCACCGGGGCCAGCAAGATCGAGGCGATGGAGCCGCTGGTGTCAGCGGGGCTGAAAATCAACGACGTGGTGGTGCTCGTGGACAGGGAACAGGGAGGAAAAAGCGAGCTCGCCGCCAAAGGCCTCGAGCTTCATTCCGTCATGACCGTCAGCGCGCTCCTGGACGTCCTGGTGCGCCACGGACGGATTGCTGAGGCGGTACGCTCGGATGTGCGCTCGGCCCTCGGGATCCGCTGACCTTTCCTGCCGGATCGCTGACATCCGGCTCCCCACGCCGCTTGTCCTTGCCTCCGGCATCTGGGGCACTTCCCCTTCCCTGCTGGAGCGCGCCGCGCGAAGCGGCGCGGGTGCCGTCACCGCCAAGACATGCACTCCCGCGCCCCGGCGCGGTCACAGAAACCCCACCGCAGTGGACTGGGGGCAGGGACTGATAAACGCCATGGGGCTTCCCAATCCTGGCGTGATGGAGGAGCTGGAGCTGCTGCGGGAGGCATCGCGACGCCTTCGGCCGCTGCGGGTCCCGCTCATCGCAAGCCTTTCCGCGGACACGGCGGAAGGCTTCGCGCAGGCAGCCGCGCTGCTCGCGCAGGCGAGCCCTGACATGATCGAGCTGAACGTGTCCTGTCCGAACCTCGGAGCCGAGCATGGGGAGATGTTCGCCGCCTCACCGTCGGCGGCTGCGGAGGTGACGGCAACGGTCAAGAAGGTGACGTCGCTGCCCTGCCTGGTGAAGCTGTCACCCAACGTGCACGATATCGGGGAGATTGCGCGCGCGGTGGTGGAAGCCGGCGCTGATGCAATCACCGCCATCAATACCATGCCGGGCATGCTGATCGACGCGGAGTCAGGCGCCCCGGTGCTTGCCAACGAAACCGGAGGGATCTCGGGGCCCGCCCTCAAGCCCATAGCGCTGCGCTGCGTGTTCGACATTGCGTCCGTGGTCGGCGTCCCCATCATCGGGACCGGTGGAGTGCTCACCGGCCTTGATGCGGTTGAGATGATATCCGCCGGCGCAACGGCCGTGGGCGTCGGGTCAGCGGTCTTCTACCGCGGCGGTGAAGTCTTCTCCCTGATCCGAGAGGAGCTTTCCGCCTGGCTGGATAAGCGCGGCACTACCTGCCTGGAGCAGATTCGGGGGAGAACCCGGGCGCTCCGACACGGTGCGGTTGTCACGACGCCTCCCCCCATTCCCGACTGGGAGAGGCCTCATGGATAGGGCCGGCGGCGCCCCCCGGCCTTTTCGGATCCGGGAGAGGATCTCGGAGAACGCAAAGACGATCTCCCTTGTTCTGGACGGATCAATGGCCTGCGCGCCGGGGCAGTTTGGGATGCTCTGGCTTCCCGGCGCGGATGAGAAGCCTTTCAGCATCTCCGGGGGCGACCCTCTCATGTTCACTGTCTCCCGGGTGGGGCCCTTCAGCGACGCCCTTCACGCTCTCAGGCCTGGCGATACCCTCTGGGTTCGCGGTCCTTTCGGGACGGGCTTTTCCCTGGAGCGGGAAAGCACCCTTCTTGTGGGCGGAGGCTATGGCGCGGCGCCCCTTGCGTTTCTGGCGGAGAGGCTCCTGGCGGCCAGCCCGGGATGCCGCGTCGAGGCCGCTCTGGGCGCCCGAACCGCGGAGGACCTTCTTTTCACCCGGCGCTTTTCCTCACTCGGCGTGCCCGTCCACGCGGCAACCGAGGACGGCACCGAAGGCACGCGTGGACTCGTCACGGATATTGTCACTCCACTCCTGTCCGCGGAAGGTTTCTCCCACGTGCGCGCCTGCGGGCCGGAGTCCATGCTGGAAGCGCTGACTGCGGCGTGCCGGGGCGCGGGGGTGGCTGCGGAGATGTCCCATGAGGCGTATATGCGCTGCGGGATAGGGCTCTGCGGGGCATGCGAGCACGGAGGAAGGCTCGTGTGCATGGATGGTCCGGTGTTCCGAGGTCTTTGAAGGACACCATAATCTCGTCCCTCCCTCCAAATAGCTCTCGAGCTGGGAATACCGTCCTGTTGGCTAGATCAAGTCTTCTTTCAGCACTCCAGTAGTGAAATCCGGCACCACATCCTGGCGCCAACGACGAAGATCACTGAGAAGAGACTCCGCGCCGCCGGGGGTCTTGAAGTCAAGTCGCCTGACCTGGGAGCATTCCACTGTGGCAGGGTTGGTCGAATACACCCTGTCCAGAAACGCTTCAGCCTTCTTTCGAAGACTGCTGGTCCGCGGATCCTCGTCGCCTCTGACAAACTTATTGTCAAGATCCTGAGTCAGCAGGCAGTACCTGATGTTGTTGTCTCTCAACGCCAAAGCCCAGAACAACACGGCATCGTTTCGACTATGATCGCTGGTCTTGCAATTGAGCAGCGCAAAGGCTTTGAGGGTGCCTTCCTTCTCTCTGGTGAGGACTACGATGTCTGAATCCGGCCAGACTCCGGTCGTTGTCTGAGTACACCGACGATTGGCCTTGAGAGTCAGAAAGCCCACGATATTTGCGGCGGAAGGCTTTTGCCGCAGCCGATCTCCCTTCACGGCGAGAATGCCCTCGGGGTTGAGGGCAACGTTGATGAAGAAGCGCATGAACTCCTCGAAGTTGTTTCCGCTCGCGGCAACCCAACTTTGTCGCGCCTTGTTTGCGTCACCGCCTTTCACCGCCAGGTAATGAGCAATATAGACTTCTTGGACTGTTTTCATGACCTCCTTGGGAGGAATCCCGATGCCCTGAACGAGCGTGGTAATCTTCCCTACATCCGCCACTGGATTTTCGCCGAAGTCTTTCAAGTGATCTTTGATGATTCTGTAGGAATCAGAGACCGTCATTATCCGCTTTCTTCGGGGAGTGGATCACGCCTTTTGAGTCGGCTAAGAAAGCGGTGAATCGCGGGTCTTTCTTCGGTTCGGTGAAGTACCGGTTCGGCCTCAACACCCGTTGAAGATAAATTGTCGAACAGGGGTATAGTCTCGGCTGCGACTCGCTCAGCAGCGATCAACGAGTATTTCTTGGAAATATCCATGTGTACAAAGTGACGACCGTGTCGTTTAGCCACTGCGGCAACCGTGCCTGTCCCGCCGAAGGGATCCATTATTACATTTCCGCGATAGCTATAGAACTTGATAAGCCGTTTTATCAGTTCTTCGGGGAAGGGGGCGGGATGTCCTTCGGACTTCTCTTCTGGAGCCTTCCTTCCCCGTCGAGGCGGGTAGAGACTACGGAGGAAAGGTTGTCGACCCCGAGTCTCAGGTGGGATCGTCCAAAATGCATCAGAGTACTTGATAAACTCCTCGGAGGAAATATCCGCATCCTCTTTGTTTCCCTCGAGGGTCCAGGATCCTTTGCAGAATACGAGCACGTACTCCCAGCTTGGCACCATGTGGGGATTACGAGGACTTCTCCATGATCCCCAAGCCGTACGGCGCCGCATTGTCTGCTTGTACCAGAGTATTTCCGTGCGCATGATGAATCCGAGCTTCATGAGGTCTCGCGCCATGTCGTAGTGAATTGGACGGAAGTCCTTGATGCTGGTGGGAGCGATGTTCAGCGCGAATCTCCCTCCATTGACGAGAACGCGATGAAGCTCCTTCCAGAACTCAGCGAGCCAGCTCAGGTAGTCGTCATACGGCATCCTGTCGTTATGTGCATCGTAATCCAGGCCAACGTTGTACGGGGGTGAAGTGATAGCCAGATGAACTGTCTCACTCGGCATTGCCTTCAGGATTTCGAGCGAATCCCCGCAGATTATCTGGTCTTTCCACCAACCGTCTACCCTGCGAGCCCGAGGGAATTGTACGACACGGGGTTGTTTCATCGGCGTCCGCAACAGCTTAGTAGACAGATTCACCTTTGGCAATCGGGCAAGACGACAATTCCAGCAGATGGGCTTGTACAGGAACTTCCGGCCCTGCGTTCAATGGCGGGTGCGCGACCGCCGCGCTTGAAAAAAAAGGCCTCTTCCGTCACCATCAGGTCACGTGACTATCCGGATCATCATCACCGGCGGCACCTTCGACAAGGCGTACGACGAGATACGCGGCAGCCTCACCTTCCGGGACACCCACCTGCCGGAGATCCTGAAGTTCGTGCGCTGCACGGTCCCCATCGAGCTGGAGCTCAACCAGCTCATCGACAGCCTGGACATGCAGACCGCCAACAGGCTCTCCATCCTGGAATCGTGCCGCCGCGCTGCGGAGGAGCGGATTGTCATCACGCACGGCACGGATACCATGGCGGAGACCGCGGAGGTGCTTGGCGGCGCCGGTCTTGCAAAGACCATCGTCATGACGGGCGCCATGGTGCCCTATGTCTTCAGCAACTCTGATGCCGTGTTCAACCTCGGCTGTTCGCTCATGGCGGTGCAGCTGGTTCCCCGAGGGGTCTACATCGCCATGAACGGCCGGCTGTTCGCCTGGGATCGCGTGCGGAAGAACCGCGAGCTGGGTGTTTTCGAGGAAAAAAGGACCTGAGCCCGTCTTCGGGCGCGGACTGATCATGGGGGAAACTGATGCTCGACCTGGGAACTAAGTACATGGGACTTGCGCTCGCCAACCCCCTGGTTGCGGGCAGCTCTGCCCTCACGGCCACCGTGGACGGTGTGAAAAAGGCAGCCGCGGGGGGAGTGGGGGCCGTGGTGCTCAAGTCGATCTTCGAAGAGGAGATCGCGGCGGAATACGAGGGAGCCGTCGCCCAGGCAAAGGCCAAGGGCATGAGCCTGGAGTCCTACGAATACTATGACTACGAGGTGCGCGGGGACCGCATCGCATCCTACGTGGAGCTGGTACGGGGGGCAAAAGAGGCGGTTGCCATCCCCGTCATTGCCAGCATCAACTGCACCTACTCCCATGAGTGGGTGACGTTCGCGAAGGAGCTGCAGGAGGCCGGGGCGGACGGCCTTGAGCTCAACATGTTCTTCCTGCCCTCAGACCTGAAGCGCACCAGCGAAGAGCGGGAAAGGGACTACCTTGCTGTCATCCAGCGGGTCCTTGCGCAGGTCAAGATTCCCGTGGCTTTGAAGATCAGCCCGTACTTTTCCACCCTGGCGCAGATGATCCAGCAGCTCTCCCGCACGGGCATCTCTGCCCTGGTCCTCTTCAACCGCTTCTACGCAATCGACTTCGACATCGAAAAGCTCGCCGTGACCTCTCAAGCGTACCTGAGCTCCCCTGAGGAAATCAGCCTGCCGCTTCGATGGATTGCCCTCATGGCCCGACGCGTCCAGTGCGATCTTGCCGGGTCCACGGGGGTCCACGATGGCGCGGGCCTGGTCAAGATGCTCCTCGCTGGAGCAAGGGCAGTCCAGGTTGCCTCCTCCCTGAGCAGACGTGGGGCTGGCCACGCGGCTGTCATGCTGCGGGACCTCTCGGACTGGATGGAACGCCACGGCTATCGGGCGTTGTCCGACTTCCGGGGCAAGCTGAGCCAGGCGGAGAGCGAGGATCCGGCGGCATATGAACGGGTGCAGTTCATGAAGCACTACGGCTGAGAATGCGGGAAGCCAGATGACGGAGCTCTTGTGCCATCGCGACTCGTACCTGAAGGAGTTTGAAGCGCTGGTGGTCGAGACCAACGACGCAGAGCGGGCCGTCGCCCTGGACAGGACCGCGTTCTTTCCCGGCGGGGGAGGCCAGCCACGCGATCGGGGATGGCTGAACGATATCCCGGTGACGCGCACGGCCAGGCAGGGAGACATGGTGTGGCACTGGCTGGATGGGGCGCCCCCGGCGGCCGGAAGCCCGGTGCGGGGGAAGCTGGACTGGGAGCTTCGTTACAAGCTGATGCGGACTCACACCGCGTTTCACATCCTGTGCGGCGTGGTCTGGCGTGACTGGAAGGCCCAGGTGACCGGTGGAAACATGGAGCCTCTGAAAGGGCGCATGGATTTCGAGTTCGAGACCCTTCAGCGCGAGCTGGTGGCTGAGATCGAGAAAAGGATCAACGCCGAGGTGGCCGCCGCGCGCCCGATCCTGGTGCGCGTCCTGCCGCGTGATGAAGCGTTCCAGATACCTGACCTGATCCGCACCAAGATAAACCTTCTGCCGGAAGGGATCCGGGAGGTCCGCATCGTGGAGATCGGCGGTCTGGACCTCCAGGCGGATGGCGGCACCCATGTCGCCAACACCACGGAGGTCGGGACCATCAAGGTCACCGGCTACGAAAGCAAGGGCAGGATCAACAAGCGGATCAAGCTGGAAATTGCCTGACGGGAAAGCAGCTGCAATGAACGCAATGGGCAGAAACCTCGACGCGCGCAAGCTCAAGTTCATCGGATGCGAGATCATCTACCGCGAGGCCTGCTACCTCGCGGCAACCTCCTCCGCGCAGGTGGACGTTGAGTTCCTCCGAAAAGGTCTCCATGACCTGGAGACGGCGGACATGGTCACGAAGATCCAGGCGACGATAGACGCCGTGGACCCCTCCGCTGGCTATGAGGCCATCCTCCTGGGGTATGCCCGATGCAACGACGGCCTTGTGGGAGTGACCGCTCGCGGAATCCCGCTTGTGGTGCCCCGCGCGCACGACTGCATCACCTTCCTGTTCGGTTCCCGGGACGTGTACCGCTCCTATTTCGACGCGCATCCCGGCACCTACTACCTGTCCACCGGGTGGTCAGAGCGAAACCAGAGCTGGTCCGCGCAAGATCCGCAGGGGCTGCGCGAGTACGGCCGGCCCGCGTACGGCCAGCAGGGGGTCATGGGCAAGCTCGGACTGACGGAAACCTACGAAGAAATGGTCCGCAAGTATGGAAAAGAAAACGCGGACTTCCTCTCCGAGACCCTCGGAGACTGGATGAAAAACTACGACAGGTTTCTTTACCTGCACATGGACATCTGCAACGAAGGGGCTTTCATTGAGGCCGCGCGCCGGGACGCGGCGCAACGGGGATGGCAGCTCGAGGTCCGCAAGGGGAACATGTCGCTGCTTGAGAAGCTCTTCAATGGCCCGTGGGACGATGATTTCGTCATCGTCCCGCCGGGGCACAGTATCGTTTCCAGAAACGATGAGCGCATCCTGGACCAGGAGCCCGCCGGCCCGCAGGCCTGATGAGGGCTCCTCCGGCCGATCCTGACTGAACATTGATGACGCCGGTCATATAAGTATGAATCCTGCAGTGATAGGTGTACGAGCCCGGCGCCGTGCCAGTTGGCACCATAAAGCTGTACGCTGCCGTTCGGCGCCATGTCGCCAGTCCCGGTGCCGCCAAAAAGGCCTCCATCCGCGGTGACGTTATGAGTGACCCCGTCATAGTTCATCCACGTCACGGTGACACCCGACTTTGCTTGGAAAGTCACGGAGCTCGGCGAGAAGGCGAAGCCTGAGACCGCGATGCCGGCCATGTTCGATCCCTTGTAGCCGGGTCCCTTCACCGTGCCTCCTCCACCGCTGCCTCCGTACGAGCCCCCGTACATGCCGCCGCCCATCTGGCAGGCGGTCACCGCCGCGACCGCAAGGACCACGAACAGTATCTTTCGAAGCCCCATAAAGGTTCCCTGCGTCACGACTTCTGGTTCACGAACTCCTCGATTTTTTCAAGAAGCTCGCGGGCGTTCTTGTTCCCCGCCTTTTCGAGGATGATGTATTGCTGGACCGCTTTTGCGAGATTGCCTTCCTGGAGATACGCCTCGCCGTAGTACTCGCGGGCCTCGGGGAAGTTCGGCTTCAGCTTCAAGGCCTTCTCATAGTAGGCAAACGCCTCGTTCACGTTGCCGAGCTTTCTCGTACAGAACCCCAGCATGTTGTAGGCTTCCGCGTAGTCCGACTTCATGGAGATGGCCGTCTTGAAGTCGCTGATTGCCTCCTGGTACTTGCCCGCGTCTGAAGCCGAGTAGCCGGCGTTGTACCAGTCAGTTGCGCTGCTGGGTCCACTCGACTTGCTCACCCCCATCCCGCCGCCCCCCGCGCCTCCTCCTCCGCCTGATCCTGACGCGAAGGCCGCGCCAGCAACCAGGAGCGAAACAAACAGGACAATCGTCCGCTTCATGTTCTTGAACCTCCTCGGGCCCTGCATCTGCAAGCCCGGGTACTAGATACGCGGCGGGTAACGGGTTGGATGGGTCAGGCGGATGGGGAGGGAGCGAGCTGGGAATCCAGGCGGGCAGCGGCCTCTTGAAACTCAAGGAGAAGGCGCCTGCGGGTGGCCGTGTCAGCAAGGCCGAAGCGAAGCCCGTTCAGGTTGAGCTGCCACAGCTCGCGCGTGCTCAGCCCCACCTCATCACGGGCTCGCCGCCATTCGCGGATGAGGTCGGTGGAGAAGAACGGCGGATCGTCGGTAGAGAGGGTGACCGGCACGCCGGCGGCAAGGAAGCGGGGAAGCGGATGGGCCGCCACGGAAGGCACGACTTTGAGGCACTCATTGCTGGTGAGGGCGATATCGCAGCAGATTCGCCTCTGTGCAAGCAGGTCAAGAACCTCGGGATCTTCCGCTGCCCGTACACCGTGCTGCACGCGGCGCACACCAAGATCCACGACGGCCTGGCGTACGTGCACGGCGCCCCCGGTTTCCCCCGCGTGGGCCACAACGGCGTAGCCGGCCCTGCGAGCGCGATCGAACCAGGCAGCAAAATCGCTTCGAGGCAATCCAACCTCGGGCCCTCCAAGCCCCAGGGCGACAATGAGCGGGTGCGCCTCCTGTTCGAGCAGCTGAATTGTATAAGGCGCGCTCGTGGCCGCCGATTCGCCGGAAATGTCGGTGATGAGCCTCACCACGGGCCCTCCCGCCGATTCGGAGCTCATCAGCTTCCTGCTGACAATCTCCAGGGCGCGACGCCCGCCGATGCCGAGCCTTTCGTGGTTGTACGGGGTGAAGTGCACTTCGGCGTAGCGGATGTTCTGCCGGGAGCACTCCGCAAGAAAGCCGTCCACCATGCGCTCGTAGTCACTCGCCGGTCCGCAGGCATGAGCACATGAGGAGCCACAGCTCGATGAATGAATCGAAGCTCGTGAACCGGTAGAGGCCCTGCAGCTCGGGAAAGGAGCTGACCGGGAGCGCGACATGGTTGGCCGCCGCCATGGCCCAGAGAGTCTCCGGGGATATGGTCCCCTCGAGGTGGAGATGCAGCTCCGCCTTCGGAAGTCTCTCTATCAGGTCATCCATGCGGCCGCAGCACGCCTTTTTTCAGGATGACGCAAGCGTACAGGGCGGCTTCCCCGGTTGCCAGGACTGCATACGCTTCCCTGGCCCGCGCGTAGAACGCGAAGCGTTCCACCATCTCGAAGTCCTTGAAACCTGTTTCATGACGGCGGACAATGGCTCGATACTCTTCCCAGATTGCGGGTTTCGCGGGGTCCCCCGGCACCACGGCCATCAACGCCGCGGGACGCTCGACAAAGGAATCAAGGGGGAAAAGGTCCAGGATGGCTTCCAGGAGCGGGGGCACGCCCAGCCCGTCCGCTCGCACGAGCCTTCGAGCCATGCTGACCGCGGGGAAGTTCCCGTCAGCAATGACCAGTTCGTCCCCGTGGCCCATCTCCGCAATGACCTTCAGCAGCTCGGGAGAAAGCAGCGGCGATATTCCCTTCAGCATTTCCGGCCTCCGTTTCGAGGGACGGTATCATCCGCGCCGGCCGCTGTCAAGGAAAACGCCGCGGCCGGGCCGCACAGCCCGCACCGCGGCAATTGAATCCATGAGGAGGCGGTGGATATATTTGCTGCAGATGAGACGGATCCTCGCTTCCGCTTTGTTTCTTTGCCTTGGGCTGATGACGTCATGCACCGCGCACGGGCAGGGCTCCGCAGCTCCCTGCTCCGATCCGATGGCGGTGGTCACGGCCTTCTACGATTCAAACGACGCCGGACACTTCGACGCCAGCATGAAGTACGTTGCCGACGACATCGCGTTTGCAAGCTGGGCGTCCGGCGTCCAAGGATACATCATGGTCCCGCGGCACCTGAAGGGAAAGCAGCAGTTGCGGAAGTTTCTCCCCCAGGGCAGAGGGCTCGGCAGACGCCTCCCGGACTCTCCTCCTGACGGCCCTGTCTATCACGTGACCCGGGTCCACGTGTCGGGAGAGGATGCGAAGTTCATGCTGGAGCCTGACAGGATTCGCCCCAATGGCAGGCCCTACAATCCGTTCAGCGTCGAAGCGGTGCTTGACGGCTGCAGGATCAAGTCGTTGACGATCATCGAACAGGTCACCTGGCTCTGATGACGGCAACGGACAACCGCTGCTGACGACAGTTGCTTGATTGCGTCCGTGATCTTCCCTACACTCTCCTGCCAAGAGGGATCGATGTCATGGGAATGGAAACCTTCTGGCTGAAAGACTCGCGCAAGCTCGTGGACGTGGCTGTCGGGCGGAAACCCGCGGACATCGTCATCACGGACGGAAAGTGGATCTGCGTGCAGTCCGGCGAAATCATCGAGCATACGGACATCGCGATCTCGGGACACCGGATTGCCTATGTCGGCGAAGATGCGCGCCATGCAATCGGACCGGACACCGTGGTGCTGGAGGCGGACGGCCGCTGCATGGTCCCGGGGCTCCTGGACGGCCACATGCACGTCGAATCAGGAATGCTCACCGTGACGGAGTTCGTCAGGGCAGTGGTCCCTCATGGAACGACCGGGATGTTCGTGGACCCGCACGAGATCGCGAACGTCCTGGGTCTCCGCGGCGTGCGGCTGATGGTGGATGAAGCCGCGCAGCAGCCCATCCACGTCTTCGTCCAGGTTCCCAGCTGCGTCCCTTCCGCGCCCGGTCTGGAGACACCGGGGGCGGTCATCGGCCCCGCGGACGTGGAGGAAGCCCTGACCTGGCCCGGGATCATCGGCCTGGGAGAAATGATGAACTTCCCCGGCGTCTTCAACGGCAACGACAAGGTCCATGCGGAGATGTCGGCCACCCGGCAGGCTGAGAAAGTGATCGGGGGACACTATCCGTCACCGGATCTGGGGCTCCCGTTCCATGGGTACGCGGCCGGGGGACCGCAGGACGACCATGAAGGCACCCGTGCGGAGGACGCCGTTGCCAGGATCCGCCAGGGCATGCGCGTGATGCTCCGCTATGGCTCGGCGTGGCACGACGTGGCCGCCCAGCTTCCCGCGCTGACGCAAAACGGGTTGGATGCCCGGCATTTCATCCTCTGCACGGACGACTCGCACTCGGAGACACTGGTGACCGAAGGCCATATGGACAGGGTGCTGCGTCACGCCATCAGTGAAGGTCTTGCGCCGCTGCGGGCCATCCAGATGGCGACACTCAACACGGCGGAGCATTTCGGCCTCAGCAGGGACATGGGGCAGATCGCCCCGGGGCGGTACGCCGACGTCCTTCTTGTGAAGGACCTGGAAAGCTTCCGCGCGGAGGTGGTTGTCGCCCGGGGCAAGGTGGCCGCAAAGGACGGCCGTCTCCTGCTGGAAATGCCGTCCGCCACCTACCCGGCGTGGGCCACGCATTCAGTGCACCTTCTGCGGCCCCTGGCCGCCGCGGACTTCCGCCTCGCCGCGGGTCATCTTGGCCCCGAGGCAGCCGCCCATGTCATCGGCGTAATCGAGAACCAGGCCCCGACCCGTCACCTGAAGATGAGCGTCGCCGTGACAGGCGCAGAGGTCAGGCCGGATCTGAAGCAGGATATCGCAAAGCTTGCAATCGTGGACCGTCATCATGCGACGGGCAAAGTCAGCGTCGGCCTCGTGCACGGGTTCGGGTTCACGGCACGGTGCGCCGTGGCAACCACGGTGGCCCATGACTGCCATCAGCTGCTGGTGGCGGGAACGGATGAGGAGCAGATGGCGCTTGCCGCGAACACGGTGGCTGCCACCGAGGGCGGCCAGGTGGTCGTGAAGGACGGCGCGGTGATAGGCCAGGTGGTGCTGCCCATTGCGGGGCTGATGTCAGGCGAGCCCGCGTCCGCCGTTGCCCGGGCCGCCTCCTCCGTTCTGGCGGGCTTTCGGCAGTGCGGATGCAGCCTGAACAACCCCAACATGCAGCTGAGCCTGCTGGGCCTCGTGGTGATCCCGGAGCTTCGCCTCTCCGATATGGGGCTCGTGGACGTGAGCAGCTTCAACATAATCCGGGTCCTGGGGCCGTCACCATGACCCCGGGCGAGCGCGCTATTCCTTCTCGAACGGTGTGCCCATGGCGGAGGGCGGGGTGGCGTTCAGGGCCCGAAGGGTCCTCGCAATTGCGCGCCGGGCGGGGCCCGGCAGCCTGGCCAGGGTCCGTTCCACCCATTCCGCGTTCCCTATGTTCACGAGAAGCAGTGTCAGGATCATGAGGGGAAAAGGCGCCACCTGGAGCACCTGGGAAGGCACGCCGGGAAGCGCGGGCTGGAGCACGATGCCGAGCCACTGCAACAGTGAAAAGAGGTAGGCGCCGAAGGCAGCGCGGAAGGGGTTCCAGCCGCCGAAGATCGTGATGGCAAGGACTATCCACCCGATCCCGTCAAGGCCCGTGATGGTCCCTTTCCAACCCGCCTTCACTGAGAGCGAGTAGATTGGTCCTGCCAGACCGGCAATGGCTCCACCGACCACTGTATAGAGGTACCGCAGCCTGTTCACGTCAGCCCCGCGAACGTACGCGGCGGCGGGTCGTTCCCCGATGCCGCGAAGCATGAGGCCCGGGCGGGTTCGGAAGATGAAGAGCCACGCGAGTGCGATCAGGAGAAAGCTGATATACGTCATGACGTCCTGGCGGAAGAAAAGGACTCCCAGGACAGGAACGTCGCGCAGGAACGGAATGGGCAGAATGCCCAGGCGGGGCCCGGCGGATCCCATGATCGGGTTGCCGAGGAAATACGAGAGGTCTCTGCAAAGGAGCGCCAGGACAAACCCCACGGCGACCTGCGATTGCCGCAGCGTGATGCTGGCAAACGCCACGACAAGGGCGACAAGCCCGCCGATGAGCATGCCGCCGAGAAACCCGAGCGCAACGTTGCCTGTGGCGAGGGCAATCGCGAAGCCGCCCATCGCCGTCAGCAGTATTGTGCCGTTCATGGAGAGGTTGATGACGCCCGCACGCTCCGAGATCGTCTCCCCAATGACGCCGAAGAGCACGGGTGAGGCCGCGGTGAGCACGCCCGCCAGGCCGACCAGGAGAAGGTCCGGGCTCATGAAGGGCGCTCTTTCCCGAAGAAGCGCTGCCGGACCCCCTGCCCCAGGATGACGAGGAGCACGAGAGACCCCTGCAGAACTCCGGCGAGCGACGAGTCGAGCTTCAGGACAATGGGAAGCTGGATGCTTCCCACGTTGAGAGCGGCAAAGAAGAGGGCAACCGGAGCAGCAAGCGCAGCCTGGTAGTTCACGATCATGGCCACCATCAGCCCCATGTACCCGTAGCCGCTGGATATCGCGGGGATCAGCCGGTTGTAGACGGAGGTCACCTGGATTGCCCCCGCAAGCCCGGCGAATACGCCGCACAGCGCGAAGGACGCCATCATGTACTGCCAGGTGGGAACTCCCAGGAGGTAGGCCGCGTTCGCGTTCCTGCCCACCGCCTTCAGCCTGAGCCCGAAGTACGTGCCCCTGATCAGGAAGTACACCACCAGGATGGCGACGATGGCGATGATGAGAGCGGAAGGACTGAGGCGCGACTGCGCCGTGAGGGTCGGCAGCCAGAGCGCGCGCGGGAACGGCATGGTCCCCGACATGGAGGCGACGCCGGGCCTTTTCCAGGGGCCGAAGATCAGCCACAGGTTGAGGGCCGTGGCAACGAAGTTCAACCCCAGTCCCCCGAAGATCTCGTTCACGCCGCCAAAGGCCTTGAGCGCTCCGGCAAGCACGGCCCAGAGGGCACCGCCCACCATGCCCGCCAGGATACTTGCCGTGATGATGAAGGCGGGATGCATGCCGCTTGACTGGAGGAGGCGCAGTGCCCACGTGGTGAAGATGGCGCCGAGGATGATCTGGCCCTCGATCCCGATGTTCCACAGCCCTACCGTGAATGTGAGGATCAGCCCGGCGGTGACCAGGAGCAACGGGACCCAGGAAACCAGGACGTTGGAGATCTCGTCCCAGGAACCTACCGCGCCGAGCACGATGTTCTTGTACGCCTGGAACGGCGGTGCCTTGGTGACGACCAGCACGGCCGTGGTGAGGGCGAGGGCCACCACAACTGCGGCCAGCTGGAGAAGAGCGCTCAGGGGGCGGGCTTTACGCACGCGCCGCCTCCCCGGCAAATCGCTCCCACCCCTTGCCTCCGATCAGCTCGCCGAGCTCAGCCACGGACAAAGACTCCGCCGCAAGCGACGGGGAAACGCGCCCCGTGAAGAAGACGACCACCCGGTCGCTGTACTGCAGGATCTCGTCGAGGTCCGCGGAAATGAACACGATTGCGGTGCCCTGAGCGCAGCGCTCCTTGAGCTTCGCCCACACGTACATGGTTGACTCGATGTCCAGCCCTCGCGTGGGATGCTCCAGCAGGATCAGGGAAAGGGGCGTTCGAAGGAGCGCCAGCAACATCCTCTGCTGGTTTCCGCCGGAGAGCGACTCCACGGTGCTCGTCGGGGTCCCCTTGATGTTGAAGGTCTGGATGCGCTCCGCCGCCAGTCCCGCTGCCGCGCGCCGGTCGATGAAAAAGCCGCCCGCCCCTTCGGAGAGAACGAAGTGCTCGGTCAGCGTCAGTCCGGGAACGAGTCCCCGTTCCAGGCGCGCGGCGGGAAGGTACACGACGCCCTGCCTCTTGAAGGAGTGGTGGGACTGCCCCGTGACGTTGCGCGAGTCAAGACCGATTTTCCCGGCCACCGGTCGGGCCAGTCCGCCGCAGGCCGAAAGAAACATCGCCTGCCCCGAACCTTCCATTCCCGCCAGGCCGATGACCTCGCCCGCATGCACGTCCAGGGTCACGTCCTGGATCTGCAGCCGAACGCCCTCGAGACAGACACGCTCCAGGCTGAGAATGGGACGGCCCGCGACCCCGCTCCGCCGGCCTCCGAAAGATACCTCCCTGCCGAACATCATCTGCACGAAGCTCCGCGTCTCGTAGGGCGGGGACGCCGTGCCAACCAGCTTGCCCTGCCGAAGCACGGCCACCTGCGAGCACAGGTACTCCACGTCCTCCAGCTTGTGGGAGACGAAGATGATGGTCACGCCGCGGGAGGCAAGGGTCTTCAGGGTGGCAAACAGCTTTTCCTTCTGCGGCTGACTGATTCCGGTGGTCGGCTCATCCAGGATCAGCACCCGGGCACCCAGCCAGAGCAGGCGCAGGATCTCCAGCTGTTGGCGTTCCCCGACTGTCAGCGTATCGACATAGGCATCCGGGTCCAGGGCAAACCCGAACTGGGATGCCAGCTCGCGAAACTCCCGGGCGGCTCCCCGCCTGTCGGGGAACAGGGACCCTTCGCGGCCGAGGATGAAATTGTCAACGAGCTTCATGGGCGGGAAATCAAGCGGGTCCTGGTGGAGCATTCCGATGCCCCGCCTGATCGCATCCGCCGGCGAATGGATGACGACGGCTGTCCCGTCGAGAGCGATCTCTCCGTTGTCGGGCAGAATGAAGCCCGAGAGGATCTTCATCAGCGTGCTTTTCCCGGCGCCGTTTTCTCCCAGGATCCCCTGGATTGTCGAGGAAGGAATGACCAGGGAGATTCCCGCGTTTGCGTGAACCTGCCCGAAGGTCTTGTGGATGCCTCGCAGCTCAACCCGCATGCACAGCTTCTGTCACGTGGTGAAACGAGAGTCCAGCCCGCAGAGGAGGGGGCGAAACGCGTTCGTCCCGCCCCCCGTCATTTCTGCGGCCAGGAACAGCTTACTTCTTGGAAACGCTCTGGCCTTCCATGCCCATGAGAAGCTGGGGCAGGTACCAGATCTGCTGATCGGTGGGAACCTCGCCTGCGCTGAGATAGGCGGTCCCGTCCTGGAGGGTGAGGGGGCCCTTCCAGAGGTTCAGTCCGCCGGCAAGCTGCTTGATGAACTTGTCCACTCCGTTCGAAGCGAACCTGGAGAGAGCGGCGCCCTTGTTGAACCCGACCGCCGAAGTGTCCGGGTTGTTGATGTTCTTCCAGTCCGGGCCGTTCCATTCGAAGTGAGACGTCCACGTGCCGTCCATGGCGGTCTTGATGGTCTTTGCGTACGCGGGGCCCCAGTTGAAATACGGCACGCCGAGGGCGACCGTCGGGCCTTCCTTGATCGCATCCGCATAGTCATACGGGATGGCCCATACCTTCTTGCCTTGCCCTGCCAGCTTGACGGCTTCCGTGGTGGCTTCCGTGGTGTCGATGCCCGAGATGACGACGTCGTAGCCGCTGTTGAAGAAGTCATCAGCGACCTGCGTGGGGTCGGAGGTCACGCCCGGGATGTTGAACCAGAACCCGATCCAGGTGACCTTGAACTTCAGCTTCGCGGGGTCCTTCTTCAGATAGTTCACCCACGCGTAGCGCGCGCCAAGGTACACGGAGGAGGCCAGGCGGCGGGTCTCGTCGTTGATGAGCGGACCCAGGTAGCCGATCTGACCGGTCTTCGTGGTGAGAGCGGCGGCGACACCGGCGATCATCTTGGTGTACTCCATGCGCCCCATGATGTTCACCATGTTGGGCAGGTCCTTGTAGTCCTTGCCGTCCTTCCAGACCTGGCTGCCCGAGGTCATGATCACGAAGATGTCGGGGTGGGCCTGCGCGAACTTCACCGCTTCATCGCTCATGTCGTCCGAGCTGAAGATGACCAGCTTCGCGCCTTTTGCGACAAGGCTCTCGGCAAGCTGGGATGCGGTGGTTCCCGGGCGGTCCGCCGGGTTCACCTTGTCCAGGTAGATCATCTGCACGCCCGGGACCTTGCTCACGACGTACTGCATGGCGTCGTAGTTGGCCTGGCTCCAGCCGTGGTCGTTGTACGGACCGACCATGAGCAGGCCGACGGTCAGGCTGTCACCCGCGGCCGGGGGCGCCCCCTGCGCGAAGGCGGTCGAAGCCACGGCCATGGCCGCCACCAGCAGGATCAGTTTGAAGATGTTTCTCATACTCCTCCTCCTTCTTAGTCACGGCACGCTTGCATTGAATGCGGGGATTATACATCACTCCCGCGCACGGCAACAAGCTGGTGCTAGCGGATGGCCGCTTCACCCCTTTCAGCGGTGCGCACGCGCACGGCATCGTCCACCGGATGGACGAAGATCTTCCCGTCCCCGATATGGCCCGTCAGGGCCGCCCTCTGGATGGCCATGACGATCTGCTCCGCCTCCTCGTCGGACACGACCAGCTCGATGCGGGCCTTGGTGATCAGGTCCACCTTGTACGTCTTGCCGCGTATCTGCTGCTCTACTCCCTTCTCTATTCCGTGCCCCTCTATCTCAGAGATCATGAGGCCCCGGTGCCCGACCCGCTCGAGGGCCTTATATACGTCGTTGACCTTGGAAGGCCGAATGATCGCTTCGATTCTTTTCATCGCCGCCGCCACTCCTTTCTTCCCCTCGCCTGTCGTTGGTGATATTGCAAGGAGCATGCCAAAAAGGCCGCGCGCATCACCTCGGCGCTACTGTTAACGGCGTAAGGAATAAGAGCAGAAGCAGTCCGCACGGAAGGTTTGCCTGCGGGCCGTCGAACGATACAGGATTGTAGATCTCAAATTTGTCGAGCTACCGAATTGTAGCCCGGCTGTCCGCAGATATGAGGCTACAAAAAGGCCCGCCATTTCGGCGGGCCAACTGCCTGATGTGCTCAGGCGACGTACCTGACGGAGAAAATTTCAATCGTAGACAAGCTGCGCAATGTCCGGGTTATCTATGTTCGTGGAATCATAGAACTTGGCTCCCGTGTCCACGTCCGCCACCGGCTGCTTCTTGATGGCCTTGACGGCAAGCTCCACCGCCTTGAACCCGATCTGGTAGGGGTCCTGCGTGATGGAACCGAGGAAGTACTTGTTGCGCACTGGCGGCCTTCTGAGCCTTGCCGGCATCGAAGCCGACGACCACCAGGCCGGGATACTGCTTGGGCAGCGCAGCTGCCGTCGTTGGAGGCGGCGAGAATCGCTCTTGCTGTCCCTTCGTTCGAGCAGAAGATGCCGAGGATGTGGTCTGACTTGACCCGTGTCCAGCACAGCATGAGCCGTGTTGGTGGCGTCAGTGTCCTTGGGCGAAGCAGGGACCACCACGTCGATGATGATCGCCTTCCCGCTGGTCGGGCTGTCAGGCGCGATGTAGGCCGGGTTTCCCGTGACCTTGATATCGGTGGCCTGCTTGCCGCCATCAGTCGTGATGAGCTTGATCATCTCGTCGCGGAAGCCCTTTCCGCGGTGCGTCACGGACATGCTTGTGGCGTCCTGGTTGAAGTCAATGATCGTGACCGGGTGCGCCGCGCTTGCCGCTGCGATCTTGTCCTTGATCACGGCGAACATCTTGTCCGCGGCCAGTGCCGCTGCGTTATAGCTGTTGGTGGCGGCGGTCGCGTAGATCGCGCCCTTTGGCGCATTCGGGACTCCGGAGTCGAACCCGATGATGGGTATGTGCTTCTGAAGCGCCTGGTTCAGCTGATCCATGACAGAGTTCGTGTCGAGCGCTGCAAGACAGATGGCGGAGGGATTCTTCGCCATGTCGTTCACGAGCATCTGCACCTGGGGCTGAATGTCGGCTTCCGTCGGGGGCCCTTCGAAGGTGATGTCCACCTTGTACTGAGCCGCCGCGGCCTCAGCGCCCTTCTTGACCGTCTGCCAGAACTGGTGCTGGAAGCCCTTCGAAATGACGGGAATGTAGATCTTCGCTGGCTTGCATCCCACCAGCGGCAACGAGAATACCGCGGCTACGAGCAGCAGCCCGACCCGTCTGAAGAATCTCATAGATACCTCCTCTTGAGTTTTCGTGCCCGGAACATGCGCTCCGGGCTGATCACCACTTTCAGGAGTCCTGCAGCCTTCCGCACGGCGTACCGTGATAGCACGGCGTACCGTGCTAGGGCTGCCGCTCCATTCTCTTCCTGTTCTGAAAGCTCCTCGTGCTTGAGCATCTCCGCGAACTCGTGGTCCGCAGCGCGTTCCTCCGCCCGGATCCGGGCCTGCTCCGCCTTCTCCTCCGCCTTCATCTTCGCGAAGGTGGTCCTCAATTCGCTTCTGCGCCGCCGCAATCTGCGCTTGAACGGACGCAGCCGCCTTCGCGTCCCCTCCCGACCTTCGCAGAGACGCTTCGTTCCTGAGGGCGGCGATCTTTTCAGTCATGGACGCCTTGTAGAGGTCCGCCGGCGTTTCGATCCGGACTTCCGCTGCCTTCCTGTTGCGGTACATGTCCAGAAGCACAGCGCCAATGACGATGACGCCGGTGAAGAATGTCTGCCAGTGGGCCTCCAGGTTCAGGGAGGGCAGGCCGGTGGCCAGCACCGACATGATGAACACGCCGATGATGGTTCCCCAGATCGTGCCGATGCCTCCCGCGAGCGACGTGCCGCCGATGACCGCCGCGGCAATTGCGTACAGCTCGAAGCCCTGCCCCTGGGCGGGGAGAACCGTGGTGTAGATGGCGGCGTAGGAGATCCCGCCGATGCCGGCGGTGCCGCCGGCGATGACGTAGACGAGCATCTGCCACTTCTTCACGTCGACGCCGGAGAGCCGGGCGGCCTCCAGGTTGCTGCCGATGGCGTAGGTGTAGCGGCCCAGCTTCGTGTTGGACAGCATGAGGTGGCAGATCACGGCCACGGCGGCCAGCAGGAACGCGCCCGTGGGGATGGCTCCTCCGCTCGGGCTGAGGTAGAGGAAGATGTCTCTTGAACCATCCGCCCGGCGTGCCGCGGATGGGGAAGGTGGCGCTCGCCACGTTGGAGACGATGGAGCCGACGCCCATGGAGATCATCATGGTGCCGAGGGTGACGATGAACGGCGGCATCTTCAGCCGGGAGACCAGCAAGCCGTTGAGGAACCCGAAGGCGAGGCCCACGACGACGATCAGGAGAAGCGAGGGGACCATGGGCAACCCGTTCTTGAGCGCCGTGCCGCCGGTGATGGCGGCCGCACATCATGACCGTCCCGACGGAAAGGTCGATCCCGCCGCTGATGATGACGAAGGTGACGCCCATCGAGATGAACCCGATGTAGAAGGCGGCATCGATGATGTTCACCAGGGTGGGGTAGGAGAAATAGTCGCGCCCGAATATTCCGAAAAAGATATAGAGAATGACCAGCGCCCCGGGGGCAAGCGCCCACTTCAGCCCGCGCTCGCGAAAGCGCTGCATTCTGCTTTCAAGCGTCATGTCACGCCATGCATCAGCTCCTCGCTGAGGACTTCCTGGCGCCCCATGGTTGCGTACTCCATGATTGCCTCCTGGCTCGCCTCTTCGATGGGAAGCTCCCCGGTGAGCCTTCCCTCGCACATCACGAGGATGCGGTCGCTCATGCGAAGGATCTCGGGAAGCTCCGAAGAGATCATGATGATCGACTTTCCCTCACGAGTCAGCTCGTTCATCAGCGTGTAGATTTCGCTCTTTGCCCCGACGTCGATTCCGCGGGTCGGCTCGTCGAAGATCAGGATGTCGCAGTTGCGGATCAGCCACTTTGCGATGACGACCTTCTGCTGGTTGCCGCCCGAAAGGTTTCGCAGCAGCTGCTCCAGGGACGGCGTCCTGATATTCAGCTTCTGGACGTAATCCTCCGTGACCCGCCGGACCTTCGTCGCGTGGATGAACAGGCCCCGCTGGAAGCGGTCATAGGTGGCCATGGCCAGGTTGTCCCGCACGCTCAGGTTGACCGCCAGCCCGAAGCGCTTGCGGTCTTCCGACAGGTACCCGATGCCGTACGCCACGGCATCCTCCGGCGACTGGATGGAGACACGCCGCCCGCGGACCTCGATTGTGCCGCTCTGCACCTCGTCCGCGCCGAAGATTGCCCGGGCCGTCTCCGTCCTGCCGGACCCCATCAGCCCTGCGACGCCGAGGATCTCTCCCTGGCGCAGCTCGAAGCTGACGTTCTTCACGAGCCTCCCGGCGTTCAGCCGGTTCACCCGAAGCACGACCGGCGCTCCGGCGGGAACGCTGCTGCGGGTCTTCGGCTGCTCGTAAATGACGCGGCCGACCATCATGTTGATGATCTGCTGCTTCGTCACCTCCGAGGTTTTCCTGGTGTCGACTCGCTCACCGTCGCGCAGCACCGTGACCCGATCCGCGATGCGGTGGATCTCGTCAAGGCGGTGGGAAATGTGGATCATGCCGACGCCTCTGCTGGCCAGGTCCCGCATGATGGTGAACAGCTCGTCGATTTCGGCGTCCGTCAGCGCCGCGGTTGGCTCGTCCAGGATCAGGATTCGAAGGCGGTGCGACACCGCCTTGGCGATCTCCACCATCTGCTGCTTCCCGACGGTCAGCCGCGCCAGGGGCTCGTTGGGGTCGATGTTCATCTTGAGCCGTTTGAACAGCTCTTCCGTCATGCGGTTCTGCTCCCGCTTGTCCAGGAAGATGCCGTTCAGCCGGGTGGATTCTCTGCCAATGAAGATGTTCTGGGCCACCGTGAGATGGTCCATCATGTTCAATTCCTGATGGATTATCCCGATCCCCATCTCCAGGGCATGCTTGGGGTCCCGCGGGTTGAACGGGTGGCCCAGGTAGTGGATCTCACCGGAGTCCTTGGAATTGATGCCGATGAGAACCTTCATGAGCGTGGACTTGCCCGCGCCGTTCTCCCCGACCAGGGCATGGATCTCCGCCTTCGTCGAGGTCGAAATCCACCTGGCGAAGCGCATGCACACCCGTGAAGCGCTTGTCGATTTTCCGCATCGAAAGGATCTGGCGGCTCACTCCATGGACTCCTGATGCTTGGCCAACCCTTGTGCGCGCGAGCACGCACCGCGCGACGACATCATTCCCTCTGTCGGACTGATTTCATGAGTCGTATTGAATTACTCCGATCCTATCCAAGCCAATTACACCTTATTAAAACACGCACAGAGCGTCAAGCTACTGAAAAGCCCGCGGCGCCGAAAGCGGCGGGCCGGCAACAGGCCATCCGTCATCGCTCCAGGCGAGGGGGCGAACCTGCAGCACCGCCATTCCGCCCCGGGTCCCGTCATACATGTGGTGGACGAGCCAGTCCGTGTCCCCGTCATGAATGGCCGCGTTGTGGCCGGGGCCGTGCACGTCGTCGTAGCTCTGCAGGACTATTGTGCCGCCGCCCTCGGTCATCGGTTTGCCGTCCCTGTCCACGTAGGGCCCCGTGAGCCGCGAGGATCGTCCAACGGCTATCTTGTAGTCGCTCCTGATGCCGCGGCAGCAGTAGTCAAAAGAAACGAACAGGTAGTACATATCAGCGTGGCGGAAAATGAAAGGCGCCTCGATGGGATCCGCGGCCACGGACGGGCGCCGCGCGAGCGAGATGAGGTCGGGCGGGTCTTTCAGCAGCTTTCCGGTGTCAGGGTCGATTGCCGCCATCTTGATGCCGCCCCAGAAGGAGCCGAAGACCAGAAAAAAGTGGTTTTCATCATCCCCGGCGAGGTTTGGATCGATCGCGTTCCAATCGTCCTTCCATGGCAGGGACCCGATGACTTTTCCCTTGTCCTCCCAGCGATACTGGCGGCTGTGGGGGTCAAGGGTGGCATTGGTGGCAAGCCCGATGCAGGACTGGTTGCTCCCGAACGAGGACACCGCGTAGTAGAGGAGGTAGCGGCCGTGGACGAACGAGATGTCGGGTGCCCAGACAGTGCCGTCGAACCGTGGCACGTCCCTGTACGTCCAGTCGGGAGGGGTGCGGAACACCGAGCCGACCACGGACCAGGATACCAGGTCGCGCGAGCGCTGGATGGTGATCCCCGGACCCGTGGTGAACAGGTAGTACCAGTCTCCTTCCCTGATGATGGCAGGGTCGTGAGCGGGAGTCGGTGTGACAGGCACGTCGGAGGGGGCCCCGAATGCCCAAGCCGCCACGAGCGTCAGGAGACAGACCGCAAGGCCTGCCCTCATACGGCAATGGTACGATTGCGCCGCGCTCCGGGCAACCGTTCGCTTCTTGTTGCTGTCCCGCTCGCTGTCCCGCGCATCCGCAAAGAGCTATCTTTGCTTCTATGAAATGGGTTCTCATCGTACTCGGCGTTCTTCTCCTTGTGGTCGGGGTGATCTGGGCGCTTCAGGGGACGAATGTCCTTTCCTACGGACAGATGGCCGGGCACAAGCGCTGGATTGTCATCGGCGGGGGGCTCGGGATCATCGGCATCGTCCTCATCATCCTGGGCGCCAGGATAAAGAGGGCAAGGTCTGCCTGAGGTTCGAACGGCTGCGGGCTCCGGACAGGGCGACCCTCACGCGGAAATGAGCGCCACACCGGCAAGGGCAAGGGCCAGCCCCACCACGCGGGGCGCCGTCACGCGCTCTTTCAGCAGGATCCAGGCGAGGATGACCGTGGGCCCCGGGTAAAGGGCGGCGACAGCGGCAGAGATGCTCAGCATCCCGCTCCTGCTCGCAAGAAGGAACGCGATGTTTGCTCCCATGTCCAGTCCTCCCGAGAGGAGAACCATGGGAAGCGACGCCTTCGACAGGCGCAGAGGCCTGCGAGCCGCAACGGCAAAAAGAACCACGAGCGAAACGGTTGCGATCCTGGCCGCCACCAGCGGCCACAGGCCCGAAGCGTGAGAGGTCCTGGAAATCGAAAAGAAGAACAGTCCGAATCCGAGACCAGCCAGCACGCCAAGGAGCGCCGCGCGACGGACTGCTCGCTCCCTGGGAGATTTTGAAGGTCCCGCGGTGAGCAGAGCAATGGCGCACACTCCCATCCCGATTCCCACCCACGCCAGGGAGCCTGGCCTTTCCCCCGCGGCAACTCCCAGGAGGACCGGTATGACGGCACCCGTAACGGCGGCCAGGGGGGATGCCACGGCAACCACTGTCGTGGCCAGGGCGTAGTAGAGCGCGGCAATACCGGCGGCTCCCGATACGCCGGCCAGGGCGCCCCAGGCGAGATCTGACGGAGCAGTCAGGTGAAAACCGAAAGCGAGGGATGCAACCGCGGCGACCACGAGGCCCACCGCCTGGGAAGAGGCGAGCACGGCGGGAAGCGGCGCCCTGCGCGTCGCCATCCCCCCGCAGAAGTCAGCCGCGCCGTACATCAGCGCGGAGAGACCGGCCAGGAGTATTGCCATGCGTGGTTTCCTTGGCCGGGATTGAAGCACGCGCCGAGGCGACAGTCTACCGCCGTTCGGCGGGGAGGCAAGCGCACCTTGACAGCCGCTGCCGGCGCCGGGATGATCCCGTTGTGAACGGCGGAGAGAATACACAGATCAGGAAAGACCCGCAGAAGTTCAAGTATTCGGCGGCGCTGGGAAAGAGAGCTCTCCTGGTCATCCTTTCCCGCATGGGATTCGGAACGACGTTCGTGATCGACCAGCCTCACAGCGTCCTTGGGCGCCAGGGTGACTGTGAGTTCGTCATAGATGACCCGCTCCTGAGCCGGCGGCACTGCGCCGTGTCAGTGGACGGGGCGGGAGACTACTTCATCGAAGACCTGAACTCGACGAACTCCACCTTCCTCAACTCGCGAAAGCTCTCGGAGAAGAGCCGCCTGCAGTACGGGGACCGGATCGTGATCGGGAGCACGATCATGCGGTTCTACCTGGAAGAAGAAGCAGACACGAAATAGAAATGCCCGCGGACCGGGCCTATATTCATAGACCGCCTATGCGTTCGCACGTACGAGTGCTCGCTTGCGCGCTCGCCCTCCTGTGCGCGGCGGGCTGCGGAACGGCGCCCCCGCCACCGGGGAAAGCCGCGGTAGAGAGCGGACCTCCGTCGGTCCAGGCGTTCTCCATCAACCCGTTCGCCTCGGTCGCCCTTCCCGCCTCTCGAATGCAGGTGCACACAGACGCGGTAAAGGTGCTCGGCCGCCCCCGTGAGACCCTGACTCGGGATGCCCCAAGCGAGCACGACCCGAGAATTGTCAACTCCATCATCACGCTGCGGTATGCCTTTGGGGACCTGGTCTACCTTCACGTCATCGGCAAGGACGTCGAGAACCTCGTCCTCATCCAGCTGCGCGGCAACCAGTTCCCCCTGAAGTACGGGATCCGGCTCGGAGAGACCACGCGGGAGCAGATCATGAAGCTCTTCGGTCCACCGCAGGACACGCAGGAAAACTCCGTTTCCTACAATGTGCCCTTTACGCAGGAGATCACCAACTCGACAACCTTTTATTTCAGGGACCAGACGCTCCTGCAGATCGACATTTCCTCCCTGATGATGGACTAGCGCCCCGCTGTGATACAATCCGGCATCCGAGTGAGAGCGGAGGTGCGTCATGAACGAGCTGTGTCCGCGTTGCCGCGAGCCGCGGGAGATGGAGGTTCGCAAGAAGAACACGACCCGGATGGATCCGGACGGGACCACGGTGAAGATCAGCGTGAGCAGCTGGTACTGCACCACGTGCGGGACGTTCGTGAAAAGCGAAGAGCAGGTGACGGGGAAAGGGATGTGAATGCCGCGGCTGCGAGCCTGTGTGGCGGGGTTGGTGTGCGCCATTGTGCTCACGGGGTGCCTCTCCCAGATGCATGAACGGCAGACCGGCGACGTCCGTCTCAGCAGGGACTTTGCTTCCCTGTCCCTGGGCGGCGGCTACCTGCTCAGCAACAACACGTGGAACAGGGCGGCCGCGCATGGGCCGCACGAGCAGGCAATCTTCACGAGCACCGCGAACGGGGAGATCGCTTTCGGGTGGCAGTGGCGGTGGCCCTCCAGCGACGGCGTCGTTGCGTATCCGGAGGTGATGTATGGGGACAGCCCCTGGGACGCAAAGCGTCAGGGCCGGGCGGACAACCTTCCGCTCCTCATAGGCTCACGCGGAATCACGGTGGATTACGACATCTCGTTCGAGGCCACGGGAATGTGCAACATGGCCTTCGAGTTCTGGACCGTGTCCTCTTTGCCCGCGGGGCCGACTGCCATAACCCACGAGGTCATGATCTGGATCGACAACAAGGGAATGACACCGGCAGGGGTGTGGACAGACGTGTTCACGCTTGACGGCACCACCTTTGATGTCTTCGTCCGCGAATCTCATGGCGACGCTTCCGGCAAGAACCCCCAGAAGTGGACATACGTGGCCTTCCTCGCCAGAACACCCGTCCTGAAAGGACCGCTCGACGTTGGAGCTTTTGCCGCTTTCCTGCAGTCGCGAAAGCTGCTGGGGGACAATCTCTACGTGACCGGGCTGGAGCTGGGAAACGAGGTGATCACCGGCACGGGCCGCACCGAGGTGAGGGGATACAAGGTCACCGTGCGATAGCTACGGGCGGTAGATCGGAAGCCGCACGCTCATCACGGTGTTCTCCTCGGACGAGCACATGATCACCCCCTCGTGGGATTCCACGATGTGCTGGCAGATGGAGAGTCCGAGGCCGGTGTTCTTCTTTCCCGCCTTGGTGCTGAAAAAAGGATCGAAAATCCTGTCGATGATCTCGGAAGGAATGCCGCAGCCGTCGTCGATGATCGAGACCTCCACGCAGTTGTCAGCCTCGATGCGCTTGACGGCTACCTCCACGGTCCCGTGCTCGAGGACGGCCTCCGCGCTGTTGATGAGGAGATTCACGAAGACCTGCTTCAGGCTGTTCTCCTCCCCGTAGACCAGCAGATCGTCCGGCACGGCTGGCAGGCGAAGGTTCACCGCTTTTTCGTGGATCTTGTGGTCCACGAGGAGAACGACGTCGGAAATGATCCGGGCGACGCTGAGCGGTTCCATGGGGATCTTGCGCACCTTGGAGAAGGAAAGCAGGCTGCCGATGATCTCCCCGATTCGGTTCAGCTCGCGTTCGATCTTGGAGAGTCTTTCCGCGTCTGCGCCGCTCGCGTGGTGGCGCTTGAGAAGATCCACGTAGTTGAGCACGACGCTGAGGGGATTGGAGATCTCGTGCGCCACCCCGGTGGCAAGCTCCGCAATGGAGGCGATCTTCTCGGAGCGCAGCAGGTAGTCCTGGAAATAGCGGTCCCGCGAGATGTCCTCGATGACGAGGATGGTGCCCAGGTGCTTGTACTCGTCGTCCTGGAACGGGAAGACACGCAGGCGGACCAGCCCTTTTTCCGCGCAGTGCAGCTCCTCCCAGACGTGCTCCTCCTTGGCGGTGATTCTCTCCTCGATCTCCGCGCGTTTTTCCATCCCGCAGCGCGAAAGGAGCGTCGCCACCGGCTGGTCCATCAGCACCTCGTCCTTCAGGGCAAGGATCTTCACGGCCGCGAAGTTGACGATGGAGATCCTTTTTTTCTGGTCGAGGATGATCACCCCGATGGGAAGGTTACGGATGATGTTCTCGTTGTACTTCTTCAGCAGGAAAAGCTCCCGGTTGTCCTGCTCCAGCTCCTCCCTGCTCAGGACGTAGGAATAGGTCATCTTGATCAGCTTGAGCTTGTCGATGTCCTGGATCTCCTCCGTCCCCTGGCGGAGCCCGTTTTTCAGGATGGTGACCCTGTCGGCGAGCTGGAAGATCTCATCCATGTTGTGGGAGATGTAGATCACGCTCCTGCCACGGCTCTTGAACTCGAAGAGAAGCCGATAGATCGTTTCCATCTCCCGGGGGGTCAGCTTGCTCGATATCTCGTCGAAGATCAGCAGCTCCGGTTCGATGGAAAGCGCCTTGGCGATCTCCACCATGAGCTGCTCCGCCTCCGTCAGGTCCTCCAGCCGCGCGTGCGGGTTGATGTCCACCTGGAGGGCCTGGAAGAGCTTCACCGCGGTGCTCTCCATGCTCTTCGTGTCCAGGAAGCCCAGCCGTCGGGTCACCCGCTGCCCGGTGAAGATGTTCTCGATGGCGCTGATGCTCGGGATCACGTTCATGTTCTGGTAGACGATAGCGATCCGGTTCTGCATGGCGGATTTCGGCGTGAAGGACTGGACCTCCTCTCCACGGAGCCAGATCGTCCCCCGCTCTTTCGTCACGGCTCCCGAGAGCAGCTTCACCAGCGTCGACTTGCCGGCCCTGTGCTCACCCAGGAGACCGTGGATCTCCCCGGCGCCGAGGTCGAAGTCCACCCCCCGCAGCGCCTGCACGCTGTCATAGCTGACATGGATGTTCCTCATGGAAACGAGGAGGGGCCCGCGCGGCTTCATCATCAGCTCAAGCCCAGCTTCCTCATGCGGTTGTACAGCGTCCGGCGGTTGATGTTCAGCATGTCCGCGGCCTTCGACTTCTTGCCCTTCGACTTTTCCAGGGCCTCCATGATCATGGCGCGGTTCAGCTGCTCGAAGCTGCTCTGGAGCTTCTGGCCCAGATGAGTCCCCTCCAGCTCCATGTACTGGGAGGGAAGGTCCTCGAGGGTGACCAGCTCCCCCTCACAGAAGATCGTGGCCCTTTCGATGCAGTTCTTCAGCTCCCGCACGTTCCCGGGCCACGTGTGGGCCAGGAGCAGCTCCCGGGTTTGCGCGTCCAGCCCGCGGATTTCCCGCGCATACTGGGTGGAGAAGAGCTTGAGGAAGTGGTCGATGAGCAGCTCGACGTCTTCAGGCCGCTCGCGCAGGGGTGGTATGTGCAGGGAGATCACGCACAGCCGGTAGTAGAGGTCCTCCCGGAAGGCATCCTTCTGGATGAGGAGTCGAAGGTCCTTGTTGGTGGCCGCGATGATTCGGATGTCGGCCCGGATCGTCTGCGTTCCTCCCACCCGCTCGAACTCCTGCTCCTGCAGGACCCGCAGGATCTTGGCCTGCGTGCTCGAGCTCATGTCTCCGATCTCGTCGAGAAAAATAGTGCCCTCATGGGCAAGCTCGAACTTGCCCTTCTTCTGGGCCAGGGCGTTCGTAAAGGCGCCCTTCTCGTGGCCGAAGAGCTCGCTTTCCAGGAGCGTCTCGGGGATGGCAGCGCAGTTCACCTTGATGAAGGGCCTGTCTGCCCGCTGCCCCGCTTCGTGCACAAGGCTTGCAATGAGCTCCTTGCCCGTGCCGCTCTCCCCTGTTATGAGAACGGGGGCCGTTGTGGCAGCCGCCTTCTCCGCTGACTGGAGGACTTTCACCATCCGCGGATCTCTGGTCACCACCCGGCGGGCGGACTGCAACTCGACCCCGGTGGGTCCGCCGACGGAGGCATCTCGCGCGGAAAACTCGCGGATCTCCTTGAGGAGCTTCTTCAAGTTGGGCGGCTTTTCATAGAAGTTCGCGGCCCCGTACTTCATGGAAAGGACGGCGTTCTCGATGCTGGGATGGCCGGTCAGGATGATGACCTTGATGTTCGGGTTGGTCTTGCGCACCATCCGCAGAAGGTCGATGCCTCCGATGCCGGGCATACGGATGTCCAGGATGATGAGGTCCACGCGGGTGCGCGCCAGGATGGCTGGCGTTTCAAGCGGATCACTGGTGAAGAGGGTGTGGTAACCCTCCTCCGTCAGGATTTCTGAAAGAGAGACACAGAGCTCTTTCTCGTCATCGATAATCAGGATGCGGTAATCCATGGCGGGCCTCGCGTCGCCGGTCGACATTCACCACGAGTATAGCACGGACGGATCAAAAATGGTCCCCCGGACAGGCCGGTCCGGGGGCACTGCAGGAAGGAGATGCGCCTATTCGATGGCCTGTCCTCCGGCGTCCACGTTGTCTTTCGTGAACATCCGCGAGCCGAGGACGATCCTCTTGACGACCTTTTCTCCGTTGAAGATCTTGAGGGCCTGCTTGATGGCCACGTCACCGCCGGTGGGATACTGGAAGGTCGCCGTCAGGATGCCCTGCTTCACGTACGCGACACCTTCCTGGGGCAGGGAGTCGATTCCGACGAACACCATGTCCTTCTCCCGGCCCGCCGCCTGCGCCGCGAGGTACGCCCCGTGGGCTGACGGATCGTTGTGCCCGTACACGATGTCGATCTTGTCGAACCGGGCGAGGGCGGACTCCATCTCCCGGCGGGCATCGGGCTCGAGCCACTTTGCATCCGCGCGGAAGATCACGTTCAAGTCGGAGCCCTTGATCGCCTCCAGGAAGCCGTTGTGCCGGTCCTGGCCGGGAGTCGAGGTCTGCAGTCCCATGATCTCAACGACCCTGGCCGACTTTCCGCCGTAGTTCTGGACGAGCCACTTCCCGACAGCGCGGCCGATCTTCACATTGTCCGCGCCGATGAACTCGGTGTAGTTCTGGCCAATGATATCGCGGTCCAGCACGATGACGGGGATGCCCGCGGCCATTGCCTTGGACACGGGCTCCGCAAGCGGCTGCGCCTCCTTGGGGCTGATGATGAGCAGGTTGATCTTGGCGTCGACGAACTCCTCGACCTGGGCGCGCTGCTGCAGCACGTCATTCTGCGCGTCCTTGTAGATCACCTGGATCTCCGGGTGCTTGGCGGCCTCTGCCTTGATGTCCGCGTTCATCTGCACGCGCCAGGGCTCACCGAGGTTGCACTGGCTCATCCCGATGATGTATTTCGGGGCGGAAAACACGGGTAATACCGCCAGCGAGCACAGGAGAGCCGCACAGAGGAGAAACTTTGTGATGGATCTCATGGATCATCTCCTTTCAAAGAGATTGGATTTCGAGAACATTCCGAAGCCCGGTCTGCTTGCCTCTTTCCTCCTCTCCCGGAGGCACCGTTACTTGGTCCTCCGCTTCTGCGTCAGAACGGCGAGCACAATGATGATCCCGGTGATCATGAGCCGGCCGGCTTCCGGGACCGCATTGATGCTGAGAATCTTCTGCAAATATCCGATGGTGAGGATGCCCAGGAGCGTGAGCCCCATGCTCCCCCGTCCTCCCGCGAGGCTCGTCCCGCCGATGACCACCATGGCAATGGCAGTCAGCTCGTAGCCTGCCCCGGTCTCGGGATCCCCCTGCGTCTCCTGTGCAGCCTGGCAAATGCCCGCCACGCCGCACATGAGCCCGGAGAAGGTGTATGCCAGGAACTTTGCCATGCGCACGGGGACCCCAGAAAGCCTGGCCGCCTCCTCGTTGCCGCCGATGGAGTAGAGCTCCCTGCCCCACTTGTGGCGGGCAAGGAAGATCCAGGCGACGATGAAACAGACGAAGAAGATCACGCTCACAATGGCAAGGTTGCCTCCCAGGATGCGCGAGTCGATGAACTTGAAGACCGGGGGGAGCTCCTTGATGATGACCTTGTCGCCCTGCGTGACGTAGGTGGAGATCTTCTGCCCGCCGGTGATGTACTTGGCGAAACCGCGGGCAAAGGTCATCAGCGCCAGCGTGGCGATGAAAGGCTGCAGCTTCGCGTTGGAGACCAGGGCGCCGGAGGCTGAACCGAGGAGGGCGCCCAGCCCGAGGCATGCCGGGATGGCCAGCCACCAGGTCCAGTCCATGTGCATGGACAGGAGGGCAAAGGAGACGGAGGAGACTGCAAGGACGCTCCCGACGGAGAGGTCGATCCCCCCGGTGATGATGACCAGCGTCATCCCGCAGGCAAGGATCCCGTAGACCGAGGCCTGGCGCAGGGTGTCACGATGCGTCCCCTCTTTGAAGAATGCCCCGTCCGCGTTGAAGATGACGCCCAGGAGAAGCACCAGCAGGAGCTCGAGGCATGCCCGGCCGGCGGAGCTGGTCAACGCATGGCCGATCGCCTGGAGAACGCCGGCCACACCGTTTCGCTTCTGTCCGGTCTTCGGTCCGCGGCCCAGGTCCCCGCGAAGCTGCTCCCGTATCTCACCGACCATTTCCGCCTCCGTTCGTCTTTCCCATGGCCGCCTCCAGGACTTTCTCAGCGGTGGCCTCCTGGCGGGAGAGCTCCGCTGTAATGGCCCCCCGGTGCATGACAACGATCCTGTCACTCATGGCGAGAAGCTCGGGCATCTCCGAGGTCACCAGGAGAATGCAGATCCCGTGAGCAGTCCAGTCGTTCATGAGCTGGTAGATCTCGTGCTTGGCGCCCACGTCTATTCCGCGGGTCGGCTCGTCAAGGAGCATGATCCGCGGGTTCGTCGTGAGCCACTTGCCGATGGCCACCTTCTGCTGGTTGCCGCCGGAGAGCTCCCCGACCTCCATGTCCAGCGAGGCGGCGCGAAGCTGCAGCGCCCTGCCCATCTCGGTGGCCGCCCGGACTTCCAGGCGCGGATGCCGCCACCCGCGGGGCGCCAGGGTCCTCATGTTGGCCGCGCACATGTTTGCCGTCACCGACATTGAGGCGATGAGCCCGGTGGCCTTGCGGTCGTTGGTCAGCAGGGCGACGCCGTTCCCAATGGCGTCGCGGGGAGATCGGATTCGGACCGGCTTTCCATCAATGGCCACCCGCCCTTCCGTCCTCTTTGGCAACGCGCCGAAAAGACCGAGAAAGAGCTCGCTGGCACCGGAGCCCTGCAGCCCGCCGATTCCAAGGATCTCACCGCGCGAAGCACCAAGGGAGACCCGGTCCACCAGGGGACGCAGAGCGCGGCTGGCGGCGCGAACGCAGAGATTTTCCACCCGCAGCGCCTCGGTGGAGATCTGCGGCGTGTGGCGGGGGAACTGCTCCTCGATCTCCCGGCCAACCATCCATTCGGATGAGCTTCTTCTCGGGAAGATCGGAAGCCGCAGAGCTGCCCACGAGCCGTCCATCACGAAGCACAGTGATCCGGTCTGCAAGCCGGTGGATCTCCTCAAGTCGGTGAGTGATATAGATTATCCCGCGGTTCTCGACCTTCAGCTGCCGCACGAGGGCGAAGAGGGTTTCCACATCGTGCGCGTTCAGGGCGCTTGACGGCTCATCCATGATGAGGACCCGCGCGTTCAATCGTATGGCCTTGGTGATCTCGATGAGCTGCTGCACCGAGATAGGCAGGTCCTCCACGAGCGAGGTGACCGAGGCACGGACGCCCGCTCTGCCCAGGACGTCCTCCGCGCTGCGCCGGTGGGCTCCCGCCTGAACAAAGCCCCTTCGGGTGATGGGGTGGCCGAGAAAGAGATTGTCTGCAACGGTCATGGACGGGATGAGGGAAAGCTCCTGGTGGATGGCCGCAATCCCATGCCGGTTGGCGTCCAGAGGGCTCGAGGGGCGGATCTCCCGTCCCTCCATCTCGATTCGGCCCTGGTAGTCGGCGTATGCGCCCGCAAGGATCTTCATGAGGGTGCTCTTGCCGGCCCCGTTTTCCCCCGCCAGGATGTGCACCTCGCCCGGGTAAATGACGAAATCAACCTGGTCCAGGACCTTCACGGAACCGAAGTGCTTCGTAATGTTTTTCATTGAGACCAACGGGGGCATTACCGACAGTATGCACGATCTGTGCCAGGACAGGCTCCGCAAGAGCGGCAAAAACGCGCGAAAAAGACTGGCCGGCGCGCTCTTTTTCACGAGGCCGCGAGCGGCCGGCCGGGAAGCGGGAACGCGGGTTCCCGTGATGAGAAAAAACGGGAATCCGGATTCCCACTACCGGGCGGATCTACCTGGTGCAGCCCAGAACAAGGCCGCGAATCGATCCTGGTCCGCTATGCCAACTCCTGGGAAATGGCGATGGCGGCAATCGTGCCATCGGCTGTCGCCGTGGTAATCTGGCGGTAAGGTTTCGACCGCACGTCCCCCACGGCGTAGACGCCGGGAAGGCTGGCACGCATCTTCTCGTCAGTGACGATGTACCCCGCTGCATCCCGATTGCACTCGCCGTCGAAGGGGAGGACATTCGGTATGAAACCCACGAAGACGAACACGCCGTTCGAGCGAAGCCCTCTGATTGAATGATCCCGCAGGTTCTCCACGATCACCTCCATGTCCATGTCCGCGTGACGGATGAACGCCCGGGGCTCGTGCTCGAAGAGAAAATCGACCCGCGGGTTGTCGAAGGCCTTCTTCTGGGCCTCCTTGTTGGCCTGGAGCTGGGCAAACTGGTGGACAACGGTGAGCTTGCGGGCGAACCTCGCAATGAAAAGGGATTCCTCCACGGCGGAATTGCCTCCGCCTATGACCACCACGTCTTTTCCCTCGTAGAACTTCGCGTCACACGTGGCGCAGTAGGAAATGCCGCGGCCCCTGTGCTCCTTTTCCCCGGGGATTCCCAGCGGCCGCGGGGTGGAGCCCGTGGCGAGTATGACCGTGCGTGCCCGGACCGTCTCATAGCCGTCGAGGAGGACTGTTTTTCTTTCGAGGTCCAGGGCGGCCACATCCGCGGCTGCGCGGAAAACAACCCCCGCTTTCTTTGCCTGTTCGCTCATGAAATGGGAAAGCATGTAGCCGTTCAAAGGGTCAGGGAACCCCGGGTAGTTGGAAACCTGGTGTGTGGTTGCAACGAATCCGCCGGGAAGCGCGGTGTCCACGATCACGGTCTTCAGGTGCGCCTGTGCGAGGTAGATCCCGGCGGTCAGGCCGGCAGGACCGCCGCCCAGGATGAGGGCGTCACAGTCGGTGACGACCGGGGTGACCTTTCCCCGCAGCTCCTGAACGCGGCTGGGAGGGAGCATCTGGTCCAGCCGCTCGGCGATCTGCGAGCGTCGAATTCCGCCGCTCAGCTGACCTTCGAGCCGCTTCCCCCCGTCGTAGAACAAAAGAGTGGGCGAGCTTGCCACGCCAAGTGTTTCCGCGAGCGCCTTGTTCCCCTGTCGGAAAATCTTCAGGAACCGCACGTCCTCCCCGTAGATCCGGGCGAGCCCCTCGTACTTGGACGCCAGCGCCTCGCAGGGCGGACACTCGGTGGAGTAGAAGTCAAGGACGACCTTTCCTCCTGCCAGAACTTCCTTTTCATACTGGTCCGCCGCGATCTCGTGAACCATTGCAGCCATCATTCGTATTCCTTTCCAAAATAGAGTGACAACCCCATTTCCAGCAGCTCTTTCACCGGACGGCAGTCAGGGGCGTTCAGCCTGCCCTCCCGGTTGCGGGCAACTGCCGCGCACCCGCCTCCGCAGGCCAGTTGGAGATTGCAGGTGCGGCACTCCGGGATCGATGTCACGTCCCGCTGCTGCCACTCCTCGATCAGGTCATCCCGCCTGCTCACCTGCGGATAGAATGTCCCCAGCTCGTCTCCGACCTTGCCGACGGTCGCAGTGCAGGAATAGATGCGGCCGGCGTAGTCGAACGCCCATTCCGTCTTGCAGCCGGGACAGGAGTCGAACAAGGGCGCGGGCAGCTCCCCGTTCTCCCAGAGGAACTTTGCCAGGGAGAATGCCGGCCGGTGGAGCTCGAATGACTTCGGGATGCTGGGAAGCGAGGGTGGAGAGCTCCTGGTAGAGCTCCACGCGGGTGTAGAGCCTGCCGGGATCCGCCTGGCAGGTGTGAAGCTCGTAATTTCGCCCCAGCTGCGTCTTGAAGAGAGGATTCCCGGTCCAGCCCCGGTCCCGGGCGAATCGCGCCAGCTCCGGCAGGCCGTGGATGTTCTCCCGGTCCAGCACGACCCGCAGGTTGATGGGAATGCCGCGCTTCAGCGCCTCGTCGACCCCATCGACAATCGGCTGGAAAGTGGGCAAGCCGCCCCGCAGCGGTCTCCTGCGGTCATGCAGGCCGCCCACCCCGTCCAGGGTCACCTGGACCTCACGAATGGCCGCACGCTGCAATGTCTCCAGGTAGTCGCGAAGCATGTACCCGTTGGTTACCACGGCAACCGAAAGGCTTTGCGCCGCTGCCAGGTCGAGAAACCTTTGGATGCTTTTCCGCGCCCGGTCGCCCGGCAGGAGGGGCTCCCCTCCGAAGAGAGTCACATAGACGGACCGCCGGCGAACTCCTTCCCGACGTAATTGAAAAACGCCTCGCTCACCTCATCCCCTAGCACGCCTGATTGGGCGGCATACCCCTCCTGGTAGCAGTAGGGGCAGGCGAAGTTGCAGGAGTACCAGGGAACGAAAAAAAGCTGGGTCTCTCCATGATCCCGCGAGTCGAGGAAATCCAGGTATGCAGCGCGGAAATTGCGGGTTTCCTCGTCAGGATCGACCAGGTACCCCTTTTCGGCCAGCTCCCGTGGATTGGAGAAAGTGCCGGAGGCCAGCTCCCCGGCCCTCTCGGGGCTCAGAAGGTCCGCGCTGCGGGAAAGAGGGTTGATGATGAAGGAACCCTCGGAGTCCTTCAGTCGTCCCGTGATGTTGTGACGCGACAGCACCATGTCTTTGAAGCCTTTCAAGGCAGGCCCCGGGGCATGCGCCCCGAGGGCCCGCGCACCGGCATTAGTCGTGGCAGCCGGCGACGACCGTAGAGATCTTGGCGCAGCACTGGGCAACGCAAGCCCCGGCCGCTTTCTTCGGTCTGATGAGAGATTTCATGTCTCGCCTCCTCCTTGTGTTATTGGCCGCGACAGCAGCATCTGCGGCGCGGCTTTGTGCCCGAAATCGTCAGGCTGACGACTTCGATTTCGCCCTTGGCATACGGCGCGCTTTCCTCGCGGACGGCCACCGTGTCGAAGCCGGCGCGCTCGAGCTGGCTGAAATACTCCTCCCGCGTCACGGCCCCCGCCCAGCATTCCGCGATGGCCGCGGGGTCGTTCGCGAACTTTGCCGGGACTTCGTTCGTCGAATAGATGTCGCTCACCACGAACCTCCCGCCGGGGGCCAAAATGCGGAATATCTCGTTCCACACCGCCTGCTTGTCCGCCGCGTGGTTGATGGTGCAGTTGGAGATGACGAGATCCACGCTGTCCGACTCGAGAGGGATACGATGCAGGTCCGCCTTGAGAAAGGTGGCGTTTGCCACCCCGAGCCTCTCTGCGCTTGCGCGGGATTTCTTCAGCATTCCGTCAGACGCGTCAATTCCATACGCGTGGCCCCGCTCACCGACTTCCCCCGCCAGGCGCAGGACGTCGCGCCCCTGTCCGCTCCCCAGGTCCACGCAGATCTCGCCGGACTCTGCTTTGCCGTAGCTCACCGCCCCGCCGCAGGACAGGCAGCAGGCCTGCTGCGACAACGTGTCGTAGCGGGCGCGCACCGCATCAACCAACTCTTCCATGATCTCCTCCTTGAAAAGCGATGCTCAGGGTGGCCAGCCCGTCTCGGACAGTCCGCAACTGCTCGCGGTTGAAGGCGCCAAGGAGACGCTTTTCGCATTCGTCCTTCTTCAGCTCGATCCTGAGCGCGAGCCTCTCCCCCGCGGGGGTGAGGGAGATCGAGACAGCGCGCCTGTCAATGGCATCGAAGGTCTCCAGGACCATCCCCTTTGTCCGCAGGGCCATGATGAGCCTGCTGGCGCGGGAGGGAGACAGGCCCATGCGCCCGGCAAGCTCCCCCGCGGAGACGCTTTCTCCGGGGGAGAGGGCGCTCAGGCAGCTCACCTCGCGCGGCGCAAGGCGGCACTCTTCGCCGATCTCTTCCTCGAAGTGACAACGCGTCTTCAGCTCGATGATGTAGTCGATGAAACGCTTCTGCGCTTCCGCCATGGATGCACGCCCCTTGTTTGCATCTATCAATAATTGCTAGTAGCAATTATATACCGGATTGGCGCAAGACGCAAGAGGGCTCCGGGCCCCTATCCCCTGGCTTCCCGCGCCGCCAGGAGCGCCTCTATCTCGGCAACTTCAGCCGCGGTGAGGTCCCAGTCAGCAGCGCCGGCGGTCTCTCCGACCTGCTCTGGCCGACGTCCGCCGACAATCGCCGCGGTCACCTCGGGCCGGCGCAGGACCCACGCAAGGGCGAGCTCCGCCATGCTTCGGCCGTTGCGCCGGGCAATTGGCTTCAGCGTGTCCACCAGCGCGAGGTTCAGGCCCAGCGCGGGTTCGGTGAAATAGGGATTGCGGGCGCGAAGGTCGTCCGCGGCCAGGCGCGCGGCACGCTCACGAGTGAACGCTCCGCTGAGAAGCCCCATCTGCATCGGGCTGTAGACAATCACGCCGATCCCGTTGTCCCTGCAGAAGGGAAGGAGCTCCCTCTCCGTCTCACGGCGCAGCATGCTGTAGGGCGGCTGGAGCGAGGTGACCGGGTGTATGGCATGGATGCGCCGCAGCTGCTCCACGGAAAAGTTGGAAACCCCCGCAAACCTGACCTTGCCTTCCTTTACCGCCCTTGCAATCTCGTTCCAGCCTTCCTCGATGTTGTGTTCGGGCCGCGGCCAGTGGATCTGGTACAGGTCGATGTAATCCGTGGCGAGCCTTCGCAGGCTATTCTCCAGCTCTTTTCGAATGCTGGCCGCCGACAGCCTGCCCACAATCTCGCTGCTGCCGGGGTCCCACGTCCGGCCGCACTTCGTCGCGATCATGACCTTTTCCCGGCGCCCCGCCAGCGCTTTCCCGACCACCTCCTCGGAATGTCCAAGGCCATAGACAGCCGCCGTATCGATCCAGTTGATGCCCAGCTCCGCCGCCCTGTGGATGGCAGCAATGGAATCCCTGTCATCCTGGGCGCCCCACGCGTACTGCCACCCGGCGCCGCCGATGGCCCACGTTCCCAGCCCGATCACCGTGATCTCCGGCCCCGGCTTCCCAGCTTCCTTTTTCTCACTGCTTTTCCTCCCATCCCTTCACCCGGATGCTCGTCCCGGTGTCAGCAGCTTCCCGCGCGCGAAGGCTGAGCTCGCTCACCGCGAAGGCCTCCTCCGCGCTCATGCGCAGAGGCACCCCCGCCTCGATGTGCCGGATGAACTCCTGGAAAATCGATACCGGCTCATCCTTCGCAAGCGGAAGGCGAGGGGCGTCGCCGGTGCACACAGTGGCCTCTCCGGCGGCAATCTCCACGACCCCCTTTTCCCCCGCCACGCGCAGCCTGTCCTCTCCATGCGTCGGAGCGGATGTGGGCCGGAAGTAGTCAAAGCTCACGATCCCCGTGCCGGAGTTGGAGAGCCGAAAGAGGCAGGCGCCTGAGCTTTCCAGCTCGCCGTGACCCAGGTTGCCCCGCGCGGTCTGGCGCGCTGCGATCTCGGTAATCTTTCCGCCGCTGAACCATTGGATCCAGTCGATTGCGTGTATGGCGACCCAGGGTATGGTGCCTCCATAGGTGGCACGGTGCGTGTACATTGCATGGCGCGCGCCCAGCTTGTACGACTTCTGTGCGGTGATCAGCAGGGGCTCCCCGATCAGTCCCTCCCTGACGGCCCGATACGCGGCGTGGAACTCAGGCCGATACCGGGACTCAAGCATGGGACAAAGGGCCACCCGGGCGCGGGCGTGCGCCCGGCGAAGCCGCTCCAGCTGCTCCAGGGAAACCGCCATTGGTTTTTCAACGAAGACGTGGATGCCGCGCTCCATGCAGTCGCAGGCAACGGCGGACTGCAGGAAGAAGAAAGGGGCCACCACGGCGACATGCGGCTTCTCTCTGTCCAGCATCCGCCGGTAATCCTCATAGAAGGGGATCAGGGATTTCTCCAGCCTGTCCAGGAAGAAATCCCGCGTGTCTTCGTCAGCCGAGCCGGGCGCAATCCCCACGAAGCTCAGCTGCGGCAGCCTGTCGCGGACCTCGAGGGCAAGGTCGATGTGACCGCTCGTGCCAATGATGACCGCTTTCACGGAGTCCCTCACTCACGCTGGCGAGGGTGGGCTGCCTGCGCCGGGGAGGAGCGGCGGCGCCCCGCTTTCTTCGGGAGGGAGAGTCTCTGCTGCCGGCGCTCCCCCTTCCGCCCGGATCCTGAACTGGACAACGAGCCTTTGCAGCTCCTTGGCCATGCCGGATAGCCGGTCCGTGGAGGCCGACATTTCCTCCGCGGCGGACGCCGAGGTCTGCGTGATCTCGTTGATCCCCTCCAGTGCCTGCGACATCTCCCGCGCATTGGAGGTCTGCTCCTCTGTAGAGGCAGAAATGTTCCGGCTCATCTCGCTGACATTCTCCAGGGCCTTTGCGAGCTCCTTGATGGCGTTGACCTGTGTGCCCATGGACTCGGAGACCCGTTCTATCATCTCGTTGACCTGTTGAGACGAGTCACGAATCTGCTCCATGGCCTTCTCGGAGCTCCGGGCCGTCTCCACGCCTTTTGTCACGTTGCGAATGCTTTCCCGGATCAGCGAATCGATCTCCCTCGTTGACGAGGAGCTCCTGTCTGCGAGCTTGCTCACCTCCGAGGCCACAACGGCGAATCCTCGTCCGTGCTCGCCCGCCCGGGCAGCCTCGATGGAGGCATTGAGCGCCAGAAGGTTCGTCTGGTCGGCGATGTCGGCAATGAGGGTCAGGATGCCCGCAATGCGCTCCGAACCGCTTGCAATCGTGCTGATGCCTTCGACCACGGACTGCACCGCCTGCGTGCCTGCTGAGGCGCTGTCCACGGATTTCCTGGCAAGCTCCGAGATCTCCCGGAGGCTCCCGGATACACTCTCGATGGTGGCGAGGGCCTGCATCATTGAGCTTGTGCCCTGTTCTGCGGCCGCCGCCTGCGACTGCGCGTGCTCCGCCACGCGCTCAACGGATGCGCTCAGCTCCTCCATGGATGCGCTGGTTCTGTCGATGGTGGAGGCCTGGGTCTGCGCCCCCTCGGAGAGCTTCTGCGCGCTGTCCGAGATCCGGGTGCTGGACGAGGCAAGCTCCACGGCGTCCTGCTGGACCGCGGCTACCATGGCGGACAGTTTCACCGACATCCCGTTGAGCGCTTCTGCGAGCTCTCCGACCTCATCCCGCTGATGGATCAGGAGCTGCTGGGTGAAGTCCCCCGAGGCAACGGCTTGCGCAAAAGCCACCGCACGGGAGAGGGGAACAGTGATGGAGCGCGCGAAAAGGAGATAGAGCACCAGGGTCAGAAGAAGCGCAGCGGCGGCAATCACGATCAGAAGAACCTGGATATCCTTGACAGGGGCAAGATACTCGCTTGAGGGAAGCGTCAGGATGACGCTCCAGCCGGTGTTTTTCACCGGCGCAAATGCCGCCTCCCGCTCGACATTCTTGAACACGTAGTGAGCAACCCCGGATTTCACCGTTGCGATGTCGTTTGCCAGGTCCCCTTCCATCTCGAGGATGTTCATGTTCATGATGAGACCAGGGTCAGCGTGCGCAATGATCATCCCGGCGCTGTCGACAACGGCCACGTAGCCGGTGCGCCCGACCCGTTCTCCGGCGACAAGGTTGCCGAGGAAATCGATCCGGGGAATGAGAATGACGGCCCCGACCACCTTTCCACCGGAGCTCACGGGGACAGCCACGGGAGTCACCGGTTTGCCGGTGACCTTGCTGAGGACCACGGACCCAATGTTGGTCCGGCCCGCTGTTGCCTCCTTGAAGCACGTCATGAGGCCGAGGTTCGGGCTCGGCCCGCCTGCGGCCTGCGCGGAAACCACGTTGCCGCTCATGTCCACCAGGTTGACAGACTCGTAGGTCGCGTCCAGCCGCGTGATATCGGCCAGAAATGCTGCAGCGTCCGGAGTCGCCGCAATTCCCAGGGGTCGTTCTGTCGCGGTCCCGTTTGCCTTGGGCGGCTTCGTCGTATCCGGAGCGTTGCTTGTCTCCGCGGCTGCCACGACTACCGGGTCGCGCGCAATGGTCAAGGCAACCTTCAGCTCCTCGGAATACATTCCTTCGATTGTCCTGGCAATTTCCTGTGCCCGGCTGACAAGCTGCTGATCGTTCAGCTGCTGAAGGGCCCGGCTGGCCCGCGTCACCACGACGACTGCCACGGCGACCAGGGGGATTGCGATGATGAGTGTCCCGACGAGGATCAGCTTCCCGCCAATTTTCATGTTCTTGAGCATGCCAAAGCTACCTGCTGATCTGCCATTATACCCCTCGAAGCTCCTGCTTGTCGCGCTAATTCAAATGGAATACTCTGGCGCGCGGTATGGACCCCTCCAACGGCCGAAACCCGCTCAGCTCGCCCGGCGGCTTCACAGTCCTTTTTCTCTGCATTGCCCTCCTTGTTTCCGTCAGCATCGGCCATTCGGCGGCTCGGGACATCGAGCGCATCCGCATCCTCGTTCCCCAGACCACGTCCGCGCTGCCCTTCCTGATGATGGCAAAGGAGCGCTCCCTCCCCGGCGCGGACATACAGGTGGAGATGTTTGCCAATCATGCCCAGGCCCTCGCGCTCCTCCTTCGCGGGGATGCGGACCTGCTCCTGAGCGGAACGAGCCAGGGCTGGCAGAACCGGCTGGACGGCAGTCCCATCATCATGATCGACACAGGCGTATGGGCCCTCGCTTCGCTGGTCGGCAGGGATTCCTCCATCAGGAGCTTCGCCGACCTGAGGGGAAAAAGACTTGCCCTGCCTTTTCCCGGCTCGCCGCTGGACTTCCAGACCCGTGCCCTCCTTGCCCACCAGGGGATCGATCCCGGGAAAGATCTTTCCATCAGCTACGGCCCTTTTGCCCAGAGCGTGGCGCGCCTTCTCTCCGGGCAGATCGACGCTGCCGCTTTGCCTGAGCCGATAGCCACCTCCGTTTCCGGCAGGAACGGGCTTCTGCGGCTTATCGAGTATTCGCAGGCCTGGGCGGCGATGAACGGAGGGGACGGCAGGTCCCCCCAAGTCAGCCTCTTCTCCACGGAAGCGTTTGCCTCATCGCACAGGTCTCTGCTGCTCGCGGTGGTGGAAGCCTGGCGGGAATCCAGCCGCGCGGTCTCGGTCAGCCCCGCCGCTGCCGCGGACGGCTTCGCCGCGACCCTCGGGCTCGCTCCAGCCGTTGTGAAAGAAGCGACGCGGCGGACTTTCTTCGAAGTGCCGGACCTTGCGCAAAACGAATCCAGGGTGCTTGCCTACTATCGCCAGGTTGCGCCGTTTCTCCCGGGAGAAAAACGGACCCTCGACGAACGGTTCTTTTTCGCGCAGTAGGTCCATGGAACGCGGGAAGACGACGCACGCACAGCACCTTCGCCTTCCCGCAGCGGCTGGAACGGCCGCGCTCCTTGTCGTGTGGACCGCGGCAAGTCTCTTTGCCGGCTCCTATCTGGTGCCCTCGCCGTGGACGTCCGCCGCGGACACCGTGGTCCTTCTTGCCCAGGCTTTCACGTGGCAGCAGATCCTCATCACCTTCGTTCGGGTCTGCATCGGTTTCTGTGCGGGTTTTGCGGCGGGGCTCGTCGTAGGAATCGCCTCCGGCAGCCGCCCCGGCACGGGCGCGTTTTTCCGGCCCATCGTGCAGTTTTTTCAGGGTATGCCGCCTCTCCTCTGGGCCATTCCGCTCGTGGCCCTCGTGGGGATCGGTCACCTTCCGGCAATCACCGTGATCTCCCTCATCACCTTCCCCCTGGTGGCCGTAACAATCGGGGAAGGAATGACGACCCTGCCCCGCCCGTACGGGGAAATGCTGTCCGTGTTCGCCCCGGGGTTTCTCCCGCGCATGCGGGAGCTGGTCCTCCCGCACCTGGGTCCCTTCCTTGCCGCGTCGTTGAAGGCCGGGCTCGTCCTGGCGGTGAAGGCGTCGGTCACCGCGGAGTATTTCGGCGCCGTCAACGGCATCGGCTTTCAGATCCAGTCCGCGTACATGTCCCTGCGGATCCGCAGCCTTTTCGCGTGGGCGATTGTCCTCATCCTGATGATTCTCGCATTCACGTACGCGCTTCCCTGGGTCGCGCATGTCCGACTTCCTCTGCGCGGATTGTTCGTCCGCGGCTCGGTGCCTCGCGGGGTCAGCAGCGGAGCCAGGGTGATGCAGCAGCTTTTCTCGGAGGCCCCCCGCGCGCCCCGCGTCTTGCTCCGGGAAGTCGGATTCTCGTGGCCCGGGAAAGGGACGCTGATGGAAGGAATCAACCTCTCCGTCCCGCCGGGCACCGTAGCGGTCATTACGGGCGACTCCGGGGTTGGAAAGTCAACCCTGTTGAAGCTGATCGGAGGTATCCTTCGGCCGGAAAGCGGCTCGATATCCAGGCCGCTTCGCATCGGCTTCGTGTTCCAGGATGACAGGCTGCTGCCCTGGAGGAGCGTCGAGCTGAATGCCGCGCTTCCCCTTCTCTACGGCGGGCACACCCGCGAAGAGGCGCTTGGCGCCGCGCGCGTTCTCCTTGCAGAGGTGGGGCTTGCGGGGGCGGAGAGCAAGAGGCCGGAGGAGCTTTCGGGAGGGATGAAGAAGCGCGCGGCCCTTGCCCGTTGCTTCGCACGTGCCCCTGATGCCATCCTCATGGACGAGCCGTTCAGCGGCCTGCACGGCGAAGCGCGGGGGAGCCTCTGGACCCTGGTGCTGCGGCTTCTCTCGCTTCACCCCATCCCTGCCGTTGTGGTCACGCATTACCCCCGGGAGATCGAGTCAGGGGCTGCATGCAGGGTGTACAGGCTTTCCGGCGCCGCGGCCCGGCTGGAGCCGGCGGTCAGGCCGGCTCGTGAGCGGGCCAATAAGAATGGAGGGAAGCGATGACGGAGAATGAGCAGACGCGGTTCGAGCTGATCTTCAACAGGCACGCCGCGGAATACCACGAGCTCGTCGCCGCGGAGGACTGGCAAGGGAACCTCCCGCGGGCCCTGGGAGAGATCACGGATTTCGAGGGAAAGACCGTGGTGGAGATGGGGGCCGGGACCGGTCGGGTCACCATGCTCGTTGCCCCGCTGTGCTCGGAAGTCCTCGCTTTCGACGCATCGCAGCACATGCTGGACACGGCGGCCTCGAATCTGAAGGGCCGTGCCCTTGGCAATGTCACTCTTCAGAAGGCGGACAACAGGGCCATTCCACTCCCCGACGCGAGCGCGGAAATCGTCATTGAGGGATGGAGCTTCGGGTACACCGTCTCGCAGGGGCAAAGCCAATGGCAGAACACCGCGGACGCCCTGCTCGCCGAAAGCGCGCGGCTCTTGATGCCGGGGGGCACGCTCATCGTCATTGAGACCCTGGGGACGGGTCTGCGCATGCCCGCGGCGCCGGGTGCCGTCCTGCCTGTCTTCTACGGCTATCTGGAAAGGCAGCTCGGGTTCACGGCCCGCTGGATTCGAACGGACTACCGGTTCCCTTCCCTGTCTGAAGCGAGGCGGCTGGTCGAGCTGTTCTTCGGCCAGATGGCAGACTATGAGCTCGCGGCAGAAGGCGATGTGATAGTGCCCGAATGCACGGGAATATGGTGGAAGCGTCGTTGACGTCGTGAAAAGTCATGCGTGATTCAAAATGAAAGGTGCCGCAATGAGCAGATCGATCGAGCAGGAAAACTCTTTTCTGCAGGTCCTCCTGAAGCTGATTCCCAGTGAGGTGATTGCCGTCTTCATCTTCATCCAGGGCGTGATGCCTCCAGCGCTCCTGCCTCATCTCGTGGTTGCCCTCCTCCTCGTGGCAATCACGCCGGTGTATCTCAGAAGGGCGTCCGGCGTCGACTCCCGCGCCCAGCTCGTTGTCTCTACCCTCTCCCTTGTGGTCTGGATCTATGCAATCGGTACGGGCCCGCTGCGTTTCGTTCGTCCGCCGTACTACGAGCCGTGGCACGGGGCGGTTGCGCTGGCGGTGTGGACGCTCGTCCCGCCCATTTTCCTCACCTCGCGTGAGGAGTCGAAGGGACAGCGGAGGAGAGCGCGCGGGCAACGCGCTCCAGGCCGTCGCTGAGGACTGCTTGGGAACACGCGAGGTTCAGCCGCTGGAACCCCTGCCCGCCCCGACCGAACTTGCGGCCTTCATCCAGCCATACTCCGCCGACGCGCCGCAGCCGGTCGGTCAGCTCGTCATCGCTCAGCCCGAGTGGTCTCATGTCGAGGAACGCGAGGTAGGTGCCTTCCAGGGGAAAGGCGCGAACAACGGGGAGGCGCTGGGCCAGAAACGAGACGACAAATCGATAGTTGCCCTGGATATACCCCAGGAGCTCCTCCAGCCAGCGGCCGCCATTGCGCCACGCCGCCTCTGAAGCGGTTGCCGCGAACACGTTGGCCAGGCCGGCAAAGACCGCGTGCTGCGCGGCGTCCAGGCGCTTTCGCAGCTCGGGATCTTCCGCCACGGCGAGTGACCCTCCCAGCCCCGCCAGGTTGAAAGTCTTGGTGGCGGCGAAAAGGGTGACGGTGATGCGCGACGCTTCCGGGGAAAGGGAGGCAATGGGGATGTGGCGAAAGCCCGGCATCACGAGGTCGAAATGAATCTCGTCAGAAACGATCACGACCTTTCTGCGGACGCAGATCTCGACGAGCCGCTCCAACTCTCCGCGGGACCAGACCCGGCTCACCGGATTATGCGGGCTGCAGAGGATCAGCATGCGTGTGCCGGAGTCGATGGCCCTGTCCAGGCCGTCGAAGTCCATCTCCCATTTCGCCCCGGAGAGCACGAGCGGGTTCTCCACCACCCTCCTCCCGTTCCCGGTGACGCGCATGGCGAAGGGGTGATACACGGGAGGCTGGATGACGATTCCGTCTCCCGGATCGGTCAGCGCAAGGATGGCCGCCGAGAGACAGGGGATGACGCCGGGGGAGGGCAGCATCCAATCCCGCTTGACCTTCCAGCCGTGGCGCCGCTCGAGCCACTGCCCGGCGGCCTGGAAGTATGACTCCGGCTCAACGGTGTAGCCGTAGATGCCGTGCTGGAGGCGGCGGGCAAGCGCATCCCGAATCTCCGGCGGGGCCTCGAAATCCATGTCCGCGACCCAGAACGGGAGGAGCCCATCCATGCCGGTGAGCCGCATGCCCGAGTCCCATTTCAAGGAGGCAGTCCCCCGCCTCTCGATGATCCTGTCGAAATCGTGTTGTGCGTTCACTAGAGAGATTTAACCTCGAGGCTGCGGACCATGTACAGCTCAATGTAGCTTTTCAGTACCTCGCGTTTCTTGATCTTCGCCAGGCTCTTGCTCGTCGAGAGCTGCTCCGCAAGGGCGTGGAGCCTCTTGATGTCAGGGGGTTGAGCGAGAAATGACCGCCGGATGGGGCGCAGGAAGTCCCTCACCAGCGCGTTCACGTCTTCGACGAGGTTCTTTTTCGCCCGGGAGTCGTAAAGCGGGTTCCACTTCTCGGCAAGCTCGTCCAGGGTGAGATCTATCGTCTTGCCGGAAGGGACGTAGTGAGAAATGAGGGCCTGGATGCTCCTCTTGTACTGAAGAAGGTTGGTCTTCTCCCCTTTGCCTTTTTCTCCGCCCGCTGTCTTCCCCAGCGCTGCCGCAGCCGGCTCGCCCAGAACGACACGGGCGCTCGCCGGGGGTCCCGGGGCCTGTCCCTCTTCCCGCGACCGCTTTCGGCCCAGCCGCCGGAAAAATCGCACGATGCCGCTGATGAGCGGCATGGTCTGCCAGAACGGGAGGTACAGACGGACGTCCTTGAGCAGCCGGGCACGGTTCAGCCCCAGAAGCTCATCGAAGGGGCGCAGGATGCTTTCCACGGAGAAGCACCGGGCGACCTCCGCCTTGGCCGCCTGCGGCGTTCCCGGAAGCTCCGCGGCCAGGTAGAGAACCGAGCCGTTGGCCAGGGCGGAGAGGAGCGGATAGTCTTCCTTGACATGGACCTCCACATCGCGCCGGAAGGCCGCATCGTTTCGCGCGGCCGGAGGGTAGGTGTCTGTCTTCATTGCGGCTGCCCACTGGTCCAGGAATCGAGCTCGCAGCTCATCCGAAGCCTCTGCGATTTTCTGCAGGAAGACCGTCACCAGAAGGTCCCGCTGGATGAAATAGTCCTTGTTCTGAGAGACGGCGTGCACCCGCACCAGGTAGGGGAGGCTTTCATCCCCGACACGCTGGGTCTTCTCCTTGAGAAATCCATGAATGAAGTCCCGGGTGTGCTTGGCCGAGTACGCCGCGCCTTTCTCATCCTTCAGCTCATACAGCTCCTGGTAGCCGAATACGAAAGGGGGCTTTCGGACCGCGGCGTCGAGCTTCTTCAGGTCAGCGGTCCGTTCCTGGTCCCGCTGCGACGCGCCCTTCATGTGGAAAACCGCGTAGGCAACGATGAGCGCGGACTGGCACAACCCGTGGTCCGCGTCCGTCTTGCGTTCCTTCCCCCGGGAATCCTGGAGCAGGAGGTTCGTCAGGTGGTTCCAGAAGCGGAACTGAAAATCACTGGGTGAAAGGATCAGGGAGGCAGCCTTGCGCGGCCTGCTGGTGGCGTCCTCCAGGGCCTGGCGAAGGACGAGCTCGTTCCCGCGAAGCACGGATCCCAGCTTGCTCTCCGCAAAAGAGGCGTTCTTCGGGTCCTGCAGGTAGCGGGAAATCTTGGCCGCCGCGGCCTCGATCAGGCCAGTGCTTACGATATCCCGGGGCACGACGAGAGACCTCACCCCGTCGGGAAACTCCACTCTGACGATGCCCTTGCGGGGGGTCTCATCATCGTCCAGGAGCTTGGCGAAGTCTCCCTTCACGTCGACAGTCGCAACCTCCTCAGGCGGGACCTTCACGGGGAGGCTCTCCGGGCTCGGGAAGGGCAGGTCAGGCTCAACCGCCAATCGCCTGTATTCCTCTTGAAGAGCCATCTCGGAAAAGTCCGGAAACGAGACGGCACGGATCTTGCCTTCGGAAGCGGAGAGACGAAGCGCCCCCTTCTTTGCAAGTCCGGTCAGCGCCGTCCCCATCTCTGTCGGAGTGATCTGGCCCTTGGGAAGCGATGCAATGAATTGTCGCAGGTCAACCGTGGAGGCCTTGTTTCGCAGGGCGAAGCCGCGAAGGAGTGAGAGCAGATCCTCTGGCGACATATGACCTCTTCAAAGTGTAGTCGATCGGGAGAAATGTGGCAAGGACAGCCGAAATGCACTATACTGCTCCGCGTAATCATCGCAATGCCCGCAACAAGGTCCTTGTTCTGCGCGATCCTGATATTCACGCTTGCAGGTTTTGTCGCCGCCGGCCAGACGGTGCTGGCCGCTCACCGAATGGCATGTGTCTTCCCTTTCGTGGACCTTTCCCCGGCTTCCCGGGGAGCGGCAACTCCCGCGCCTGGGGAGGCGCCCGACAGGTCTCAAAGTCTCTCTTCTGCAATCAGTGCGGAGCTCAGTGCATCGGGATTTCAGCTTGTGCCCGAGACCCAATGGCGAGCGGGGGATGGCTCGAAGCTCTCAGGGCAGGACTTTCTGGATCCTTCCCGGACAAGCTCGGTTGCAGGGACCGCCGGCGCGGGAATCGCGGTGAGCGGGTTCTACTCCGTCCAGGATGACCGGATCCTGATCTCCGTTTCCTGCTACGAAACACGGACGGGCGGCCTGATGGCGGGTTTCATGAAGACATGGCGCTACAACCTCGGAATCTACAGCGTCCTGCACGACGAGATGAAGGATCTCCTGTCACGTCTCAGCCTTCCGACGCCCGGCGAGGCCCGGTCCACGGAGGAAACAGGAAATCTCCTTTCGTCCGTCACCTTCCTTTCCTCTCAGGATGGGATGGAGGTTCTCCTGGCAGGGGAGCGAAGCGCGGGGAGCATAGAAGGCGGGAAGCTCATCTTCCAGGCGCCTGGCATGAGGCAAGGGGAAACCCTCGTGGTGGAGAAGCGCCTTGCGGGGTATCACTCGGCGTGGGAGAGCGTGCGGTGCGCTCCCGTGATTGCGCTTTCCTCGCTGGCGCACGTGACGAGGATGGCCGTTGAAGCGCAGTGGACGTTCGGACAGCTCATTGGCGGGGGAGCGGCGCTGCGCTACTACCCGGTTCCAGACTCGGTCTTCCTTTCGTTCTCGCTCTACCCGTACGGACAGGTGCCGGCAACGCAGTGGGGAAACTGGCTCTTCCACGTGGATTCCGAGATTTCAGCGGGCAGCTACCTGTTCTTCCCGCCGGATTCCCGTTTTCGACTCGCAGCCTCAGCCGGGCTCGGAGTCATTCTTTCCGAGGCGTCCGGGCAGCGGCGGAGGCCTGCCCCTGTTCGTTGACAGCTACCTCAACATCATCAGCGTGTCGGGGGAGCTGAGCCTGCCTGGCGTGATCTTCTTCCTGCGGCCCGAGCTGAAGATGGCACTCGGCATCACGAGCCCGAATCTGCTGGGGAGAAATATCGTTCTTGCAGGCGGTGTGCTCCCGCCCGTGACGCTCGGGGCAGTGTTCAGATGGTAGTCGCACGGAGTGCCCGCGCGGTCATAGCGGCCTTTCTTTTCGGCCTGGTGAGCTCGTGCGGCTTTTTCAGCGCCTCGACGTTTCCGCCTGTGGCAACGCAGCTCGCGGCCCAAAGGGATTTTTCGGCCGACATCCCGTCGGATTTTGCCGGGAGCTTTACCCTCAGCACTCTGACGGCGAACGGCGTGGACCTGGTCTTCCTTGCCGATGCCCAGCCGTACGACGGCCCGCACCTTTTTGTCATGGATCAAAACCTGAACGTGCTCCAGACGATCTCGTACCAGGACCTCAGCTTGCTTTCCGCGTCTTTCGCGAACACGCGGGCATTCCTCGGGGCATCCGGCAGTGTATTGATTCTCGGATTGGATTGTCCGGCGGGGCAAACGGGGATTTTCGGCTTCGTTGCCCGCACTTTTTCCCCTGGCCCCGGCAACTTCGGCTTTTCTGACGGGACGTTGAATTACGCAGGCTTCAACGTTTCCGGAAATCAGCTCAGTTACACGATCTACAGCAATGTCTGGGGCTATGCAAGCTCGTCAGGGGCAAGCATCAGCGCCAACCCTTCCTTCAACTTCCAGATCGTGGACATCACGGCAGACCCAGCTCTGTCCTTTGCGACCCTTATTCTGGAAGAGACAACGACCGGTCAAGACTACTATTTTCATATTCCTGCCGCGAGCTTCGGTGGAACGCTCACCTCCCCCTTGACCTCATACGGCTCATTTACAGCCCCAAGGGCGGACAACGGGCTGGCGGCCTATTCCCAGAATGGATTCATTTCCTTTCAACGGGCCAGCAACGCGCCGGGGGGGACCTTTGTCCGGCTCGACGTCTCCGGGAACACCTTGCCGTTTTCCCTGCCCTACAACGGCAGCACTGACGTTCAGATGGCCACTCGCGTGAGCGGCGGCTGGTACTACGTGTATGACAGAACCTCCCGGGTCGTCTCCAGGATCAACGCGTGGTGGGGACAGTGATCGTGAAGAAGACCCCGCTCATCATCGTCATACTGCTGCTGGCCCGGGTGTGCTTTGCGCAGACGTCCTCGGAGGCCGCAAACGTCCCGCGGCGGCTCCTGGTGTCGCTGGAAGCGCAGCCGGAAAGCGGCTTCACGGCCCTGGAAGCGGTTATCCTGTCGAAGTCCCTGGTCTTGTCCCTCCAGGAAGGTCTTCCAGGATTCAGGGTCATCGAGTACGGACCGTTCGCGTTCCCGCCGACGCCGGCGGCGCGAAACGACGAGGCAGCCCGGCGAGGCGCGGACAGCTGGCTCTGGGTGGCAGTCTCGGGAAGTCGCGGCTCTCCGGCCATTCACGTCGTGTCCTTCGATCTGCTGACGCAGAGCACGATCATTGACCAGGGCTTTTCCGCCGTGCAAGACCTCGCATCCGCGGATGTCTCCCGGGTGTCCTGGGAAATGGTCGTCTCTCTGGCAAGGGAAAAGTATCAGCCCGCCGTGAGACGGACCGTAAAGCTGACGATCCATGCGATCCCGGACACGCGGATAAGCGGATTGCCCGGCGGCCCCGTGCTCACGAGCAGGTATGGGGCGGCAACGGTGAATCTCGAGGCGCCCTCCTTCTACCATGTGCGGGCCACCCGGGCAGGATATTATCCCGCGCAGATGGAGCTGTACGTCGACACGGATCGCGACCTTCAGATACCACAGCAGCCGGGACCTTCTTTCTCCGTGGAGGGTTCTTTCTTCAACGCCCTTTTCATCGGCGGAGATGCCGGATTCTTCCTGCTCCCGGACACGGCATTCCTCAAAGTCGGGGTCACGAGCTTCCTCGTGGGGCTTGCTTTCAGCCCTGATTCCCTTCTCCACAGCTTCCCCCTGGTCCACGTGAACGTTCAGCTGGGATCGTACTGGTCTCCCGAGGACGCATTCCTGCGCTGGTACACCTCGGTGGGAGGGTTCCTTCGCGTCGTGCTCATCCCGGGATTCCCGCCCCACCTTGACGCCATCTCTCCGGGCGGGCTGCAGCTGAACCTCGGCGTGGAGTTTCCTCTGGCGGGCAGGAGCAGGCTGTTCGTCGAATACGTTCCGATGTTGTATCTGAGCGCAATGACCGACCTCTTCGTTGATTCTCTTGGTCCCAACGGCGTGCCTTTCGGCTACGTGCCGGTCTCTTTCGGAGCGTTCGATTTCGCGAACATTCGATTCGGCGTGCGGTGGATGCTATGAAGAAGCTTTTCGCGGCCGCTGCCGGGATTGCACTTCTGGTTTCGTGCGCGCCTCCGTTCGACCTGGCCTACAGCTCCGCGGCGGTCATTCTCAGCAAGATGACAAAGGAATCGCAGCTGGGACCGCTGAATAACTACTCCACCGGATCTTATTCATCCACGCCGGCCTTCTACCCCGAGAAGACCGCGAGCGGCGTGGACGCGTCTCGGGGGTTCTACTACATGACTGACCCCGGCAACTCCCAGGAGTTCCTGGGGTTCGTGCAGCCTGACGGCCTCGGTGGATACTCCTCATTTGTCTCCGCGCCGGGAAGCCTGTATCACCAGGACCCCAATTATCCTGCCGCTGTCGCTGTTCCCGTGAAAGCGGGAGACTTTACCTCGCTCACTTCGTTCGATTCCACGAATCCTTCGAACACTGCACTCGCGGTCGTGCAAGCCGAAGTTGCAACAACGAGCGACACGCTGATCTACGGGCTCAGCTTCTCCGCGCTCGGGGGTTATGGAACGGCGCCGGTCGCCGCCATCGGAGTTTCGGTCTCTCCGTCCGCTGCAGCCACAGACACGCTCTATTTCCTCATCAGGGACTCCGGAGGGAAGTTCTGGGAGGGCCTGGCGACCATGAGTTCCACCGGTGTCATTGCAACAAGCTTCGCGTACGTGGTCCCCTCGCCGCCGGAAACCCTGGATTTCCTGGCCGCGGGAGCCGTCAGGGTGCTGTACTATCACGACCCGGCGTCCGGGGCCAGTTACGCGAGCTTCAACGCGGGTGGGTCCTGGCAGTGCTGGAAATGGTGGGTGGATGCACTCGGCGTTTTCCACGAAACCCAGCTCACGGGCGTTGTATCGCGCATAGATGCGCTTTTGACCACGGGAGAGCTCTTCTCCACGCAGGGAGGGATCGGGCGGGTCTATGACTCCAACGGAAACGTGGTGGCAAGCTTCCCGATGGGAAATCTCCAGCTCGCCTACGAGGAATACGTCAGCGGCACCCCGCGCGTTTTCTTCTCTCTGCCCATTGTGACCGGCAACAACCACATGTCGTTCGCCGTGTATTCCATTGCGACAAGCCAGATCGATTCGCTGAAATACTGAAGGAGCCGGCGCTCCTCACTTCATGAGGGACCGCAGCCCCTTCACGAGGTCCGTCATGTCCTTGTCGCTGCTGTAGGCCTTCTGCTCATCCGAGAGAAACTTCGCGCGCGCGTCCGGAGTCGCCTGCTTGGACATCTCTATGACCACGTCCAGGACCTCCTGGATGGCGTTTGCCCTGCCCGCGGACAGGAAGCCCTCATCGTATCGCTTGATCCGTTCGAAGAGGCCCGGGAACGTCTCTTCCATGGGCTTGGATCCGAGAAAATCGTCCAGATAGGCCTTGGTGTCCACGAGGCCCATGTCTCCGCGCGCCTTGAGGAGTGGGTCCTCGCGGGACGTGTATGCGGAGTACCCGCTGCTCAACGCCGCCAGCCTGGCGCGCAGGGACGCAAGGTCCTGCGACGACCCCGGGGCGGATTGCTGCCCGACCGCCGTCGCCTGCCGTGCCGCCGCGTCGGCGGCTGCCTTGTCCGCGGCTGTCTTCAGTCTCTGGTTCTCGGCGGCAAGCGCATCGATCTTTTTCTGGAAAGCGGCTGCGTTGTCTTTGGACCCCTGCAGCGCGGCAACCTGCGCTCCGAGCTCTTTCTCCTGCGCAGACAGTCGGGCGTCCGCGCTGTCGCTCAGCGCGGCGGCTGCCTTCGAGATTCCCTTTACCGCCGCGGGGGCCTGCGGGCTCTGCGGGTAGCGGTCCAGGATGGTGAGATAGCGGGACAACGCATCCGCCGGCTTTCCCTTGGAAAGACTTGCCTCCGCCTGGCTCAGAATGGGAGCGGCGGCCCTCCCCTGATCCGCCAGGGTTCGCGTCCTGCCCTGCTCGGACCCCGCGGAAAGGATGTTCGACAGCGTTGTGTCCAGCCTCACGGAGGTCTCCGGCAGATAGCTCAGAGCATCCTTGTAAGCAGCCAGCATGTCAGGGTAGCGCCCGGCGTCAAAGGCGGCTTCGGCGCGGGTGAGCCCGGCGTTGAGGACCTGTTCCCGCGCGGACTGGGCGTCACGCGCTTTTGTCGTGAAGTAAGCGTAGCTCCTTGCAATCTCCGGGATCACGGCAAGCGCCTTGTCGTAGAGCACTTCCGCCTCAGCGATATTCCCTGCCCGGGCCTGCGTGTCCGCCTGGGAGACCGCGGTCCTGACCTCGGATATCTGTCCTGCCGCCGCCACCAATGAGCTTGTGTCCGTGGCCGCCGGGGAAAGCTGGCCCTGCACGTAGCTGGAGAGCGAATCCACGACAAAGAGGTCGACGTCCTGCCTCTGCTGAATTGCTGGAAGGACGGCAACGTCCGCGCGGGTGACGTAGTCGCGAATGGCCTGCAGGCTCGCAAGCGCCTTGGGGTAGTCCCTGGCGGAGATGTCGGCCTTGACCACGGTGTACAGGCCCACGAGCTGGCCCGCCACGAGGTCTTCCTGCTGTTTCTGCGACTGGAAGGCCGCCAGAGCCTGCTGCGAGCTCGCCTGCGTTGAGGCGGCTTCCTTTGTCTTCTGCTCCAGCTGGGCCTGGAGGTCCGCCTCGCGCTTCTTCGATTCATCCAGGACCTGCTGGCGCTCCAGGTTGGCCTTGGACAGGTTCGAGTTGAACTCCGCCTGGAGTGCCTTGAGGTTTTCATCCGCCTTCTGCCTGTCGGTCTCCGCCTGGGCGCGAAACGCTTCAAGCTGCCGGGAGGATTCCGCGTTCCTCTGAGCCTCCAGAGCTGCCAGGCGGCTGTTGATGTCTTTTTCAGACAACCCCTGCTTCTGGAGCCGGGCCTTCTCCGCCTCCAACTCGGCCGCCATGGAAGCCTTGAGCTGACTTTCCCGCTCCTGGATCTTCGAATCCATGTTCGCCTGGAGGTCCTGGCGCTGCTTGTCGATCTGCTGCAAGCGGTCCTGGATCTGGTTGATCTGCTGGTTCTTCTCCAGGAGCCTGGCCTCCGACTCCTTCTTGAAAGTCTCGATGAGCTTGCCTTCCGCCGTGATGGTGCCGGTCTCGCTCCGGGAAAGCTGTGTTTCCCCTTTCTGGAAGAAGAAGTACAGAGCCCCAAGACCCCCGACCAGCGCGATGACGGCCACGAGGTTCACGAGCACGGGGAAAAGGATCCCACGCTTGGCCGCCTTGACGGCAAACTCTTCGGGCCGCACATCCATCCGGTTCTGGGTGGCCACGCGCTCGATCTGCCGGAGGACGTCCTTCTGATCCTCTTCTGAAATGCCCGAATCCGGATCAAAAGCAAACTCGTCACGCCCGTCGGGAGGCAGTCCCAGGGACGTCCTGATCGTATGGGCCTTCCGGAGAAGGCCGAGCACGGCGCCTCTCATTTGGTCGTCATCTCGATGACACCGTCCCACGCGGGGGGCGGCGGGCTCTTGATGAACCGCTGAGAGCTCTGGATAAAGATGCCGGCGGGACCATCATGAGGCAGCAAGCGCCGCACATCCCTGAACAAGGACAGGGCCCGGGTGAAGCTCCTCTTGTAGTATGCGTCCATTCCAGCGTTGTGCAGGCTCCAGGCCTCTTTTTCCGCGGGGGAAGTGTCCTTTTTCGCGGTGTAGATCTTCACTCCCTGTTTCTTGCCCTTCACCGCGACCCTGTCGAGAAGCCGCCAGGGGAGAATGCCCTCCACTTTGGAGAGCAGGCTTTCAGCAAAGATGAGGGGTTGATGATACTGCTTGGTGAGCCCTTCCAGACGTGAAGCGAGGTTGACCGTATCCCCGATCACCGTGTAGTCCATCTTCTTTTCGGTCCCCATGTTGCCGACGGTGACCACGCCGTAGTTGATCCCGACACCGATGTGAAACGGCGGCTTGCCTTGCTTCTCCTGGCGCGCGTTGAACCCGTCCAGCGCCTCGATCATGTCCAGGCCTGCGAGCACAGACTGCAGGCCGTCGTCATCGTGGCGTTTCGGGGCGCCGAAGATCGCCATGATCGCGTCCCCGATGTATTTGTCCACCACTCCATGGTGGCGGTCCATGATGATGTCCACCATGAGCGAGAAGTAGCTGTTGAGAACGCTGACCAGGTCATCCGGGGTCATCTTCTCTGAGATGGATGTGAAGCTCCTGATATCAGAGAACATCACTGAGACGATGCGGTTGTCACCAATGAGCATCCTCTCCGGGTTCTTGAAGAACTCCTCGATGACGTCCTTGGGAACGTATTTCTGGAAGATGTTCCTGATCTTCTGCTCTTTCTTCTGGGCCAGCACCGCTTTGAAGGCGAACCCCTTCACCTGCCGGTACGCCTTCTCCAGCTCTGCCACCATCAGGTTGAAAGTCTGCGCGAGCTGCCCGATCTCGTCGTGGTACTCCACCACCACGCGCTTGGAGAGATCATTGGTGGAGATGATTGCCTTCATGGTGGAAGCCACGCGGGTCAGCGGCCGGGTGAGGTAGCCGGCAAAAAGGAGCACCAGGAGGACCCCGACCCCGATGGCGCCCAGGAGAATGATTCCCGTCTGGACGGTGATCTGGTTGACGAGGCTGTAAAACGCTGCCCGGTCCTCGGTGGTCAGGATGTACCACTTGAAGGGGTCGAACCAGAAGCCCTTGGCCACCCTGTCCCTGCCCCCGATGCTGATGGCGGGGATCAGGTCAGCGGTCCTCGCCTTCGCAAGGCCGGCAAGGGCGGTCTTTTCCGACGGGGAAAGGCTGACGTCGGCCGTGCTCATGGCCACTCCGCCGTCCTCCCCCACCGCGACAATCAGCTCGGCGGGGCTGCCGGCAATGCTGCGCGCGTACGCTTCCACCGCGGCTTTTGTCGCGGATACCATGTCCGGCTCTTCGGTGAGGTTGTTCTGCACGAGCAGGGACCACTGGCTTTCCGCCTGCTTGCGAAGCTCGTCAGCCTTGAAGCCGAGGAAGTCCTTGGCGATCCGCGTGATGCCGTTGCGCGTGGAGAAAAACGAGGAGCCCCCGGTGAGCCCCAGGGTCGCGACGATGAGAGGAAGAACGATCAGGATGATTTTCCAGCGGATGCTCATGACAGCACCTAGAGTGTCGGCGCGGGCGCGCATTGACCTTATCATGGTGCGCGGATACCCTCAACCCCGTGAAGGCCATGGCTGAGCTGGTTGCCGAAGCTTCCTACACGGTCCACCTCTTCGACACGGACGCCCACGGCTTTCTCTGTGTTCGAGGGCTGTGGGACCTCCTGCAGGAAACAGCGGGCTACCACACCCAGTTGCTCGGCGTAGCGCCGGAAGACCTTCGGCCTCGGGGGCTCGCGTGGATCCTTTCGCGCCTGCGCATGAGGGTGGAGAGGTATCCCACCCTGGGAGAGAAGGTAACGGTTCGCACGTGGCCCGCAGGCATCGAGAGGCTGTTTGCTCTCCGGGATTTCTCCGTGAGAGACGCCGGGGGTGCGCAGATTGCGTGCGCAACAAGCGCATGGCTTGCCCTGAAGCTGGACTCCCTTCGACCCGTGCGCGTTCAGTCCGTCTTCGATCCCCCCGGCATGAATGCTCTTCCCCGCGCTCTGGATGCGGACATGGAGAAACTGCCCGGCCCTGCGCGCGCTGAGAAGGAATGGTCGGCCGTGGTGCGCTTTGGAGACCTGGACGCCAACAGGCACGTGGGCAACAGCCGCTACGTCGAATGGGTGGTCGAAAGCGCTGGGCTCGACCTCCTGGACGGCAGCATGGTCACCGAGCTGGGGATCGATTTTCTCTCAGAGACGACCTACGGGGGGAATATCGTGGTGCGCACGCAGCACGACCCTCGTGATCCGGGAAGGCTTTCGCACGCCGTCCTGCGCACCGGTGACGGCGTGGAGGCGGCCCGGGCCGAGACCTGCTGGAGGCCGCGATGCAGAAGCTGATGATCATTCTGCTTGTCCTTGCGGGGTGCGCCGCCTCCGCGGGCGCCGCCGCCGTGCAGCGCATCAGGCTGGATGCGCCGCTTGTGAATCCCCGGACCACGGAGGCGCAGGGACAGGCGGCTGAGCTCCTGGACACCATGGCGGGAGTCACGAACAGGCTGTACGGGGACCGCATCCAGTGTGCCAGAGCGGAGGCCGGCGGGAGCTTCGACTACTCCCTGTCCCTGATTGCAAGCCTCGGACCCGACAACCCGAGCGTTGTCATGCGCATCAAGCGCATCTCCGATGGTGCGGAATCAGCTGCCTACCCGTGGGTCGGCCAGCCCACCCCCGAGCTCCCGTCTCTCTTCGCCCATGCGGTCTTCATGCTGTGGGGCTCGATGACAGGGATGACGCAGCAGGCATCAGCCCCGGCGCCGCGGGCGGTGGATGAGCTGCCGGCCGCGCTGATTTCCCAATATGCGTATCCGTGGTCCCTGGCAACACGGCAGAACGGGAACCTTCTTGCCGCGCTTGGCAACGGCTGCGTGGAGCTGGATCCTTCAATGCGCGTGGTGGCCGAGCCGGGCAAAAGCCTGGGAGACACCGGCGTTGTCAACTACGCACTCGGAGTCTCCGTCACCCCCGGCGGCACGGTGCTCCTGAAACCGGCCCAGGGAAGCAGCCTGTACCGCGTTGACGCGGATTCCCCGGGCGCGCGGAAGATGCAGACTGGCGTCGAGCTTGCTACCGCACCTTTCGCCGCGCTTCCGGATGGCGGCGTGCTCGTGGTGGATTCTCCCGCGCGCAAGGCAGTCAAGATCACCGGAAAGAAGCGGGAAGATTTCCCGCTTTTCGCAAACGCCACTCAATACATCAGCTTCATCGGCGTCAGCCCGGATTCGACGGTCTGGGTCTATGACTACGTGCTGCGCGCCTTCCGCATCTATACCACGGAAGGCCGGCTTGTGGACTATGTGCTCCCCCTTGTTGACCCGGCCAAGCCGCTCGCGCCGGTCGCAATGGCCATCGGACCGGACGGAAGCTTCATTGTGCTTTCCAGCGGGCAGCTCCTGAAGTTCTCCCGGGACGGCAGCCTGGTCTGGAAGCTTGAAACACTGGCGGGTCTGGATGTTGAAAAGCTGCCCGCAATCGGCTCGGTGGCAGCGGACTGGAACCGCGGGCTGGTCTATCTCTCGGACATGAACGCACGGCGCATCGTCCGGCTGCTGGATACCGCCTATTGCGAGCAGAAGGGCATCCACAACCAGACGGAAGAAAAGCTGATGGCCCTCACGCAGGGCGCTGGAGCGGATGAGGCCTCCACCCTTGCGCAGGCTGCCGCTCTCTACGAGGCTGCCGGCTCCTCGCTCCTGGCTCGGGCTGCCTGGCAGAAAGTCCTGGATGCAGACCCGGGCAACCAGGCGGCGGAGGCCAGGCTGCGGGCCCTGGAGATTGTGGATCTGAAGCGCGCGGCCGCGGAGCTGGACAGGAAGGCCCGCGACACGCTGCGAGACCTCGGGCCGGAATCCGCCCGGCTCGCCTATACGCAGGCCCTGCAGACGTACGAGCAAGTGCTGAGCAGAAACCGGGATGACCGGGAGACCCGGGCGGCAATGGAAGATCTGAAGAAGCTCTTCGAGTCAGGTGGCCCGGCGCCTCAGCAACAGGCCCCCCTTGTGGTCCAGGACGTGAAGCTCCCCAGCCTTTTCCCTGCGCTCATGCAGTTCTACCTCACGCATCCTGCCGGGACCGTGACCGTCTCGAACCCCCTTCCCACGTCAGCCGAGAACGTACGCGTCAGCGTTTTCATTCCCCGGTTCATGGATTTCCCGTCGGAAGCCAGGACGCTGCCTATCCTCCCTTCGGGAGAGCAGGCTTCTTTCGACCTCATCCTGAAGCTCCAGCCCTCGGTCCTGGAGCTGCAGGAGGATGCCGCGGTCCAGGTGGAGGTGAAGGTCACCTGCACGGTGAACGGCGCGGAGCAGACGGTCAGCAAGATCGTGAGCGCCACCATGAACCGCAACACCGCCCTGACCTGGGATGACACGCGCAAGATCGCCGCATACATCACCCCGAACGAGGAAACGGTTGCCGGGTTCGCGCGGCGCATGCTGGACATCGGGGACTCTGCGCGTGGCCTGCAGATATCGCGCAAGATCTTTTATGCCATGCATCTATGCGACTCACTCGGGGCCTACGGGATGAGCTATGTTCCCAACCCCGAGACCCCCATCTCCAAGATCCTCGGCAACGCCCAGGTCATAGACACCGTGCATTTCCCCCGGGTGACCCTTTCCAACCGCGGGGGGGACTGCAGCGACACGACGGCGCTCCTCGCATCGCTCCTGGAATCTGTCGGAATACGGACGGCGGTCCTCACGACTCCCGGCCACATCTTCCTGGCTTTCGACTCGGGTGAGCCGGCTGAGAACGCGGCGCTGTTCACGACGAAGGCCCAGGAGGTCATTGTCCACGGCACGGTGTGGCTCCCGGTGGAAACCACGGTGCTGCGCCAGGGATTCATGGCGGCGTGGACAGCAGCTTCAGAGCTTGTGAGGAAGTATCGTCAAACCGGGTCCTTCGAGTTTCTTCCGTTGGCCGAGATGCGGGAGACGTGGCCGCCGCTTCCGCTTCCGCCGAGCTCCCTCACGGTCATCGACCCGTCTTCGACGGCGGTTTCGAAGATCTACTCGGCATCGCTTTCGGGCTTTACGGAGGTCGTCTATACCTCCCGTCTCTCGGAGCTGTCAGCCCAGCTTGCGGGGCTGTCCGGCAGGCAGGCCAGCCTGCTTCGCATTCGGATGGGGATCCTCCACGGCATGTTCGGGAACATGAAAGAGGCGGAGGCCGCGTTCCAGGGCGTGATTGCCGCTGACCCGTCGCTTGTCTCCCCCTACGTCAACGTGGCCAATATCAGGGTGCTTTCGGGGGACAACGAGGGAGCGCTGGCCATGGTGAAGAAGGGCCTTGCGATAAACCAGTCATCGCCCCTTCTCAACCTGCTGGCGGCCCGGATCTATTCCTCCCTGGGGGATTCCGGCGAGGCATCTGCTTACATGACAAAGCTCAAGAGCGTTGCCCCGGAGCTTGCGGCCCGATACGCGGACACAGTCAGCTCGGGAGCAACTGCGAAGCGAGCGGCCGCACAGGGTGAGGCGCCTGTTGTAGTCTGGGGGAACGAAAAGTAGCCCGCGGAGCCCTCCGGTCGTTACCTTTCGGACATGGCGGAGCGTGCCAGCGGGGACCCGGGACCCTGGGTCCTTTTCTCGACAATCTTTGCTTCCAGCATGGCGTTCATAGACGGCACCGCGCTCAACGTGGCGCTGCCCGGCGGTCCAGGCCGGCCTGCATGCCACAGGCGTTCAGCTTCTCTGGATCGTCAACGCGTACCTTCTCATGCTGGCGGCGCTGATCCCGGTGGGCGGGTCCCTGGGGGACCTGTTCGGCCGCAGGAAGGTCTTTGCCCTGGGCATCGGCCTTTTCATGCTGGCGTCCCTGGTGTGCGGCCTGGCGCCGAGCGCTGAGTTCCTGCTGTGGGCGCGCGCCGTCCAGGGAATCGGCAGCGCTCTCATGATTCCCGGCAGCCTGGCAATCATCAGCTCCTTCTTCGGGCCGACGCGGCGCGGCCGGGCCATCGGAACCTGGTCGGCCGCTACGACAATCGTCACCGTGATCGGGCCCATCCTGGGCGGCGTGCTGTCCGGAGCGGGATTCTGGCGCGGCGTCTTCCTGATCAACATCCCTCTCGGCGTCGCTGCGCTCATCCCCCTTTTCCTGAAGGTGCCGGAGAGCCGCAACGAGGAAGCCGGCGGCAGAATCGACTTCCCCGGGGCCGGGCTCCTCATCATTTCCCTGGCGGGGCTCACGTACGGTTTCATCTCTGTCCCGGACTTCGGGTTTGGTGATCCACGCATCATTGCCGCTCTTGCCGCGGGAGTTGCGGCGCTGGCCGGCTTCCTGGTCGTCGAGACTCGCAGCGCTCACCCCATGATCCCTCTCGGATTGTTCGCTTCCCGGACCTTCAGCGGGACCAACCTGCTTACCCTCGCCCTCTACGGCGCGCTGAGCGTCGGGATGTTTTTCCTGTCCTTGAACCTCGTTCAGGCGCAAGGCTACAGCATGGCCGTGGCGGGTTTCGCCTTCACCCCGTTCGCGTTGATCCTGACAGCGCTGTCCCGGTGGGCAGGCGGCCTGGTTGACAAGTCAGGCCCCCGGCTTCCCCTGGTCATCGGCCCGGCGATCGCCGGGCTGGCCTTCCTCTCAATGGCGTGGAGCGGCCTGACCCCCGGTCCGTCCCGCTACTGGGTCAGCTTCTTCCCGGGGGTCGTGCTCCTGGGGGTCGGCATGGGGATCACCGTTGCACCGCTCACAACCGCGGTCATGGGCTCCGTTGCCACGCACCTGTCGGGGACCGCGTCGGGCATCAATAACGCCGTGTCGCGAACGGCGGGCGTCCTGGCCATCGCGGTCGTCGGTGCGTTTTCCCTTGTGATGTTCTCGCACGGCCTGGATGCCCGGGCAACGTCAGCAGGTTTTTCCGAGCCCGTGCGGCTGGCCCTTTCCCAGGAGGCGAGCCGGCTCGGAGCCGCCGCGGTGCCCGCGGCGGCGGCGCCCCAGGAAGCCGCGGCCGTCCGGTCCGCAATCCGCATGGCTTTTGTGGACACCTTCAAGATGGTCATGATCGTCTGCGCGGTCCTGGCATGGGTCGGCGCTGCCCTTGCTGGACTTTTTGTCGAAAGGAGCTTCCGGCCCGAGCGCTAGGTGCCCACGGACATCATTTCCCTCGGCTTCACCCGGTAGACGACCATTGCTTCCGACACTCCCTTGAGGCTCGAGCACGCAGCAATTCGCCTGCTGACAGGCAAACGCGGCGGGGATGCGTTTCCGCTTTCCCGCCGCGCAGCCTCGTCAGTCCCGTCACGCCGCCCTGGTGCCTGCTCCCGGGGCGGACAGCAGCCGCTCCCTGTTTGCCGCCAGCACCTCCGCGTAGCGCGCCAGGCGGGCTCCCATGTAGCGTGCCGCGGCCAGGACCGGCTCTTCCACGGACGTGCTTTCCCGGGCCGCCGCAGTGTAGATGACACCGTACGGGCTTCCTCCTGCCGCATAGATGCTCGAATCCGTGTAGCCGGTCGGGACAACAATGGTGCCCCAGTGCTGCATGACTGAGTAGATGGAGTTGATGGTGTTGACCTGGCCGCCGTGCGGGTTCATTGCCCCGGCAAAAGCGGTGACGGGCTTGTGCGAAAGCTTCCCCTGCCCCCAGAGCGGGCCGGTGGAGTCGAAAAACTGCTTCAGCTGCGCAGCCATGACGCCGTAGCGCGTCGGGCTGCCGAAGATGAACCCATTGGCCCACTCCAGGTCGGCGAGTGTCACCTCGGGAACATCCTTTGTCGCCTCCAGGTGGGCCTTCCACGCCGGGTTGGTCGCAATCACCTCGGGAGTGGCAAGCTCCTTCACCTTGCGGAGCCTGACCTCCGCCCCTTCGGCCTTGGCGCCCGCCTCGAAGGCCTTCGCGACCTGGTAGGCGTGCCCCATGGCGCTGTAATAGACGATGGCGATTTTCGCCTTTTCACTCATGTGAGTCCTCCTCCGGGGCTCCCCGCCCCGATTCCTCGTTTTGCTCGCGTTGCGCGCGAGTGACTTTCCGCAACAAGCGGGAAAGCGTTTCCAGCTCCACGTCCGTGAGCCTGAGAAAGAGTCGGGCAACTGCACGCTCCTGCCCGGGCACAAGGCCGTCATGCAGGCTCCTGCCGGCGGCCGTCAGCCGGACGCTGTTGCACCGGCCGCTCGGCGGCCGAACGACGAGCCTCCTCTTCTCCAGCTTCTGCAGCAGCTGGGTGACATTACCAGGGGTCACCACGAGCCGATCTGCAAGCTCTTTCTGCGTCAGCCCTTCGGATGCCCCGATCTGGGCGATGACGTCGAACTGCGCCAGGCTCAGTCCGGAGTCCCGCAACCGCGCCCCGAGGGCTGCGTGCTGCCCGCTCACGAGCTTCGCCAGCCTGAGCCAGGTTGCAACTGCGCGCCGTGTCCGCGCCGGCGAGCAGCGACCTTCCGAGCCGGCTCTCTGAGCCGCCGGTCCTCCGCGTCCGCCTGTGTTCATGCCATAATTTAGTACTAAAGTGTCGCGCCGGCAAACGGGAGATTGGGACCCGGGAGCGGCGAAGCGCGGCGCGGGGCTTCCGCTACGTGTAGCGGATTCGAGGGTTCAGCAGAGCGTAGAGGATGTCGGCCAGAAGATTGGAAAGGCTGAAGACAACGACAAGGAGCAATGTAATTGCCTGGAGGAGCGGCAGGTCCCTGCGCTGGATGGCAAACAACAGCAGCCTCCCGAGCCCCGGGTAGCTGAACAGGGACTCCGTCACGATCAGTCCCCCGATGAGCCATCCGATCCCCACGGCAATCACCGTCACCGTGGGAAGCAGGGAGTTTCGAAGCACGTGCGTGAACAGGACGCGCAGCGGGTGCAGGCCCTTGAGGTATGCGCTTCGAACGTAATCCGTCTCCAGGACCGTGGCGGTGCTGGAGCGCGTCATGCGCGTGATATATGCCAGGCTCACCAGGGAGACCGTGATGCCGGGCAGAATGAGGCGCGGAAGCGCGGCAATGAAACCTGAATCGGGCCGGATTGCGGAGCTCGCGGGCAGCCAGTTCAGGCCGATCGCAAAAATGGCAATGAGGACGAGCCCCGTCACGAACTCCGGCAGGCCGATGAATGCCAGGGACGTGATGGACACCACCTGGTCGAAGACCTTTGTCCGGCGAAGAGCGGAGAAAAGCCCCAGGATGATGCCCAGGGGGACGTACATGATGAAGGCAACGAGAGCCAGCATGCCGGAGTTGCGAAGCCGGGTCGTCACGAGGGGGAAAACCGGCTCTCCCGTCGAAAGGGACAGACCCCAGTCCCCCTGGACGTAGTGCATCAGCCAGCTCCCGTACTGGACCAGGAGAGGGCGGTCCAGGCCGAGCTTCTCCCTCAGGTTGGCGAGCGCCTGGGGCGTGGCAAACCTGCCGAGGATTGCCCGGGCCACGTCCCCGGGGAGAATCTGCGTCACCAGGAAAATCAGCACCGAGGAGATCAGCAGGGTGAGCAGTACCAGGCCAAGCCGTCGCGTGATGAAGCGCAGCATTCAGCCATCGCCCTTCGTCGTCCTGGCAATGGTGTCGGCCTGGAGCCGCCTGAGCTCCTCCAGCGGGATGTGGCAGTAGATACTGTGGTGGTTTCTCCCTTCCCGCCACGGCGGAGTCTCCGTCTCGCAGATCCTGCCGATCTTGCGGGGGCACCGGGTGTGGAACCTGCAACCGGAGGGAACGTTCGCCGCGCTGGGGACGCTGCCTTCCAGGCGGATGGGGCGCTGCCTGATGTCAGGGTCCGCCACGGGGATGGCGGAGAGGAGCGCCTCCGTGTAGGGATGAAAGGGCGGCGCAAAGACATCTTCCGCATCGCCCCATTCCATGAGGATCCCGAGATACATGACCGCGATCCAGTGGGAAAGGTGCTGGACAGCCGCAAGGTCGTGGGAGATGAAGAGATAGGAGACGTTGTTCCTCTCCTGCAGCTCGCAGAGCAGGTTGACCAGTGACGCCTGCACGGAGACATCCAGTGAGGAAAGGGGCTCGTCGAGAAGGATGATCCGGGGGGATGCGGCGAACGCCCGCGCAATGGCGACCCGCTGCTTCTCCCCGCCGCTCAGCTCTTCCGGCAGCCGGCGGGAAAAAGCGGGGGGAAGGTTGACCGCCTGCAACAGCTCCGAGACCCGGCCGCGCGCCTCACGGCGGGAGAGCCCGGCAAGAAGGCGCAGCGGCCTCGCGATGGCGCGCCCAGCGGTGTGGCGGGGGTTCAGCGATGCCTCGGGATTCTGGAACACCATCTGAAGCATCTTCAGAACTTTCCGGGGGCGTCGCTGGACGCTTCGTTCCAGCTTCCGGCCATCCAGCAGCAGGTCCCCCGAGGTCCCCGGCGCCAGGCCGCTGATCACCCGAAGCAGCGTTGTCTTCCCGCATCCGCTTTCCCCAACCACCCCAAGGGTGTTCCCCTTGCGGACCCAGAGGGTGACGCCATCCACGGCGCGGACACTCATGCTCTTCCTGCCCCCCGACCCGAAGAGCCTTTCCGTCGGCGGAAAGCTCTTTTTGATTTCCACCGCGCGAAGGACCTCCGGCCGTTCCTCCTTATGAGCGGGGACGGCCGGGGTGGATCGCGCGTACTCCGCGGCAGTAGGCAGCTCGTCCCATCGCAGGCAGGCGCTGAAGTGGCCAGGGCGTACCTCCCGCAGGGGCGGGGAAGATGTGCGGCACCTGTCCTGGACGAACGGACAGCGCGCGGCGAAGATGCAGCCCGCGGGCAGCCTGTCCAGGCGGGGAATGGACCCCGGGATGCTCGCAAGAAGGTGCTTTCCTCCCTCGGGATCGAAGCGGGGAACGCACCCCAGGAGGCCCAGCGTGTAGGGATGAAGAGGGGCGTGGTAGAGCTCCCTGACGGGCGCCTGCTCGAAGAACTCCCCCGCGTACATCACGCCCACCCTGTCGCACAGCTTCGAGACAACTGCCAGGTCATGCGTGATGTAGAGGACTGCTGAATCGAGCTCTTTCGTGAGCTGAGCCACCAGGTCGAGCACCACCGCCTGCGTCGTCACGTCGAGCGCCGTCGTGGGCTCATCCAGGATGAGAAGCTCGGGCCGTGTGATCATCGCCATCGCAATGACGCATCGCTGCAGCATCCCCCCGGAGAGCTGATGGGGATAGCGCTGCATGATCGCAACGGGGTCCGGCATGGCCACCCGGGCAAGCATCTCCCGGGATGCCTCCCCTGCCAATCTGCGGGACAGGCCGAGATGCCGGCGGGCCACTTCGCACAGCTGCTCACCAATGCGCAGGGAGGGATTGAGGGCCGCGGAGGGGTTCTGGTAAACCATGCCGATGCGGCTTCCCCAGATCCTCCGCATCTGGAAGCGGCGAAGGCTCGTGATCTCCTGGCCGCGAAGCCTTGAGGAGCCGCCGAGGACTTCCCCGTTCTCGCTGAGATAGTTGATGGCACCCATTGCAAGCGTTGTCTTGCCCGAACCGGACTCCCCGACCACGCCGAAGCATTCTTTTTCGTGGACGCTGAAGGTGGCGCCCCGCACGGCGGGCAGGAGCCCCGACTCCGTGCGGTAGCCGATGGAGAGGTCCGCCGCCTGGAACACCGTTGCCTGGTCCGCCATGGCTACCGTGACCCCGGCTGCAGGACCTGCCGCAGCCCGTCCGTCATGAGGTTGGTGGCCACCACCAGGAGCGAGATGGCCCCGGCCGGAAAGAGCAGGATCCACGGGGCGGTGGCAAAAAAGCTTCGCGCCTCGTTGATCTGCAGCCCCCAATCGGGGGAGGGAGGCTGGACGCCCAACCCCAGGAAACCCAGGGAGGCGACAAGGAAGATCGAGTAGGAGAATCTCACCGAGATCTCCACCAGGATGGGGCCCAGGGCGTTGGGAAGGATCTCCCGGAAAAGGATGGCCAGGTCACGCTCCCCGCGGATGCGCGCCGCTTCGACGAACTCCCGTGTGCGGAGGTCGAGCACCGTGCTGCGGGCAAGGCGCGCAAGCATCGGGACGTAGAGGACAGATATCACCAGCAGCAGGTTGAGCGGGGAGGGGCCCAGGGTAGCGAGCAGAAGCAGCGCAAAGAGCAGGGGCGGAAAGGAGAGGAGCACGTCGAGGATGCGCATGAGGACCTCGTCCCAGAGGCGCCCGTAGAAGCCGGAGAAAAGCCCCAGGGAGACACCGATGAAGGCGGCCAGGAGGGTGCCCGTCCCGCTCAAGAGGAAGATCCCCCTGCTCCCCGTAAGGATCCGGCTCAGGATGTCCCGGCCGTACTGGTCTGTTCCCAGGAGGTGGGCCGCATCCGGGGGCCTGAGCCGCTGCGCTATGTTCTGGGCTTCAAAGCTGTAGGGCGCCACCAGGGGCCCGATGAGGGCCATGAGCAGAAAGAAGAGGAAGACCACCGTGCCAGCGAGGGCCGCCGGATTGCGCCGAAGGCGTCCCAGCACGCGCGAGAGACCGCGGGAGGGCGAGGCTGTCCCTGGGTCGCTCATCGCGCGCTGGGAGACGACGAGGCTCTACTTCGAGAGCCAGGCGTTGGTGAACCGGGTCCTTGGCCAGTCAGAGGTCAGGACCACGCCCTGGAGGTTCGCGCTGAGGCCGGCAACCGCCTTTTCGAAATAGGCGACGATGACCGGACCGCGGTCGATGAGGATCTGCTGGGCCTGCTTGTACAGCGCAACGCGCCTGGCCTTGTCCATTTCCTTGTCGACCTTGCTCGTGATCTCGTCGAACTGGGCATCAGACCAGTGGCTCTCGTTCCACTGCGCGTCGCTCGTGTAAGCGAGCTTGAAGTAGGTGACAGGCGTCGCGCGCGAGCCCCAATCCGTGATGCCGAAGTCTGCAACGAGCCAGCTCTGGTCCCCGTTCCCGTAGTACACATCGGAGGGGACTATCTGGATGTCCACCTGGACGCCGATCTTCGCCAGCTGTTCTTTCCAGACCGTGGCAATCGGGACGACATCCAGCTGGTTCTGGGTGGCCAGGGTGATCTTCAGACCGTTGGGATATCCCGCCTCGGCGAGAAGCTTCTTTGCCCGCGCAATGTCGACCTTGGGCGCCTTGTCCAGGTAGTAGTCAGCGAACGCCGGGCCAACGGGCGTGAAGCCATTGCCAACTGAAGCGAGCCCCGGCCTCACCGCGTCCACAATGGCCTGGTGATCCGTTGCCAGCTTGAAGGCCTCACGGATCCTGTTGTCGGAAGCAAGATGGCCCTTGTCGGAGCGCATGTGGATGACCCAGTGCATGTTCGACGTGTTCCTGATGATCTTTGTCTGCGGGTCTTTCGAGACGGCGTCAGCCAGCTGGGCGCTCAGGCCGGCAACGTAGTTGAGCTGGCCGCCGCGAAGAGCCTCCACCTGGCCACCCTGGTCAGGAGAGAAGATGATGTCGATCTCATCCAGGTACGGGAGGGCCTGGCCATTGGAATCCTTGGCGGCGAAGTACGGGTTCTTCTTCAGCACGATGCGGTCTTCAGGGGAATAGGAGTCGATCATGAAGGGTCCGCTTCCTATTCTGTCCTTGCCCGGGTCCTTGCTGGATGCGGGGATGATGCACGCGTGGTAGTCCCCCACGTCGCTTGCGAACTCAGGGTTCGTGTCGGAAAGCGTGAACTGCACCCGGGAGGCGTCCAGCCCCTTGATGTCCTGGATGCCCTTGAAGAGGCTGGCAGCGGGGCTTCCCACCTTGGGGTCACGCAGACGGTTGAAGCTGGCAATCACGTCGTCCACGGTCACCGGCTCCCCGCTGGAGAACTTCGCGTCACCGCGGATGGTGAACACCCAGACCTTGCCGTCCGCTGACTGCCACTTGGTGGCCAGGTCGGGAACGGCCCGGTTGTTGGGGTCGATGTAGGTGAGATGCTGGTAGACCTGCTCGAGCAGCGTAATGTCAGCAATGGAGGTGGCAAAGTGCGGATCCAGGTTGCTGACGGGCTGGCTGCCGATCTTCATCACGCCCCCGGGCGTCGGCGCCGCCTGAGCCAGGACAGCTGCCGACAAGAGCGCCGCTACGGCAAGAAGACGCATGGATAACTTGTGTGGCATGAGGATCATCCCCCTTTCACAGCGCCTCATTATAGAAGAAGACCATCCGAGTGCAAGTGCATTTTCAGGGACGAATAATTGCGCCGGGCAACCAATTCGCCCTGCCGATTCATCATGTTGTCTCGGGAGCCGATAGGGCGCTATGATGGGCACCTTGATGAAAGGGTCTTCTCAACCGCCTCACCAGCCTGCCCAGCGCATTGTTCCCGGCAACTGCGGCATCTGCGCTTCGGGATGCTCCGTGACCATTACGCTGCAAGGGGACCGCATCATTCGCGTCGTCCCTGATCCCAGCCGTCCCAACGGCATCTGCTGCAGGCGGGTGAGCCGGGCCGCGGAGATCCTGTATTCACCCGACCGGCTCCTGCATCCTCTTGCCCGGGATGGAAACCGCGGAGAAAACAGGTTTCACCGGGTGAGCTGGGACGAGGCGCTGGACACGGTTGCCTCCCGGGTGAGCGAGATAGCCTCGCGGTTCGGCCCCGAGGCGCTGTGCACGTACACCGGCCGGGGCACGTTCGAGCGGTCGCTGTGGGAGATGCTGGCCCCTGCCGGGGTTCGGGAGAGCTGCGCCTGGAGCCTCCTCTTTCCCCTGGGATCTCCCAATACCACGGGGGCGGGCTCCAACTGCTACGTGAGCCAGGCGGTGATTGCGCCTGCCACCACAATGGGAATCTGGTGGGCAGATACCTATGCCGACCTTGAAAGCTCAGACCTCGTCGTGGTGTGGGGCACGAACCCGGCCAACGCGTCCCCTCCGGAGCTGATGGAGCGGCTCCTGAAGGCACGAAAGCGCGGGGCCCGAGTCATCGCGATAGACCATCGGCGAACCGAGACCGCGGTGCGTGCTGACGCTCAATGGGTCCCCGTGCGGCCGGGCACAGACGGCGCGCTGGCACTGGCAATGATCAACGTGATCGTCCGGGAGGGCTTGTACGACGAGCCCTTTGCCAGGGAGTGGACCACGGGTTTCGAGGAGCTGCGCGCGTATGTTTCACGGTTCACACCGGAGCATGCTTCGTCGATAACTGGAGTCCCGCCGCAGGTGATCCGGTCCGTGGCCCGCGACATCGCGGCCGCGCAGGGGGCGGCGCTTCTTGTCTACTCCGGCCTCGAATATACGAACAGCGCGGTGCAGAACATCCGGGCCATCCTCATCCTGTGGGCGCTCACGGGCAATATCGACGTGCCGGGCGGAAACGTCTTCGCCTCGCCGGACGCCGGGTTCAGGGTGAGCACCGGACACCGGCTGGCTCCCCCCGTCGGGGCAGCTCCCGTTGGCTCGACCACCTACCCCCTCTACTACTCCTTCCGCAAGGAAGCGCAGGCCATGGACCTTCCGGCGGCCATCCTGGAGAGCCGCCCGTACCCGGTTCGCGGCCTGCTCGTGTTCGGCGCCTCCGTGCTGACGGGCTATCCGACCCCGGGTCTCTGGAGGCGCAGCTTTTCGGCGCTGGACTTCCTGCTCGTGGTGGACCGCTACCCGACGGCAGACTCGCGGTACGCCGACATCATCCTTCCCGGCGGCGACATCTTTCGAGAGCGACTCGTACCTCGTCTCGGGGGACCGCGTGAGACTGCGCCGCAAGGTGGTGGAGCCTCTGGGAGAGTCGCGCAGCGACTGGGATATCGTTTCCGGGATCGCAGACCGGCTTGGCTACGGCCACCTTTTCCCGCGCTCATCCCGCCAGATGCTCGAATGGGCCTTCGAGGGCACGGGAATCGACCTTGATGCACTTGAGCACAGCCCGGACGGTGTGCCGCTGCCCGCCAGGCAGGTGGAATATCGCAAGTGGGAGAGGGGGCTCCTTCGCGCGGATGGCGCGCCGGGGTTCCCGACGCCTTCCGGAAAGCTGGAGATTGCTTCCACAATCCTGCAGAGCTTCCGGCTACGACCCGCTGCCGGTCTTTACACCGCCCGCTGAAGGGCCGATAGGCAACCCCGAGCTGGCGGCCAGATACCCTCTTGTGTTGAACTCCGGGGCGCGGGCCAAGTCGTTTCTCAACTCGCAGCACCACAACATCCCGGCCCTGGTGCGCCAACGGCCGTGTCCCCTTGTCTGGATCCATCCCCAGGACGCCGCGGTCAGAGGGGTTTCCTCGGGAGACCCGGTGGACGTGGTGAGCCCCCGCGGCCGCGTGCGCTTTCAGGCCTTCGTCACAGAGGACATCATGGCGGGCTCAGTGGAGGCGGACGCTCATGGAGGGAGTCCCATTGCCATGGGGGGCTGGAAGAGCAGCAACGTCAACGAGCTCACGGATGCCGACAACCGTGATCCCATTTCCGGGTTCCCCGTCTACAAGGCCCTTCTTTGCGATGTCATCAAGGCGGGGTCCGCGGCCGCGGCCTCCTGAGGTCGAAGCCCACTCCGCGCGCCTGCCAGCCTAGAGCTCCAGGACCTTCTCCACTTCCTTCCGCAAGGGATCGGACAACGGGGCGCCGGGGTGGCTCGCCATGATCTCGAGTGTCTTCTCCCGCAGCCGGGCCCGAAGACTCTTCGAGCCGGAGGCCTGCCAGCTGTCGAAACGCTGCCTGTCGAAGAGCTCAGGCTGCCACATCTCGCGGAAATGCCGGAGGGTGTGCTCCTCACCGAGGTAGTTGCCTCCGGGCCCCACGGCGTGGATGGCCTCCAGGGCAAGATCTTCCGAGCTCATGCCGAACCCGTCGGTGAAGTGCCGCATCATGCGGATCATGTCTGCCGTGAACACCATCATCTCCGGGGACGTGATGAGACCCGCCTCCAGGTACCCGACGTCGTGGATGAGGTTTGTCCCGCTGAGAAGAGCAGTCTGGACGGAGAACACCGCGTCAGCGGCGGCCTGTTCATCGAACAGGATGCCGTCCGAATGGCCGGCGTACCCCCAGGTAGGGAGGCCGTAGTGCCTCCCCATGCATGCCACCGCAACGCGTGCAATCTGGAACTCCGGCGCGCCATAGACGCTGATTGACGTCTTCATGTCCATGTGATGAAGACCGCTTCCGTACAGGAACGGGGCGCCGGGCCGCTTCTTCTGGTGAATGACGATGCTGCTCAGGACTTCGGCATTGCCGAGGGCAAGACCGCCCGCAACCGTGACGGGGGCGGTGCTGCCCATCATGGGGGCGGGGGAGTGCACCACCGGAAGCCCGCGCGCCGCCATGAAGAGGAGCTTCTCCGTGGCCGTCGCGCTGTGGGAAAGCGGCGTTGTCGGCTCCGAGTACAGGAGCAGCGTGGGATTGAGGCGCAGCTCCTCCGTTCCGCCCGCCACTGCGGCAGCCGCCGCCGTGATTGCGCGGCAGTCAGCCGCGTCGTTGCAGACGAACACAACCGGCTTCCTGCTTCCCTGGATCAGGGTTGCATATTGCCGTCGGTACGCGTTGCCGCGATAGTCGCGGGGAATCCCCATGGACATGAGGAAAGAGATCTCGGGAAGGGCATCGGCCAGGCGAACGCAGCCATCCAGGTCGGCAAGCGTGAACGGGCGACGCGCCCCGTCCTTCGGGTCGAGATAGTTCGGGCAGTCAGAGCCCGGGCCGAAGCTGGACTCTCCCGGGGTCAGCCTGACGCTGGCTGTCGTCGAGCCCCGATCGCACAAGGCTATAGTGGAAGGGACGTGCGCAAGCGCCCACTCCACGGCTGCGGGGGGGATGCGAACCAGGTTGCCGTCCGTCACAAGACATCCGGCATCCTGGAGCAGCGCGCGGGCTTCGTCGCTGTACACTCGCACGCCGGTCTTCCGCAGTATCTCAAGCGATGCCTGGTGGATCTTCTCGCACTGCTCCCGGTCCATCAGCTCCAGGCGGGGGATTGCGCGCGCTGAATCGTTTCTCACGGTTTGCTCCTCGGAATGACGCGATGATGAATCTATAAACGGCCGCGTACGCCCTGTCAAGGAAAGCAGGCGCCACCACCAGGGCGCTGCCCGCCAGGATGACGAGAGTCCCCATCAGCATCCGCGCTGTCACGGGCTCCAGGAGCACCAGAGCCCCGATGACCATACCCGACACGGGGATCAGAAACGTGGCCGTCAGCGCCTTTGTGGGCCCCGCGCTCGAGATGAGCCGGAAATACATCAGGAAGGCCGCCGCGTTGCACAGGAACGCGAACACGAGGATCACCGGGGCCACGCGAATGAGCTCGCCTGCGGGGGGAGGAGCAAGAAAGACGAGGGGAAGCATGATGAGGCCAGCGGCCAGCTGGCTTCCTCCAGCCACTGCCATGGGCTTTACGTGAGGCGCCTTTTTCCTGATGTACACTCCCGCCAGGCCGTAGCACACGGTTGCCAGGACGCACGCCGCAACCGAAAGGAGCGTCGTCCCCTCCCCGGGCCCGGTCCCGAGGCCCGTGACCAGCGCTACTCCGGCAAGCCCCAGGGCAAGACCGACGATCTTGCGGACGGTGAATCTTTCTCCGAGCCAGATCGCGGAGAAGACAGCGCCAAACAGCGGCGAAAGCGCGTTCAGGATGGCTTCTACCGACGCAGGCAGGGACAGGGCGGCAAAGGAGTAGAGGAGGGCCGGGATCCCGGCATTCAAAAGGCCGATGACGACGAAATGGCCGGCGTTTCTGCGCCATCCCGGCCGAAAGCGTATGGCGAGGAAGAAGAACCCGAGGATGATCCCGGCGATGAGCGTCCTCATGTCCGCGGTGAACGCCGGACCGACCGCCGGGGCAAGGTACCTCATGAACATGAATGAGCTTCCCCAGATCGCGGAAATGGACAGGAGAAGCGCGACGTCAAGCGCGCCCATGTGCTGCCTCCGTGTGACGCACCCGGCGCCACAGGAGGAAGCTACGCGGTGGCCTCTTCCTTCTCAACCCGATTCTTGCGGCGATTCTTCTCGGCTTCGAGACGGCAGCGCGCATTGTGCCTGAACAGCTCGTGCAGGAGCCGGGAAAGCTCCGCATCCGCCATGCGCTCTTTCTCCACGAAGTACCTGCCGATGGGCCGCTGGCGCGCGCGCTGGATCCTGAGGATCCGTCGCACGTCCTCCACGGTGATGAGCCGAAGCCGTGAAGCGGTGGCCCCTGTCTGTTCGTGGAGCGCGCGGGACTGAAGGACGCGCATCATGTCGTTCTCTGATACCAGGCGCAGCTGACGCGCTATCTCGCCGAACCGGGGCCGTCCAGTGCGCTGCCAGACCAGCGCGCTGATCAGGGACTGCCAGGATATGCATCCCGAGTAGTAGAGAAACTCCGCCAGCCGAAGGCGCCGGCGAGGAAGCGGGCCGTGGTAGAACACTTCCCGTGTGCGCTGCCGCGAGGGGTTCGGACGCGCTGCCGATGGACGGGGAGGGCTTTCGTGCGTCCGGTGGGCGCGAGCACCGGCTGGAGTTGATCGGGCCACCAGGAAAGCCATGAGCAGCTCGTACGCTCGGGACACCTCGATAAAAAGCGTCCCGTCGCGGGAACCCGCTGTCCTGTCGGGATGCGTGCGCAGCGCGAGCCTGCGGAATGCGGCTCGAACCGTGCCGACAGTCAACTGGCGCAACAGGGCCTGGCCTGCCCTTCTTGCCTGCGGTCCCAGCAGGACCGCGCATGCATCCAGGAGTTTCGCGTCCATCGCTTCCTACAGTATCGGTACTCCGGGCCTTCGTGGCAATCACTTGCTGGTTTTTCCCTTCCGCCGGGGATACACTGCCGCGCGTGACTGTCCTCGGCGTCCTCCTCACCGTCTTCGGACTGTCCCTTTTTGAATCGATCTCCAGCGTGGACAACGCCATCATAAACGCAACGGTCCTTTCCGGCATGGCGCGACGGGCGCGTCGATGGTTTCTCCTCTGGGGAGTGGTTTTCGCGGTGTTCGTCGTGCGCGGGCTCCTTCCCTGGCTGATCGTCTGGCTGGCGCTGCCGGGGATAGGGCCCTGGGGAGCGCTCACCGCGACGTTTTCCAGCGACCCGCGCGTAGTCCAGGCGGTGCGCCTGTCCGCGCCACCTTTGCTCATGGGGGGAGGCGTATTCCTGGTCCTTCTGTTCCTCCATTGGCTGTTCCTGGAGCCGAAGCGTTTCAGCATCCCGGGAGAAAAGTTTTTCTACAAGAAGGGTTTCTGGTTCTATACGATCGCGTCCATCTTCCTGGCGGGAACCGTCTGGCTGGCCCTGCCCATGAGCGACATGGTTGGATTCGCCGCCGTCTTCGGCTCCACCGTATTTTTCATCACGCACGGTTTCAAGGAGAACGCGGAGAGGAAGGAGCGGGAACTGGCAGGGAGCGGCATGTCTGATGTGGCGAAGATCCTGTACCTGGAGGTCATCGACATGACCTTTTCCATCGACGGAGTGCTGGGCGCTTTTGCTTTCACGCTCAGCGTGCCGCTGATCGTGGCGGGCAACGGCCTCGGGGCCGTGATCGTGCGCCAGGTTACGGCGGGAAACGTGGAACGCATCAAGCGGTACAGCTTCCTGAAGAACGGCGCCATGTATTCCATCCTGTTCCTCGGCATCGTCATGATGTGCGACGGGTTCGGCATTTCCATCCCGCAGTGGATTTCACCCCTTGTCACGTTTGCCGTGGTTGGATTCTTTTTTGCCAGATCCCTGAGGGAAGCGAGAAAGGGCGACCCTAGGCGCGTGAGCCGTGCGCCCTCGTACTCCAGCTTCAGGACCAGGTGGTCCAGCTTGTCGAGCTTGACCGTCTTCGCTTTCGTGCGGATGCTCGCGAGGGTTGGCAGGACCGTCTCCGTGTACCTCCTGACCGCCTCGCGCGCTTTCTCCACGAGCTCTTCTCCGTTGGCCTCGTTCACGTAGGCAATGATCAGCTTCTTGCTGGTGGTAGTCAGCTCCGACTTGTTCAGGTGCTCAATGACGGCAAACACGGCAAGGAGAAAGCTCATTTCGCTCATTGCGTCTTTCCCCTCCCTCTTTCCCGTATCCTAAGCGCCGCCGAATGCGCTGTCAACAAACGCCGGCGGACGCGGCGGACGCTGGTGCGAGGCGTTGACAGGGGGCGTCGGGGATTTTCTTACTTGACTTGGCATTCCGGATCGAGTATGCTTCTTTGCGTATTCCGGTCGCTCGTGGGATGGTTTCGTTGAAACAGGACTGACATGCGGAGGAATACCGCGTTCCTCAGGACTGGCGCGCGGAGAGATGACATGGCACGCGCGGGATTGCATCATGTACGATGTGTGCCGCCCAGGGGTGAATCTGGAAGAAGCTCGAGTGATCGAATTACTTCCCCATAAAGTAATTGTTTCCCTTCGAATCAATTCTTTTTCCCCCGTTTTGATGGCCCATGACAGTCATGCAGCGCGAACGCCCGCAACCTTGCTAGGAGCGCATTGAGCCTGTCGTCGGCAGGCTCTGGGGCTTTGGAACGGCGGGGGGAAGGCCTCCGCACAAAAAGGGGGATCGACATGGCGAAGAAAATCTATGTCGGCAACATGAACTATAACACGAGCGAGGACACGCTGAGACAGCTCTTCGCCCAGTACGGCGAGGTGGTGTCCGTCAACGTGATCACCGACCGCTACACCGGGCGCGCCAAGGGCTTCGGGTTCGTCGAGATGGCGTCCGAAGACGCCGCCCGCTCCGCCATGACAGCGCTGAACGGCAAGGAAGTCGACGGCCGGCAGTTGAAGGTCAACGAGGCGAACGACAAGCCGCGGGACAACAACAGCAGCGGCGGGGGAGGCGGAGGAAGCCGCAGCCGGTACTACTAAGGCGATCTGGGGGAGGCGCCGTCCGGCACGCTCTGGCTGGGCCTCCCTTTTCGATTTCGGCCTCTTGAAGAAAGTCATTCATCCGTGCCGTGCTTCCGGGCGGCGACGGCATGGAGAAGGGAGGACCACATGGGCAGATCGCCATACCAGAGTGAAAAACGCCGCAAGGAGCTCGCCCGCCTGAAGAAACAGGAAGAAAAAAGGCAGCGCCGGTTCAACAAGAAACATGAGGGGGACACCTCCCCTGATCAACCGGGAGATGTTCTCCCGGACGGCTCCGTGCCCGCGAACCCGCAATGGGGAAGAATCCTCTCCACAGAATGGCACTGAAACGCAGCCGCCTCAGGGAATCAAGGAGGACGGGCACGGCTCCTGAATCACCCTCAGGTCTGAGACGCTCTCTTCTCTATCCGGGCCCAGGTATCCTTCAGTGACACTGTGCGGTTGAAAACCAGCTTTCCGTTCTTCGAATCAGGGTCCACGCAGAAATAGCCAAGCCTCTCGAACTGGAACCTGTCCCCTGCGGCTGCATCACGCAAGCCCCGGCTCCACGCGGGCTCCCTGAACGACCTCCAGGGAGGCGGGATTGATGGTGTCCTTCCAGTCCATGCCTGGCGGCACCGCCTGCGGATACTCCGCAAGGAAAAGGTGGTCGTACAGCCGGGCTTCGACGCTCAGCGCGTGCGCCGCGGAGACCCAGTGGATGGTGGCCTTCACCTTGCGGTTGTCCGGCGCGTTGCCGCCCCGGGTGGACGGATCGTACTGGCAGCGGACCTCCTCCACGGCGCCCGTGGCCGGGTTCTTCTTCACGCCGGTGCAGGTCACGATGTACCCGTAGCGCAGCCGCACCTGCTGCCCCGGGGAGAGCCGGTAATACTTGGGCGGCGGTACCTCGCGGAAATCGTCCTGCTCGATGAAAAGCTCACCGGAGAACGGCACCCTGCGCGTGCCCGCGGAGGGATCCTCCGGGTTGTTCACCGCCTCCAGCTCCTCGACCTTTCCCGCGGGCCAGTTCTCGATCACGAGCTTCAACGGTCTCAGCACCGCCATGGCCCGCCGGCAGCTCTTGTTCAGATCCTCGCGAAGGCAGTGCTCCAGCAGCGCGATATCCACGGTGCTGTCCGCCTTTGACATGCCGATGCGCGACACGAAGTCCCGTAGCGCCTCGGGGGTGTAGCCGCGACGGCGCAGCCCGACGATGGTGGGCATGCGGGGGTCGTCCCAGCCGCTCACCCGCCCTTCCCTGACCAGCTCCAGCAGCCAGCGCTTGCTCAGAACCGTGTGGGTGAGATTGAGGCGCGCGAACTCGATCTGTCGGCTGTGGAAGATGCCAAGCTGCTCCAGGAACCAGTCGTACAGCGGCCGGTGGATCTCGTACTCCAGGCTGCACAGGGAATGCGTGACCCCCTCGATGGAATCCGAGAGCGGATGCTGGAAATCGTACATGGGATAGATGCACCACGCGTCGCCCGTGCGATGGTGCGACGCGTGGCGGATGCGGTACATGACGGGGTCCCGCATGTGCAGGTTGGGATGCGCCATGTCGATCTTCGCCCGCAGCGTCCGCGCCCCGTCGGGGAACTCCCCGGCGCGCATCCGGCGGAAAAGATCGAGGTTCTCCTCCACCGGGCGGTTCCTGTACGGACTGTCGCGGCCCGGAGGCGTGACGGTGATGGGGCCCTTGTCCACGACGTCGGTCCCGCGATATTCGCGGATTTCCTTCTCGTCGAGGTCATCCACGTATGCCTTGCCCGCTCGTATGAGCTGCTCTGCCCACTGGTAGAGCTGCTCGAAATAGTCGGAGGCGTAGAACTCCCGATCCTCCCAGTCGAATCCCATCCATTTCACGTCACCCTTGATGGCGTCGACGTACTCCTGCTCCTCCTTGGTCGGGTTTGTGTCGTCGAAGCGCAAGTTGCACTTGCCGTGGAACTGCTCGGCGATGCCGAAGGAAATGCACATGGCCTTGGCGTGGCCGATGTGCAGGTATCCGTTGGGCTCCGGCGGGAACCGTGTCTGCACGCGGGAGAATCGGCCGCTCTTCAGATCCTCCGCGACGAAGTCGCGGATGAAGTCCGAGGTCGACGCCCCTTGCGCTGTGTCCCGCGCGGGGGCAGGGCCATGGGGTGATGGGTCTGGCACGGGGTGCTCCTTCCGCCGCGCTTCAGGGGCGCGGTTGCACTACTGATAGCGGTGCGGCCGGCTGGTGTCAAGTCCCGGCGGGATTCATCCCCGTGGGAACGGTCGAACGCGAGCTCAGGCCGCCTGGGGCGGCAGCGTCGCAAGGGCAGTTTCGCGCCATGGATGCGGCTCCTCGTCGGCCGTCCGGCGCCCGCGAGGGCCCGGGACCCGACGGTACATGATGAGAAAAAGCCCATAGACCACGCCGGTCTGAAGCGCCCCAGCAACCGCGATGTGAAGCGGGTCGCGCAGCATTGAGACTGCGGCAATGCTCAGAACCGAGCCTGCCCCTGAGCCCAGCGCGTCCGCCATTCCGTAGCGCCTGTCGAAGCTCGCCCGGCTGGCGCGGTACCTCGCCTCCTTGACCTTCTGCAGCAGATACACAACCGACGTGGAGAACACCCCCATGATCACCATGGATGCAAGGTAATAGACGGCGAGATCGAGGGAGGCCATGGCGGCGGCGGCGCACGCCGCTACAAGCTCGAGGACCATGAGCCAGGGAAGAACGGCATACAGGCGCTTGAAGAGGCGTCTGTTGCCCAGAACGGCCCCGATGAGCACGGGGAACCCTGACGACATGAAGGATCCCACGGCGATGATGCGCGGGTCCAGGTGCGCGAGTATCACGCTGACGTACAGCGGGTTGAGAAATCCGTAGAAGAAGCTGCTGACGAAACCGCTCAGAACAAACAGGTCAAGAAAGACTCTTATCTTTTTCATGCTCCACCTCCCGTGGCGCGCCAAAGACCGGCACAGGGAGATGGAGGTCACCCCCCGTGCGCTAAGTCAGCCTACCCCCAGGGTCGTCGGTATGTTGCATATACCCTCCACAGCGCACGAAGTCACGGGCTGCGGAAATGGGTGGTCCCACTCCGGTGCCCTCAGTTCAAGGATAGCCCGAAATGACGCGCCCGTCAAATTGTGACGGCCGGTGAATGTGACGGCCGGTCTCTGCAACGTCCGGTCCATCAGTCGAGAAGCCGTTTCTGAGCGCTCAGTGACCAGAAGTCTTTCCTCTGTCAACCACAGAGGGTGCAGGGCTCTCAACCCGTGTGCGCACCTTCCAGCAGGTCCAGGAGCTCGCGCCAGTGGGAGATTGCCGCGTATTCGGAAATGCTCCCCGGGATGGGCGCGTGGGCGTTGTATGCAATGGGGAACAGCCCCGCGTCAGTGGCCCCCACGATGTCGTAGCCCACGTTGTCTCCGGCAAACCACGCCTTGTCCGGCGAGACTTCCATCCTGCGAAGAGCCGCTTCGAAAATCAGCGCGTCGGGCTTGCGGATGCCATAGTCCGCGCTGGAGACCACGAACTCGAAAAAGCCTGAGATCCCCTGGCGCTCCAACTCCCTCGTGATGGTGCCGGCGGCAAAAGAGGAGTTGGAGATCACGCAGCTTCGCATGCCGAGCAGACGTACGCTCTCCAGCATTTCCCGCACGCCCGGGCGCAGCACAACCGTCAACGACGCATTCCAGAACTCCCACTCCAGATCGGCAAACGGCCGGGTGAAGCGCAGGTCGAATGCGTCCGAGAGGATGCGAAAGAGAGCGCCCTGGGTGAACTCGAGGCCAGATTGCTCTTCGCGCGGTATGGTGGCCCGCACCAGCCTTCCCCCAGCTCCTGGAGGTCGTCCAGGGTCACCCCGCGCGGGTTCTCGGCGAAGGCAAGGAGCGCGGCGTTCCCGAGAGCGGGATCGAAAGCCGCCGAGTCGATAAGTGTCCCCCAGAGGTCGAAGAGAATCGCCTCAGGCCTGCGCATGTCCAGTTGCCTCCTCGCTTCCGCGGCCAAGCAGACGCCTTGCGGGCACTGCGGGCCATCACGTATGATGCTTGCCGCAATGTCTGCAAACCAAAAAAGCTACCTCATCGACATGGACGGGGTCCTGGTCCGCGGCATGGACCCCATCCGGGGCGCGGATGCGTTTCTCCGGCGGCTCCAGGAGCGCGGCGCAAAGCATCTCGTGCTTACGAACAATCCGAAGTATACACAGAAGGATCTCGCGTATCGCCTCAGCAGTGTCGGGCTGTCGGTGGCTCCGCAGAGCATCTTTACCTCCGCCATGGCGACGGTGAGCTTCCTCAAGTCGCAGAAGGGCAACGGCAAGGTCTTCGTCATTGGCGAAAGCGGGCTCACCGATCCCTTGCACGAAGCCGGCTTCATCATCACCGACATCGAGCCCTGGTACGTCGTGCTGGGTGAGACCAACTCGTACAACTTCCAGCTCATCACGACGGCAATCCGACTCATCGCCCGGGGGGCGCGATTCATCGCCACGAATCCTGACCCATCGGGGCCGGGGGACGGGGGCCTTGTCCCCGCCTGCGGCGCCATGGCCGCGCTGATCGAAAAGGCCACGGGAGTCAGCCCCTTCTTCGTCGGCAAGCCCAACCCGCTGATGATGAGGACCGCCCTGAACTACCTCGGGGTCCACTCCGAGGACACCGTGATGGTAGGGGACAGGATGGACACCGACATGGTGGCCGGCGTCGAGAGCGGCATGGAAACCGTCCTGGTCTTGAGCGGCGTCACGCGGCGTGAGGATGTGCAGCGCTATCCCTATCAGCCAACGCAGATCGTGGAATCCGTCGCGGACATTACTCCCTAAGGACAAGCGGAAGGCCGAGCGCTGCCCTGCGGGGTGCGGGGCGCACCGGGCCCTACTTCGATGTCCTGTGGAACACCCCGTCCCAGCCCCGTGCCGGCGGGCTTGCCTTGAACTCCTGGATGCGCTGGAGGAACACCCCGCTCGTTTCGTCCTTGAGCTCTTTTACGAGCAGTGAGAATCCCTTCTCCGCCTCCGCCCACTTCTGCTTGCGATAGTGCTCCAGGGACGTCTCGAAGACCTTCTTCAACTTCGTCAGCTTCTCCGCGGCTGCTTTCGAATCCTGCAGCACCTCGTAGATGCGGACCGGTTCCGTCTTGCCCTTCACGGTCATGAGGTCAATCTCGCGGCAGAGGAACGCGTCCTTCACCTTCTCGTACACCGCCTCGGTGATCAGCGTCTTGGTGCCGTACTCCTTGTTGGTGCCCTCCAGGCGGGCGGCAAGGTTCACCGTGTCCCCGATGCTCGTGAAGTCCATTCGTTCCTTGGCGCCCATGCTGCCGAAGACCACCGTTCCAGTGTTGATCCCGATCCCGATGGACACGTTCTCCCGTCCCTGGGCCTGGGCGAGCTCCTTCTCATGCGCCATTGCCTTGCGGATCTCGAGGCTCGCCTTGCAGGCGTTGAAGTCCTTCTTCGCGCCCTCGAACATGGCCATCATCTCGTCGCCCACGAACTTGTCCACCTCTCCGCCGTTGGCATGGATCACGGAGGTCTGCAGGTCCAGGTAGTGGTTGAGCATCTGCACGACCTTGTCAGGGCTCAATTTCTCCGAGATGCTCGTGAATCCCCGGATGTCGGTGAACAGGAACGTGAGGTTTTTCCTCTCCGTGGTGGGTTTCTCACGTTCCGAGTGCTTCAACGTCGAGGCAGAGATATACGGAATCACGCCCTTGATGACCGTGGTCATCTTGTTGACCTCGTTTGAAAGGAGCTTGATCTCGTCTCGCGTGTTGACCCGGTCCTTGTATTGCAGCAGCTCCGCGGAGACCCTTTCCTTGCCCTTGATCATTCGAGAGAGCGTGTCGGCAATCGAGAAGACGCTCATCCTCAGGAACAGGATGGGGAACACGATGTTCCTTCCAAAGAGGTAGATGAGAAAGACGGAGGCGTACATGAACAGCGCTGCTATCACGAAGACTTTCACCTGCGTGCGGAAATACGGCTCGTAGATCACATCGCGGGCATAGTCCACCATCACGTAGCCGATGAAGACGTTGCTGAGGAGGACGGGGGCAAGGAACTCGTAGACCTTCGCCTGCGGGTTGTACCGGGATATTCCCTGCGTCAGGGTCGTGTCCAGCTTCACCCTCTGCCCGATCATCTTGGAGTCGGTGCCGGACCAGAGCACAAAGTCCCCGGCCTTGGAATCCCTCCGGTAGAAGGAAAGCGTGTTGAAGCGAAAAGAAGCTCCCGACCCTGATGCGGCGCTGTTCTTCCTGGCTGCGGCGAGGAAATAGTCGTCCAGCGCAATCCGATCCGTCGGGTTCGCCTTGACCTCGGTGGCCGCGCTTTCAGTCACGCTCTGTCCGTTTGCAAAGACTGCATCCTGGATCGTGCCCTTGAAGTTGTTCAGGAGCACAAACGACAAGACCACGATCACCACCAGGATGAGGGGGACAAACGTGAGGATCAGTCGTCTCTGGATTCCCTGGCGGGGAACAACGGAAAGGACTCCCTGCGCGCGTCCGTCCCCATTTCCGCTTTCTTCGCCTGCCCGGCGGAACTCCAGGTATTCCTGGTAGAAGGGGTCACGCTTGCTCAAGCTCATGATCAGGTTCACGAGGGAGAAAGCATTGAACCCGAGGGAGAGGACGAGAACCACGTAGGTGACGGGGTGGAATGCCTCGAAATAGCGGGCGCTGGCCGCGAAAGCGATCACGTGGATCACGAGCATCGCCACGACGAGCGCTGAAGAAACGACGTTCATCAGGATGGAGAGGGGCAGCGTCGGTTCGGCTACGATAGGCACCCGGTCCCTGAGGAAAAAGGCGGCGATCTTCCACAGGCAGATCACGGGTACCAGCCAGGCGATGATGACCAGGACCAGCCACGCCCCGGGCTGGCGGGGAGGGGAGCCGTACAGAGATCCGGCCAGCTGAAGCGGATTGAAGCCTCCCAGAACCGGGCTGAAATAGGGGAGGAGGTACCAGACAATCAGGATGACGGCAAAAGCAATTTCCGCGGCGTGGTAACCCAGCCTGGACCTGTTCTTCATAGCGTCCTTCTCCTCGGGCGGGAGCACCTGAGCCGGGCGCTCCTCGCGTGGTCAGAACTGCTCGAGCAATTTCTGCTTGGACCGGGCCTTGTCCAGGTAGTCGGAGGCCTGCTCATAGTCTACCTGGATGGCGACGACGGTCTGCAGCAGATCGATGGCAGTCTTGAAATCCTCGTTGCGGTAGGCGTCAACGCCCTTGTCGTACAGGTCTTTCAGGTTGGACAGGATCTGTTCATTCCTGCTGTCCAGCTGCTGCATGTTCGCCGGGTCCTTTGTCACCTTGGCCAGCGAGTTCACCTTTCGGTGCGCCGCCACCAGCTCTCCGGCACTGATCAAGCTGTCGATGTCCTGCAGCGACGTGTCGAACGACACCGCGACCGCCTGCGGTTGCGCATTCTTCTCCGCTATCTTCCTGCGCAGCGCGCGCGCCTCATCGGTCTTCATCGCGGCAAGGGCCGCCTCGTTCTTGACGTCCGCGGTCGTGTAGTCCTTCTTGTTGAACAGGCTCACCGCCCAGTTGTAGTTCAACGAGTAGGATACCTGCCGCACCTCGGTGTCGAAGCTGTTGTCGGCGCGCCGGTTCAGGTCATTGAGCGCCGTAACCTGTTTCCTCGCGTCCTTGAAGCTGCCCGCGACTATGGCCTTCTGTGCCAGCTCAACGCGGCGCGTGACGAGCTTCCCCAGCTCCGAGCGCGCGGAGCTGCGCTGGCCCTGCGCACCGGAGCTGGAGGGGTCAATGGACAGCGCCCTGCCAGCCTGCTGGAAAGCCTCCGAGTACTGCTTTTCCTTGACTGAGTCCGGGCTCTTGTCGTCCAGCTTGTCCGTTGCGGCTTTTGCCTTGGCGAGGTAGGAGTTGATGAGCGTCGAACGCACCGAAGCCGTGTCGTTGAGCATCTTCTGAGCGTCCGCATTTCCCGGATCTATCTTGATGGCTGTCTGAAGAGCCACGAAAATGGCGTAGTTCTCGTCGTCACTGCGCTTGGGCTTCTGAAGCGCTCGGGAGGCCGCCCTGAGGTTCGTCCGCAGCTGGGCATTCTTGTAGTCATCCACCAGGGACAGGTATTGCTGGGCGCGAGCGTTGGTCGAATCGTACTTGAGGGCAACGACGAAGTAGTTCTTGATGTCCGCGATCTTTTCGAACTCTGCCTGGTGGACGAGGTGGACCTCGTACTCTTCGACCCCGGCTTCCGTGAGCGCCCTGGACTTGCTCTGATCATCCAGATTCTTGATAAGAAACGAATCGTTTGTGGATGTGGACGTGCACGCCAGGAGCCCCCCCACGACCAGGCATGCCAGGACCGTTAGCTTCTTCATCGGAACCTCTGGTGGACTACAGTATAGTACCATTCGAGTGACCGGACAAGCGCGGAATCGTCACACGGGGGTCACTGGCAGGCCCCCTTTGCCCGGCGTCTCTCTGCCTCGGCCCGGGCAGATTGCAGGGTGTTGTACAGGAGCATCGTTATAGTCATGGGACCCACGCCGCCCGGGACCGGGGTGATGGCCCCCGCCTTGCGGGATACCTCGTCGAACTTCACATCACCGACCATGCGCTGCCCCTTCGGATGAGACGGATCATCTATCCTGTTGATGCCGACGTCGATGACGACCGCCCCGTCACGCACCATGTCCGCCGTGATGAACTCAGGCCGCCCGATTGCGGCAATCAGGATGTCCGCCTGCCGCGTGATGGAAGGCAGGTCCCGCGTTCGTGAATGGCAGACGGTGACCGTGGCGTCCGCGTCCTCTCCCTTTTGCATGAGCATGTTCGCAATCGGCTTCCCCACGATGTTGCTCCTGCCGACCACCACCACGTGGCTGCCCCCGATACTCACGCCGGAGTAGGTCAGGAGCTTCTGGATACCGAAAGGTGTGCACGGGCGAAAGCCCGGTTCCCCCGTCATGATCCTGCCGAGGCTGACGGGATGGAAGCCATCCACGTCCTTCTCCGGGGTGATGGCGTTGATCACCTTCTGCTCGCTGATCTGCGAGGGCAGGGGGAGTTGAACGAGGATTCCATGGATCTTCGGGTCCTTGTTCAGCCTCTCCACAAGCTCAAGGAGCTCCGCCTCCGTGGCGCTCTGGGCCAGGGAGTGCTGTTCGGAGTAGATCCCGATCTCATGCGCAGCCTTGTTCTTGTTTCGAACGTAGCTTCGGGAGGCGGCGTTGTCGCCGACAAGAACCACCGCGAGCCCCGGGGTGATTGCGGCCTCCTGCGAAAGCAGGCGTATTCCGTCCGCTATCTCCCGGCGAATCCTGGCCGCAATTTCAGTGCCGTCGATGATCCGCGCCGCCATGGCTTGTTCTCCTTTACCCGATCCCCTCGAGCTTGCCTTCACGCTCTGCCGTGATATAGCCCATGCAGAACTGGTCCTTGCCGGCGAGGGCCTCCGCGGCGACAATGGTCGCCATCATGCGGGGATCCAGGGGGTCGACAATCGCGCTGTCCATGCCTTTTGCGATGGCCATGGCCACAAACACCTGGTTGAGCAGCTTCCGGCGAGGCAGGCCGTAGGAAACGTTGGACAGTCCGCAGGTCTTGTGCACCTGCGGATGCCGCTCGGTGATCTTTGCAACGACACCCAGGGCGCCCATTCCGTATTCGGGATTGGTGCTTACCGGCCGTATCAACGGGTCCACGAATATGTGCTCGGGGGGCACACCGTCGTCCTCCAGCCTCTTGATCAGACCGTCAGCGACCTCCCACACCCGGCCCATGTCCTCCGTCATCCCGCTGTCATCAAGGCTCAGCGCCACCACCCGAGCGTTGTACTTCTTGAGGAAAGGGATCAAGGTCTTGTACCGGTCGGACTCGGCCGAGATGGAATTGAGGAAAGGATCCTTTCCTGCCATGGCAAGCCCCGCTTCAACCGCCGCTGGCCGCGGGGAATCGATGGACAGCGGTACTTCCGTGACTTCGCGGATCACCGAGATCAGCCACTGCACCTTCTCCACCTCGTCGTTTGGAAACGCCCCGGCGTTCACATCCACCCAGTTGGCCCCCGCCTCCGCCTGCTTCTTGGCCAGGTTCTGGATGTAGGCGCTGTCCTTCTCCTCGATCGCCTTGCGGATCTGCTTGCGCGTCGAGTTGATCAGTTCTCCAATGATGAGCATGTCCGGTACCCTTTCCTGCGTGGAGTGAGAGAGGAGATCCGCGAACTATACGGTGAGCGCGGGCAGAGGTCAAGCTTTCCGGCGGCGCGTATCATGCGGCGCGCGGCATGCAGTGCGCGGCAGGCGGTACCTGGTCAATCCTGGGCGTCGAAGGAGAAGCCGACCTCCCGGTAGTGGGAGCGCATCTCCTTCACCTCGTCACCGACGAACTTCTTCTCCATGAGGCAACGCTTGAACAGCTCCGCGATCCTGCTCCATCTCAGCCTCCTTCATTCCGACGCGCGTCATCTCCTGCACGCCGAGCCTGATCCCGGCGGGGCTCGTGGCGTGGGCCAGGGGCTCGAAGGGGAGAAGGTTCATGTTGACGATGATCCGGTTGTCCTTGAGATCCCGCGCCGCGGTCTCCCCGCCCCCGAAGTCATTCATGTCGATCGCCACCTGGTGGCTCTCCGTGAACCCGAACTGCTCCGCCTGGACCTTGAAGCCCAGGTCGAAGAGCTTGCGAGCCAAGTGCTTTGCGTTGGCAACGACCTGGCGCGCGTAGTCCGCGCCGAACTCCAGCATCTCGTAGGTGGAGAGGGCAAGCGCAACGAGGGTCTCCAGGTGGTGGTTGGAGGAAGAACCGGGGAAAGCCCCTTTGTCGATCTTGCGCCATTCCTCGTCGTCCACGTTGGAAAGGATCACGCCGCGCTGGGAGCCGAAGAACGTCTTGTGCGTGCTTGCGGTGACGATGGTCGCCCCTTCCGCCAGGGGGTCCTGGAACTGATGGCCGGCAATCAGCCCCAGAACGTGCGCCGCGTCGTAGATGAGGTGAATCCCCTTTTTGCGGCAATACGGGGCGATCTCTTTCACGGGCTCGGGGAAAAGGAAGAGGCTCTTTCCCATGATCAGCAACCGCGGCTCCAGGGCCTTCATGATGTCCAGGGTATGGTCCACGTCGATGTGACAGCCGTCCGCGGTGAGCGGGAAGTTCACGATGTTCTTCGTGTACTTGCCCACGGAGCCGGCGCGGTGATGGCTGATGTGCCCGCCGCCGGGCGTGGAGTTGACCAGCGCAATGTCGCCCCAGCGTATGTAGCGGCTGAAGACCGCGTCGTTGGCGATGGTCCCGCTGATGGGGCGCACGTCGGTATGCTTGCAGTGGAAGAGGCTCTTCATGTGCTGCTTGAGGAGGCTCTCGATCTCGTCGATGATCTCGGTCCCCTGGTAATAGCGCTCTCCGGGATGGCCTTCCGCGTACCGGTGCGCGAAATCCGATCCCATGATCCCTCGGACCCTGCGACTGGTCACGTTCTCACTGGCGATCAGGTTGATGCAGCTTTCACGCCATTCGTTCTGGTCCTTCACCAGGGCCTCGATGTGGGCCGCGTTCCTCTCGTACATCGTCCGTCCTTCCTCAGTGCTTGAAGCTTCTCTGGCCCGTGAAGACCATGGCGACATCCGCCTCGTTGCAGGCCTCGATCGACTCGAAGTCCCTCTCCGAGCCTCCCGGCTGGACGATGGCGGTCACCCCTTCCCGGATGCCGACGTCCACGCCGTCGCGGAAGGGGAAGAACCCGTCTGAGACCATGCAGGATCCGGCTGATCCCGCCCTTCTGCCGGGCCACTTCCCGGTCGATCTCTGCGCGCGCCTCCGGCCTGTCGAGGGAAGCGTACGGGGTGCTGAAGCTCTCCCAGGCCAGCCGGTCTGCAAGCTTGCGATACGCCTTGTCGCGCGCGATCTCCGCGACGCCCACCCTGTCCTGCTCCCCCGTGCCGATGCCGACCGTCGCCCCGTCCTTGACGTAGATCACCGAGTTGCTCGTGATCCCGGTCTCCACGAGCCAGCCGAAGAGCAGGTCGTCCAGCTCTCCGCCGGAGTCGGAGATCTCGCGCACGCGATATTCCTTGCCCTTGGACGCGGCCTGGGCGGGAAGGAAGTCCGTCACGTCCGCGTGTGCGGGGAACAAAGGCGGTCTGCGCGATGATCCCTCCGTCGATCAGGCTCTTGAAGTCGACGTACTGCGCGCCGACGAAGCTCTCCAGCCGTGCCATGTTTGCAATGCGCATGACGCGGAGGTTCTTCCAGCGGCGAGAAGATCTCCATGACGCCCGGGGCGAAATCGGGGGCGACCACCACCTCCGCGTACGCCGCCGCAATGAGCTCCGCGGTTTCCTTGTCCACCTCCCGGTTCAGCGCGATGGCCCCGCCGAAGGCGGCGATCCTGTCCGCCATGTGGGCCTTGTGATACGCCTCGGCAAGCGTTGCCGCCCGTGGCCACGCCGCAGGGGTTGTTGTGCTTCACGATGACGGCGCACGGGGTGGCGGACAGGTAGCGCAGGATGTTGAGCGCGTTGTCCACGTCGGTGATGTTGATCTTGCCCGGGTGCTTCCCCGACTGCAGGAGCTCGACGTCCGAGGCGAGGTGACGCCCGGGGCGGATCGTGACAGCGTCCCCGAGGGAAAGGTTCCCGTTCACCAGGCGGTACAGGGCCGCCTCCTGCCCGGGATTTTCCCCGTAGCGAAGCCCCTTTTCTTCACCGTCGATCACCCAGGTGGCCTTTTCGTAGAAGAGGGTCTGCCGGCCCGCGTCGCCCGACGAAGCTGATCTCCATCCGATCGGGGAAATGGTCCTCCATGATGCGCCTGTAGGCGCTCTTCAGATCAGGGGCCGCCATGTCGCTTCAGCTTCCCTGTCTTACTTCATAGTCGCGGCGCACGCGCTCGACGTCGAGCCCCGCGAGGTACGCGCTGATCGCGGCGTCGTACGCGGCAGTGACGGCGAAGGCCTTCTGCGCAAGGCGCCACCGCGTGGCAAGCGAGAGTGCCCCCCCGCATTCGGAAAGCTCCGAGATCAGGGGCTGGTAATCCGCGGGATCAGTGAGGGTGGCCACGCGGTGAAAGTTCTTCGCCGCCGCGCGGACCATGCAGGGGCCGCCGATGTCGATATTCGCCCGGGCCGTCTTCCGGGCTTGTGCCCGGCTGTGAGACGACGCTCCCGAAGGGGTAGAGGTTCACCACCACGAGGTCGATGGGAGCCGCTCCCGCGCGGGCCATATCGTCATGATGCGCCGGGTTGTAGGTTTCCGAGAGAATGCCCAGATATACCTTGAAATCCAGCGTCTTCACCAGCCCGCCCTGCATCTCGGGCTGCCCGGTGTACTCGGAGATCTGCTGCAGCCTGCCGGCCGCCGCGGGCCCCAGGATCTTCTGCACGGCGCCATACGTTCCGCCCGTCGAGAGGATCCTGATTTCAGGGGAAGCGGCGAGGAGTCCGGATACCAGGAGGTTCAGGCCCGTCTTGTCCCAGACGCTGACCAGGGCGGTTTTCACCCGTACCCGGTCATCGATCGTCTGGACTCTGTTGAGGGCCATCACACCTCCGGGGCCATGCTATTGATTTTGTCCCTGAGGTTCAAGCCCGGCGAGGTCCGAAAGGCCGAAAGGCCCTTCGCGTTGCATGTTTCAAGCTGCCCTGATAGAATCCGCAGCCGATGCAAGGCTTGCCGCGCCGGTATCTTCTCGCGTCGGTGGTCTACGCCGGCGCTGTCCTTCTCCTTCTGTGCCTCGCCGTATTCGCGGGCAGCTTTTCGCGGACGGTCGTTGGTGAGACGCGCGTCTCAGGGCGCTTTTCCCCTCTCCCCCTTTTCAACAGGGACGCCCTGGAGGAGCTGACTGTCTCCTGGAACGGGATGAGCCTTCGATTTTCACGAGCCTCCAGTCCAGGTCTCGTGAGGCTCGAAACGGGACACGGGACGGCGGACATTGTTCTTGCCGACAGCGAGCGGCTGCGGCTGTCCTCCGCCGGGACAGACATGATGATCTCCCAGGTGCCTGGCAACTCTGCGCCCGCCGGTGTTCTCGACATTCCTTTCAAAGTGACGGGCGTGCTCCAGGGAGACTCGGGGACGAACATGCTGTCATGGAGACAGGGGACGGGCGCGTTCCAGCTGGTCCTCCCATCGGGTGCCGCCATCGACTACGACTCGAGAACAATCAGCCTTCGGCTGGGGGCGGCCTCGCCTTCCCAGATGCGCCTGGTCTCCCTTTCCCCGGCGGCGTCTCCTGCGGCTGTGTCGGCGGCTCCGGCCCCGACGCCCCGTCTTCCTGACGAGAAATCGCTTCCCACGCAGGACCAGCTTGCCGCCTCCATGGCCAGGTTCTCGGACCTTGCGTACTCCGGCTGGAGCGTATCCCGTTTTTCAGCTGACGACGGAAGCTGGAAAATGGCCGACGGCGGGCCGGGTTTCGCGGAGGAGATAGGCGCGGGCTTGCTGGCGGAATCCTTGGAGCGCGGGTCATTTTCCACCGCGGTCCAGACCTGGTCAAATGCGCTTGATGATCAGATCGGCCGGAGCTCGGGGCTTCAGCTGACGAACTTCACGTGCGTGTATTCCGGCCGTGTCAGGGACTTTGCAAAGCGGCTCCGGGACAGGGATACCGGGGGGGCAGATCGACTGAAGAGCCTCGCCGCGCAGGGGGACGCGTCGCTTGCGGCGCAGGCGGGAGTCTTGCTGTACGGGCTGGACCGGGGAGGTCCGGCGCTGGCAAAGACCATCCTTTCCTCCCTTCAGGCCCTGGACCCGGCCAGGCTTCCGCCGGCTTCGCTGCTGACCGTGCTGGAGGCCATGTTGGACTCCCTCCAGTTCATAGGGGATGACGCCTCCATCCCGCAGGCAGCAAGAAACCTCATAGAGAACCGGCTGCTTCCATCCATAGGGGCAGATGGGAGCGGGGCGGTGTTCTTCCTTTCGCAGGACGGCAGGGTCGATCTCAAGCAATCCATCCGCTGCGGGTCGCTGCTCGTCCGGGCGGGATCGCTTCTGCAATCCTCCATGGTCGGAGCGCTCGGGCGCGGCTTGATCGTCTCCTCTCTCTCCCTTGCATCGAGTGACGGTTTCCTGCCGGCCACCCTGTCCCTGGCATCCGGGCGGCCTGCAGCGAAAGAAGGCGCCATTGCTCCTGAGTCAGTCTACATGATGCTGCCGCAGGGACGGCACATCCCGCACGAGGTGCCCTTGTATCGGCTCATGGGCTCAGGCTGCTGGGTCTGGACCGCGGCTGACGTCAGGTCAGCAGACATGGTTGATGGAGAGGTGCGGCTCACCCTCTCGTATCCGGTGGGAGTACCAGAGCACCTGGTATTTCAGGGGGTCCGCCCATTTCAGCAGATTCGGCTGCACGGAGTCCCCTGGCATTCGGACCCTTCCTATGCGAAGTACTCGGACGGCTGGACATACGATGAGGCGAGCAGGACACTTTTCATGAAGATAACAGGCAGGCACGATACGGAGGAAGTTGACCTCAGGTTCTGACGGGGACCAGATGCTCGACGGCGCCATCCTCCAGTTGCTGGTACAGCGCGAACACGGTGCTTTCAAGCTCGGCTTTCAGCCGCACTTTCTCTGCTGAAAACGGCTTCCCCCCGTCAAAACGTATCGGCGTGCCAATCAGGATTGCGCCGATTTTGCGGTTGACCGCCACGGGAAGAAACTGAACCGCCTTCCTCGTCCTCTGGTAATACTGCCGGGCAACGTGAATGAAGCCGGTGCAGAACTCGCACATCGTGTCGTTGATTTTCTTCGTGGAGTCCTCGGCGAACACGAGAATGTTCTTCCCCTGCTCCAGCAGGGAAAGAGATTGCAGGACAGTTGCCTTGATCTGCTTGCTTTTCTGGTAGACCGGGATGGCTCCGATATCCTTCATGAGCGCGACGCAGATCCTTCCGACCACCCGACCGAGCCAGGTGCTGAGCGGTGGTTTCAGGTGAAGCTCCTGCTCCAGGAACTCCTGCTGGATCCTCGATGCGACAGTCTTCACGTCAGTGACTTCGTGGGCCACCCAGGGATACATCCGGACGGGCATTGAGGTGATGAGGGACACGGGACCGAAAGAGCCAACGTGGTTGGCCACCATGATCACCGGCTCTTTCGATTGAAGGTTTCGCCTTCCGCGAATGTGAGCTCTGAAAAAGAGGTAACGCACCGCTTTGTAGAAATAGCGAGCGACCATGGTGCCTCTGCCGGCTGACCTTACATAGACAGCCTATGCGAATAGTATCCACACCGGCCGCGCAGAGTCAAGAAACGCGGGTCAGGAAAGGTCAGGAAGGCCTGACGGCAGGCTCAGCCTCCCTTCCGATGACCCTGCGAAGCAGGAGAGGGCTCGTCAGGAACGCGAGAAGAGCCAGGGACAGGAGGAGAAGATCCAGGACTCCCGCTACGCCCCAGAAGCTTCTGAGCAGCGCGGCCCCGCCAACGATCCCGACGCCGAAAATGGACCCGGCCTTGAGCACGCGCTGACGGACGCGGATGAAGAGAACGGAGGCGACTCCGAGGGTCGCGGAGAAATATGCCATGGCCGCGTCCCAGCGGCTGAACCGGACCTCGAAGCCGCGCAGGGCGTCGAGGACAAATCCCTCGGACTTGTTGATCGTGATGAGCCAGATTGCCAGCACGGGGAGGGGGAGAAGCATGAGCGATGCCAGGATCCAGTCCCGCCTGGTCGACTTCACGGTAGTGGAAGCCACGAGCCAGATCGTGAACACGCACAGGGCCCCCAGCAGCGCCAGCTCCCACACCGGCGCGGGCTCCCCGGTTCCCCTGACCATGTAGGTCACCGTGCGGACCACCGGGTCCCAGGACATGCTCGCCAGGATCAGGAACGGGAACACCGCGTACCCCATCCAGGAGTACAGCCATGTCGGGGTGCCCCGGCGGCTGCCGAGCGCCGCGGTCAGGAGAATGGCGGCAAATGCCGCCCCCAGCATGACCGGCTGTCTCCAGATGTGGGTCGCGAACAGCGCCGCGACAATCATATGGGGCTGGCAGCTGATGAGCGCTTCCATCCAGCTGCCCCGGCTGTACGCTTCGTAGGTCAGCCGGGCAATTGCGCGCGCGCCGCCAAAAGACGCCAACGCCTCCCGCGTGGCCTCAAGCTCTGACGCGCCTCTTTCCTGCAGGTCGCTCACCTTTTCCTGCAGGTGAGAATACAGCTCGCTTATGACTCTGGATTCCGTATGCGGATCGAGGTGCAGGTGCGTCCTGACCTCATCCAGGTACGTGGCCACCTCCGCCTGCATGGCCGTCCTCTTTCTTACCCCTCCGAGGGCTTCATGACGAGCGCCATGGCGCTCGCAAAGCTGCGCCACATGGCGAGCTTCTGCTGCAGGAGCTCCCGGCCCTGGTCCGTCATGGAATAGTAGCGCCTCTCCTGACCGTTGGGCAGTTTCTTCCATTCTCCCTGCACCAGGCCGTCGTTCTCCAGCTTGCGAAGCGCCGGGTAGACCGTTCCTTCCTTGAATCGGAAGTATCCTCCGCTGCGGATCTCCACCTCCTTGATGAGGCGATATCCATATGCCTGTCCCATCTCGTTGATGAGGTAGAGAAGCAGCGAGTCCGTGTTCCCGCGAAGAAGATCTGAATCGTATCCCCGCCTGGAATCAGCCATCTCTTGCACCCTCTCTTTGCTTCAAGGGTAGTGATGGTTTTCCGAGGGTGTCAAGCGCTCGTGGCCACGCCTGGCCACGCCTTGAACGCCACACGCGCCATGAACCCGACTTGCCCGGAGGTGTATACTCCTGCCATGGCAACAAAGAAGAAGGTCGACCAGCGCAGGGCAAAACTGGAAAAGGAGCTGCGGGATGCCATCAAGGAAGTCGACGAGGAAGGCCTTCTCTTCCTCCTTCAGCAGGCCGGTGTCCTGATCCACAACGCCCGTGTGGAGCGGATCAACAAGGTGGCAGGGGAGATCCGGGGGTCTCGCAAGACACAGACGCCGCAGGCGGCGGGGGTGGAGATCGAGGAGTCGGACGGCGGCAAGGTCTTCTTCCTGACAATCGGGCAGAGCCGCAAGGTCCTGAATCTCGATGAGCTGAAGAGAATCGTGCGTATCTGCTATGCGGCCGAGACAAAGAGCGATGCGCTGCGCCAGCTGTACAAGGTTCTCTCCGAGGAACGGAGGGACATCCTGTCCGACGCCCACATTGGCGGCCCCCAGAACCCGCTTCTCGACGGCCTTTTCCAGGCCGTGCGGGCGCGGTTCAAGCTGGAAGACAGGTAGGTCATCACGGTGACCCTTGCGCAGGGTAGGGAATCCAACTATTGTTTGCCTTCCATGGTGTCACCGGTCATCGATGGCAGGTACTATCTTTCCTACGAGCAGATACACACGACCATCCGGGAGCTGGCGGGGCAGATCCGCGCGGATGGTTTCGACCCGGATGTCATCGTGGCCATCGGATCCGGCGGGTTCATCCCCGCCCGCATCCTGAAGACGTTCCTGAAGAAGCCAATTCTGACCGTCGGGATCTCGTACTACGGGCCTGACAACAAGCCCGCAAAGATGCCGCGCACTATCCAATGGATCGACGAGGTCGAGAAGAAGCTCGCGGGGAGGAAGGTACTCCTGGTGGACGAGGTTGACGATTCGCGGGTCACCTTGGAATACTGCCTGCGCGAGCTGCTGCGCCACGGGGCGTGCGAAATCGCAATCGCCGTTCTGCACAACAAGAAGAAAGAAAAGAAAGGCAAAATCCCCCGGGAGATACGCAGATACTTTGCCGGCCAGGAGCTGGAGGACCGCTGGATCTGCTATCCCTGGGACGCAGAGGACATCAGCGAGCACCAGAAGAAAGCCGGGGAACCAGGGGGGCCCGCGCCTACTCCTACGGCCTGACTCTCTTTCGGTCCCGCGGGAAGAGCGTGGCCTCTTTCACGTTTGAAAGCCCCAGGATTTTCTGCGTGAGCCGCTCCAGCCCGATGGCAAACCCGCCGTGCGGCGGACATCCATAGCGGAAGATCGACAGATAGTCAGAGAGACCCGCGGGATCAAGGCCAAAGGTCTTTGCGTTCTCAACCAGCATGTCATACTGGTTGATGCGCATGCCGCCGGATGTCACTTCCAGGCCGCGGAAAAGCAGGTCGAAGGCCCGTGTCTTGTTGTTCTCCGCCGGAAAAGTATAGAAGGGGCGCGATTTTCTGGGGTACGCGTACACGAAGCAGGCGTCCACGCCAGTTTCTTTCTGGGCCCAGTCGCAGAGGGACCTCTCCGCCTCGGGTGTGATCTCGTACACTTTCTTTCCGGTCTCCCGGGACACGATCTCCTTGGCCTCGTCGTGTGAGACACGCGCTATCTTTGCGCACCGCTCGGGATCAGGAACGGAAGCTTTCCAGGCGTCGAGGTCCTGCTGGCAGGTGGAGCGGACTTCATGGAAGATTGAAGAAAGAATCCGGGTCTCCAGATCCATCAGGTCCTGCTCTCCATCGATGAACGCCATTTCCACGTCAAGGGAGACAAACTCGTTGATGTGTCGCGGCGTGTCGTGCTTTTCCGCCCGGTAGGCTGGTCCAATCTCGAAGACGCGCTCCAGGCCTGAGGCGATCATGACCTGCTTGTACAGTTGCGGGCTCTGCGTGAGGTAGACGCGAGTGTCGAAGTATTCCACGGCGAAGAGGCCGGTCCCTCCCTCGGTCCCCGTTCCGATGAGCTTCGACGTCTTGATTTCGGTGAATCCCTCTTTTCTCATGTGCTCCGCAAAGCTCTTGAGAATGGCGGACTGAACGCGAAAGATCGAGAGGATGGCGGGGTTCCGCACGGATATCACGCGGTTGTCCAGGATGGACTCCAGGGAGGTCTTTCCCGGCTCCTGGTTCACGGGGAAGGGGAGATCAGGCGCGGCATGGGAGAGGACCTCCAGGTTCTGCACTCTCACCTCGACGCCCCCGGGCGCCTTCTCGTTGGCACTGGCGGTGCCGTCCACTTTCACCACTGACTCCAGGGTCACGTCGGGCCTCGCATCGAACACCAGCTGGACGCTGCCGCTCCTGTCCCGCAGAACGACGAAAGACACTTTGCCAAGGTCCCTGATCCGGTGGACCCAGCCGCACACGGTGACAGCGGCGCCGACCTTTCCCGCCAGCTCAGAGACAAGAGTCCGCATTTCCCTGCTCCATTCTTGCCAGCATCTCCTCCTCGGTCTCGGAGAAGGCCGAGCACACGACAAGCTTTGTCCACGCGGACTCCGTGGTGAGCGGGCCCATGGGAATGGCCCCTTCCCGCCAGAGCTCGTGCGAGCTGGCGTAGCGGGAAAAATCCACAATCCCTTCCTGCTGGGACGTACAGAAGAAATGCACCCCCTTCTCCCGCGCGGCCAGGAAAACGCGGCGAAGGGAATACGGGGAGTCTCGCAGGTTTGCCGTGCCCGTGTCATAGAGCTCCAGGACGAAGTTCCTGACCCCGCGGTCCATGAGCTCCACGAGGTGGTCCCCCCGCATGCCGGGGTACACCCGGAGAATGAGCGTTGCGTTGATCGCGGCTTCCAGGCGGGCGCGAAGCTTCTCCCGGTCCCCCCCCAGGGAAAGGTCGTCGAACAGCGCTCCGGCGGTATGGCAGGGTTTCTTCATGTTCCAGTTGCGAAACCCGTCCGCGGTCATGCGCTCGAACTTCAGGTTCACGGGGGAAAACACCTTGCTCCCGAAAACGACGTAGACGCCGGGGGCGGCCTCCGCCGCTGTCTGGATGGCCTTTCGAAGGGTGGGGACGGCATCCCCGTTCTCCCTGCCCGGTGTCGACAGAGAGGCCGCGAGGACGATCGGCACGGGAGGGCGGGAGAAAAGCCAGAACACGAGCGACGCCGTGTAGGCGAGCGTATCCGTGCCGTGCGTCACGACAATGCCTGATGCCCTGCCGCCGCGCAGGTGCTCATCCAGGCCGGCCGCAAGGCGGGTCCAGTCCCTCGGCGTGATTTCTTCGCTCAGGATCCTGCCGACCTCACCTTCCTCGAAGGCGATCTTCCTGCCGAAATGCCCCTCCTCCTCGACCACGCGCATGATCTCGGAAGGGTCTCCCGCAACCACATCTCCCTGCTCGGATTCGCGGCCGACAATCGCTCCCCCCAGGGACAGGATCTGGATCACCGACACGGCAAGCTTCTTCTTCACCAGGCCCTGGACGAGCATCGGATCAGCCCGGCCCGAAGTCTCCTTCATGATCTCACCGATCAGGAAGGTGATCTGCCGGCTGTCCCCGGAACGGATGGAGGCGACCACAGAGGCATTCGCCTTCATCACGGAATCCACGTGGACGCCCAGCGCCGCCGGGTCCGTGATCTGCTCCCACCCCTTTTCGCGGATGATCGCACGGGGGTCCTTGTCCTCGTCGAAAACCTTCTCAAGGACACCTTTGGCGATCTTCCCGTGGATGCGCTTTTCTGCAAGGAGGCTGAGGAGCTCGGCAAGGCGACGGGCCGTGAGCGGGCTCGCAGACAGGCTGGCCCCCGTCCTGTTCAGGTGCTTCTTCACGTCAGCGGCCAGCCACAGCGCCGCGCTTTGCGGATCAGCCCCCAGGTGGACCGTCTCCTCGAAGTAGTCAGCGGTGGACTTCTCTTCGCACAGGTAATCAGCCTGGTCCTCGCTGAGGGAGAACTCTTCCATGAACCTGCGCCTTCGGGCCTGGGGCAGCTCGACAAGAGAGGCCTCCACCGTTGCCAGGAACGCCTTGTCGGGAACAAAGGGCGGCAGGTCAGGCTCGGGAAAGTAGCGGTAATCCGATGAGCTTTCCTTGGTCCGCATTCCCTCCGTCACGTCGCGGTTCTCATTCCAGAGGCGCGTTTCCTGCGTCACGGAGCCGCCGCGCTCCAGGATCTCCGTCTGCCTCTCTATCTCGTACACGATGGCCTTTCGGACGAACTTGAAGGAGTTGAGGTTCTTCACCTCCACCTTGCTCCCCAGGCCCTTGCCTTCGAGGTTCACCGAGACGTTTGCGTCGCAACGCAGGGAGCCTTCCTCCATGTTGCCGTCACAGACGCCGAGATAACGCACCAAGCGCCGCAGATGCTGGAGGAAGACTTCCGCTTCCTCCCCCACTTCCATGTCGGGCTGAGTCACGATCTCCAGGAGAGGCGTCCCGGTCCGGTTGAAATCAAGGAGAGTGATGTCCCCCGCGTGGATCATCTTCCCCGCATCTTCCTCCAGGTGGACTTCGCGGATGCGCACGCGCTTCTTGCGCTTTCGAAGCTCGATCTCGACCCACCCGTCGGTGCCCAACGGGGAGCGGAACTGCGAGATCTGGTAGTTCTTCGGAAGGTCGGGATAGAAGTAGTTCTTTCGCTCGAACATCGTGGAAGACGCGAGGGTGCAGTTCAGCGCTCGGGCCACGACGTAGCCCATGCGGATTGCTTCAACGTTCAGCGTCGGCAGCACGCCCGGGTACCCCATGCAGACGGGGCAGACATTGCTGTTGGGCTCATCACCGAAAGCGGCTCGGCAGCTGCAGAAGACCTTGGAGCGAGTCAGGAGCTGGGTGTGGACCTCGAGCCCGAGAAATGATGCATACATGGCTCACCCCCAGCCTTTCGGGTAGCCGGGTGCATCAGGGGAGGGAAAGGTCTTCTCGAGCTGACCGCAGATGTCGAACAACAGCCCTTCGGCAAAGGGAGGGGCCAGGAACTGCATGCCGATGGGCAGCCCGTTCTCCACCGAGGCGGGAAACGACATGGCAGGGAGCCCCGCAAGGTTCGCCGAGCACGTGAAGATGTCCGCGAGCTTCTGAGAGAAGGGATCAGAATCCGCCCCGCCGCGCTCGAACGGAGGCACTGGATAGACCGGCATCAGGACGAGGTCAACTCCCGCAAAGGCCTTCTCGAAGTCCAACCTGATTGCCGTGCGGATTTTCTGGGCGCGAAGGTAATACTCGTCCTGGAACCCGGACCTGAGAACGTAGGTGCCCAGGAGGATGCGCAGCTTGACCTCGTCCCCGAAGCCTTCGGTGCGGGAGAGGAGCATCATCTCCTCCGGGTTGTCTGCCCGGGATGCACGGTGTCCATAGCGCACACCGTCGAACCGGGCCAGGTTGGCACTGGCCTCGGCGGTCGCAATGACATAGTAGGAAGAGACCACGTGGTCGAAAGTCGGGAAAGAGACTTCCTCAATCCCGTGCCCCAGGTCCGCGAGCATGCCGCGTGTTCGCTCGAGGGTCCTCTTCACGTCCGGGTGCATGGGCACATCCGCGCACTGCCGAGGCACTCCGATGCGAAGGCGCCCTTTCCTCTGCGCCGGGGGCTGCCATTGGAGCGAGGAGTGGTCCATGGCATCCTGCCCGCGCATGATTGAAAATGCCTGTTCAGCAAAATCGACCGTCTTGGCCACGACGCCGATCACTTCCAGTGAGGAAGCGTAGGCCACCAGCCCGAAGCGCGAGACGGCACCCCAGGTCGGCTTCAGCCCATAGACCCCGCAGAAAGACGCTGGCTGCCTGACGGAGCCTCCCGTATCGCTTCCAAGGGCAAAAGGCACGATCCCCGCGGCAACCGCAGCGGCCGACCCGCCTGATGACCCTCCCGGAACGCGCCTCGTGTCCCAGGGATTGCGGGTCTCTGCCAGGGCAGAGTTTTCAGTGGATGAGCCCATCCCGAACTCGTCGAGGTTGGTCTTCCCCGCCACTACTGCGCCGGCACGTGCAAGGCGTTCAACGACTGTGGCGGAGTAGGGGGAGACGAAGTCCCGAAGCATTCGCGAGCCGCAGGTGAGACGGAACGAGCGAACGGCAATGTTGTCCTTGACTCCGAAAGGAACGCCGGCGAGCGGTCCGTCCGCGCTGGAGCCTTCCCGCCCGAGCTCCACGGGCTCCCGGCGCGCAACGCCCGCCTTCCGCCCCAGGGATGGAGCGAGGTCGTTGCGTGCGCGGATGCACAAGGTACGACCGAGCTCAGGGTCCAGCTGGAGGAAACAGCCCAGGTCCCTATTTCGCGCCTGCGCAAAGTTCTTCCACTTTTCCAGCGATCCTTCAGCTGTCGCGGTGCCGTGCCAGTCCATTGCCCCTCCCGGGGGATGCGCGGTGATCAGAGTACGTTCGGGACGACGATGAAGCGCTCTTCCCGCTGCGGAGCGTTTTCCAGCAGCGCGGCAGAGAGGTCTTCCGTGCGCTCCGCATCATCACGGGTTCGATTTTCCCGCAGGAGCGCGTGGGTGGTCGGCGACAGGCCTTCAACGTCGATTTCCTTCATATGGGAAAAATGCTGGAGCATCTGCTCAACAGCCTTCCCCAGCTTTTCCATCTCAACCGGCGTGAGGGAGAGCCGCGCCATGCGTGCGGTTGCGGAAAGCTCCTGCAGATCCATGTCGGTAGTTAACCCGGCGCTCCCATACGTGTCAAGGACGATGAGAAACCGCGCAGACGGCGGGTAAGGGCGGGTCGAAAACTTGACGACGCAGGTCGATTCGCCGTACATTTTCCTCCAGAGCACCCCCGCTTCCTCACTCAGGAAAACTCCCTGTGGCGTCAACGGCCGGCGCGTTTGGCACGCGCTTTTTCCATGCGGAGATGAAAATTGCGTTTGACGACGGAAGAGGGCATGGTACAATACGACCCCGAGAGCGAGGAATGTGAGTGGTAAAAAAGGACTTCCCGAAGATACACTTCTACGATCAGGATCTGGTTGCGCTGTATGACGAAACGTGGATCCTGATCAAGGACTTCTGGAAGAAGGGCACAACAGTCAATGGTTTCCACAGCAGGTTCTTCAGCCACCCTGAAAGCACGCGGATAAACCAGTTCGACGCGTGCTTTGCGTCGTTCTTCCTTGTCTATTCGAACAGGATATTTCCCGTGCTGTCGGTCCTCGACAACTTCTATTCCAAGCAAGAGGAGACCGGAGCAATCCGGGGGGAATATCGCGAGGCGGATGGAAAGCCCGTTCATTCCAAGGACAACCCCAAGGGAGTTCTCCCGCCCCTCTTCGCATGGGCCGAATACAACATCTACCACAAGTTGGGGGTGAAGAAGCGAATCCGGGAAGTGCTGCCGGTGCTGGAGAAGTACTACCGTTGGATCGAGACGACCTTCAAAAGGGAAAACGGTCTGTACTCGGTGCCCCTTTCCGCAACGATGATGGAGAACTCCCCGCGCGAGGCAATGGCGTACCCGATCGACTTCAACTCGCAAATGGCCCTGGCAGCGCTCTACATGTCGGAGCTTGCCGACATCATCAATGACAAGGAAACAAACTACGCCTACAAGAAGGCCTACTTCTCTCTGAAGACGAAGATCAGTGCCCTGATGTGGGATGAGAAAGACGGCTTCTACTACGACCTGGACGAGTCGGAGAAGCGGCTGAAGACGAAGACGATTGCCTCTTTCTGGCCGCTGCTTGCGGAGATCCCCAACGAGGCGCGGGGTGAGAGGCTCATCGATCACCTGGTGGACCCGCACGAGTTCGGCATCGAAAACCCCTTCCCCACGCTCGCTGTCTGCGACAAGAGGTTTGATCCGATGGGAATGGGTTTCCGCGGCTCCGTGTACCCGCCGTTCAACTACATGGTCATCAAGGGGCTGGAGAAGTACAAGCGCAACGACCTCGCCCGGGAGTTCGCCATCCGCCACCTCTACCACGTGCTGGACGGCCTGTACACCGGCAACGGAAAGCGCGGGTCGCTGTACGAGGCCTACGCGCCGCATACGGAAGGCCCGGCCAGGTGGCCGGGAAAGAAGGGCTTTCCCCGCACGATGTATGTGCCTTACACGGCGCTGACAACCGTCTCCTTGATGCTGGAAAACATCATCGGGCTGAACATCTCGCTTCCTCGCAAGACAGTGGACTGGACCATTCCCACCCTGGAGCTGATGGGGATAGAGGACCTGGCCTTGAAGAGGAATCTCATCTCCATACTCAGCGCGAAGAGCAGCCGCGGATGGGAAGTGCACCTGGAGAGCGAGAAGCTGTACTACCTCACCATCGACCTGTTCGGGGCGCGCAGCAAGACCCTCCCGATCCCCTCGGGAAAGTGCTCGATCCTGGTAGACAAACTGTAGAGCCTGATGGCCGCCGCGGGCTAGAGTGCGCTGCGGCCTTTGAAAGAGCGGGCAAGAGTCTGCTTGTCAGCGAACTCCAGGTCCCCGCCTACGGGCAGCCCGAAGGCCAGGCGGGATATCTTTACCCCTGACTCCTTGAGCTCTTTCACCAGGTACAGGGCCGTCGTCTCCCCCTCCACGGTGGGATTGGTGGCAAGGATCACTTCCTGGATGTGCCCTTTTTGCACTCGCTCCAGCAGCGAACCTATTCGGAGATTTGACGGTCCCACGCCTTCGATGGGTGAAATGGCGCCCATCAGGACGTGGTAGAGCCCCCGGTGCTCGTGGATAGACTCCAGGGTGATCACATCGCGAGGCTCTTCGACAACGCAGATGGTCGTCCTGTCCCGCGAGGGGTCAGTGCAGATGGAGCAGGGATCGATGTCGGTATATGTCCCGCAGATACTGCAGGAGCGGATGGTCTGTCGCAGCCCTGCAAGATCCTCGGCGAGGGACCTGACAAGAGTCTCATCTGCCCGCAGGAGGTAGTAGGCAATCCGGGAAGCGCTTTTCTTGCCGAGGCCAGGAAGCCGCGCGAGGTTCCCGATCAGCCTTTCCAGGGCGTTCATCCCCTACAGCCCGAGGAAGCCCGGGGGAAGGCCCAGCATGCCGGTCGCCTGGGACACCTCCTCCCTGATTTTTTCCTTCAGGCGGTCCAGCGCGTCGGTGACTGCGGCAAGGACCAGGTCCTGGAGCATTTGGATGTCGCGGGGATCAACAGCCTCCGGGGCGATGGTGACTTTTTCCACCTGCATCTGCCCGTTCACCTCCACGGTGACGAGACCTCCGCCGGCCGAGCCGGTAGCCCGGACTGTTTTCAGCTTGGCCTGAATCTCGCCCATTTTGGACTGCAGCCCCTGGAGCTGCTTGAAAATCTCAAACGGATTGGTCGCCATGCCCCTCACCTTTCACCACTTCGCCGCGAAAAACCTTGCGCAGCAGCTCGACCCTTTGATCGACCACGGCGGGCTCTTGTTTCGCCTCCAGGAAAGCCAGCTTGAGCCGAACGGCGCGGGAAAAGAGCTCTGAGAACCGGGCCGTGAGCATATCCTTGTCTTTCAGCACCACTTCCCCCTGGAAGTGGTCCTTCGCCGAGAAAGTCAGCACCACGTCGTCTCCCTCCAGGCGGACTGAGGCCACGCGGTCCAGCGCGGAGGCAAGAGCGGGCTTCTCACGGCGAAGCGTGTCCGCCACGCTCTTCGCCGCAGTCTGGACCTGGGCCGGTTTCCCCTGAGGGACAGACTCCGCCGGGGCCGCTGCCTGCTGCGACTGGGCGCCCGGCTCGGACAGCAGCTCGCCGCGAATCTCCATCAGGGCCTCCCGCACCTCAGATGCGCTGATGAGGGAGTCAAGCTGAGAGAGACGGGAAAGGGTGAGCTCCAGCTCGAAACGCTGGTTCAGAGAAAAGCGGATATTGCGATACAGGGAAAGAAGGAGCTCGATGGCCCGCTCGATCTGGGCGGCCGACAGAGAGCTCACCACGGCCTGGTCGAAGTCCTCGGCGGCGAACCCAAGGAGCGTGTCCCGGGTGATGCCGCTTGCGAGGAAAAGAAGGTTGCGGAAATACTCGGCGAGGTCTGCGACGAACTGCTCGACTGAGACCCCCGTAGCCAGGAGCGCATCCGTGCTTTCCAGCACTTTTGCCATCTCCCCGCCTCGAAGGAGACGGACAAAATCGTTCAGCTCATCGATTCCCAGCACTCCGAGCTTTTCCCTGATTCGCTCCAGCGTGATGGAGCCCTCGGAGAAGGAGACAACCTGGTCCAGCAGGGTATACGCGTCGCGAAGCGAGCCGGTGGACTCCTTGGCGATCCACGTGAGGGCTTTCTCCTCCGCCTCCACGTGAAGCTCCTGGGCCGCCTCCCGGAGCTTCCCCTTGATCTCCGCCGTTGAGATGAGCCGAAAGTTGTACTGCTGGCAGCGGGAGCGGATGGTCGGAGGAACCTTGTGAGCCTCCGTGGTGGCGAATATGAACACGATGTAGGGGGGGGGTTCTTCGATGGTCTTCAGGAGCGCGTTGAAGGCGCTGTTTGACAGCATGTGGACTTCGTCGATGATGTAGACCTTGAAGCGACCGGCATTCGGGGCAAAGAGGACCTCGTCACGTATTTCGCGAACATCGTTCACGCTCGTATTGGAGGCGCCATCGATCTCTATCACGTCAAGAGAAGACCCGCGGGCGATCTCCTGGCAGCTGGAGCACACGCCGCAGGGGGTGTCAGTGGGGCCTTTCTCGCAGTTGAGGGCCCGGGCAAGGATGCGGGCCACTGATGTCTTGCCCACGCCTCGGGGACCTGCGAACAGGTATGCGTGCGCAATCCGCCCCTGGCGGAGCGAGCTTGCCAGGGTAGTGGAAACAAACTCCTGGCCCACCAGCTCAGCGAAGCTCTGGGGACGTTTTCGAGTTGCCGTAACTTCATATGCCATGTACGAGGCCTCCGCGCCGCTGACGAATCCGGCGGCCGTAGCCATAAGAAAGCCAACCGGCGGTGAAAAAGCAACCCCCTCGGCTCCACCCAAGCCGGGTACGGCTCATGAGCACGCTGCTTACCGCTGCTCCCTTCCGGGCCTGACGGGGTTGGGCAACAGCTCATAGCGTATGACCTGGATATCAACGCCGAGAGGGTTGTACGGAGAGAGTGGGATTCGAACCCACGGTACCCTTACGAGTACACACGCCTTCCAAGCGTGCACCTTAGGCCACTCGGTCATCTCTCCAGCTCCACGGATGGAGCAAGGGCGGCTGCGTACAGGGATGTACAGGCAGACGCCCCAGCGCCATGGATGGAGCAAGGGCGGCTGCCCAAGCACCTCCATGGTGCATCAAAATCGCAAGCGGAGAGAGTGGGATTCGAACCCACGGAGCCGCAAGCGGCTCAACGGTTTTCGAGACCGCCCGATTCGACCGCTCTCGCATCTCTCCGAGCGCCAGGACGGCGCGAGCGCGGCTGCGTACAAGGATGTACAAGCAGACGCGCATCCAACCCAGGATGGGTCGAGGTCGGCGAAGTACAGTGACGTACCAGAGCCGACCGAGCTCCACGGACGGAGCGAGGGGCTCCAAAACAACGCGCGGTCGTCCCCCCGCATCATCACGCGGGAGGCGACCGAGCTCTTCGTGCCCAAGAGGATTCGAACCTCCGACCTTTAGATCCGCAGTCTAATGCTCTATCCAGGCTGAGCTATGGGCACATGGTGGTCTCGCCTCCGTACTTCCGTGTACCTTGCTCGACCTACGGAGAGGGGGGGATTCGAACCCCCGGTACCCTTTAGGGGTACAACGCCTTAGCAGGGCGCCCGATTCGGCCACTCTCGCACCTCTCCCTTTTCCAGCACCCCCCAGGACGGCATCCCCGGTTCACACGAAAAGGGTCAGCTTGGTCCTCTCACGAGCGGCATGGCGGGGCAAGGGAAACGTGACCGGAGAGGGAGGGATTCGAACCCCCGGAACCGCAAGCGGCTCAACGGTTTTCAAGACCGCCTCCTTCGACCACTCGGACACCTCTCCCAAGCGCATGGAAGCGTGACGGCTTGCAGGCCACAATTGCCCATCTGAGTCGCCACCTTCACGCTTTACTGGCATTTGCCACTATACTCACGGCCCTGGGCTTTGTCAACAAAACGCGCGTCTCGGGCAAGACCGATCTGTCTGATAGAAAGCCTGCCGGTCAGAAGGCGAATCCCAGGGACATGGCCGCGAGAAGGTATCCCCCATCGAGCTGCTTCCCGCTGACGTCGAACCTCGCGTTGACGTAATAGTAGCAGGCGTCTGCCTCCAGGAAAAATCCAGGCGTCGGGTACCAGGAGATGCCTGTCTTTGCGTACCACCCCATGTCTGACAGCACCTTGTAGAAGGAGAATCCGCTGAACAGGGAGGTGTACGCGTCGGCAAGAGAGAGGAAAGAATAATCCGCTCCAGCCCCGGCGAGGATAGCGCAACCGGTCCTGCTGCCCGGCAACCGGAATGCGTATCTCCCAACGAAACCCAGGTTCACCATGGTGAAGTCATACATCCTGATGGCCGAATACCCGCCGCTGAAGTTGGCGGTCGTCATGCCGAACCCTGCGGACGCCTCGAGCCCGATGGGACCGACAAGGTAGCTTCTGATGCCGAGCATCGGCATTATGGCTGAGCAGTTGTCGGGAGCCGGCGAGAGGGTCTGACGGGGCATGTCCAATTGAAATCCCGAAAGGAGACTGCCAAAGGACATGGAGCCCCAGATCTCAGTTGCATTGAAAAAGGCGCCGGCGTTGGCGCGCGCGCCGAGAATGCCTGAGAGGAAGATAAGGGAGAAAAGTATTTTTCTCATGGCACAAGCCTTCGCGGCTCAACGGATCACCATCAGGTCATCGACGTCACGAGAAAGCCATGGGCTCTCCGGATCCATTGACTTGATGTATTCCGTCATGTCGCCTTTGCAGTTCGCACAAGCAATCGATGCGTCGTAGTCCCACAGGGTTGCCCGCCCCGCCTCGACATTTGACCTTTGGGGACGGGCGAAAGTGATTGTCAGTCTCCCAACGTAGCGGACCGTTCCCGGATTCAGTGTTATCGGCACTTCGAGCTTGTTCTCCAGGGTCACTCTCTCCCATGACAACACCTTCTCTTCATAGTGAAAGCTCGCAAGGGAGAAGCAATCATGGCCGTTGCTGCCAAAGGAGTAGTAGCCATCCGGCCCGGTTCGGACCGAAAACGAATAGTTCTGGGTGGTGTTGACTATGGTCAATTCGATGCCGGATGCGATGGTACGCGACGGAAAACCGAAGAAACCGTCCGGGAAATCCAAGACCAAAGAGCCGACGACCAGAGAGTCCTCAGGACTTTCTGGCTTTGGAATCCCCGCGCAGGAGAGGAGAGCGACAACAGCAACCAGTGGAAAAGCTTTCAGGATTTTCACGACCGGCCTTCCTATTTTCCATGAAACTGTTCCAGCAGGAGCGCACGCTTTCCTCTTATGATACCCCCCTCGTGCCAACCGTCAAGACCAATCCACATGGCTTGCGGGGACCGTACCGGCCTCTCTGAGGAATTACTGACCCATCGGCACGGGATTCGGCGCTGTGCCTGCGGCGCGAAGCTACAGGATGAGGTCCACGAGCCTCTCGAGATCCTCCACGGAGTAGTAGGAGATCTCGATGCGCCCTTTCCTGCCGTTACCCTTGAGGTCGACCTTTGTGCCGAGTTTCTCTATGAGCTTCTGCTCGATCTCCCTCACTTCCGGGTCCTTGCGCGAAGAGGCTGCTTGTGCGCGCCGTGATTTTCCGGCCTGCCGCTTTCCAGCGGAGAAGGCAGTTGCCAGCTCCTCCGCCTCTCTCACGGAAATGCCTTTTTCCACGATCCGCCTGAAGAGCAGCTGCTGGTCTGCGGGGTTGACCAGGGAGAGTATTGCGCGGGCGTGACCGGGGCTGAGGGCGCCCTTTTCCAGCGCGCCTTGTGCCTCATCAGGAAGCTTGAGCAGGCGCAGGGTGTTCGCGACGGTCGACCTGTCCTTCCCGACCCTGCTTGCAATCTGCTCCTGATTCAGACCGGCTATTTCCATCAGCTTTCGGTATGCCAGGGCCTCTTCGATTGGATTGAGATCCTCACGCTGGATGTTCTCAATAAGGGCAATCTCCAGCTTCTCGTCGGTGCTGAACTGCCGGACAAGGACGGGCACTTTCTCAAGACCCGCCAGCCGCGCGGCGCGCACTCGTCTCTCTCCAGCCACGATGACGTACGTTCCGTCCCTCGACGGCTCTGCAAGGATGGGCTGCAAGACGCCTTTCTGCCGGATGGAGTCCGCCAGCTCTCGAAGCGCTGTCTCATCGAACTCCTTCCGCGGCTGCTGCGGATTGGGCTTCAGGGCGGATACCGACACCTCGGACACGAAGGAAGGATCAACGTCCCCCTCATCGCCGAGCAGGGCGCCGATTCCCTTGCCCAGGACCTTCTTAGACATTGAGGAGGACCTCCTCCGCGAGCTTCTGGTAGCTGCGGGCGCCGATGCACTCCGGGTCGTACTGGCTGATAGGCTTCGCAAACGATGGGGCCTCACTGAGCCGCACGTTGCGCGGGATGATTGTGCGGAAAACCTTGTCCTTGAAATAACCCGTCACTTCCTGGACTATCTCGTGGGCAAGCCTGGTCCGTACGTCGTACATGGTGAAGAGGATGCCGCCAATCTTCAGCTCGGGATTCAGGCTCTTCTGCACCCTGTTGACGGTCTGGAGGAGAAGGCTCAGTCCTTCGAGGGCAAAATATTCGCACTGCAGCGGGATGATGACGAAATCAGCCGCAACGAGCCCGTTCAAAGTCAGGAGCCCCAGCGAAGGCGGACAGTCGATGAAGATGTAGTCGAACCCGGGAGAGAGGGTACGCAAGGACCGTTTGAGGAAATACTCCCGCTCCTTCTCATCCACCAGCTCAACAGTCGCCCCCGTCAGGTTGATGCTGGACGGAATGATGGAGAGATTGGGAACCGAACAGGTCTGGATGGCGGCGGAGGGCTCGATGCTTCCTGTTATGACCTCGTAGATACCGGGGAGATCCTTCTTTGCACCGACGCTGCTGGAGGTGTTGCTCTGAGGGTCGAAATCGACAAGGAGAACCTTCTTGCCGGCTTCTGCCAGGTAAGCGCCGAGGTTGACAGCCGTGGTGGTCTTCCCGACTCCTCCCTTCTGGTTTGCAAAAACTATGATCTTTGCCATCGCCCTCAGGAATACTCCTTTTCACCCCTGCTTACAATATGACGCGGCGAACTTTCGCTACACATGCGTTACCATATTTTGCCGTTCGTCGAAAAAAAACTGACAGGGCTTGCGTTGCCTGTTCGCATGAGATATACCAGTGGCCGGTCATCGACCGCAACGAAATCCTTGGGAGGGGAAACTCGTGTTTGTCTCAATCAAAAAGCGGAATGGCGCCATAGTCCCTTTCAGGCCTGAGAAGATCACTGCAGCAATCAGCCGCGCCGGGGAAGCCACCGGCGAGTTCGGGGAAGAGGCGGCGCAGAGGCTGACCCTGCGGATCCTCAACCTGGCTCACCAGGCGCTCCCCGGAGAAATCCCCTCCGTGGAGCAGATCCAGGACACGGTGGAGGAGGTGCTTCTTTCCTCGCAATACAAGCGCACGGCAAAGGCCTACATCATTTACCGTGAGCAGCACGCACGGATCAGGGAGATCGTTTCCCGTGCGGACGTGGACCTCATCGACAGGTACATCGAGCGGGAAGACTGGCAGGTCAACGAGAACTCCAACATGGCCTACTCGCTCCAGGGGCTGAACAACTACGTGTCTTCCGAGATCAGCAAGATCTACTGGCTGAACAAGATCTACCCTCCCGAGATCCGGCTTGCTCATACTGACGGGGACTTTCACATCCATGACCTGGGGATCCTCTCCGTGTACTGCGTTGGCTGGGACCTGGAAGACCTGCTCATGCAGGGATTTCTTGGTGCCCCGGGAAAGGTTGAAAGCCGCCCCGCAAGGCACCTGCGAAGCGCCCTCGGCCAGGTAGTGAACTTCTTCTATACGCTTCAGGGAGAAGCCGCCGGGGCGCAGGCGTTCTCTCATTTCGACACGCTTCTTGCCCCTTTCATCCGCTTCGACTCCCTGAGCTACGAGGAGGTGAAGCAGGCCCTGCAGGAGTTCGTCTTCAACATCAACGTGCCCACGCGTGTGGGCTTCCAGACTCCCTTTACCAACATCACCATGGACCTCAGGGTGCCCGCCATGATGCTGGACAAGCCCGTTATCTTCGGCGGTGAGTACCGCGAAGAGACATACGGCGAGTTTCAGCAGGAGTTGGAGATCTTCAACCGGGCCTTCCTGGAAGTTCTCTCGGAGGGTGACGCGAAGGGTCGCGTGTTCACGTTCCCCATTCCCACCTACAACATCACGCGGGACTTTCCCTGGGATGACCCCGTCCTCGATGTCCTCTGGCGCGTGACCGCCCGCTACGGCATCCCATACTTCTCCAACTTCGTGAACTCCGACATGTCGCCGGAGGACGCAAGGTCCATGTGCTGCAGACTGCGGCTGGACCTGCGAGGACTGGAAAAACGCGGGGGCGGCCTTTTTGGCGCCAACCCGCTGACCGGGTCAATCGGAGTGGTGACCATCAACATGCCGCGCCTCGGCTACCTGTCAGCAGATGAGGGGGAGTTCCTCGAGCGCCTCTCGGACCTGATGGACCTTGGCCGGGATTCTCTGGAGATCAAGAGAAAGGTGCTGGAGAGGTTCACGGAGAACAACCTCTACCCGTACACGAAGCACTACCTGCGGGGGATCCGCGAGAGGTTTGGTCACTACTGGAAAAACCACTTTTCCACCATCGGCCTCGTCGGACTGAACGAGGCATGCACCAACCTGCTGGGCACGAACATCGGCGCTGAAAAGGGCCAGCTTTTCGCCCAACGCGTCCTTGACTTCATGCGGGACAGGCTTCTCACCTACCAGGAGCAGACGGGAAACAACTACAACCTGGAGGCGACTCCCGCGGAAGGCACATCGTATCGCCTTGCGAGAATAGATGCGGAGAAGTTCCCGGGCATCCTCTCGGGGAATGGGCAGACCGCGGATTCCGCGGAGAAAGAAGGGGCCGGTGCGCGCCTCCCGTTTTACACGAACTCCTCGCAGCTCCCTGTGCAGTACTCGGATGACCTCTTCGAGGTCCTGGACCTGCAGGATGACCTTCAAACAAAGTATACTGGCGGCACTGTTCTTCACCTCTTCGTCGGTGAGGAAATCACAAACCCCGACAACGTGAGGAAGCTCGTGAAGCTCATCTGCGAGCGTTACCACCTCCCCTATTTCACCGTGACCCCAACCTTCAGTATCTGCCCCGTGCACGGCTACCTGTCCGGCAGGCAGGAGAATTGCCCCCATTGCGGAGCGTCCGCAGAAGTGTATTCCCGGGTCGTCGGGTACCTTCGGCCGGTCAACCAGTGGAATGAGGGGAAAGCTGAAGAGTTCAAAGAACGCAAGACCTTCAAGCTGGGATAACCGCGACACTGAGATGGTCATTGGGGGGCTGCAAAAGCTCACTCTTGCCGATTTTCCCGGGCGCCTGGCGGCCGTCCTGTTCACGCGGGGCTGCAACTTTCGCTGCCCCTACTGCCACAACCCTGAGCTTGTGGACCCGAGTCTCTACGCCGAGCCGATCCCCGAGGCGGAGGTCTTCTCTTTTCTTGCGAGCAGAGTTGCGCGGCTGGAGGGAGTGGTGGTCACTGGAGGCGAGCCGACTGTTCACGCAGACCTCCCCGACCTGCTGCGCAGAATCAGGCGGCTTGGTTTCTTCATAAAGTTGGACACCAACGGCAGCGCCCCTGAAATGATCGATCAGCTCTGCCGCGAAGGTCTCCTGGACTATGTTGCAATCGACATCAAGTCGTCACCCGACTCGTATGAGCGGGCCGCGGGAGCGTCGGTGGACACCGCCGCCCTCAGACGAAGCGTCGAGCTCGTCATTTCTTCCGGGCTTCCGCATGAGCTACGAATGACTTTTATCGAACCCTTCGTGGCGTTGGACGATATGACGGGCGTGGCTGAGCTTGCTCGAGGCTGCAGGCTCTTTCTGGTGCAGCCCTTCGAGCCCTCCAAGGCAATCGACCCACGGGTCGTTCTCCTTCCTCGAACTTCACGGGAGAAACTCGAACAGGCGCGGAGCCGGCTCAGCGCGATGGGACTGCCGGCGGCTCTCAGGTAGCCAGGGTGTCAGCCGGCGAAAGCTACCCCAGCACAACCTGTTCCGCGGTCACGATGACATTGTGCAGCTCTGCGGATGACGTTGCCGTCTCCAGCCGGTCCTCCAGGTAGTCGCTTTCAAAGATTCCCGCGATATGAGAAAGAAGGATCTGGTGGATGCGGGGCGTATCCGCAGGGGTCAGGAGGATGAACATGAGGTTGATGTCCTCTCCTGGAACGGGAGCCGGTATGGGCTTCTTGAGCCGAGCCACAATCACCATGGGCTCAGAGAGCCTCTTCAGTCGGGCGTGGGGGATTGCCAGCCGCCTTCCGACGTAGCTGCTCCCGAGCCTTTCCCTTTCAGCGACCGAAAGCATGATTGCTTCTTTTGACACGGGAAGCGCTGTCACCTGGATTCGTTCCAGCGCATTTCGCGAGGCCGAAATGATGCTGTCTCCGTCCACATCCAGAAGCGTGCGCTCCGGGGTCAGAAGGTCAGAAAGCCGTATGGCGGGCTCGGTCGGGTATTCCTCTTCGATGGTCCCGATGACTTCCTCGATGGCATCTTCCAGTGTGAGGATCCCGCTCCACGTGCCGTCCGCGGTGAAGACCAGGGCCATGTGGCAGGCCTTGCGCTGCATCTCGGAGAGCCGCTGCTCCAGGGAATCTTCCTCCTTGAAAAGCAAGCAGGGCCTGACAAACGCCTTCAGCTCATCTGTGGGCCTGCCTGAGCGCTGCGCGAGAAACAAGTCCTTGATGTGGACGTAGCCCAGGGGCCGCTCGGGGTTATCCCCGAGCAGCGGATATCGGGAGTAGCGATTGGCTGCGATGATCGCATCCACTTCCTTCCCCGTCTGGTTGACGCCGAGGCTCCTCACGAGTCTTCGGGCGCGCATGGCGTTTCTGACAACAAGGGTGCCCATGTCCAGGACGTTCTCCAGATGCAGGAGCCGGCGAAAGGAAAGCGTTCCGCTCGTCTGCGACTGGTCGAGAATGATCCGAAGCTCATCTTCGCTGTGGATGCCCGGGCCGATTGAAGGTGAAAGCCGAAACAGCCGAAGGATCCCGTTGACCGTGGAATTGAGAGCCCAGATCGGCACGATGAACACGTACCGGAAGACCAGCATCGGGTAGGCGGTCAGCAGGGCGGCGCCTTCTGTCTTTCTGATGGCAACCGATTTTGGGACCAGCTCACCGATGACGATATGAAGAAACGAGACGACGAGGTAGGCAAGTGCTATAGCCAGGGTATTGGAAGTGACATGGGCTCCAGCGGCAGAGACCCCTGCCAGTCGAAGCGGCGACTCGAGCAGCCTTGCGAACGCTGGCTGCCCCACGAACCCAAGACCGATGCTGGCGAGGGTAATCCCCACCTGACAAACGGAAAGGTACTCATCAAGGTGAGTTTGGATGCGCTCGACGAGCTTCGCGCGCCTGTTCCCTTTTTCGGCAAGGGCCTCCATCTGCGTTGGGCGTACCTTTACTACCGCGAACTCCGCAAGCACGAAAAAGCCATTCAGAAAGAGCAGGAGGATCACAACGAGGAGATAGACTGGGACGAGCATAGAGAACCTTGATGGCATTTCCTGCCCGTAGTCAATTACTAGGCACGCTGACGTTTCACGTGCAACTTGACGGTGAAACAACAAGTCTGTATATCGATAAAATGAACGACTTCGAAGAAGGCTTCCTCATGGGTATTCTCGTCGGCGAGGGCCACTTCGGCGGGGACGGGCTTCACCCCCAAGTGACGTTGCGAATGCACACGAGACACGAGGAGCTTTTCCACTGGCTGGAGGCGAAGATCGCCGGCTCCAAGCTCTACGGTCCGTATCATCACGGTGGAAGGAACTATTACCAGTGGATGGTTCGGGGCAAGGCGCTGCGTGAGGAGCTTCTTCCGATTCTCAGGCGTCACTTTGATGATGTGGATGCCCATATCCGCCAGCGAATTGCGGACATGATCAGCAGGTACAAAATCACAGAGTAGAAATGGTTGGGATGCCTTTGGCCGGAAGCTCAGCCTTCGGAAGGACCGTCCCCGTTCTCTTCTTCCTTGACGACCCGGGCCACGCCGACCACCACATCTGGCCGCGTGATATTCACGATGCGCACGCCCATGGCGGTCTTCCCGAGCGTGGCAACCTCGGAGAGCCGGAGCTTGAGCGTGTTGCCCTGGGAGGTAATGCACACAAGATCGTCGGTGTCGCTGACGGACAGAACGCCGATCACTTCTCCCGTCTTCTCCGTGGCTTTGTAGCAGATCTGTCCCCTGGTCCCCCGTCCGTGAGGAGAAAAGTTGTCATACGCGGTTCTCTTGCCGAAGCCGAACTCACTCACCAGGAGCATCTGCTCACCCTGGTTGACCATTGCAACCCCGGCCAGCTCGTCCTTTTGCGAGAGCTTGATGCCCTGGACGCCATGTGACGCCCGTCCCATTGCTCGAACAGCTTCCTCATGGAACCGCAGGGCAATCCCTTTGCGGGTAACCAGCACAGCCTCGTCAGAGCCGGATGTCAGGAGCGCTGTCACGAGGCCGTCTCCCTGATCCAGCTTGATGGCGACAATGCCCCGCGTCTTTGCGTTGGCAAACTCCGAGATCTTCACTTTCTTGACTACCCCCTGCCGGGTCGCCATGAGAACGAACTTCTCATCCGTGAAGTTGCGAAGGCTGACCACGGCAGTGATCTCCTCCTCGCTGCTCAGGGAGAGAAGGACCTTGATGCTCTGGCCCTTGGCCTGCCGGCTGCTCTCAGGGATTTCGTGGACTTTGACCCAGTAGGCCTTGCCCTGATTGGTGATGAAAAGCACATAGTCATGCGTGGAGGCGACAAAGAACTGCTCTATGAAATCATCCTCCTTCAGCAAGGCCGACGAGGAACCTTTCCCCCCCTGCCCTGCCTGCGGTATGCAGTCACGGGAATGCGCTTTATGTACCCTCGATTGGAGATGAGGATTGCCATGTCCTCTTCAGCAATCAGGTCCTCGACGTTGATCTCCTCAGCTTCCTCCTCGATGATCTCCGTGCGCCTGTCATCACCGAATCTCTTCGAGATATCCTCTGTCTCTTCTTTTACAACGCCATAGATCTTCTGCTCGCTTGCAAGCAGGGCCTTGAGAGTCTCTATGAGGGCAAGGACTTCGGCGAGCTCATCGATTACCTTCTGCACCTCGAGGCTGGTGAGGCGCTGCAAGCGCATATCCAGGATGGCCTGTGCCTGCCGCTCGCTGAGGGAGAACGTGCTCATGAGGCTGGTCCGCGCGGTGGCTGCATCCTCGGACTTCTTGATTATCGCGATCACTTCGTCGATGTTCTCCAGGGCTATCCGCAGTCCCTGGAGGATATGCGCACGCTCCTCCGCCTTTGCCAGGTCATAACGGGTCCTGCGGGTCACCACCTCTTTTCGGTGAGCGATGAAGTGCTGGAGGATTTCCTTCAGGGTCAGGGTCTTGGGAAGCCCCTTCACCAGGGCGAGATTGATCACGCCAAAGGCAATCTGCATCTGGGTGTGCGCAAAGAGCTGGTTGAGAATCACCTTCGGTGAAACGCCCTTCCGCAGGTCGATGACGATCCTCATCCCGTGCCTGTCTGATTCATCGTTCAGATCAACGATCCCGTCTATCTTCTTCTCTTTCACGAGGTCAGCAATGCGTACGATGAGATTCGACTTGTTCACCTGGTAGGGGATCTCGGTGATGATGATGGAGTCCTTGCCGGAGCTTGAGCTCTCCACGGCAACCTTGGCCCTGACGATGATCTTGCCCCTGCCGGTGGTATACGCATCCCTTATGCCCTTGCGGCCAAGGATGATCCCGCCGGTGGGGAAGTCGGGTCCCCGCACGATCTTCATCAGATCCTCGTGGGAGGTATCCGGGGAATCGATCAGCGTGACGATTGCGGCACAGATCTCACGGAGGTTCTGGGGCGGGATGTTGGTGGCCATGCCAACCGCGATTCCGCTGGCGCCGTTTGCAGCCAGGAAAGGAAAGGCGCCGGGCAGAACGAGGGGCTCGGTCTGGGAGCCGTCATAGGTGGGACCGAACTCTACCGTATCCTTGTCGATATCACGGAGCATCTCCTCCGCGACCGGGTTCATCCTGGCCTCGGTGTACCTGACCGCCGCGGGAGGGTCCCCGTCAACGGAGCCGAAATTGCCCTGCCCGTCGATCACCGGGTAGCGCATGTTGAAGTCCTGGGCAAGCCGCACCAGGGAGTCATAGATGGCCATGTCACCGTGGGGATGGTACTTCCCCAGGACGTCCCCCGTGATGCGGGCGCACTTCTTGTAGGGCCGGTCGGAGCGCAGGCCCATCTCGTTCATCCCGAAAAGGATCCTGCGGTGCACGGGCTTCAGACCGTCCCGCACATCGGGGAGCGCGCGGGCGACGATGACGGACATCGCGTAGTTGAGATACGAGGTCCTGACCTCTTCCTCGATGGGAAGGGGAATGGTTCGGGATCTGGAGTCTGACATCTTGTGTTGCCCTTATACGTCGAGGTTCGTGACCGAGAGCGCGTTGTCCTCTATGAACTTCCGCCGCGGCTCGACGTTTTCTCCCATGAGCGTGGTGAAGATCTCTTCCGCCTCCACCCCGTCCTCCAGCTTCACGTGGATGATGCTGCGGAGATCCGGATTCATTGTCGTCTCCCAGAGCTGCTCCGGGTTCATCTCTCCAAGGCCCTTGTATCGCTGGATGCCGACCTGGTCCTCCGCCTTGCCGTTCTTCTTGAGGATCTCTTCTTTTTGCGCGTCGTCATACGCGTACAGGATCTGCTTGCCGATCTCCACCTTGTACAGGGGCGGCATGGCGATATACACGTGGCCGCGCTCCAGGAGCTCGCGCATGTAGCGGAAGAAGAACGTGAGGAGCAGAGTGCGGATATGGGATCCGTCAACATCAGCATCCGCCATGATGATGACCTTGCCGTAGCGCAGCTTGGACACGTCGAACTGGTCTCCGACTCCCGTCCCGAGAGCCGAGATGATAGGGAAAAGCTTGTCGTTAGTGAGGACCTTGTCGATGCGGGTCTTTTCCACGTTGAGCATCTTCCCCCACAAGGGGAGGATGGCCTGGAAGGTCCTGTCCCTGCCCTGCTTGGCGCTTCCACCGGCCGAGTCCCCTTCCACGATGTACAGCTCGCACTTGTCAGGGTTCTCCTCCGAGCAGTCCGCAAGCTTTCCCGGGAGACCCGAGTTCTCCAGCAGCCCCTTCTTTCGCGTAAGCTCACGGGCCTTTCGGGCGGCCTCACGCGCCTTTGCGGCCATGATGGACTTGTCGAGTATCTTCTTGACGACATCAGGGTTCTCATCGAAGAAGAGAGTCAGCCGATCATAGGTCAGGCTCTCCACAATCCCTTTGACCTCAGAATTGCCCAGGCGAGCCTTGGTCTGGCCTTCGAACTGCGGCTCAGGCACCTTCACGGAAATGACCGCGGTCAACCCTTCCCGCACGTCTTCCCCGCTCAGGTTCTCTTCCAGCTTCTTGGAGAGGTTCAGCTTCTTCAGATAGTCGTTGAGGCACCGGGTCAGCGCGCTCTTGAACCCGATAAGGTGCGTTCCGCCTTCGCGCGTGTTGATGTTGTTCGCAAAGGTGAAGATGGTCTCGTTATAGCCGTCGTTGTACTGGAGCCCCACCTCGATTCGCGTGTGGTCCCGTTCGCTGTCGAAGTACACCGGCTCGACGTGGATGAGCTCCTTGTTCTTGTTCAGGTATTCGATGAAGGACTTCACCCCGCCGTCGAAGTGGAAGATGTGGCTCTTCCGCGGAGCGCTGCGATCATCCGTCACCTCTATGTGGATCCCCTTCGTGAGGAAGGCAAGCTCCCGAAGGCGATTGGACAGTACGTCGAAGCTGAACTCTATGTCTTCGAATATCTGCTTGTCTGGCTTGAACCGGGTGACCGTGCCGTGCCGGGAGGTGTCTCCGCTGACTTTGACCGGCGCCTCAGGGACGCCGCGGACGTAGCGCTGGAAATGCACTTTGCCGTCCCGGTGGACTTCGACTTCGCACCACTCCGAAAGAGCGTTGACCACGGAGGCCCCGACGCCGTGCAACCCTCCCGACACCTTGTAGGTGTTCTTGTCGAACTTCCCGCCGGCGTTCAGCTTGGTCATCACCACTTCCAGTGCGCTGACTTTCTCCGTGGGGTGGACGTCTACGGGAATCCCGCGGCCATCATCCTCCACGGTGACCACGTTCCCCTTGGAAAGGAGCACCGAAATGGAGCTGCAGGCGCCGACAAGGGCTTCATCGATGGAGTTGTCCACGATCTCGAACACGAGATGATGGAGACCATCAAGGCTGGTCGACCCGATGTACATGCTCGGGCGTTTGCGGACATGATCCAGACCCTTCAGGACCTGTATGTTGTGTGCGCTGTACGTTTCATGCATGGGAAGTGGAGTTGCGATTACCCTTGACGATACAAGTAATCCGGGAAAAAATCAACACGACCAGGCCTGAGAATGTGCTCTTCGGAAGATCGAATGCCCTTGCCCGGATTCATGGCGATGGGATACACTGCGGCTCGAAAGGCCGTGTGAATAATCTGTGGATAGTGTATGAAATATCTGACAGGCATCAGGAGCTCCACTTCCAGCACGCTTATTGATACAGATTGTAACATATTCTCGCTTGCGTGTTCTGCATTTGGTTATCTTGAATATATTTACAAACCGTACCCTCCGACAAGTGGCCGTCGGCAGCCTGCCTCCAGGCTTTTTTCCCGTTTTTCCCAATCTTTCAAAGCTCTCCGGATTGTGCACAACCTGTGCATAAACTGGCAATAAGAAGGGGACAATCCCATGGAGGCGGGTAAGAGGAGCTACGAGGCCTTCTGGAAGGAGGCCATCCGCGACATCTCGGAGGACCTTCCCGAGCAGGAATACTCTACGTGGTTCCGTGGCATCGAATTAGTTGGCAGCGGGGACTCTCAGGTACTGGTTTCCGTTCCATCATCGTTCATCAAGGACCAGCTGACACAGCGATACCTGGCCCGTATCGAGGAAAAACTCGAGGAGCTGGCGGGCCAGAAACTGACAGTCAAGCTCTCCGTCCAGAAGAAAACCTCAGGACGAGGCTCCCATGAGGAGCCGCCGCGAGGGCAGAAACAGGACGAAGGGGCCGCCCGAAAGCGCCAACACCCCAACCTGAACAAGGAATACACTTTCGAGCGGTTTATCATTGGGGAGTCAAACTCGTTCGCGGCAAACGCCGCGCTGGCCATTGCCCGCAACCCCGGAACCGGCTACAACCCCTGCCTGATCTACGGGGGGGTCGGCCTGGGAAAGACTCACCTGGTCCAGGCCATCGGCAACTCGGTCTATCGAGAGTTTCCGGATCTCAAGGTGGCATACGTCACCGTGGAGACCTTTGCCAACGAGTTCATCCTTTCCATCCAGAAAAAAACCGGCCACCAGTTCAAGAACAAGTATCGTTCGGTGGACGTGCTCCTGATCGACGATGTTCATTTCCTGGAAGGCAAAGAAGGCACGCAGGAGGAGCTCTTCCACACCTTCAACGCCCTCTACGACGCAAACAAGCAGATGGTCTTCACCTCGGACCGCCCGGTCTCTGAGATTCGCAGCCTCTCGGATCGACTGCGAAGCAGGTTCGAGAGGGGGCTCAACGTGGACCTCCAGCCCCCCAACTATGAGACTCGAATGGCAATCCTCAATCGAAAGATCGAGGAGAAGAAGGTGAAGATCCCAGACGAGGTCGTGGAGCTCATCTGCCGCAACGTCAACACGAACGTGCGGGATCTGGAAAAAGCGCTCACCAAGCTCATCGCCTATGCGGAGCTCGTCAGCAAGGACATAACACTCGAGATATCGCGCCAGCAGCTCAAGGATTTTTTTGCCCAGCCCAGCCAGAAGAACATCACCATCGAGCTGATCCAGAAGATCGTCGGAGACTATTTCGGGCTCTCCTACAAGGATCTTCGCGGCAAGAGAAGGACCAAGGCGGTTGCTTTTCCCCGCCAGGTAGCCATGTATCTCTCCCGTGAGCTCACCGAGTACTCCACGACGGAGGTTGGCGCGGAGTTCGGTGGACGGGATCACACCACGGTCATGCATGCATGCCAGAAAATCGAGGACAGGATGAAGCTGGATCCGAATCTGGCGCCCACCGTCCAGGCTCTCGTGAAGAAAATCAAGGAAAACAATGCCTAGACAGGGATGGCGAGGGCGAGCGAGGCCAGGGATGGCTGATGAGCGAGCCCGTAGCCAGGGATGTACGCGAGTACGCGTTCCGCGCGAACGCGGTCGAAGCCGCGCCGGGTGTAGAAAACGACCTCGTATTCGTCTGTCAGCCTGTGGACGTCCTGTGGACAGCACAGGCAGCCGGTCGTTTTCCCCTGTGCGTTACTCTGTTGACAGAAAGTCCCGGATTGTGCGAAATGCCGGTCGAATGCCGCCGGGGGAGACACATGTGGACGGTCTGTGCACAAGGATGCAGGGTTGTTCCACGGCCTATCTCCTTCGTGCTCAGGCAGATAAGGGCTCTATCCACATATTCACCGTGCTCACCGGTACTACCGTCTTTCTTAATCTTACTTTATAAGAGATAAGAGAAGGAGGAGATGATGAAGTTCACCTGCTCTCGGGATGATATTCTCAAGGAGATCTCGGTCGCCCAGGAGGTCATCTCCTCGAAGAACTCCCTTTCGGTTCTTTCCAACGTGCTTCTCACGGTGACCAAGGGCGAGCTTACTTTGCAGGCAACCGACCTGAAGGTTGGATTCGAGACATCCCTTCCCGTGGAGACGATCCAGGAAGGAACCACCACGGCATTCTGCGACAAGCTGCAGGGCATCCTGCGGTCCCTGCCGGAGGGCGAAGTGGAGCTCGAGCAGGTGGACGCGACCATGCTTCGCATCAAGCCCACGTCTCGAAAGATAGACTTTCAGCTGAGGTGCATCCCCTCTGACAAGTATCCCGAGCTTGCGCGCGCCTCGGACAGCATGTACTTCGATTTCCCGCAGAAGGACTTCATCGACATGGTCTCCAAGACCGTGTTTGCTGTTTCCGATGACGAGACCCGCTACTTCATGAACGGGATCTTCCTGGAAAAGCGGGACGACAATCTCGTCATGGTCGCCACGGACGGTCGCCGGCTCGCCTACATATCCCGCAAGATCCCCGTTCGCATGGAAAACCTGAAAGGCATCATTCTTCCGCCGAAAATCCTCACGATCGTGCGCAAGCTTTCCTCAGGGGAAGGGACTCTCTCCCTCGCTCTGACGGACAAGAACGTCTTCATCCGCCTCGGAGCGACAAACCTTTCCTCCAACCTCATCGACGGACAGTTCCCGGACTATCGCCGCGTCATCCCGGATGCCCAGAAGTATCGTGCCATCGTAGAGCGGCGCGCCCTGGAAGACGCGCTGCGCCGCGTTTCCCTCCTTGTCGAGCAGAAGTCCCGCAAGGTCGTCTTCTCCCTTGCAGCGGGGACTCTCACCATCCTCTCCAAGGAAAGTGAGCTGGGGATTGCCTCCGAAGAGCTTCCCTGCGACTACGAGGGACCCGAGATGTCCCTGGCGGTCAACTGCCTCTACATGATGGAACCGCTTCGCGAGCTCGCCTGTGAGAAAGTCACCATCGAGTTCAGCGACATCAACAAGGCCATCACGTTGAAACCGCTGCCCGGACGACGGCTACCTGAATATCATCATGCCCATGCAGCTGGACTGATCAGCGGAAGGACAAAGACGGGCAGAGATGGGGTTTGAGAAGCTTCGGCTTTTCAATTTCAGGAACCTGAGGGACGGAGAGGTTGACCTTGGCGCCCGGGAGATCTTCCTGGTGGGAGAAAACGGGCAGGGAAAGACCAACCTTATCGAGGCGGTACACCTGCTTTGCCTGGGGTCATCGTTTCGGGAAAAACGCGAGGCAGCCTTCCTGCGAAACCCCGATATCCCAATGGGACTCCACGGACGCTATTCATCCCGTGAAACCGGGGAGAGCACCTTTGGCTTCCTCTCCTCTCCGGGAAGGAAGAAGGAGCTGCGGGTCAACGACAAGCAGATCTCCGACAGACGCGATCTCCTTGCCGGCGTGCTGTGCATCTGTTTTGCCCAGCAGGACATGGACTTCATCGTTGGAGCGCCCGAGGAGAGGCGCCGGTTTTTCGATCAGACCCTCGCCTTCTTCGACTTCTCTTTTCTCGATTCACTGCGCGGATATCGCCAGGTCCTCCACGCCCGCAACTTCTGCCTGAAAAGCAGACAGAGCGACATCCTGGACACCTATGACGGGCAACTGGCTGAGTTCGGGCTTGCACTCCAGCAGAGGAGGGAAGCACTGGTGCGCGGGTTCAACGAGGTATTCTGTCCGCTCTTCCGGGAGATTACCGGGGAGGACCAGGCAGTCGAGATACGCTACATCCCCTCGTGGCAGCAGCTTCGTGGGAAAGAGGATGTTGTGGCCCACCTTGCCGCAGCCCGGGGAAGAGACCTGGCCCTGGGAGCGACATCCAGCGGTCCGCACAGGGACGTCTTCTCCTATCTTCTCGGGGGAAGAGACTACTCTCACTTTGGTTCCACGGGCCAGCTTCGCCTCTGTGCCCTGGCTCTCCGGATTGCGCAATCACGGTTTCTCACGAAGCAGAGCGGCCGCCTGCCTGTGCTCCTCCTGGATGACGTGCTTCTGGAGCTCGACCAGGAGAAGAAGAAAGCGTTCGTTGCCCGCTTCCCGACCTACGAGCAGGCGATTTTTACTTTTCTTCCCGACGAGGCATACCCTTCCTACGCCACCCCGGACACCCTGGTCCTGAAGGTGCAGGGTGGGGAGTTCCACCGATGAAGAAAGTGGGGGACATCCTCAGGGAGTACCTGCGTGAGCGGGGATGGTTGACCGGAAACCCCTATGCCCCTCTTTTCTCCGGCTGGAGCCAGGTGGCGGGGAGCACACTTGCAGCCCACACGCGCCTGCGCGACGTCCGTGAAGGAGTCCTGGTGGTGGAAGCCGATCACCCGGGCTGGCTCCAGATGGCGCGAATGCGGCAGGAAGCCATTCTTTCGGCTGCGCGAGAAGCCGCTCCGGATGCCCGGATCGTGGGGGTCAGGTTGGTCCTGAGCGCGCCGGAGCCGTGAAATGACCACAGAATGAGCCCCTTGAGACCTCCGGCACGCCTGCCGTCCATTGACACGGAAGGGTGTAAGTCCTATATTCATCGGGATATACCCGTGAAAAGCCCCCTGGTCGTCAGGTTATTCAAGGAGCATTCGTCGTATGAAACGGACCTACCAGCCCAGCAAGACCAAGAGAACCAGAAAGTTCGGTTTTCGCGCGCGCATGGCCACCAAGGGCGGGCGGCTCGTGCTGAAGCGCCGGCGCGCAAAAGGGCGCATCAAGCTCACCGCCTCAGATGAGAAGAAGCCTTACTAGGGACGAACGACTCCGCGCCGGCAAAGACATCAAAAGGCTTTTCAGGACGGGGAGAAGGATAGACGCTGGCGGCTTGAAGCTCCTGCATGATCGCAACGGCTCCGCGACCAACCGGTTTGCCGTGGTGGTTGCCCGGGGATGCGATGGCGCGGTCAGGAGAAACAGGGAGAAAAGGATCACGCGCGAAGCTTACCGCCTGCTCAAGGAACGAATCGCGCCGGGGCATGACCTCGTCTTCCTTGTCGGTCGGTTCGGGTCTTCTTTTGCAGAAAGGCGCCTTCTGATGGAGCAGTTGCTCAGACGCGCCGGATTTCATGCCAATGCAGATTAGCAGAATCGGGAAGTGGGTCGCCACTGCCCTCATCAGCGGCTACCAGTATCTCATTTCCCCCCTGTTTCCTTCCACCTGTCGCTACGTGCCTTCCTGCTCGCAGTACACGAAGGAAGCAATCCTGAAATATGGAGTGATCAAGGGATCATATATGGGGGCCAGGCGAATACTCAGGTGCCATCCCTTTCACGCCGGCGGGTATGATCCCGTCCCCTAAGAGAAGGAAATAAGGAAGCATGGATAGGAAAACTCTCCTGGCAGTCGTGATCTCGGTCGTGATCATCGTTGGCGGTATGATCCTGCAGTCTGTCCTGGCACCTCCCAAGCCTGCCGTGCAGCAGACCGCCCAGAAGCCCGCTGCTGCCCAGCAGCAGGGCCAGCAGGCACAGCCAGCGGCGCAGGCCCAGTCGACACAGCAGGCGGCTCCCGCCGTCGCGCAGCAGGCCCAGGCCGCCGGCAAGCCGGTTGCAGCGCCCGGGGCGGCCACCGCCATTGCCACGGGGAAGGCAGTCGAGACGGCTGATTCCGCGCCGCCCATCTCGCAGGGGCCGAGCATCCAGAGGGACACGGACCTGTACCGCCTGACCTTCGAAACCGCGGGCGGCACGCTGTCCTCCGTGAAGCTGCGCAAGTACAAGAACATCGATGGGTCTCCAGTGGAAATGCTGCTCATGCCAAAGACGGCGACCCCGGGCGAGCTGCCCTTTTCTCTGGCGTTCGGAGACTACAAGGCGGACCAGCTCATCGTCCCGTTCGCGCTCCATGAGTCAACGGATTCCGGCAAACAGACCTTCGATTTCACGCGGACTTTCTATTCTCCGACGGGCGTGCCTTTTACGCTGCACAAGACGTACATGTTCTACAAGGACGAGTACCTGTTCCAGCTGCAGATCACCATCGAAAACAGCGTCAACGATTTTCCCGCCCTCAACTTCGGGGGGTATGCGTACACGCTGACCATGGGCCCGCAGATCGGCCCGCACTACATAAAGCTCGACGGACGCAACGACTTCCGCAAGTATGCCTACTGGTCCGACGGGAAGCGGCAGGACCCCGGGGTTGGAATGGGCCAGCTCAAGGAAGTGGACAAATCGGTGACCTGGGCGGGGGTCGAGGGCAAGTACTTCACCGCCATTGCCGTGCCGGACGGGTCGGTGAGCCACCTCGTTTTCGACTCGCGCAAGCTCATCGAGGGCTACGATCGCTCGGTCATCAGCTTCGAGCGCCCCATCCTGAAAAGCGCCGCCAGCAGCGACAAGTACTACTTCTACATGGGGCCCATGAAGAAGGAGATCCTGGCCAGGTACAACGAGGCGGACAAGAACGCCTTCAGAATAGCGGATCTCCATGCGGACGAGATCGTGACCTCTTCCATCCTGATCGGGTGGCTCGCCCAGCTGCTGAAGTACCTGCTCGACTTCTTCTACCTCATCATCCCGAACTACGGCATTGCCATCATCCTGTTGACGATCCTGATCAAGGTCGTCTTCCTCCCCCTGACGTTCAAGAGCTCGGAGTCAACCGCCAAGATGGCCGCGCTGAACCCGAAGATCCAGGAAATCCGAACCCGCCTGAAGGCCAAGCCTGAGAAGATGAACCAGGAGATCGCGGAGCTCTACCGGAGGGAAAAGATAAATCCGCTGTCGGGGTGTCTGCCGCTCCTGCTGCAGATCCCCGTGTTCTTCGCGCTGTACAACCTCCTGAACAGCTATTTCGAGCTTCGCGGCGCCATGTTCATACCGGGCTGGATCCCGGACCTGTCCGTGCCGGAAGCGATTGTGAACTTCCCGTTCGCCATCCCGCTCCTGGGGTGGACCGCGCTGCGCGCGCTGCCCCTCCTCATGGTGGGGAGCCAGCTCCTCCAGGGCAAGTTCACCCAGCCCGCTGACCAGTCGCAGGCCGGCGCCCAGATGAAGCTGATGACGTACGCGCTTCCGATTGTTTTCCTTTTCATCCTCTACGATATGCCGTCCGGGCTCGTGCTCTACTGGACCGTCCAGAACATCCTGTCCATCTTCCAGCAGCTCTACATCAACTCTTTGAAAAAGAAGCGGGATGAGCTGGCAGCAGCCGCGACGCCTGTCGTTTTCAAATCCGGCTCCAAGCCTGGCATGAAGGTGAAGAGGTGAGATTGCGAAGGAGACTGCCATGGTAGTGAAGGAGTTCGAAGGCAAGAACGAGAAAGAGGCCATCGACAGAGCCATCGAAGAGCTCGGCCTCGACAGGAACGAGATCGATTTCGAGATCGTGGAGGCCAAGCGCCCGGGCATCCTCTTCCGCGGCGGCAAGGTGAAGATCCGCGTTCACATGAGCGAGGAGCTTGACGGCCAGGAGGACGGGGAGCCCGGTCGGGACGGCCCGCCCATTGCGCAGGGTGAGTTCGAGGAGAAGATCACCGAGTACACCCGGGGGCTTCTCTCCCGCATGGGGTTCCCCGCAAAGATCACCGTGAGCTTCCGCGAGGACAGGCGGCTGGGCCTGGATATCGAGAGTGACGGCTCGGGGATCCTTATCGGCAAGCAGGGGAAGACCCTGGAGGCCCTGCAGTTCATCGTCAACCTTGCGGCGGGCCGCATGGGAGGGGACTCGACCCGCGTCGTCCTGGACACGCAGGATTACCGCAACCGCAGGGAGCGCAGCCTCATCAGGATGGCGAACCAGGTGGCGGAGCAGGTCCGCAGGGGGCGCGACTCCCAGCTCCTGGAGCCGCTCAATCCCTTTGAGCGCCGCCTCATCCATACCTCCCTTGCCCGCTACGGGGATATCGAGACCATCAGCGAGGGTGACGGGCTGTACAAGAGAATCCGCGTCATCTGGCGCGGGGATGTGAGATCGGAGTAGAAGGCCATGCCCATTTACGAGTACGAGTGCAGGAAGTGCAGCTCCTCGTTCGAGCTGCTCATGCGCTCCGACACGAAGATCGCCTGTCCTTCCTGCCAGAGCGAGCGGGTGGTGAGGAAGCTCAGCCTGTTCGCCGCGCACACCGCCCGGCACGCGGAGGCAGTCCCTTCCTGCGCCACGGGGGAGTGCGGCTGCGAGCAGGGCAGGTGCGGCTCGGGTCTCTGCGGAATGCAATAGGCCGGGCCGTCTGCGGCCTCAGCGGCACAATTCCTCGCTGAGCTCCCACAGCCTGCGGGCATCTTGGTCACAGCGCGCGGCTCGTGACGGCGGGCGCGCGGCGCAGTCTTTCCAGTAGAGCCCGGAGCGTCCCTCTGCGCCGGGATCCAGGGCGCAGAACACAAGGGAGGCGGCAGCCTGCTCGGGGCGTATCCCCCTCCTTGCCCTGATCTTCCAAGCCAGGTGTACCAGCGGGCCGTTGCCCTTCAGACCTATCTCGGTCTTGACGAGCCCCGGATCCACGGCGTATGTGCTGATGGAGGAACGGGCACCCAGCCGCCGCGCCAGCTCCCGGGTGAAAAGGACAGTAGCCAGCTTTGACTGGTTGTACGCCGAAAGCCCGTTGTAGCGCCTGTGAAGCATCATGTCGTCCCATCGAATCCGACCGCTGAAATGAGATCCCGAGCTCGTGGTGACCACGCGCGCCCCGGACGAGGCGCGCAGGAGAGGCTGGAGCAGTCGCGTCAGGAGAAAACCCGAGAGATAGTTCACCGCAAACTGCATCTCCAGGCCGTCGCAGGTTTCTGCCCGGCGAAAGGTAAACGTACCGGCGTTGTTCACAAGCACATCCACCCGGTCCACGCGGGCGGCGATCTGGCGGGCGAGATCCCTGATTGCCGCCTGGGAAGACAGGTCAGCGACCAGAATGCTCACGGTGGGGTTTCCCGTCGAACCTCGGATCTCTTTCGCGGCAGCCGCGCACCTGCCGGCGTCCCGCCCCACGCCGATCACAGCTGCACCACGCGCCGCAAGAATCCTTGCCGTTTCTCGCCCAATCCCCGAGGTAGCCCCTGTCACGACGCAGACTCGCTGCACTGAAACATCCCTCCTGTCGAGCCGTCTGACGAGCTCCCGCCGTATAGTACTTCGATTATTGCATGAAGGTATTGTATGAAGGGTTGCAGGCCTCCCGCGCGTCAAATCCTTTGACACCGGGGCGCCAGAGTGATAATCGTGAGGGAGGAGCGCCCTGCGGGGCGCAGCCACCCGGTCAGATCGCCGCAGCAGAATTGAAAAAGCCGCCGTGACGCGGGCGGCCAAAGAGGGGCAGCCCGAGACCGTGACTGATGGTGAGATCATTGGCCGCATATGCGACGGCGAGACACGTTTGTTCGACGAGCTGGTGCGGCGATACCAGGACCGGGTGTACGGGATGACGGGGAGATTCGTCGGGCACGGGGCAGACGCGGAGGACCTTGCCCAGGAGGCGTTTCTCAAGGCCTTTCGCGGGCTGGAAGGATTCAAGGGGCATGCGAGGTTCTCCACGTGGCTCTACCGGATCACGTTCAACCTCTGCATGGACTGGCTCCGCAGAAACAGGAAGCCGGGACGGAGGACGGCCTCAATCGATGCAGCAGCGGAGGTGGCAGATGGAACAGTGGACCTGGGAAAGTGTCTCCTCGCAGCTGAAGAGCGAAATGAGGTCAGGAAAGCAGTGGACCGGCTCCCCGAGCGGTACCGCACGGTGGTGATTCTTCTGTATTATCAGGAGCTCTCCTATGATCAGATCGGGAGCGTCCTGGACATCCCGATAAAGACCGTTGAGACACGGCTCTACCGGGCGCGGCAGATGCTGCGAAAGACGCTCAGGGACCCCGGATGATGCGCTGCTCGACGGTCGATTCACTGCTGGACAAGTACGTGGACGGCAAGCTGGAGGCCGACACGGTGAAGGAAATGGCAACGCATGTCGCTTCCTGCGATGCCTGCTCCCGGAGCCTGGCCCAGGCGGTGGGTCTGGCCTCGGCGCTGGCCAGCGCGCCCGACGGCGCGGCTCCGGCCGGCTTTCGAGCCAGGGTCATGAGCGAGGTGCATCACCTGGCAATGGAGGGATACCCTTCCCGGGCTGGCGCCGCGGACAGGGAAGCTCAGCGCGGAAGGTTCTATCGTCGGCTCGGGCTGAGCTTCATGCTGAGCGCGGCGCTCCTTGCCGTCAGCCTGGTGATACCCCCGGCGTCGTATCCGACAATCCTGGCAACCGGGGCTGTGGCGGCGGATCTTTCTGCCGCGGGAACGCCGAAGGTGCGTGCGGCACTGACGGGCGCGGACCGGCTGGTCCGGGGTACCCTGGCGAAGCCCGGGGGACTGTCTTCGGGAAGCGACGGAGGAGTGGCGAGATGAAGTGCAGCATCCACCCGAAAGTCGAGTCGATTGGAGCCTGCCTCAGGTGCGGCCGGTCGTATTGCGGCGAGTGCCTGATCGAGCTGGATGAGCGGACCTGGTGTCGCGAATGCCTGACCGCCGCCGTGGCCCCCGTCACGAGGGCGTACCCGGGATGGGCAAAGCTCGTTGCCGCGCTCCTGAGCCTCCTTCCGGGAGCAGGTCACATGTTCCTGGGACTGATCGGCAAAGGGTTCGCGCTCATGGCCCTCCTGATCGCATCCGTTTTCCTGGTCATCCTGTACTCGGATGCCACCGGCATGTACTGGATGACAGCGTACCTCGTGCCGACCCTCTCCGTGCTGTTTCTCAGCTATGCCGTATTCGACACAATGGCCATCTGCGACGCCCGAAGGAGAGGACGCGATCTCCCGGCCACGGACGACGACACCATGAAGGCCGTCTGGGAGCGAGTGCTGCTGAACCGCCGCACCGGAGGCTGGGTTCTTCTTGTCGCGGGGATCATCGGGATCCTCCATATCTTTTCAGAGCCCGTCAACCGCCTTGCCGCGGATTGGCTGCATGTCTCGGTTTCGGTGACGGGGCTCGTGATCCCCATTGTTTTGCTTCTCATCGGTATCCTCCTGCTCCAAAAGAGCCGAAAAGATAGTTAAGGGGCAGAATGGACAAGACCGGCACCGCGGTCTGGGACAGGACAGAAATCTCTGTGAGGCAGTGCGTGGCATGGCGGTTCCCCACCCGCAGCATCTGGGTGGAGCGGGTGGACCACGAATGGCACGTCCTCACCCTGGCCCAGGAGGGTTGGCGCGGCAACGTCCGACGCGAGCCGGTAGCCCGTTCCCAAAAGCCTGAGTCTTCTCTCTGGCGGCACTACCTCCATAAGGAAATGGGTCCGGTCCAGCCCGTTGCAGTCCTTCCGGACAAGCCCATTGTCGTGCGGCCCGACAGGTCCCTGACCCTGCTCCCGGGACAGGATGCGTTGTTCTTCCTCGAGATCCCTGTCTGGTTTCGTCTCTGTACCACCGTTCCCCGGCATCTCACCATCTTCGAGGAAGCAATAACGGTGCTCACCAAGACCTGGTTCGGTGACCCGGTCACGGGCGAGCTGTGCTATGGGCTGGCCACCCGGCTGCACCAGGGAATCGATTCCGTGGATCCTTGCGCGCATCTGACGGTCTGCCCGCTGTCAATAACCAACGATTCCACAACCGATCTCGCCTTCGAGAAGATCTGCCTTCACGTGGAGAACCTCAGCGTGTTTCGCAGCCCGCGCAGGTTGTGGACGAACAAGCTGAATGTCGTTTTTCGGGGCCCCGAGCAGGGAACGCAGATCGAGATAGATCGCGAGGCGCCGGGATTCGAGAAAGGTCTGACGATGTTCGCGGCCGCGCGCCAGCCGTCGCCGGGCTGGAACATCAGGAAGACCTTCGGGATCCTGAAGTCCTTCACGGACTTCTGAGGGGGGACGGCCGCATGTTCACACAGCAGATCAGGACGTGGCTCGCGTCTCTCTCTCCGGACGTGCTCTCCCGCGGGCTGCAGATCGTCCTCACCCTGGTGGTCGGTCTGTTCCTGGTGCGGGTGCTCGCCGTGGTGACGCAGCGCTACATCATGCGGAAGTCCACGGCGCAGCGCCAGATGATCGCCCGCAAGGCCATCAGCTACACGGGCTTCGTCCTGGTGGTGGTGACCGTCCTCGGCGAGCTCGGAGTGAAGCTCACCGCGCTCCTGGGAGCGGCGGGGATCGTCGGGATAGCGGTGGGCTTTGCCTCCCAGACCAGCGTGTCCAACATCATCAGCGGGCTGTTCCTCATCTCGGAGAAACCCTTCACTGTCGGGGACGTGATCCGCATCGGGACCACCACGGGTATCATCCAGTCCATCGATCTTCTGTCCATCAAGATCCGCACTTTCGACAACCTCTTCGTGCGCATCCCCAATGAGAAGATCCTCAGCTCCGAGGTCACCAACATCACGCGGTTTCCCATCCGCAGGATGGACTTCCTCTTCCAGGTGGCGCACGGGCAGGACCTCTCCCATGTCCAGGACCTGCTTGCGGAGATCGCGCGCGTCAACCCGTGGAGCCTGGATGAGCCTCAACCCGTCATCGTGCTCAATGATTTCAAGGAATCCGGGATCGAAATCCTGCTTGGGCTCTGGTTCAGCCAGGCGGATTTCCTTGCCCTGAAGAACTCCATCATGAAGGACATCACGTCACGATTCAGCGCGGAAGACGTCCGCTTTGCATCGCCCAACAGGGTCATCAGGGTCGTCGAAGGAAGCCTCTAGTCACCTTCGTATCATCTGCTCGCGCCGGGGCCCGACGGAAATCCACCTGATGGAAGTCCGGATCCTCTCTTCGATGAACAGAACGTAGTCCCGGGCCTGACCCGGGAGATCCTCGAAAGAGCGGGTGGCGCCGATGTCGGTCTTCCAGCCCGGGAGCTCCTCGAACACGCCTTCGGCAGAATCCAGCAATCGGGAGACCGGGAACCGGGTCGTTTTCTCCCCGCCAAGGCGATACGCGGTACAGACGGGGATGGAATCCCGATACCCCAGGACATCGAGGTTCGTGATTGCAGCTTCCGTGGCACCCTGCACCCTGCACCCGTAGGAGGTTGCCACGCAGTCGAACCAGCCCACGCGCCGCGGGCGCCCCGTGGTTGCCCCATACTCCCCGGCATCTCCCCCCCTCTTTCGCAGGGTTTCCCCCTCTTCCCCGTGCAGCTCGGTGACGAACGGCCCCGCGCCCACGCAGCTGGAATACGCCTTGGTGACGGCAACGACCCGGGAGATGGACCAGGGTGGAACGCCGGCTCCGACCGCCGCAAAGCCCGCCAGCGGGGATGAAGAGGTGGGATAGGGGTATATCCCGTGATCGGGGTCGCGAAGCGTGCCCAGCTGGCCTTCCACCAGCACGGTCTTTCCCGCCTCCACCGCATCCATGAGCAGCATTGTCGTGTCGGTCACAAAAGGAGCCAGCCTGTCCCTGAGGGGGATGAGCTGCGCCACCATCTCGTCCAGGGACAGAGGCGGCTTTCCGTACAGCTTCTCCAGCAGGACATTGCGGGAGACGATGGCTTTTGCGAGCCTGGCCTTGACGATGGCCGTGTCGAAGAGCTCGTTCACCTGGAGACCGATCTTCAGGCACTTGTCCGCGTAAAACGGCGCAATGCCCGATTTGGTGGAGCCGAAGCTCTCCTTGCCGAGCCGCTCCTCCTCCAGCGTATCGAAAAGGATGTGGTACGGGAGGAGAATTTGTGCGCGCTCGGAAACGCGGACATCCGGCCGCGGGACGCCGCGCTGCAGCAGCGCATCGAACTCGGAGAGGAGCGCGGGGATGTTCACGGCAACGCCCGGCCCGAGGACGTTGATCACATTCGGGTAGAAGACACCGGAGGGCAGCAGGTGCAGGGCGAACTTTCCGAACTGGTTGATGATTGTATGGCCCGCGTTGTTGCCGCCCTGGTAGCGCACGACAAAGTCCGCCTCGCTCGCGAGGTAGTCAGTGATCTTTCCCTTCCCCTCGTCTCCCCAGTTCGCGCCGACCACGGCAGTCACGGGCATGATGTCCTCCTCGCCAGCAGGCGGGCCATGGTACACGATAGCGCGGCGCTGGGAAAGCGGTGTCAGCCGCCACCCTGCGCGGCGGGCTGCCCCGGGGGCTGCGCCGCGGGCGCCGGCGAGGCAGCAGGGGGCTGGCCAGGAGACGCGGGGGACGCGCCGGCAGCCGGAGTCGAGGCGCCTGCGGGTGAAGTGGCCGGAGGCGAAGCAGCCTGGGGCGGCGAAGCAGGCGGAGCGGCCGCGCCAGCCTGCGTTTGAGGCGCCGGGGAATGCAGGGCATTCAACGCATCTTGAAGCTGGGGGAGAAAAAGCGACCCCGGATAGTCCTTGATCCCTGAGGTGAGGAAGGCCTCCCGCTGCCTCTGGTTGTTCGATTCAGCAGCCAGCTGCAGGAGAATGGCTGCCTGCACGTCATCAGGCCGCGCCGAGACACCCTCGTTTCGCAGGTAGACATCGTTGCGTACGGTGCTCTGCTGCGGGTCATAGAAGCTCACATGGATGAATGGCATCCCGCCGGAGTCCGAGTGAATGGCCAGCACGGTCATTCGCGGTATGCTGTCGGTGGTTGCCGCCGTGTTTCGGGGAACGCTGTAGATGACAGCGTCCGCGGTTGTGACGGCAAGGATGGCGTTGGAGATGACATAGTCCCCGCGCACCCAGCCCTCTGCCCCCGTGTCGCGACGCGCTCTGAGCAGATCCCGTTCTTTTCCCCCCATTGTCACGTGGCGGCTCTGCCCCAGCAGGGCGAGCTTTTCCCCCACCTGGACGCTTCCCTTTTGCGTGAGCGTTGTGCCGCTGAGATCCCAGAAAGTGATATCCGTGAGCGAAAAGCAGCTTTTCGAATCCGCGATTGCGGCAGGAGGAAGGGCAGTGGACTGGTTTTTCTGGCAGGAGAGAAGGAGAAGAGCCGAGGCGATTGCCGAGCAGAGGAACAAGGCGCGTCTCATGACCCACCTCCGAGGCAGCGGGAACCTGAACCGAACGCTATCCCCTGCGCTCCTGCGTGTCAAGGAAACCTGGACGCCTGCCCCGGCACACTCCCGTTGCTTAGTTGGCGTACGTGAAGCTCGGATCCGTGATCGTAAAGTAGGCTTTCGCTCCCGGCGTTACGTACACTTTATGAGCAGCATCGACCATCACAACTCCAAGGTCGAGCTTCTCCCCGAGCTGGATCCCCTTGTCCGTCCCCATACAGAACAGGGCCAGGCCGAAACCATCCGCGTCCATCGAGGACCTGGTAATAACGGTAACGGAATCCAGGCCATTGTCCACGGGATACCCGGTGCGAGTGTCCATGAGGTGATGGTATCTCTTCCCGTTTTTCATGAAGAAGTGCTCATAGACTCCCGAGGTGACAACCGTCTTGTCGATCACCTGGGCTATTCCCAGGTAGGTTCCCCGCTCAGCTCCCGGGTTTTGCACTCCGATCTTCCAGGCCTGGCCGCTTTGTGCCCGGCCCATGGCGAAGATGTCCCCTCCAAGGTCGATGATTGCAGACCTGACGCCGCGGGCGGACAGGATGCGCATGGCCTCGTCCGCCGCGTATCCTTTCACCAGGCCGCCGAGGTCCAGCTCCATTCCAGCCCGCTTGAGGAGGATCGTTTTCGCCGCATCATCAACCACTACGTCGCGCCAGTTGACCAGTGCCCTGGCCGCCGCAATGTCTGCCGCTTTCGGGATTTCGGGATGGTCCTGGTTGATCTTCCAGACCTTGATGAGCGGCCCCACGGTCGGATCAAAGAGACCACCGGACAACTGGGCAAGCTGGAGGGCCTTCTTTGTCACCGTGAGAACGTCATCGGTAACGCGAACGGGCTCCTTGCCGGCTGCCGCGGCAATGGCATCCAGCTCCGAGCCCGGCACGTTCACGCTCATCCGTCCGTGAATCTCGCGCAGCCTCTGGAAGCACGCATCCAGGTTCGCTTTTTCCGCGTGGTCATAAAGCGTAATGGTGCATGTTGTCCACAGGATTTCCGCAGTCTGTGACAGCGGGGTCCGCTGCTGACAGCCCGCTGCGACGAAAGTGCCGGCAAGAAGAACAGCAAGGATGCGCGCCATGCCCATTTTCATGGTGTGAAGCTGATCATAACGGGCAGGATTCGTCCACTGGCGAATGATCCGCCTCAGGCGGTGTCCAGCTTCTGCTCCCCGCCGGCAAGCAGCCTTTCCGCCCCATCACGGAACGCCACCGCGGTGGACCGGTAATCGAAGCCGACAATCACGCTCAGCCCGCCGTACAGGGTCTCATGAAGGAAGGCGGTGAGCAGCTTCAGGTACGCCTTGCCATTGATGCGGGACTGCGAGTCTCGCAGGAGGAGGTGGGGCAGCCGGAGGGCTTCCACGATTGCCCCCAGCTGACGCATGAGGACCTGGTACAGGGCCCGCAGCGTCTTGAGGTAGCGCGCCCGGTATTTCTCATCCCCTTCGACCAGCGTTCGGATCTGTCGAAACCGGTCACGCACCAGCCGACCTTTCTGGTTGCGCCGTCGCGGAATGAGGCCCTTGATCAAGGCCATCAGGGTCCGAGACTGGTAGAGCTTGTAAAGAGAGAAGTAGAAGAGGAGGAGCGCTCCGTGGCTGCGCATCAGGACGCTCCTCTTCGCGGCCCTGTTTGCCGTGACGAGGAAACGTCCCAGCTCCCTGTCCACGGCCCTGTCCTGCTCAGGTGAGGCCGCGCCTCCCATCGCCCTGCGTGACACGTCGATCTGCCGTATCCTGTCGCTCAGGAGGCCTTCCAGGCGGACAAGCTCATGGCGCAGTCCGCTCGTCTTGATCTTTTCCAGGTATGTCACCAGGACCTGCTGCTCCTCGGGGGAAAACCGCGCGGCCCCCGCGTCGACGCCCGGCTCAACGGCTGCGGCAACGACGTCCCGAAGGTACGCGCTGAAACGGTCCAGGTACTCCGCGGGCTTCCCGATGGATGGGTGGCGCTGAGCATAGAGGGTGAGGAGCTCCCGCACCCCGCGGGGGATGTTCATGCCGTCCGAGGCATGGGAGAGAAGCCGCCCGTGAACATGGTCCAGGCTGTCCTTCATGCACGAGAGGACGTGGAGGATGGGGTTTGGCTCACCCTGGAGGAGGTCCAGCGCCGGGTCCTCGGGGATGAAAGCGAAATCCGCCAGGAGGCTCTTTTCCTCCACGGAGAGCCTTTCCGAAGGGTCCACGAACCGGTTGTAGTTGCCCGCCACGTCAGCGGGGTTGAACCCGTCCTTGACCACGGAGGAATAGCGGTTGTGCCAGATATTAATGGCGGTGCCGGGGTAGAGCCGCTGGACCTCCTTCACGTACGCGCCAGCCGACGCATGTGCGGTGGGCTCGGGATTGGTCACGAGGACCAGCCGTCTCATGAACGGGAGGTACGCGAGGTTGTCCTCATAGCTCATGCCCGCGGGCATGTCGAAGATGAGCAGATCGTAGAGCCCATCCACCTCCTGCAGGTGGAGGCGATAGATCTTCTCAAGCATTCCGGCCGCCTCGCCGCGGGCGAGTTTCTGAAACGGGAAGAGGATCTCCAAGCCCTTGAAGACGGGCATCTGGTATTCGAAAATCCCACCGCCGCTTCTGGTGGAAACCCTGGCGCCGCCGGTGAGCACCTGCTCGGAGTCCTGCAGATCGAGAAGAGCGGCTACGTCCGAGAGGGGATCCAGATCCACAAGCCCCGTTCTCATGCCCTTGCGCGCATAATAGATGGCCAGGTTGCACGCGGTAATCGTCTTGCCGACCCCGCCTTTTCCCGAGCTGATGGCGATGGATTTGCCGATGACCCGGTGCAGGGTAGCGTTGTCCGCCTCTGCCATGATGGATCGCACGAGATCCTGCAACGGCCGCGAGCCGTTTTCCGCCCGTTCGATGGTCACGCGTTCCACGGTTGCATGATAGTGCAAGTTTGACGATAGTGAAAGGCGATTTGGCCATGCAGGACACCTGTGTCGTGCTCCTCAGCGATTTCGGCTCGCGCGATGTATACGCAGGGGTGATGAAAGGCGTTATCTCCGGAATTGCGCCCCGGGCCCGACTCATCGACCTGACCCACGAAATACCTCCGGGAGACATTCGCCAGGCCGCGTTCCGCCTCTGGCAGGCGTTTCACCACATGCCGCGAGGCGCCGTCTTCCTTGCCGTGGTGGATCCGGGTGTCGGGACTGCCCGCCGGCCGCTTGCCGTCCGCTGCGAAGGGTTCTCCTGCGTCGGCCCGGACAACGGAATATTCACCTACATGCTGGAAGGCCGCCTTGACGCGAAGGCCTTCGAGATTTCCCGCCTGGAAGATCTGCTCGGGCCCGGGTCTCGCCCTCACAGCAACACTTTCCATGGCAGAGATGTTTTTGCCCCCGCTGCGGCCCTCCTTGCCCGGGGAATGGACATCGCCAGGCTGGGTCCGCCTGCCCGAAATCTCGTCAGGATATCCCTGCCTCGCCTTTCCAGCGACGGACCTCGGGGCCCTGTTCGCGGGGAGGCGCTCCATGCGGACGGCTTCGGCAACATGGTCACCAGCATCGGGGCGCTCGTTCGATCAGGTGACGTGGTCCGACTGGACCCCTGGGTGTCCGTCTGCGCGCCGTTGATTCTTCCGGCCTCTCGCGTGCGACTTCGGCTGGGAAATGGCCGTGAGCTGCCTCTTGAGCACACCTTTGGCTCGGTTCCCGTCGGCACGCCCTTCGCCTACATCGGCAGCGACAACCTCCTGGAGATAGGCGTGAACGGCGGAAACGCTTCGGATCTGCTCGAGTTGGCGTCCGGGGCTGAGATCATCCTTTTCTGGCAGTGATCCGTTCGGCAGCGAGCCGGCGCAGTTTGCCGCTAGTTTTGACGAGCACCCACTCCCATCAGTATTTTCCATAACAGATCGGAATAGTCATGAATCATGCCAAACGCGTTTATGACAGCATCGTTGAGATGCTTCCTGATGAGGCAAACCCGTCACCGATGGTTCGCCTCAATCGCCTCGCTCACGAGGCCGGGTTTCCCCTCTATGCCAAGCTCGAATGGATGAACCCCTTCGGTTCCGTCAAGGATCGGGCCGCATACCAGATGCTGCGAGACCTCGAGGAACGCGGCGAGCTCGGAAACGGCAAGGGAATTGTCGAGCCCACCTCGGGGAACACAGGAATCAGCCTTGCGGCTCTCGGGGCCGCGCTGGGGCATCCTGTTCGGGCGGTCGTCCCGGAGAGGATTCCCGACGAGAAGAAGGCCATTCTGAGGATCCTTGGCGCCGAGCTGGACGTGGTACCTGACGCGCTGTGCCCCATGCCGGGGCAGAACGGCGGCGGTACGATCAACCTTGCAAAGACTCACGCAAAGGCGCAGCCGGACCGCTACGTGATGCCCAACCAGTACGAGAACCAGCAGAACGCGGCCGCGCACTTCCGCACCACGGGTCCCGAGATCTGGCGCCAGACAGAGGGAAAGATCACCCACCTTTTCGTGTCGCTGGGCACCTGCGGGACCGTTTCGGGAACCAGCCGATTTCTCAAGGAGAAAAACCGCGACATCAAGGTCATTGCCGTGCAGCCATCGGAAGGCCACGACATTCCGGGTTTGCGCAACGTATCGGAGCTGGACGTGAGCGCCCTGTACGACCCGACCCTCATTGATGAAATCGTGGAAATACCCTTTGAGCTGGCCTACACCCGGGTGCTCGACCTGTGCCGCCAGGAGGGACTTCTGGCAGGACCGAGCTCGGGTCTCATCCTGGAGGGCGCGCTTCGCGCCGTGGGGAAGGGCATCCGCGGGCTGGGGGTCATGATTTTTCCCGACGGACTTTTCAAGTACGTCGAGCATCTGGCAAAGCATGTAAAAGGCCTTGCAGAGGCAGCCATCGCATAGAGAGAAGGAGGATTCCATGCAATATGCTCATCCCGAGGTTCTCGTCGAGACCGACTGGGTGAAGGAGAATATCGGAAAGCCGGGGATCAGGCTCGTCGAAGTGGACGTAGACCTGCAGGCGTATGACGCCGGACACATCCCGGGCGCCGTGGGGTTCAACTGGCAAAAGGACCTGCAGGACCAGCTGAATCGGGACATCATCAACCGCCAGAGCTTCGAGAAGCTCCTTGGTGGCGCGGGGATTTCGCCGAAAGACACCGTTGTGCTCTACGGGGACAACAACAACTGGTTCGCGGCCTACGGCTTCTGGTTGTTCAAGATCTACGGCCATGAGAACGTGAAGCTCATGAACGGCGGACGCCAGAAATGGCTCAACGAGCAGGACAAGCCTTTTACCACGGACAAACCGTCGTTCCCGGCCGTCACCTACGCCGCCAAGCCTCCCAACGAGGCCCTGCGGGCCCGCCTCTCCGAGGTGATGAAAATGAGCGGAAAGCCCAACGCGAACCTGGTCGACGTGAGGAGCCCCGACGAGTATTCCGGGAAAATCATTGCGCCGCCGGGCATGAGCGAGACGGCTCAGCGCGCCGGGCACATCCCTGGAGCGGCCAGCGTTCCCTGGAGCACCGCCGTGGACAAGGACGGCAGGTTCAAATCCCCGGATGAGCTGGCGGAGATCTACTTCAAGAAAGCAGGGATAGACCCGAAGAAGCCGGTGGTTGCCTACTGCCGCATCGGCGAGCGCTCGAGCCACACCTGGTTCGTCCTCAAGTATCTCCTGGGAATCGATACGGCGAAGAACTACGATGGCAGCTGGACGGAGTACGGGAACGTGGTGGGCGCGCCCATCGAAAGATAAAAAAACCCCGCGACCGGCGGGTTTTTCTTTCTCAAGAGATCGATCTGTCTACTTCGTCCTGGCCATCTTCATCAGGAGGTCGACGGTGCGGCAGGAATATCCCCACTCGTTGTCGTACCAGGAGACGACCTTGAAGAACCGCTTCTCCCCTTTCAGGTTGTTCTGCATCGTTGCAAGGCTGTCATAGATGGAGGAGCGCTCGTCATGGATGAAGTCAGTCGAGACAACCTCTTCGTTGCAGTAGCCAAGGATGCCTTTGAGGTAGGTCTCCGAGGCCTTCTTCAGAAGGCCGTCGATCTCCTCGATCGAGGTGTCCCGTGTCGAGCGGAACGTAAGGTCCACCACCGATACATCGGGGGTGGGGATGCGGAAAGACATGCCGGTGAGCTTGCCCTTGACCGCGGGGAGCACCTCCCCAACGGCCTTTGCGGCGCCCGTGGTCGAGGGGATGATATTGATGGCCGCCGCCCGTCCGCCGCGCCAGTCCTTCTTGGAGGGACCGTCGACGATCTTCTGCGTGGCGGTGTAGGAGTGGATCGTCGTCATCAGCCCCGTTTCGATGCCGACTCCCTCCTTCAGGATGACGTGGACCAGGGGGGCCAGGCAGTTCGTGGTGCACGAGGCGTTGGACACCACGTCATGCTTCTTCGGGTCGTATTCGTTGTCATTCACGCCGATGAGGAGGGTCTTCACGTCGCCCTTCGCCGGCGCGGAGATGATGACCTTCTTCGCGCCCGCCGCGATGTGTCCCTTGGCCTTTTCACCGTCCGTGAAAAGCCCGGTGGACTCGATCACGTACTCCACTCCCAGGTCTTTCCAGGGAAGCTGGGACGGCTCCTTCGTGGCCATGATGCACTTGATCCTGCTTCCGTTGACCACCAGGACATCGTCCTCCGCGGCCCCGGGGGACTTCTCTGTGGCGATTGTCGCCTTGAAGCCATGGTGAATCGAGTCGTACTTCAGCTGGTAGGCGAAATACTTCGCATCCGTGGTGATGTCCACCACGGCAACCACGTCGGCCTCCTTTCCCAGGAGGCCCTTGTCCACCAGCGCCATGAACGCGAGCCTGCCTATCCTGCCGAACCCGTTGATTCCCACCTTTACAGCCATCTCATTTCACTCCTTCCAGATTCAATTGTTCTTGGACGCGGGTCTCTCAGGAGTCTTCCAGGAGCTTGTAGACCGCGTCGGTTGTTTCCGCGTGGATGATTGCCCTGCGCTTTTCCTTGTTGCGGATGATGAGGGTGAGCTTCGCAAGTATGCGCAGGTAATTCTCATGCTCTTCTGGACCCGCGATCAGGAACGCCAGGTGCACCGGCTTCTCATCCAGGGACTGCCATTCAACCCCGTCGCGAAAGATCCCGATGGTGATGAAGAAGTCCTTCACCCACCTGCTCTTGATGTGCGGGATGGCGACGTTCTGGCCGATTCCTGTGGTGACGATGTATTCCCTGTCCAGGACGGCGTTCTGGAACTGCTCGAAGTCGATGACATGCCGCGGGTCGTCGGAAAGCTCGATGAGCTTGGCGAGCGCATCCTGCTTGTCGCGGGCCGCGAGAAAAGCGATGCGCTCCCGCGCAATGTAATCTTTTAAATTGATCATCTCAGACGGCAGTGTAGCAGTTTGGAAAAGTTGCGGCAACCCGTCAGGAGGTGCGCCGAGTCCATGGAGGGACGAGAGGCGCATCCGTAGGAGGTGCGCACCGCAGCTACGGCCCCCTAAATCAGGTCCGCCCACTCCACGCCCTCGCCGGGGGGAACAGCCCGCCGGGCAACTGCCCCCACGACCAAGTGCATGAACTCCGGTCCGATCCCGGGCCGCAGCGTCTTCTCGGTCCTGAGCACCGCCACGTCGCCAGGGCCGATTCGCGCGCCACGCGGGATCGCCTTCACCGCGTGGATGGACCTGTTGGTCCGCGTGTAGTTTTCCCGTTCTGACGGGGCAAGCTCCTTCACGCCCGTTCCCAGCACCGCGCGCACCCGCTCCGCCCCGTGCTCCTCCTCCAGCGCGGCGCGCGCGGCTTCCGGGCCCGCCTGCTCCGCTTCCCGGACCCCCTTCACCATCTTTCGGTACTGGTCGGGCTCCAGCGCAATAGGGTCGTCCAGCCCGGCCCCCGCGCGAGTGAGCGTGAAATGCTTTTCCACGGCGCAGGCGCCGCTCGAGACGGCCAGCGCCGGGACCAGCACGGGGTCCAGGGAATGGTCCGACACGCCGACCTCGACGCCAAGGACGGACGCGCAGCCCGGCCAGCACCCGCAGGTTGTAGTCGTTTCCGGGGCCGGATAGGCGGTGACGCAGTGCAGCAGAATGACGTTGGCTCTGCCGGTGATTGCAAGGGCGCGCTCGATGTCTCCCAGCGTGGAGACGCCGGAGGAAAGAAAAAGCGGCAGCCCGTAGCCGGCTGCCTCCTCCAGGAGGGGGAAATGGTTCAGCTCCGGAGAGGCGATCTTCAGAGCCCGAACGCCGATCGACTTCAGCTCCCGTGCGCTGCGGATCCCGAATGGCGAGCAGAGAAAGAGCACCCCTCGGGCTTCCGTGTAGCTCTTGAGGTCCGCGTAGAAGCCGACCGCTTTTTCCAGGGCCTGAACTGCTCGTACAGCGCGACCTTCCCGGTGGGAAGATCGACGATGCCCGACAGGGGATGGAGGATCTCGTCCGCGTGCACGAGCTGGAACTTGATGCAGTCCGCTCCGGCGGCCGCCGCCGCGTCGATGAGCTCCCGCGCCCTGGCCCGGTCCCCCTGGTGGGAGGTGCCCAGCTCCGCGATAAGGAGGCAGGGAGCGCCCGCACCCACGGAACGGCCCGCGATGCGTGATCATCTCACCTGGCCCGGTCCACGTCCCGGAAGATCCTGCTGCCGACCGTGCCCCGCTGGCCCTGGTACTTGCCCGCGTACGGGGTCCGGGTGGCCTTGTCCATGAACGCGAAGACGATCTGGCAGATGCGCCTGCCGCTGGACAGCCGCAGAGGAAGGCGGTTGGCGTTGAACAGCTCCAGGGTGATGTTGCCTTCGAACCCCGGGTCCACCCACCCCGCATTCTGGATGAAGAGCCCCATGCGGCCGATGGAGCTCCGGCCCTCGACGAACGCCGTGACATTGGCGGGAAGCTGATGAACTCCACCGTCGTGGCCAGGAGAAAGGAATGCGGGGGATGATGATCTCGTCCTTCTCGATCTGCACGTAGGGAAGCTCGCTGTCCAGGCTGAGGCTCTCCAGTGTGTTCTCGTCGATCTTCAGGAAATGCCGGCCCAGGCGCAGGTCGATGGAGGCAGGCTGGACCTGGTAGGGCTCGAAGGGCTCCACCATGATGCTCTTCTCCGCGATCATCCTGCGCAGCGTATCGTCGGACAGGATCATCTGTGCCTTCCCTGTGCGAGGTTCTCTTGCATCAGGCGCGCCTTCAGGGCGCCCAGCCTGTCCGAGAGGGAGACCTTGTACACGTGGGGGTTGATGAGGCGCTTGTAGGTGTCATCCAGGCGGTCCAGCTGCTCGCCCGCATGTGAGCGGATTGCGGTAATGGACGGAAGCTCTCCCACCACCGCACCGGCCTTCATTCGCAGTCCGAGGAGCGGAGTCATCCCAGCGTACTCGCTGAGGACGAACGTCGATAGTCCCCCGAAGGGTGGTGGAACGTGTAGGGCTTGCCCGAGGCGGGCTCTTCATCCTCGAGGCAGATCAGGTCTGCGAGAGGGCTCTTCGCGCCGTTGGTGAAGCGCCAGACCTGCTTGACGCCGGGATTGGTCGCCTTTTCGGGATTGTTCGACACCTTGATGGTCGGAACCAAACGGCCGCCCTTCTCCCTGGCGGCGATCTTGTACACGCCCGTCAGCGCCGGGTCCCCGCCCGCGGTCACGAGGTTCGTGCCGACCCCCCAGATGTCGATGGGCGCTCCCTGCGTGATGAGCTGGTGGATGATGTTCTCGTCCAGCTCGTTGGAGGCGACGATCCGCGCTTCGGTGAGCCCCGCGTCGTCCAGGCGCTGCCGGACCTTCTTGCTGAGGTATTCCAGGTCCCCGCTGTCCAGCCGGACGCCGAAATTGCGATGCCCTTCTGCCGTCAGCCTTTTTCCGATTGCAATGGCGTTGTCGATTCCGCTGCCAAGGGTGTCATAGGTATCGATGAGGAGCAGCGCCCCGTCGGGATAGATCTCCGCGTACTTCTCGAATGCCTCCCGCTCGCTCCCGAACGCCATGACCCAGGAATGGGCCATCGTCCCCCGGACGGGGATGCCGAAGTTCTTTCCGGCAAGGGTGTTGGAGGTGGCATGCGCCCCGCCGATGAATGCGGCGCGGGAGGCGGAGAGCGCGCCGTCGACTCCCTGGGCGCGGCGGAGCCCGAACTCGATGACCGTGCCCCCGTTGGCCGCCAGGCGGACGCGCGCCGCCTTGGTGGCGATGAGGGTCTGGAAGTTGATGATGGCAAGCAGGGCGCTTTCGATGAGCTGCGCTTCCATGAGGGAGGCGTGCACGCGCACCAGCGGCTCACCGGGGAAAGCGAGGGTGCCCTCGTCCATGGCCCAGATGTCGCCGTGGAACCGAAACCCCGCCAGGTAGTCGAGGAACTCCGGGCGGAACGCGCCGAGGCTCTCCAGGTAGGCAAGGTCTTCCTGGCTGAAGGCAAGCGCGCTCACGTACTTCAGAAGGTCCTCGAGCCCCGCGAACACGGCAAACCCGCCGCCAAAGGGCTGGCGGCGGAAGAACATGTCGAAGACGACGCCGGGATTCTCCTTCTGCAGGAAGTACCCCTGCATCATCGAGAGTTCGTAGAAATCCGTCAGGAGAGTCAGGCTGGGGGAACCGTTATTGGACGCCATGGAGGGTTTGGAGGATGGGGGATTCGAACCCCCGACCTACAGATTGCGAACCTGCCGCTCTACCAACTGAGCTAATCCCCCTCGGGGTGAGCCGCTGCTCCACCGACCGCGCAACTATAAGAAGGGCCGGGGATTGAAGTCAATACCCTGCTCAGGGGCGAGAACCGCTTCTCAGGAGATCGAAGCCTACTTCGCGTCCTTCCTGACGCTGCCGTCCCAGTCGAACTTGGCGAGGCCCCAGTCCCAGGCCTTCTGTTCAGCGATGAACTTCCTCATCATCGTGTCCGGCAGGCCCCGCTCTGCACACATCTGCTGGAGGTCTCCGCCAAAAACCTTGTAGAGAGAGACGACGTGCGAAAACACTTTTCTGGCTTCCTGCTCGCTCATGTGCTCACTTCCTGACTTCGCTTCTTCGGTCGCGGCCATTGTAGCGCAAAGCAGCGTTGCCCGCAAGAAAAAAGCGGGCCGCCGCATTTTGCAGCGGCCCGTGGTCTGCGAGCTACGCGATCAACTTCTCCGCCGGCGCCTGGTCCCTGGCGGGAGTGAGGCCCACGGCGAGCGCCTCGTCGATCCTGTCCACGAGGACGAACCGCATCCGGGTCCTCACCTCCTCAGGCAGCTCCTCCAGGTCGCGCTCGTTGCGCTTGGGGAGGATCACCGTGGTCAGCCCGGCTCGGTGCGCTGCCAGCACCTTCATCTTCACCCCGCCAATTGGCAGCACGCGTCCGCGCAGCGTCACTTCCCCCGTCATCCCGACATCCCCGCGCACGGGTCTGCCCGTGAAGAGGCTCGCAATGGCCATCACCATGGCCACTCCCGCCGACGGTCCGTCTTTCGGGGTTGCCCCCGCCGGCACGTGCACGTGAACGTCCATCTGGGCAAAGATATCCGGCTGGACTCCCAGCTCCGTGGCCTTGGAGCGGACATAGCTGAGCGCAATGCGCGCGCTCTCCCGCATGACGTCCCCCAGCTGTCCGGTGAGGGTGAAGTCCCCTTTCCCCTTCATCCTTGTTGCCTCGATGAAGAGGATGTCTCCGCCCACCGGTGTGACGGCAAGGCCCGTGGCTATGCCGGGGATCTCGATCGTCTCCGATGTCTCGGAATCGAACTTCTCCTTCTTCAGATAGTCGCGGACGACCTCGGGAGTGATCTCCACGGCTGCCTGCGCTCCGGATGCGATCCTGGTGACGCTCTTCCTGCAGATTGCGCCGATCTGGCGTTCCAGCGTGCGCACACCCGCTTCCCGGGTGTAGTCCTGCACGATCTTTCGAAGCGCTTCCTCGCTGAAGACAACCTCGCCGTCCCGCAGGCCGTTTGCCGCAATCTGCCGCTTGACCAGGTGCTCCTGGGCGATCTTCACCTTCTCATGCTCCGTGTACCCGTCCAGCAGGATGATCTCCATGCGGTCGCGAAGCGGCGCCGGAATGGGCTCCAGCTGGTTGGCGGTGGTGACGAACATGACGTCGCTCAGGTCGAAGTCCACGTTGAGGTAGTGGTCGCGGAAGGTACCGTTCTGCGCGGGGTCCAGGACCTCCAGCAGCGCGCTGGAAGGGTCTCCTCTCCAGTCGCTTCCCACCTTGTCGATTTCATCCAGCATGAAGACCGGGTTTCTGGTCCCCGCCCTCTTGATGGCCTGCATGATCCTGCCGGGCATGGACCCGATGTACGTCCGCCTGTGGCCGCGGATCTCCGCCTCGTCACGCATTCCGCCGAGGCTCATGCGGGTGAACTTGCGCCCCAGGGCGCGGGCAATGCTCTGGCCCAGGGAAGTCTTGCCGACCCCCGGAGGCCCGACGAAGCACAGGATGGCGCCCATGGCGCGCGCGGTCTTGTCATCGTCCGCCCTGTCCTTCTGGATTCCGCGCTCCTTGAAGAGCTTGCGCACGGCGAGGAACTCGACGATGCGATCCTTGACTTCCTGCAGGTCGTAGTGGTCCTCATCCAGCACCTTGCGCGCGTTGGCAATGTCCAGCTGGTCCTCGCTGACGGTGCTCCAGGGGAGCTCCACCATCCAGTCGAGGTAGGTCTTTATCATCGAGTACTCGGCGGCCTGCGCCGGCATGCTGGAGATCCTCTTCAGCTCCCGCTGGGCTTCCTTTCTTGCCTCCTCCGGCATCCCGGTCTTCTCGATCTTCTCCGTGTACTCGGTGACGATGGACTGGTTCTCGTCCATGTCGCCCAGCTCCTTCTGGATTGCCTTCAGCTGCTGGCGGAGGATGTACTCCCGCTGCTCCTTCTCCATCTCCTCCTTTGCCTCGCTCCTGATTTTCTGGCCGAGGCTCAGGACCTCTTTCTGATGGGAGAGATGGGCGATGATGGCGCGCAGCTTCTCCTTGACCGAGTCCATTGCCAGGATCTTTTGAGCTTCCGAGGATTCGATCTGCGCATTTCCCGCAACGAGGTACACGAGGTATCTCGGATCGGAAACGGAGTTCAGGACGTTGGCTGCCTCCCGGGGAATGGTGGGAGACAGGTCGATCACTTCCTGCGCGATGCTGCGAAGGCCCTGCACCAGCCCTTCCTGCTCCAGGTCTGAATCCTCTTTCTCCGGGGCAGCCTCGATCCGGGCCTTCATGTAGGGCTCGGGAGCCAGCCATTGCGTCACGCGGATGCGTTCGAGCCCCTGCACGACCACCTGCATGGTGCCGTCCTGGGCCCGCACGACCCTCAGGATTTTCCCCGCCGTGCCGATGGTGTGCACCTGCTCCGGGGTGGGCTCCTCTATCGAGGGGTCCCTGGATGCAACCATCCCGATCATGCTGTTGCCCTGCAGCGCGTCCTCGATGAGCTTCACGGAACGAGGGATGCCCACCGCCAGGGGGATCATCACGAAGGGGAACGGCACGGTGTTGCGAAGGGGCAGGATGGGGAGCTCCTTCGGAAGAGTGTCAGGTTTGTCTGTGTTTTTCTGTCGAAACGGGTTTGTCATGTGAAAAAGATACTAGCGGCCACCTGCAACGCAAAACTGGCCGAAAAGGCAGGAGACGATGCTTCGCTGAGGACCTAGTGCAGGAACACGGGATCCTTGAAGGGGGCAAGGTATTTTGCCGACATCACGGTGAGAGGCTTTGCAGCCAGGGCAATCTTTTCCGAGAGGACCGCAAGGACATCCGCAAGCTTCTGATTTGCCGCGTCGCGGTGCCGTGAGGCGAGCCGGTAGAAGGCTCCCCCCTGCTCGATATAGTCCTCCCTGCTGCGGCGGAGCACCATGCGAAGCCCTTCGTTGAGCAGCGCCAGGGGGGCGTCGGGAGCGCTCTGCGGCGGGGAAAAGATCCCCAGGGTGAAAAGGCAGATGTCGGCGATCCTTTTGTACGCGGGAAAGCGCTGCGACTCGTCCAGGGCGTTCCCGAAGCGCACGAGACTGTCGATGTCGAAGTCGCTGAACCGCACCCGCCTCCATGTGCCGCTTCGAATGCGTACCGTCGTGGAAAAGCTGTTGACACGCACGAAAGACACGAGAAGCGCGGCAAGGTAGTCCCGCACTTCCTTGTTCGACAGCAGCTCCACTACCTGGGGGGAATCGAAAAGGACCATGGAGAGCCGGCTGGTCCTCTCCAGGGTCCAGGGCTGGCGCTCCAGGTCCAGCTTCACGCGCGCCAGCAGGACGCTGAAGAAGAGAGCGGGAGATACCCGCAGGAGGGTGAACGATGGATGGTCCAGGAGCCGGTGGAGGACTTTCTCATCGGCAAGCATGCCCTCCAGGATCTCATCATCCTCCCTCAGCGCGCGGATCATCCTCTGGCGATCCGGGGTCTCGGGCATCAGGACAGTCACCAGGAACTGAAGGTCATCCTCGGAAAAGCTCAGCCGGGTTCGTTTCACGCGGGCCCCCTGAGCTTAATATACAATTTTCTATGCTGTTACATTTCGATGCTTGCGCCTTCCTGGGCGAGGGAGACGCGCATGGTGGTCTGCCCTTTGATCTTCGACACGTAGCCGTTGTAAAGCTCTTCCAGCTTGTCATCACTGCGCTCGGGATCATGGTGGAACAGGACGAGGTGCTTCACGCGCGCCCTGTGGGCTGACTTGATGGCCCACTCGAAGGAGCTGTGACCCCATCCTTTCTTGTCCTTCAGATATTCCTTGTCCGTGTATTGGGAGTCGTGGACGAGCACATCCGCGCCCGCAAAGAAAGCCTCCACCTTGTCATTCTCTTCTTTGGCGGCGAGGGCCCCTTCCCGGACGGCTTCTGGATTGTAACTGGGATCGCTGGGAGGGACGTCGAAGATGTTGCTGTACGGCTCATGGTCGTACGCCGTGCAGAATACCTTGCCCTGGTACTCGAACTTGTACCCCAGCACCGTGATGGGGTGGTTGAGGTATTTTGTGGTGAGCTTGATGCCGCCGCCCAGGTCCTGCTCCACCTCCTTGAGGCGAGTGTAGTGGATGTCCGCTTCGAGCTGCCCGAGGTTGACGGGGAAATACTTGTACTGGAGCTGGCCGCCGACCACGTTTTCCAGCGGGTCCTCCTCAAAGCTGACAGGCCCGAATACTTCCAGCTTCGTGTTCTTGATGTAAATGGGTGTGAAGAACGGGTATCCCATGATGTGATCCCAGTGCGTATGGGTGAGGAATATCTTTGTTTCGACGTGGCCGTTCTTTCTCAGGTCCTTCCTGAGAATCTCTCCCGCCAACTCCCGGATCCCCGAGCCGGCGTCCACGATGATGAGCCTGTCTTCAAGGCCGAACCTGAGCTCGAGACAGGCCGTGTTGCCGCCGTATCTGACCGTGGTCTTGCCGGGCGTGGGAATTGAGCCCCTGACTCCCCAGAAGGTCACCTTGATGGCCAAAAGCTCATCCTTACTGGCCGGCAACCTGGAGGAAGATCTTGGCCTTCTCTATCTCGCCGTTGACCTTGCTTTCGACTTCATCAAGATCGTCGCGGCTGATCTTCAGCTCCTCGAATACCGTGGGGGGCAGCGGCTCGGGGTAGCGGTCCCCGGAAAAGCCGATCTGGTAGGAGTTGGCGAAGTAGTTCGCGGCAGCAACGGTCAGGAGCACATCGCGGTTCTCTCCGGGATAGGAGTCCAGGAAGTGATGGAAGAAGACCACGTCTTCCATTGCGGTGCCAAGGTTCCAGTTGTTGACGATGAGACGCCCGACCTCGCAGTGGTTCACATCCATGGTTCGCTCTTCCGTGATGTAGAGGGGAAGGTGCTCCTTGTCGGTGAGGGACAGCGCCTGTACGTACTCCGCGGACAGCTTGTTGTTCAAAGGGATCTTGCCGATGTCGTGGAGCAGGCCGGAGACGAAGTACTCTTCCAGCTGCTTGGGGTCCTTGCGGCGCTTGGTGGCAATCAGTTTTGCCGCCACCCCGACGCACAGCGAGTGACGCCAGAACCCGTCGTTGTTGAGCGCCTGGAAGTTGCTCTTGCTGGAAAGCCCGCCGAGCACGGCCGTTGACAGCGCCAGGTTCTTCACCGTGTTCACGCCCAGCATGATGATGGCTCGAACCAGCGACGTGATCTGGTTGTTCAACCCGTAATACGCGGAGTTGATCAGCTTCATGACACGGCCCATGAGGACGGGGTCAAGGCTGATGACCTGGTTGAGGTCCGCCGGGGTGGCCTTGGGGTTCTTGGAAATCTCCTGGATCTTGGACCACGCGATAGGGAGGCTCGGCATCTTGGAGATGTAGGTCTTGATGACGGCAATCGTCTTCGCTTTGTCGTTCATACCCTATCCTGCTCCCCTCATCCGTGCCACGAGCGACTCCATGCGCTCCCTCATGGCGTCACCGACCGCCTTGTCGGGGTGCCACGCCGCGAGGTCCTTGAGATAGGAGAACGTGTCCACGACCAGAGGTCGGGTGAGCGGTTCCTTCCTGCCCGACGCTCCAGCGGGGAAGCGCTCGGCAATTGCCTGGCGAAGGCCCTTCCTCCCCGCCAGCTTCGACTTCAGCGATTCCATGGCGAGGCGCTCTTCGCTGCCCAGGAACAGCTGCTTCTCCCGATCCGGGAGATAATCGGACAGTTTCTCCAGATAGTCAAGGAGATCGGCCGGGCCGGCCGGGCTTTCAGGGACTGCGGTTCCCCCTGCGGGAGCTTCATCCAGTTTCTCCATGACGCCGTTGAGGAATTGACGCAGCTCCTTGCGCACATCATCGCTTGTGCGGGTCTCGGGCGGATGCTCCGGCGCGGCGGGCTCTGCTTTCGTCTCAGGCGGCGGCTGTTCACCCTCGGTTGTGGGTGCACCTTGAGACTCGGGCGTCCGCGTCGGGGCCTCGGCGCCTCGCCAGCCGGCGCAAGCGGTTCCAGGTCTTCAGGCAATTCTTCCAGGATGGTTTCTCGCTCCTCAGGCGCGGGGGTCGCAGGTTCAATGGCAAGGGGTTCAGGGGCCGCGCGCTCCGGTGCTTCGTGCTGCGGCGCTGCGGGCCGAGAGGCCGCGCGCTCGGGTTGCCTGCCCTCAGGAGGCCTACGCTGAGGCGCCCTATGCTCAGGGGCTGCGGGCCGAGGGGCCGCGCGCTCTGGCTGCCTGCTCTCAGGGGGCGTGCGCTCCGGTGCTTCGTGCTGCGGCGCTGCGGGCCGAGGGGCCGCGCGCTCGGGTTGCCTGCCCTCAGGAGGCTTACGCTGAGGCGCCCTATGCTCAGGGGCTGCGGGCCGAGGGGCCGCGCGCTCTGGCTGCCTGCTTTCAGGGGGCGTGCGCTCCGGTGCTTCGTGCTGCGGCGCTGCGGGCCGAGAGGCCGCGCGCTCTGGCTGCCTGCTCTCAGGGGGCGTGCGCTCCGGTGCTTCGTGCTGCGGCGCTGCGGGCCGAGAGGCCGCGCGCTCGGGTTGCCTGCCCTCAGGAGGCCTACGCTGAGGCGCCCTATGCTCAGGGGCCGCGGGTTGGGAGGCCCTTCGCTCAGGCGCCCCACGCGCGGCGGCCTTGGGCACGGGGGCCCTGGGCGCGAGGCCGGGAGCCGGGCGCCCCGGCGGCCACCGATCAGGGGCCTGAGGCTCGGGAGGACCGAAGGCGGGAGCCTCGAACTCTGGCTGCGAATCAGGCCTCTGCGGACCGCCGCGACTCCCGCCAGAGGGCGCCGCGGGAGGTCTGCTCGGGGTGGCGGTCGGCCGAGGCGGCGGAGCAATTTCCTCCTCAGCGCCTGCGGCAAACCGGGGGAAGCCCTCTCCAGATGGCTGCAATGGCGGATAGCTGACGTCTGGCGGCTGTTCGGCAACCGGCCCCAGCTGCGGAGGCGGGTAGTTGATGACCACGGGCTGCGCGGGCGCCTGTGACCGCCCGGCCGGCTGCTGCGGCGGGTTCAGCATGATGGGCACGACCTGGGGCGGCCTCTTCTGCTCTTCGACCTTTCGGGAGAGATCCGAGATCTCGTTAAAGAGCTTGTCCACCATCCGTTGCTGCGTCTCCACCGACTCTCTCAGGGATTTGGCAAGGACACCCTCTCCCTGCGCCGACAGAGCCGGTTGTGAAGGGGCTGCGGGCCCCGGGGCCGGTTGCGCGGGGGAGGCCGGCTGGGCAGAAGGGCGCCGGCTGAGCCTGCTGCATTTGCGGTGGGGCGACCAACCCGGCCAGCCCCGGCTGGGCCGCCGGAGCCGGACGCTGCTGAGACGGCAGCAGGGGGGGAGGCCGGAAGATTTCAAGGGCCGGGTTTTCCGCATACAGTTCCTGGTCCTTCAGAAGATTGACGAGGTTTGGCGGCCTTTCGTCCTCAATCGCTATTGTCTCCTCCTGGACGGGCTCCTCGGCTTCTTCCAGCTTCAGCTCCTCGTCCTCTTCGCGGACAGCGAACACCGGCTCCATGCCGCCGACGTTGATGATGGGCACCGAATCTTCTTCCAGGGGCTCCAGGTCCTCGATCATGAGGGAATCATCCTCCACGACCTTCTTCTCAGGTTTTCCCCTGTCGACGCTCAGCTCGCGAAGCTTGCGGATGGTCTTTTCCCTCTCGTTGCGGAAGTCCTTCTCATGCTCGGCGACGGTTTGCTCGTACTCCTCCATGGCCTGGGACAGCGCATCCATGTCCGCGGGATCGCTTGACTGTTCCAGGCGGTTGATGAGACCTTCCATGGTCTCAACGGCTTTCTGAGGCTCGCCCAGCTCCCGGTAGAGCTTGGCAAGTCTGTAGCTGGCGTCCTTCTGCTGCGGGCTGGCTTCCAGCACCTCGCGCAGCGTCTGGGCAGCCTGCTTCTTCTGTCCCTGCGCGGCGTAGAGGTCCGCCAGGAGCACGCGGGCCCGCTGGTCATCCGGGAAGACCTCCAGGTAGCGAAGGACCTCCTGCCGCGCGAGATCGGGTTTTCCAGAGTCAGAGAGCAGCAACGCGCGATCCAGTCGGAAGCTCTGATCCTCGGGCGCGCTCGCCTCCAGCCTCGCGTAGTATTCAAGGGCTTTTGCCGTTTGGCCCATCTTCCCGAGCGCCCACGCGGTGCCGCTCAACGCCTCCGCGTTCCTGGGCTGAGCAGCCAGCACCGCCTTGTCATGCTCTACGGCCTCGGGAAAGTTCTCCATCTTCCGAAGTATGCTGGCGAGCCGCAGGTGGGCATCCGTGTCCCCCGGCGCGAAGGTGAGCAGGCGCTTGAGCTCCTCCATGGCTTCGGTGAACTTGCCCTCCTCCTCGAGCAGGGCCGCGAGGTTCCCGATAGCCTGTGTATAGCGGGGGTTTGCCTTGATGGAGGCCCGGTAAGCCTGCACCGCCTCCTCCCTGCGCCCCAGGGCGGCCAGCACCACTCCGAGGTTGTTGAGAGTGCGCGCATCGCCCGTCTCTGCTCGCAGCACCTCGCGGAGAGTTTTTTCCGCGCTGCGCTCGTCTCCCAGCCTGTGCTGGATCACCCCCAGGTTGTTGAGAGCGTCCGCCCAGTTTGGCCGCGCCCGCGCGGCCGCCTCGTATTCCTCCCGCGCTTCGGCAAGCCGTCCTATGCGTTCGTACACGACGCCGAGGTTGTAGTGCAACCGCGGTTGGTTGGCGTCTGCCTGCAGCCCCTTGAGGTAGGTGCGGACCGCCTCCGTGTTGCGGCCCTGCTCCTCCAGGACCGTTCCGAGATTGATGTAGGAGGGCACGAAGGAGGGATCAACGGAGATCGCTTTCTGGAAGTTTTCTTCGGCAAGCGCCGCGTTGTTCAGGGACTTGTAGACGTTTCCGAGGTTGTAGTAGACGTCACCGCGCTGGGGAGAAAGAGAGATTGCTTTTTCCAGGTGGGGGATGGCCTCGGCGTGCTTGTCGATCTTTCGGAGGATCACCCCCAGGTTGTTGTGCGCCTCCGTGTAGTCCGGGCGTGCATCCACCGCCTTCTGGAACAGCTCGATTGCCTTTCGGAAGCGTCCCGTCTTGTCATAGACGGTTCCCAGGAGGTTGTAGGCAACCGCGGAATCAGGCTCAGCGGCCAGGATCCGCAGCGCGAGCCTCTCAACCAGCGGATACTCCCCCATTTTGAACGCGTTGCGGGCCCGCACGAGTATCTCGGGGGTGGTCATTGCTTTCACTTGTATATCCTCGACGGACGGGCGCTCACCTCCGGGGAGAAATCGCTTTTCTGGGGCGGGACCGAGTCATCGTATGCCACAACGGCGAAGTAGTACAGGTTCCCGTTTGCAAGGCCGGATATCTCGATACTGGTCTTCGCTCCGGCGTCCACAGGCGAATCCCCTTCCTGCGCGCCGGCGCCCAGGTAGTTGTGCGGCGAGGTCCCGTAGTAGACCAGGTAGCCCTTCACGTCCAGCTCGTTCACCGTGCGCCAGGTCAGCGTCACCTTGCCGTTGCCCGGCGCGGCAAGAAGGCCGGCGGGCGGCGAAGGCGGCTCGTTGGGCTCGTAGACGATGCGGATGCTGGACACCCGCGGGGTCAGGTTTCGCGTCCCGTCAGGGTACAGCTCGACCCTGAGCTGGAGGTAGCTGCCCTTCAACGTATCCTTGAAGTTCCCCGGCGGTGTGAAGGGGACCCAGTCTGTCGGCGTCTTCAAGAGCCGGGGGTTTTGCCATGCGTCCGAGACCTGGTAGTAGAACTCCACCCCGGAGTCCCCGGGCGTGGTCGCGACCGCCTCGATACGCGAAATCCGGGTGGAAGTGAACCCGAGGTCGATGATGCTCGATGTGGCCGTGCCCGTCCTGCCCGCGTATCGCTGGATCATCGGGTCGTCCACGAAGCGTCGGGAGATGCGAAGCTCATCCAGAAAGCCGGTGAGCCCGGCGCCGAGCACAAGGGGGCCCGCTTCCTCGAGCCCCAGCCGCGGCACGGCGATGGATCCCGTCTCGCTCCCCGTGTCGGTGACATGGACAATCGCCTCCGGTACCCCGTCGATCCCGTATTCCAGCAGCCCGTCGGTCGCGCTGTAGCGCAGCAGGTGGTGGTGCCACGTACCGGGGAAGGAGCTTGCGCGTGCCGGCAACGGTGACAGGCAGCCGCTGCCCCGAGGGAAGAGTGAAGAGATTCTGGAAATCCCAGACAAGCTTCCGGTCCCGGATGAAGCAGCGCATGGTCTGGGCGGTCAGCCGAGGCTGTCCCGAGGCTTCCGTTTTCGCCGCCCCTGTCCAGGAGAGGACGTTTTCGCCGTTCGAGAGGGTTGCCGGATAGAGCCAGAACTCGATTGTGAAATCGCCCCACACCGCCCCCGGGGCAAAGAGCGCGCCGGGCGGAGCCTGCAGCCTGACTCCCTGCCTGTCGCCGGTGAACATGGCGCTGCCGCCGCCCGTGGCAAAGACCCTGGTCTGGATCCGCGGTCCCGCGTCGATGAACCGGTAGGTGTTGGCGGGCTCCGGAGGCGCATCGGTGTCGAAGTGCAGGAGAAGCTCGGTGGAGCTGTCCGGAACGTACTCCCCGCTTGGAGAGGGCGAGGTCCTGGAAGCCCCATCTCCCGGGGACCCGCGTCACCCCCTCCAGGGTCTGCATGTCGCCCCAGAGCTGCTCCTTGCCCAGCTCGATGGACTTCTCCAGGCTGCGCGAAGGCGTGGCGCGAGAGAGCAGGAGACAAAGCAGGAGCGCTCCGGAGCGTGATTGTTTCCGGACCATGGTTCTGTACATTGGTATTATAATCGGTAGCGAGGGGTGTATTCTATTGAAGGCTTTCCACGATCCGCGGGACCGCGAGTATCCGGACAAGCCCGGGGTCTACATCATGAAGAACGCCGCACGGGGCAGATCATCTACGTCGGCAAGGCGCGCTGCCTGCGGAACAGGATCCGCTCGTATTTCGCCGGTGAGAAGGACATCAAGACCCGGTTCCTCCTGGCGCACATGGCCGACATCGAGGTCATCATCACCAACACCGAGTACGAGGCGCTCATCCTCGAGAACAACCTCATCAAGCAGTGGAAGCCCCAGTACAACATCGACCTCAAGGACGGAAAGACCTACCCCGTGATCAGGCTCACCGCGGAGGAGTTCCCCCGGGTCTATCAGGACCCGGCGCATGATCTTCGACGGCTCGGAGTACTTCGGGCCGTTTCCCAAGCCCCACCAGATCGACCTGTACCTGCGGCTGATCGAGCGCCACTTTCCCCTGTGCAAGTACCGCGGCTCCCAGAAGAAGCGCGCGTATCCCTGCCTGAACTACCACATGGGACGGTGCGCGGGGGCCTGCTGCGGGAAGATCACGCGGGAGGAGTACCTGAAGATCGTGGACGGGGTGCGCAAGCTCCTCTCGGGCCGGAGCGAGGAGCTGCTGCGCGACCTGCGGGAGAAGATGAAGGCGGCCTCGGAGCTCCAGGAGTTCGAGAGGGCCGCGAAGCTGCGCGACCAGATCCCCGCCATCGAGGAGGTGTCCGTCGAGCAGAGGGTCATGGAGTTCACCGAGGAGGACCGGGACTACATCGCCCTTGCTCCTCGCGGAGAATCGCTGGTCATCGTCGTCCTGCAGGTGCGGGAAGGCAAGCTCCTGGGCAAGGAGGTCTTTCGCGTCGCGGAGTACGCGCCCGACGAGGAGGCGCTGTCCCACTTCGTCGCGCGCTACTACGCGGAGCGCAAGGCCGTCCCGGACGCGGTCTACGTGGGCCGCGGGCCGTGGACGCGGAGAACCTCTCGCAGTTCCTGCGCGAGCTTGGCGGCAGGCAGATCGCGGTGAAGATTCCGCAGCGCGGCAAGCATACGCAGCTCCTGGCCATGGCGGAGGCGAACGCCCGCGAGGAGGCGGCCAAGGCGGCGCGCGGAGCGGAGATGACCGCGGCGCTGGAAGGGCTGAAGCTCGACCTGGGCCTGGCCGCTCTCCCCCGCAGCATCGAGGGATTCGACATCGCGCACCTGGAGGGCACCGACACCGTCGCCTCCATGGTGCGCTTCACCGACGGCAGGCCGGACCGGAAGCTCTACCGCGCGTTCACCATCCGCAGCCTCGACGGGAAGATCGACGACTTCGAATCGATCCGCGAGGCGGTTGCCCGCCGCTACACGCGGGTGCTGAACGAGGAGCTGGACCGGCCCGACCTGATCCTGATCGACGGAGGGAAAGGCCAGCTCAGCGCGGCCCGCGGAGTCCTTGCTTGCCTGGGCCTGGAGGAGATCCCCGTCATCGGGCTTGCCAAGAAGCAGGAGGAGATCTTCCTGCCCGGCCGGGACGACCCCCTTCTGCTGGACGAGGCCTCTCCGTCCCTTCGGATCCTGGAGGCGGTGCGCAACGAGTCCCACCGGTTTGCCACGACGCTCAACAAGAAGAAGCGGGCGAAGCGCGTGGCCCTGACTCTTCTGGAAGGCGTGCCCGGCGTCGGTCAGGCCCGGAGCAGGCGGCTGATGGAGGTCTTCGGCTCCGTGGAGGCGATCCTGGGGGCCACGGTGGACGACATCCAGAAGAAGGCGGGCCTCCCTAGAGAGACTGCCGCCATGCTCCTTGCCCGGCTCTCTGAACGATATAGTACACCAGCAGATGGAGAAGGAGCTCGTGCAGGTCGCTCCTGACGGAGCGGAAGCGCTCGTCGAAGGCCGCCAGGAGAAGCCGGATGGTGTCCAGATCAGCCGCGGAGAACTTCCGCGCCCCTTCCAGGTACGTCTTCTGGTTTCTCTTGCTGAAGATCCGCAGCCGGGGAACGCCTCTGATGCCTCGTAATTCTCCGCCTGCATGCGCTTCAGGGAAGCCAGGCGTCGGAACTGCATGAGCAGGCCGCTGGTGATCTGCGTGGCCTCCGCCTCCCGGGAGAGGAGGATCTTGTCCAGCACCTCCAGGGAGCCGGAAAGCTCCCGCTCGCACAGGCGGTCGAACAGGGTGAAGACGTTCTCTTCCTTCGAGTGGTAGATGTACTGCTCAACGTCCGCCAGGCCGATTGCTGCCCCCGCTCCGAAGAACAGCGCCAGCCGCTCGCACTCCGTCCGCATGTCGCGGGTGTTGTTCTCCACCATGTCCAGGATGTATTCCACGGCCGTCGGGTCGATGGTGATCTTTCTCTGCCGGAAATAGCTGACGACCCAGCCCTGCTTCTGGTTGTCGAACATCTCCCAGAAGATCTTCTGGCGCTCCTTCGGGATGGCGCCGACGATCTTTCGGTCGACCTCGGAAGCAAACCCCCCGGCCACGAGGACAAGCGTGGCATCCCGGGACGGGGCGGAGAGGTACTCCAGGAGGGCCTGGACATCCTCCGCGCGCTTGACCTGCTCCATCCCCGAGAAGATGACCAGCCGGTGCCGGGAAAAAGGGTCTTGTTGCGCAGGCACAGGACGACGTCGGTGGCCCGGGACTCCCCGCCATAGAAGCGCGTCACCTCGGGCGGCTCTCCGTGCGGTGGCAAGGGCTTCTTTCAGCTTCTCGATGAAGGCCGACTTTTCCCCTTCCTCGGGACCGAGGAGAAGATGGACGGCGGCCTCCCCCGCGGAGGCCGGGCTCACGCGTAGCTTCTCATGAGGAAGGCGAGCTTGCCGAGGATGCGGACGTTCTGGGTGTACAGGGGAGGGTACTTGGGGTTTTCCGCCTTCAGGCGGACGCGGTTTTTCTCCACGAAGAAACGCTTCAGCGTCACCGCGTCGTCCACCATGGCCACCACGATGTCCCCATTGTCCGCCGTGCTCTGGTGGGCCACCACGACCACGTCCCCGTCCATGATGCCGGCGTCCTTCATGCTGTCTCCCTTGACCTGGAGGGCGAAATGCGCGGAGGCCCCCAGCGCGCTGGCGGGGACCTGGACGTAGCCCTGCAGGTTCTCCTCCGCAAAGAGCGGCTTTCCCGCGGCCACGTTCCCCAGGAGCGGGACGGAGGCCACCTCTTCCTTGTCCGCCTCCGCGTCCCGGATGATCTCGATTGCCCGGGACCTGTTCTCATGGCAGCGAAGGTAGCCCTTTTTTTCCAGCGCCTTGACGTGGTCGTAGCTTCCCTTGACGGAGAAACGGAAATTGATGGCGATCTCCCGGATGGTGGGAGGGTAGCGGTTCTTGCGGATGAACTCGCGGATGAAATCGAAGACCTCCCGCTGACGCTGGGTGAGTCCTTTCATTGGCGCCTACTTCTCCGCCGTCATCTTCAGCTTCTTCATCTTGCTGTGGAGGTTGCTGGCGTACACCCCCAGGGATTCCGCCGCCCGGGAGATGTTGCCGCTTGCTTCCCGCAGACGTGAGGCAATCAGGTCCCGCTCGAAGCTGTCCCGTGCCTGCGCGAGGGTCATGTCCGCATAGGCGGTGAGAGCATCGTTCGTCTGTCCCTGCGGGGTCCCTCCCAGGAACGACTTCACCGAAGCAGCGGAAATCACTTCCTCCTCGCTCATGATATTAATCCTCTCCACGAAGTTTTTCAATTCCCTGATGTTGCCCGGCCAGTGGTAGGCGCGGAGGATGCGCATCCCCTCCGCGGAGACCGTCTTGGGCTCCTTCGCGGAGGGCCGCTTGAACTTCTCCATGAAGTACGCCACCAGCTCGGCCATGTCGTCCATGCGCTCCCGCAGAGGCGGCAGCAGGATGGGGACCACGTTGATGCGGAAGTACAGGTCCTCCCGGAACTTCCCCTTGCGGATCTGCTCCTGGATGTCCTTGTTCGTCGCGGAGATCACCCGCACGTCCACGGAAATGGACTCCTCCGCGCCGACGCGCTCGAAACGCATCTCCTGGAGCACCCGAAGGACCTTTGCCTGCGTGACCAGGGACATGTCTGCAATCTCGTCGAGAAAGAGCGTCCCGTGGTTGGCCATCTCCAGCTTCCCCCTGCGCCGCGCAAGAGCGCTGGTGAATGCCCCCTTCTCGTGGCCGAAGAGCTCGCTCTCGATGAGGCTCTCGGGAATGGCCGCGCAGTTGAGCTCGACGAACGGACCCGCGCTTCGCGCGCTCCCCACGTGGACTTCCCGGGCCACCAGCTCCTTGCCCGTCCCGTTTTCTCCCAGGATGAGGATGCGCGAATCGCTCGCCGCCGCCTGCTCGATGAGCCCCCGCACCGCCGTCATCCCGGGGCCGGAGCCCACCATGCGGTCGTCCATGAAGATGCTCTTCTTCAGCGACCTGTTCTCCCGGCGCAGATCCTCCATGGCCAGCGCGTTTCGAACCACCGTCATTGTCCTGTCCAGGGACAGCGGCTTTTCCAGGAAGTCGAAGGCCCCCATCTTGGTGGCCTGGACCGCCAGGGAGATGTTGGCGTGGCCCGAGATCATGATCACCTCGACGTCGGGGTACTGCTCGCGGACCTTCTTGAGCACATCCATGCCGCCCATGTTGGGAAGCCACACGTCCAGGAACACCAGGTCCACCTGGTTTGCCGCGAGGTCCGCGAGCCCCTGGATCCCGTCCTCGGCATCGATCACCGTGTAGCCTTCGTCCTCCAGGATGTCGCGGAGCACGGTGCGGATGCCCGGCTCGTCGTCGATGATGAGGATGGTGCTCATGCGGTGGCTCCTGCGCTGGTGGGGATGTCGATGAAGATGGTGGTGCCGCTGGACCCATCGCTTTCCGCCCACACGTTTCCCTTGTGGTCGAACACGATGCGCTGCACGATGGCAAGTCCGAGGCCCGTGCCGTCCTTCTTGGTGGTGAAATAGGGGTCGAAGATCCGCTCACGGTCCTGTTCCGCTATTCCCGTGCCGCTGTCGCTCACCGCGATGCGGCAGTAGGAAATATGGGCTTTCTTCACGATGTCCGCCCGCACGCCGACCAGGCCCCCTTCCGGCATCGCCTGAATGGCGTTGGTGAAGAGGTTCGCGAAGACCCGCTTCATCTGGGCCCGGTCCACGCTGAGCACCAGGGAATCCGGCACGCTGGCGATGTCTATCTTTACGCTGGAGGACAGGCTTGCGTAGACCGAGGTGACCTCCTGCAGGATCTCCTTCATGTTGACCGGCAGCGGCTGAGGCACGGGAAGCTTTGCGAAGTCCCCGAACTCCCGCAGCAGCCTTTCCAGGTTATCCACTTCCTTGATGATGGCAGACACCGAGGAGCCAAGGACCCTGCCGAACTCCTCTCCGCCGGGAGGAGCATCCGCGTGCTTCTTGAGGATCCTCTGGGCGGAGAGCTTGATGGGTGTCAGCGGGTTCCTGATCTCGTGCGCCAGGCGCTGGGCAATCTCCTGCCAGGCCGTGATGCGCTCCGCCTGGAGGAGCTTCCTGCGCGAGCGGTCGAGCTCTGAGACCATCCCGTTGAAGGACTCCACCAGGCCGGACAGCTCGTCCCGCGGGCGCGTGAGGATGCGGAAGCTGAAGTCCCCCTCCGCGACCCGTCGGGTGGCATCCTCCAGGTGAACGATGGGGCTGATGATCCGCTCCGTGAGGAGGAGACTGACCAGGATGGTGATGAAGAAGATGGGCAGAGAGAACAGGAAGAAGAACCCGACGAGCACGATCTGGAAGAGCTCCCGGAACCGGTCCAGCGCCGTGAACAGCGTCAGGCTTTCCGTGAGTCGACGAGCGTTGGCCCGCAGCGTGCCCGGCAGAAGCGAGCTTGCCACGGCGGTGACCCGCTTGCCGTCCAGGGTGATGACCTTCACGTCCCGCAGGATGCTGATGTCGCTCCTGTCCTCCCGCGGCTGGATCCCGCCGGTGCCTTCCACGGTGGAAAAGTCTGTGATGCGGGTTCGCTGATCACCGCGGAAGGCGATCTCGGTGCCGTCCGGCCGGAACAGCTGCAGCGCGCTGACCCCGGCGTTGATCTCCTGGATGGATTGCCAGGCCGTATCCGGGTCCCGGGCGAACTGGCGCATGAGGGAGGGAGCAAGCGAGCCCTCGGCGAAGGACCTGAGGTTCTGCACGCGCTCGTCCTGGTAGTCGATGGCCATCCGGGAGGCGCCCCGGAGCGCTTCTCCGATGGAGGAGCTGAACCACGTTCCCATGGCGGAATTGATGAAGGTGATTGCGAGCAGGGACTGCGGCACCGCCGACAAAACGGTGATCAGGATGAAGAACAGAGTGAGCCGCAGCTTCAGGCCCGCCCCCGCCTGGCGCATGGCGCGCTGGCGCAGCAGGCGGACGATCTGAAAGACGGTGACGCCCAGCAGGACGAGGGAAAGGGCGAAGGCCACCACGAGGGCAATCGTGGTGGGGGCGGTCTCCGTGCCCGCGATCGTGGTGATGAAGGTGCGGGAGAAAGCGATGATGACCCCGATGAGGATCACGAAGAGAAGGATGAGGATGATGAGGCCGCGCGATGTATTTTCCGGAGCGCCAAGGGGCCGTCTCATTGGGCGTCCCGCCGCTCCCAGCGGGTGGTGTAGGAGGCGGCCTCACCGGCCAGCGTCACGATGGTGAGAGGGGGCATGAGCCGCACCGGTTCGAGCCGGGCCCGGGCGGTGACGTAGCGCAGCTCCCCCGGCCGGGGCGGAAGCCGCAGGACGGGGAAATCCCTGAGGGAAAAGAAGCCGGTGAGCAGCTCGGAAGAGCTCGTGTAGGCTGCGCGCGAGCCGTCGTCTGACTCCACGATGAACTTCCTGTCAAGGAAATCCCAGAACGCGCTACGCGCCACGCGCGTCTCCGCCAGGAGCCTGTCGCGGAAAAGGGGCAGAAGCCCGCCCCTGCGCTGGTAGACCCTGAGGGTGAACACGATCCGCGCCTCCATTCCGTCCCGCAGGGAGGAAACGAGCTCTTCCTCCCTGGTCCATTGGAAAAGGAGGTTTGCGCGGATTCCGTCAGGGCGCACGCTCACGCCCAGGTCCAGGGACTGGGCGGCTGCCGGGGCTGCGGCCAGGGCGGCCAGGAATACCAGGAGGATGGGCCGCAGCGCCCGGGGCTCACTCCTCCTCGAAGCGGTTCTCGAAGAGCTTCTCGATGGCATCAAGGGCCTGCGCCTCGTCCGGCCCGTCGGCGATGACTTTCAGGGGCGTGTTGTAGGTGGCCCCCAGCGTGATCACGCCCATGATCGACTTCCCGTTGACCCGCTCGCTGTCCTTCTCTATGTAGATCCTTGACTCGAACTCGGCGGCCGTCTTCACCAGGAGAGCCGCCGGGCGGGCATGCATGCCCGCCCTGTTGCGAATTGTGACGATGCGCTCGACCATGTGCCCTCATTTCTCATTCAGGAATTTCACGCGCGTGCTCTCGGTCTCCAGCCAGTTCATCACGTTCTTGTTGAACTCCCGGGCCGAGTAGTAGCCCATCTTCTTGAGTCGCTCGTTGCGGGCAGCGGTCTCGATGATCACGGGGATGTTCCGTCCCGGCTTGATGGGGATGACCACGCAGGGAACGTGGACGCCAAGGATGTCGATGGTGTTCTCCTCCGCGCCGATCCTGTCATAGTTCTTCTTGGCATCCCAGTACTCGAGCTGCACCACCAGCTGAATCTGCTTCCTGTCCCTGATGGCGCCTACACCGAAAAGGTGGGTGATATTGATGATTCCGAGGCCCCGGATCTCCATGTGGTGGCTCACGACCTGCGCGCCGCTGCCCATGAGGATGTTGCCGCTCACCCGGCGGATCTCCACCGAGTCGTCCGCAACGAGGCGATGCCCCCGCTCGATGAGCGACAGGGCAGACTCGCTCTTTCCGACCCCGCTGTCCCCTTCCAGGAGCACGCCGATGCCGAACACTTCCACCAGCACGCCGTGAACCGTCTGCTTGGGCGCGAAGATGGTGGACAGCACTCGCAGGATTCGCATGGTGAACTCGGATGACGAGAGGTCGGTCTGGAGGATGGCGCAGCCGGCCTTCTCCGCGATGTCGAAGAAGTCCGCCGTGGGCTGCAGGGAATGCGTGAACACGCAGCAGGGGATGGGGAAGGTGAAGAGCTTCTCCATCTCCTCCCGCCGCTTCTCCTTGGCCAGTTTCTGGAGGAAGGCGTTCTCTCCCCTTCCGAAAATCTGTATGCGCTGGTGGGCAAAGTTCTCGTAAAATCCGCCCAGCTCCAGCCCCGGCCTGTTGATCTCCGTGACCGAGATCTCCCGGATGAGCCCGGGCCTGCCTCCGATACATTTCAGGTTGAGAGCGTCGTTCTCCCGCAGGTCGAGCTGGAGGAGATCCAGCACTCTGAACTTCTCAATCTGGGAAGCCATTCCTGCCTAGCCCTCTTCCCGCGCGGGCTCCTGCTTCTTGTGATGCTCCTGGATCTTCGACTTCTCTTTCTCCACCTTGGCCTCGAGCCTGTCGAACAGGTCGTCCACCCCGGTATTGAGGTTGAAGTTTTCGACCCCCATGTGGATGGTGCTTCCCCAGCGGAAGTTGACCGTTGCATCCACCTTGAAGAGGTTCTTCTCCTTCGTGAGGTTGAGCAGAAAATCCACCATGAGGTCTTTCGCGAAATCCAGACGGGGCATCTTCGTATCGATGTAATCCCTGATTCTCTGCGTAACTTCCAGGTGTATCCCTTTTATCTCGACGTTCATGTGCGCCTCCTCTGGTAGGAAGAGTCGATGGCCAGCTCCCCCCGGTATTTGGCAACCGTCCTGCGGGCGATTGAAACGCCCTGCACGGCCAGCATCTCGACGATCCTCTGGTCGGAAAGGGTCCCCCCTCCCTCCTTCCCGATGATTTCCCGGATGATTTCCTTGACCCCCTCCTTCGAGAATCGCGAGCCGGTGCTGCCCGTGCCCGCGACTGAGTTGGAAAAAAAGTGCTTCAGGGCGAAGATACCCCACTCTGTCTGGATGTACTTCGCGGAGGTGATCCTGGACACGGTGGCTTCGTGGACGCCGATCTCCCCGGCGATGTCCTTGAGGGTCAGCGGCCTCAGGTACTTCGGCCCCTTGAGGAAGAACTCCCGCTGGAACTCAACGATTGCGCGGCAGACCTTCAGCAGGGTCTCGTTCCTTTGCCCGATGGTCCGGATGAACCACCGCGCGTCCTGGAGGTTCTGCGTGACGAACTGCCGGGTCTTCGGGTCCTTTTGCTTCTCCTTCCCGCCCGCCATCTCCTGGAACAGCGGATTGAGGCCCAGGACGGGGATCACCTCATCGTTCAATATAATCACGAACTCTCCGTCGCGGAGCGTGACCTGCACATCCGGGCAGGACGTAGCGCACCACGTCCCTGCTGTAGCTCCTCCCTGGAAGCGGGTCCAGCGTGCGGATGAAAGCGATGATCTCCTTCAGCCGTGTCTCCGAAATGCGCATTCCTCTCTCGATATCCCGCAGCTTCTGCTTTTCCAGCTCCGAGAACCATTTCTCAACGAGCTCCGCCGCTTTGGGATGAGGCGCGGGGTGGCGTCGGATCTGCACCAGGAGGCTCTCCTGCACGTCTTTCACGCAGACTCCGAGGGGTTCGAAACCCTGGATGAGGTCCATCACCCTGGCGAGCACTTCCTTCTCCTTGTCTTCCTTGAGAAGGATCTCAGGAGGTTCTCTGTGAAAGCCGTTCTCGTCCAGGTTTCGGATCAGGAGCTCCCCGACGGTCTTCCACACATCAGGTATGGGCTGCAGCCTGAGCTGCCACAAGAGGTGCTCCTGGAGGCTCTCCGGCAGGGAGAGAGCGCCCTCGATGAACTGCCGCCGGGCGTCGCTGGCGGCTTCCGCGTCGGCGCGGGAGTACCCGGTGTCTGAGGAATGATCGAAGTAGTCCCCGTCCCCCTCGCTCTTCTCCCGCGCCGGCAGGTCGTCCAGGGAGACCGTGGACCTGTCTTCAAGCACCTGGAGAGCCGGGTTCTTCTCCAGCTCTTCATCGATGGTGGTGCGCAGCTCCTGCAAGGGCAGGGCCATGAGCCTGACCGCCTGGTACAGCTGAGGCGTCATTTTGAGCTTCTGGACCTGCTTGAGAACGGGTCGCTGGGACTGCACGCTACCTCCGTGCCAATTGTGCGGCAGGGCGGATCAGTTTGTCAATGTTTATCGGATACTCGCACGGCTTCGCCGCCCCAGGACTATATCTCGAACTCGTGGCCAAGGTAGATCCTTCGGGCCAGCTCGCTGGCCAGGATCTCCTCCCGGCTGCCGCTCACAAGGACCTCCCCGAGGTTGATGATATGGGACCGATGCGTTATCTCCAGGGTGTCGCGAACGTTGTGGTCCGTGAGAAGGACGCCAATGCCCCGCGTGGAGAGCCGCTGCACGATGCCCTTGAGCTCGGAGACGGTTATGGGGTCGATGCCTGCAAAGGGCTCGTCCAGGAGGAGGAACTTGGGCTCGATGGCCAGCGACCGGGCGATCTCCGTGCGCCGACGCTCGCCTCCGGAAAGCGTGTACGCCTTTTGCCGGCGAAGGTGCGTGATCCCCAGGTCATCGAGCAGCCTGTCGAGGAGGTGGTTCTTTTCACTCCTGGTGAGAGAGGCGCGGGTCTCGATGATAGCCGCAACGTTGTCCTCCACCGAGAGCTTTCTGAAGACCGACGGTTCCTGCGGCAGGTAGGAGATGCCAAGGCGCGCGCGCTTGAACATGGGCAGACCGGTGACGTCGTGGCCGTTGAGCCAGATCCGCCCCGCGGTGGGCCGGATGAATCCCACCACCATGTAGAAAACCGTGGTCTTGCCGGCGCCGTTGGGACCCAGGAGGCCGACCACTTCCCCGCTGTCCATGGAGAACGTGACGCCCCTGACCGCTTCTTTGCGGCCGAAGAACTTGACCAGGCCCTCCAGGAAGAGCTTGCCGTTTTCACCCACCTCCGGGCCCCTTGCCGGTGCCAGAGGGAGACGAGGGCTGCGAAGGAGGTGTGGTGGACGACGGCGCGGGTGTTGGCGCTGCTGGGGGCGTGGCTGCCGGCGCGGCTGAGCTTCCGGGCGCCGGCGAAGACCCCGGGGCAGTCTGCGGGGCGACGGTGGGCTGTGACGTAGAGGGAGACGCTTTCTTCTCGGACTGGATGGTTCCCTGCACGTCGCCTTCCAGGCTTATCTCCTCCGTGTCCAGGTTGATTGTGATCCGGGCGGCCTGGTAGACGTCGTCTCTCCGTGACACCCATGGCATGCCGGAAAGCTCGACGAGCTTCTTGTCTCGCCAGTACTTTGCAAACTCCGCGCGGCAGACGAGATCTTTTTTCAGGATGCGGACCCCGATCTGCACGATGGTGAGCTTCTCCGTGTCCCGGTCCTCGATGAAACCGCCTTTCACCACCATCTCGTTCTTGACGTCCGCCATCACCGCGTCCCCGGTGACACGGGAGATCTTTCTGTCCCGGTCGTAGAACAGGTGCTCGCTGCGCAGGTCAAGGCCTCTCTTGGAATCAACGACATGCACGTTCCCGCTCGCCTGCGCGTAGACGAAGTCCTTGCCGAACAGCAGGATCTGGTCCGCGGTGATGCGCAGGTCCTCCGTGTCCACGCGCGCGTGGCCGCTGAGGAGAGCCTGCTGGTTTCCCTCCGCAAGGACCGTGCTCATGCTGTCACCCGAATACGTAAAGGTCTGCGTTTCGGCCGCCAGCGCCTGGGTCACCAGAAACAAAGCGGCGCACAGCGTGAGGGTCCTACTTTTTCTTCTCTTCCCACACATACGTGCCCTCGACCGGTCCGGAGAAGGCGACCTGCCGGGTGCGGAAGTCCCCCACGAAACCGGTGCCCTGGATGAAGGAGCCGTCATCCTTCTTGACCATCACTGCCTCCCCCGGCGGGGCGGCAAGCCTCTTTTCCTTGTTCTCCCAGGAGAACGAGTCAGCAGACACCACCGCCTTGTCGGAGGCTGAGCGCACGCTGACAGACCCCGAGATCTCCGCGTTCTCGCTCTCCGAGTGGAAGACGATACTGCCCGCCTGGCCCTCCGTGGCAATTCCGCCCTTGGCGTCCAGCTCTTCGAAGCGCGCGTTGGAAAGGACCGTCTTCTTCAACGAATTGAAGGTTTCCGCGCGGGAGGCCTCCAGGACCAGGGAAAGATGCCCGTTCTTGAAGATCTTGTGCACGACCCCGACGGCCACCGTGTCCGGGATTCCCTCACCCGTCTTCTCTGGAACTTCAGTTGCCCTGTAATCCATGCTGCATCCGGCAAAAACAAGGCTGGCTGCAGCCAGGGCCGCGAGAGTCCCCGCGCCCCGCGCGCGGGCCGGGCTCACGCGTGGACCGCCGCGAGCTTTTCCTGGGCAATCAGGCATGCGGAAATGAACTGGTTGAACAGTGGTGATGGCGCCAGCGGCTTGGACTTGAACTCGGGGTGGAACTGGACACCGACGCCCCACGGGTGGTCAGGCCACTCCACCGACTCGACGAGAGAGGAATCAGGCGTGAGCCCGCTCACCAGGAGCCCTTCCCCTTCGAGGTCCGCGCGGTATTGGTTGGAAACCTCGTAGCGGTGGCGGTGGCGCTCCGAAATGACCTCCGCCCCGTATGCCGCGTGGATCCTGGATCCGGCTTTCAGGTGTGTGTCGCTCCTGCCAAGGCGCATGGTGCCGCCGTAACTCTTGATGTCGACCTGTTCTTCCAGGAGGCTCACCACGGGATTCTTTGTTTCCGGTGCGAACTCCGTTGAGCTCGCATCCTTGATCCCGAGGATGTTGCGCGCATACTCGATGACCATGATCTGCATGCCCAGGCAGATCCCGAGGTAGGGGATCTTTCTTTCCCGTGCGTACTGGGCCGCCCGCACCATCCCCTCGATCCCGCGCAGCCCGAAGCCGCCGGGCACCAGGATCCCGTCGCATTCGGCAAACGCCTCGGAGAGGTCCCGCCCGTCCTCCAGGTCCTCGCTTTCGAACTTCACCAGCTGCACCCGGGCGCCGTTGGCGATACCCCCGTGAAAGAGGGACTCGAAGATCGAGATGTACGCGTCGTGCAGCCCGGTGTACTTCCCCACGACGGCCACGCGCACCGTCTTCTTTGCCTCGGTAAAGTGCTTCACGACCTTTCGCCATCCGTCGCGGGACGGACCCTTTTCTCCGAGGCCCAGCTTCTTGACGATGATCTCGTCCACTTTCTGCTCGACGAAGGTCAGGGGGATCTCGTAGATGGTGGTCCGCACATCGTAGGCGGAGATCACGGCCTCTTTCTCAACGTTCGTGAAGAGCGAGATCTTGCGGCGGAGGTCTTCGTCCAGCGGGCTCGAGGAACGGCACAGGAGGACGTCCGGCTGGATCCCGATCTCCCGCAGCTCCCTCACCGAGTGCTGGGTGGGCTTGCTCTTGGGCTCTCCCCAGTAGACCTGCGGCACCAGGGTGAGGTGGATGAACAGCACGTTCTCCTTGCCGAGATCGTGGATGAACTGCCGTGCCGCTTCCAGGAACGGCACGCTCTCGATATCGCCCACCGTTCCCCCGATCTCCACGATGGTGAGATCCACGCCGGGCTGCTCGCCGACGCGGAAGATGCGGGACTTGATCTCGTCCGTGATATGGGGGATGACCTGAACGGTCCTGCCGAGGAATCTTCCCTCCCGCTCCTTCGTGATGACCGCCTGGTAGACCTGCCCGGTGGTGATGGAGTTGTCGCGGCTCAGGGGTGATGAGGTGAACCTGCTGTAATTTCCGAGGTCGAGGTCCGTCTCCGCGCCGTCATCGGTGACGTAGACCTCCCCGTGCTGGTAAGGGTTCATCGTCCCCGCATCCACGTTGATGTACGGGTCGATCTTTATCATTCGGATGCTGAACCCCCTGTTTTCCAGGAGGCTCCCCAATGAGGCCGCGGCGACGCCTTTCCCAAGCCCAGAGCACACGCCGCCGGTGACGAAAATGTATTTGCTCATGGGGACTGGATTGTAGCATAAAGGGAAAAGAGGACCAAGAGGGACTGCTTCCCCAGCTTCCCCATGGGGATCAGTCCTGGATGACTGTGACCTTCTTGCGGAGGTCCCACCTCACGTAGGCGCGAAGAGCTTCAATCTGTGACCTGTTCACGTAGTAGACGCGGTTGTCGTACTTCACGAGGCCGCCGTCATAGTTTGCGAATTGCAGCTGGCAGGAAACGCACCCCAGGAACGTGGCACGATCCCAGTACGGGCATGTCTTGAGATGCGGAATCTTCCCCAAGGCGCTTGCTTTGACCGACTCTCCGGCCGCGGAGTTTCGGAGTATCCCCTGCCATTTCATGGGTGCGGCGAGCATTCTACTCGATCCGGCTCGGTTCCGTAAAGCGGGGTTCGCGTTGGCACCGTTGGCCCGCGTTGGCAGGGTTCAGGTCGGCTATGCCCGCAGCCAGAGCCCCAGCGCCTGGGACAGGATGAGGAGCAGGCCGAACAGCAGTGCCGTTCGAGCTGCCTCCGCGGGGGCTTTCGCCGGTATGCCGTGGCGCCCATACAGCGACGTGAGCAGTCTGAGTGTCAACGGAAAGGAGAGCGTGACAAGAAGGGCCCAGGGTCGGAGCAGGCCAAGCAGGACTTCGGCCGCGGTCAGGAGGTAGGCGGCCAGGCTCAGCGCGACGGCCAGGGCGCGCGCTGGTTGCAGACCCAGAAGCGTCGCAGGCGTGTGGATCTTGAGCGCAGCATCGATTTCCCTGTCCCTCAGGTTGTTGGAAAGCAGGACCTGCGCCACCCACAGGCCCTGAACCAGGGACAGGCCCACGGCCTGCCGCGACCCTTCAAAAGTCCTCGTCTGGACGAAGAAGGCGCCGAGCACCATCACCGGACCCCACATCAGGAACGCCGTCACCTCACCCATCGCGCGGCCCTTGAGGCGAAGCGGACCTGCTGAGTAGACGTACCCCGCCGTCACCCCGACCACGGTGAGCACGATCAGCGCCCAGCCTCGGGCAATTCCCAACCCGGTTCCGATAAGGACGGCAAGCACCCAGAAGCTCATCGCGCCAGCGAGCACCTGTCGGGGAAGGAGCGTCTTCTCCACCAGGGGATGGTGGCGGGCGCGAACGCCTGGGGAGTCCGCGCTGTCGATCCCGCCCAGATAATCGTAATAGTCATTTGCAAGGTTTGTTGCCGCGTGAAGGCAGAGAGTACCGGCGAGGGTCAGGAGGGCGAGCCACCAGTCTATGGGACGGACGCCGGATGCCAGGGTCCCGAGGGCGACAGACACGGCCGTCATGGAGAACGACCACGGCCGTGTCGCCCCAAGGAGGTGAAGGCCGCTCTTGAGCGGGCCGGCTACTTCATCGTTGCCGGAGTCCACTTGGCAAACGCGTCGAAATGCTGCCAGTAGGCCGCGTACCCGGTGAATGCCCAGATGGCCGCGCAGACCAGGAGGAGCACTGCCAGGATGATCCGAAGCACCCGCGCTTCCTTGAAAAACAGGGCGGGCAGCGTGAGGATGGACGAGAGGCCCGTGAGCACGAACCCTGCTGAAGCGAGGAGGGGTTCACTCGTCAGACCGAGGTTCAGGATGCGAACGCCGATGATCACTGCCGCAATCCCTGAGAAGAAAGCGTAGATCCCAATGGTAATGAGGTCCCATCCGAAGGCGATCGCGAGTCCCGCCATGAAGAAGAATCCACCATATAAGACGGTCATCTCGCCGTACGGGAAATTGTATGGTCCCGGCAGAGGCCACGTGAAGATCATTCGAAAGCCAGTGACCAGCGCTATGAACCCGACAAGCAGGAAGCCGGGAACGACCTTCTTTGGGTCCTTGTCGATCAGCCTGCCAATGAAAAGAGAAAATAGCACGAGGGCGACGACAAGGTTGGTGAGCATCAGGGTCAGAAAATCGATAAACATGGGGCACCTCCCGAAGAGACTATTCTTGCTACCCCCAATGGTACTGAGGCCGGGGGCAGGCGGATAGCAGATCGGAAAGCGGCCTTCAATCCTCCTGCGCGGGAACCTCCGCCTGCGCCGCGCTGGGCGGCGGCGGGGGGCAGGTCTGGCGCACCCGCGTGATGGACGTCGCCTTGCCCGAGTCATCGATCTGGATGATCACTCCCTGGAGCTCGAGCCTGGCCCAGGCTTCCTTCGAGTACTCGTGGACCAGGGTCGTAAGCTTTCGGATTTCGATTGTCGGATCCAGCCCTGCCACCGACTCCAGGCTTCCCGTGCGGCCCGCGTCAGTGATGACAGCCGTGCCTCCCGGCAGGACCCGCTCGTCTGCGGTGATGGCTTTCGTGTGCGTCCCCACGATGGCGGAGAGCTTTCCGTCCGCAAGCGCGAACATGGTGGCCTTTTCCGCCGTCGTCACCGCGTGGTAGTCCAGGATGACGGTGTTGGTCTCCGCGCCGATGCCTTCAAGGAGACGGGGGAGCAGGCTGTACGGGTTTTTCAGGTGCACCCGCCGGAACCCTGCCACCCCGAGCAGGCTCATGACGGCCAGCTTCCTTCCGTTGCACTCGTAGACCATCACCCCGCGTCCCGGGTTCTTGGGCGGGTAGTTGGCCGGCCTCAGAAGATACGGGGCTCGGGTGAAATGGTCTACGATGTCTTTCTTGTAGTAGCTGCACTCGCCGGTCGTGATGACGTCAATGCCGAGCTTGTGGAGGTAGATTGCGTGATTCTTCCCGATTCCGAACCCGCCTGTGGCGCCTTCGCCATCCGCAATCACGAAGTCGATGGCATGCTCCTTTTTCAGCTTGGGGAGCAACTCCTTGACGCACCAGACCCCGGACTTCCCCACGATCTCACCGATAAAGAGGACGCGGATGTCAGCCATCTGGACAGGATAGCGATCAGCGTCAACCTTGACAAGTTTAGGCGATTGTTGCTACGTTTGCCGCGAGCCCGGATGGTGGAATTTGGTAGACACGCTAGATTCAGGGTCTAGTGCCAGCAATGGTGTGGAGGTTCAAGTCCTCTTCCGGGCAGTAATTCATTGTATTATAGATAATTAGAAGCATACCCCTTAGAACTTCCATTTTTTGCTCTACTGTAGCCAGAAGTGTAGCCAATATGATTCCAAACAGAGCCATCTTCATGCGAAGGACTCCACTGTCTCCCGATAGAAAGCCTTGAAACTCTCGTGATCAACCGCTAAGAAAGGTTTGTCGGAAGCCTTTGACTTTGAAATGAACGTCTCAAGGATGCTGTTGAAGTAGTTTTCAATCTCCTCAATCATGTCGAATCTGCGGACAGTGTATTCAGTTGTGGTTCTACCCGCTGGATGCATATGCCACTCAAAATGGTTTTGGTTTAGCTTGAAGGGACGATCTGTCGGTAAGAACTCTGCGTCGAAGGAGGATTCCACGTGATTCGTGAACAGGATTTCTGGATTTCTGTTCATTTGAACGTGGACTCTCATTAGCATCACCAGCAATTGCAGAAGCGTCTCTTCTGCTCTCTGGAAGTCGATCGGATGAAACCCTGGTTGATTCTGATTGAAGTAGATGAAGGAGTACCTCAGCAGGGATTGATCTATTTCCAGCTTCTCGAACTCCATTTGGTTTGTGTGGTGCGAACAATCCTGAGACTCAAAGAGTACCTGCGGGGTCGTAGTCTTTCGGTTTCCTGGATCGAAGATGCTGGGGTTGTACTCCTTGTATCCTGATGGGTGGCTCATAATCCGAACTTGGGTTTGAAGTCGCCTGAACAATTCGCTGGTAGAAACGTCAGCAAGGCTTCTTAGCTCCATCCAAATGTCCCAGGAACAGTATTGCGGGATGTCTTTCCTCTTCCTGAGTGCCGAGATATCGAATGGAGGATCATAGCCAACGCTGTCCTTGGATTCTCGTAAACTTCCAAGGTCAGGCTTCTTGTGCTGCTGGTCTTTCAGCCTACGATAGATCGCTTCGTATTCCGAATCGTAAGAAAAGGGATTTGCAATGCGGATGCCGTACTTCCCTTTGAGAAATCTGGGAGCTTCAGCGAATTGGATGCCAATCAGTATCGGAATGAACTTTCGTCTGTCCTCCCCCAGAAAGATTTCGCCTGTAGTCAGGTCTGTCTCAAACCCAACGCCACCCTTCCGTTCGTCCGCCTTTCTTGAGAATTGCTTTGTCACCAAGATGAGAACGAGATCGCTTTCGGAGATACCCTTTTCCATAAAATGGGGTATCATGTCGCCAAGCGCAAGATCGTACTGATCCAGAATCGCGTTGATCCCATCGGAAATCAAGCGGTCAGCAAACGACTTCACCCAAGCTTTGTATTCTTCCGAGTCGTGCGAATAGGAGATAAAGACTTTGGGGTTCACTCGTACTCAAAGCGAACGATACCTTGGTCGTCCACCCCAAGCAGATTACCTACTCCAAAATTGGTTGTCAACAATAGGACTGTTAGAGTTCTTGAACCCTGAACTTCAAGCGGGTAGGATCAATCAGCTTGCAATAGGATCGAATGACGTTTCCTCAAGCCACTTGTCGATCTTTTCCCTGTAAAACCTCAAGACGCCGCCGACCTTGGTGTAGGGAATCTTCTTCGCGCATGTCATTTTGTAGACTGTCGACTTTGGACACCGAAGGTAATCGCACAACTCAACAACCGTTAACAAATGATCCATATCTATGTACCTCTCCTCCTAACCGCAAAGCATGATGGAACTGCAACGCAGTTCACTCGTATAGGAAATCATTTCCCATCGCTTACCTTCCCCACATCTAATCCAAACAACCCTTCCAGAATGTCTCTTACATCGTCAAAGTCTTTCGGGATCAAGGTGGTATAATGATCCGTCATTTCTGACGACTTGTGCCCTGTAAGGATACGCAGCTTCCAATCTGGCAATCGATTTCTCATCGTTGAGATAAAGAAGTGCCGCCACCCATGAAAGGTTATTGCGCGGTCTTTCCTGATCGCTTCAGTTACTCCAATCTTCTCCAAGGATGAATAGAATTGTTTGACAATTGACTTATGGGTGATTGGAGCGCGTGGATTCTCCTGACTTGGAAAGACGAAAGCATGTTCGTCCTTGTTGGTGCTCTCATCGATAAGTGACTTGAGCCACTTCTCTGTGCGGCTGAAGGTAATCACAAAGCGCGGCTCGTTTGTCTTAGTGCTCTTGATCCCAAACTTCCGCTCCCACGAATGGATAACGTCGATATACGTTTCCCGAACGTCACCAAACTGAAGAGCCTGAAGTTCCCCGAGCCGCATTCCTGTTGTTGCTGCCAACAAGCTGATCGTGTAGTGAGTTTCGTTTCCGCCCCAAATCGTCGGCATGGTCTTTTCAGCGAAGAGTGTCTGAACTTCCTCGATGGTGAGGAGTGTGCGTTTGCGCGACTCCCTCCTCAACCTACTGATGTTTTGAGCAGGGCTTCGATGGATATATCCCTGTTCCTCCGCTTCCTTGAGGATGAGTTTCAAGATACGAAGACAGTGGTTGGCGGTTGTCTTAGATAAGGGTCTCCCCATTCTACTGGCCTCTTCAGGAAGCTTATGAAGCCAGCGAAGAATCATCTCCTTGCCGATGTTTGAAAGTCGACAATTCTTGAAAGTAGAAAGGATATGGTTTTCCAAGTAGCTTCTTTGACCTTCGACGTAGGTTCTGCCGATCCCTCTCCCTTCTCTGCGCTCTTTGACATAGAGGCACTTGTCCCACAGAAACCAATTCGCAGCGAAGTTGCCGAAGGTGAGATCACCTTTTGTGAGCAGAGAGCCTTTCCTCAAAAGGTTCTCTACATATGTTCGTGCAGCGGCCTTTGTTTCTTTGCCAGTGCTCCGACCAGCGGTACGTCTTCCGTCAGGGCTGTAGGTTCGAAAGTAGAAGACCGTCCCTGACTTAACCTTCCGCTTGTATAGGGAAAAGTTCTGCCTCTGTTTCATATTGGAAGTCAGAGGCTGACCTGGGCGGCAACTCGAAAAGGAAAGCCATGCGGGTAGGGGCGGCTTCTATTTTGCGGATCATTCGATGAATTGACAGGGTAGGGCTCCTTTAGCTGAGCATCTTTTAGGTGCGTACAAAGGAAAACCACTCGCACCTGGAGAAGAGGCTGACTACCTCTTGTTGTCTCCTACCAAGAGTATAATAGAAAGCTGGAAGAAACTCTATGACAATCTGTAGAAATCTCAAATGTGGGCCATTCTTAAACATCCAATAGGAATAAGAATGTAGCGGCGTGGAAGCAATTAGCTCCCTCGTGGAAAGGTCGTCTACTCAGTCCGTAACCGCTTTCTGCTTGATGCGAGCCGCTGCGACTGTCCTTCCAACCATCTCCCTGAAGATCAACGCGATGAGGCGCACGCTGTACATGTTCGAACGGGTGCTTTCCTGTGCCATATGAATGTGGTAATGCCTTGAAGTCTCTAAGAGCGTCGGATACCTCCAAGTACCCGAGTATTCACTGACACCAGCCCTCACGATGGCCGCGTTGTCAACCATGAGGTCAATCACGGTGTACGCAGGGTTCCTTAACCACGGCAGGAACAGGGATTCAAAAGTAGTAATCCCGTAGCCCACGAAATTGGTGACGCCCTGGCAGAAGTCCGAAAGCGAATCCTCATCGTCTTTGAATTGGGGTGGATAGGTGCAGCCATCGCGCTTGGCGGACAGCGCTTGCTCGTCCAGTCCGTGCCTTGCAGTCGCGGATGCATCGTATGGCTCTGCGGGGAAGTAAAATCGCTCATAGGCCGCTGACGGTGAAAGGATGGAATCGGAAGACAGTCTGTACCTCGTGGCCGAGACACCGACGACACTCGGGATCGGCCTTCCCTTCCTGACAAGGCCGTTGGTCGCCACCTTCAACACGATGAGATCAGTGGGAGCGCTGTCGATGATAAACTGCAATTTTGAATATTCCATTTGTGGTACCTCCTACCTCTAATATAGAAATTGCTTTGGACTTTCCACGGTTGCTCATCGTGAAGAAAACTTTCTTGCGGGAGAACAAACGTTGTCAAATAGAAGAGCATGGGTTTGGGCATGAAGAGGCCGCGATGACAACTGCCTTGGAGGATTCGATCACCATCAGAGGCAGTCACTCCATAATATACAGCACGTCCTGAAAGGGATCGGGAGTCTTTTCGTGACGTTCCTACTACCACCCTCGGAGGCCGCGCGGTTCATCCTTCCAGCAAGAACAACGTCCACGAGTTCTATTTGCTGTGTGACGCCATGGGAGCGGGGACTTGAGCCTCTACCAGCCCACCCATGCGGCCGAGACCCATGCAAGGCCGAAATTGGAATCAAGAAGGCAGCGGCAAAGAAGCGGCAATAAGCTCCCTCAACTTCCGTCCCGCTTGAATAGCTCCGCTCGTCGGGGTTGTCATGCCAGCCACGTCGAGATCAATGGATGCCTTGTAACCGTCGACGACCCCTTTGACCAAAGTGGAAAGGTTATCTGTAGGGTACAAGGGCTTGAAGAGTTCCCGCACCCGCTTCGCTTGATCCTTCGTCAGTACCATGAGATAGACGCAGTATGACTGTCTGTCCGTCCCAGGCCAGGAGTAGCGTTCTCCAATTGTGAACGAGCAGCCTACAAGCTTGCAGAACTGTTCAACGGCGAACAGGTGGCTCTCAGGTGAATACACACGAACCTTTGCCATACCATTTCCTTTTTCCATGGATTGTTTGGCCATAGCCAGGGTTCTTCAAGAATCCTGGCCCTTCAAAGTTCAAAGAGTCTGGACACGCTGAAGAGAGGATATCCGAATCTTTCGCCTTCCTTGCTTTCGATGAGCGGTAGGCCAGATCAGAACGTAATGAGTCCATTCTGCTCACGGCCTTCAACGTCCCTCTCTTCATCCGTGTCAGATCGAGTGTCCTCTGCATCCTCCTCAGCATTCTCTTCCATCTCAACGCGTTCCTTTTTGCAGCGCAAAGAATCAAAGTAGATTGCGACGAAATGATGCTCCAAGCAGCATTCCTTTGCCAAATAGTATTCAGCTGCCTTTTCAATAAAGCTCCAATCCACACGCTCACTGTTGTCAACAGCGCGTGAAGCGACAGCCCGAAACACAGCCACGATTGATTCCGCCATTTCACGGGCGAGAATATCCACAAGCTGATTCTGCGGATTGCTATCTCTCAGTTCGTCAAACTCGTCGTCGGTGATTTCCTCATTCATTTTAGAACTCCTTTAGCAGATTATTTATGGTGCCCTGCAAGCAGAGAATTAACTCAGCACTTTTCATGTAGAAGCCAACGGCTCCCCGATCAACGATCAGTTCAACTTGCGTCTACAGGTGTCACAGAAGTACAACTCATTAGTGCTCTCGATCGAGTCTTCGGTGATCAGGTCGTCAAGCGTGAGTTCCGAATCGTCGCCCGTTGCACATTCCGCACAAATGATCTGACCATCCTGAAAATAGCCAAGAATGGATTCGCTCTTGATGATAGGCATAGTTTTGCCCCCTATTGTGGAATATCCCTATGCGAAGCAACGCTCCGCTTTTCTATGCGTGCTGTCTCTTCGTGAAAAGTGAAGGAGCTTTCGTCGTGCGATTCAGATCCAGCGCTTCTTGGATCAGGCAGCTTTGCAACTATTTCGTTGTCCGCTACAATATATATGAGGCCCTGCCAAAACTTCCACTCACAACGCCAAGATTTAACAATTCCTCTCCTCCAAAATGTGTTGCAAGAATAACGGGATGTAAATGGACGCTCCAGATGCGCGTACAACGACACGGGCTCTCTGAGTTTTCAGCGGCAGACCGCACGCACCACTGTGCGATGAACCGACGTGCAGACGCTCTCTATTATAGAAGCAACGCTCTCCTCAGCGAGATAGAGACAATAATAGGCATCAACGGGCAACACTGATAACTATCGAACCATGGAACACGCGAGGACAAGCGGGTTGCTGCGCCCCATTCGTTCTTTGGATCAAAGAGATTATAGAGGTAGTAGAATGGATATAGGTAAGGCAGTAACGAGTTATGGTTCTTCTTGTCTTAGAAGTTCCTGGACTTACACTCAAGGGGCTCAGCCCCTATATTGTAATTCTACTTAGTATCTAATTCTCCTCTCTTATAATAGTGTCACAAATGACCCTTTCAAAGATGCCATTCATGACACTTTTGGATTGCGCCACAAGAAATCTTCGAACTTGAGTAGAATTATGCGAGGGAGACCGCTATTGTATAGTAGCTGGTTGCTGAAGGGCGAAATCCTAAAGCGACTAACTAATCGTGGAATAAGGCAGAAAGTGTAGCAGAGCCAGTTTCTTTCTCGTATTCCAACCGAAGCCCCATGACATGCTCTGCAAATTGTGTTGTGGGGTTTTCTTATTCGATGCAGGGCCGAGCGAGAATTGCATTCACAGTCAAGAAGGTTGGGATTATGAGAACGGACAAGAAGTTTACGAGAATGGT
>CAVUXE010000008.1:0-57717 GCA_963745235.1 uncultured Spirochaetota bacterium | reverse complement strand
ACGCGCCTGCGCCTTGCGGGAGGTGGTTCGCAAGTTCAGGCCAAAGATCGTCTTTGCGCCATACCATACCAATCCCAGCTACCACAAGGATGGGGGTGCCCATCCCGACCACACGGCAACGGGGACCATTGTGCGCTCCGCGGTGCGCTACGCACGGTTCTCAGGTCTCAAGGATGCGAAAGGCGAGCCCTGGAACGCTGACCATCTCATCTATTACATGGTTCCGCGTTCGCGCATGCCGAATCTCCTGAACGATGTTTCCGCCTTCATGACTGAATGGGAAGCAATTGCGCGCTGCCACGAGTCGCAGATGAGCCTGCGGGACGGGAAAGTGCTGGACGGGCTGCGTCGGTTCAGGGAGTCCTACGGGAACCTGCTGGGAGTTTCCCATGCGGAAGGCTTTTTCATCGAGGAGCCCGTGATCTTCGACCTGGCAAGCTTCCTGCGGACATCAAGCCAGCCGGGCGGCGTCCCCGCGGCTGTCAAGGGAACAGAATAGGACTGCGCCGCCGAGCGGTCTGCGCTTACTGAGGCAGCTTGAGAGCGAGGATCCCCGCTCTCCCCACCTGCGTGAACTGAGTCTCCTCCCATGAGGAAACGAACATGTCGTCTTTCTTCACGAGGTCCGTGTAGCGGAATCCGTCAGGGAGTGACGGGAGGAAGGACGTTTGCACGGCAGCTCCCGGCCGTTTTGTCAGCACCTGGCCGTCCGGGAGCAGCGCGTAGAGAGTGCCGTCGTCATCGAAAACGTGCACTAGCAGGATCGAGTCCTGCTCCACGCCGGTGCGGAAGTACCTCTGCACGGGCACCAGGGGCGAGCGCACCTTGAAATGGAGAGCCGTGGCGGCGCTGAGCCCCTGGATCCGGGAGCGGCACTCCTGGAAGAATGCGCTGTACGAAGCCGGGACATCCGGGCCAGTCAGGGACTGCGTGCCAAGCGCGGCAACATAGGCGTCCCTGTTGCTGCCGGCCTCCAGCTGCAGATCCGCGCGATAGCGCGTGTAGGCAAATCGCGTTTCCGTTGCGTCAGTGAACTTCCACTCGAAATCGAACTCGTTCTCCGAGATCGGCGCAAACCCAACGGCTTCCCACTCGGGGTTTTTCTTCTGATAGGGCGGGATGAGGAAGGAGAAGTCCTTCTGCCCGGGCAGGAATGTGACAAGGCTGATTCCCCGCAGCAGAAGCTCCTCGGGCTTCGCATCGTTCAGGAGAGCGTTGTAGTAGAGGTGGATCATGAGGTCCCCGTGACGGGGGATCAGCGTGGTGATGGTGCGGTGAGCAAAGATGAGCGAGTCGTAGTGGTAGCTGAACGACAGTGTCCCGGCCGCCGCTGATCCACCGCCACCACACCCGAGCCGTTGACGGCGCAGTACAGGGTGTCTCCCAGGAACGCCATGTCCGCGATCCTGGACTGCACGGTCCAGGGAAGAGCGGGAACCGCGGGGGCGGCGTCCGCGGCGCCGACTGACTGAAAGACCGTGATGCCAGCTGGTACCAGGAGCCGGCGGCACCCTGGCGGGTGCCTGCCGGGGCGCGCAGGAGTCGAGGGCCGCAAAGAGGCCGGCACCGAGGACAAGGGCGCTAGTACGCGCGCCCGAAAACCGCCAGGTGGCGTGCGGTCTTTCCGCAAACGACGCATGGGGTGCCTTTCGGTGCGCGATGCCTGTTCCCGTCCAGGGGGATCAGGCGGATGGTCGCCTTCGTCTCCTCCTTCACCTTCGCCTCGCACGCCGCATCCCCGCACCAGCCCGCCTCGATGAACCCTCCGGGCTCATCCAGCAGCTTCTTGAACTCCGCGTAGTCGCTCGCGCGGAAAGTGTGCCCCGTGCGGAACTCCAGCGCCCGCTGGAAAAGCGACTTCTGGATGTCCTCCAGGAGCGCGCGCAGGCGCACGGCCGCCTCCGCCACGGGGAGGAATGCCTTCTCCCCGGTGTCCCGGCGCACCGCAACACACTGCCCCTTTTCCATGTCCCGCGGACCGATCTCCACCCGCAGCGGGATGCCCTGCAGCTCGTACTCGGAGAACTTCCAGCCCGGCGTGTTCTGATCATCATCGTCCAGGAGCACGCGGAACCCCGGCTTGAGGGCGTCACGGAGCTTCCGGGCAAAAGCCAGCACGGCATCCTTTGTCTCGTTCTTGAAGATGGGAACGATGACGACCTCGATGGGAGCCAGGCGGGGAGGAAGCACCAGCCCCTTGTCGTCCGAGTGGGCCATGATCAGGGCGCCGATGAGGCGGGTGGAGGCTCCCCACGACGTTGCCCACACATGGTCCAGGGTCTTGTCCTTGTCTGGAAGGTGACGTCGAAGGCCTTGGCGAAGTTCTGCCCCAGGTTGTGGGATGTGCCCGCCTGCAGCGCCTTCGTGTCCTGCATCATGGCCTCGATGCAGTAGGTGCGGACCGCGCCGGCGAACTTCTCCGAGTCGGTTTTCACGCCGTACAGCACGGGAATGGCCATGTACTCCTCCGCGAACCTCCTGTACACGCCGAGCATCCGAAGGGTCTCCTCCTCCGCCTCCTCCGCGGTGGCGTGGGCCGTGTGGCCCTCCTGCCAGAGGAACTCGCTGGTGCGCAGGAAAAGCCGGGTGCGCTTCTCCCAGCGCACGACGTTGCACCACTGGTTGATGAGCAGCGGGAGGTCGCGGTAGGACTGGATCCACTTCTTGTACATGCTCCAGATGATGGTCTCCGAGGTGGGCCGGATCACCAGGGGCTCCTCGAGCTTTTCTCCCCCCGCGTGGGTCACGACGGCCAGCTCGGGGGAGAACCCTTCCACGTGCTCGGCTTCCTTCTTGATGAAGCTCTCGGGGATGAGAAGCGGGAAGTAAGCGTTGACGTGGCCGGTCTGCTTGAACAGCCCGTCCAGGCCCTGCTGGATCCTCTCCCAGAGCGCGTACCCGCGGGGCCGGATGACCATGCAGCCCTTCACCGGCGCGTAGTCGGCGAGCTTTGCATTGATGACGATGTCGATGTACCACTGGGAATAGTCGGTTGCCCGGGGGGTAATCTTTTCTGCCATTCTGTCGAGCGTCTCCTTTGTGGGCGGCATTCTACGGTCATGAGAAGACCAAAGTCAAGGATGAAGGCGCTCTCCTGCGCTCTCCGGGACTCAGTTGATCCCGGCAGTCTCCATCATGTAGCGGATGTTGTCCCCGCGGGTGTCCTGCTGCTCTTTCTGGATCAGGAAGACGAGCGACGCGTTGTCCGGGGCAAGAATGATTTGCTTGATGTGGTATGCCTTCACCCCGGCCCGCTGCAGGGCGGGATCCCCGCCTTGCTGGTGTGCACCTTTCCATCCTTTTCCGTCACGGTGATGGCAAGACCGAAGGAGGCACCGGCTTCACCCGACGGGGGGGTCTGCGACATCGTGATCTCGTAGTTTCGGCCGGTCTGAAAGTCACGGAACTCGACCGTGTCGGGGGCCGTGGCGCCGTCCACGAGGATGTAGAGCAGCCTTCCCGTCACCATGTGATGAATCCTGTACTGCACTTCTGGGCGCGGGAGTCGGCAAGGGCGTTGAGCAGCGCGCCAATGCCATCGCTGCCCGGATCCACCTGCTGGGAGGAGGAAACCTTGTGCACTCCGTGGGCACGAAGGTGTTGGCCGTCACGTCGACGATGTACGTCTCCGCCCAGGGAGTGGAGGTCTTTTCCGGGATCCCGAACTGCCCGAACATGAAATACCGCGAGTCCGGAGAGAACCCGAGGTTGACGAACCGGGCGATGTCGCCCGCGGACGCGGCGAACGTCACCAGGAGGATCAGGACCCCGACCAGGGCAAGCCGTTTTGCCATAGATGCTCCTGGTTATAGTATCGTACGGTCCGCGCTTTTCTATAGAGGAATCTGAAAGAGCCCGCTAGTTGACCGCCGTTCCCAGGTGCGGCGCCAGGTCCTTCAGCCGGGCGAGCAGGTCCTCGAAATGCGGGTAGTTCAGGCTCTGCTTTCCGTCCGACCGAGCCACCGCCGGGTTGGGGTGGATCTCGATGATGATGCCGTCCGCCCCCGCGGCCAGGGCCGCCAGTGACAGCCGCGGGCACGTAGTGCCAGTCCCCCATGGCGTGGCTGGGATCCACGAGGATCGGCAGGTGGCTGAGCCGCTTGATGACGGGCACCGCGGCGATGTCCAGGGTGTTGCGCGTCTGCGTCTCGAAGGTCCGGATGCCCCGCTCGCAGAGGATGACGTGGGGGTTGCCGCCCTTCATGATGTACTCCGCGGAGAGGAGCAGCTCCTCGATGGTGCCCATCATGCTCCTCTTCAGAAGCACGGGAGTGCGGGTTTCCCCGAGGGCCTTGAGGAGCGCGAAGTTCTGCATGTTGCGGGCCCCCACCTGGAACACGCCCGCGTAACGGCCCACCAGCTCCACGTCGTGCTCGGACATGATCTCCGTGACCACCGTGAGGCCGTGGCGTTTCGCTGCCGCGCTCAGGATCTGCAGGCCCTGTTCGCCCAGCCCCTGGAAGGAGTATGGCGATGAACGGGGCTTGAAAGCGCCGCCGCGCATGAGCCTGAGGCCTGAGCGGTGCAGGAGCTCCGCCGAGGACTCTACCTGCCCCTCGGTCTCCACCGAGCAGGGCCCCGCAATGACGGCAAAGCTTCCCGGGCCCACGCTGACTCCACCCACGCTGATGCGGGTGGGATCAGGATGAAACTCGCGAGAAGCGAGCTTGTATGGCTTGAGGACGCGCAGGACGCTTTCCACGCCGGGCATCTGGTCGAACTCGGACTGATCCAGGGCTCGGTCGTCCCCGGTGACGCCGCAGATGGTCTTGACTGCTCCCCTGCTGAGGTGCGGCGTGTAGCCCAGATGCTCGATCTTGCGCAGAGCGCTCTGGATCTCCTCTTCAGTAGCGTCTTTCTTGAAGATCAGGATCACGGAAAAAGACTACAATGCTTTTGACCTTCTCGCCTATATCGTCCTACAATCCACCTCCGTGCGCACCTCTTTGGAAGCCGGGCTCCTCGGAGCCGCTCTCGTTGTCACGCTCATCCTTGGCCTCATCGCTTGCGCCTCATTGGCGTTTCTCCTCAGCCGACCAGCCCTCGCCGGGGCGCTCTCCGTGCTCCCGTCGAACCCATGGTGGCTCATCTACCATGATCCCGGCCCGAAGGATGCGACCCAGCCCTTGTGGTTGATTGGGGCCGTGGCGGCTGCAACGGCCGTCGGCTTCGTTTTCTCCCTTCGCTCCAGCCGGCTGTACCGCAGCAATCGCACGCCCGTGCTTCCGTACCTCCTCCTCTTCTTTCTCACGATTGGAATTGAGTGTCTCCGGGGAGCTACCGCGGTGCTTTTTGCAACGGACAACTCGATCCAGGCAGCCATCGCGTTGACACGCGCGGTGTACTGGGGCAGGTTCGTGGGTTTGTTTGCGCTCCTCTTTTCCAGCCTCTATTGCATCGGGCTGAAATACCGCCACGTCTACGTGCTGGGGGGAGGATTTCTGGTGGTCGCGCTGGCCATCGCGGCGAGTATTCCGTTGGACCGGACCACCTTTCTTTCTGAGCTCACGTGGAAGCTTGCGGATGAAGAGGGCGTGTGGTTCGTGAACCTCGTCATTGCTGCCCTGGTCCCTGCGACGGCGGTTGGCGCATGGGTCCTGAAGCGGGACAGGAGGTTCCTTGCGCTGGCCGTGGGGCTCGCGCTTCTCCTGGCGGCTCGGGAGCTTCTGTTCTTCATGGTGCAGCCAATCCCGCTTGCATGCGGAGTTCTCGCCCTGGCCGCGGGCGCAACTGTATGCCTCAGGTCCCTCAGGGAACCAGGAGCCTGGTTGCCACCATTCCGACGCCAAATGGAATGATGATGTTGTCGAAGTTGCCGGTGGGGATCCCTTCCAGGACCGTGGCGACTGAAGCGATGATGAGGGACTCCGCGGGCCGGCGGCTCACGTGGTAAGCCATGACAAAAACGGCGGCAAAACAGGCAAGGCTGCCCGTGAAGGTCTTGCCCCTCAGGAACGGTATCTTCGGTCCGCCAACCGCTCTGCCGACCAGGGCTGCCAGGCCATCTCCGAAGGCAAGCGCATAGATGGCGATGGAAGCGGCAGGCTCAGGATACAAAAGGAGGGAAATCATGGCTCCGAGACCGAGGGTCACGGGCCCGAGCACAAAACCGACCTTGTCTTTGTCCCGGGAGGCAATGACCGTCAGATCACTCACAACGAGGATTGGATTTCCCAGCCTGCGTGAGCTCTCAGCAAAGGCGTAGAAAAGAGTCCCGGTTGCCAGCAGGGCCAGCGTTGCGGGCAGGTTTACCGCTGCCAGGACAGGCACGATAGCTATGAGAAGGTGGAGCGACTTTCGAACCAGCTCCCCCTGAACCCTTGCGATTCCTGATGCACTCTGTGTTGTTGTTCGCCGAACTTCGCGAACCAATTCCTGGTTATCCTGCATGATGTCAGTCTTCGTTGCGCCTAACAATGCAAGATTGATACCAACTCGGAGTGGCCGACTTTCGCTCTATTTGTTTGTCGGAGAATCAGTTATCGGCAATTAGGACGCGCAGAAGGGAAAAGCGATCTATTTGTCTACTTTCGTGCACCGATTGATCTGATTTTAATATACGGCCCTCGCGGCGACGCCCCCTGGCGAACCACATTGACATCTCCTGGGAGGTCACTGTATAAAGTACGCACATTCGGGGGTCCTGGCAAGGGCCCATCGAGGGCGATTAACTCAGTGGGAGAGTGCTACCTTCACACGGTAGAAGTCACTGGTTCAAATCCAGTATCGCCCATTTAAGTCCCTACGTTGTAGGGAATAGGAAGCCACCCGAAAACGGGCGCTTCCATGTAGCTCTACTCTGACACTCACTCTGACATCGAGAGTGAGTCGAGGGAGGCAGCATGGAACGCCCGAAGCGCCCATACTCTCTGCATTCCAGGCCCACCAAGAGAAAGAACCGAAGAATCTTTTACGCGCTCTTCCGTGATGAGAATGGCACATATCGAACCAGTGCCATTTCTACCGGATGTACCCGGCACGATGATGCTGTGCGCTGGTGCGAGGCCAAGCTTAGGAAAGTCCGCGACGGCCGTGCGAATATCACCCTGTCCGAATACGCCGAAGGATTCTGGAAGCCTGCGGCCTCCTACGCGGTCGACCGAGCCGCCCACGGACGCACAGTCTCGAACGGTTATCTGGATGCTGCCGAAAGCTACACCCGTGTCCATGTCTTACCCGCTTGGGGAACCTGGCGACTGCAAGATTTCACTACCAGGCGACTTGACTCATGGGTTGTAGATCTACATCGATGCGGCGAGCTTGCACCGGCCACGATCAACAAGATCGTCCAGGCTTTGCGGACTATTCTAGAACGCGCGGTCGTTGATGGATGGATCACGGAGAACCCCGCCGATCAGGTGAAGTCCGTCCGTGTGCGCCATCCCGAGCGCACAATCCTTTCACCTTCCGAGGCGCTTCGGCTACTTGCAGGCCCTGATCCATGGGCAGACTTCAGGCAGTACGCGATCAACGCTTTGGCCGCCACGACGGGCGTGCGCATGGGTGAGATCCGCGCACTGCTCGTGGAGAATATCAAGACAGACCACGTGGAGATCCGCCGCTCATGGGAGGAGGGATACGGGCCACGGCGGCCGAAGGCAGAAAGCATGAGAGACATTCCAATCGCTCCAAGGGTTTATGGGATCCTTTCCCGCGTCATCCAAGAGACGGCTCCGACCACCCTCCTTTTCTACGGCAAGGACAGCAAAGGGACCCCCATGAGCAAGTCATGGATTGAGACGAACCTCGCCCGAGCCTTGCAAAAAACCGGAATCACGCTCGCCGAACAGCGCCAGCGCCGCATAGGCTTTCATGGCTGGCGACATTTCCTCAACAGCTTGATGCGTTCCAATGGCGTATCCGACGCCAAGACCCGCCGAGTGACGGGCCACCGCTCATCAGCCATGACAGACTGGTATACGAGCTGGCCCGCAGTGGACATCTCCGAAGTGGTGACTATCCAAAACCAGCTGTTGATTCCGCCTGCCGACGTCGAAGGGAGCTCCTGAATGACGGACGAATCCCGTTATTTCGGGTTTTCTGACGAACTGTCGCTGGACTTCGACAAGATCGAAAGCCGGGAAGTGTCTCTGAATGCGGCGGCGAAGAATCGAATCTACGACCTCTGTGAAGAGTTTCTGGCGGAGGCGGAATCGTACTGCTTCGCGCCTCCCTTCGGCGCGGAGGCGTCCAGATACAAGGCGCGAGCAATCTTCAAGAAAGCGGTGGCGGCCGAAAGGGCCTTGAACGAGCTCTCCTTATATTCCTACGACGCTGTTTTGCATGGTTTGAACCTCTTTGAACCGAAGGGAGGCAACCGGTACCTGTTTTCGTTGAAACGCGCGATAAGCCTCGTCAGAAAGATTGAGCAAGCGGCCGAGAGGCGATCTTTGGAAGCTCGCTCGGCAGGACGTCCTGAGCTTTTGGATTTCAAGCACTTGGTGATTGAGTTGTATCGCACATATCTGGCCTGCGGTGGTTCGGGCTTCGTCACATGGGACAAAAGTCGCAAGCGCTACAAAGGCTATCCTATTTTTTTCATCCTTCGGGTTATTGACCAACTCCAACCGCTTGTCCCGTTGCGCGCCTCGAAAAAATTTCTACCCGGAAAGGAAAGTTCCATCTGTCGGACCGCCGCGGAAGCAATCAAGGATTTTGAAAGGAAGCAAAAATGTGGGCTAAGAACAGCCAAAACTAGCCATATTTCTGCCTTCCTCGAAATTCGACTCACAGCTCAACCAGGTGATACGGTGCCCTCATGAACAACGAAGAAACCATGTCCACCTCCACTAACATCAACCTGATTGACTACAACACCGCGGCGGCTCTGTTGCATATCAGGCCTCAAAGTCTGAGAAGGTTGGTGTCGCAGCGACGCGTGCCGCACCTTCATGTCGGAAGACTTGTCCGATTCGATGTCCAGGACCTGCAGGAGTTCCTGAACTCGCAGAAGGTTCCGGTTGGAAAGCCGAGAAACCAGCGTCCATGAGCCGGGATACTTTCAGCTTGGCGCGGCATGTGGTCACGGCCTCACTGATAGAACGCATGTTCGGATGTAAGAGCTCGCGATGGGAGGGCAACGAATACAAAACGCTGTCGCCGCTTCGCGCTGACTCGCACACCGGATCATTCACAATCAGTAAAGACGGACGCTGGTATGACTTTGCCACAGGTGAGGGCGGAGATTTCATCGACCTCGTTGGGCTTGCTAAGAACTGTCCACCACTCGAGGCTGCCAGGCACATTGTCCGTGAGGCAGGATGCTGTGAGCCTTTGGAAGCTCCGGAGGTCCACCAAGACCGAGCGAAGTACCGGGGAGTGCTTCCGATTCCGGCTTCGGCAAGCGATTGTTTTGAGACAGCGTTCGACAGCGACCTGACGCGACGGCGCTACGGCAGCCTTGTCGGAACGTGGCCCTATCGTCAGGCGGACGGCCAAATGCTCTTCCACGTTTGCAGGTACGAAGCCGAGAACGCCAAGAAGAGCGTTATCCCGTGGTACTTCGGAGAGGACGACTCGTGGCATCCGGGTCAGCCCCTGGCGACGGGGCGACCGCTATTTCGATTGCCCGAGCTACTGAATAGCCACTCCGCTGTTTTGATTGTCGAAGGTGAAAAGTGTGCCACAGTCCGTATTCCTGAGGACTTCCCGTTTTTCATCACAACTTGGAGTGGCGGTGCCCTGGCAGTTGCAAAGACTGACTGGACTCCGCTCCTCAATCGGGAAGTAGTGGTCTGGCCAGACGCCGATGAGCCTGGCCGTGTAGCTGCTCTTGCCATAAGTGCCCAACTGCCCCATGCAAAGGTACTTCGAATCGAAGACAGGCCACCGGGTTGGGATATTGCGGACGCTATGTCTGAATCCATTGATCTGGAACGATTTATCAGGAATTGTCCAACCGAGAGAATCGTTCAGGTCGAACCCGGGTGCGGTTCACCAAGACTCAGCATACAACGCGCCTCGGATATCGCTACGCGCCCGGTCGACTGGCTGTGGGAAAATAGACTACCCCTCGGTGAGTACTCGGTCCTGGTTGGCCATCCCTCCTCTGGTAAGTCAACCTTTGCGGCGGCCCTTGCGGCTCACGTAAGCGCGGGGATCCCATTCCCCGATGGCACAAAGCCGGCTGTTGGTGATGTGCTCTTTCTATCGGCGGAAGAGTCGGCAGCGAAAACGCTTGTTCCGCGGCTACGTGTCGCCGGTGCGGCACTCAACAGGGTTTCAATCGCCGACATCCGACTCAAACGCACAGATCGTGCTGAGCTTTTCACTTTGGCTGATGGCACATCCCCAATTGAGGCAGCCCTGGACGAAATGAATTGCCCGCGCCTAATCATCATCGATTCGCTGACTAGCTGTACCGCTGGGATCGACACCTTCCGAACGGACGCATTCGGACCGGTCCTGGCGGATCTCGCCCAACTTAGCGAAAGAAGAAATGTGACGACTCTTTGCCTCGCCCATTTCACAAAGTCAGTCACCAACGGCGCCATGCTCCGCGTGCTGGGCAGCGTTGCCGTAGTGGCGCTGGCGCGGGCGGTCTACATGCTAGCAAGGCATCCGGATGACGCTAAACGATCTCTATTCGTACCAGTTAAGAACTCGTATGCCCCCCTTGGGGAGGCTATTGAGTTCTCTCTTGTCTCAACCGAATCGGGCAAACTTCCCCAAATCCGCTGGGGTGAGCAGGTGGAGGGGGTCGAAGCAGATTCGCTGATTGCCCTAGACGATGTTGACCGAAGACGAGAGCGATCCGATGCCATGGAACTCCTTACCGAGGTCCTGGGCAGCTCTGAGGAGGTACTGGCGCATGAAATCTATACCCTAGGCGCCGAGCGTGGACTGTCAAAGACAACGGTCTGGCGAGCCGCCAGGGACCGCAAAGTCGAAATAGAGGGCAAGGGACGGGCCGCGAAGTGGCGGCTTCCTATCGTTTCAGAATCGTTTCACGCGCGTACATACACGAAAGAAACGATTCCAAGCACAGGAGAAACGGAAAAGCGGGAAGTTGAGAGCCGCGAGAGGTGAAGAGTGATCTCTTTCCCCAAATTGCAGAATTGGAGGTGCAACATGGTAGTCTCGTTCTCAAGCATCAAGGGTGGTACCGGCAAGACCAGCATCTGCATTCATGTCGCGAACTACTGCGCGGCGGCCGGCTACCGAGTGCTTGTCGTGGATTTCGACATTCAAAACTCGCTCTCGTTCTACTACCTTGACGAGCTTTCGGTTACGAATCGAAAGAACTTGGCGCTTGCCTTGAACTCGAAGGATCTGACCAGCAACATTCTCCCTTCCAACTGCTCTGGGATCGATATTCTGGCCTCGTCATTTTCGCTGACGAACCTCAGGACCATCGGGGCGAACACCCTTAAGCGAATGATCGCCGAGACCAAGCCAGACTACGATTTTATCCTTATTGATTGCGCGCCCACCTATGACAACCTGGTCCAGAACGCAATCTGCGCGTCAGATTTCATCCTGACGCCCGTGAGGCTTTCCCAGTTCGATTTCAAGGGAGCACTTTTCTACCGCGATCAGATCTCCCAGGATACAGATCGTCTGCCGGCCTGGCGGATCGTTTTCAATTTCTACAGAGCCCCCAGAACGAGCAATTCCGAGTCCCTCCGTAACCAGTACGAGACCCTCTTCCGCAACACTTTCGACAGTGTAATTCTTCCTGTCCAAATCCCTGAGACAACGCTGCTTCAACGCAGTATCGACACTAAGGAAAAGATGACTGATGCCGTGAGCAAGATGACTTTGTTCAACGCTATCCATGATCTGGCCGGCCTCATCGGGGCAGATCGCGCAATTGGGAGGTACTAGATGTCACGAAAACTCGATCTATCTGCCCTTGCTGCAAAAGCTGAGTCCGGGAACAACTCATCAGTCAGGCGAATCGAAACTCTCAACATGAACATCGACGAGCTATTGCTGGAGGAACCGTTCAAGTCACTCTTTCCGATCCGTGATCAAGTAAGAAGCGCAATAAGGTCCCACATGCAGGAGCATGGCTACGATGAGTCCAAGCCTATAGACGTCTGGAAAAGGGCAACCCAGGACGGATTCGAGTACGTCCTTGTAGATGGTTTTACACGAGCACAGGCAGCCAAGGAAATTGGAAGGCTGACAGTGACGGCGTACCTTCATGACTTTGCAAATGCTGAGGAAGCGCGTGACTACGCCATACACACACAGAGAGACCGACGGAATCTGAGCGACGCGGAGATTATTTCCGTTCTCGGCGTAATCGACAAAAAGGTGACCGGCTTTAAGGGTAACTCTCCATTTCCGCCACGTGGCGGAAATGGAGAGCGTCTTGCCAGTACCGCCCAACGCACTGCCAGAGAAATCGGGACATCCACTCGCAAGGTTGAAAGAGCTCGCAAGGTCATCGCCGATCCGGAAATGGCTGCTGCGGTCAAGAGAGGGGAGCTTTCTATCAACAAAGGATACAACACGATTCGAGCTAGGGAGAAAGACGCATCAGGCCTCAATGGTGGGGAACCGGGACCCGATATACAAGAACCATCTCCGGATCCGGGACTTTCTGTGAGCAAACCGATCGATTTCAACCGTCTTATAGATCGACTACGCGCCAAGCTCGGAGCTGGAGTCGACCTTGCCCTGGAGGGCACGCACGAATCCGGAAGGGTTAGCATTTGCTTCGTTAGCCGCGATCAACTCGCGGCAGTAGTCGATAAGATCTGCGGTTCGGAGATCCCAACCAACACGGACTGAGGCCGCTGACGACAGACAGTGGCCGAAATAGCCGACCCTTGACGCCGGTGTGCATTATCTTTAGTAGCCTATTACGAGGTGAAGTCCGAAGTGTGACCCTCGCCGACTGAATTGTTGTGGAGAGGGCTTCCGCGGCCTGGCTTTGGGGTGAGCCCGCCTTGGCCGGTGTCCCGCTTCGAATCCTTGGCGGAATGGGGCTCCGAGTGGCATGCCAGGACGCTCACGGCTCAGCGTTCGTGCCCGGCACGAAGCCATGACACGTAGTCGGCGATACCGCGTTCGATGCCGTAACGGGGGGAGAACTGGGTATCCTCGCGCAACCGACCGGTGTCCATTCCCACTGTGTGCCCGGAGCCCTCAGGGTCGAAGCCTTCCGCGAGATCGATGGAAGCGCCAGGAACTGCGCGCCGAATTGCTTCTACCACCTCTCGGTTGGTGACCGCGCGGCCGAAGCCCACGTTGTAGACTTGGTGATTGAGATTCCTGGCCAACTGCACCATTGCGATGGCCAACCCACAATCCTTCACGTAGCAGAGGTCCATCCCGTCCTCTGCGAACACGCGCGCACCCGTCGAGACTGAGGCCGACCTTCCGTCCCCGCGTACGGCGGAGTGTACGAAACGCGGCAGAGGGAAGAATGGCGAGTCTGGCCTGCCGAGGGGTCCCCAGATCGCCGAAAGCCGCAAGCAAGCCACCTCCAGCCCCGCGTGCGAACCCACGTAGGAGCACAGAATCTCGTAGATCTTCTTGAACGCGGGAATGACGTGCGTAGCAGCCAAGGGGAGAAGCGCTTCCTCGCGCAACGTCTGGGCGAACGCGCCGCCGTATACGCCTATAGTGCTCGCCACGGTCACGCGGGCACCGCCCCACTCGCGGGCGGCGAACAGTGCATTCAGCAGCCCGTCCAGGGCCTCACGTGCGGCCTGGAAAGGGTCGAATGATCGATGCTCATAGCGCCGGTGAGCCAACTTGTAGGCCAGATTGTTGATCGTGTCTTCTTCCATCTTGCGTAGTGAGAACCTGGGAGCTGTGAAGTGCCAACAGAGCGACTTTCAAAAGTGTTTTCGGATGAAAGGGGGGTCGTCCATTCTCGGAGTTCACTTCATATGATTCTTCAATTGCGCGCGTGTCCAAAGAATCTACCAGCTCGTCGATGATATGCACCGCGCTCCCCTCAGGAGCGACTGTCGAGAGGTCAACCTCTGTGTAGCAGAAGCATCTGAGCTCGATTCGGAACGAGGAATGCCGGGATGAAAGTCCCTCCCATGCTTCACGAATGGCGGATTCGGACTCCTTATCGTACAACATGCGGTCGGGCCAAACAATGATTTTTTCTGAAGCGACTGGCTTTTTCGACAGCCTGATTAGGTTTCTATGAGAAGCCGAGGGGGCAATAGCCCTCACCCGGCCGATATGATGGCACGTCTGAAGGAACGGCTTCTCATAGAAATTGTTGTACGGAATCGCTTCCCGTCGAAGTACTATGGGTTTTCAATCCCAATCAGTCTTGAAAGAAAAAGCCTCGTGAAGGCGAATGCGGAAAAGTTCCTATCCGAAGGCTGAGGCAATCGCCGATGCGAAAGATTGCTGGGCGCAAGTAGTCTTGGAAGCTGGAATTGGTGGTCTTCGGACGATCCTCGAGAATGTGGCGCAGGCTGTGAGGTATTGATCGTTGAGCACACAGACGAAGGCGGCCGCTCATGAGGAATCCAGGCTTCTGGTTTTCCCGGGGTAATATCGCTCGGGTTCGATGATCATCACGGAAACCAAGTAACCGTGATGACAATTCGGACACAGAGTGACAGTCTCCGAGGTCGCTGTTGGGTTGTGCCGGTGATAGTCCTTGGCTCTCCGATTGCTCTGTCTTTGAGGAGCCGCAGAGAAGACTCCTGCAGACGGCGAGATTTTCGTTCTTATTCCTGTTGCTCAGCAAGCCGTAGGAGCGGATTCGCATAAAGTGTGTGGGAAGCACGTGCAACAAGAATCTTCGCATGAACTCGGCCGTCGAGACGGACATGGTTTTCCAGGCATTCGCGTGCCGGTAGTCCTTCCAGCGGAATCGTACGATGCCGTCAAGCACGTCGATGAGACGATGGTTGGAGATGGCCACACGGTGGGTATACCTTCCCAGGTAGCGTAGAACTTGCTCGGGGCCGGCGAAGGGTTTCTTGGCGTAGACGACCCAGTTCTTCGCATACGCTCGATTGAGAAGCTTCTGAAACGCCTCCCCCGACTCGAACTGGCTGGTTTGACCGGGGAACTTCAGTCGCTTGTTCCGATACGCACTCTTGAGAAAGTCGAGAAACTTGCCACGAAACAACGCGCTCAAGATTTTCACCGAGACGAAGAATCCCTTGCGGCAGGAGATCCACCGAATGCCATCGGGGGAGAGTCCGCCGCCGGGCACCAGACAGTGCAAATGCGGATGATCGAGCAGGTTCTGGCCCCAGGTGTGCAAGATGGCCAGGAACCCGACGGATGCTCCCAGGTTCTTTGGATTGAGCGCTGATTGCAGCAGCGTCTCTTTTACCGCTCTGAACAGGATCTCGTAGAGCACCGCTTTGTTGACCAGGACAAGGCGGTTCAGCACATCAGGAATGGTGAAAACGACATGGAAGTACTCGACGGGCAGAAGCTCACCCATGCGTTGCTCAAGCCACTTCGCCCGCGCGGCTGCCTGGCATTTGGGACAGTGGCGATTGCGGCATGAATTGTACACAGGAAGGGTTTGGCCACACTGGTCGCAGGCGTAGAGGTGTCCGCCCAGACGGGCAGTGCGACAGGAGATGAGGGCATTGACGACCTTCCACTGCTCGGGGCCGATGCTTCTCAGCTCGTGGAGGTGATCACGGAATATGTCCGCCACTTCTGCTGACGGAGGGTTCCCCTCGGAGGGGGAGCAGGAGGACATGGGGAGGAAAAGCCCGATTCAGCGAATGTCCAGCAGGTCCAGTAGATTCGGTGACTCATGCAAAGTAGTGCTGGCAACGTGAAGGTACTGGACGGTGGAACGTAGACTTCCGTGGCCCATCATGAGCTGTATGCTTCGCACATCCACCCCAGACTCCAGCAAATGAGTTGCGAAGGAGTGTCGCAGCGTATGGGGGCTCACGGGTTTGCCGATCCCCGCCCGCTCTTTGGCCTTGCGGATCATCTTCCCCACCCCGCATCGGGTGAGCGGATGGCCAGGGGAATCTCCAGGGAACAGCCATGTTCGTGGAGGCGGGATTTGTGCTGCGCCAGTACTGCCGCAGCAGCTCCAAGAGTTTTGGCGAAAGGCCGACATAGCGATCCTTTCGATTCTTTCCCTCCTGGACCCGCACGAGCATCCGCGAGCTGTCGATGTCGTGGACTTTCAGATGAACCAACTCGCTCACCCTGAGGCCAGTCGAATAGAGGGTGAGGACAATCGCCCTGTGCTTCAAGGAAGAAACGGCATGATACAACTGCACGACTTCCTCTCGGCTCAAGACGACCGGCAGCCGTTTGCTTGTGCGATGATAGGGGAACAAATCGAGGTTCCATCTCCGTTGCAACGTGATCCCGTAGAGGAACTTCAGAGCAGCAACGTGGACGTTGAAGCTGCTCTCGGCGATGTTGCGCTCACGGATCAAATACAGCTGGTAGGCGCGGATGTCGTTCAGGCCCAGCCGCTCGGGGGAAATCATGAAGTGTCCCACGAACTGTTTGACGCAGGTCAGATAGCTCTGCTGCGTGTTCTCACTCAGGCCCCTGATGGCAAGGTCCTGCTTCATTCGCTCTTTGATGGCACCCATAGTGGTATCTCCTTGAAAGATTGGATTTCAAGGAGAATTGTACCGTTCAAGCGAAAGCTTGGAAGAATCGCGAAATAACCAGAAATCAGTGAGACGACCCGCTCACGAAGCAGGCGGCCATTTCAACGAGCCATCGCGAAGCGATTTCGTACAAGACATTTTACGGAAACAAGCGAACCTAAGTCCTCTATATCTCCGGACGACCAGTACTTGCAGGCCGCTGACGTTTATTTCCGAAGTCTCTGCACTCATTTCGGCGTGCGATTTTGTCTTCACTTCGGCTTTTCTCGAGACGGAGCCTCTGGAAAATACTTCTTCCAGGCCTCGGCTCGTTTCCGCTTGTATTTTGCCAACGCCGCCGCCAACAGTTGCTTGCGTTCGGCTTCATTTTGCGCTTTCACCCGCAGGTACTCTTCTTCAATCGGAGCCATCAATCGCTCGTATTCGTCATCTACTTTTGCCTTCCAACGTTCGTACTCTCGTGAGGCAGCTGCTACCACTCGCTCATACTCTTCCGCAGCGGATCGTCTGGGTTTTTTCATTCCCTCCGACTGAGCACTGCTCACCGCAGCCCCTCTATATCCGTTTCAGGTACTTATGCCGAGCTCGCACACGAACAGGAACCCTACTTGTTCGCTTTCGCCTTCAACGCGGCTTCCTTGAAGGTCTTGCTGAACGTGAATCGGGGCACCTTCGTCGCCGGTTTGGCCGGGATCTTGATCTCCTGGCCCGTGAGCGGATTCCTCCCCATGTGTGCAGGCCGCGCCGGTCTCACCCTGATGAACATCTTGCCCATCTTGCCGAGTGCGACCCGTTCGCCGCGCATGACGCCGTCACCGACGATCTCGAACAGATCTTCCAAAATCTGCTTAACTTCCTTGCGGACAAGGCTGTTCTTCTCCGCAAGATATTCGATTATCGATGCGCTCGTGAGCTTGTCAGGGGCCTTAGTCGACGCTCTTTTTGCTGTGCTTTCGCCACTGTGTTGCTCTCCCGCTTGAGTTCATTTACGCGGCCCACGGCCGCGCTTTCGAAAGATTATATTGTTGAGCTGATATTGTAAACAGCGGGGTCGCAGGCAGTCACGATCAGCAGGCCGCCAGTCAGTCCTACCGGACAAGTCTAAAGCCAATCGACGAAAAGCGGAAAGCTCTCAGAGTTTGAAGGCCTGCCCAATTGACGGCCCGGAGTTTGTGCCTCTAGAGCATGCCCCCTTACTATCCTGCCGAACTGGCGAACCAGGTCAGGTTAGTTTAGTAAGGCAACCACGATGACTCCAAAAAGACTCAAACCAGAGAGGACCGCAGCAATTTGACCTGCTAATAGCCAACGTGCCTTGCTTTTGTTCCTTACAGAATGCTTTCGATACACTACCCAGCGTTGCAAAATTGTTTCATTGAGAAAGCACAAATATTGTTTCTTGCTAGTGAAACGATGCCTTCGTCCCTTGCGTACCTTGTTTGAATCAATACTTGAGAATACTTCTTCATCAATGAGTGCACCGTATATGCGGCCAATAAGAGCAACCAGGCATAAGACGACGGTTGTCACAAATAGAGCTATAGAGCCACATCTCAACCATGTTTGCAGATGTGACGATGAACCAACCGCGCCAACTGATACCACTGCCGCCGCGATGCTCGACAGTCCCAGCAAGGCAGATGCCTTACTGTCCAGTATTTTAAGACGGTCTATTTCCAATTTGCAGAGGTTCCAAAAGTCTTCGGCAAGCTTCTCTGCAATTCTGTCATCCTTGATTCCGTTCAGACGAGGCAATGCTACTTTGGAAATGAAAGCCCGCTCATCAACCGAGTATGGATTGTCTGTGCGCTCAGTCCAAGAAGTTTTGACGGTACGCACCGCTCCCCTCCTCTATCGTGTCCTTTGGGATGTCAAAGATGACCTTGCCGATGACACATACTGGAGATCGATGAGCCTAGAAAAACCTAACAACTATATTATGCAGTTCTCTCTCTAAAGTCCTCCTCCCTGCGCCCATCAGGCCTGAAAAAGCCACAGATACGGGTAGAACCGTATGTGCTGCGACTGTCTTGTGGGCTTGCAGGATCAGTGGCTTGAACACCGCATGGCCGCCGCGGCACTATCGGCCCCGGTCGGACGAAAACCACAGCCCGCGCCGGGATGACAGTTCCTCTATCAGTTTACACTTGACATTGGTTGAAATATCCACTACCATATGGTTGTGGATGCGTTGGGAACTACATTTATGGCATTGTCTGACCCGACCAGGCGGGCAATGATCAAGAGGCTCTCGCAAAGTCCTGCGTCCGTTCACGGATTGACTGATCCGTTTGCACTCTCGCAGCAGATGATCTCAAAACACATTGCTTATTTGGTACGCGCACGGATTGTGAAGAAAGCGAAGCATGGGCGGGAGAGCGTGTGTACGCTGAGGCCAGAAGCCATAAAGGCTGTCAGCGACTGGGCGCTTGATTACCGTCGCTTCTGGGAAGAGAGTTTCGACAAGTTGGATGCGGTTCTAACGGAAATGAAGAAGACTGAGGTGAAAGATGGCTGAACGCGTAACAAATCTTTTGCACAATCTTGTGATCACCAGGATCTTTGAGGCCCCGCGCGAGTTGGTTTGGAAGGCGTGGACTGACCCAAGATTTGTGATGCAATGGTGGGGGCCGAAGGGTTTTACCTCGCCATCTTGCGAGATTGATCTTCGCGTGGGAGGGCGGTACCTCTTTTGCATGAGAGCGCCTGACGGTCAGGAGTTCTGGAGCGGCGGCGAATACACTGAGATCATAGCGCCCGAAAAGATCGTCTCAGTTCTGTTCTACGCAGATAAGAATGGGAAAGTTGAACCTGCGGACAGCAATGATGTTGAAGTGCGCGATGTGGTGACATTCGAGGAGATCGGAAGTGGCCAGACGAAGCTAACTTTCAAACGCAGTCACTGGGATGAGGGAGAGGATACAGGCTCGAACCAGATATTCGACAAACTGGCAGTGTTTGTTGCTGAGCTGGCAAAGGCTAAATGAGAAGTTGAATTTATCTTCTTTAAGAAGGTACTCATTTTTGCGGCGTTGGCGTCCCGGAATCCATCGGCTGTTTTGAAGCCGCCGTACTCCTCCTGTAGACTCTCCAGGCGAGAATGAGATTGGCGAGTTGCACTACTACGAGGATGTATTCGAGAATGTTAATCGCCTTAGGAATCGGCACCGAAAAGAAGGCTCCGGCTCGGTCGCCGATAAAGGGAAAGAAGAACAGTATCGAAGCGATAATCGCAAGGCTCGAAGCTAACCGAACCCTCCAGAAGAGAAAAGCGATAGACAACAAGAACAGGGCGAGACCAGTAAAAATCGTACCAATCGCGATGTAACCGAAGATCTTCAAAGCCGACTGCGGGCGAGTCTCGAAACCGATAGGCGTCAAGAGGATGATTACCAGAACGCTGAGGACTAATGTCACCAAAAGCGCCATGGCATCCCTGGATAGGGTCTTCACTCTGAGACCTCCTCGCCTCCTAGACAGACACGATTTTAAAATATGGTCAAGCATCAAGGGAGCGCCCCCGTGGGGACGACTACGAACGCATCGTGAGGCTGCTCACGCCCGAGAAGATCGTCTCAGTTCTGTTCTACGCAGATAAGAATGGGAAAGTTGAACCTGCGGACGACGGGAAATTGCTGCGAGTAGAGGGAAAGGAAGTCCTGCTTGGCAATGATGTTGAAGTGCGCGATGTGGTGACATTCGAGGAGATCGGAAGTGGCCAGACGAAGCTAACTTTTAAACGCAGTCACTGGGATGATGGGAGAGGATATAGGCTCGAACCAGATATTCGACAAACTGGCAGTGTTTGTTGCTGAGTTGGCAAAGGCTAAATGCAGAAGTTGAATTTCTGAAGATCGCCGTGTTTTTTATTTGCCCCCGGTCCATAGAGCGGCAGTACCATCGGCGCGGCAGGGCTTAACTTCCGCGTGTTCGGGATGGGAACGGGTGGTTCTCCCCTATCCCCATGTGTCAGGATAGTTGTCGCGTCGAGGGCTGAGCCAGTACCATGGAAACCTGATGAGAATCAAGATTGCCAGTGTCGGAGAGCCGGTATTACGGGGCGAAGCGAGACCCTTGACGCCAGAGGAGATTCGCAGCCAGCGAATCCATGACCTCATCGAGAACATGCGCGAGACGCTGTCAGATGCTCCCGGTGTCGGTCTCGCCGCCCCACAGGTCGGTGAGCCGCTGCAGATCGCCATCATTGAGGACAAGGCTGAATATCATGGCAATCTCTCAGGTGCTGACCTGGAGGAACGCGAGCGCAGGCCGGTTCCGTTTCATGTTCTGATCAATCCTCGAATCCATTTCGTCTCCCCGCCGGAAGTTGCTTTCTTTGAAGGTTGTCTTAGCCTGCCCGGTTTCACCGGGATTGTGCCGCGCGCTCGCCGCGTGCGGGTCGAGGCTTTGGATCATCTTGGTCAGTCGGTGCGCATCGAGGCCACGGGCTGGTATGCGCGCATTCTGCAGCACGAGATCGACCATTTGCGCGGAACGCTGTACATCGACCGAATGTGGAGTCGCAGCTTTTCTTCGCTTGAGAATTACAACCGGCATTGGAAACTGAAGACAACGGCAGAGCTCAGGCAGGCATTTGTAAACGGGTCTCAGGAAGCAGGAGTGGCGGTCCTGCCGCGCGACCCATGATCAGGACAAGAAGTCGGGGGCGAGAGTTCGCCAGGAAATCCTGGGCGTCGAAAAGCGCTCCTGGCGCGAAGAACGCCGCCCTGAGCCGTCGCGCTGATCAAGACTCTCTCGACGGCTTCGACCACCAAAAGGCGCGGTGACTGCACAAACGTGTCTGTTTCGATGGCACACACAGGTCACATTTGGTGGTTCAAATAGAAACAGATCCGCAGTCGGGAGGACAAACGCCGCATGAGCGCCCCAAGTCGGGCTCGGGAAAGCGTTTCCATATAGCAAGTTTTGAATACCAATCAGAAGCCTTCCGGATCCTCTCTCCCAGCGCTACCGCTCAAGCCCCAAGCTTCGTAGGTAGGCCTCCGTCACCGCAACGTTAGCATGTCCCAAGGCGCCCTTGAGCGCATACACGTCGTGCGTCCGCCGGTAAAGCCGAACGGCAAACGCATGACGCAGGTCGTGGGCGGAGTACGCTCCTCGGATCCTCCCCTGCCCTTCGAGCTTCTTGGTGAGATACTTCAGCGCGTCCTCGATCTTGTTGACCTTCTTCCCCTCAAACGGCGAGCGTAGCGGCAGCCCGGCGCGCCCAACCGCCTTCCTCGCCTCCTCGGGGATCAGGCCAACCTGTTCCCGGCCCTTGCTCATGCATGTGAAGTGGCTTCCCGTGATCGAAAGCGACGGCAGGGCCCCTGCGCGAAGGCCCACCCTGGCCATTACAACCACGGCCGCTCTCAGCCATCCGCCGGCGGCCTTCTCGATGAGTTTGACCTCCCCCTCACTGGGAACCTGAAGCCTGCGGGCTGGCTTCTTGAGCGGACGGCTCCTGGTACCGCGGAAGGGGTTATGAAGCTCGCGGTGACGGCGCTCGAGCCAGGTCCAAAAGGATGATGAGGCGGCCACCATGAGGTGGACGCTGGAAGGAGCGAGGCCCTCGGCCTTCATGCTCTCGATCCAGTCATCGGCCAAGGCAGGGATCAGCTCCAAGGGAGAAAGCCCCCTGGGGGCGCACCAGGCTTCCAGGCGGTCCAGGGCCGCGCGGTACGCGAGCCTGGTGTGCTTTGACCCTGCCCGTCCCGCTCGTTCCAGGTAGCACTCGCGCTCCTGGGCGTAGGGGATCCGCTCCAGGTCCGCGGCCTGGCGTAGCTCGTCCTTAAGGGTTTCAGCCACTACCACACGCGCAAGCTGCTCCAGCTGCTCCTCGTCGAGGTCAGCCAGGCGCGGGGCGTGCTGGGAGAGGTGGCGCACGATTGCCTTTACGCGCTGCGCTCCTGTCTTCTCGACGCGGTCGGTGAGCTCTGCTGTCACGGGGCCGCAGGCCCCGCGCCCCCTATAACTGGGAAATGCATCGTGGGCTCCTTTGCATAGGGGTGGCTATGGCACACTTCGTAATAATAGATTATTATTCAGAATTTGGAAAGTCCAAAAGCACCTCCTTAAAGCTCGATCTCTGTCATCGTCCCTCCCCTATACGATGCTCGCCCAGCGCCCCATGGCCCATATCAACCTTTGCTGTTCGGATCGGCATCACGTTTTGCTTGTGCCCCGCGCTTCTCTTCTGCCAGCTGATTCATTTCCTCAAGGCCAAGCTCCTTGGCGTTCTCGAGAATGAGCTCCTTGATATTTTCGGGATCGAAATGCCATATGGTGCCCCGTTGCAAACTGTCTTTGACGGAGTTCGAAAACCCTTCAATCAAGCGATAAGCCTTGGCAAGGCTTTCGTTCTTCTGGACAGGAGGAAGATCGACCAAGCTGGAATCAACAAAGTGGTATGCGAGAAAATGGGTGAAAAGGTTGCAAAGCATTGCTATGTGTGCGTTTCCTTCCCTAAGCTCTTGAGTGTAGTTGTTCATGCGCTCGAAAAGGATCGGCCAGAAGGTTTCCTCCTCCTTGAGATACCTTGCAAGTGCCCGCCGGATGAGCACTGACCGAGACATGTTGAAGCGTTGATCGTTGTGAGACTTGAGATACTCGTACATTTTGTTATCCAGCTCATAGGTTAGATAAAAGCGGACCATTCTCCCGACGGTTTTGGATTTTGGTCGTCCGCGCTTGGGAGATTTTGGGCTATTTTCGTTACCGGACATAGAGGTACCTCCCTTTGAATTGTTGTTGATCTAACTTCTCATAACTCCTTACGGGGCAAGGAACAGGAATAAATGTATGTGCAATAACCCACAAAAACTAATTTCTTGCATCATATAAATATTTATAATATAAGAAATAAATAATACATAGTGCCCATACCCTTATCTTGCTGTAAAATCTTCTCCTTCCCTTCGTCAACGTTTTTTCCCTGTTTTTCGGGTTTTTCGCGCTTTTCGGGGCGCTTTTTTCTTGAGTGGGCCGTTATTCAGTCGAATTTAGGGAGTCTTTGCCTGAAATCGAATTATTTGCAGTTTTCAGCGCCCCCGAGATCACCATCGTAGCCAAAAGGCGCGTGCCAGGGGGACCTTTGGCTCACTATCCATGCTTCTTCAGGGCGCGGGTTCGGTTTTTTCTGATAGCACCACCGCCTCACGGATCATGCGGGTGAAAACGACGTTTGGCCTGTGCGTAGCGCAGCAGCTGGCAACAAATTGATCCCAAAGCTCGATGTCGATCAACAAATTGCACATACCGCAGCCCCGGGTGCGCCTCCCGCCAGATCTCTGACTGCCTCCTCCGTCTCGCCCTCTGTTTCTCTGTGGGCCCACTCCCATGGGGGGCTGTCGTGAGCTCGCCAGGCGTTGGCCCAGCGACCACCTCCACCTTCTGCGCTTCCGACTTCTTTCGGACCACCACGACCTTCCTGCTCGCATCAGCTGCCATGATCCCCTCCCCTGTTATATAACCTTGGCTTGCCTAACATGACATTCACGAAATGACGCCCGCGGAGGTGGGCCTCAAAGTCAAGATCATTTGGTTTGGCCTTTTTCGCCCTCTTTCCAGGCACCACCGGAAACTCCAGCTGCTCGTCGTTCATGCCGGTTTCGCCCTCTCCCCTCCCCTCGCGGTCCCTGACCGCTTTTGAGCCCAGAGAGATCCGCTACGAAGACTACCGCTCACGCGCTGGCGTCGTGCTTCCCGGAGGTCTATCGCGACCCTTTCACATACCCCAAGACAGGAAAAACGCCAAGAGAGCTCTGACTCACAAGCCACTTCCCCTTCACAGAGTCCGTCTCCGTCTAAGCCGTACTCCTCGCACGACAGCTCGATTGTTCGTGTATTTAGTTCCTCACTCATACCCTCACCCTCCTCCAAGGCAGCTGCGCTATGGCTGCCTCAATCTGACTCTGCCAGTACGGATCTTCTCGCTCCCGCAGAAGGCGCTCGCGCTCTTTAGCCTGCTCACGCTCTCTTTCCCGCTGTTCCCCCCGCGAAGCCGCAAGGTGCCGCAATTGGTTTTCCTGCCGGTCTCGCTCTAAAGCCTTCCGAATCCACCGCGGGAAACGATCGGCTATAAATGACAGTCCACCGCGCTCCCGGGGATCCCCCGCAGCAATCCGCACAGCCCGTGCAATCTCCCCCGCTGACCTGCCTTCAGCCAGGAGTCGACGAGCTCCCTCGCGAAATCGCCGGTCATGAATGAGACCTGGGACATCGGAGAGCTCACGGATCACCTCTTCTTCGGGCTGCGCAGCAGAAGGGGGGGATGCGGGAAGTCTGGGAGGCTCTCCGGAACGACTGAGCTCCGCCCCCTTCTTTGAGTCTTGTTCGTATTGGATATAGTTCGTGTCCACCTGGTGGACGGGGGGGAGTTTGTCTGAGTGATAGGGGGTGTCGGTCTGGGCGACGGGGGGGTAACGTCTTGCCTCGATTGGAATGAGTTGGTAGGCGTTTGAGGTCACCCCTCCGTCAGGGCGAAAGCGCGCGGTGCGCTTGAGGTAGCCCAGGGCCTCAAGGTGCTTGATGGCCTGGAAGGCCTTTGAGCGGCACACACGCGCCACTTTGGCGATGGTTGCCATGGAAGGCCAACAGGTACCCTCACTGTCCGCATGCTTGGCTAGTGCCAAGTACACCAGGATATCGACCGGGCCGAGTGCCTGGTCCTCAAGGATGATGTTCTCGATGAGCGTGAAAGGCAGACGACGACGCTCTACTCCAACGGAATCACTTTGCATGGTCCCCTCCAGAGCCATGGCGCTCAGGACATACCTAGAAGCGCTGATTTTTTTGCTTGACGCTTTTGAGGGTTTGTGCTATTGTCCGATTACCACATCCGACAACAGCTGCCCCTTAGGGCGCAAGCACAGCCCCCGCAAATCAGCGGGGGTTTTGCATTGCTAAGGCTGCTCAACGAGCAGCCTTCTCTATTCTGTTATGGGTTTGATATCGGCTTTGACCTCCTTATGGTGTTCATGCAATGGAGACCGCTCCTGATAGGTTTCGTCTTGCGGTGACGCCTCCTTCGTTTTCAGAATTCCCGGAAGGCCAAATCTATGAAACAGAAAGCCTGTGAGCCGCCCGATCGTTGAAGCCACCTTTGATGATGACCCCCGCTTAATCATGGAAGTGATAATGCCTCTGATTTGCTTCACCGACCTGAACGAGAAAAGCTTTCGAGAGAGATCTAAGGTGCGAGAGTTTCGCTGGCTTCTCCCGTTTGCCTTGTTATGGAGGCGCCAGTAGATCAGGTTTTGGAGGAACACAGCGCTGTCGCCGCCTATCCCTGCGCATATTTGACTACAAAAGCAACAGTCCAAGCTTCCCCTCCCGATGCACATGTTCAAAGACAAACCTCACCGTCTAATTTTTTTGCTTGACAGCTTCAGGGGATTCGGCTATTCTCGGATTTACCAGGTCTGAAAATAGCTACCAATAAAGCTGTAAGCATGACCCCCGAGAGTCTCGGGGGTTTTGCATTTTATGGCCGTTCAACGACGACCCGGTGTTAAGTAGTTAATTGATTTCTCTTATTGACCTCCCAGTCTTTGCCGAGAATACCACAGTGCTCTAATTTGTTGCAAGCAAAAAATTTACTGAGACAACGAAGAAATAGGTCAACATCCACCTCCACCCAGTTCACTGTAAAACCGTGGCTACAAGTTTACTGCCTGGTCTTAATTGCGCTAACAAGCGCTTCGATAATGGTTGGCCGTGCCCCCGCCCTTTTCAAGATTCGTAAAGTCAGCTTTGCGTCCGTGTAGGATAGACGCAAGGTCACATTACCAGATGACTTCGCCTTCACTCTGCGCTCTGCGTTCCGTTTCTCTCTGGCCTTCCGAATATGCTCTGGCCTCGGCGCTTCCGCGCCTTCTTCTCTCGCGATTCTGGCAGCATCAGCTATAACTCCGGCCTCATTCCAAGCCTGTCGCTCTTTCAACCCCGCTCCACTTGGCGAGTTCACGGACGGCCTCCGTGCGTTTTACTGCAACGGTTGCAGTATTTCCGGTCGAGACTCTTCCGGGCTTTCCCTCATGTGTCAGATCGGGCCAGATTTGCGCATAGAGAGCGGCCCGGGTATCCTCGTCGATTTCAAATCGCGAAAGGTTACCAAGATAAAGCCGTTTCCTTTGTTCCTCGAGAGTCAGGGTTGAAAGGACCTGGCGGACGGGCAGGCGGTCGAAGCCGGCGATCCCCTCTCCTTCAAGTTTGCCTGCAATAGTGAGGCGGCTTTCCCCTTCGATAAGCAGACCGTCCATCATCGCGATGAGCGGAGAGAGGACCGTTCCTGCCTCCCTGATATCGCGTTCGAGGGCTTGCCAATATGCAGCTTTTTTCTGGTTGGTAAAGATTTCGTTCTCCGGATTGTGTTTGAACCAAGACAGGGGTTTGTATTGAATCTCTGACAGTTCCAACCCTTCGAGTTTCCTCTTTTCGATCTTTGACGCCTCCGGAAGCGAGTCCCGGCCGGCCATGTCACGGATTGCCTCGAGTTGTGTTTTGCTCATTTCATACTCTCGATTTCATCTGCCAAAGTTTGAAACTCAGCCCATGAGCGCGAGTCCGTTTTCAGGGGACGTCCCGATGTGCTCGCCGCCTTGACGGCACCGCTTCGCAGTATCGCGGCTCGCGTTGAGCACCAGGCATCCATTCCGAGGAGCTGCTGGGCTTCTTTCTCCGTTACGCATGATGGGATTACGCGCAGAACTGGCTCTGCACCTGTTGTCTCGACAACTTTCTGCAGCTCATGACGCAAGAGCTGGAAACCGGCAATAGTCCATCGAGTGAATGCAATCGGCACAAGCACGAGATCCGCGGCATAAAGTGCAGCACGCAACTCGAGAACAAGGGCAGGTGGGCTGTCCATAATAATGAAGTCATAATCGAGCCGGTGCAGGTTTGCAGGGAATCGAAGGAGCGCCCCGGGATCGCTTGCTAGTTCTACGCCGACAGAGTGCAGTGCCGGCGTCGCTGGTAGCACGTCGACGCCAAGAGCCGACCGATGTACAGCCTCAATTGGCTTCATTCCGGCGGCAAGTACATGGCGAACGTTGCGTGCCTCAAGCTCTTGGGGTGCCGAGTCACGCAGGAAGTAGTCAGTTAGGTTGTTATTGGCATCGATATCTGCCGCGAGGACCCGCGCACCTTTCGATGCGAGGGCCTGTGCGAGAAAGGCGGCACAGGTAGTTTTTCCGACGCCACCTTTCAGACTGCCAAATGTGATCACTTTCACTTCTCCCCTCCCTACTCTCAAGAAAGCCGCTCTTGGCGGACCGCTGACAAAGGATCTCAAGCGGAACCAAATGGCCTCGCACCCGGTCTATTCCAGAGCTATCCGTATTGCCTGAGCTTTTTGCATTCGCAAAAGATGTTTTAGATTGTTGAAATCTGGGAACGGGCAAAGTGGTCCGTGCTCGAGCGAGCCGCTCTGCCGGCGCTTCCGTCTCAGCGGCGGATGATGAAGATGACCACTGATCACGACTTGCCTCCCTCTCGGATCTTGACCGTCAACGTGTGTGGGAGGGCTTTTTCGACAGACTCAATTACGATTTCTCGCATAGTCTTGCCTTCGCTCGCCGCATATGTCTTAAGCTGGCGGAATAGATCATCGGGGAACTTTTCGATAGTCAAACGTGCCATCCGGAGTACCTCCGATACATGTATAATCTTGTATCTATGATGTATTGTCAATAACTGATAGAATGGATGGGGGAGGGTCGCACGGAGAAGCTGTTTTGTAGCGTACCAAAATTCGAAGCCCCAATTTTCGTCCGGTCACGTCATCGAAAGGTGTGGCGTCTCCTTCGAGAGAAGAGCGAACTCTTGAGTCGCATTGACCCGACTGCCTATAAGGGCGATCGGTCTACTTCGTGACAGAAGGATCTTTCGGGAGGTAGGCCGACCAAACCTCCCAGGGCGGCAAAAAGTTCGATCTCTTCCTGCTGGGGTAATAGTGTGGAAAACTCTGCTTGAGCGGGAAGGATAATTGCCGCTGGACACGACCGACTGGTAAACTGAGAGACAAGGAGAGAGGGTGTATGCCGACAAGTTACAGGCTACACATTCCTGGCGCATATCTGTACTACGAGTTACGGGGATCGGGACCCGTCCTCATGCTCATCGGCCATCCGATGGACAGCGCACCATTTGCGGTCATTGCCTCATTACTCGCTGCCGATCACACCGTTGTGACCTACGAGCCCCGGGGCTTCGGCCAGAGCGCGATTGACAACCCCGATCAAGACGCAGACCCTGACCTCATTGCTGACGATGTCCACCAAGTGCTCAACGTCGTGGGAAATGGACCAGCGCAAGTGTTCGGGAGCAGCGGCGGGGCGGTCACTGCTCTTGCCCTGGCCTCACGGCATCCTGATTCAGTGCGAACGATCGTGGCACACGAACCCCCGGTGGCCGTGTTCCTGCCAGACGCGCAGGAAGCCGAGAAGGGGATGCGGGACATCTATGAGACCTACCGAAGGGATGGCATCCGTTCTGCCTGGGAGCGATTTGCGGCGTTCACCGGCATGGCGATGCGTCCCCAGGGCAGCGGAGGACCTTCCGACGCCGCAGCTCAAGCGCGCGAGGTAACAGCCGGTGAACGCTTTTTCGGGCATAGCTTGCTGCCGGTGGTGCTGTACCAGGCGGACGTAGAAGCTCTCCGGAACTCCTCGATGCGGGTTGTTATCGCAGCAGGCTCTGCTTCTAAGGGTGAATTTCCGCACCGGACGGCCGCTGCGCTTTCCGACCGTCTGGGCACGTCGCTAATCGAGTTTCCCGGCGGCCACGTCGGTTTTGCGAGTGATCCCCAGGAGTTTGCTTCAGTGTTGCGCCGGACACTGACAGTGGAGTGATCCGAACGGTGAACGGCGTCACGGTGGAGTCCCTGACGGGCTTCTATCGGGCTCTCAATGCGAACGGAGGAAGGAACGCGATGGTTGCGGTCAAGCGCGAGGGTAGTAGGATTACCTTGCCTTCGTAGAAGCGAGCCAGTCGGTGGCCGAGTCGATGAGGGCACTGCCGCTAAGCCGCCTACGGTCTCGTTTTCATGGTTTCGTAGACCGGAGAGTAAGCGGCAGTGGCTCAACGATGGCTATCCCATTGACAGCGTCTGACTTCGACAAATAGCTTTCTTTCATGCAACTGGGTCTGCCAAGCCGTACAGCGTTGGGTGCCGCCTATCATCGCGCCGCCCATCAAGTGCTGGAGCAAGGCATTATCTTCACAGATCCGCTGGCGGTGCGCATCTTGGGGGTGGACGCAGAAGCAGCCTTGCGCGAAGCGACGAACGACCCATCCAGGAGGATGATGCGTCTGTTCGTTGCGGTGAGAACGCGTTTTGCAGAAGATTCTCTAGCGGCCGCTGTGGCTCGCGGTGTTCGCCAACTCGCAGTGCTTGGCGCGGGGCTCGACACTTGCGCGTACCGAAGTACCTTTGGAGAAAGCCTGCGCATCTTCGAGGTCGATCATCCAGCGACGCAAGCGTGGAAGCGCCAACGGCTTGTTGCCACTGCGATCCAGGTGCCTTACGCACCCACCTTCGCACCGGTAGATTTCGAGCGGGAGAGCTTGGCGGCAGGTTTGACCGCGGTCGGATTCGATTCAGCAGAACAGACCTTTTTCACCTGGCTGGGCGTTGTGCCTTATTTGACGGGAAAAGCCGTTTTTTCGACGCTTGGTTTCATCGCCACGCTTCCGGGAGGTGCTCACGTTGCTATTTTGCAAACCGCGGAGATCCCCTGCGCGGTAAGGGTGGCCACGTCGTGCGCGCGACCACCGTCTAAGCGACATACCTTGAAGTCGAGTCAGGCCCTTCCGATTGGCCTCCCCCAGAAGTCTCTTGTCCTCTTTATGTTTAAGTATTAAACTGTTTGTGTATTAAACATATGGAGGCTGCCATGACTGAGACTTGGGATGCGATCGTGATCGGATCGGGAATTGGAGGGATGACCGCTGCAGGCCTTTTGGCTGGGGTTGCGGGCAAAAAGGTCCTGATACTGGAAAAGCACACCGAACCGGGAGGGCTGACCCATGTGTTTCGCCGCGACGGGGCTTCCTGGGATGTCGGATTGCACTACGTTGGCGAGATGGAAAAGAAGACCCTCGCACGGTCCTTCATGGATTTCCTCTCCGGGGGACGACTGCACTGGAACAAAATGCCGGAGATTTTCGAGCGTTTCGTTTACCCCGGCCTTACTTTTGAGGTGCCAGCCGACCCGCGCGAATATGAAAACCGGCTCATCGATAGCTACCCCGCTGAGGGAAAGGCGATTCGACGCTATTTCCAAGACATTCGTCGGGTCCAAGCTTGGAACGTCCAAGGCTTTGTCCGTAACTTCATGCCGCCCTTCCTCGGGTTCTGGATCAGCCTCGGCAGACGTCTGGGGAGCCGCGTGGCAACCCAGCTCACGGGGGCTTACCTTCAGAAGCGGTTCCGCTCGCCGCAACTGCGAGCCCTTCTGACCAGCCAGTGGGGCGACTACGGCCTGCCCCCGTCGCGGAGCGCCTTCGCGATCCATGCGACAATTGTCGGCCACTACCTCCACGGGGCCTGGTTCCCAGAAGGCGGGTCCGGGCGTATCGCCCGCAGCTTCGAGAGAGGCATCGAGGCATACGGCGGCTCCTTGCATGTTTGCCAGGAAGTGACATCGATCATTGTCGAGCAAGAGAGAGCGGTCGGGGTCCGTGCCATCGACAGGAGAGGTGCCGAGCCGCGCGAGGTTGAATACCGCGCGCCCGTCATCATCTCGGACGTCGGTGCGCGCTCGACCTACGGGCGCCTTCTGCCGACGAAAGGAGTGATCGGCGGAAAAACCGCTAGGGTGCGATCATTCGTGGACAACCTCGAGGGGGATATCAGCGCGGTCACCCTCTACCTACGTCTGAAAGCCCCTGTCTCGAGCCTGGGCATCAAAGGCGAGAATGTGTGGGTCAACACAGACACGGATCACGATTCGCTCCCGGAGCAGGGAAGGGGCACACTCGAGGGAAGGCCCAGCCATATTTACGTTTCGTTTCCATCTGCAAAGTCAGGCGAGGGGAAGTTCCACACAGCGGAGATCATTACATTTCTGGATGATGCTGCGTTTGCAGCGTGGAAGGACAGACCACACGGCAATCGCGGGCCTGACTATTCGTCGCTCAAAGAGAGAATCGCCGATGGGCTTGTCGACCTCGCAGAGACCGCGATTCCAGGGCTCAAAGCACTCGTTTCGTACCGCGAGCTCTCAACGCCCCTCACGGTGGAGCACTACACATCGCATCCTCGCGGCAGATTCTACGGTCTGCCCGCGGTGCCCCAACGGTACCGGAGCACGCTTCTTGGTCCCGTGACGCCGATCAAGGGGCTTTATCTTTCAGGGTCCGACGCCGGCAGCCTTGGAATCGTCGGTGCGATGATGGGGGGAGTGGGCGCGGCGACGAAAATCCTCGGTCCCTTTGGATTCTTCAGGATCATGGCGGCGGTCCAGGGAGGGAAGGTCAGCCCGACCGCAGCGACGCGATCGTTGGATAAGAAAAGAGCTGTACTTGTGTCCAAGCGCCGGATCACCCCAACGATCTGGGAGCTTCGCTGGAAACTTGACGAGCCTGTTCGTTTCGCCCCTGGCCAGTTCGCCCGACTCCGCGTGGCGGATGAAGAGTGGCGGGACTATTCGATAGCATCCGTGGCTGACGGGGAAGTCACGCTGCTTGTCAGCACGAGAACCGGGGGAAGGGGATCGCTTTTTGCCGAAGGCGCCGCGGTGGGCACAGAATCCGAGATTGAGCTCCCCCCTTGGGAGCTACCGGCTGCTTTCGAACGATCGGCGCCGCGTCTTCGTTGCCACGGGAACGGGGCTCGCACCCTTTCTGCCCATGTTGAAGGAGCTGCGCGACCGCGGAGAAGTGGGAAACGCCGAGCTGCTGTTCGGCTGTGCGACGCAGACGGACAATCCGCTTTCATGCTTTGCTTCGGTTCTGCCGCGATCAACACTCGTCTGTCTGAGCCGCGAGGCACCTGCGTCCGGCGGTTTCCATGGGAGGGTGACGGCGGCCCTTGGTGGTCTTACATTCGATCCCGCCACAACCGATTTTTACGTCTGCGGTTCCGCGGCCATGGTCTCGGACTGCAGGGGTCTCCTCGAAAAGGCGGGGGCCCTGTACATCCACACGGAGGTCTACTGATGCGAGGCGGGGGATTCAAGGACTCGGAGATCTATCTGCTGCATGAAATCACCACCCGGCTGGACAGGATCGCCCGCCTTCGGTTCCTCGCTCCGTCAGGCATCACCTACCCTGAGTTTCTCGTCCTCATGTCTACGCGTGAATTGCCCGCTCCGACGCAGGAGGAGGTCAGCGACTTCGTGGACATGAGCAAATCTCTTGTTAGTCAGAGGGTTTCAGCCCTTATGAAGAAAGGATTCCTCAGGCAGGACGGCGACCCTGGAAATCGCCGCAAGGTGAAGCTGGGACTGACTGGCGCCGGTGAGCAGGAAGTGGCCAGAATCTACGACGCGATGATCTCTGCATCAACCAAGCTTTTCGATGCCATGGGCGATTTTCGGCCTGCTTTCCACGATGCGCTGATCAGAATGGCCGAAGACCTTGCGCGCGAGGAGGGGCTCACAAGGCCACGGTGAGGCGCCGAGAATCTACGCAGTTATGGAGCACCGGGGAACTATCATCGCTCCTCCTGGATATGCGCGACCCGCTGCTCTGCGCGTCGAGGGGGCAAGGCGCATTCTCCCCATAACTTGTTTGCTTGGTTCGCTCGAAGGACGCTTCTTTTTTCGCAAGGGAACAGCGCGACACTGTTTTCCATTCAGCTTTTGGGGCGCAGTGTCCCCGAGGGCGGACGGATATTCATACGCCCTTAACAGTCATGTAATACTTGGTTTAACCTGCTATCCTCTGGAGATCTTACGGATCAGCACCATGGTGGTGGGGTATGGTAGGGATCAATCTATTTACGCTCGTTCTTTTCGGAGCGTCTTTCATTACTTTTGTTACCGCTAGTTTCGCATGGAGCAAGGGCACTGCCGTGGGCGGACCAGCTCTGACGCTCATGTTTTTTTCGATCGCAATTTGGTGTTTTTTCTCAGCGATGGAGACAACCTCGTTCGACGAGTTCCATATGTACCTGTGGGCCGCCTTTGGCTTTATCGGTCTCTGTAACGTCGCGCCGTTGCTTCTGGTTTTCGCTATTCAATATTCCGAGTCCCGCTGGCCCTTGTCGCCTTGGATGCTTGCCGCCGTCTGGTCAATTCCAGGGACCACCATAGTCCTTGCCTTCACGAATGGGTTCCACCACCTCGTTTGGAGAGGCGTCATATTTGGGCCGGTCACTGGAGCCACGACAGCAATCTATCTTCACGGGCCTTGGTATTTTGTGCTGATGTTCTGGTTTGTATCTCTCAGCGTTCTAGCCTCATACCACCTGCTGCGGCTTGCCTTTCAAGTTGCCAGAGTGTATGCCATGCAGGCGACGGTTTATCTGGCCAGCATAATCATCCCTTGGATTGGCTTTCTTCTTTCCGATTTTACCGAATAGTCCTCTCTACCGATTGGACGCAACCTCGGTTGGGTTTGCTATTAGTGCGATCCTAATCGTGGTTGCATTCAATCGTTTGCATTTTCTGGATCTGGTTCCCAGAGCGCGAACGACACTGATAGAAGGCTTACAGGAAGGAGTGGTTGTCCTTGATCGTCTTGACCGAGTTGTCGACATGAATCCGGCGGCTTGCCGATTTCTTAAGATTGATCCTTCGATCATCGGAAGAAAGCTTGACGATGTCGTTTCGAGCCTGATCAATCTTCCAACTAAAACCGCTGAAAAAGCAGTTGTCTTGCCGAGCGTAATTGACGAGGGCAGTATGGTCATAGAGATCTCGATCACGGAGCTCGTAAGCAAAAAAGGCATGCAGATCGGGAAGACTCTTTTACTGCGCGACATCACTAGGCGTAAGCGTGACGAGGAGGCGAAGGAGAAGATTGTTTCTGAGCTACGTGATGCACTGGCAAGCGTAAAAAGACTCAGCGGGCTTCTTCCCATCTGCGCATCGTGCAAGAAAATCCGTGACGACCAGGGGTATTGGCATCGGGTGGAAAACTATATGCGTGACCACGCGGAGGTGGAGTTTAGTCACGGAATCTGCCCCGAGTGTGAGAAGAAGGTATATCAACAGCTCTTCTCATCGGGGTCTCCGTAGGCAAACACCCACGAACAACTCATACCGAGCCGGTATTCTGTCCATAATGGGTCGCCCTGTCTACTGCCATCGCAGTTCTGGCTTTATGATATCTTAACTTTTCTTAGCGATGCCCTGAGACTTGCAGGCGGTGGCGTTTTACCATCTGAGGGGGGCGTGAAGATGATTCAGGACCAGAACTTTCTTCGCTATCGCAAGACGATCCAGTCACTCATTGCCCAAACGGTGCCAGCGGGGAAATCTCTCGATGGAATGCTGGAAGAACTGACGGAGAAGTGGAACCCCTTGTTTGACACGCAGGGGAAGCGGAATCTCGTTGAAGATGTGAATGCCCTCGTGCGCGACTACACGCGGCCTCTGCGGCACAGCTTCCAGATGAAACCGCCAGACATGAATAGGCTCCATGCCCTCGCGGAACAACTCTCGGCAAGCAAGAGCCTGATGAGGATTACCAAAAAGAATCCTCTGATCCGCTATTTGGAGTTGTTCATGCTAAAGTCTCTCGACCAGTGATCCCGAAGGGCCATCCTTTAATCTGACATTTGAAGGGGAGCGGTAAGGGAACGGCTATATTCCCACAACGGAGACGCCCCTTTTTGAACGGACTTAATCAATCTCTAACAGTCAACAGGGACGATAGAAACCCACAATCTTCACGGCGAGTCCATTTTCCATAAGCGGTAGACGCGGCCGCGCATCGCCTGCCAAGGAGGGAGAGTGTGAGGAACTTCAAGTTGGTCCCCAAGCTACTCGCAGGGTTTCTGTTCGTGTCTCTTCTGATCGTGCCGGTCGGGTATTTCGGCATGCTGAGCGTCACACGTGTTGCATCTCTGCTCGACTCCGCTGTAAAAGGCCTTCTCCCCGGATCGGTCTCCGTTTTGAGCCTCAAGGTTGCGATGGAGGAGGTGCAAGCCGCGGAGTGTTTGCTTCTCGTCGAGGGGATAGGAGACCAGGACCGGACGACCGCTTATTCGCACCTGATCGACGCTGAGCAATCCGCCGGGAATGCGCTCAAGGCGTATGAGCCTCTTTCAAGGACGGACACGGAGCAAGCGCTGTGGGCTGAGTTCAAGCCGGCGTGGGACGATTGGTGGAAAGAACACGAAACTTTTGTCCAAATGGAGAAATCCTACCGCGCCGCGCCTTCCAAGGCCCTTCACGAGAGGATGGTGGAGCAGGTTCTCCGAGTCGAGGGCGCGGAGCGCGAAAACGCTCTTGGCATTCTCTCATCGAGCGTCGAGCTGAAAAATGGATACGCCTTCCAGGCTGCGCAGAACGGTGAGGATGTAATCGCTGAGGTGCGCGAAGCAACGGAGGTCGCACTCGTCGCCGGGCCGCTTTTGGCGATGATAATTGGCATCTCTTTTGCGATTTCGATAACCAGGCCGCTAGCGCGGGGAATCGCTCTGGCAGAGCTGGTGGCAGCAGGGGATCTCGGGCAGGAGATCAAGGCCAACCGCGGGGATGAGGTGGGGAAGCTCGCTCGCGCGCTCAACGGAATGGTGGGGCGGCTTCGCCTGATGGTAGCGCGGATCCAGGAAGAGGCAGGTCTGGTTGCCTCGTCAACCGAGGAAATCAATTCAGCCATCGTCCATATCGCGGAAGGCGCCCAGAGCCAGGCATCCTCACTCGGTGTGACAAGCGCCTCCGCGGAGCACCTAGCCGCATCCGTGGCCGAGGTTTCCCAGGCCGCCCACTCGCAGGCAGCGGCCGTGAGCCAGGGTTCTGTCACTATGGCTCGGGTGCTGAATGCCATCGAGGATGTCTCGAAAAGCGTTGACCAGATTGTAGAGTTGACCGACCAGTCCATGGCGAAGGCAGCGGAAGGCTCCGAGGCCGTACATCTGGTGACAGGAGGGATGCAGCAGATTGCCGACAGCTCGGAAATGATAGGAGGAATTGTGGACGTCATTTCCGACATTGCCGATCAGACGAACCTCTTGGCCCTCAATGCGTCCATCGAAGCGGCCCGAGCAGGCGAACATGGCCGCGGGTTCGCGGTGGTGGCGGAGGAAGTGCGAAAACTTGCGGAGCGCAGCTCGAGATCCACGAAGGAGATCGAACGGCTGATGCAGGTAAGCAAGGGTAATGTGGCCCGCGGGGTGGAAACCGCGGGGAACTCGCGGCTGGCCATGGACCACATACGGTCCGCGTCGCAGCAGGTCAGGGAAACTGTCTCTGCTGTGTCCGCCTCCATGGCGGAACAGGTCCTTGCTGTGAAAGAACTGTCGCAAGTCCTTCAAAATATCGGGGCCATGAGCAAGAGCATCTCAACGGCAACGGAGCAGCAGGCTGAGAAGGCGAAGCGCGTCTCGGGTGCGGTAGAAGAGGCGAACCAGATCACCCATGCCGCCGCGGCGTCGGCGCAGGAGATATCGAGTGCTGTCGAGCAGCTTTCAGAGCTGGCGCAAGACCTTCAGGCGATAGCAGGCCAGTTCAAAGTGGAAGGTGAAACGGAGGCTTACGCCAACGAAAACAACGGGCGGGGAAGCGCGGTAGGGGCGGTAGCAGCTTTGGAGTTGACAGCCGACCGTGGGAGATAGTGCTCAGGGCCGTGGTGAAGTTTTCTGAAGGGTTTGTCGTATCCAAATACACCACGATCTTTTCGATGCTCAATTCCTTTCGCAATCGATCAGAAAGGAATACGGCATTGATCCAGCACAACAGTAAGAGCCCGTCGGAAGGGAGCTGACGTGGGCCCGTCACGCCCCGTGAGAAATGTCATGGGCCTTCGGACCCGCAACGATTTGAAGTAACCCGGTCGGCCTTCGCCAGGCCACGGGTAGTTCCTGAGTGAAACGGCCTGGCGCTTTCTGTATCTTTCTTTGGGCACGGAGTCCGGTGGCGGTAAGTCGGCGCCTGGGAAGGATCGCCTTCATTTTTCTTCACGATCATGTACCAGCGCGGGAGATCGTCAGCATGGCGCAGGGGGACTTTTCCAATTACAGTAGCCATGTCTCCGTGCCTCTTTGGGAAAGCCTAAAGAATCGCCCCCGGGATTCCAGGAGGCATCCTCCAACAGGATTTTCCGGGGGCGCACGCACAAGGGAAAAAAGCAGCTTACCAGGATTATTCGGGAGAATGCAAGGACGATTGAAAGGGCGCCAAGCTGTTTCATACGGGCAAAGTGGAAGCCCTGTCGCGTCATCTCGACGCGCACCATGGCCCGGCGCAGAGCGAATTTACTCTTTCTTGAACAGACTGCCCACCGAGGCCTTGGTTTTCTTCCCCTCACGTAAGGATGTTTTGCGGCGACCCGGATGTCGCACTGCAAGAGGTTCTTCCGGCAGGTCTGCTACCTACTTCCAATAACTGCGCCTTCGGTCGACTCCGAGAACGAATGTATTGACAGGTTCGCCAAATGACGCATATATTACGCCATATGGCAACTACTAGGTCGAAGGGGATAGCCGCGGGAGCTCAGTACAGGAATACAAGGCGAACCGCTCCCCGGGTAGGCTGTGGCGATCCGGCCGGTTATTGGTCGGTGCTCGGGGTCAAGGTAAATAGTCCTAAGACAATCCTCAAGATGATACAAAAGGGCCTTCCCTATACAACGGTAAAATTGCTTCAAGATACCTTGGAGCTAGATCGCACACAGATCGCGACAGCTCTTCAGATGAGCTTTCGCACGCTTGAGAGACGAAAAAAGAGCGGAAGACTGGACTCTATTGAATCGGACCGGGCTGTCAGGCTTCTCCGCGTCTTCTGGCACGCGTGCGAGCTTTACGAAGGCGATCAGGAAGCCGCCTTGGAATGGTTGAAGCGCAGGAACTCGGCATTTGAAGGACTATCGCCTGAAGAGATGATAGCAACCGAGGCAGGGACAGCTCTTGTTGAAAACTTGATTGGACGAATTGAGAATGGCGTTTTTTCATGACAGTAGAGGCTTGGCGCATTTGCAAGCCGAAATATGTTCGGACCGCTTTTGATGGCGCAGGAGCAGCGCGAGCGCCGGGGCGGTGGAATACGAGCGGGCAGAAGGTTGTTTACACCTCCGATTCTCAGTCGTTGGCAACCTTGGAGCTTCTTGTTCACACGGATGAGCGGCTGCTTACGCTTTATGTTCTTATCCCGTGCTCTTTTGATGAAAGCTTCGTTGAAAAACTGGATCCTCTTACTCTTCCACGAGGGTGGCAAAGGCTTGTAGACCCAGGATGGGCTAAACTACAGCAAATTGGAGGGGACTGGATCACATCGCATCGAAGCGCTGTCTTACGCGTGCCTTCAGGGGTGGTCCCCGGTCAGTGCAACTACCTCTTAAATCCAGAACACCCCGATTTTTCGAAAATCGTCATAGGCACCCCTCTCAAGTATAAGTTGGATCCAAGATTAGGAAAGTAGATCAAAGCCAGATGAAGGCATTTTAAGGGTTAGCTTCGGGTCGGCTCGCGAGGTGGTTCACAGGGTAAGATAGTCTCCGTTATTCTCCCCTCATGCCAGAAGCACTGGACGAGCAATGGAGAGACCTTTTTGCTGCTGCCGAGGCTTTCCGCGACCTTGGTCCTTGGGTATGGATGGACGACAACATGGTTTTCGGAGTGGTGGACGCGAACCAGGGACAGATCGCTTGGTGCAGTGTCCTGGGCCTGAGAGGGGAGGTTTTCGGGCTGGCTGCCTACCTTGGCGCCGCCGGGCTTAGCATCCACTGCAGAATCCAGGCTGGCGAACTGAGGGCAGACGACGATGAAATCCGTTATGGGTTCCCGTGCCTCATGGTATCGTTTGAAAACCGCCAGGGACTGGAAGCCAGCGACTTCGCCCTCATAAAATCGCTCGGTCTTACCTTTCGGGGGCGCAACAGTTGGCCGCAATTTAGGAGTCACCGACGCGGATGGTACCCCTGGCGTCTTGATGGATCGGAGGTCGTTTTCTTTACTGAAGTTCTGCAGCAAGCCTTTGTGGCGTGTTCGCGGTTACGATCGGAGCCGGAATTGCTCGCGCCGCCTCGGGCGAAGGAGCTTTTCGTTCGCGTAATGGCAGCGGATGGAGGTTGGATCGATCAGTGGATAAAACCAGCTCCCTCCCCTGTTGGGCCACTTCAAGAATCCGTAGTAGACGAAACTGAGGCCGCAAGACTGAAAGGCTCGACGGCGAGGCAGGAAGGGATCTGGGAAGCAGACCTCTTTTACGTACCTACTCCTACACGAGAGTCACCAGGTGAACGACCTTACTACCCCATGGCCATGTGCTGGGTCGATCAACATAGCGGGCTCGGCTTGGGTATTGAACTTCTTGATCAGGCGGATGATCCTGACCTAAAAGCTTGGGCGTTGAACAAGCAGCTGCTCGAACTCGTAAGAAAGCATTCTCGGATCCCGCTGGCCATCCACGTCCCGCGGCAGGCTCTTGCTGCGGCTCTGAGGAAGGTGGCGGCGATCCTTGGATGTGAGCTATCTGTATTGAAACGCCTGCCGGCACTGGAAGAGCTCAAGGAGAATCTGTTCCAACACTTCGCTGGGGGCGACGTGGAATGAAGCACTTATTTTATGATGGTCTTTTGCAGGTGGCAAAGCCTTCCTGACTTCCCATAACGTTGCGGACTGTCTACTGGTAGCTCCGATGTTGCCCGGGTGCCTCAGAGCGTTGGTGCGAAACTGGTCTGAAGCTTTGCACGCGAAGCTTGAAGGCGCGATAGCCCCGGCCTATACTGACGGGATCGATGAAAGACAGAAAGGCACGGTTTTTCTCTTTAACTTTCAAGGTAGATACCATCCTCGTCGTTGCGTTGACCGTCGGGATTGGAGCTGTCATTGTCGTCTTTGCCGCGTCACTGATTGCCTTTGGCAACCGGCTTTCGATACAGAGCCTGCAAAGACAGGGTGACGATCACTTCATCGCGATAGAGACCCTGATGCTATCGGGCAACGCTCCTGAAGCCGTTGGCTACTTTACCAAGGTCAATCTCACGGACGCCAGAACATCAATCACTCTGTATCGAAGAGATGGAACAAGAGCCTTTTCGGACAATTCCACCATCGAGACGGTGAACAGAAACCTTGGGAAGCAGCGCTTTCAGATCAAGGATCGTCCGTCGCCTCCAGGCAAGGCCATGCCGACACCCCGGTTCGCCGAGGCAGCTGGCATACCGCCGCAAGACTTGTTCTTTCGAGACGACCTCGGTCATCCCCTCGCTGGAGGAACGGCATATTTCCGAGCGTACAGACCTCTGATAAACCTCCCCAAATGTACTGTGTGCCATGGAGCGGACCATACTGTGCGGGGAGTCATTGACATACGGAGCGACGTGACAGGGGCCGTCAAAGCCCAGGCATTCACAATAGGCGGCTCGGGAATAGGCTTTCTCGTGGTGGTTACGATCCTCGTATGGGCGATCGGCACGTTTCTTCGACGCGTCGTGCTGAAGCCAGTGCAATTCATTGGTAAGGTGTGCACAGAGGTAACCTCGGGGAACTTTCAGGGCCGAGTCGAAATCAGAAGCAACGATGAGATTGGGACGCTTGCACGGACGGTCAACACTATGGTCGGGGGTCTGCGAGAGCGTTTCGAGCTCACCAAGTACGTCTCGGCAAGTACTTTGGACTCCTTGAAAGCGAGCCAAGAACCACAGCGTGTTCTTCGCACCTTGCTTTTTACAGACGTCCGCGGCTTCACCTCCTACACCGAGCGCCGCAAGCCGGAGCAGGTTGTGGAAGTCCTGAACCGTCTTTTGGAGAAACAATCAGAGATAATCCAGAAAAGCGGCGGGGACATCGACAAGTTTGTGGGCGACGAAATCGTGGCCATCTACTCAGGAGACGACGCCCCACACCGCGCCTGCACAGCAGCACTCCGCATCGTTCGCCTCTGCGCCGAAAGCTCAGAAGAGTTCGACCACCTTGCTGTCGGAGCTGGGATTGCCACTGGCTCGGTCATCCACGGCATGATTGGATCGCTACGCCGGGCTGACTTCACGGTAATCGGTGATTCGGTGAATGTCGCGAGTCGACTCTGCGGCATCGCGAAGGGAATGCAGATCGTCGTGAGCGAGGCAACAAAGTCAGCCACGGAAGCCGGATTTCAGTTCAAGGGGCCGTTTTCCGCGAAACTCAAGGGAAAAGATCAACCTCAACGAGTCTGGCTTCTTACTGGCTTTATTCAGGGGAGGTCGCCATGACTGTGCGGAACAATCTCCCGGCGCTGTGGACTATTGGTGTTTCGCTGCTCGCCGTGTGTGGAATGCTTTTAAGCTGCGTGGCGGAGAAGCCTCATGTGTACGCGACACCTGACTACCACTCATGGAAACGGACGACAGATGTGGTTCTTGACTATCCAATACCAGGCCATCAAAACCGATTCCGTATCCCAAGAATGAACGATGTCGGCTTCACTGTGAAACCAACCCTTGACAACGGCAAACGCGTGTGGGACTTCCCGGTTGGTACCGTCATCGTAAAGGAAGTTTACCAGACGCCGAAACCCGCCCCAGGCGAGCAGCCCATCCAGCTCACTATCATGGTCAAGGCTCCCGAGGATCCTCATTCCCAGGGCGGCTGGCTCTGGATCACCCGTGATCTTCCAAACGGCAAAGAGGCAGTCTTCATGGGAAACTTTTGCATTACTTGCCACGCGAACGCAAACGAGAAGCACCCCTACGGTGACGGCAACCCCGACGAAGAGTTTCGTGACTATGTATACTTCGTTCCTGGCGAGAGAGGTCCTAGCTCAAGAAAGTAGCCATAAGTAGCCTTCGGTCTACCTCTCAAAGAAGAACATCGTCAAGGAGGTTATCTGTGTGGGGCTTGGGACCTGCCAAGTGAGTCTCGTGGGCAGCCCGAGAGGGACCTCAGGGTTGCCGCGTGGCGGAGATCGAACGGATGACGTCGTCCAGCGGAATCACCTTTGCGAAGGCGAACGCGAAGTTCCCGAGCGCGCCCGCCTCCTGTTCTTCAGTGAATGAGGCGGTTGTCTCTCTTGGCACTACGACTGGATAGTCTCGGAAGAAGGCGTCGCGGATCGTGGACTCTACGCAGATGTTGGTGGCGATTCCTGAAACAACAAGGCTCTTTATGCGGAGCCTTCGGAGGAGATCCTCGAGATCCGTCTGGTAGAACCCGCTGAATCGGTGCTTCTCGACCACATGATCGTCTGAAGCGGGGGTGAGGTCGTCGATCACCGCAGCGTCCCAAGAGCCACTAAAGCAGTGGCCGAGAGCCCGAATAGGAGGAAAGACCTCAGCGATCAATCCCATGTCCGCGCCGTTGGCGTCGTGCGTGTGCTGGAGGTAGATGACGGGGAGGCCCGCCTCGTGGAACATGCCACGCAGTTTCTTGATGGGCTCGGTGACCTTTCGCGTCCGAGAGGTGTCCAGCCCCATTCTCTGGAGAGAGCCGTTGGAATGGATGAACGCGTTCTGTATGTCGATGATGAGCAGGGCAGACGCCATGACCTCAAAGGAATGGTCACTCATGGAAGGGCCTCCGATTGGTTCCTGGATGGATCATCTTATGAAGGCGCGCCCAGAAAATCAACCGGCGCTGAGCAGCGCCGAGGCGACCTGTTCAGGAGAACCTCGAAGCGTCTGTACGGTGCCCCTTACTGGGGGCACCTGCCCGTGACGCTCCATCGCCTTTTTGACCGCGGTGTTGTGGACAAGAGCACAGTGGAACGCCCTTGGTTTCTCCAGTCTAGCGATTGTCATTTGAATGGCGCCGAAATAGGTGGGTAATGACCCCTTGAAAAGAGCAAAGATGGCTTTGGCCCCCCGGCTACATTGTATCCCTGTACCTTCGATAAGGCCGAAAAAGCACGCTGCAACGAGAAGCTCGCGGCAACTGAAATGAAGGCTTCATGGGGTTTGTCGACGCACGCCGACGGTCTGTAGCAGTTCGATCGCAAACCAGGCTAGGGCCACCATATAGGCGACCACACCAAAGGTCCCGGTCGTTGCCCACCACCAAGACATAGCGATACCCCCACCCCCTGGAATACTCAGGAAGCCGAGTACGAAACTGGCCGCCGTGAGTGCGATGAAGCCGATACCGAGTTGGCGGGAGAAGATCCTGGCCCGTATGGTGGCGACACCGAAGAGGACTCCACCCAGATCGACGATGCCACTGGCGACCGCGAAGAAGACGTTGAAAGAAGCCGGCCCATCGTTGAGGACCTTGTTCGAGACGCTCATGGTTGCGATCCAGGGGTAAATCAGAACCTGGATCAGGGGGAAGCCGACGAGCAGTGTCATCGCCGCCACGAATACAGCCACCATACCCGCAAAGCCGAGGACGCCGCTCTCCGCCCGCTGGCGCAGGTAGATGGCCGGCAAGCTCGCCATGACCAACAAGCCGCCCAACAGCACGACGACCGCGGCCGGATAGTACGTCCCGCTGGCGACCGCCTCTCTAGCATCGCCCTGCGGACCCAGCAGGTTGCCCGCCGTGACTAGCGCCGCCCCAACGAGGAGCGCCACGGCCGAAATCCGGTAAAGAGCCGTTTGGGACATTGCGCTACCATTTACCTTCATAGCGACCTCCATTTGAGTACCATAGATGCATATGTGCCCATTGCAATCCTCCCGTTGTTGATTCAGGAACCATTGATGACCATGGATTTCGGTTTTGCATCCTTCGAATGTCCTGTTTTGACTCGTCCTTTGGTCGCAACACTTTATGGGTCTTGAGGCGGAGGGTTGAACCCAACTCCGGTCTTGATTTCACTCTTGCGATTGAGGATTCCTCGAAACTTCGATCTTAGCAAGACGAATACAGTCTGGCGCTTCACTTGCCAGGACTTCTGCTCGAGACCGATCTTTTCATGCAGCGGGGTTGCGATGAAGGAACAGGACCTGTTAAGAATCGTTCGTAACATGCTGGCATCAGTGGTTGATCTAATGGAATCCAACGTCGAGACGGAGATCTCCGCCGTGTTGCGCAATGTGAGGGATGGAACAGCAGGCTTTTGCAGTCTGCTCGATGAAGTGATCGTCGAGGAAGTCGAGGATCTCATTGAGAAACCCGAGGACGAACAGAAGCATTAACCCGCCTTCTGCTACGAGATTCGGCAATCTTTCGTCACACCTCTGTGGTGGTCCGGTCGGCTTGTGGTGAGACAAGTCGTCCGGGCCTTTCTGTTTATTCGACTGTCTTGCCGGCTTTCCCGCCGAAGAGCGATCTTCTGATGGGCACGTTTTCCTTCGAGACACGGAGTCCGGTGGCGGTAAGTCAGCGCTGGGGTTTCTCGTCATGTTGCCAAGCGCGGGAGATCGTCAGCATGGAGAAAGCAGCAGCCATGCCTCCGTGCCTCTTTGAAACCCAAAAAATCGCCCCCGGGAAGGAGGTGACCCGGGGGCGACGATCCCCATGAGGAAGGCTTCAGTTAAAGTTTACCGCGATCATCGGCCGAAAACAAAGTTGGACCTGGCTTCGTTAAAGGAGAGCGCCAAGCGTTTCTTAAGCGAAGAAAAGATGCCCGTCGCGCCAACGTCAGCGCGCACCATGGCTTGGCGCGATAGTCCAGGGGCGAATCCCACTTTTTCTTTTCCAGACCTCCTGAGAAGCCGGCTTCCTGTGTGTAACCTTTAGGACTGACAGTGGGAGTTTGCAACATGACTACCGACCAGGTTTGTTTCGATGCAGCAAATATTGGTTTCGCGGCGTACTACGAAATCCCCAAAGACGTCTATCTCAAGCTGCAGGCCCTGGCGGACCTAATGAAAAAGAGTCCTGGCTCTGAGGAGTTCGCAACGAAGCTGCTCTCGCTGCTCGGCCAGGTTGAGTGTGTTCTCAAAGACTGACATAGCCCCGGGCTTTTACGAACCACAGCCACTTGTCGGTAACGGCGCTTTTTCCTCTGGCGAGTGACACGGCGAGCCCTCTGCGGATCGCACCGCGGCGCAGGGCCCCGGGATCTCAGCGTCCGGGGCCGCTCTTTTCCCCAGACAGGGCCTTCACTGTGATACACTCCCTATATTCGGAAGCCTTACCGCTCAAAATGTCCCCCATGCACAATGTTGGGCTAATTCTCTGAGACCCCGAACGACTTGTTTGGCGGGGCAAGTCGCTCCGGCCTTTGAAAAGAGTTTCTATGGGAAAGCTCGTTGTGCTGCTGGTAGGTTTCACCTTGTTCGCTATCTATTGGGTTTTGCGTTCGCTCTGGCCTGGGAAGCGCGCGTAAACATGGCGTCACCATTCTGTACGATCTGCAAAGGGTTGGGAGACACCGAGGGACGCCTGAGCTGTGAGGCGTTCCCCCTTGGTATTCCGAAAAAGGTGTATCCCTATGGATGCGGTCCCCGTGGCTCGCACGATTTCGGATTCATGCCCAAGCATGGCTTTGAGGAGATGGAACAGCGCTGGAGAGAGCTCGAGAAGAAAGAAGGGGTGGCATGGATGTAAAACGGAGCACGGGGTGACAGAGGTTCTGTGTCCTTTCTGCAACACAGAGATGATCGAGACAGGTTTGGGTGATCTGTGGGTCGAGTATTCTTGCGAAGCGTGTAAATCCCAGAAGGTTGTGATGAGGAAGGCGGAGCGAGAATTCCAGCGGACGACAACTCCTTAAGTACGCACCGCGGCTGCCGAAAAGGTAGACGAAAATCTTCACACGACACGGCCCGGGATCCCCGCTCCGGGGCCCCTTCTTTTCTTTCCCCTGTACTCCCCGCAGGGTGCATACTCTCCCGCGCCAGGCCATGGTGCGCGCTGAGAGGGCGCGACAGGGAATCCTCCGCGGTAGTTCCTGAGTGAAACAGCCTGGCGCTTCTCTTGCCTAACCTTCTGCCCGAGACTGATATTTCATGCAGCGTTTATGCGCAGGCGCGGAGTCCGATGGCGGTAAGTCAGCGCTGGGAGGGATCGGCCCTTATTACCCTTTCGTTCGATCAATCATGTGTACCAGCGCGGGAGATCGTCAGCATGAAAGAACCTTCATGGGGGAGCAGGCATGCCTCCGTACTTCTTTGAAACCTAAGAAATCGCCCCCGGAAAGGAGTTGAAACCGGGGGCGACAATTCCAAGAGGAAAAGCTGTTCAGCTAGAAACTCTATCGCGATCGTCGGTCGAAAACAAGACCTGGCCACGGTCTCGATACCCTTTGAAGCACTGTTTTCACGGTATTCGGCCTATGGCCGCTTCTTTCCACCCCATCGTCTTGTTCCTTGCGTTTGCGGCCCTTCGCCTCGATGCTTATTGCAGCAATTCCTGTCCTGGTCGCTGTAGCCCTGTTAGTTGTCGGCCGAGTGATGGCGCGGAAGACAGCGAGGCTTGCTGCGCTGTGGTTAAGCGTTGTAGCAGCGGTTGCCTTGGGTGCAGCCATCGTGATTGCCGTTCTACTTCCCCCGGGCGCGGTCGGTCAACTCCTGTAGCCATGGCTGCCCCTTGTTTCACGCACTCTCGATAAGAGGCGATTATTTAGAACAGAAAATCCAACTAGACCGCGACGCGCGCAAAAACAGTAAGTTTTGTTTTAGGATGCGAGCAGGCACAAGGTACAAGCGAGAAGGTGAACGATGCCACGCGAAAAGTTCGAACACGAGCTACAGCGGCTGAAGGATGAGATCTTGGCCCTGAGGGCCATGGCCGAGAGCGTGCGGGCGCTCAAGGAGAGGGACACGGCCAAGGCGCACAGCCTCATAGTCGATGACCGCCTCATCAACGAGAAGCGCTACGCCATCGAGGACGACACCCTCACCCTCATCGCCACCCAGCAACCGATGGCCGGGGACCTGCGCACGTTGGCTGCGATCTTCGAGATCGCCACGGAGTTGGAGCGTATCGCCGACTACGCCAAGGGAATCGCCAACGTCACTCTGGCCCTCGGCGAGAAGCCCCTGATCAAGCCTCTGGAGGCTATTCCCCGCATGGCCGACAAGGCAATGCGACATGCTGCACCGAGCGTTGGACTCCTTCATGCGCCAGGATGTCGAGGAGGCGCGCGGCATCCCGCCGGAAGATATGGAGGTCGACTCGCTGTACGAGCAGACCTACCGCGAGCTCATCACAATCATGATCAGCGACCCACAGACCACTGACCAGGCCAACCGACTCACCTGGGTAGCGCACAACCTCGAGCGCTCTGCGGATCGGGTGGGCAACATCTGCGAACGGATTGTCTTCTATCACGGGTCATGGCGAAGAGCTGGACGGTCCGCTGCTTCAGGGACAACCATGAAAATGTTGAGATCACTCGCGGCGTTGTAGTCTCCGCGCGCATAGGAGCCGAACAACGTGACTCGGATTGGCCTGTAGCGCCGAAACGATCTGTGCACCACACCTGTCCGAAAGGGGAGGTCCTCCGGGCTTGCCTTCCGGCAGTCCTTGATCGAAATTCCCTCGTGTTCGTTGCCTGCGGGAGAACAGGAGGGCTGTCATGAAAATCGGAATTATCGGATCGGGAGTCGTCGCGCAAACCCTGGGAGAAAAGCTCGTGGAGCTTGGGCATGACGTGGTGCTCGGCACCAGGGATCCGGGCAAGCTGGACGAAAAAAAGAATATGGCCGGGACGCTCAACGAATGGCTGACCATGGTGAAGCAGAAGGCGAAAGTCGGAACGTTCAAAGAAGCTGCCGCTCACGGAGAGCTTCTTATTAACGCCACCAACGGCAGGCATCGGTAGAAGCTCTCCGCCTTGCGGGGGCCGGCAACGTGGGTCCGAAGGTCCTGATCGACACGGCAAATGAGTTGGATTTCAGCACGGGGAGACCTCCCGCCCTGCTGGCGAGCCAGACGCGTTGTGTCGCTGAAAGTATCCAGAATGCTTTTCCCAACTTGAAAGTCGTCAAGAGCCTCAACACCATCACGGCGAATGTCATGGTAAACCCACGCGCGGTCAAAGGGGGTGATCATACAATCTTCGTGGCGGGAAACGATAAGGACGCGAAGGCCAGGGTAGGGGAGATCTTGAGATCCTTCGGCTGGTCGGACATCCTGGACCTGGGAGATATCTCCTCGGCCCGCGGTCCCGAGATGTACTTTGCCCTGTGGGCGCGATTGTGGGGCGCGCTCCAGGACGGCATGTTCAATATCAAGGTGCAGCACCAGTAGTGGCAATGGATGTGCACCTGGTGACCACATAGGAGGGTAGCCGGTCGGTCCGAAGAGTCCTACTCATAAGTGGTTTCTTGTCTACTGCGAAATTCCAATTAGAATGGGCTGCCTTGGAGCATGAACAGCTTCTGGAAGCGAAGCAAGTGTGGGCTTGCTTGCATTCTTGTTGAAGTGACTGCGCGGCTAACAGCAGCAAAAAGACAGGGCGTAATAGTACGAAGGGAGAACAGTTTCCGTTCCGCGGCCAACTTCTTCGTGGAGGTCCACTCCCCTTGCTCATAGGACTTGAGAATCTTCATCATTCGTGAGTTTATCATCGACTCCTTCTGGGATAGGTATTGCTCGGAATCACCGTTTGTTTGTTTCCCCAAAACGAAAACTTGAATAAATATAGCGCTTTCTGTATTTTGGACTCATCTTGCATCATGGAGATGAGCAAATGGCAAAAGGCGGACCCAAGCAGCTGATTTGTACTTGCCGAAAAGGATCTCCTGCAGTTGAGTAGCCTCGCCCAATCAAGATCACTTCCGTATGCCTTGGTCACTCGAGCCAAACTTGTGCTTATGGCCGCCGGAGGTCTGCACGCGAGCTGAAAATCGCACTATTGATGATCGGAGGGAAAGGGAATGTTTCGAAAACTGATGGGCAGCACACTACTGATAGTGGGTCTTGTTTCTTTCTCTCTGCCGGTATACGCAGACAGCGGAAGTTACATCCTATCAATTAACAGTGGCGGCCATCTATGGCTAGACGGAAACTCAACGCTGCATACGTGGGAAAGCGTAACGTCCACCTTCACCCTGAAAACCAGCACATTCACTGCGGACTCGCCCACTATTCCGGATATCGATACGTTGATTGCTCTGATCTCCGGGAATTTTATCTTCGATGTTCCGGTTCAATCTCTCAAAAATCCTGGAGAAGGTTCGAATTTTGACCGCAATCTCTGGGACGACCTAAAATACAAGCAGAATCCGGACATCGTTTTTTCGTTGGCCAGCGCCACGGCGACTCCCGATCCTTCGGTGGCCGGCCGTTACAACATCTCTGCTCAAGGTAGCCTTACAGTTGCAGGAAAGGAAAATCCAGTAAGCGTCTCTGCTATTTTCGATATTAATGACAACACCTTAAGAATTACAGGGACAGAAGATCTTCTCATGACCGATTTCGGCATAAAGCCGCGGACGATATTTTTCGTTGTGCACACGGATAACAAAGTAACTGTTCGATGGGATCTATCGCTGTCAGCAAAACCAAGTTCTAATACGTCTGGAGGAGGTGACCAATGAAAAGCATGATGAAATGGGCGAGTCTGCTTACGGTCTTTTTGGGCCTCGTGTCCGTAGCTCAAGCACACGCGGTGCCAGTAGTGAATACCGACGACCTTCAAGTGTCAGTCGGAGGCCTCATCCAAGCCATGGGCGAAACGGAATATGTGTCCGATGACACCGTCGGCAATCAAACTAGGGTTTACTTATGGAACACTGCGGATCAACTGTACATAAGCGGAGCCTATAAGGGTTTCGACTGGCGGCTATCGACTACCTACGGAGGTACGGCCCAGGCAAACGCCTCGTACTCGGGTTTTTTCGCCAATAATGGTGTATTGGATCTGACGGACGCTTACGTGGACATTCCCCTGATAGGAAATGCAATGTACCTTAAAGTGGGGCAGTTCAAAGACCCAACCAACCTGGAAAGCGCGACTGATGATTCGTACATGCTTTTCGCGGAAAAGTCTCCCAATTTCAACCTCTTCTTCAACTCAGGCTATGAAATGGGCCTTGCCCTTGTTGGTCACTTTGGCGGTCTTGATGGCGTCCTCGGTCTCGTTCAGGGTGCCCCAAACCTGCCTCAGCGATTTCTTCCCGAACAGCTGCATCTGCCGCTGCCAATGTTACTGAGGGTCGGCTACTCGAATGGCATTTCGGACGACCCGTTCCATCAGAGGCAAACCGGGTTTGCGAAAGTGGATAATCTCCAATACGCTATTCACCTCAACGGCTTCGTCGCTGCCGACAGCAACGCCGGCCATGGGGATCTCTTCAGCGAGATGGGAAGCGAAGTAGGGACCTTTCTCTACAACCAAGATTATAGTGGGAACCTTCTTCTTTCGTCGGTTTTCAACCCATACATGGGCCTCGCGGGGAGCGGACAAGCTGTGAGCGGTTTGTATTATCAGCTGGACCTTGACTTCCAGGTGCGGGCCCCTCTGATCGGAAAGACTTTTGCCCTTAGCGGGCAGGTCGCAATGGGACACTTCGGCGACACCGTTCAGGCCGGCGATACCGGTACAGTCTTCGGCGTGCCCGTGGTAGAGGGAACCTGGTACGCGTTGAATATCTACGGCGCCGAGCTGACGGCTTCGCTCCAAGACCCGACCTGGACATGGGCGGTACGCTTGGCGGCGGTTCTCCCCGATTCGGGGTTCCAAGGTACTTGGAAGACTGGGACGTATGCCCAGATTTTCTCTAACACAGATCCGATCTTGGAAGTTACCCCATCGGTTACCTATACCTTCAACAGTTTTTGCAAGCTGACTGCAGAGGTCATGTTGATGTTCAATGAGCCTGAGTCGAAGGATTCAGACGGCAACTACGTCATCTCGGAAATGCCTAGTCTCAGCCACGGGTAGTGGCTATGTCAGTCCGAATATTTCGGCGTTCTGCGTTCCAATCGGCCGGCTGATGTTGCAGCTTTCCTTGTAGCCTCAACGCTGTGACCGCCCCGATCGCGAATGACGGGGTTAGGGATCGTCCCCGGAGTTCGGACCTCTCCATCCGATACGGCACCTGCTACCGCAATGGTCGCGGCGTGAACATCAAGACCGGCGCGCCGACTGACTGTGAGGAGAGTGTGCCTAGTTTGTAGGTAAGCTGAGACCGACAGCCACGGGGAAGGTCTGTTACGAGGCGGGTCTGACGGGGTAATGTCCTGTACTGCCAGGTTGCGAAGCTGGGCGCCGCGGAATAGGTACTGACACCCCAGCGGAGGAGTGCGGAATGGATAGTGCAAGAGCGTTCAGCTCGGGAGTAAGGATGGCCTTGAGGTCATCTGGGAAATATCGGACAAAAAGTCGACAAAGAGTGCAACTAGATGCCTAGGGAATAGCAGCATCGAACGGGTCTACGAGCCGATTCTGCGTGACCTGTCGCGCGTTCAGCGCAATATTCGCAGAGAAATCCAAACGACGAATCGCGTTGTCAACAAGATCGTCGCCTACATCTTCAGAGCAAGAGGTAAGCTACTTCGTCCGGCAATGGCGCTTCTCTCCGCCGGCGCTGTGAGCAATCACGATGACGAGGAGACTCACGAAACTCTCATTCAACTTGCCACTGCGATAGAGCTCGTCCACAACGCCAGCCTGGTTCATGACGATATTCTTGACGGGAGCGCGCTCAGACGCCAGCTCCCGACGCTCAACGCCGTTTACACGAATCACATCGCTTTGCTTGCCGGAGACGCGCTTTTTTCGAAAGCCTTTTACCTCATGGCTCACTACCTGCCAAAGGAGGTGATCGAGCCGATAGCCCTTGCAACCGAAGGGATGTGTCATGGGGAGCTCATCAACTTGATGCATTCTGGGGAGAAGGTCGATTTCGACACCTACTTGACGTTGGTACGATTGAAGACCGCATCCTTGATGTCGGCATCGGCGCGGACTGGAGCGATGGTGGCGGGAGGCGACCCTGACTCGGTCCGCGCGATGACGGAATACGGGATGAATGTAGGGGTAGCCTATCAACTCGTCGACGACTACGTGGACGATGAGGTCGACGAAGTGGACGGGTTTACCCTCGAACGCGCGACCGAGGTTGCAGGGCGTGCGCGGAATGCGCTCACGAGTATTGGGGATTCGGTGTACAAGGAAAAGATGCTTTCATTCCTGGACCTCGTGCTTGGAATGGCTGCTCGGAAGGACATGTCCGCGACAGTGAAACTGCCGTAGCCTCAGTCCACCTGACTTCCCCTTGTGCTACCTCTACCACAGGGGTGAGCTGGACTTTTCCGACCAGACCTGCGTACTTCGGCAGTCGGCATGCGTTCTTTTCCGACGGATGACCTACTAAGGAGTGAGGTGGAGGGTATAATGCGGGCAATGACCATTGCCTCCTACGGCGGGCCGGAGGTGTTCAAGCTGGCAAGCGACTTTCCTGATCCCGTTCCATCGACTGTGCCCGGCAAGGAGGAAGTCCTTGTGCGGGTCGCTGCGACCGGCGTCAATCGGATGGACATTCTGGTGAGGAACGGGTATCCGGGCCTCGAAACACCGTTGCCGCACATCTGCGGCGCTGATATCGCCGGAACGCTTTTAGAAAGCGGCGAACGTGTTGTTGTATACCCCCTCCTCTCGTGCGGCAACTGCTCCGCCTGTAGGGCCGGGCACACCAACCTCTGCCTTACCTGGCGAAGCATCGGACTGCACGTGAAAGGCGGATACGCGGAGTTTGTCGCGGTGCCGAAGGAGAATATATTTCCGCTTCCCGATTCGGTTACCTTCGAAGAGGCTGTTTCTCTTCCGGTCGCCGGGCTCACGGCTTATCACGCGCTCCGGACGGTTGGATCTATCAGGCGCGGCGATACGGTTTTTATCTGGGGCGGCGCCGGAATCCTCGGATCGATGGCTTTGCAGATCGCCCGGGACGCGGGAGCGCGCACAATAGCCGCTGCCGGATCGGACGATCGGCTCGCCGCGCTTCGCGCCCTAGGCGCAGATGTCGTGGTCGACAGACGGACGGACGATGTTCTTGCGCGGGTGGCGAACGAGACAGACGGTGGCGTTGACTTTGTGCTAGATCCAGTTGGGGGCGCCACATTCGAACGGAGCCTTGCCATGCTCACCAACGGCGGGCGGCTGCTCGCGTGCGGGATTCTGGGCGGAGGAAGCGCCGAAATCAACATCCACCTGACCTACTATCACCATCGGAGCGTCCAGGGCCTCTTTCTCGGAACGAAAGCCGACATGGCGGCGGTCATCCGGCTGGTCGCGGAGCGGCGCGTGGTTCCGCTCATTGACAGCGTGATGCCGATCTCGGAGGTGGCCGACGCGCACAGGAAACTTGAAGCGGGGCTGCACAGAGGGAAGATCGTTCTGGCGCTATGACCGACCGGAGGGCTGTTTCGCAGAAGGAATCCCGCCGGCGCCTGGCGGCGCTCGCAGCATCGCTTGTCGTGGCGATTGTACTCTGGTATATCGTCTTTGATTTTCCCAAGGGCATCTTCTGGGTCAAGATGGCAGTGGCAACACCGATTCTTGCGGCAATTTCCCTCACGCAGATCGTGCCGCGGCGGAAAGACTTCCGCGCTTTCCGCCCGCGCCACCTGCTCATCGGCATAGGCTCGGCTGCCCTCCTTTACGGCATCTTCTACGCCGGCAACATCCTGCTGCCGCTCCTCGTGCCGAAATCGCACAGCATGGTGGCTTCCGTTTACGCGACCGGACGCGCTCTGCCTCACTGGGCCGTTGCGCTGCTGCTTCTCTTCGTCACGAGTCCGGCAGAAGAGATCTACTGGCGCCGCTTCGTCCAGCGCACGCTCGGCGAACGCTACGGCCGCTTGCCGGCCTTCTTTGCGACGGCAGGTTTCTACACGCTCGTGCATGTCGTGACGCTGAACCCGGCGCTCATCATCGCCGCCTTCGCCGCAGGCTCAACGTGGGGATTGATCTACTATCGTGAGGGCAACATCGCGCCTACCGTCATATCGCACGCGCTCTGGGCGACCACGATCTTTGTGTTGCTCCCCGTCGGAACGTAGCATCTCCAATCGATCGATGTGCACGACATGTTTTCCCGCGTGGTGCGGCCTACGATCTTCTCAACCATCTCTTCAGTTTCAATATAGATCGGGCATGGAGGACGCGCTTAGTACGCATGGCGAATCTGGCGCCTGGAAGCCGCGTAGCCGACATCGCAACGGCACCGTCGACCTTGCAATAGCGTTTGCGCTGGCCTGCCGGGACGGCAGGGTGAGCGGCGTCGACCTCGTAAGCGAGATGCTTGCGCGCGGGCACGAAAAGGTGGCACGGGCCGGACTTTCGGATCGCATCGAGCTCGTCTTCGGTTGGGAGCTCGCCTACGCCTACCTCTACTCGTTGATCAACGCGTTCCTCGACCAGGAGGCGCTCGCGAAGTTCATGAGGTCAGTCGGGCTCGGCCGGATCGAGATCGTACGACTTTCCGAAGGCATCGCCTATGTCCACGCCGGCATCAAAGCGAGAGATTGAGCGGCACCCATCGGTTGAGCACGAACGAGGCGACAAGCAGCAGACTGTAGACGATCTCGACCCGTGCGGTCATGGGATCGGCGTTCGGAGGGATCCGATCGACGGTCCAGAAGAGCCGGACGAGCGCAATAATGCGCGGAAGGGTTACATAAACAGCGACGGCCCACACCGGCATCACCCCGAGTAGGATATCGAGGAGCGTCCCGCCGTAGACAACTGCCGCGAGAGAGGCAAAGAAAAGAACCGCCCCCCGGCGACCGAGCATGCTCGCGACGGTTCTGCCGAGCGTATTGCGGTCGGTATCGATATCCTTGAGGTTGTTGGCCGAAAGGATGAGCGACCACCACATCCCCACCGGAATCGAGATGAGCACCACTCTGCCGATGTTGTCCCACGAACCGGTCTGTACGAAATAGGCTCCGGTCACCATAAGGGGACCCGTTGCGATGAACATCGAAAGCTCACCGAGCCCGCGCCTTTTGAAGTTCACCGGTTCGCCGGTGTAGAAGTAACTGATAAGCACCCCCGCTGCCATTATGACCGCAAGCGGCCAGCCGACCACAGCCGCCATGTATGCAGCGGCAGCAATCGCCAGTGCGTAGCAGACACCAGCTACGGCAAGAATCTGGCCCGGCTTCATCGTCCCCTCGACGAGCGGGTGAGCGCGATACTGGCTCGTCGCGACGTTCGCGTCGTCCACGCCATGCTTGAAGTCGAAGTAGTCGTTGAGCAGATTGATTCCCGCGTGCATGACCACCCCCCCGATCTCCACCACGATGAATCGGCCGAGGTGAAAGCTACCGGCGGCATAGGCGACGACCGAACCGGTGGTCACGGAGGCGAGGCTGAGAAAAAAGGACCACGGTCGCGCCGACATCAAGAGGGAGGCGAGCTTGTTCATGGTAACCTCACTTCCGTAATGATATGGCTAGCGGGGATGAGCGGCAATTTATGTTATGCGTTAATGAGTGCCGTCCGAAACGAGCGCCGCATCTGGGAGAGAGCGAGATCCGAGAATCATAAATGTAGTGATGCTATGGAAGCGCTGCGCCTCGTGGCCTCACCGTGTATGATGAGGCAAACGAAACTCTCTACGAGAGGACCGCAAAGTGGTACATCGCGTTGTGCCTGCTTTGTGTGCTATCCTCTGCTGACCTCCTCTTTCGTTTTCCCCGGCACGTCGGGAACAGGAAACCTTGTCGCCTTGACGTGATGTTCCGTGGCAGTAGAATGGGGCCCTCATGCAGTGGCGACCAGACATTCCTCTTGCCTGTTCGAGATGGGCCACGGCGGGCCATGAAACCGTTCCAGGCAGGACCGAGGTGCCCGCCTCGTGAGTGCGCGTCTCATCGTGATCTACGTTCTTGCGGTGCTGCTCGCCATCGGTGTCGTCCTATATCTCTCAACCGCATGCAGTTACCAATCGTTCGGACCCCACAAGCCCGACAAGGCAGTCTTTGCCGGAGAGCTGACATGGGTGCTCAAGCCTGGGGGATCCTGATGCTCGCGGATTGGAACCAGAGGGACGCGCGGTCCCCTTGAACTTCCGGGAAAAGCCCGTGATGCGGCAGCTTCTCGACCAGTGGTCGCATCCTGCGTTCGCCAGTGTCGAGGGCTTCTCCGAGCTGCTGGATGCCACGAGGCGGGTCGAAGGAGGCGTGGGCACGGCCGACTGGACCAGGGATCCTTCGACCCGAGGGGCTGCTGCGTTTCGGCCTGCCGGGCTTAATCAAGTCCCTGCGGGAAGTCCCCACGTTCCTGTTGATGCGCCCCACATTCGGCAGGGACCCGTGCCGCTACGGGGCGTTCCGCGCACGCAGGTGGGCGGTGCCCACTCCAAGCGGCCGGGCGCTGTCAACGACGCCCGCGCAATCAGCGCGAGGGCAAAAGAGAGGAGGATTGCATGGACGCCGCGCAGGTACGCCAAGTCATAGGAATCAAGCAGTTCTTCGGGCTTTCGAGGATGACACATTCCGTTCTCGACGTGGCTCATCCCGCGGTGGGCGGCGCGCTGGCTGCCGTGCTCCTCGGAGGCCCGCCGTCGACTCGCACGATCATCCTCGGGCTGGTCGCCGGCTTCGCCGGCTACACCTCGGTCTTTGCGCTCAACGACGTCATCGATGTGAAGGTAGATCGCGAGAAGATGGTGAAATATCGATCCGACCGCGCAACCTTCGATCTCGATTCCATGGGGCAGCGTCACCCCCTCGCCCAGGACAGCCTCAGCTATGGGGCGGGGGTCGCCTGGGTGGCGTTCTGGGGCCTCCTTTCCCTTGTCCTTGCGTTCCTTCTGCGGCCAAGCTGCGCGTTCCTGCTGGCGGGGGCGTTCATCCTCGAAACGGTCTACTGCAAGCTCCTGCGCGTGAGCTACTGGAAAGGGCTGCTCTCGGGACTGATGGTAGGCGTAGGCGGCCTGGCAGGCGTCTGGGCGGTAAACGCCGCTCCGAGCATCGCCATGGTGCTCGTGTTCTTTGCCTGGGCCTTCACCTGGGAAATCGGCGGCAGGAACATTCCCAACGACTGGAGCGATCTCGAGGAGGACCGTCACCTCGGCATCAAGACTGTCCCGGTACGGCATGGCCAGAAGGCGGCCTCGTGGATTTCCTTTGCTTTCGTTTCGGCCGTGGTCGTCCTCAGCCTGCTCTTTCCCACTGTGGTTCCCATGCCGCGAGCCCTGTTCTACTTTGCCGGGGCGACCGCCGCAGGCGTCGCGCTGCTTCTCGTGCCAATCGCGCGCTGGCTCCACCGGCAGACCGCCGACGAGGCGCTGCGGTTCTTCAACA
>CAVUXE010000007.1:0-6391 GCA_963745235.1 uncultured Spirochaetota bacterium | reverse complement strand
AAAAAACCAATGCGCACGCGGGCCAAGGGGAGCATCGTGATCGCAGGCGTGTACCGAATAGTAGATGACGTGTGGCAATCTGTCCGTGATTCCCACAGCGATGCGCTTTATTCCAGGCTTTCGTACGCCCTCCGTGTCACCCTCCGCTACCATTGTCGAATCGAAATTAGCCAGTCGATGGCGCCATTTTCATGAAATTGTGCAGCATGAACAACAGCGCGGCCTCCATGCGCACCTTTCCTAACCCTCTGCGCATCACTGCGCGGAACTTCAGGTTCCATTTAAGGTTGCCAAATGGCGACTCTGCAGTGTGCGCGCGCTTGTTGTACCTTTGCTGTGGCCTCTTCTTAACAAGCTTCGTCCGCATCCGCTCGCGCACTTCTTCATTCTGATCGCGATACACCCGTCGGTACGTCCCCTTCGTGCACCTGCTCCGGAAGGCACACCTGGCGCAGGCGCCGGGATTCTCGTAGTGGTTATAAATCCGGCCATTAATTTCAAGCGAACCTTTGTTCCTCAATATCCATCCGCTCGGACACCGATAGCTGTCGCTCTTCGCTCGAAAGGCGAACTTCGAGCGATCATAGTCTCCTTTCGCTGTGGTCCCGTTTTCCTCTACTTCCATACGCGGGTCGGGGATCAGCGCTTCCTGCTCATCCAATTCCAGCTTCTCATAGTTCTCCATGCTGGAAAATCCGGCGTCCGCTTCGACCTCACGGTGCTTCTCTCCTGTGTTCTGACGGCTGCCCTCGATGGCCTTGGGCAACGCCGCCGCATCATTATCCTCAGCATTCACTTGGAAATGTGTCACAATATCGTGGCCCACATCCGTGGTTGTGGTGATCGAAAACGCTGGATTCCGCTCCCCATTCGCCTGTTGCATGATATGCGCGTCCGGGTCGGTGATGTTGACCTTCTCCTTTTCAACAAGCTCTTGCTTTTTCTTCTCGCTTGCCTCACGGCTTTTCTCTGCCAATCGTTCCAGGAGAACCTTCCTGGCTTCCCGCACCCTTTGCGCACGCCGTTTCAACGCCAGAACTTCCTCTTCCTCAGCGCTCTTCGCGTCCGAGGCAGTCTCTAGCACCTCTTTCAGGCGTGCTGCAATTTTGTTTTCTTCCTTCTTGATCCCCTCAAGGGTCTTGCTCTGCTTGTAGTTGGCATTCGCCCGTAGCTTCACGCTGTCGATGGCCAGAAGGTCGAACTCGATCAGATTTTGCTCCGCACAGCTCGCAACCACTTGGCTGAACAACTCCACGATTTCTCCGGCAAACCGCGCCAGAAAAAGTCCCATCGTCGAATGATCGATGGTCATATCGCCGGTCAACCATTTGTAGGCCAGGTTGTTGATCGTGTCTTCTTCCATCTTGCGCAGCGAGAACCGGCAGCTGTGAAGCGCCAATAGGGCAACTTTCAGAAGAGTCTTTGGATGGAAAGGGGGGCGTCCATTGTCGGAGTCCACTTCATAGGATTCCTCAATTGCGTGGGTGTCCAAAGAATCCACCAGCTCGTTGATGATATGCACCGCGCTCCCTTCAGGAGCAACCGTCGAAAGATCAATTTGGGTCAGCAGTAGCATCTGGGATCGATTGGGAATGAGGAATGCCGGCATGAAGTCCCTCCCGTGCTTCACGAATGGCGAATTGACTCCTTATTCTATATCCTGCCGCCGCGCCGAACAATGATTTTCTTGCGAAAATTGTTTTTCGACAGCCTGATTGTCATTTAGCGAGCTGGTGACCTTCCACCAACCGGTATTCACCGGTGCCAAAGGAAGCGTAAGTGCAACGATGCATACTGCTCCCACCGATAGCGTTCCGTTTCCAGCATAGCGCAGGATGCGACCAATTGATTCTGGCAGTTTTTGTAATCGTTCTTCTGCCCCCCTGGCTCCTGCGGCAATTAAGACTGGATACGCCGGACTCAAGTAGTAGGGGCGTCCTTTGGACAGAACAAGTAGCGTGAGGGCTACTAGATACATCCACCCTAACATCTGGTAGCGTCGCCGATTTGGCGAAGGAAGCACCAGTAAATACCAGCAACCACCAAGACAATTGTCAAAGGATTCCCGTTGAATTTGATCTGATCAAGTAGGAAGCTATCTGCGCGTCCGAGGGACACATCACGAGCGTGAATACTACCCAAAAAGCTCAAATAGACGAAACCGTGCTGGACTTGCCACAAGAGATTCGGAAGTGCGATAAGCAGAGAGAGGGCTAGACCTCCCCAAGGCCAAGGAGTTGCGAGATATCGACGGTTTCTCGTGAAGAGCGTTCCGAGGCCAATTCCAACAACAAAGACAGCCATGGTGTACTTCGTCAGCAGACCGACTCCTACGGCCAAACCAATGCCGATCCACCACCGAGGGTTTTCTGATTGCAACAATAGAACAATGAGGTAGGCAGTAAGGGCCCACCACAGAGAGTCAAAGGTAGTGTATTGAAGCAGAGTACCATTTACAACCGAGACTGGCGAGGTGCCAACTGCGACGGCGGCAACGATTTGTGCCCAGCGGTTCCCTCCCATTATGCGCACTATCATACTAGCCAGTAGCATGACCACGCCCTGCGCAAGGACAGCAAAGAAGCGTATGCCTATCATCGATGGCCCAAAGAGATCTAGGCCGATGCGGCCAAGAAAAGGTACAAAAGGAGGGTACGCTACATAACCCCAGGCCAGGTGCTTCGCGTCGTCCAGTAGTACTAGCTCATCACGAAAGAAGCCGTATTGTCCGTTGGTGAAAACTTGAAGCGCGGTCCTCGCTAAAACAAGTAGCAAGAGGATTCCAACATCAGTGTGGAAGATTATGCCCCAACTGGCACTTTTTCCGAGCTTTTCGCCAAGATTCACGTCTCTACCTTTCTAATTCACCGTCGGACAGGACCAACAACGCCTAACATAGAGTTAAGCCGCCCCGCCGCATCATTCCAGCCCTGACGGCGTTTAAGAATCCTATTCCACAGTAGGAGCCGGCCGTCCAGGGGTCGGCTTCAACGACTTGTTATGCATTTTCGAACTTGCGCTATTTCCATACAAAGAAATACCACATTGCAACTAAGGAGATCCCCGCCTCCCCGTCTACTATTTTCCTTATTTCTTCGATCGTTGCCAACTTCTTTCCGGCGTCATCCTTAACGTTCTTGCCGTCAAATTCGAGAACTGTCTTACCTTTGGAGTCCTTGATACTCTTTCCGTCAATTTCTCCTACTTGTGTACCGTTCCACGCTTTTATCCTGTTTCCATCAAGTTCTCCCTCTCTTTGACCAGTGCGCTTCTTTAGTCTCTTTCCATCGAAAAGGTATTCCGCCATATTGCCTCCCCGCAGTTGCATTTCAATTTCTCCTACTCATGCACGCGATTTCTCCACTGTACTCAAACTAATGGCGGAGATCTACCGGGCTCAACACCCCTTGTAGAATATTGCCTTCATCTAGAGCGCATTCACGGTAGATTACGCATTCGCAGCTGAGCAGCTATTCAATCTCTGTCAAACGAGGTTTCCACTCTTCTTCAACATTACTTTCGGAAAAAACTAGCTACGGTTCTTAGGCTTACCAGTCATGAGCTTTACAGGCTACAAGGTTTTTGGATCCGAATTAGCAAAGTAAGGCGTGAATACTTCACACTGGAATCTACTATCCCACTAACTCCAGAAGTATTGCCCGTTGGTTTCCAGGATCACGGCTAATTGTCGAAATATGCATAACATAGAGTTAAGCCGCCCCGCCGCATCAGCCAACTGGCAACCGAATTCCCGCGCAGAGCCTCGGTCCTGGCCGAGGGCCTTAGGGGTCTGCTGCAACGATTTGTTAGAGCGCTCCCAGCGCGAGATGCTACCTCCAGCTAAAGATCGGGTTGCTCCAGGTTAATCTTGTCCGATAATCCCATGATGTCGAAGCGTTGTCTCCAAATATGCTTGAAGACGTAGAGGCACGTTATGCCCACCTGGCCGGGAGTGCTTAGGGCCAGATCTTGCGGAAGCCCACCGGCGTTAAGGTATAGCAGCTTGAAATCTACAAGACCATCGGCCTCTTCTATCCGGAGATTAGTTAGTATGGAGGTAACTGTTCAGCTGGTCTGAAGACAGTCAGTCAGGGTTAGGTCTTTTTCAAACGCATTCATGAGAGCGTCAATAACCGATAGGCCCTGCTTTCTGATCGTTGAGATATAACTTCGTATCCGACAGAATGAGAGCGCTCCCCCATTGCTTCGGAATGCCCCGGATACTTTCTGCTGGACCCTCATCATTCTTATATCTCGTTCTGCCAAATTATTGTCGAAGTCAACTCTGAAATCGGTCATGTATCGCAGGGTCTCCTCGCGTAGTCGTTCAAGTCTTTCCAACAGATTGCGTGCTTTGCTGCGCTTGATCCGGCCCCGTTTTCCGGGGCCGTCTGCCCGATGAGGCGATGGGTTGGCTTTCATACCACTTGCGATGATCGCTTTGTAGCGGCTCTCATATTTGCGAATGTCGCAGAGGGGTAGTTTCTTCTTCCCTGTGCGTTTTGCCTGCTCCACAGTTTGCTTGCTCTCCAGAAGAAGGCCGATCATTTGCTGCGCCCACACTTGGCCACCCGGTTCATAGACCGCCGTGAGTTCTCGAATGTGATGTGCGTTGCACAGCGAATGCGAGCACCTATATTTCATGTAGGGTTTCCAATTATCATGAACCGCGTTGCCTTTCAGCCGCGGCAGAATTCCTATCTGGTCTGTGGCGGCCGTCCCGCGCCTCTGATGAGGATAGTAGTAGGTGAACTCCTGAGTGCCCGCCCCGTGCAGCCAGTGCAGTTTGCCGTTGATGCTCAAGCCGGTCTCATCAAAGTGCACCACTTTCGCCTGAATCAGTTTCTCCTTGATCTGCTCCACAACACCCTCGACTCGTTGCGCACACCGCCGATCGATACTGGCCAGCGTGCCAACGCTGAGGGGAATGGCGAACAGATCAGCGAAGGCTTGGGCGGCTCGATCGTAGGAAAGAAATCCATAGTTTTTTAGATACACTGCAAATGCCTTCAGCCGTGGACCGTACTGTGTTTTGTGACTTACCCCGAGTGGGAACACCGCTACCGAAAACTCGTGGCAGTGGGGGCAGCGCTTGATCTGGGCACGGTGTTCGGTCACATCCACGGCGATGGGCGGAATATCGAAGACTTGTCGTGACTCATACCCTCGCGGCTTTTGCTGTTGCAGCGACTTGCCGCATCCCTGGCACACTTTGACTTCATGAATCATCACCTGCTGCGGGTGTTCGACCATGGACAACGTTGTTCCCTCGTGCCCTTGCTGACCGCCAGGTTTTTTCCCGCTGGATTCTCGTCTCGTATGAATCCGTCGATGCAAGCCATCACTGGAGGGAGGCTTATCGCTGTTATGACTGTCCTTGCTGTTCTTCTCCTCCAGCGCTTTGATTCTTTGCGTTAACCTCTTGATCTGGTCTACCACCTGGTCGATGGTGTTGTCGTGCTGATCCTGTAGATACTCGATGAGAGAAACGATAGCCTCAGGGCCTGCCTTGTATGCATTCAGAATTTGCTCGCGAGGGATTCGCGGCAGATGATAGTCCTTTTCCTCTCCCATGCAACTGAGCGTGACGGACTTTTTGAGTTTCCGGAATACTTAACATCCGTCCGGTATTTCACCTCCCGGGGAGCTGAACAGTTACGTATGGAGTACGCGTTTGGATGGCCACCAAAGTCTATCGTCCTGTCATAGAGCGAATCGACAATGCCAGCCAATTTCGTATCCTGCCCGGTTAGCGTTGCCAGCACATTCCAATATGCGAACAGAGTTCGCGACTTCTTCTTGTACGGTTCATCACCGTTTCGATTGAGCCACGCAAGCGCATCCTGCTCATTCGTCTGAACATGAAAGGCATAGAGAGTCGACTCGATGGAGTTGCGCATGATGGAGTAGCTTTCTGAAATCTGACGGCACAAGCCAACTGGAGGGCTGCAATGTAGCCAGAATGTGACCGCAATAGAAAGAAAGCAGACGGAACGCTTCTCGAATTGAATATATTCTCGATCGCCGTCCGGTAGAGGGCATCAATTCTTTCTAGCTTTACGAACCAGTAGAGATTGTTCTTGCTAGTCGCGATAACGTTTGATCGTGCGTTTTCGAAGTGTAAGCGAGTGGCGAACCCCACCTGTTGCGGCGCAGCGAGCTAGGCCATAGTCCCTCCTCGAGGAGGGACACGATGAAGCACGACCGGGAGTTCTGGACTCGTCACGTTGAGAACTGGCGGGCAAGCGGGCTGACACAGAAAGCGTATTGCACTCGCCGCCGGCTGGCGAAGGGAAGCCTGGGCTACTGGGCATCGACACTGGGGCGGCGGAAGGCAGCGGTGACGGACCTGGTGGAGGTCGGACGTACCGAGGTCAAGCCGCCGCAGTCG
>CAVUXE010000006.1:0-18927 GCA_963745235.1 uncultured Spirochaetota bacterium | reverse complement strand
ACGCCTGCGAGTGCACCAGCAGGAACAGACACTGCCCTTCGAGTTCTTTGCCCCCCTGGAATGCGTGCAGGTCGATTGCATGTACACCGTGGAAGTGCCTGACTCCAAGGGCAGGCTGCGCCAGGCGGTGCTGCTGGCATTCCTGGATGATGCCACCCGAAGGATTCTCTATGCCTGCTTCGGCTTCAGCGAGAATGCACTGGCCTTCGAGTGCGGCATCAAACACGTGCTGGCCGCCCACGGCAAGATCGGACGCCTATACACAGATAACGGGGCGGGGTTTGTTTCGCTGCAAACACGCCGCATCCTGGACATCCTGGGCATCGTGCTGGTGCACTCACGTCCCTACAGGCCCAAGGGACGTGGAAAGATCGAGCGCTTCTTCCGAACCGTACGGCAACAATTTCTCAGCACCCACTGTGAATCACTGGCCAGCCTCCAGGACCTGGACGCACGGTTTCATACCTGGCTGGAAAGTGAGTACCACCGAAGCCCTCATCGCGGCATAGGCGGCAGGACCCCGCTGGAGTTGTGGCTGGAGAAGGCTCATCTGATCATTCCCATCGACCCCACGGTGAATCTCGATGAGCTTTTAAAGCACGAGGACATCCGCAAAGTACACAAGGATTCCACCGTTACCCTCCAGGGGGTGCTCTACGAGGTGGACTCCACTCTCATCGGCGAGCACATCCACCTGCGCTACGACGTCTCCATTCCTCCCCTGCGTCGCCGAGTCGAGGTCTTGCTTGACGGCAAGCCCCGTGGAGATGCCCGCATCGTGGATACCTACGCCAATAGTCGCGTCCGACGCGCCTTCAACTCCGACCAGTTGGTTGTGGAACAGCACCCCAGCCAGTCTGCACAACCATCCGCCACACCGGTGAGTGCCTCTTTGGCGGCCTCTCGACTCCTCGATACCTCCAAGGAGCAGCGTTCATGAACTGGAAAGAGATGCTCAGCTACTACAGCCTGACTCAGTTGCCCTTCGGCAAGGAGATCCCCACTGAGTCTCTGCAGCTTCTGCCATCGGTGGAGAACAATCTCGCTGCCGCCCGGCTTCTGGTCGACACGCACGGCATCGGAGTGATGGTCGGCAAATCGGGCACAGGCAAGAGCTGCCTCTTGCGCCTGCTGGTCTCCCGGCGGCCCGCAGGTCTTTTCAAACCCTTGTATCTCTGCCACACCTCTGTGGGGATCCTGGAGTTCTACACCCACCTGTGCGCGCTTTTCGGTCTGTCCTCATCCTGCCGTCGCGCAGTCATGTTCCGCGACATCCAAGCCCACATCCTCTCGATGAACAGTTCGCGTCACTTGCATCCGGTATTGCTCATCGATGAAGCGCACCTTTTGAGCAATGAGATTCTGGCTGAGATCCGACTGTTGACCAACTTCCACATCGACTCGCTCAACGCCCTGACGGTGATGCTCTGCGGAGCGGAGACCCTCTCGTTGCGCTTCGGCTTGTCTATGTTGGAAGCCCTGGCCAACTCCATCACAGTGACCATTCCGCTGGAAGGACTCCCTCCTGAAGAGAGCATCAGCTTCATCGAAGGTCGTCTCAGCGCTTGTGGAGCACGGGCGCCTCTGTTTACCAAGAATGCCCTCACCCTCGTTCACCAGGCATCCGGCGGCATTCTTCGTACCATCGGTACCATCGCCAACGCCGCTCTATTCAAGGCTTTCGTTGCCAAGAGCACTCAAGTGGAAGCCGAGCATGTGCAGTCTGTGGTGCAACGATGAGTCCTTTAAAGCGGGAATTCTATCCGTCAATTCGGCAAATACGCGCACGGGATCGTGAGAATCCCGCGGACCAGAGTGCGGCAGCTAACAGCAGTGCGGGTTGTGGTACCTTCTCCATTCTTGGTTGCGAACGGTCGTCTCTTCGGGCGGAATGCCATGAAGAGAACGGTATGCAGAATCATAGTCGGGCGAATTGTAGTCCATAAAAATCGACTCGAAGAGACCTGAGCCTTTGAGATTGTACCCGATCAGGTCATTAAAGATTTCCGCAAATGTCAGGACATAGTGCTTGAAGAGATTGGCTACTTCCTCGTCAGGACTCTGTTTGTTCTCGTCCATTTCATGACGCAGCCGCTCAAACACAAAGGCCATGGTGTATCCCACCACTTCGCCAAAGATCGCCGTGTCGGTTGCCGCATGGCGATCGTCATGCATTAGGGCACTCATGGAGTGGTAGGAGTAGCTGCAAGTCCTGTAAACGCAGTGAGCAAGCCATTTCGAACGAAGAGATATGTCTTCCTTGTTTGTACGAAAATCTTTCGGAAACTTTCTTGAGGTGTTGCCCTTGGGTCTATTGGCCCTTTCGGGATGTAGTTTGGCAGCCGCTTTGACACTCCACCCGCAGCTTGGGCAAAGATCATCACCCTCCAAGTCATGATCGAAAGCTTGAACTACTGCACCGCAGTGGAGACACTCTGACATGTGGCTCACTCCTGCTTCGATTGGATCGTTGGAGCCATTAGCTGAAAGCAATCCAAGTTTGCCAAAGCATTTGATAACCCATTCCAACCCTTCCGTATGCACAGGGAGCATCGCCTTGAACCACGCTGCCACGTGCGCGTGGAGGGAGAAGGTTTCGAAGAAGTTGCCGATGATCACGGGCGACCCAGGAAAGGTTAGAACCGTCGGTTCGTTTGCCGTGTCGCTGCTGAGCACAGACTGCTCAAACAGGAATCTAAAGCGCTCGTCGGATTTGTCCTCACGTGTGGCTTGGCCGTACAAGTCCAGTCTGTTGTTGAAAACTTGCGTGAGGTCGGTCGCGCCCAAGAGCTTCTGGAAGACGCTGAGGCTGAAATCAACGACGAAGTTGTTGTAGTAGCTACGAAACTTTCCGTGTCCCTTCCGATGTAGCCAGAGATCAAGATGAAAGAAGGCGTAACACCAGACTTCGAACAGGCAGCGGTCATTCTTCCACGTCAGGATTGCTTGGTCGAACGAGTCCTCAGCCTCCGACTGCTTTGCAGTCTCCTTGCCGCCGCCCTCAAAAATGCCGCTGACAGTGTACAGGAGGGAGGTCGCCAACCCAGTTAGGAGGGACTTTGGATCGTTCTCAATTGCAGCCCGTGCAGCTACTTCATTTGCGCCCGTCGCCCAACCGCGTAGTTCGTAACCTTTTTCTTTGGTGAACTTCGCCATCGCGTTCCTCTGCTTAGGGCATTCTAACCCCTGTTTGTGTGCGCGGCAAGGAATCTCCAATTCCTATAGACCGTCCGAAAAGGGTATCCCAGGCCCAAGTGACTCCCGTTCTCAATTGTGGTGGGCTCAGCAGCAGCGTCCTGGGGGCATCGCTTGGGGAGGCCAGGGAGGGAGCAGAGCTTCTTCAGAATGGCAGCAGGGACTTGACAGTGTAAGACAATAACTATACATTTACTCTACCACAAAAGTGACATTATGTGGTGTTTCGGCCTGAAAAGGAGGTTCCTCTGGACAGCATCACCATACCAGCCCTGAAGACAAAGGAGTTCGATCTTTTCCTCAACCCTCCCTCAGAAAACCTCGCTGAGCTTTCCCTCGCCGCGTACAGAGGGGATCGGGAGGCATACCTCTCATTCTGCAAGGACAAGGGATTGTCCATCGGTGATCCAGGCTCCTTGGAGAAGTACAGGAGCTTCCTGCTCAAGAACTCCGTCAGGCCCACGACGATCAATCGGAAGCTCTGTGCTATCAAGGCTGGTCTTGTCGGATACCTTGTCGAAGTCTACGGCAAGGAGAAAGCTGAAGTCCTGAAGAACGCCTACAAGGTGGTCAGGGGAATCAAGCTGTCCAAGAACGAGAAGGTGATTCGTCCTGAGTCAGTTCTCTCGGAGGACGAGATAGAGAAGCTGATCCAGGCCGCTGATCCCAAGACTTCGCTGATCATCCTCTTCCTGTCGAAGACGGGCTGTCGAATCTCTGAGGCGCTGAACGTCACGCTGGCGGACGTGACGGAGACAGATGATGCTGCGGCAGTCAGCGTGATTGGCAAAGGTGAGAAGGGAAGGACTGTGTATCTGTCGAAGGATGATCTACTGAGGATGCAGCAGACTTTCATGGGCAAGAAGTACCTGTTCGAAACAATCCACGGAAATCGGTATGACAAAGTGAACGTGACGAAGAAGATCGGGAAGTTGTCAGAGGCAGTCCTGGGAAGACACATCAGCGCCCACACGCTGAGACACTCGTTTGCCACAAACATGATCCGCAAAACGAGAAAGATTCAGGCAACGAGTGAATACCTGGGACATTCGTCAACGGCCATCACGTTGGACATGTACACCCACGAGACTCTTTCTCTCGATGAACTCCTGTAAGAGGATGGAAGCATGAGACCAACTGTTGAAGATGAGAAGAAGCTAAAGATACGGAATTTCAGAATGTCAGATGAGGATTGGCTGGTGCTGGAAGAGCACTTCAAGGAGCGAAGGATTCCGATTGCAACAGGAATCAGGATGCTGCTGGTGGAGTACCTGAAGAAGAACAAGCTTCTTACGAATGTCCATAGTTGACGGTTGTCCGATAGGGACATTAGGATACGGGCATGAGTCCAGAAGTCTATGCGATCATAATTGCTCCGCTTGCAGCGTTGTTCATCGGTGCCGTTCTCAACAGGGTTGCTGAGGATCGGCCGAGACTGATCAGCTACATTAGCAATACGTTCGGCATATCTGTAAGCCCACCAGATGCTGAAGGAAAGACCTTTCACATCAATTCCCATTCGATCACGATCCGAAATACGGGCAGAAAAGCTGCAAGGAATGTCAAAGTCGGGCATAATGTGCTTCCTAACTTCCAAGTGTTGCCTACGGGGACGCACTACGAAGTCAAGACTTCACCTGACGGAAAGAACGAAATCGTCTTCTCCACTCTTGTGCCAAAGGAACAAGTGATCATCAACTACCTCTACTACCCGCCCTTGACAGTTGTAAATATCAACACGACCGAGAAGTTTGATGATGGATTTGCCAGACGACTTCCAGTCTTGATAGTGAGACAGTACTCAAAAAGGTTCAACCTATTTGCCTCCATAATGTTTCTCGTTGGAGTTGCGACCGTAATATATTGGGTCGTGAGGCTGGTGCAGCTGTTGGTACGGTAGATATCAGCGCGGTAGCCGCGATTGCAGGACACTCAAGTGTGGCAACCACTCAGCGGTATGACCGTCGCGGCGACGAAGCGACGCGGAAGGCGGCGAAGGCGTTGCATTTGCCGTACCGTAAAGAGCCCAGGTGCTTTGTTGACGACTGAACCTAAAGTGATATAGTTGGGCGTGAATCGAAAATGGAGGTAGCTCATGGCAAATAAGTGTCGATACTGCGGACATGCCTTTGTGGGTGGTGGTACCTGTTACAGTAGCCCAACTAAGAAGCACGTGTTGCTTGAGCAAGATGGTAAGCATTGTGTCTACTGCGGACACGCTTTTGTGAACGGCGGTACCTGTTATAGCAGCCCAACAAAAAAACATGCGCTAGCACCATGACTCTTCGATCCTCCCGAACACGCACAAAGGTTGACAGGTAGGAGTTCTCTCGGGGATAGGTGTTGTCGTTCTCCCAAGTCTTGTAGAGTTGCTCCTCCCTCGGGGACATGTTTTCGTTTGGGAGACTTGGCGAGCCGCAAGCCTCCGTGAACATAAAGCAACCTCACTCTCGAAGAACTTCTGAAGCTGCGGCATCAAATCAGCAGTCGCATTTCCGTGTTGAGGCAGCAGTGCACAGCGCGTAGACGAGGGCATAGGAAGATGGTCTTGCAGCGCAGAGCGCAGACTATCCGCAGTCAGCTTCACAACGGAGATACCGTGTCGTTCAGGCTCGGCCTTCAGACCTACACGGGAACGGTTCGGAGAAAGGCAGAGCAGAACGCTGCGATTAAGTTCCATGATGCCAAGCGGCAGAAAGCCACTACGTGCCATATGATAGAATCCAGGTCATTCAACTCTTCAAGGAGGAATCTTTGGGAAAGATTGTTGGTAGCGTTTATTGGGTAGAGAAGGGAAAGCCCACCACGAAGCTTGTTACCGCTGAGCAAGCCTTTGCTGACGCAGCCCAGGCTGAGCAACAGGTCTTGTACTTTGACCGCCATGGGTCAGTGAAGGAGAAGAAGCTGGCAAGACTCGCCTACCGACAGTGGCAGGGCAGGAGATACAGGACGACCTGAGAATGAGCAACATTCAAAACAGCTATTCTGCATTTTGGACAACCGTGAAGGACTTCCAGGGACTCATCGGAGCCTTATCGGGTGCAGTTCTTACGGCTGGCATCGGGAGTGTAGTGGCCCTGTTTATTTCAAGGAAGGTAGCTGAAAGAGGAAAGGTGAACTTCTACCGAAGACATGTTCGCTTGGAAGTAACTGTTCAGCTCCCCGGGAGGTGAAATACCGGACGGATGTTAAGTATTCCGGAAACTCAAAAAGTCCGTCACGCTCAGTTGCATGGGAGAGGAAAAGGACTATCATCTGCCGCGAATCCCTCGCGAGCAAATTCTGAATGCATACAAGGCAGGCCCTGAGGCTATCGTTTCTCTCATCGAGTATCTACAGGATCAGCACGACAACACCATCGACCAGGTGGTAGACCAGATCAAGAGGTTAACGCAAAGAATCAAAGCGCTGGAGGAGAAGAACAGCAAGGACAGTCATAACAGCGATAAGCCTCCCTCCAGTGATGGCTTGCATCGACGGATTCATACGAGACGAGAATCCAGCGGGAAAAAACCTGGCGGTCAGCAAGGGCACGAGGGAACAACGTTGTCCATGGTCGAACACCCGCAGCAGGTGATGATTCATGAAGTCAAAGTGTGCCAGGGATGCGGCAAGTCGCTGCAACAGCAAAAGCCGCGAGGGTATGAGTCACGACAAGTCTTCGATATTCCGCCCATCGCCGTGGATGTGACCGAACACCGTGCCCAGATCAAGCGCTGCCCCCACTGCCACGAGTTTTCGGTAGCGGTGTTCCCACTCGGGGTAAGTCACAAAACACAGTACGGTCCACGGCTGAAGGCATTTGCAGTGTATCTAAAAAACTATGGATTTCTTTCCTACGATCGAGCCGCCCAAGCCTTCGCTGATCTGTTCGCCATTCCCCTCAGCGTTGGCACGCTGGCCAGTATCGATCGGCGGTGTGCGCAACGAGTCGAGGGTGTTGTGGAGCAGATCAAGGAGAAACTGATTCAGGCGAAAGTGGTGCACTTTGATGAGACCGGCTTGAGCATCAACGGCAAACTGCACTGGCTGCACGGGGCGGGCACTCAGGAGTTCACCTACTACTATCCTCATCAGAGGCGCGGGACGGCCGCCACAGACCAGATAGGAATTCTGCCGCGGCTGAAAGGCAACGCGGTTCATGATAATTGGAAACCCTACATGAAATATAGGTGCTCGCATTCGCTGTGCAACGCACATCACATTCGAGAACTCACGGCGGTCTATGAACCGGGTGGCCAAGTGTGGGCGCAGCAAATGATCGGCCTTCTTCTGGAGAGCAAGCAAACTGTGGAGCAGGCAAAACGCACAGGGAAGAAGAAACTACCCCTCTGCGACATTCGCAAATATGAGAGCCGCTACAAAGCGATCATCGCAAGTGGTATGAAAGCCAACCCATCGCCTCATCGGGCAGACAGCCCCGGAAAACGGGGCCGGATCAAGCGCAGCAAAGCACGCAATCTGTTGGAAAGACTTGAACGACTACGCGAGGAGACCCTGCGATACATGACCGATTTCAGAGTTGACTTCGACAATAATTTGGCAGAACGAGATATAAGAATGATGAGGGTCCAGCAGAAAGTATCCGGGGCATTCCGAAGCAATGGGGGAGCGCTCTCATTCTGTCGGATACGAAGTTATATCTCAACGATCAGAAAGCAGGGCCTATCGGTTATTGACGCTCTCATGAATGCGTTTGAAAAAGACCTAACCCTGACTGACTGTCTTCAGACCAGCTGAACAGTTACGCTTGGAATTGATAAGAGGGAGGGGCGTTTCAAGAGAAAATGTGACGAACGTAAACAAGTGCGATTGTGGCCTAATCGAGATCAAGTATGACGTTTACAACGGAACGAACGTAAAGCGCGCAATCAAAGAGATTACCATCTACTCCAAATCAGGGAGCTTTCATCCCCTCAGGATAGGCTACGAGGAAGGCAATCTCACCCAGGTTAGGAATCTTAGGAGCAATACCTTCTTTCTGGAACCAAGGAGCACCAAGCATTTGGAGGTATCAGTTAGGCTTACCAAGAAATCACTCAAGGCCCATTACAAGTCAGATTCAGAATTGCTGTTTGGCTACAGGACGGAAGAAGACAGGCTAACCCATGTGGCGATTGCCAAGGTTAGAGACCTTGAGAACTTCCCCCTGGTTCAACTTGGCAGCGGCCAAAGTGACGCAGTAGCGAACCGACGTAAGGCCAAGCCCAATAGGGCACGTAGGACGCGTCCTATCAAGGTGGGAAAATCAGCGTGAGCGGCCATGATGTTCAGGGCTTTTTTGACGGCTTCATATCAGGTGCGATCGATGAGTTTCTGAGAATTGTTGTTGAGACCGAAGTACCAACGGTCTTGGCACATTACACCACCACAGATGCCTTGTTGAACATTCTTGAAAAAGGCGAACTTTGGTTTTCACACGCACGGTTCTTGAGCGACACGACTGAGCTCGAATATGGAATGAACCTGATGCAGGAGACCTTCGAGAGCAGAGAACAGGAGCTAAGAGACTGCGGATTTGTAGAGGCTATGACCTACCATGGTCTCTATCCCTTGAAGCGCTACCTAACTGATCTGTTCGATTCGGCTCTTTCAGCCTACGTATTCTGCATGTGCGAGAATGCCAACCAGTTAAGCCAGTGGAGAGAATACAGCGCCACCCAGGGGTATTCCATCGGCTTCTTGACGAGGGGACTCACGAGTCTGCGGCCAGACGGAGCAAATGGGACAGTGAGGCTCAACTCAACTCTCATATGCAAAGTGGTCTATGACAGAAGGCAACAGATCGAAGTCGCTGACAGGATTATCTCAGTGATCGTTCAGCGATGCAACCAGTTCAAGGCGAAGGGTATCAAGGCGGAAGATAAGCACTCCTTGGATCTTCTGAGCGTCTCAGGAAGGGCCATTATCGATTGTGTTATCAAGTTCAAAGATAGTTGCTTTCATGAGGAACAAGAGTGGCGAGCTTACCGTTGGGTAGCGAAGGAAGACGAAACTCTTTTGAAGTATCGCAAGAAAGGAGACTCGATAATGCCGTACTTGGTGCTAAGGAATCCGAGCGATACCTCGCATCTGCCAATTACCTTGATTTACTTCAACTCGTCTTCCGATCAACAGATTCGGGACAAAGGGCTTAGGATGTTCTGCCGCAGCAAAGGGTACAACGTGAATGTTATTCCCAACGGATTTCCGCCCTCAAGGTGAGCCTCTGATCGGCGCAAGGTTTCATTTTCTCTCGATGGAAGAGAATATCCTATGTTCAGTCTGGCGAAAGCCGAGTCCTCCTACGTGGCGTAGTAATACCTGCAGGGGACTCAAAGCCAGCAAGCCAATTCACGAGTTGTTGTTCACTGAAGAGGATTCTGCTCCCGATCTTGTAGTGTGAAATCTGCTTTCTGGAAGTCAGTCTGTAGAGGTAACTCTGGCTGAAGCTCAGGTATGTCGCTGCGTCGGCCAGGGTGAGGAGCTTCTTGGTTGAATCTTCAGCCTCCTTAGCAGCTTGCTCTCGTTTGGGAGGTTGGGAAGTCTCCTTAAGTGAGTCCTGCCTACTCTCAGTTTCCTGAATGTCCCTTTTGATCGATTCAAGAGCAGGAATCAGATGTTTGAGGATTGTGGACACCGTTGTCGATGCGTTCATGCACCCCATTGGAGGCAAGTTTCAAAGAGAGTTCCAAGTAGTATCTGACTGAGAAGCTCACTCCCGCGTCGCCGTTGGGGACTTCCAGATATCTATAGTATCCGAATGGAATCAAAACGGCGACAAAAGAGTTAGTCAGCCGATATGAGGGCTGTGAGCATATTTCGCGCAGTACTTCTTAATGATCGCCACTAGGTCATTTACATACAGAACCTTATCAGTCGTATTGCGTTGTGATGGATGATAGGCTTGAATGTAGAGCTTGTCATCTTTGATCTTGAATCGAGCGCTCTCCCTCTGCTCGTCCTTGTTGTATTCTTTTGACAGGTGTAGATCGGATCGGAAGAGGTCAATAGTGTTGCCAAAGATGAGTACGTTGGGCTCAAATAGCGCAATCTGCCGAAGCAGTAGGTCACTGTACTGTTCGTAAACGGCCTTCAGCGGCGCATACGTACTGCCCGATTTTCCTGGAAACTTGCTCACGTTGATGTAGGCTATACCCTGCGTGGATTTGCGAATCTTCTCATCACTTGAGAGTGAGGGAAGTTCCTTGTACTTCAAGAAACCAGAAAGGACAGCGTGAGTTACGCAAGCAATTGGTCGTAGCGATCGCCAGTCGTCGCCGTACTTACCTTCGTTGAGTACTCTTGCCATGCTCCAATCGCCGCCTGCTTCACCGCCCTCGGCTTCGTTATAGGCTTCCTTTAGAATCCACAGCACCTTCGGCCAAGTTCCAACATACTTGCCAATGTTGGCGATTCCATCTTCGATTAGGACGCGGTGTCCCTCCTTGCGTCCTCGTCTCCGATACTCTTTCAAAATCAGTTCCGATTCCCTTTCCAATTTCTCTTGTTGTTTCATATGTTCCCTCCTCCTTATCCAGGCAGTACTTCGATTCTGCCCATAGTCATGAGAACCCTTAGCCAAGCAACGCAAGTGGGTCTATGCTGCCAGTCTGAACCAGCGACTGCGTGTTTGTCTGAAAGCCAAGGTTTAATTCCAGGTACGCTTCACAGGGGTGCCTCCCCACGTCCATAAGGAGTTCGAGCTTCGAAAAGGACGACTTCATAGGGCCGCAGTTGGGGTTTCCGTAACAAGATTCATGGTAGCACGTGGGAGTCAGGGAAGAAAGGGAAACGGGGTACACTTACGAGATAGGGTTGTCAGATAGGAATGCACCCTCGGTGCTATAGCTCTCACGCTGCCATCAGGCTGTGATCGTGCCAGCAGATGTAGGGCAAGTAGCTTTATATGTCCAGCGCAAAATGGCAACATTTGCGCTGGCAACCCAAAGAGGAGGAGCGACACTGTGACGTCCAGAGAAGTTTATGGGCGACTGCAAGCCTCGGTGTTCAAAGGTCGGGTTTCGGATATCAAGTACAACATCTCAAGGAAAGCTCGGGCGGTACAAGGTACTTCCCTACGGAACGTGAAGCACGCCACGGTACCCCGCGATTTCGGACTACCTGGAACATACAGGGTGGGGTATCCAGGTGCCCGAAGAAAGTTACTCATGATCGTGAAGATCGGTCGGTACGGCAAACAGGGATTCGATGTTCGCGCGCTCGCCCTGAAAGCAAACGATCGAATCAGGATCACTACACAACTTGTCCAACTGCTCAGGGGCAAGCTTGTGGGACGGGAACTCAGGTTCGGCGTAGGCGGCAACGGATTCGAACCGCACGAACCGAATGACCTTCGTGTCCTTTAGCGCGGAGGGGAGGGTGCCCGAACTCCGTGAGGCTGCGGCCCGTCATGGAGGCGGCGTGATCGGCGCTGATCACTCTTTCTGAATCACACTTTGTAGCTTTTTTTGACTTCAGGCGATGCAGAAGCGGAGGTATGATCAATCGTCGGGGCGGAGTCTTTCACACAGGTCAAAGGGCTTTCCAGTAGTGTAGCCAGAAATGTAGCCAATAAGGGACGAAAACAGAGGGATCAGACCGAATTGACACGAAAGCTCATTTGGCGCTAAATCCTTTCCTAGCAAGGGCAAAGGCTAGAAATCGGAACAAGCCCGAAAGTGGAAGAAGACGCCCTTTCTATGTTCAGGGTCTAGTGCCGGGAACGGTGTGGAGGTTCAAGTCCTCTTCCGGGCAATCGCAAACTGCTTCTCTCACAAGGACTTGCTGATTTCACCCTAAACGACGCCATCTTCTCCACCTCTAGTAAAACATTTGACTAGCGCTCCTTTGCAATCAGCCTTCTGCTCGCTGGACGTGCTTCGGTAGGAGCCACACCAGAGTGAAGGTGACCATGTACAGCACGGCGGCAATCTCGATTACGAGCATCCGGCGTTGTTAAAGTCTGCGTTTCCGCCGGGTCCGACGTGAGCGAAGAACGCTGTGCCGAGGGAGGCAACGCCAATGGCGTCGGCGGACTGCTGGACGGCGTTGAACATACCTGAGCCGGTGCCGACCTCTTCGGTGGTGGCGGCGCCAAGGATGAAGTCGCGCTGGTGTTCGTCCCGATCAGCCTGTCGCTCCAGCGGACGATGGTTAACCACAGTGCGAGCAGGCCGATGATGGCGATGCCGAGGTTGCAGGGTGGCGCGGCCGAGTTTCTTGACGAGCACAGCGCCGGCGCTGCCGAGCGTCCAGGGGATCAAGGTGAGGCTGGTGCGTAGCGGAGTCCACTGCCGGCCGAGCTGCAGCAGCAGGTTGAACGCAAGCTGGAATCCGCTCAGCGAGGCGAAGATTCCCTCGCTCGCTCTATTAGAAGTACTTTCCCCGTCTCATAGCCTGGCCCATGCGGCCGCGAGCTCCGCGGCGGCCGAACGACCGCGCTCGTCCATCTCGACGACTGCCACGTCGATCCGTGCCATCGCCGCTGCAATAGCATCGTACACAGACGCCATCCCACCAGGCGCAGGGCCTCCCAAGGTCTTCCTCACCGCGACGAAATGTTCCGGCTGCAGCGCCTCATCGATCTCATGGTCCGAAAGGGGGAGCTCCTTGCCCACCTTCTCCCTGAATGCCTCCCGCAGCCGGGTCTTGTCGTACCCCGAACGGACGAAAGCGGCGCAGGCGTGGTGCGCGTTCTGGAAGCTGATGCCGCAGGTGCGGACCAAGGTGTCCGCGAGCTCGGTCGTCGTCACCCCTTGCGTGACCGCTATCTCACGTGCACGTGACTGGCTGGAGGCGACCTTGCTGACCGCCAACTCCAGGAGCGCCACGCAGGAGCGCGCGTGGGAAAGCGAGTCGAGGAACTCGCTCACCGGGGCGTCCGCTGCCTCGTTCACGTCCTGGTAGGGAACATTCCGGAAGAGGCGCACGACCGAATCGCAGGCTCCTGCCGCGAGCCCCGCCTGGATGCGTATGTGCTCGAGGATCACCGGGTTGCGCTTTTGCGGCATGATGCTGCTTGTCTGCACAAGATCGTCGGGGAACACGAAGAGCCCCACTTCGGCGGCTGCCTTGTGAATCATATCGGCGGCAAGGCGCCCCGTGTCAGAGAGGATGAGCTGCAGCGCCTGCGCGGGACTTGTAAGCCAATGCGACGTCGCAATGGCCTGGTAGCTGTTGGGGACGGGAGATCTGAACCCCAGGAGATGCGAGGTGCGGTCGCGGTCTATGGCGAAACCCGTGCCGGTGATCGCGCAGGCCCCGAGGGAGCAGCGGTCGGTGGATCCCATGGCCGTGACGAGGGACTCGGTTCCTTCCAGGAAATCGAGGAGGAAGGCGCTCAGGTAGTGGGCCATCGTCGAGACGTTGGCGGGCTGCCCGTGCGTGGAGAGGATGGTGAGCTCACTCTCACCGGCGCGAGCGCGTTGAAGGATTGTCCCTGCACACGAGGCCAGGCGGCCCACGAGATCGCGGAGCTCGCGCTTCAGGGCGAGCCTGAAGACCGTCGTGTCCATGTCGTTTCGGCTGCGCGCTGTGTGAAGGGAAGCGGACCTCCCTGCTCCATGACGATCGAGCTCCTTCTCGTAGAAGAAGAAGAGGTCTTCCAACCCCTCGGGGAGGTGATCCGGGAATGCCGTGCCGGCCTCGATAGCAGCCATGGAAGCCTTTATCGCCGCCGCGGCCGTCCTGGACACGATGCCTGTCTCCTGGAGCATGATGAGGTGGGCCTTGTGCACGGCAAGCAGGTCGCCGTAGTAGAGTCTCTTCCAGTTCCGGTAGCCCGGGTCCAGGACGTGCTCGACGTAGACGCTCGAGAAGGCGATACTCATAGACACTACCCCTTCAGCCCAGTGAGTGCGATGCCCTTGACGATCTGTTTCTGGAAAACGAGGAAGACGATGACCAGGGGCAGCATGGAGACCGTGGCAGCGGTCATGATGGACTGCCAGTTGCTGCCTGCCTCGCCGGAGAAATTGGCAAGCCCGACGGGGAGGGTGAACATGCGCGGTGTTGCCGCCGCTATCAAGGGCCAGAGGAAGGCGTTCCAGTTGCCGATGAAGTTGAAGATCGCGAGGATCGCGAGGGCCGGCGTTACAAGGGGGAGGACGACGGTGAAGAAGATCCGCAGCTCACCCTTCCCGTCGACCCGCGCCGCGTCGATGAGGTCGTCCGGCAGCGTGCCCATGAACTGGCGCATCAGGAAGACGCCGAAGGCGCTGATCATGCCCGGGAACATGATGCCCCAGTAGCTGTTGACCCACTTGAGTGCCCTGGCCAGCGCGTACCAGGGGATCACGAGCATCTCGGTCGGGATCATGAGCGTGCTGATGATGAGGAGGAAGATGATCCGCTTGCCGGGAAACCGGAACTTGGCAAGGGTGTAGCCGACGAGCGAATCGAAGAGCAGTACGGACGCCGTGGTGGCCACCCCGACAATCGCGCTGTTGAGAAACCACTGGGGGAAACGGGAGTTCCTGGCCAGGAGGATGGAGACGTAGTTGTCGAGGGTAGGGTTCGAGGGGAAAAGCGTCATCTCATAGATCTGCGTCGCGTCCTTAAAGCTCGACAGGAGCATCCAGAGGAAGGGGAAGAGCATGATCACCGAGAGGAGCGACAATGCCACGTAGGCGGGGGCAGCAGCCGGCGTGCGTCCCTTCGTTGCGGCCACTAGTAGTCAAGCCTCGAGTCAAAGAGCCTCAGCTGGACAACAGTAACGGCGAGGATGATCACGAACAGCACGAGGCTCGCGCTCGCTGCCACGCCCATATCGAAGCTGGTGAAGGCCTTCTGGTAGATATAGAGCGCAGCTGACTTGGTGGAATCCAGCGGCCCGCCCAACGCCTGGTACGACAGGTTGTAGACCTGGGTGAATATCCGCAGGAACTGTATTCCCTCCACCACGACCAGCAGAAGAGTCACTGGCAGAAGCAGGGGAAGGGTGATCCCGCGGAGAAGCCGCCACCCCGATGCGCCGTCCATGCGTGCGGCTTCCATGATGCTGGACGGGATGGTCTGGAGCCCCGCCAGGAAGACGATCGTGCAGTAGCCGAGCTCGATCCAGACGTTGACGGCAAGGATGGACGGAAGGGCTTGCGTGGGGCTGTTGAGGAACTCTTGGGCCCTGAGCCCCACGGAGACGAAGATCGCGTTGATGACGCCAAGGGGCGGCGACTGGAACATCCATCGCCATACCCACGCGACGGCCACCACGGGCGTGATATAGGGGAGCACATAGATCAGTCGATAGACGCCCTTTCCCTTCGACACGCGATTGAGGATGAGGGCGATCCACAGGCTGAGGACGATGACCACCGGCGCGCCGACCACCGCGTATTTCGCGGTGTTGACCAGGGATTTCAGGAAGACCGGATCGGCGAAGATCGTCGCGTAGTTCGCCAGCCCCACGACATGGATCGCCTTGCGCAGAAGACCCCAGTCCGTGAAGCTCATCGCGATCATGTAGAGCATGGGCCCGAAGCGCACGCCCACGAAGAATACGAGCGGTATGCCCAGGAAGGCATACGCGATTGCTGCGCGTCGGGCCGTGAGTGTCACTCGTCTTCCTACTTCCAGAAGTCGTCGATGAGCTTCTGCTCCTTCGCGGCAGCCGCGTTGAGGACCGCGGCGGGATCCGCCTTCTTGAGGTTCACCTCGTCCACCGCGTCGTCGAGGATGGCGCGCTGTCCTGCCTCGTCCACGTAGGAGGTGGCGTGGGCGTACGCAAGCCCCTTCAGGAAAACGCTGATCACCGGGTCATTCTGGTATCGATCCGAGAGGCTCGGGGTGGCCGGGAGCTCGCCGACCTTTTTCAGCCACTGGTCCTGGACCTCGGGTGAGGTAAGGAAGGCGAGGAACTTGACCGCGGCGTCCAGCTTCGCCCCGGAGACGCCGCTCACAATGGCGTTCGTCCAGAAGGAGGCGAAGTTCGACTTGATGCCTTTGTAGGTGGGAAGCTCCGCGGCTCCCCACTCGAGGTTCTTGACCGCGTTCAAGGTGGCGATGCGGAAGGATCCATCGATGTTCATTGCTCCCTTCTGGGCAGTGAACGCGGTGGGGTCGTCAGTGGAGAAGTTCGGGTAGCCCACCTTGTCCTTCGTGATCCTGTCCATGTACCACTGGAACGCCCGGATGCCCGCCGGCGAATTGTAAGTCACCCTGCGGCCGTCCGCGCTGTAGGGCGTCGCCCCGAATTGCCGGAAGAGAACCTCCCTGATCCAGACGTGTCCCTGGCCGCTGGGCTGCATGAGGAGCCCGGACTGCACCAGGTTGCCCTGCGCGTCGTACTTGGAGAGCTTCTTCGCGTCCGCCAGGAGCTCGTCGAGGGTCCTGGGCGGGACGTTCGGATCGAGCCCCGCCTCCCTGAAGAGCCTCTTGTTGTAGATGAGGGCAAGGGTCCGTACCGCTGTCGGCACGGAATAGTTCTTTCCGCCGAAGCTCACGGACTGGGCAACGAAGGGATAGAAGGTCTTTGCGAGGTAAGCGCTGCTGAAGGCTGATTCCGGGAGCGCCTGCAGGTAGCCCGATTTGACCCAGAGGGGGAGCCACCCGTAGTAGAGATTGATCACATCCGGTCCCTCGCCGGCCGGGACAGCCGCGGCCACTTTCTGCAGGTAGCTCTCGTACGGGAATGTTACCTGCTCGACGTGGATGCCGGGGTTCCGGGCCTCGAACTGCTGGATCAGGTCGTTCATCAGGTCTACCTTGGACTGGTAGAAGTACTGCCAGTACGTGATGGTGACGTCCGCGGCCTGGCCTGCGATCGCTCCACCAAGAAACAGCGCAAGAGAGAGAATGACACCGATTCGCGTCCTCTTCACGGAACTCCTCCTTGGGAATTGCCCCGAAACAGAAGCCTCCGCTAAAGTACCGCTCCGATGCCGACACTGCAAAGGTACCCCGTTGCGGTAATGGAGGGGCTCGCTGCGGTCTCTATGGGGGTAGGAATTTCTTGTCAGGGTGCCGGTTCAAAACCTCGATGGCTGCCTGGGTCGCTCGACGTGCTCGTCCAAAACCGGCAATTTCGAACACGAGCAGGTTGACAAGTTCGGAATCTCGCTTTCAGGAAATGGGAGTGTCCATTTGCTACATCTTTGGCCTGTTTGAAGTGCCAAGGTCATGTTCGCCGAACCTGACCTTTGCGCACTGTGACTCTGAGTGTGACCCTGAGCACGAACACACAGGGCTTCACTGCGACGTTGAGAGCACGACTTGCTTGACTTATGTACTTCGCCAATCTACAAATAGACGCAGAAAGACACAGTGAAAGGACATGCACGTGTGAAGGCATGGACGTCCACCTCTTCACTCTGACACTGGCTCTGACCCTGAGCCAGAACAGGAGATGCCATGGAACGTCGGAAGAATCCCTATAGCATTCACAAGCGCCCCACCAAAGGCAAAAACCGGCACGTCTATTACGCACGCTTTCGAAGCGAATCCGGCAAGTACAAAAGCGCAATTTCAACTGGATTTTTCAATCGAGATGACGCAGTACGATGGTGTGAGAAGCGCCTGGTCACGTCGTGAACACAAAACCAGCATTACTCTGAAGGATTTCGCTGAGGGATTTTGGAAGCCGTCAGGTTCACACGCCGAAGCAAAGGTCGCGCGAGGCTTTGCTCTTTCTGCCGGTAAATCTCATGCCCCTTTAGCCCTGTGTCCACGAATTCGGGGTAGGTCCAGAAAGAAAGTATGGGGTGGGGTACCATTAAAAATCACCGGAGGTATCAAATGAAACGGCTTGTAGTCCTTGTAGCTGTCATTCTGGCTGTTGGCCTCTCCTCTTTGGCCTATGCTGATACTTATGCAAAGCATGATCAAAAGTGGAGGCAACAACACGCTCAGGTATGGAAGTCTCATTCCAAACAATGGTCAGAATATGACCGTGAATGGCAGGCACATCGTGGGGCTAGAACGGAGGACATTAAGTGGCGTAAAGACCATGCCCAACTGTGGCACGATTGGTATCAGTGGCATAACGATGAGAGAGATGATGGTGGAAAAAGCGGTTTGAGCATCCAGCTTGATCTCAATTTTTAGTGGAAAACTGATATAAGGCCGTCGGCAAACGTCCGACGGCATATCTTTGTCGACAGCGTTACAGTTGTCTTTTTTGGGCATAAGGGTCGAGAAGAAGTAGTAGTATGCATAACATCCCGCTTGAGTCAACTTCGGGCTGCAGATCGAGCTCAGGATTACCACCGGAATTGGACCGATCACAGTGTTGTACGTAAATTAGAGCGGTGAACGGAACCAAGATCGAGATTCGAACGAAGGACGGCGTGGCCGACGCATACATCTCCCATCCGGCCGGCGCTGGTTCCTGGCCCGCGGTGCTCTTCTTCATGGACGGTCTCGGCTGGCGCCCAACACTCTTCGAGATGGCCGACCGGCTCGCGTCGAATGGCTACTACGTACTCTTGCCAAACATGTTCTGGCGTTCGGGCGAGTTCGTGCCATTTGATGTGAGGACAGTGTTCTCCGGCGGTGCAGAGATGGAGCGCCTGATGAAGATCGTGAGTGCGGTGACCGATGAGAGCGCGATGCGCGACACCGAGACTTTTTTGGAGTTCCTCGCGGGCAGACCAGAAGTCAAGGACGCACACAGGGTCGCGTGTACCGGGTACTGCATGGGCGGCGGCATCGCGATCCTTGCCGCGTGTAGCTTTCCCGATCACATTGCAGCTGCGGCGTCCTTCCACGGCGGCCGCTTTTTGACGTCGCCGGAGGCGCCGGAAGTGATCGCGAAGA
>CAVUXE010000005.1:0-13967 GCA_963745235.1 uncultured Spirochaetota bacterium | reverse complement strand
GCCAGTGTAACTTCCCGTTGATGCTCAGTCCTGTTTCATCGAAATGCACCACCGGCGCCCGAACAAGCTTCTCTCTGATCTGTTCCACCACCCTTTCCAGACGTTGGGCACAGCGACCATCTGTGCTGGCGAGGGTCCCCGCGCTCACAGCAATGGCGAACAAGTCTGACAACGCTTCGGCGGTCCGTTGATAGGAGAGAAATCCATAGTTCTTCAGGTACACCGCAAAGGCTCTCAGGCGCGTTCCATACTGGGTCGTGTGAGTCACCCCCTCAGGGAACTCTCCCCGGGAAAGCTCTCCACAGTGAGGGCAGCGTTTGATCTGCGCTCGATGCTCGGTGACCGCCACAGTAATGCGAGGGATATCGAAAACCTGCCGTGGGAGGTAGCCTCGTGGCTTCACATCCTTCAACGATCTGCCGCAACGCCCACAGCGTTTGACCTCATGAACTGCCACCTGGGCTGGATCGCTTACCATCCGCAGCGTCGTGCCCTCGTGTCCCTCCTGACCGCCAGGTTTCTTGTCACTGCGCTCCCGATTCTTTGCGGTGAACCTTCGCTTCGGTCCATCTGTGGAAGGCGGCTTGTCGCTGTTGTGGCTGTCCTTGTTGAGCTTCGCTTCAAGCTCTTCGATCCGTGCTTCGTGTTCTTCGATGATTCCCAAAAGCGTCTCTTGCAGATAGTCGATCAACGAGACGATGGCATCAGGCCCAGCCCGATAAGCGTTGAGAATTTGCTAGCGCCCAATGCGCGAGAATTTCTTATGGCCCCCTCCCATGAGAGAGATTATTTCACGCTTTGTAACTGTTCAGCTCCCCGGGAGGTGAAATACCGGACGGATGTTAAGTATTCCGGAAACTCAAAAAGTCCGTCACGCTCAGTTGCATGGGAGAGGAAAAGGACTATCATCTGCCGCGAATCCCTCGCGAGCAAATTCTGAATGCATACAAGGCAGGCCCTGAGGCTATCGTTTCTCTCATCGAGTATCTACAGGATCAGCACGACAACACCATCGACCAGGTGGTAGACCAGATCAAGAGGTTAACGCAAAGAATCAAAGCGCTGGAGGAGAAGAACAGCAAGGACAGTCATAACAGCGATAAGCCTCCCTCCAGTGATGGCTTGCATCGACGGATTCATACGAGACGAGAATCCAGCGGGAAAAAACCTGGCGGTCAGCAAGGGCACGAGGGAACAACGTTGTCCATGGTCGAACACCCGCAGCAGGTGATGATTCATGAAGTCAAAGTGTGCCAGGGATGCGGCAAGTCGCTGCAACAGCAAAAGCCGCGAGGGTATGAGTCACGACAAGTCTTCGATATTCCGCCCATCGCCGTGGATGTGACCGAACACCGTGCCCAGATCAAGCGCTGCCCCCACTGCCACGAGCTTTCGGTAGCGGTGTTCCCACTCGGGGTAAGTCACAAAGCACAGTACGGTCCACGGCTGAAGGCATTTGCAGTGTATCTAAAAAACTATGGATTTCTTTCCTACGATCGAGCCGCCCAAGCCTTCGCTGATCTGTTCGCCATTCCCCTCAGCGTTGGCACGCTGGCCAGTATCGATCGGCGGTGTGCGCAACGAGTCCAGGGTGTTGTGGAGCAGATCAAGGAGAAACTGATTCAGGCGAAAGTGGTGCACTTTGATGAGACCGGCTTGAGCATCAACGGCAAACTGCACTGGCTGCACGGGGCGGGCACTCAGGAGTTCACCTACTACTATCCTCATCAGAGGCGTGGTAGCGCTGCCACAGATCAGATTGGGATTCTGCCGCGGCTGAAAGGCAACGCGGTTCATGATAATTGGAAACCCTACATGAAATATAGGTGCTCGCATTCGCTGTGCAACGCACATCACATTCGAGAACTCACGGCGGTCTATGAACCGGGTGGCCAAGTGTGGGCGCAACAAATGATCGGCCTTCTTCTGGAGAGCAAGCAAACTGTGGAGCAGGCAAAACGCACAGGGAAGAAGAAACTACCCCTCTGCGACATTCGCAAATATGAGAGCCGCTACAAAGCGATCATCGCAAGTGGTATGAAAGCCAACCCATCGCCTCATCGGGCAGACAGCCCCGGAAAACGGGGCCGGATCAAGCGCAGCAAAGCACGCAATCTGTTGGAAAGACTTGAACGACTACGCGAGGAGACCCTGCGATACATGACCGATTTCAGAGTTGACTTCGACAATAATTTGGCAGAACGAGATATAAGAATGATGAGGGTCCAGCAGAAAGTATCCGGGGCATTCCGAAGCAATGGGGGAGCGCTCTCATTCTGTCGGATACGAAGTTATATCTCAACGATCAGAAAGCAGGGCCTATCGGTTATTGACGCTCTCATGAATGCGTTTGAAAAAGACCTAACCCTGACTGACTGCCTTCAGACCAGCTGAACAGTTACCACGCTTTCACAATTTCCGGAATACCCTAACATTTGTCCGGTATTTTAGCTGAATAGATACGATTGTTGAAACACCTGAATGCATAACGACATGACTTATTGAATATGCAAGGGCTCCAGCTATCATATCCTCGCTTTTGATGGAAAGTAGCAAACCACGAGTTATAAAGACGAAGCCCCCTGGAGCGGCAAAGCCGTTCAATTCTGCTGAATCAAGAATGAGGAAATGATATCCGGTAAATGTCTCCGGTAGCGCACAGTGGATAGCCAAGGCCTTGCCGATGAGACTTATGTATTGAGTTGCAGCGTCATTTGCATAAACTCTATATCTCGACAGAATTCCAGCGCTGACGGCTCTGCCTAAGAAATATTCCTGTTCGGGGCTGAATTGTGCCTGTTCAGACTTTTCGACGGCCCGTATCGCGGAAGCCATGGCCACGCTTACAGCTAAATTGGGGCTTGGTTTCGACGCGCATGAAATTAGGATGAGTATTGCGATGATGATTGATAGTTTCAACACTGAACTTCGAACCATTGCCATTGAATGATAGCCCAGACTGCGCCACATAACACAGAGTTAAGCCGCCCCGCCGCATCAGATCAGCCGCGGCGGCGTTTACGATTCCTGTGCCTCACTTTCAGCCGGTCGTTAAGGGGTCGGCTTCAACGACTTGTTACATCTCCCCCGACACGGTGGCGGGGCCGATTCCTCACCGCCTCCTTCACCGCATCAACCGTCCCTTCATCTCCCCGGTCGGCGTAGCCTTAGAATATCCGCAGGTCACTTCTGCACTGCACCTGCTCGTCGACTCCTGCCGATGGCTGTTGTTTGTGCCTTTGGCAACTCTTCCTTACCAAACCCATGCCCCGCCATTATCATCCCGCCAGCCCTCTTCCCCACCCATCCCAACGATCTCTCTCCTTTCAACACTTTCTCCTACCAGGCGCGGGTTCTCAGTGAAATGAAATCTGCAAACCGCCCCTTACAGCAGCCACCCGTTTCGGCGGACTACTGAAGCGCCAGCAAACACTAGCAACCCCCAATGAGAAGCCCGCGCCATTGGATTTCAGGACGCCAACGCTTCCCAGAGCAATCTTCAAAAAGGGACAAACGCTTTTGTCCCCGATGAGAGTCGGGAGATGTAACACAGAGTTAAGCCGCCCCGCCGACCTGCGCCTAGCGGCGACCTTTCCTACGGAACGTAGGCCCCACTTTCCGCGCGTAAGCTAAGGGGACGGCTTCAACGACTTGTTACATCTCCCCCGACACGGTGGCGGGGCCGATTCCTCACTGCCTCCTTCACCGCATCAACCGTCCCTTCATCTCCTCTGTCGGCGTAGTCTCTGGAATATCCCCAACTCACTTCTGCACTGCACCTGCTCGCCGACCCTGCCGATGGCTGCTGTTTGTGCCTTTGGCAACTCTTCCTTACCGAACCCTTGCCCCGCCATCATCATCCCGCCAGCCCTCTTCCCGCCCATCCCAACGATATCTCTCCTCGCAGCACTTTCTCCTACCAGGTGCGGGTTCTCAGCGAATGAAATCTACAAACCGCTCCTTCCGGCAGCCATCCTTTTCGGCACGTACCACTGAAGCGCCAGCCAAACCGTAGTAGCCCCCAAAGAGAAAGCCCGCACCGTTCGATTTCAGGACGCCAACGCTTCCCAGAGAAATCTTCAAAAGGGGACGAACGCTTTTGTCCCGGATGAGACCTCGGGAGATGTAACATAGAGTTAAGCCGCCCCGCCGCATCAACCCAGCGGCGGCGGCTCTTACCAAACCTGTGCCTCAGTATAAGGCAGCCGTTAAGGGGTCGGCTTCAACGATTTGTTACACGGACGCCTAGTGCTGGGTGCCTTGTTCCTGCATCATGGTGTGGAAAGGTCGCCAGCACTACGAATCTTCTCTTCACGGGCCGGTTCGCGGTGGAGCCCAGCTATCTCCTCTGCTTGTCTGCGCCTTCAAGCACCTCTACAATCAGCCAACCCTCTGCGGCGGACTCCCTTGTTGCAATCGATCCCTGCCGGCCCTTTGGACCAGACCGTATGGAACCCATCTATCTCCACACTCTGTTGCCTCTTCAGATACCGTTACGATCAACCAAACCTTCGCAAGCCAGTTGCCTTGAAGCAATCGCCACCTGCTTCCAGCGAACCTGTGCTGGTCCGAAGGGCCGGTGCGTAGTGTAACTCAGCTATCGCCCCTGCTTGTCTGCGTCATCAAGTACCACTTCGATCAGCCAAGCCTTCGGCGGCGAACTGCCTTGAAGCAATCACCACCAGCCTTCTTTGATAGGAAATCCCTGCCGGCCCGTTCTCCGCCCAATTTTCAAAATCTCAAGCCAGCAAAGAATATTCCAACCACGGGGCTTTCTCAGAACAATTTGCGTGCGTGTAACATAGAGTTAAGCCGCCCCGCCGCATCATCCCAGCCATAACGGCTTTTACGTTTCCCATTCCTCACTACAAGCCGCCGGATCAGACCGCGGCGGCGTTTACGATTCCTGTGCCTCACTTTCAGACCGGTCGTTAAGGGGTCGGCTTCAACGACTTGTTACATCTCCCCCGACACGGTGGCGGGGCCGATTCCTCACCGCCTCCTTCACCGCATCAACCGTCCCTTCATCTCCCCGGTCGGCGTAGCCTCAGAATATCCGCAGCTCACTTCTTGCACTGCACCTGCTCGCCGACTCCTGCCGATGGCTGCTGTTTGTGCCTTTGGCAACTCTTCCTTACCAAACCCTTGCCCCGCCATTATCATCCCGCCAGCCCTCTTTCCGCCCATCCCAACGATCTCTCTCCTTGCGGCACTTTCTCCTACCAGGTGCGGGTTCTCACCGAAATGAAATCTACAAACCGCCCCTTCCGGCAGCCACCCGTTTCGGCGGACCACTGAAGCGCCAGCAAACACTAGTAACCCCCAAAGAGAAAGCCCGCGCCATTGGATTTCAGGACGCCAACGCTTCCCAGAGCAATTTTCAAAAAGGGACGAACGCTTTTGTCCCCGATGAGACCTCGGGAGATGTAACAACCATATTAGCGAGTTGTCTATAAGGCCCTGGTCGGGCGTGTTAGGCGGCGGGGGCTCCAGAGCGGTTTCTGCTCCCCCTGCAAGCAGCACAGCAATCTCCCACGTCTTGTTATGGAGCAGGTGCCTAATACAGAAGGTGGGTGAGTTATGCAGTCGTTTGCAGACTTTCTGGCCGAGCACAACAGGGTTGAGCAACCTCTTCGCCAGGTGTACCACCTTTGGGCAAGTACATACCGAAGTATTACCAAGCGGGAGACGGTCGACAATCAGTCCTTGGCCTACTTCCTGCGTTGGCTCGCTGGAAGCTACCCGAAATGGCAGGTCCAGCAGGCACAGAGAGCTCTGCAACTGTACTCCTACTACAGGGCGCGGTGCGGCGATCCGAAGGCTCGCGAGATCCGGTACGGCGCGACCGCTGGCTGCGAGGCGCAGCGATTCGACCCTCACAGTTTCCGCCCGGGGCCCGCGGCCGGTGACCAGCCTCGGGGTGACGCAAAGAACGCGAGGGCCACGCAAGTGCGCAGACGGCTGTTTTCGAGTTGGAGCCGCCTCGAACAGGAGTTGGTGCAGCTCATGCGGCTGAAGCATCTCTCGCTCAGGACGGAGAAGGCGTACCTTTCCTGGATGCGGCAGTTCAGGTCCTTTCTTGGATCGAAGACATGCAACGATCTTTCGGAGCAGGACTTGAAGAGCTTTCTTTCCTTCCTTGCCGTGGAAAAGAGTGTCGCGGCAGCAACCCAGAGGCTCGCGTTCAATGCCATCCTTTTCCTCTACCGCAACATCCTGGGAATAGAGATCAACGGCCTGTCCACGGTTGTGCCGTCTCGGGTCCCCAAGAGGCTCCCTGTCGTGCTCACCAGGCAGGAGATTTCAAGAGTTTTCTCTGGCATGCAGGGGACCTATCTTCTTATGGTCCGCCTGATCTATGGGGGCGGTCTGAGATTGGAAGAATGTCTCACCCTGCGCGTGAAAGACATCGACTTCGAAAGAAACTGCCTGACTATCAGAGCGGGAAAGGGGAACAAGGACCGGGAGACGGTCCCTGCCGGAAAAGATCACCGAGGAGATTCGTCATCACCTGTTGAAAGTCAACGCCCTCTACAACCAGGATCAAAAGAAGGGCGTGGACGGAGTAGCCATCCCCGGCGCATTGGGCAGGAAGTTCTCGAATGCAAGTCGCGAGTGGGGCTGGTATTGGGTCTTCCCGTCAGGGAATCTGTCTATGGATCCGATGTCGCGGACGGTTCGGCGCTTTCATGTGTATCCGACGACACTCCAGAAGGCGTTTCGGGATGCGTTGCGCGCGGCGGGCATCCCGAAACACGCAAGCATTCACACGCTGCGGCACAGCTTCGCGACGCACTTGATTGAACGCGGGTACGACATACGGACCATTCAGGAGTTGCTCGGACACGCGGATGTGTCGACCACCATACTTAACGAATAGCTTATATGATGATTCCATGTTTTCGACTCGCTCGCCAGAATGAGCCAATTCGATTCCGCTTACGGTGAATCTCAGGTATCAAAAAGTGGGGATACATAGATATATGAGGATATAGTCTCTGATCTCAGGGTTTGAGGGAATCCCTGTAATAGAGAGAGGTTGGGTGTGGATGCCTTGGTTCCTGAAGCTATGGTAGACCATGGGGAACCGAGAAAGAGGGTCACAGGGACAGTGTGATGGGGGGGCAATTGACGGATTGAATGGTCCCTCTGACAAGGGCCGATCCTCTGTCAGGCTGACACATAGCGACCCTTCACCTTGTTCAAAAAGTGGGGATACATGAATATATGAGGATATAGTGTCTGATCTGGATGATTGGGGAGACTCACTGGTACTGTGATGGATCATGTTGGTAGTAGGAGCTTGAGAAAGGGTATGGAATGAGGAACTGATGCATGGCTTCCGTTGAATCCGATGTCAGGAAGGTTTCCACGATTCAAAAGGATGGTTCTTCCAAAGGTCGTCCTGGGAAAGGTATCTCCAAGATTGACTCACAAGGCCGAGTCCGCTTCCGCAGTCAACGCAAAGACTCCTACATAGACTACAAAAGGCTGGACGCTCTCTTTGAAGCTCTCGGATTCTACCTTGAGAGGGAGTTCTACTTTGAGCGTGTCGATCCTGGGGCACAACTTGAGAAGAATCGACCAGATCAGATTGTCTACGCCAACAAACAGATCGGTGACAACTACAGCCTCTTCACGGCTCGTGCATTCATCAGGAACTCCCACTTCACTCACGAACGGGTCTTCAGTCTCAACAGGAGATACGAATACATCAAATGGGGCAGTCTTCAAGTCAAAGCACAGCGGATCGTCTGCATCGACATTGATGGGCGATCAAACAAGGACACGAAGGTTATCGTTCATGAGCTTGTCGCAAGGTTCGGAGAAGTCAAATACGTCGAATACAACCCATGGTCAAAGGGCTACCACCTGTACTTCCACTTTGATAGAGCAGCAACCGACCCCGTTTTGCAGAACCTTGAGGACCAGTTCAAAAGAAAAGGTTTTGTAATCGAAGCTGTCCGCTCCACAGGCCACATCCGATTGCCAATGAGTCGAAAGTATTCAGTCTACGGAATCTATTCGATTAAGAAGCCATCCTTGATCAGAACCATGGCATTCGATGAGCTTCTGACGCTGTGGAAGAACTATGACAGATTCTCTTATCTCGATCCTTCGCTTGAAATGGACCTTGATCACAAGCAGTATAAGAAGAAGTTCGGTCCACGAAAGAAGCGATTAGCGCAGACCAACATAAAGCACAAGCTGCTGGACAATCCCAAGCTTGACTATGGGGCTGGTGAAAGGAAAGAGGTACAGACCTCAATCCTCAGCTACTGCATACGATACGGCCTTCCGTTGCAGGACTTTATAGAAATCTGTGAGGCACACGACCATGGGGCGCGTGGGAAGACAGAGTACAAGTCATTCTACGAATGGGGTCAGAATCATTTCGAACGCAGTGACAGCAGGAAAGTCTTTGGCGACATGAACTATGAAGACGTTCTTGACAGGGTTGAACGATATTCCAAAACCACAGAGCTATCTGAAACTCTCGATCATGTGTTGCGGCAGAAAATATCTGATCGCCTCATACCGTTCCTATCAAATCGACGCAACGTAAGCAAGGGTGGATTCAAGAACGAGAATCTTATCCAGGAGAGGTATTGCCAAAGGATCGGGCAGTTTGTGCTGTTTCTAATCCGCTATGAGGAAGCAAGGACTGAGGAATGGAGACTTCGTTGGACCAACGATCCTAAGCTCAAGCTGCCGATGGTATTTCCCATAGTATTCATGAACGAGCGTGATGGACTACCGCTTCCGCTCTCCCTTATCAAGTTCCTGGGAAAGCACCATAAGAGCAAATCGTTTCCTGAAATCAAATCCTTTTTGGAGCAGACAGGTCTTCTGAAAGCGATAGAATTGAAGCCAGGAGTCACCTATGCGCCTGGAACTTGCATCTATTACGAGACTGATAGAATAATGGAACTTCAAGGGGGGAAAGTATGACAGACGAAGAGAGTGTGATTGCTTCGCTTAGGGACCCCGCCCACAGCTTTCCTGTTCCTGATTCTCTTGTAAGAAAATGGGGACTCGAAAAGGCACTATTTTTTGGCTATCTCTTGAAGAAGAGCAAACAGAGTGGCAACAAAAGATTTCGATTGACAATTCAGGACGTACTGAGCGAGACGCGAATAAACGATTACAAACAAAGAAAGGTACTCAAGCAACTCGCCAGTATGGGCTACCTGACAATCTACTATGTGTCAAGGGAGCGCTTTATTGAAATCAAGAAGTATCCACCTGACTTAAGGAGATTCTTGAGGCACTGACCTTTCCTCAAGAATTGCAGACAATCATTTGCAAGTAGACTTCTGACTGGTCGACATGTCTTTCCATGTCATGGGAATAGCACGGCACCGAATCCGCCAACCTTTTTCGTCTTGGGGTCTTTATGCATGATGGGATAAATCCATTTGTAGCCAGGATACATTTCCGCACCGTCAAACGTATGGAAATCCCTTGCTTGTCGCATCACGTTGTAGGCACAAAGATCGGCAAGTTGCAAAGGAGTACTTTTCGAAGAGTCCTCAAATACGATTTCTTTGGGCATCCTTGAGTAGTCCATTCCTGGGCGAGACTTCCATGTTCTATACAAAGGAGATTTGCCAAGCTTTAGTTGACCATGTTGCCGCACCAAAAGCTCTTTCCAGTCAGAACCCTTCACGTTCTTGCCGCTCATATCGTCAACGACGATACCCAATTGGTAGATAGAATACTGCGTGAGAAAGTTAGCGACTCGTTGTAAGAGAAGTTCATATGCAACAGGACTTGGGTCGAACACTATTTTGTGGTATGTCTTGTCCATTTCAGCCTTGCTGACAACGGAACCAAGACAGCGGATGGGTGAAGTGCTGATTAGAGCAAACAGTTCCGAAGTGAACTGCTTGAAAGCTTCATCGCTAAGTCCGTAGGGCGATAGATACTTTTCCTTCCTAAGTTCTGGCATCCTAAACCAACGAGATTTAAGCTCCACCGAATCGGTCTTGAAATAACGTCCCTTGAGTGCTGCCACAGACGCACAGACTCCCTGCTCCTTCTGCGAGTCGAGAATTATCCCTGAGTATGCAAACAGGTCTGTAGCTGCATCCTCTTTTTCCTTGGTGCCTGTGTCATCTACGAAGAGGCGATACATGATAATCAATCCTCTGATTGAGTATACACGATGATGCCGCTGCGATATATACGATGCAGGACGACTTACAGCATTTTGAGCTATAAGGAGTCTTGTTCATAAGCACAACCGCCTGTAATGATGGCGGTCTTATGATTGAACGCCAGAGGAGAAGACTCCATGATTACTGCCTTAAGCGAGTCTCGTTCGTATCTGACAGTCTTTTCAAACGGGAACCATGCTGCCAACGCTGATACCACTCCCGACAAGGGAGGAGGGAACCAGGGTTTTCGTCCCCACGAGCTACTGGAAGCGGCCCTGGCAACCTGTATGAACATGCACGTTCGGATGTATGCGACAAACTACGGCGTCGAACTTGAGAAGGCATCCACGAAGGTGTCTCTGGACAGGAACTCCTCAACGGAAGCTGTCTTCAATTACTCGATAGAGCTTTCAGGACAACTTGATGATGAGCAGCGGAGGAAGCTACTTGAGATAGCAGAAACGTGTCCTGTGCGCCATACTCTTACCAAGAAGCTATTGTTTAGAGACCTATAGCCTAACTTCTCTACTTCACTCTCGGTATAGCCAATTGCTAAGAGACCTTCTACTGGAAATGAAGTTCTTTAGCTAAAGTAGTTGTTCCGCCCGACGCCTTCTTGCAACAGAGAAATCTAAGAACGCTTTCAGACAAATCATCGAACAAAAGTGAATATCAGCGTCCTCCACCCAAGGAAACACCGCTAACCTTCCCGCATCTATGATTGAATAGCTTAGCAGTTTTTCATTTATTCTTTTCTTGCATTCATTACAAACATATTCCGAATGTCCGTCAGCAAACTTAAGTTTCATCAGTCGCCCCCTGCGGAGTCCTAATCAATTCTCACGTAGGAATAGGAACGAGAAGCGAATCGTTCAAGCAATCTGAAGTAGCTTGTCTTCGGTTGAAACCCGTATTTCCAGCGGGTGGATGGAGGGGCTGCTTTCCCACATGCCAATCCTTCGGCGCCTATGATATCAACTTCGTGGAACAGTTCCTGAAGGACTGCATGAGCAGCTTCGTGCAATGCCGTTAGCCAAAGATCTTCAGACTTCCTGTTCATGGTAGCATCAGTGCCCTTAGTGACTCGCAGCGTCCTATGGTTTCGACGACTCCTGGTAGGCACTTCCCAACAACATCTTTCCTATGTACTGGATTTGCCCGACATGTAGGCCCAGGTGGGAGACCGCCATTACCAGGGCGGCAGCAATCGTCGTATCCTCACCTTGTATTCGCTTCCTTTCCGTAACACGATTGGCTGGCATCTTGTCTATGAGCTCTGCAACTCTCTTCAACTGTTCTCTTTCAGCAGACTCCGCAATTCCTCTCTTGTGCGCCCCGATGCAGCCGAAAACTCGGCGGGTCTGTCACGAGTATCTGGAAGGTTGTCTATTCCACCAAGAATCCACTGTCTGAGGTTCCCGACCAAATGCAGGACGAGATTCCCGACTGCGTTACTCTGCGGATTGGGCCTGTACCAGACCTGGGTGTCGTCCAACTGATCAATACATAGCAGTGCACGATCCAGCCAGAGACGCATTCGGGCTGTAAGCTCAGATATTAAAAGGCGGGTCGCTTCGTCCGTCTCTTGTTGGGTTCATGGGACTCCTCCTTGCTTTGCATCCTTGGCAATCGGCAACCAGTGGCTAACTGTGCCAGTTGAATCCTGAACGTGTAAAGACCTTGAAGCGAACTCTTCATAAGCTTCATTCAAAAGACTAATTCGATATGGACTTCGATAAAGGAGCAGCATATGGGTGCAGAACAGATAGAAAACATGGACTCACACACACCAAAAGAGAAACCCACTGAGGATTTGCAGAGCGAATCCAGCCAACAGGATAACGAACATGGATCGAGAAATATCACTTGGACTCTTAAATGTTTGCAAGGGAAGATCGACCCGAAGGCATACGCGCGGCTCAGGTCTGAGATCAATTGGGCCGAGGTGGGAGACGATGGCACCATGACGTTTTCTTCGTCGGATAGGGACGAGATATTCGCTTTTTCGAATAAGATCAAGACGATTTTCGCAGAAAAGGAAGAGAACAATCTCGTGGAAGCGCTGTCTTTTTCGATGACTTCAAGACCTCTGTAGAAAGGGAAGCCTCTATTTATGGATTCTCCATTCAAGCATTTTAGTACGTCCCACAAAAAAGCAAACAGCTTAACGAGCTAAGCGGCATCCTCCCCTATTTGTCAGAAGTACATGTCCACCAGCTTCATGATCGGGTATTTCATGCCGTTCGCCCTTTCGATTGACTTGAGGAATACACTTGCTTTACCTTAATTGAAGCTGAAGGAGGTCGATGGCCTTGTCCCAAGAAAACCGACGTGTTAATGAGATCATATCAGCTTGGTCGACCTTTGTTGCGGCTCTCGTTGCTTTGTCTGCGATTTTGCTTCAGATTAGAAGCGGAGCGATTCAAAGGAATGAAACCCAAATTAATGTGCGAAACCTGATATACTTTATCTTAGACCCCATTCCTCTTCGCTATAGCCTCACTAAAGGAAGTACTGATGTGGAAAAAAAATGGGGAGTGCAAGAAGAGGGCCTATTAGTAGAGCTAATGGGTGTTTATCCTAAGCTAACCGTTCTACACCCCAGCGAAGTCAAGACAGTAACTGACCTGATTTACATTTTGGAAGGAATCAAAACGCGAGGAGTATTCAACATAAGCTCTTTTCACCTTGTGAACGTTCAGATTTGGAATATCTACGTTGCCATGCAACGAGCAATCCAAGATTATGATTGGATGAAGGGTTCGACTGAAGGCAGCGTCAACATCAAATAGTTATTGAGGGAACATATTGCGGTTTCAGAAAATCTCTGATTCATTCAAACCAAACAGACTATCCTTAGCGGCATCGTATGGCTGCTCTTCAATTTCTTCTAAAGCATTCTCTTCACTTGAGAATCCAAGTTCTACAAGAGCGCCAGAGACATCTTTCCTGAAATCGTCGATTGATTTGTTATGGAAAGCTCTAAGAAGCTCTTTGCTATGGATGATCTTGTCAGTTACAAAATCCCTAACCGTCTTCCGCTTGGCGAGTTCCTCGACAATACGCTTTAGAAGAGAGAACAGTTGTTCTGTGGAGAAGTGAACCATGTCCTTATCGGTGATCACCCTATCCTCCCTATAAAGCTCAAGAAGGGAAGCAAAGCTGAAAGAGCGAATCGGAATCATTTGCTTGAACGTCTTGAATGCCGTTTCCGATTCAGGAAATGCTGTCAGCAAATCAATCTTGCCATGCCTTGACAAGTTTAAGACGCAGTAATATTCGCTGCTCAGTACTCTGACGACCAAAACTACAGAGTTCTTCGCTTCGATATGACTTATTCTTTCCTCATTCGCTTCCACTATGTCATGAATCCGACTTACCTGTATTGGCGTCAGATTGAACCTTTCGTCCATAGACTTCCTAACGTCTTGTTTGGGCATTTGACACAATCCGCAGATTGATCCTGTGTCCTATCCTTTCTGTTCGGAAAGATATCGCCCAATTCCTCCATCAGCCCATTTGAACTCTTGAAAATCACCAGGATCATTAAAGCCGACTATCTGAGCTTCGGAATCTGGCTGCATTATCCTTTGCTCCAAGGCCCATGTTAAAAAGCCCCTAATATCCTTCTTTCGCTTACCGCAATCGTCGCTCTGGATTGACCAAAAGTCCTTCGGATTGGTGTAATGCCTAACTCTGATCCAGCCGCTTTCCGCCACCGTTCGCACCAATTCCTCTCTCGCCTTCGATTCAGTGCCCACAAGCTCTCCATGCTTCTTATAGACAGCAAGTATTTGTTTGCCAGTT
>CAVUXE010000004.1:0-7037 GCA_963745235.1 uncultured Spirochaetota bacterium | reverse complement strand
TTATTGGAAATCCCACGAAATGCAAGTGTTGACGAAATACGTCATGCTTACCGAAGGCAATCAATGCAATGGCATCCCGATCATAATCAAGGCAGCAAGGCCGCTCAGGAAAGATTTGAGCGAATAGCAGAAGCATACTCCGTTCTTAACAATCAAAAATGCCCGACTCGCTTATGATAAGGCATTGGGCGAAGGTCAAGAGGCTGCTTTCTCTAACCAACGTATCGATCCTAATGCCGCCGCAGATATGTTCATTCAGGAGATGATAAGGCTTGCATATGAGTTGACGATGCAGAATATCAAGTGGTCAAAAATCTCCCAAGCACTCAAAGAACGAGGTTGCCCCGTTAATATCGCAGACAATATTGCGAAAGGTGTAGAAAACCAAAGGAAATCAGCCATGCGAAAAACAGGGGGAAGAAATCTCCTGCTTGGCATTGGAGCACTTGTAGTTGGTTTGATCATTACGACCATAAGCTACAACGCAGCTTCGTCGGGAGGGCATTATTGGGTAATGACCGGCTTATTTGCCTATAGTGCCTATGCAATAATCCGTGGTTTGTATTTCTTGATATCGGGAAGAGCGCCTAAGAGCAACTAAGTATACCTTCTCTCATTGAACAGATCAGGTGGATGCCCTATGCCAGAATCCTTCGCCCTCATCCGTTGGAACGACATTTCCCAAGCCATCGCTCAGGCGCAAGACATGAACGATCTGAACAGGCTCAGGTTGAAGCTGGAAACGATCCGGATTCTCGCAAAACAGAGCAAACAGGGCTTGGAAACCCAAAACAGGATCGCCGAGTTCAGGTTACGCATCGACAGGAAAAGGGGTCAATGGCTGCTTGAGAATGTGGTCAAATCGGGAAACGGATCGAATCAGTTTGAAAAGAAGGAGCTAAAGTCCAGTCGCCTTACCTTAGCAACTGTTGGCGTCACCAAGATGGAAAGCTCAATCCTGCAAAGGATCGCCAAGGTACCTGAACAAGCCTTTGAAAAGCACCTTGAAAGACAGCAGAAAGAGGGGGCAGAGCTTACCACCGCGAGCGTCTTGAAACTTGAGACTGCCTTGAAGTTCGCTCATAGGAAATCGCCTCCGCTGCCAGCAGGGAAGTTCAGCGTGATCTATGCCGATCCTCCGTGGTCTTATGAATACGCTCACTCCAACTTCAAGAAAGTGGACGATGACTATCCCACGATGTCTCTCGCAGAAATCTGCGCGATGGGAGATCAGATACAGAGACTTGCCGCCAAGGACTGCACCCTCTTCCTGTGGATTCCCGCGCCGCACCTTTCAAAGTTCCCAGCAGTCTTGGAAGCATGGTCATTTCGGTACTGTACTTGTTGGGTGTGGCACAAGCTGAAACACAACTTCTCATTCTACGGTTCTATCGACCACGAGATTCTGATCATAGGTGCCAAGGGGTCAGGTGTCCCGACCTGTGATCCGAAGACCGTTCAAAGCGTCTCATCGGTTCAGAGCATAAAGAAGACGCAGCACAGCGCGAAGCCGAAGGAATACTACGAGATCATAGAGAAGCTATACCCGAAGGGAAAGTACTTGGAACTGTTCAGCCGGTGCAAAGAGAAAAGGGAGCGGTGGAGTTATTGGGGAGACGAGCAGTGAAAACACAACTCAGTCGCTATTGTAACCTTTATCGACTCGCTTACCTGGACGCTTTCTCCAGTTCCTTATAGGCGACGGAACCGTTCAGCTTTTCATTTTTTTCTGCGTAATCAAAGGCAACTCGTCCTTCACTGTTTTTGATGTCCGCCTTCGCCCCCGCCTTCAAGAGCGTCGTGATTATCTCAGGATTCGGATTGGAATAGGCGGCGAGCATCAGCGGAGTCCAACCCCTGGAACCCTGAGCATTCACGTCTGCGCCAGCCTTCAAGAGCACCGTAATTCTCTCAGGATTCGGATTGGAATAGGCAGCGTGAGTCAACGCTCCGAAGCCATCCTTGTCCTGATCCTTGAGCTTCGCTCCTGCTTTCAGGAGGACCGTGATCTCATCGGGATTCTGATTATTCCACGCGGCATACATCAGCGGGGTCATGCTGTTCTTGTCGATAGCCTCGATATCAGCGCCAGCTTTCACAAGCACGGTTGTCACTTCAACGCTCTTGTTGTACCCGGCGGCATACATTAGCGGAGTTTTTCCGTCCTTGTCAGGACTGTTTGCCTCTGCGCCTCTATTTATCGCACTCTGCACATCCTGTGGTGTTCCAGTTTTCACAAGGTCAAAAAAGTCCGTCGTCTGTGCGTACGCCGATGCTGTCAAAAGAACCGCAAGAACTACAGCAACAGCCATTCGCCTTCTCATCTTGCTCTCCCCTATAGCCTGTTGTCATTCTACAGCCCGAAGCGGAGCCTCGTCCACCGGCTTTGGCCTCGCCAAAAGCGTTTGAAACTTTCTTCTCTTATTCTTGGAAAGATCGCCTTCCACGCGCTATCATCCAGCTTGAGCCATTTACCACCGCCGATTTGAGTAAGAACGACAGGAGGAATCTCATGAAATGGTACGTAGCTGTGTTGAAGAAGTACGGCGTATTTAAAGGACGCGCAAGCAGGAGAGAGTATTGGATGTTTGTCCTCTTCAACATTATTTTCGCCGTGGTTGCTGTCATTTTGGATAATCTCTTTAGAATCACTATTCCTGGCCTCACTTACGGTCCAATATATATCATCTATCTTCTTGCACTTATCATACCGAGCCTTGCCGTATCAGTACGGAGATTACATGACATCGGAAAGAAAGGTGCATTCATTCTTGTCGTTCTCGTACCCATTGTGGGTGAAATATGGTATTTGGTGCTGGTTTGCACGAAGGGAAATCCGGATCAAATTTCTACGGGGAACAACCGAAGGAAACTATGGTTGCGATGGCCTCCCCAACCCCGCAATAGCCCCCTCACGAGACGCGGAGCAAGCGCATCGTAGTCCGTAAAGGTGCTTGGTGAAGGTTGACCGGCTTGGCTAAAGCCGCCGAGCCGTACAACCTTCCTCATGCCGGTAAGTAAATGAAGCCACTTGTTATTGTCTTATTTGCGATTTGTCTTCTGGCCTGTTTGGATTCCAGAGCAGGAATACACCGTCACGTACGACCCGAATGCTCTTACCTACACCGGGACCGTTCCAGTAGACGATAATAAAATATCAAGCCGGCTTTACCGTTACCATTCCCGCGCCTCCGCCTCTCGACAAATATCCCCAAAACGATCTGGTAATACCATCGCAACATGGAATACCCGGTTGTGTGTTTGATGGATGGAATACGAAGGCCGATGGTAGTGGAACGACCTACTATCCGGGTGCCACCTTCGTAATGCCAAGACATAATCAGGCTGTCGAAAAAGCCAGTCGCTTCCAGAAAAATCATTGTTTGGCCCGACCGCATGTTGTACGATAAGGAGTCCGAATCCGCCATTCGTGAAGCATGGGAGGGACTTCATGCCGGCATTCCTCGTTCCGAATCGAGCTCAGATGCTTCTGCTCACAGAGGTTGACCTCTCGACAGTCGCTCCTGAGGGGAGCGCGGTGCATATCATCGACGAGCTAGTAGATTCTTTGGACACGCGCGCAATTGAAGAATCATATGAAGTGAACTCCGAGAATGGACGACCCCCCTTTCATCCGAAAACACTTTTGAAAGTCGCTCTGTTGGCACTTCACAGCTGCCGGTTCTCACTACGCAAGATGGAAGAAGACACGATCAACAATCTGGCCTACAAGTGGCTGACCGGCGCTATGAGCATCGATCATTCGACGATGGGACTTTTTCTGGCGCGGTTTGCTGGGGAAATCGTGGAGTTGTTCAGCCAAGTGGTTGCGAGCTGTGTGGAGCAGAATCTGATCGAGTTCGACCTTCTGGCCATCGACAGCGTGAAGCTGCGGGCGAATGCCAACTACAAGCAGAGCAAGACTCTCGAGGGGATCAAGAAGGAAGAGAACAAGATTGCCCAACGTCTGAAGGAAGTGCTGGAGACCGCCTCGGACGCCAAGAACGCCGAGGAAGAGGAAGTTCTGGCGTTGAAACGGCGCGCGCAAAGGGTGCGGGAAGCCAGGAAGATTCTCCTGGAGCGATTGGCAGAGAAGAGCCGCGAGGCAAGCGAGAAGAAGAAGCAAGAGCTTGTTGAAAAGGAGAAGGTCAACATCACCGACCCGGACGCCCATATCATGCAACAGGCCAATGGGGAGAAGAATCCAGCGTTTTCGATCACCACAACCACGGATGTGAGCCACGATATTGTGACACATTTCCAAGTGAATGCTGACAACAATGATGCGGCGGCGTTGCCTGAGGCCATCGAGGGCAGCCGTCAGAACACGAGGGAGAAGCACCTGGAGGTCGAAGCGGACGCCGGATTTGCCAGCATGGACAATTATGAGAAGCTGAAATTGGATGGCCAGGAGGCACTGATCCCCGACCAGCGCATCGATGTGGAGGAAACCGAGAGAACGGCGAAGGGGGAGTATGACCGTTCGAAGTTCAGTTTTCGGGCCAATAGCGACAGCTATCGCTGCCCGAGGGGATGGATATTGAGCAATACAGGGTCTGTTGAAATCAACGGCCGGCTTCATGACCGCTACGAGAATCCAAGTGCCTGCGCCAGATGTGCCTATCGGAGTAGATGCACGAAGGGAACGCACCGTCGAGTGTTCCGGGATCGCAATGAGGAGGTTCGCCAACGGATGCGGACGAAGTTTGAGAAAAAGAGGTCACATCAGAGGTACAACAAGCGTGCGCATACTGCAGAGTCGCCATACGGCAATCTGAAATGGAACCTGAAGTTCCGCGCGGTGATGCGCAGGGGGGTAGAGAAAGTGCGCATGGAGGCAGCGCTGTTGTTCATGCTGCACAACTTCATGAAAATGGCGCCATCGTCCGGCTAATTTCGAGAGGGATCAGTGAAATCGCTGGGAGAGGGGCACACGGAAGGCTGGAATGGTGCATAGCTGTAACAATCGCTGGCGGAATACTTACCGCCGTCGAATATTCGGTTACACGGCTTCGATCACGATGCCACCCCCGGCCCGCGCTCGCATAGATTTTTTCGACAGCCTGAATGTCATTTTGTATGTAAACTGGAAGCCGCTCGCAAGGCCAGGAGTAATATATTGAAGGAAGGACAGAAAAGTGGATGACACAGGAGGAACTATGAAGAGGCTTCTTTTTCTAGTGGCGTTGACCCTCGTAGCGACAACAGCGTTTTCTGAGGGAATGCCAAGAGGCTCCGTGGTTTTGGGTGAGCGCTCGGTTGACTTCCACGGTAATCACGATGTCATTTCCGTTGGCGGCTACGAAGGATGGTTCAAAGACATAGGGTTTTGGGTTGAAAAGAACAACATAGAAATCTTTAATCTTGAAGTGACATACGCAAACGGTCAAAAGCAGAGGTTTGAAACGCGCATGGTTTTCGACGCAGGCACCCGGTCCCGCTTGATTCATCTTGAGGGCGAAAGAAGGCGGATAAGGTCAATTTCATTCGACTTTAAGACAGTAGGGTTCTGGCTTCTTGGCAAAGCGCGAGTGGTAGTCTACGGAGTCAAGTAGTCGGAACAGTGGTGACAGAGCGTCATTTGTCAAGCAAAAGGGGTCCGGGAACCCGAGAAACCTGACCCCCAAACAGGAGATCACGCCGGACCTGTGCGAAAAAAGTCAAGCAAAATTACGAAGGGAGCTACGAGTCTTTACAACCAATGCTGGCAGTTGTACGATAAAGCGGCAGGGGGAAACTTGAAATGTTGGGAACAATACTGTCTGCCTCTATCGTTACTGCCCTGGTTTCTTTAATCTGCATTATCGGAATTCCATGGAGCATATCCCCTACAAAGTGGGGGACGAGACTACTGACCGGAATTAAAACGCCTTTTGCAATCCTATTGACAGGCCATATTGCCGTATTCTTTCTTGCAACTCTCGTTGGTCTCCTTGTAGGCTCCATCGTTCTTTTTCATAGTGCAGTACCCAAGAGCCTCTTTTGGATTCTCGCAGTAGTGGCACTTGCAGCTAGTTTGTTAGAACGTCTTACTGATCTTGGCTGGTGGGCCGAAAAATTCATGGGAAGCATACCCCAACGCCGCAAACAAATGATAGCCGAGAAAGCGACGATGCTTTTGGGGACCATTATTGGCATAGCCGTGTGGTTTCTGATCGTCCATGCATGGTAACGTTCTTCAACGGTAGAAGGTTGATGGGCTATTTCAAAAACGGAAGTCAATAAGCACAGCTTTCAAAGGCGAGCGTAAGGGGGCAGTGTATGAGCATTTTTAAGAAATCGTTGCCTTCTCGCCAGATTGATGACACCGCTGAGAAGCTTTCGGCAACGGTTAGTGGCATCGTTCCAATCTTTCTTGAAGCCATTGCACAAGATGCGAGTGATTTTATCCAAAGCTTCAAACAACGTGATCCGACACTCAAAGCTCGTGTACCCGAATGGACGGATGAGTTGGCCGTGGAAACTTATGGCCTGAATAGGAAGGAGGTTGCTCTCACGGCTCTCAAAGCCTATCTGATATTCTCCGTCCAAGAGTATTTGTCTATTCAACATTTATTGGACAGGAAGGGCCGAAAACACCTAGTTGATAAAATGATTTTACTCTTGACAGACGACAGGAGCAAGAACTGTTTTGAAAGGGAATGGGCCAAAATCGTGCAGACTCTCGGCGATAGTGTTCGTAAGAACGAGTTATTTGCCGGAAATTTGTTAAGCTCTTTGGGGCTTGTAGATTCCTCATTTCTCACTGATGACCTAAACAAGATTTGTAAGCGAGTGGCGAACCCCACCTGTTGCGGCGCAGCGAGCTAGGCCATAGTCCCTCCTCGAGGAGGGACACGATGAAGCACGACCGGGAGTTCTGGACTCGTCACGTTGAGAACTGGCGGGCAAGCGGGCTGACACAGAAAGCGTATTGCACTCGCCGCCGGCTGGCGAAGGGAAGCCTGGGCTACTGGGCATCGACACTGGGGCGGCGGAAGGCAGCGGTGACGGACCTGGTGGAGGTCGGACGTACCGAGGTCAAGCCGCCGCAGTCG
>CAVUXE010000003.1:0-145256 GCA_963745235.1 uncultured Spirochaetota bacterium | reverse complement strand
GCGCGAATTGCTCCCACGGGGCAGGCAAAGATGCATCTCCGGCAGCCTCTGCAGCGATCCGTGTCCACGAAGGGGGGTGTTGAGAACGGGAGCCTGTGCCGGGAGAGGGTGAGCCCGTCCCGAAGAGAATCGTGGACCTGATGCGCGTGCCCCGGCCCACCCTGGTCTCGATCTGGAAATGGTCGCTGTTTCGACGGATATTCGGAAGGCCGAGGCCGGGCCCAGTCCCCATCTGTCGGGCCTGCTCGGAGGCCGTGGACCAGCCCTCCTGCAAGGCAAGCTCGACATCGGGTATCCCCGGGCCTTCGTCAGCAACCTCCAGGTCGAGCTTCGTCTCATCCACGCGGGCCCACAGGGTGCCGGTGCGGGCGTGGATGACCACGTTCATCTCCGCTTCGTAGGCGGCAATCATTGCGCGTCGCAGGACGGAGGCATCCACGCCCAGCTTCGAAAGCTGCTCCTTGAGCTTCCGCGCCGCAAGGCCGGTTTAATTGAAGTCCCCCTCCTGCAATTCGAAAGCTCAGCGTGATCATTGCCGGGCACCTTCTCCGCGGCCAGGCACTGCGCGGCGCGCGCGCAAAGGTTTTCACGGCTTGCCCGCGATACCAGGAGCGCGGCGCCGGCTTCGCGGGCGAGTGCCACGACCCCCGCGTCAGGTTCCTTTCCATCAGAAAGACGAATCCCCGGAACGTCCATCAGCTCCGCCACCCGGATAAGCTGACCATTGGCAAGCGAGGTGATAAGAAGTGTCCCGGGACAGAGCGTTTGCGATGAGGTCGCTAATTGTCGCTCCGCCGTAGACGCGGAGCATATCGGGTTTCCCGGTCCGCTCGGGACGACCAGGCGGGCTTCGATGGCGCTAGCAGGCTGTTCGACCTTCATGAAGCCTTGATCCAATTCGACAGGATCGCTTCGATATATTGCAAGCGTTGTGCCAATCGTGAATTCAGTCTCGATCATTTGGCGGGCTTCGAGATCGAAATATCACAATGGGATCAAGTCTTTCCGCTGTAATGAGATGTGATCGTCAGGCTTCAGGGGGAATTCCGGCATTCAAAAAGGGCTAAACGTCCTCAGGCATCGTTTGTGGGCATATCTTGCACATGGGCGACTTATCACACCCGGGCGCGTCGACTAGTCTGCTCTGCCGAGGGCGTTCTGAACAGCGGAAATGAGGGCCTGAAGGCTGTGGGGCTTTTCTACAAGGCCAAGTGCGCCCTCGCGAAGGAGCTCCTGGGCGGAGCTGTCGATGACATGGCCAGTCGTGATGAGCACGCGCGCCTGGGGACTGGCTTCCCTGAGAAGCCGCAGGCACTCCTTCCCGCCCATGCCCGGCATCACCAGGTCCAGCACCACCAGGTCGATCCCGATGCCATTCCCAATCGCCAGGCCTTCCCTGCCGTCCCTGGCGGTAACCACCGCGTACCCGCAGCTTTCCAGCATCCGTGTGATCACCTGCCGCACCTGGGGATCATCGTCGACAACGAGGATGGTGCCATGGCCGCGGGAGAGGCCCTGCTCTGAGCTCCCTGCGGGGATCCCTCCGTCTGTTCGCTGCGCTCGCTCAGCGGCAGGAACAGCTCGAACGTCGAGCCCTTTCCCGGAACGCTTGTCACCTCGATGAACCCATGGTGGCTCGCGACGATTCCGTAGACCACGGCGAGCCCCAGCCCCGTGCCGCTGCGCGCCGCCTTCGTGGTGACAAAGGGGATGAACAGTCTCTCGAGCATCTCCGGCGGCATTCCGACGCCCGTGTCCCGAACCGACAGCACGACGTACTTTCCCGGCCGCCCGCTCACGTATTTTGCCGCCTCTTTCTCCGTCAGCTCCACCACGGACGTCCCGATGGTGAGTGTGCCCCCCGGCAATTCCTTCCGCCCGCTCCATCATTGCATCCCGGGCGTTCAGGCAAAGATTGACGAGCACCTGGCTCATCTGGTTGGGATCCGCCTCGATATTCACGGCGTCGGGAGAGAAAGACAGCTCGATGGCGATCTTTGGCGGAAAGGTCCTCTTGATGAGCTGCCACGTCTCACGGGCGATGTTGTTCAACGAGACGGTCTGGCGCGTCCCGGTGGCTGCCGGGTGAAGAGCGAAGCTGCGGGTCAGCGCGGCGCCCCGGTCCACGGCGGCCCTGACCTGGATCAGGTCCTCGTACATCCGGTGTCCCGCGGCGCGTCGATCAGGAGAAGCTGCATGTAGCCGCTGATGGCGGTGAGGAGGTTGTTGAAGTCGTGGGCGATCCCCCCGGCGAGCATTCCCAGGGCGTCCATCTTCTGGGCCTGGAGGATCTGTGCCTGGAGTCTCTTGCGCTCGGTGATGTCGACGACGGAGGACATGAGGCCAATGGCCCTGCTTTCCTCGTTTCTGACCAGGGAAGCGGACAGCTCCACGCTGAACACGCCGCCGTCCTTGCGCCGGGCCACCAGCTCCCCTCGCCACCCACCCGAGCGGGGAAGGAGCTCCACGATGTTGCGAGCTTCCCCCCGACCCAGAGTCTCCCATGTGACGCCGATCGCCTCGGCGGCGGACGCGTAGCCCCACATCTGCAGGAAGGCGGAGTTCACCCACGTACCTTGCCGTCGAGGTCGGCGAGGATGATCCCGTTGATCGAGGCCGCGATGGCGTGGTTCTTGATCAGGAGCTCCTGGCTCTGGCTTTCCAGCGCGGCGGAAAGCGCGTGACGAAGCTGTTCCTGGTCGTGAGAATCTGCTACTCGCGGACCATGACGAAACCTGCAAGAAGCGCCTCAATGAAGGCATCAGGAGGCCGTGAGCGATTCCTGATTCCATCACGCGTACTGAGAAATATGGAGTCGTTCTTTCGCCCAGTCCCTCCCTGGCAAGCTTCTGGCCGACCCCGGACGGGTCGGCAGCCGGGTCCTTTTCGATGAACCCGAGGAAAGAGCCCGCAAGCTCCTGTCCGATCTCCAGAAGACGGCGCGGATGCAGGGAATACCGGTTCTCGAACGCCGATTCACGCAGGCTCGAGCCGAGTGCATCCCCAAGAGTCTTCAGAGCGGACTCGGTCATTTTTCCAGAATGACGCCCTGCATGGTCACGGAGTCCTGTTTCATCGTTTCTTCCTCAACGGCCGTCTTCATGCCGATCCACTCTTCCAGGGGCAGGAAGCCGGGCTCCCTCACTCTCCATGGCCGTATCAGCTGCTGGAGAGTATCCAGGGGTCGGAACCTCATGGGTTGGCCGAGCCCCTTGTAGATGTTGAAGATCTCCTGCAGCGTGGGTGATATGGCCTCTCCCTGCAGGCACATGTCGCAGAGGAAGAGCCGGGAACCCGCATCCGCCCAGTCGTAGAGGGCTTTCATTGCATGGCCGATGGCATCGTCACTCAGAAAAAACGCGACTCCGTTGATGCCGAACGCGATCCTTCGGCTGGTTCCGAAAAACTCCGTGACCACGGGCGCGCCCAGGAGATCCTCCGGCGTGCCCACGTTGCAGGCGACGTAGCGTGCGTTGGGGTTGTCCTTCAGTATTTCCTGCCCGTACGCGACGGTGACGGGGTCGATGTCGGAATAGATGACCTTCGTGCCCGCCGGGGTGATCTGGTGGATGTGATCGATTGTCGGCAGTCCCGAGGCAAAATCGATGAACTGGGTGTATCCATCCGCCGCGAGCCGTCTCACCGCCTCGCCAAGGAACCAGCGGATGAGCCGGAGAACTTTCGGGAGAAAAGGTGCCTGCTTGAGGACTTGCTGGGTCGCCTGTCTGTCCACGTCGAAATTGTGGTTTCCTCCCAGCATGAAGTCGTACATCCGGCCGGCGTTGGGCTTGCTCGAATCAGCGATTGACGCGTACTCAGGCATTGTGACTCCTCTTCCCCTCTCTCCAGTATCATCGCGGAAAAGGGGGCCCATAGCAAGGTTCGCCGCACCTGGATGAAAAAGGCGGCGTCCGGCGTGGCCGCCCCGGGGGACAGGGTCACACGCGCGCGGCTGGAATCAAGCTCTGCCCAGACGCTGCGGGGTTATCACGTTGGAAGTCCTGTCCAGGACCAGGCGTACTCCGCTCATCGACTGGGCAACCGCGAAAGGCACATGGCAGATTCTCCACGAGCACGCCACGGTGGATCTCCCCGAGCCGCCGCGACAGTGGATTCCTTGTTCTTGTCCAGCAAGGCAGCAAGGCCTTTCGCGGAATCGCTCATCTTGTGCATTGCGGTCTTCAGATTGTCACGAGCCTGGAGAAGGTGCGGGTCCCCCTGCCCCCGAGCGGCAAGCCTGGCCTCCACGTCCTTGAGCGCGAGGCCGAGCTCCGCGTTCTTGTCCTTGATCCAGGCAAGCTTCTGCTGAACCCGGGAAGTCTTCACCGCAGCAGATCTCGGTTCGAACGCCCGCGGGGCTTCCGATCTGGAAGGCGGTGACTCCTTTGACCGCATCGATCCTGCCGCCGATGATCACGCCCTTCGGCCCCGTGCAGACCGCACCGAGGGCCTTGATGGCTGAATTGAGGCAACCGGTGGTCAAGAGCCATCCCCCCCGGCCTTAACGGAGCAGTTCTCTATGAACTTGGCGCGGACCCGTCCGCCAACCTTCACAATGCTGCCCGGCCTTCCCAGGATTCCCTGGTCCGTCTCCAGGTCGCCGCCGCAGGAAATCTCCGAGGCGTCGATGGTCCTGGCGCACGTGAGGGACCCTCCCGCCTTCACATTGAAGCCCTGCTTTATCTGGCCCCGCACGATGACGTCGCCGGGGAAGTCGATGTGCCCCGTTGAATAGTCCACGTCGCCGGAGATCTCCAGCACCTCGCTTACCCAGAAGGAATCCTCACCCAGCACGAACTTCCCGTCACACCCGGCCACTACCGAGTCGCCCTGAGCCAGGGTGTTCTTGCCCGGTCGAAGCGTCGCGCACGCGGTCCGGCCGTAGGCGACGGCGGCCCCTGTGACGTCGACACCGGCTGCGCCCTCCGTGCGGGGAGATACCCGCGCAAGGATGTCGCCTTTCTTGACGAGCTGGAAGGGGCTGAGCGCCTTGAAATCGATTGCCCTCGTCTCCGAGCTCTCGGGGGCCGCCTTCGTGAGCAGCGAGGGCTCGACGTCCAGGTGACGGTCGACCTCGTTCGAAGGCTTCTGGCCGTGCGCTATCTCTTGTCGACGAGCGCCGTGCGCGACGTGTTGCAGGAAAGGATCGAAGAATTGACCAGGTCCCAGTCGATTCCGAAACGCACGCCTTTTGCCGTCAGAAGATCGCGCACTTCATCAAGCTCGATCCGCCCCGCGCCCGCGGCCGGGGCAGAGAAGCTGGGACCGCGGTCATGCGATCGTCGGAGATCCGCACCTCGACGCGGCGCTCCGGGCCCCTGCTCTCTTCTGCTCCCGGGACCGGCTGAGCGCCATCTTCACCGTCGCTTCCAGCGACCTTTCTTCGATGGGCTTGAGAACGAACCCGAAGGGCTCTGTGGGAGTGTCGGAGAGGGAGCTCAGATGGACCGCGGGTACGCCGGTGGAATCCCTGATCAGACGCGCGGCATCCGTCCCGCTCATCGCGCCCGAAAGGTGCGCGCCAGATGAGGACCAGGTCCGCCGCCAGGGTGACGGATTTTTCCGCGGCCTCCTCACCGGTGGTAAGACGTCCGGACCTCGTAGTCCTGTTTTCCAGGCAGTCCTTGATAGCGATTGGACAGTTTCTTGGTTTCAACGACGAGGATCCGGGCGCGGTCCATGTGGCTCGACGCCTCCCGCTGCACCAGCGTACCATCCGGGGCCCGCTTTTTCAGCCCCTGTAGCTCTCCCTGTCCAGGCCGTACTTCTTCATCCGCTCGTAGAGCGCGCGGCGGGAAATCCCCAGCGCCTGCCAGGTGGCGTTGATCTCCCCCTGCGTTCCCTCAGCGCCGCCTCGATCACCGCTTCTCCACCTTCTCCATCTCGTCGCGCAGGCGGCCCGCGCCCGGGGGGAGGGAGAGGAGCCTTCCGGCATCGCAGAGCATATCCGGGGTGAAGCCTCCCGCCGTCCCGTCCCGGGAGGTGATGACCAGCGCTCCACCGCGTTCTTCAGCTCGCGCACGTTGCCCGGGCCAGGGGTGGCGCATCATCTCGGCAAGGGTCTCTTCCGGCACCGCGGGCACGGGGATGCCGTTCCTGTCCGCGGCCAGCTTGAGGAAATGGGACGACCAGGAGCGGGATGTCCTCCGTGCGCTCCCGCAGCGGCGGCACGCGGATGCTGAGCACCATGATGCGGTGGTAGAAGTCCTCCCGGATGGCGCCGCGGCGCACCTCCTCCGAGAGGTCCACGTTGGAGGCGCAGACGAGCCGGATGTCCACCTTGCGCGGCCGGTCGCTGCCCAGGGGCTCCACCACCCCGTCGTCCAGCACGCGCAGGAGCTGCACCTGGGCGCGCGGGGAGATCGTCTCGATCTCGTCCAGGAGGAGCGTGCCCGCCGGAGGCGGCCACCAGCTTGCCCTCCCGCTCGCCCAGCGCGCCGGTGAAGGCGCCCCGGGCGTGGCCGAAGAGCTCGCTTTCCAGCATCGTCTCGGGCAGCGCGCCCGCGTTCACCGGCACGAACGGGCCCGCTGCGACCGGCGGCTCTGCGCGTGGATGGCCCGGGCCACCAGCTCCTTGCCCACGCCCGTCTCCCCGGGATGAGCACCGGCGCATCCGAGCGCGCCGCCGCCTCCACCTGGGCGTACACGTCCTGCATGGCCCGGCTCCGGCCGATCATGCCGAACCTGCCGTCCTCCCCGGGGGAGAACAGGGTCAGCCGGCGGCGCAGGTCGCGCGCCTCGCGCACCAGCCGCGTCTGCTCCACCGCCTTGGCCACGTAGGCCAGGAGCACGTCGTCGTCGAACGGCTTCTCGGCGAAGTCGAAGGCGCCCGCCTTCAGGCAGCGCACGGCCATGGCGATGTCGCCGTGGCCCGTGATCATCACCACCGGCGGCGCCGCGGGCATGGCCGTGACGTGCGCCAGGAACTCCTCCCCGTCCATGCCCGGCATCTTCACGTCGGTGACGATGCACATGGCCTCCGGCAGGCCCGGGCCACGCCAGGGCCGCCTCCGCGGAGGAGAAGACCTCCACCGCCCACCCGCGCAGCCCCAGCATCTGGCCGATGGAGTGCCGGGCCGCCTCGTCGTCGTCGATCACGACGATCGTCGCGCCTCTCCGCTCGTCTCCTCGCCATCACGTTTCCGCCCCTGCCAGTCGCGTTCCGCGCTGCGCGCGCGGGCAGCCGGATGCGTGAACGTCGCACCCGCTCCCGGGGCGCCCGGCGGCCTCGATCGCGCCCTTGTGGTCCTGGATGATGGCGCGGGAGATGGAAAGGCCCAGGCCGTGGCCGCCCTTGCGCGTCGTGTAGAAGGGCTGGAAGAGCCTCCGCGCCTGCTCCTCGCGTGAAGCCCTTGCCCGTGTCGCTCACCTCCACCACCACGGGCAGCGTCGGCGTGTTCCGTCTCGCCGGCTCGTGACGCTGAGGCGCCGGACGGCCGCGCCGTCCATGGCCTGGCGCGCGTTGGAGAGCAGGTTGAGGAACACCTGCGCCAGGCGGATCCTGTCCCCCCAGATGGGCGGCAGGTCGTCCGCCAGCTCGAGGCTCACCGTCACCTCGGAGAGCCTCATCTGCGGCAGCAGGAACTCCACGCTCTCGCGGATCACGCTGTTCAGCTCCAGGAGGACGAAGACGCTGTCCGACCTGCGCGTGAGCTCGCGCATCTGGTTGATGATCTTCGCGGCCCGGTCCACCTGCTCGGAGATCAGGCGCAGGTTGTTCTTCACCTCCTCCTCGCCGCCGGCCTTCTGGTCGATCATGTAGAAGGCGTTGCGCGCGTAGTTCCTGATGCCGGTGAGGGGCTGGTTCAGCTCGTGGGAGATGGCAGGCGGCCATCTCCCCCAGCTCGGCGAGCCGCGTGGAATGCTCCAGCTGCTCCTCCTGCCGGCGGGCCAGCTCGGACAGCTCCCCCAGCTTCTCCTCGTTCTCGCGGCAGTCGCTGCGGGCGCGCGCGAGCTAACGGGAGAGAGAGGCGAGCCCGGACGGACGAGCACGACGATCACCGTGATGGCCGCGCACAGGAGAATGAGAAGGATTGCGGGCATGAGTGAGTCGATACGGAATTATACCGGGAGCCAGCCGCCCTCAAGTGCCTTCTTGACACTCGGGGTCCGGCGTCACACCTTGCTCTCACGCGGGGAATGAAATCAGTCGAACGGCGAAACTTCCTTTCTCTCTTCGGGGACTTCACATTTTTCGGGGCCGGCTCAGCTTCGCCAGCCAGGCAACCGTCCTGCCAACCTTCATTGCCACGCTGACTTCCTCAGCGCCCGTGATCGGCCTCTCTTCCACCGTGGCAAGCGGCGTGTGGCTGCTGCCCCAGCTCTTCGCGGCCAACGCCATCGCGGGAGTTCCCCGGCGAAAGCCCGCGGTCCTCTGGCCGGCCGCCTTTGGCCGCCTCTTGTCCCTTGCCATTGGTCCGTTCGTGCTGGCCCTTGCGGGACGGCCCGTGGCGGCGCTGTGGGTTTTCTTCATTCTCTACGGCCTGTTCTGGCTGCTGGACGGGGTGGCAAGCATCGCGTGGCTTGACCTGCTGGGCAAGGTCCTCACGCATCGCTCCCGAGCCAGGCTCATCGGCCTTTCCCAGGCGGCGCAGGGGCTGGCGGGAATCGGAGCCGGTGCCCTGGTGGGAATCATCCTTTCCTCCAGCGCGCTCCCAGGGCCAAAAGGCTACGCCCTGCTCCTTTTCCTGTGCGGAGTCTGCTACACGCTTTCCTACATCTGCTTCTTTTTCCTGCGGGAAGAGCCGGACGCGCAGGTGGGGAGGCCGCTCCCCTGGCCTGCCTACTTTCGAAGCCTCCGGCAGATCGTCCGCTCGGACGCCGCCTTTCGCAGGGCACTCGGCGTCTGCCTCCTCTTCACCATCACCGGTTGCGCCACTCCTTTCTATATAATCCACGGCCTGGAGAATCTTCATTTTCCCGAGGTCAGCGTCGGGATCTTTACCGGAGCGCAGGTCATAGGCGGGATCGTCTCCGCGCTGGTCATGGGCAGGATGGGGGAGACCCGGGGCACGCGGTCAGTCATGAGACTGTGGGGTGCTGTCTGCGTGTGCACGCCGGTGGTGGCATGGGTGCTTCCCAGCCTCGGTGGCCCGCTGGGATCAGCCGGCCTCCTGTATGCCTACGGCCTGGTGTTCGTTCTTGTCGGGGCCCAGGGCAACTCCGTCATGGCGGGCTTCATAAACTACGTGATCGAGCTGGCTCCGTCTTCCCGACGCACCGTGTACATCGGCTGCGCGAACACTCTTGCAAGCCTTTCGGTCTTCGCGCCGCTCCTTGGCGGATGGATGCTCTCCGCCGGCGCCTCATGGCCCGCCCTTTTTGCCGTTGCGGCGGCGGGGCCCCTCGTGGGACTGGCGTTCTCCCTGCGGATCGTGGAGCCGCGCCACCGGGCGCTTGGAGCGCTTGCCGCGCAATGAGCGAAGCACCCCTGCCGCCAACCATTGAAGACATCAGGACCGCCGTGCGGCGCATCGCGCCCCACGCGCACCGCACTCCGGTCCTCACCAGCAGGACCATGGACGGGCTCACCGGCGCCGCCATCTTCTTCAAATGCGAGAACCTCCAGAGAATGGGCGCGTTCAAGTTTCGCGGCGCGTTGAACGCGGTCTTTTCCCTCGACGACGAGGCGGCACGGCGCGGAGTGGCCACGCACTCCTCCGGCAACCACGCGCAGGCCCTCGCGCTCGCGGCGCGGCTCCGCGGGATACAGGCGTGCATCGTCATGCCGCGGGATGCCCCGAAGGTGAAGGTGGAGGCAGTCCGCGGGTACGGCGCCAGGATCGTTTTCTCGGGCAACGCGCCCGGGGACAGGGAGCGCACTCTGAAGGAGGTGGTGGAAGAAAGCGGCGCGGTCTTCATCCATCCCTCGGATGATCTTCGCGTCATTGCGGGGCAGGGAACCTGCGCGGTGGAAGTGATGGAGGAAGTCCCGGAGCTGGACATGGTGGTCGCTCCGGTCGGCGGAGGAGGGCTCCTGAGCGGCACCGCAATTGCCGTCCGGGCGCTCTCACCGAGCACGCGGGTCGTTGGCGCGAGCCGGCCGCGGCTGATGACGCGTACAGGTCGTTCACTTCCGGGGTCCTGCACCCGTCGGGAAATCCACGCACCGTAGCGGACGGGCTTCGCACCTCTCTTGGTCCCAACACGTTCCCCATTGTGCGCTCCCGCGTGGCCCAGATCGTTACCACCAGCGAAGAGGCCATTATCAGCGCAATGAAGCTCATCTGGGAGAGAATGAAGATCGTGGGTGGAGCCGTCTGCCGCTGTCCCCCTGGCCGCCATCCTGGAGGGAAGGCTGGAGGTGTGGGGATCGCGAACGGCCGTCATCCGGTCCTGGGCCGGGCAACGTGGATCTCGACACCCTGCCCTGGCTCGCTCGCTGAAGCAAGGCGCCATGAGCGTCCTCTAGCCGGACAGCTCCCTCCAGCTTCCCAGCGTCACGGTGCTCAGGGCCTCTGCCGGCTCGGGCAAGACCCGAACGCTGACCGAGCGGTACGTCCAATTCCTCCTTTCCCCGCTGGTCCCGAACACGGCCTTTCCAACTCCCGGCAATCACTTTCTCGAACAACGCCTCCCGGGAGATGAGAGAGAACGTCCTGCTCTGGCTCAAATCGTTGTATTTCCGTGATCGAACCCGCATGGCTGAAATCAGCAGCATCACGACGGGCAGCGAAGGGAAATAGCGCCGCGGCCCGGTTTCCCTGGCGCGCGTCGCGAAGGAACTGGTCGAAGGCGTATTCCAGGAGCGGGGCAGGGTCCAGCACGATCTCGGAAATCCGGCGGCAGCCCCGAGCTCGACGGCCGACGCGCGAAAGACGGTGGACATGAAGCTGTCGATGGTCCTCACCTGGAAGTCCGAATACTGGTCCAGGATTTCCTCCACCATCTCGCCGGCCCTGCGCGCTATTTCCCCTTCGCTGCCCGTCGTGATGCTGCTGATTTCAGCCATGCGGTTTCGGATCACGGAAATACAACGATTTGAGCCAGAGCAGGACGTTCTCTCTCATCTCCCGGGAGGCGTTGTTCGAGAAAGTGATTGCCAGGATGTTGGAAAGGCCGTTGTTCGGGACCAGCGGGGAAAGGAGGAATTGGACGTACCGCTCGGTCAGCGTTCGGGTCTTGCCCGAGCCGGCAGAGGCCCTGAGCACCGTGACGCTGGGAAGCTGGAGGGAGCTGTCCGGCTCGAGGACGCTCATGGCGCCTTGCTTCAGCGAGCGAGCCAGGGCAGGGTGTCGAGATCCACGTTGCCGCCGGACAGGATGACGGCCGTTCGCGATCCCCGCACCTCCAGCCTTCCCTCCAGGATGGCGGCCAGGGGGACAGCGGCAGACGGCTCCACCACGATCTTCATTCTCTCCCAGATGAGCCGCATTGCGCTGATAATGGCCTCTTCGCTGGCGGTAACGATCTGGGCCACGCGGGCGCGCACAATGGGGAACGTGTTGGGACCAAGAGAGGTGCGAAGCCCGTCCGCTACGGTGCGTGGATTTCCCGACGGGTGCAGGGCCCCGGTGTGAACGACCTGTACGCGTCATCAGCCGCGGCAGGCTCGGCGCCGATCGACCCGCGTGCGCGGTGAGAGCGGCGCGGGCGGCAATTGCGGTGCCGCTCAGGAGCCCGCCTCCGCCCACCGGAGCGACGACCATGTCCAGCTCCGGGACCTCCTCCATCACTTCCACCGCGCAGGTTCCCTGCCCGGCAATGACGCGCAGATCATCCGAGGGATGGACGAACTCCGCGCCGCTTTCTTCCACCACCTCCTTCAGCGTGCGCTCCCTGTCCTCGGGCGCATTGCCCGAGAAAACGATGCGCGCCCCGTACCCGCGGACCGCCTCCACCTTCACCTTCGGGGCATCCCGCGGCATGACGATGCACGCCTGATCCCGCGCAGCCGCGCCGCCAGCGCCAGGGCCTGCGCGTGGTTGCCCGAGGAGTGCGTGGCCACTCCGCGCCGCGCCGCCTCGTCGTCGAGGGAAAAGACCGCGTTCAACGCGCCGCGGAACTTGAACGCGCCCACTCTCTGGAGGTTCTCGCATTTGAAGAAGATCGCGGCGCCCGTCATCCCGTCCATGGTCCTGCTGGTGAGGAGGGGGGTGCGGTGCGCGTGGGGCGCGATGCGCCGCACGGCGGTCCTGATGTCTTCAACGGTTGGCGGCAGGGGTGTTCGCTCATTGCGCGGCAAGCGCTCCAAGCGCCCGGTGGCGCGGCTCCACGATCCGCAGGGAGAACGCCAGTCCCACGAGGGGCCCCGCCGCCGCAACGGCAAAAAGGGCGGGCCATGAGGCGCCGGCGGAGAGCATCCATCCGCCAAGGAGCGGCGCGAAGACCGAAAGGCTTGCAAGAGTGTTCGCGCAGCCGATGTACACGGTGCGTCGGGAAGACGGAGCCAGCTCGATCACGTAGTTTATGAAGCCCGCCATGACGGAGTTGCCCTGGGCCCCGACAAGAACGAACACCAGGCCGTAGGCATACAGGAGGCCGGCTGATCCCAGCGGGCCACCGAGGCTGGGAAGCACCCATGCCACCACCGGCGTGCACACGCAGACAGCACCCCACAGTCTCATGACTGACCGCGTGCCCCGGGTTTCCCCCATCCTGCCCATGACCAGCGCGGAGACGATCCCGCCTATGACCTGCGCTCCGGTAAAGATCCCGACGCTGACCTCGGGAAAATGAAGATTCTCCAGGCCGTGGATTATATAGAAAGGAGTGGCGCAACCGGTGATGGTGAAGAGGAGGCAGACGCCGAGTGCCCTGCGAAAGGCGGCGTCCGAGCGGACGATCTGCCGGAGGCTTCGAAAGTAGGCAGGCCAGGGGAGCGGCCTCCCCACCTGCGCGTCCGGCTCTTCCCGCAGGAAAAAGAAGCAGATGTAGGAAAGCGTGTAGCAGACTCCGCACAGGAAAAGGAGCAGGGCGTAGCCTTTTGGCCCTGGGAGCGCGCTGGAGGAAAGGATGATTCCCACCAGGGCACCGGCTCCGATTCCCGCCAGCCCCTGCGCCGCCTGGGAAAGGCCGATGAGCCTGGCTCGGGAGCGATGCGTGAGGACCTTGCCCAGCAGGTCAAGCCACGCGATGCTTGCCACCCCGTCCAGCAGCCAGAACAGGCCGTAGAGAATGAAGAAAACCCACAGCGCCGCCACGGGCCGTCCCGCAAGGGCCAGCACGAACGGACCAATGGCAAGGGACACGAGGCGGCCAAAGGCAGCCGGCCAGAGGACCGCGGGCTTTCGCCGGGGAGCTCCCGCGATGGCGTTGGCCGCGAAGAGCTGGGGCAGCAGCCACACGCCGCTTGCCACGGTGGAAGAGAGGCCGATCACGGGCGCTGAGGAAGTCAGCGTGGCAATGAAGGTAGGCAGGACGGTTGCCTGGCTGGCAAAGCTCGAGCCGGCCCCGAAGAATGTGAAGTCACCGAAGAGAGAAAGGAAGTTGCGCCGCTCGACTGATTTCATTCCCGCGTGAGAGCAAGGTGTGACGTCGGCAGCCCCAGTGTCAAGAAGGCACTTGAGAGCGGCTGCGCCTGCCGGGTATAATTCCGCATCGACTCACTCCTGAGCGCAATCATTCTCAGTCTCCTGTTCGCGGCCGTCACGGTGATCATCGTCCTGTCCGTCCGCGCCGCCTCACTCTCCCGTTCGCTTGCGCGCGCCCGCCGCGACTGCCACGAGAGCGAGGAGAAGCTGGGGGAGCTCTCCGAGCTGGGTCGAAGGCAGGAAGAGCAGCTTGAGCATTCCACGCGGCTGGCAGAGCTGGGGGAGATGGCTGCCTCGATCTCTCACGAGCTCAACCAGCCCCTGACGGGCATCAGGAACTATGCCCGCAACGCCTTCTACATGATCGAGAAAAAGGCAGGCAGCGAAGAGGAGGTGAAGGGCAACCTCCGCCTCATCTCGGAGCAGGTGGACAGGGCGGCACGGATCATCAACCAGATGCGGGAGCTCACCCGCAGGTCGGACACTACCTTCTCCATCCTGGAAATCAACGGAGTCCTGCGGGAGTGCATGGAGTTCCTGGTCCCCCAGATGAAGCTTTCCGAGGTGGAGCTCTCCCTTTCCCTGGAGCCCGACCTGCCTCCGGTCTGGGGAGACAGGATCAGGCTTGCCCAGGTCTTCCTCAACCTGCTCACCAACGCCCGCCAGGCCATGGACGGCGCGGCAGACAGGCGCCTCAGCGTCACAAGCCGGCGAGACGGAACACCCGAGCTGCCCGTGGTGATCGAGATCCGCGACACGGGCAAAGGCTTCTCGGAAGAGCAGGCACGGAAGCTCTTCCAGCCCTTCTACACGACGCGCAAGGGAGGCCACGGCCTCGGGCTTTCCATCTCCCGCGCCATCATCAAGGACCACAAGGGGGAGATCGAGGCCGCCGGGGCCCCCGGAACGGGTGCAACGTTCCGCATCCGCCTGCCCGGCGCCCGGCGGAACGCGATGGGGGGCGGAAACTGATGGCAGGGCAGGAAGGCTCGACAATCGTCGTGATAGATGATGACGAGGCCGCGCGGCACTCCATCGGGCAGATGCTCCGCCTTCGCGGGTGGCAGCCGGAGGTCTTCTCCTCCGCGGAAGCCGCGCTGGCATGGCCCGGCCTGCCGGAGGCCATGTGCATCATAACGGATGTGAAGATGCCGGGAATGGACGGGGAGGAGTTCCTTGCGCACATCACGGCCATGGCCGCGGCGCCTCCTGTTGTCATGATCACCGGGCATGGCGACATCGCCATGGCGGTGCGCTGCCTGAAAGCGGGCGCCTTCGATTTCGCGGAAAAGCCGTTTGACGACGACGTCCTCCTGGCCTACGTTGCCAAGGCGGTGGAGAAGAGCCGGCTGGTCCGTGAGGCGCGGGACCTGCGGCGCCGGCTGCGGCTGTGCTCCCCGGGGAGGACGGCAGGTTCGGCATGATAGGGCGCAGCCGGGCAATCCAGGAAGTCTATGCCCAGGTGGAGGCGGCTGCCCGCTCGGATGTGCCGGTGCTCCTCCTGGGAGAGACAGGGGCCGGCAAGGAGCTGGTTGCCCGGGCAATCCACGCGCAGAGCCGTCGGTCCAACGGCCCGTTCGTGCCGGTGAACGCGGGCGCCCTTCCCGAGACCATGCTGGAAAGCGAGCTCTTCGGCCACGCCAAGGGCTCTTTCACGGGGGCGGTGGAGCAGCGGGAGGGCAAGCTCGTCATGGCATCCGGGGGCACGCTCCTCCTTGATGAGATAGAGACGATCTCCGCCCGCGCGCAAGTGCAGCTCCTGCGCGTGCTGGACGACGGAGTCGTGGAGGCCCTGGGCAGCGACAAGCCGCGCAAGGTCGACATCAGGCTCGTGTGCGCTTCCAACGTGGAGCTCTCGGAGGAGGTCAGAGCCGGGGCCATCCGGGAGGACTTCTATCACAGGATCATGGTGCTCTGCATCCGCGTTCCTCCCCTTCGGGAAAGAGCGGAAGACATCACGCTCCTGGCGTCTCACTTCCTCAAGCTGGCCTCAGACAGGAACGGCATTCCTGTCCCCGCGGTGCCGGAAGCGACCCTTGCAGACATGGTGCGCTACCCGTGGCCCGGGAACGTGCGGGAGCTGAAGAACGCCGTGGAGCGGATGGTGATCACCTCCCGCGACGGGACGGCGGGAGGTTTTTCTCCCGATATGATGGGCGATGCCGGCAGGCTCCTCTCGGTCCCCCCGGGAGAGGGCCTCCTTCGCGACGAGCTGGAGAAAGTGGAGCGAAGAGTCATCGAAGCGGCGCTGAAGGACCACAAGGGGGAAATCAACGCAACGTGGCAGTCCCTGGGCATCTCCCGGCGCGCGCTGTACGAGCGCATGAAGAAGTACGGGCTTGAGCGGGAGAGCTACAGGGGCTGAAAAAGCGGGCCCCGGATGGTACGCTTGGTGCAGCGGGAGGCGTCGAGCCACATGGACCGCGCCCGGATCCTCGTCGTTGAAGCCGAAGAACCTGTCGCACTCGCTATCAAGGACTGCCTGGAAAGACTGGGCTACGAGGTCCCGGACGTTCTTGCCACCGGTGAGGAGGCCGCGGAAAAATCCGTCACCCTGGCGGCGGACCTGGTCCTCATTGGCGCGCACCTTTCGGGCGCGATGAGCGGGACGGATGCCGCGCGCCTGATCAGGGATTCCACCGGCATACCCGCGGTCCATCTGAGCTCCCTCTCCGACACTCCCACAGAGCCCTTCGGGTTCGTTCTCAAGCCCATCGAAGAAAGGTCGCTGGAAGCGACGGTGAAGATGGCGCTCAGCCGGTCCCGGGAGCAGAAGAGAGCAGGAGGCCCGGAGCGCCGCGTCGAGGTGCGGATCTCCGACGATCGCATGACCGCGGTCGCCAGCTTCTCTGCCCCGGCCGCGGGCGCGGGGCGGATCGAGCTTGATGAAGTGCGCGATCTTCTGACGGCAAAAGGCGTGCGTTTCGGAATCGACTGGGACCTGGTCAATTCTTCGATCCTTTCCTGCAACACGTCGCGCACGGCGCTCGTCGACAGAGAGATAGCGCACGGCCAGAAGCCTTCGAACGAGGTCGACCGTCACCTGGACGTCGAGCCCTCGCTGCTCACGAAGGCGGCCCCCGAGAGCTCGGAGACGAGGGCAATCGATTTCAAGGCGCTCAGCCCCTTCCAGCTCGTCAAGAAAGGCGACATCCTTGCGCGGGTATCTCCCCGCACGGAGGGCGCAGCCGGTGTCGACGTCACAGGGGCCGCCGTCGCCTACGGCCGGACCGCGTGCGCGACGCTTCGACCGGGCAAGAACACCCTGGCTCAGGGGGACTCGGTAGTGGCCGGGTGTGACGGGAAGTTCGTGCTGGGTGAGGATTCCTTCTGGGTAAGCGAGGTGCTGGAGATCTCCGGCGACGTGGACTATTCAACGGGGCACATCGACTTCCCCGGCGACGTCATCGTGCGGGGCCAGATAAAGCAGGGCTTCAATGTGAAGGCGGGAGGGTCCCTCACGTGCGCCAGGACCATCGACGCCTCGGAGATTTCCTGCGGCGGCGACCTGGAGACGGACCAGGGAATCCTGGGAAGGCCGGGCAGCATTGTGAAGGTTGGCGGACGGGTCCGCGCCAAGTTCATAGAGAACTGCTCCGTTGAGGCCGGGGGGGATGTGCTTTTGACCACCGGTTGCCTCAATTCAGCCATCAAGGCCCTCGGTGCGGTCTGCACGGGGCCGAAGGGCGTGATCATCGGCGGCAGGATCGATGCGGTCAAAGGAGTCACCGCCTTCCAGATCGGAAGCCCCGCGGGCGTTCGAACCGAGATCTGCTGCGGTGAAGACTCCCGGGTTCAGCAGAAGCTTGCCTGGATCAAGGACAAGAACGCGGAGCTCGGCCTCGCGCTCAAGGACGTGGAGGCCAGGCTTGCCGCTCGGGGGCAGGGGGACCCGCACCTTCTCCAGGCTCGTGACAATCTGAAGACCGCAATGCACAAGATGAGCGATTCCGCGAAAGGCCTTGCTGCCTTGCTGGACAAGAACAAGGAATCCACTGTCGCGGCAGCAGGGGAGATCCACCGTGGCGTGCTCGTGGAGCTCTGCCATGTGCCTTTCGCGGTTGCCCAGTCGATGAGCGGAGTACGCCTGGTCCTGGACAGGACTTCCAACGTGATAACCCCGCAGCGTCTGGGCAGAGCTTGATTCCAGCCGCGCGCGTGTGACCCTGTCCCCCGGGGCGGCCACGCCGGACGCCGCCTTTTTCATCCAGGTGCGGCGAACCTTGCTATGGGCCCCCTTTTCCGCGATGATACTGGAGAGAGGGGAAGAGGAGTCACAATGCCTGAGTACGCGTCAATCGCTGATTCGAGCAAGCCCAACGCCGGCCGGATGTACGACTTCATGCTGGGAGGAAACCACAATTTCGACGTGGACAGACAGGCGACCCAGCAAGTCCTCAAGCAGGCACCTTTTCTCCCGAAAGTTCTCCGGCTCATCCGCTGGTTCCTTGGCGAGGCGGTGAGACGGCTCGCGGCGGATGGATACACCCAGTTCATCGATTTTGCCTCGGGACTGCCGACAATCGATCACATCCACCAGATCACCCCGGCGGGCACGAAGGTCATCTATTCCGACATCGACCCCGTCACCGTCGCGTACGGGCAGGAAATACTGAAGGACAACCCCAACGCACGCTACGTCGCCTGCAACGTGGGCACGCCGGAGGATCTCCTGGGCGCGCCCGTGGTCACGGAGTTTTTCGGAACCAGCCGAAGGATCGCGTTCGGCATCAACGGAGTCGCGTTTTTTCTGAGTGACGATGCCATCGGCCATGCAATGAAAGCCCTCTACGACTGGGCGGATGCGGGTTCCCGGCTCTTCCTCTGCGACATGTGCCTGCAGGGAGAGGCCATATCACCCACGCTGCAGGAGATCTTCAACATCTACAAGGGGCTCGGCCAACCCATGAGGTTCCGACCCCTGGATACTCTCCAGCAGCTGATACGGCCATGGAGAGTGAGGGAGCCCGGCTTCCTGCCCCTGGAAGAGTGGATCGGCATGAAGACGGCCGTTGAGGAAGAAACGATGAAACAGGACTCCGTGACCATGCAGGGCGTCATTCTGGAAAAATGACCGAGTCCGCTCTGAAGACTCTTGGGGATGCACTCGGCTCGAGCCTGCGTGAATCGGCGTTCGAGAACCGGTATTCCCTGCATCCGCGCCGTCTTCTGGAGATCGGACAGGAGCTTGCGGGCTCTTTCCTCGGGTTCATCGAAAAGGACCCGGCTGCCGACCCGTCCGGGGTCGGCCAGAAGCTTGCCAGGGAGGGACTCGGCGAAAGAACGATCCTGCTTCTCAGCACGCGGCTGCGGAATCAGGAATCGCTCACGGCCGCCGACGCCTTCATTGAGGCGCTTCTTGCAGGTTTCATGAAATCCCGCGAGCAGCAGATTCTCACGGACCAGGAACAGCTGCGTCACGCGCTCTCCGCCGCGTTGGAAAGCCAGAGCCAGGAGCTCTTCATCAAGAATCACGCCATCAATACCTCGATCAACGGGATCGTGCTGGCGGACCTTGACGGGAAGATCACGTGGGTGAACTCCGCGTTCCTGCAGATGTGGGGCTACGCGTCCGCCGCCGAAGCCATCGGCGCTCCCATGGGAGACATCTGGGTCGGGGAAAAAGCTCGCGACATCGTGCAGCTCCTTCCCCGCTCGGGGGGGTGGCGGGGGGAGCTTGTGGCGCGCCGCAAGGACGGCGTCGTGTTCAGCGTGGAGCTGTCCGCTTCCGTGGTCAGAAACGAGGAAAGCAGGGCCATTGGCCTGATGTCCTCCGTGGTCGACATCACCGAGCGCAAGAGACTCCAGGCCCAGATCCTCCAGGTCCAGAAGATGGACGCCCTGGGAATGCTGGCCGGCGGGATCGCCCACGACTTCAACAACCTCCTCACCGCCATCAACGGCTACATGGAGCTTCTCCTGATCGAAGCGCCGCGGGATACCGTGATGTACGAGGACCTGATCCAGGTGCGGGCCGCGGTGGACCGCGGCGCCGCGCTGACCCGCCAGCTTCGCCTCTTCACCCGGCAGTCACCGGGGACGCGCCAGACCGTGTCGTTGAACAACATCGCCCGTGAGACGTGGCAGCTCATCAAGAGGACCTTTCCGCCAAAGATCGCCATCGAGCTGTCTTTCTCTCCCGACGCCGTGAATATCGAGGCTGATCCCAACCAGATGAGCCAGGTGCTTGTCAATCTTTGCCTGAACGCCCGGGATGCAATGATGGAGCGGGCGGAAGGAATTGCCGGCGGCACTCTCACCATCGGGACGTCCGTGGTGGAGCTGACGGAGAAAGAGGCGGCAAAATACGTGAGCGGGCGGCCGGGAAAGTATGTCGTGCTGTCGGTTCGCGACACGGGCGTCGGAATGCCGCCGGAGATGCTCGAGAGACTGTTCATTCCCTTTGTCACCACGAAGGCGGTGCGCAGCGGCACGGGGCTCGGGCTCGCCGTGGTCTACGGAATCGTCGCGAGCCACAATGGCTTCATCGAGGTGACAAGCGTTCCGGGAAAGGGCTCCACGTTTGAGCTCTTCCTGCCGCTGAGCGAGCGCAGCGAACAGACGGACGGGACCTCCCCGCAGGGAGCTTCAGAGCAGGGCTTCTCCCGCGGCCACGGCACCATCCTCGTTGTCGATGATGATCCCCAGGTGCGGCAGGTGATCACACGGATGCTGGAAAGCTGCGGGTACGCGGTGGTTACCGCCAGGGACGGCAGGGAAGGCCTGGCGAGATTCGGAAATGGCATCGGCATCGACCTGGTGGTGCTGGACCTGGTCATGCCGGGCATGGGCGGGAAGGAGTGCCTGCGGCTTCTCAGGGAAGCCAGTCCCCAGGCGCGCGTGCTCATCACGACTGGCCATGTCATCGACAGCTCCGCCCAGGAGCTCCTTCGCGAGGGCGCACTTGGCCTTGTAGAAAAGCCCCACAGCCTTCAGGCCCTCATTTCCGCTGTTCAGAACGCCCTCGGCAGAGCAGACTAGCTGACGCGCCCGGGTGTGCATAAGTCGCCCATGTGCAAGATATGCCCACAAACGATGCCTGAGGACGTTTAGCCCTTTTTGAATGCCGGAATTCCCCCTGAAGCCTGACGATCACATCTCATTACAGCGGAAAGACTTGATCCCATTGTGATATTTCGATCTCGAAGCCCGCCAACTTGATCGAGACTGAATTCACGATTGGCACAACGCTTGCAATATATCGAAGCGATCCTGTCGAATTGGATCAAGGCTTCATGAAGGTCGAACAGCTTGCTAGCGCCATCGAAGCCCGCCTGGTCGTCCCGAGCGGACCGGCAAACCCGGATGTCCTCCGCGTCTACGGCGGAGCGACAATGAGCGACCTCATCGCAAACGCCGGTCCCGGCACACTTCTTATCACCTCGCTTGCCAATGGTCAGCTTATCCGGGTGGCGGAGCTGATGGACGTTCCGGGGATCTGTCTTTCTGATGGAAAGGAACCTGACGCGGGGGTCGTGGCACTCGCCCGCGAAGCCGGCGCCGCGCTCCTGGTATCGCGGGCAAGCCGTGAAAACCTTTGCGCGCGCGCCGCGCAGTGCCTGGGCGCGGAGAAGGTGCCGCCGCAATGATCACGCTGAGCTTTCGAATTGCGGGAGGGGACTTCGATTCCGCCGGCCTTGCGGCGCGGAAGCTCAAGGAGCAGCTTTCGAAGCTCGGCGTGGATGCCTCCGTCCTGCGACGCGCAATGATTGCCGCCTACGAAGCGGAGATGAACGTGGTCATCCACGCCCGCACCGGCACCCTGTGGGCCCGCGTGGATGAGACGAAGCTCGACCTGGAGGTTGCTGACGAGGGCCCGGGGATACCCGATGTCGAGCTTGCCTTGCAGGAGGGCTGGTCCACGGCCTCCGAGCAGGCCCGGCAGATGGGGTTCGGAGCCGGCCTCGGCCTTCCGAATATCCGTCGAAACAGCGACCATTTCCAGATCGAGACCAGGGTGGGCCGAGGCACGCGCATCAGGTCCACGATTCTCTTCGGGACGGGCTCGCCCTCTCCGGCACAGGCTCCCGTTTCGTCAACACCCCTGGTGGTGGACACGGATCGCTGCAGAGGCTGCCGGAGATGCATCTTTGCCTGCCCCGTGGGAGCAATTCGCGCCCGGGACCGGCGCCCCGTTCTCCTGGAGCACCTGTGCATCGGCTGCACTGCGTGCATCGAGGAGTGCCCTGACAGGGCCTTTGACATCCCGCGCGCGCCCCTGCCGGGTGTCCCGGCGGACGCACTTCTCCTTGCACCCAGCGGGCTGCTCGCTGCCCTTTTCGGCATCCGCCCCCCGGAGCAGGTTCTCTCCGCGCTGCGCGAGCTCGGGTTCACCGAGATGAGGCTGCTCGAGGAGTGGGAGGAGTCGCTTCTGGCGGAGGCCCGGCGCGAAGCCGCGGCACGGGAGCTCCCTCTCCCTCGAATCCCTCCGCTATGTCCGCCTGTTGCGGCGGTGATCGAAAGCAGGTTCCCCTCCCTCATTCCGAATCTTTGCGTCTTTCATTCACCAGCCGAAACAGCCTGCGAGGAGTTCCCTTTGCGTCCAGTATTCCTTGTGGCCGCATGCCCGGGACAATACGGGGAGTGCGCCCGGTCCAGCCTCACGGAAAGGCTGACAGTCGTTTCTCCGGCTGCTTTGAAGGCAGCCATCCGGCCTCTTCTGGACGTCCAGCCTGCCGTCCGTCGCCCCCTGGGTGTCACCGTTCCCCCCCTCGCGTCCCTGCAGCCCGGCGAGCTGGCTGCAAGCGGTGCCCGCAGCGTGATGAGGGTCCTTTCCCGCGCTGAGACCGGAGCGCTGGGCCGCGCGGCCGTCCTGGACCTTCGCTTCTGCGCGGGAGGATGCTCCGCATCCCCTCTCCTTGGCTCGCAGCCGGAGCTCGCCGGCATGTGGCAGACCGTTCCTGCGACGCCGGGCGTGCCTGCGGGGGTCGCCGCGCGGGCAATGCCTTTCGCGCAGCGTCCGGGCCTGAGGCTGGATGCCGCCATGGGTGAGGCAATTCGGAAGCTCTCCCGCATAGACGGGGAAACGCGCTCCCTGCCCGGCAGGGACTGCGGCTCCTGCGGCGCTCCCTCCTGCGCGGCATTCGCGGAGGATGTCGTCATGGGCCGGGCAGACCGGGCAGATTGCCCATTCACGGAGAAGCACAGATGAAGCTGAGACAGATCGCGGACGCACTCGGCCTGGAGAACCTCACCACCGAGCTTCCCATGGACGAAGCGGGAAACGTGGATGCGGCGCACGCCTCCGACCTCCTCAGCGACGTGCTTGCCAACGCTCCGGCCGGCGGATTGCTCATCACCATCCAGGTTCACATGAATGTCGTGGCGGTAGCCGTCCATGCCGGCCTTGCGGCGGTTGTTTTTGCCTCGGGAATGAGGCCTCCCGCGGACGTGCGCGCCAGGGCGGCCGCGGAGAAAATCAGCCTGTTCGCCACCCGGGAGTCGACCTTCGACACGGCGGGGAAGCTCTACGCGCTGGGGCTTCGAGGAAAAACGAAGGGATGATCCGATGCGCCGCGGACCTGCACATCCACACGGTCCTTTCTCCCTGCGCGTCGCGGCAGATGCGGCCCCGCGCCATCGTCCGTGAAGCAATGGAAAAGGGGATGGCGATGATAGCGGTGTGCGACCACAACAGCGCCGGGAATGTCCTTGCGGTCAGGAAGGCCTCCGAGTCACTCGGCGGCCCCCGTGTCATTCCCGGGATGGAGATCACCACCCGGGAGGAAGTCCACGTCCTGGGCTTCTTCCCGGACGAAGCAGCCGCTTTCGCGGCATCAGAGGAGGTGCGGGAGGGGCTTCCCGCCTGGCGGCCGTTGTTGTCCCGCGCCCCGGCGTCCGGCAGCCGCAGCTGCGAGCAGGAGCTCGTGGATGCGGACGGAAACATCACGGGGATCGAGCCGAAGATGCTCGCGGCCGCGAGCCTCTTCAGCCTGTGCGACGCCGTGACGCTGATTCATAGACATGGCGGGCTTGCCGTGGCCGCGCACATGGACAGGCGCAGCTTCAGCGTGCCCGGCCAGCTCGGCTTCCTTCCCCCCGACGTGCCGTTCGACGGCCTCGAGGTGTCGGCGGCGGGAGCGGCGCGGGGCACGGCCTCGGCGTGGCAGGAGCACGGGCTGCCGCTCCTGTGCTCCTCGGACGGGCACTTCCTCAGCGACATCGGGTCAGGCTTTACCGTGCTGGACGTTCGCGAGCCCGCCTTTGCGGAGCTTGCCCTGGCCCTCCGGGGCGCGGATGGGAGGAGGTGCTCCTTTGCGTGAGATATCCCTGCACATCCTCGACCTGCTGGAGAACTCCATCCGTGCCGGCGCCGCGGTCATCACGGTGTCCCTGGAGGAAGAGCCGTCCCGGGACATCATGACAATCCGCGTGGAAGACGATGGTCCGGGCCTGAGCGTCTCCGGAGACGTCGCCGCTGACCCTTTCTTCTCCACCAAGGAGGGAAAGACAACAGGGCTGGGCCTGAGCCTCTTCAAGTTTCGCGCCGAGCAGGCCGGTGGGACCTTCCAGCTGGGCAGGTCCCCGCTGGGTGGGCTCAGCGTCCAGGCGAGCATCCCTCTTTCCAGCGTGGACCGCAGCCCGCTGGGAGATCTCGCCGGGACTCTTGCATCCGTGGTGTGCACGAACCCGGGCGTGGAGCTGCGCAGCCTGCTGCGGGTGGCTGACCGGGAATGGCGCGTGAGCACCACGGACATAGCCCGTTCGCTGCCGGCGGGCCAGCGGGGGGAGATCGGCCTGGCGCGGCGCATGCGGGAGAAAATTGCCGAAGGGCTCGACGCCCTGGACGTGACCAGATAGAGAGGAGAACAGCATGAACGAGGTGACTGGTGCGGCGCAGCGCGGTATGCCGCGCGTTTCCGACGCCTGCTGCGGGCAGGCGACCGAGGCCGAGCTGCAGGACAGGCTCGGGGAGGTGTTGACGGAGCACCGGGACAAGCCCGGTGCCCTCATCCCCGTGCTGCAGATGGCGCAGGGCATCTATGGCTTCCTGCCGGAGCACGTGCTGAAAAGGATTGCCCGGGAGATGGGCAAGTCCTACAGCGAGGTGGCGGGGGTCGTCGGCTTCTACGCGTTTTTCTCCACGCAGCCGCGCGGCAGGCACGTGATCCGCGTCTGCCTGGGGACCGCCTGCTACGTGAGGGGCGGCAAGCAGGTGCTGGAGGCCATGCGCAAGGAGCTCGGCATCGAGGTGGGGGAAACCACGAAAGACGGGATGTTCAGTCTCGAAGTGGCCCGCTGTTTCGGCGCCTGCGGCCTGGCGCCGGCCGTCTCCATTGATGAAGAGGTGCACAAACGCGTGCGGCCGGCGAAGATCCGCGAGATACTTGCGCGCTACCGGGAGCCGGCCGCCGCTGAACCGGGGAAAGCGGCCAGGCCACGAAAGCCCGCGGCCAGGGGCGCCCGCGCGACGGCAAAGAAGGGAGTGAAGGTCCATGGCTGAGACAAAAAAGATACGGAGTCTCCAGGACATCCTGGCCATTCGTGACGAGGCGCAGAAGAAAGCGGCCCTGCGAGAGGACGGCTACAGGATGTGCTTCACCGTGCATATGGGCACCTGCGGTATTGCAAGCGGAGCCAGGGACGTGGTGAACGCGCTGGCCGAAGAGCTGGAGAAGAGCGGCCGCACCGACATCAGGCTCACCACCTCGGGATGCATCGGGGCGTGCGAGCACGAGCCGGTGATGACAGTGGAGACCCTCGGCGCTCAGCCCGTGCTGTACGGCCACCTGGACGGCGCGACCGTCAGGGAAGTCTTCCATCAGACCCTGGCGGGCAAGTCGGCGGGTGCCTATGTCGTGTACGTGGGCAGCGAGCCCTCGGACGCTGAGAAGAAGCAGGGGAGGGCAAGAGCATGAAGACGACACGGATGCATCTCCTCATGTGCTTCGGCACGGGCTGCGTCTCCTCGGGAGCGCAAAGGGTGCGCGACGCGCTCGTCAAGGAGCTGGCGGCGCACGAGCTCACGGATGCCGTTTCCATTGAAGACATGCATGATGCGCGCGCCACGGGAGAGGTGGCGGTGGTCCAGACAGGCTGCAACGGGTTTTGCGCGTGCGGCCCCATCATGGTGGTGTACCCGGGTGGATTCTTCTATCAGAAGCTCACGCCGGAGGACATGGCGGAGCTCGTTGAGGAGCACGTGCTGAAAGGGAGACCGGTGGAAAGGCTCATGTTCCGCCATCCCATCACGCAGGCAGTGATCCCCCACTACGCCGATATCCCGTTCTTTGCCCGGCAGAACCTGCGCGTGCTTCACAACAAGGGCAGGATCTCCGCCATGAGCATCGAGGAGTACATCGGGCGGGGGGGCTATATCGCGACGGCAAAGGCGCTCCTCGAGATGACTCCCCAGGGCATCACGGAAGAGGTCAAGAAGTCGGGGCTTCGCGGCCGCGGCGGTGCGGGCTTCCCCACGGGCACCAAGTGGGAGTTCGCATCCCGTTCGAAATCGGAGATCAAGTACTTCCTGTGCAACGCGGACGAGGGAGACCCGGGCGCGTTCATGGACAGGAGCGTGCTGGAAAGCGATCCGCACGCGGTCATCGAAGGCATGATCATCGGCGCCCGGGCAATCGGCGCGCACCAGGGATACATCTACTGCAGGGCGGAATACCCGCTTGCAATCGAGCGGCTCACCATTGCCATCAACCAGTGCCGTGAGCGTGGCCTCCTGGGCACGGACATCCTTGGCACCGGCTTTGACTTCGACATCGACATCGCCAGGGGTTCCGGCGCATTCGTCTGCGGCGAAGAGACGGCCCTCATGCGGTCCATCGAAGGAAAGCGGGGAGAGCCGCGGCCGCGGCCGCCGTTCCCGTCCGACGCGGGCCTCTGGGAGAAGCCGTCGGTGCTCAACAACGTGGAGACGCTGGCGAACATTCCCCTCATCATCACCAACGGAGCGGCCTGGTTCCGGTCCGTCGGGACCGAGAAGAGCCCCGGGACGAAGATCTTCGCGCTCACCGGCAAGGTGAACAACGTCGGCCTTGTCGAGGTGAACATGGGCGTGCCGCTGGGGGAGATCATCTACGACATTGGCGGCGGGATCCCCAACGGGAAGAAGTTCAAGGCGGCGCAGATGGGCGGACCGTCCGGCGGATCGCATCCCCAAGGAGCACCTGAACGTTCCCGTCGACTACGAGTCCATCGTGCAGCTGGGCGCCATCATGGGGTCCGGCGGCCTGATCGTCATGGACGAGGACTCCTGCATGGTGGACATGGCCCGGTTCTTCCTGGAGTTCACGCAGGACGAGTCCTGCGGCAAGTGCACGCCCTGCCGGGTCGGCACGCGAAGGATGCTGGAGATCCTGGACCGCATCTGCGCCGGGAAGGGTGAGGAAGGGGACATCGAGCGGCTCATCGAGCTGGGAAAGACGATCCAGGACACGGCCCTCTGCGCCCTGGGGCAGGGCGCCCCGAACCCGGTTCTCTCCAACATCCGCTACTTCCGCGATGAGTTCGTGGAGCACATCAGGGACCACAAGTGCCGCGCGGGGGTGTGCGCGGAGCTGGTGCGGGCGCCCTGCCAGAACGCGTGTCCCGCGGGCGTGGACGTCCCGGGCTTCGTGAGCCTCACCGGCGAAAAGCGCTACAACGAGGCCCTCAAGCTGCACCGGGAGAGAAACCCGTTCGTCGGGGTCTGCGCCCGGGTCTGTTTCCACCCCTGCGAGGGCAAGTGCCGGCGGTCCACGCTGGACGAGCCCCTGTCCGTTCGAGCGGTCAAGAGGTTCCTGTCGGACCAGGAGAAGACTCCCCAGCTCCCGGATCCCATTGCGGACGGAAAGAACGGCGAGCGGAAGATCGCGGTTGTCGGCGCCGGCCCCGCGGGCCTTTCCTGCGCGTACTTCCTGGCGCGCCTGGGCTACAAGCCCACGGTGTTCGAGGCTGAGAGCAAACCAGGAGGCATGCTGCGGCAGGCCATCCCTGCGTATCGCCTCCCGCGCGACATCCTGGACCGGGAGATCGACATGATTGCCGACATGGGCGTGACCATCAGGACGAAGAAGAAGCTCGGGACCGACTTCACGCTGGCCGGCCTCAAGGAGCAGGGATACGAAGCCGTGTTCGTCGGAGTCGGCGCTCCCCAGGGAATGAGCCTCGGCATGGCCGGAGAAGACGGGAAGGGAGTCGTGGACGCGCTGGGGTTCCTCAAGGAATACAACCTCACCTCGAAAGCCAGGGTCGGCAGGAACGTCGTGGTCATCGGGGGAGGGAACGCGGCGGTGGATGCGGCGCGCACGGCCCTTCGGTTGGGGGCACAGAGCGCCACGGTGGTTTACCGACGCACGCGGGCGGAGATGCCGGCTTTCGCGGAAGAGGTGGAAGAGGCGGAAAGGGAAGGCGTGCGCTTCGAGTTCCTTGCGGCTCCGCTGGAGCTTGTGAGGAAGGGTGAAAAGCTCACGGCCGTAAAGTTCCGCACAATGGACCTTGGTGATTTCGACCGGACGGGCCGCAGGAAACCCGTGGCAAAGGGCGAGAACGACTTCCGGCCTGGAGGCAGACATGGTCATCGCCGCCATCGGGCAGAAGCTCGTGCCTTCCGCGCTCTTCGACGGGGTCGCGGTGAAACAGAACGAGCGGGAGTACCTGTGGGCTGACCCGGTCACGGGACAGACCTCGGTGGACTGGGTGTTCGCCGGCGGGTGACGCCGTCAGCGGCCCTTCCTCCGTCGTGGAGGCAATCGCCGCGGGGGAGAGAGCGGCTGCCGGAATCGACGCGTACCTGACGGGAGAGAGTCATGCGCCGTGGCGGACCTGCCGCGTGTCTGACGCGCAGTTCGATCCGGACGCGGATCCCGTGGCGGGCGCCAGGCCGGCGGTGAAGCTCATCCCGATTGCGAAGCGCAGCGGGACCTTTGCGGAGGTGGAGCTCACGCTGCCGTGCGGGGCCGCGCTCGCGGAGAGCAAGCGGTGCCTGCGGTGCGACTATCGAGAAGAAGGAGCCAACTGACATGCCAGCTTTGACCATCGACAACAGGAAGATCCAGGTCCCGGCCGGGACGAACCTGCTGGAAGCCGCCCGGCTGGCGGGGATCAAGATCCCGTCCCTGTGCTACCTCAAGAGCGTGCAGGCCATCGGGAGCTGCCGCGTGTGCCTGGTGGAGGTGAAAGGCGCAAAGACCTTGATGCCCTCCTGCGTGACCATGGCGGCGGAGGGAATGGAGGTGCAAACCAACTCTCCCCGGGCCAGGAACGCGCGGCGAACCGTGGTTGAGCTCATCCTCTCCGACCACGAAGGGGACTGCCAGACCTGCGACCGCAACGTCGACTGCGAGCTGCAGGCCATTGCGAGTGACCTGGGCATCCGCCAGGTCACCTTCGCCGGAGCGAAGAGCAGGCGCATGACCGACGCTGAGCACTCCGGCGCTCGTGCGTGACACCGCCAAGTGCGTGTCCTGCCGGCGCTGCGTCACGGTGTGCGGGGAGACGCAGGGAGTGGGGGCCATCTTCCCGCAGGGGAGGGGCTTCAAGGCCATGATCGCCCCGGCGTTCGCGCAGCCGCTCTCCGAGGTGGTCTGCGTGCAATGCGGACAGTGCGCCGCCGTGTGCCCCGTGGGCGCAATCAGCGAGCGCGACGAGATTGCCAGCGTGTGGGAGGCATTGGACGACCCGAAGAAGACCGTGGTGGTTCAGACCGCTCCCGCCATCCGGGCCGCCCTGGGTGAGTGCTTCGGCTATGCGCCGGGAACGCTCGTCACGGGCAAGATGGTCACCGCGCTCCGGCAGATGGGGTTCGACCGGGTGTTCGACACGAACTTCACCGCGGACCTGACCATTATCGAGGAAGGAACGGAGCTGCTGACGCGCCTCAAGGGAGCGCTCGTGGACAAGAAGCAGGTGGCGCTTCCCATGTTCACCAGCTGCTCGCCCGGGTGGATCAGGTACGCGGAGCACTTCTGGCCCGACATCCTGCCGAACATCTCGACGTGCAAGTCTCCGCAGCAGATGTTCGGCGCCGTGGCAAAGACCTACTTTGCAGAGAAGATCGGGAAGAAACCCGAAGACATGTTCGTGGTCTCGATCATGCCCTGCACGGCCAAGAAGTACGAGTCCCAGAGGCCCGAGATGTGCGCGAGCGGCGCGCGTGACGTTGACGTGGTCCTCACCACCCGTGAGCTGGGGCGTATGATCAAGCAGGCCGGGATAGATTTCACGAGCCTGCCGGATGGCGCCATGGACAGCATCCTGGGCGCGTCGTCGGGAGCGGCGGACATCTTCGCCAACACCGGCGGCGTGATGGAAGCTGCCCTGCGAACCGTGTACGAGATCGTGACCGGAAGGACCCTGCCTTTCGAGAACCTGCACATTGCTCCCATCGCCGGGCTGCAGGGGATCAAGGAAGCCGCAGTGAAGATCGAAGGAACCGTGCCCGAATGGTCCTTCCTGGAGGGCGTGACGGTGCGTGTCGGCGTGGCGCACGGCCTGGGGAACGCCCGGAAGCTCATCGAGCGGATTCACTCCGGCGAGCAATATCACTTCATCGAGGTCATGACGTGCCCGGGTGGGTGCATCGGCGGCGGCGGTCAGCCGCGGCTCACTACGGATGACGTGCGCAAAGCCCGGATCGCCGCCATCTACAAGGAGGACGAGGGGAAACCCATCCGCAAGTCTCACAACAACCCCGAGGTGAAGGCAATCTACGATCAATACCTTCACAAGCCCCTCGGGGAGAAATCCCACCATCTGCTCCACACGAAGTACGTCGCGAGGGAGCGGGTGTAGGAAAGGCACCGCGAGGGTGCGCATGTGTAGCTGGCAAGGGTTGGGACCGTTTGTGACGGCAGTGAAGAAAGAGGCTGCCGCTGCGGTGGGCATATGGGGATAGTCTCGACAATTCCCGAGAAGTGCCGCCGCTGCTACACCTGCGTGCGGGAATGCCCGGCAAAGGCAATCAAGGTCATCTCCGGGCAGGCCACGGTGATCGCGGAGCAATGCATCGCCTGCGGCAACTGCGTGAAAGTCTGCACGCAGAAGGCGAAAAGGATCGAAGACTCCTCCATGGCGGTTGCCAGGATGCTGGAAGCGGGCGAGCGGGTGTTTGCCTGTCTCGCCCCTTCGTTCCCGGTGGCATTCGCGGGAATCGAGCCGGGCAGGATCGTGTCCGCGGTGCGAGCCCTGGGAGTCTCCCAGGTCTGGGAAGTGGCATTCGGGGCGGAGCTGATCAGCCAGGAGTACGCCATCCTGGCTCGCCAGGCCATCAGGGCAAGCCAGCCCGTGGTGAGCACCCCGTGCCCCGCCATCGTGTCCTACGTCCAGAAATACCTGCCTTCCCTGCACGGCGCGCTGGCTCCCATCGTCTCCCCCATGATCGCGACCGCGCGCGCAATCAAGCGGAGGTTCGGGGCGGGAGTGCGGGTGGTATTCGTCGGTCCCTGTATCGCCAAGAAGGCGGAAATACGGGACAGGTTCGTTCAAGGGACCGTGGACGCGGTGCTGACCTATGAGGAGCTTTCCGCCCTGTGGCGGACGGCAGCCGTGGACCCGACGTCGTTCCCGCCGTCGGACTTCGACGGTCCGGCGTCGTACCTCGGTCGGTCCATCCCGCTCTCCGGAGGCCTTCTTCGCGCCGCCGGATTCGACGCTGACATCCTGCAGAACACCGTCGTCGTCACCGAGGGGAAGGACCGGGTCATCTCCGCGCTGAGGGAGCTGGCCGAAGGCAGGAGCAAGGCGCGCATGTTCGACGTCCTTTTCTGCGAAGGCTGTCTGAACGGGCCCCGGATGCCGGGGACCATGGGCGCCGTGGCGCGCAGGGAGATGCTCACGGACTACATCCATGCGCGGAACGAGAGCCAGCCCAGCCGCGACATGGGGGAGACAATTGCGGAGTTTGCCGACATCGACCTGCGCAGGGAGTTCGCGGAGGACGCGGTGGTCCTGCCGCAGCCGGCCGAGCAGGACATTGAAGCCACGCTGCGCCTCATGCGCAAGTTCGGGCCCGAGGACCAGCTGGATTGCGGGTCATGCGGCTACCCGTCCTGCAGGGAGAAGGCCATTGCCGTGTGCCAGGGGATTGCCGAGGTGAGCATGTGCCTTCCCTACCTGGTGGAAGAGCTGGAGATGACCCTCGCGGTGCTCCAGAAGTCCCACCAGGCCACGCAGGACAGGCTGGTCCAGACGGAGCGCCTCGCTTCCATGGGCCAGATCTCCGCGGGGGTGGCCCACGAGATCAACAACCCGCTTTCCACCATTCTCCTGTACTCCCACATGCTCCTGAAGGCCCACCGCGAGGGGGATGCGGAGTCGGAGGACATCCAGATGATCGTGAACGAGGCAAACCGGTGCAGGTCCATCATGCGCGGCCTCCTGGATTTCGCCCGACAGTCGCGGGTGGTGAAGACCCCAACTGACCTGGGGCTCATTGCCCATGACATCGCTGATTCCATGAACATGAAACTTGCCGACAGCGGGACGCGGGTGCGGGCAGAGGTCCAGGAGGCAATGCCCCGGGTCAGCGCGGACGGAGAGCAGATCCGCCAGATGCTCGTGAACCTCGTGCAGAACGGCATCGACGCGATCAACGGGGAGGCGGGCGGCGAGGTGGTGGTCAGCGTCGGCCTCTCGGAATCCGGTGACCTCGCCGTGCTCCGCGTGAGGGACACGGGCAGCGGGATGCCGCAGGAAACGCTCAAGGACATCTTCACTCCCTTCTACACGACGAAGCAGCTGGGCAAAGGCAGCGGCATGGGGCTGTCCATCGTGTACGGGGTCGTGAAGATGCATGCGGGAGACATCACGGTGGACAGCGAGGTGGGAAAGGGTACAACCTTCCACGTGCGCATCCCCGTTGGCGACAGGACCAGGGAGGAGATCCATGGGGTGGGATAAGACGGTGCTTCTTGTGGACGATGACGCGGATTTCGTGGAGATGAACCGGGCCCTCCTGACGGAAAACGGCTACACGGTGCGGGTGGCCTTCAATGGAAAGCAGTGCCTGGACGAGGTGGAGAGGAAACGTCCGGACCTCATCATCCTGGACATGGTGATGGAAAGCCCCAACGACGGCTTCGACGTCTCTCGGGAGCTTCGGAACTCCGAGATCACGCGCACCATTCCCCTCGTCATGATCACCTCGGTGAATGATTCCATCCCGTTCCGACTGGAACCGGATCACACGTGGCTCCCCGTTGATGCACTGCTGGAAAAGCCGGTGGACCCCCAGCTGCTCCTTGCCATGGTCAACAAGGCCCTTGGAAGGGAGCCCTGATGCACCCGGCCGGCCAGCAAGGCGCCGGAACAGGGGGCGCCGCGCCGCAAGGCGCGCTGATCCTTCTCCTGGACGATGACACCGACTTCCTTGAGCTGGAGCGGAGGATCTTCGAAGCACGGGGCTACCAGGTGGCCTGCCACTGCGATCCGCAGTCGGCGCTGGCGGCCCTCGGCGCCGGGCAGACGGGAGCCCGGCGGACGCTTGTTGTCTGCGACGTGATGATGAAAGCCCTTGATTCCGGCTTCTCGTTTGCGCGCGCGGTGAAGACCGACCCGCGCTTCGCGGGCACCCCGATCATCATTGTCTCCGCCATCTCCAGCCAGAAGGGCTTCGACTTTCATCCGCGGACCGCGGAGGACCTGGCGGCCATGCATGCGGATGCGTTCTTCGACAAGCCGGTCTCCCCGCAGGCGCTGCTGGCAAAGGCTGAAGAGCTCCTGCGGTGACTGGGGAACCAGTGAGCGGAGAACCGGTGAGCGCAAAACCCGTGGGCGCAGAAGCCTCCGAGCGCATCCTGGTGGTGGATGACGAGCTCGGGGTCCGCGAGGGCTGCCGGAAGATCCTTTCCTCCGAAGGGTACGACGTCATCACCGCGGGCGACGGCAAGGCGGGGCTGGAGCAGTTCCTGGAAAGAGGACCTTTCAGCGTCCTCCTGGTAGACCTGCAGATGCCGCGAATGTCGGGCCTGGAGCTGATGCGCGAGGTGCGTGCGCGTGATGAGGATATCGTCTGCATCATCATCACGGCACATGCCACTATCGACACAGCGGTGGAGGGGACGCGCCAGGGCGCATACAGCTTCATCCCCAAGCCGTTCACCGCGGACGAGCTTCTCCTCGCAATCAAGAACGGCCTGGAGAAAAGGGCCCTGACGCTGAGCGCCAAGCGCCTCCTGGCGGAAAGGGAAAAGCGCCTCCTGGAGCTCGCCTCCGAGCGCTCCAAGAGCAACACCATCATCACCTGCATGACAGACGGGATCCTGGTAGTCAACATGGAAAAGCTGGTCGTGCTGCGAAACGACGCCGCGGCCCGCATCCTGTCGCAGTGCGCGAGAAACGAGATCCCGTTCCCCCTCGCGGAGATCCACAATACGGACGTCCAGGAGATCCTCCAGCTGATCATCGATTCCCCCGGCGGCCCCATGATCCTTTCCCGGGAGATCCCCCTCGGCAAGGAAACATACATGGTGAACGCAAGCCCCGTGATCGAGCCGGGCGGGGTGACCAGCGGCGCCGTGGCCGTGTTCAGCGACATCACCGCTCTCAAGAAGCTGGAGACCGCGAAGTCAATGTTCGTCTCCATGGTTGCCCATGAGGTGAAGAGCCCCCTGGCGGCCACGGAAGGCTGGCTCAACCTCATCCTGAGCGGAATGCTCGTGAAAAACCCCGAGGAAGAGCGCCACATGATCCAGAGGTCACTCCTGCGGGTGCGGACCCTGCGCGGAATGGTGAATGAGCTTCTGAACCTCACGGCCATTCAGACCGGGAACTTCACTCTGAAGCGCACGCCTGTGGACATGGGAGCAATCCTCAAGGACGTCGCGGCAGCCTATGCCGAGCGTGCCGCGGAAAAGCGGATAACCGTGTCCGTCTGCGATGCCCCGACACCCTGCGGGCCGGCCCCGTTGGTGCTTGCGGACAGGGAGGCTCTCTCCATCGTGTTCTCCAACCTCGTGGAGAATGCCATCAAGTACGGCCGGGAGGGCGGTCGCGTCGAGGTGAGCATGGGTTGCGCGGGGATCTATGCGACGGTCAGCGTGAGAGATGACGGCATCGGGATGTCGCCCGCGGAAAAAGCGAAAGTCTTCGAAGAGTTCTACCGCGCGAGGAACGAGCTCACCGCGAGCATCCCCGGCACGGGCCTGGGCCTGAGCCTCGTCAAGCGCCTCGCCGAGCTGCATCAGGGCACGGTTGCCGTGGAGTCCGCCCCTGGGGCGGGCAGCGTGTTCACGGTGAGCATCCCTTTCCTGCAGGCGTAGCTCAACCCCCGAGCTTCCTCCCGGCTTTCGCGGTGCTGGCTTTCATGGCCTTGTACCATTCGATGGTGCTCCGCACTCCCTCCTCCAGCGGTGTCGGCCTGAATCCGAACGCGTCACGGAACCGGCTGCCGTCCACGACATACGGCTCCTCCTTTTGATACAGCATCTCCACGACCTCGTGGATCACGGGATTGAACAGCCCGGCGAGGGCTATGCCCGCGCGCGGGACCGTGTGGATCCGCGGTGTGCGGCCCGTGTCGAGACGCGCCGCGGAGAGAAAGAGCCCGGCGACCTCGCGCGTGGTGAGCGTGCGGTCGTTGGGAACGATCCACGCCCGGCCCAGGGCCTGGGGGGAGAGGGCCGCGGTGGCAAGGGCGCCGCCGTAGTCTTCAACGCAGGTGAATGTATGGGGCTGGTCGATGTCACCGATGAGCATGGGTGACCTGCCCGCGAACAGTGGATCCAGGAACCGGAGTGTCCCGAACAGGCTCTGCTCGGTGGCCCCCGGACCGTAGAAGTCCGAAGCGCGGACGGTTGTCCACCGAAGGCCGTCCCGGGCACCGGCTGATTCGAGGCTTTCGTGCAATGACTGTATCGAGCCGGCCCTTGCGTGACGGCGGATCCACGCGTGCCTGTTCATTGATCACTGCCAGGCCGCGCGCGTACATGTAGAGGTTCTGAGCAGCCGCGAAAACGGCATTCTGCTCGAGGGCCGCTTTTTCCAGGTTGGAATAGAGGACCGGCAGGACGGCCTCCCACTGGTGATAGGGCGCGTGGGCGCAGTTGTAGAGGTGAGACGCCCCCGCGGCCGCGGCGCGAACAGCCGATTCATCCATTGCATCACAGGCCGCGACCGAAAGCCGCGTTTCCTGCTCCGGGGAGCGCGGCGCGAAAAAAGAGGGACGCCTGCCGCTTCGGTTGACCATCCGGACGCGCAATCCTTTGTCCAGCAGGCGGCCAGCCGTTGCGCATCCAACGGGCCCCGTCCCAAAGACTACCTGGAGACCTTCACTCATACCGTCCTCCTATGTTGGCGATGCCAATATTGTCAGGGTTCAAGATGACCCAGGATGTAAGCATCGTCAACATAAATTGTTGGCATTGACCACTTTTCACACGCGGTGTAACTTCCACCTGGTGAGAACCAGGAAACCCTACCACCATGGAGCGCTGCGGAAAGCGCTCATCGATGAGGCCTTCCAGGTGCTGGAAAGGGAGGGGCTCGAAGGGGTAAGCCTTCGCGCGCTCGCCTCTTCCGCCGGCGTCTCGAAGACCGCGCCGTACAGGCACTTTGCCGACAAGCGTGAGCTGCTCGCAACGCTGGCGGCAGAGGGCTTCAGGATGCTCGCTGATTCCCTGGAAGAGGTGGTGCCGGGTGCCGGTGACCGCACTCCAGCGGAGACGGACGGGACCTCGGGGGCCAGCAATGCGGGAGGCGGAGATGGGTCCGGCCTCGGCGCGGAGGGGGCCGCCGCCGGGGTGCATCGCCTGTTTCGCGCCTACCTGCGGTTTGCCCAGTCCCGGCCGGCGTTGTACAGGCTCATGTTCTCTCCCCTTGGTTTCAGCCTTCACTCTGAAAGCTGCCGGATCAACAGCGCCAGGGCGCTCGCCTGCCTTGTGCGTGCGGTGGAAGAGGCGCGAGGGCGCGGGTGGCGACCCTCACAGGAGACCACGGCGCTGGTGCTTTCCCTCTGGGCCGAGGTCCACGGTTGGGCGGGCCTGCTCATCGACAGGCTTCTCCCCGCGGACATCGACCTTGGCGCGGACAGCATTCGGCGCCTGAGCGAAACTCTTCTGCAGTGATACAATTCATCCAAAAGGGAGGACATCGTGAAGAAGCTGATCCTGGTTGCCCTGGCGTCGGTATCCGTGCTCGCCGGGCTCCTCTCCTGCGCCAGCGGGGCGCGGGGGCACGGCCCGGTTGATTCCTTCGTTCTTCCCGCCGCGTCGAATCCCTCCCTTTCGGGTGACCTCCCGGGCGCGCTCAACGTCACGGTTGAGCCCAAGGAAGTCTTCTTCGTCGTTGCTCCGGGGACGAACGTGCATTCGCTGGTGGCGAAGCTGTCTTTGAACGCGGAGGCGACCATTACCGTCATCTCCAGCGGGACCCGGGTGGTGCAGCAGAACGGAATAACTCCGAACGACTTCTCCGTCCCCGTCATCTACTCCATCGAGGTCCCGGGGGAGAAGCAGCCGTGGCGCTACCGCGTGGTGGTCCGGGAGCAGGAGACGAACCCTCGCCTTGTCAGGCTCGTCCTGCCCGGTCGGCTCGACGCTCCAGCCGGTGTTCAACCCCGCCGTCCACGCATACAGATTGGCGGTGCCCTTCGCGTCCGGCAGCGTCCGGATAGAGGCGCAGGCCCAGAGCAGGTTCGCGAAGAGCGTCATCGTAAACGGCAGCGAGACACCCGGCTCTGCCGGGGCGGCCGTCATTGATTTCCAATCCGTTCGAGAGCGGCCTGTGACCATCGAAACGGTTGCGGAAGACGGTGTGACACGGGACAGGTACGTCGTCACGATTGTCAGGGCGGCTCCGGACAACAACGCGTTCCTGTCGCTGCTCGACCTGCAGGGGATTCCCCTGTCTCCCGGCTTTTCTCCCACGTCTCTGGGCTACCAGGTCGTGGTGCCGTTCGAGACGCAGCGGCTCGTTCTCCATGCGCAGCCGCAGAGCCCTTTTGCCACCATGGCGCTCGTGGCGGCAGAGGCCATTGCAAACGGGCAGGCCCAGGCAACTCCCCTGCAGTACGCGGGTGATGCCGCCGGACCCGCGGGGGCGGCCATCGACTTCTCCCTGGTGAACCGTCTTCCGCTCGTCGTGGCGGTCACCGCCCAGGACGGGAGCGTGCAGCAGTATCTCCTGGACATCCGCCGCGGTCCGCCAGACACGAACAACTTCCTTGCGGACCTCGCGGTTGCAAACGGCGCGCTTTCGCCTGACTTCCAGCCCAGCCGGATCATGTATGCGATGTCGGTGCCATTTGCGACGCAGCAAGTTCGCGTCATCGCGCACGCACAGAGCAGGGTCGCCGCCGTGCAGATTTCCGGCGGGGAGCCGGGAGCGGGCGGGCGGGGGGCGCTGGCGGCTCGTGGGGATCCCACCTCCCCGGATGGTGCCCTTGTGGACATGCCGCGGGCCGTGGAAAGGTTCCCCCTCATCCTGTCGGTGACTGCCCAGGACGGCGGAGTGCTTCGATACCGGGTTGAGGTCCGTCGCTCCGCTCCCGACCACAATTCGGACCTGGCGTCCCTTGCCGCCTCGACAGGCGTGATGAGCCCGCCGTTTTCCACCCGGGCAGGCTCCTATGCACTGGCCCTTCCCGCTTCGGCTGACAGCGTGAGGCTGGACGTGGCCGCCGCCAGCCCGTCTGCGACGGTGCAGATTGCCGGCCAGCCCGTCGTGAATCCAGCTGCCCAGATGAGCTATTCCCTTTCGATAGTCCCCGGAACGGTGGCGTCGGTTGTCTTCATCGTCCGGGCGGAAGACGGGTTCCAGCGGCAGTACCTTCTGCAGGTCAGCCGGGAGGCGTTGCCGGCCCAGCCGGCGCCGCAGGCAGTGCAGCCGACGCCGCAGGCAGCGCAGCCCGCGCCGCAGGCGGCCCAGCCGGCGCCCCAGGCAGTGCAGCCCGCGCCGCAGGCGGCCCAGCCCGCGCAGTCAATCCTCCCGCAGGCCGTCCAGCAGGCAACACGGCCGGCTCAGCAACCCACACAGCCGCAGGCGCAACAACCTGCCCAGCCTGCCCAGCAGCCGAAGCAGCAACCAGCGCAGCCAGTGCACCAGCCCGCGCAGCAGCAGGCACAGCAGCCAGTCCACCAGCCCGCGCAGCCCGCCGCGCTTCCCCAGGCAGCCAACCAGCCAGCGGCAGCCGGCCCGGATCACGTCGCGGTCACGGCGAGCAACCTCGTTCTCGGCAAGCGGGAGCTCGCGGCCCTTCTTGCAGGCAGGGACCGGATCGGAAACACGGCCAGGGTGACAGTCCGCCCGTACCGCGGTTCTCAGGCGATTTCCCAGGATTCCGTCCCCGTGGACGCCAGGCAGCGCGGACCTGATCTGGCGGTTTCCTTCCAGTATCGGTCCGCGGGAGTTTCGCTGGGTCGGGACAGGCTCATCGAGATCGAGGTTGCCATCCCAACCAGCGCAGGGCACTTTCTTTCCTACACTGCCGCGCTCCCGGCGGACGACACCGTGGCGCTGACCGTACCGTTCCTGCTCTACGGGGCTTCCCCGCAGGTGTCATGGCCGCCCATAGGAAGCCCGGTGAAGACCGCCGGGTACGCTTCGTCGCCCCTCGCTGGAAAAGGGAAGGGGGAGAAGTCCCCCGGCCAGGATGAGCTTGCAAAGAACGAGAAAGGCGAATACGGAACCAGCATCGAGATCACGGATGCAAAGACAGGGCGACCCTATGGAAAGGACACGGTGTGGGAGAAGCCGGGCCTCGCGAAAGGCCGGCCCCACATGTTTGCCGCTCAAATCGATGTCCCCGAAGGCGCCACCGTCACGTACACCGTGTCCCGCCAGACGAAGAACGGCAAGTCCTGGACCACAAGCGGCCAGGCGCAGATCTGGACCACCACGCCGCGCTACGATGGGGGGTTCGAGCCGGTTCTCCTGACCCTGCCCGTTGACACTGGGGAATGACCAGCGCCGTCACGCTGTCATACGGCCAGGTGGATTTGCTTAGCGAAGTTCCCCTTCCGGCGAGCGCCGCAGCTCCGCCGCTGGCGGGGCTATCGGCCGGATTGTCACTTGCGGCCGCGGGCGATATGGCGCTGTCCAGCGAGCGGGGGCTTTCCAACCGGGCGCGGTTTCTTGACAGCATTGGAGTCTCCCGGGGCCGCGCCTTTGCGGCTCACCAGGTCCATTCGAAGACGGTGATCGTAGTCGGTGATCAAGGGGCGCAGTCCCTTGCGGCCCTGGAGGCGGACGGGATGGTCACTTCTCGTCCTGACGCTGTCTTGACCGTCACTGTTGCGGATTGCCTTCCCATTTTTCTCGCTGACAGGAGGACGGGGGCCTTTGGCCTCGTGCACTCGGGTTGGAGGGGGACCGGGATTGTCCGGGAGGCCATCCGGGTGATGACGGAATCCTTTGGAACGAGGGCAGGCGATATCCTGGCTGTCATCGGGCCGGGAATCGGGCCCTGCTGCTACACGGTGGGGCAGGAGAGGCATGACGGGTTCCGCGGGCAGTTCGGAGAGGCCGCCGTGTCACGCGGTCCGGGGGGAGACTTCCGCCTGGACTTGAAAACAGCGAACGTTCAGCTGCTGGAGGCCGCCGGAGTGTGCAGCATCCTCGTGACCACGGACTGCACATGCTGCTCTCCGGGGCTCGGCTCTTTCCGTCGGGAGGGGGAAGGCTTTCATCGGATGCTCGCGTTCCTGGGACGCTGGGAGGCACCATGACCTGGCAGGGAAAGTTCGAAGTGCAGACCTCTGGTCACCGGGACATGCATGACATCACGCCCCAGGTGTCCCGTCAGATCTCGGACGCCGGAGTCGAAACCGGCACGGCGCACGTTTTTGTCGTGGGCAGCACGGCGGCCGTGGGGACCATCGAGTTCGAGCCTGGCCTCATGGCGGACCTGCCTGCGACCCTGGACAGGATTGTTCCGCCCAGCCGTGACTATGGCCACGAAAGAGCCTGGCACGACGGCAATGGCCACTCCCACCTGCAAGCCACCTGGCTGGGCCCGTCGTTGATGCTGCCCGTGGAATCAGGCAGGCCCGTGCTCGGCACATGGCAGCAGGTCTTTCTGCTCGAATGCGACGTCCGGCCGCGGCAAAGGACCCTTGTGGTAACCGTCAGCGGGGACTGAAAAGCCGGGCGGGGACTTTCCTGCTCCGGGAGGTGCCGCACGGCCGGGCCTTACAGCGCCAGGACCTGCCGGAGCTCAGCGAGAGTCGACACGATGTAATCCGGGCTCACCTGCATCTGCGGCACGGGCCGGCCGTTGGTGAGGAAGGCCGTTCCTGCCCCCGCGGACTTGCCTGCCATGATGTCGAACACGAAATCCCCCACCATGAGGATTTCGGATGGCTCGAGCGCGAACAACTGCGCCGCCAGCTCGACCCCGTCGGGATGCGGCTTGGGCCGTCCGGGACTCTCGCGGGAGATGATGACTGAGAAATCCCCTGGCTCCATCCTGGCGAAGCGCTCCATCGCCTCAAGCACCGAGGCCCGGCTGTTCCTGCTGAGGATCCCCAGCGGTATGTCCGCCTCCTTCAGCGCCTGGATCAATTCCTCCGATCCCTCGTTGGGGACCGACGCGCGCGCCGCGGCAAGCTCGAAGGCGTCCAGGATCTCCCATGACCTGCGTCGTTCTTCTTCCGTGGGGAGGGCCTGGATGTGCTCCAGGATCGGCTCGCCCGGCGGGCAGGAAAGGAGCCGGCGAAGCTCGCCGAAGTCCAGCGCTTCAGGCCGGGTGAGGGTGCCGTCAAAGTCGAAGAGCACCGCGCGAAACGTCACAGCTTCTCAAGGAAGGAAACGATCTCGGATATCCGCAGCGGCTTGGCGATGTAGGCGTCAAACCCGTCCGCCAGGAAGCGCTCCCTGTCCCCCTTCATCGCGAATGCCGTCAGGGCCACAACAGGCGCTCGGACGCCGGCTTCCCTCATGTGCTGCATCGCCTCCGTACCCGTCATGCCCGGCAGGTGAATGTCCATGAATATGGCGTCGCAGGTGGAATGCCCCGCCACGGCAAGCGCTTCCTCACCGCTGCCGGCGAGCAGCACGGTGCAGCCCAGGGCGGAAAGGATCCTCTGCATCAGGGCGCTGTTCGCGGGGCTGTCATCCACCACGAGCACCGTCCGTCCGGCCATGTCCGGCATCTCCTCCCGCGCCTCCTCCGTGTCGCGTGCGGCCGTTTCCCGCGAGGCTGCCCTTTTCTCGGGAAGCCTGCCGGGCAGTCGGACGGTGAAGCGGCTGCCCTTGCCCACCTCGCTCTGGACGGAAACCGTGCCGCCGTGCATCTCCACGAGGTTCTTGACGATGGTCAGTCCGAGGCCGGTCCCGTGCTCGTCGTGCTCCTTGCGCAGCTGCTCGAAAGGCTCGAAGATCCGCTCCCGGTCCCCGACGTCGATCCCGATCCCTTCATCCCACACGGTGATCTCACACTCCCCGCCGTGCCCGCTTGCCTCCACGCCGATCTTTCTTTCGCGCTCGGTGAACTTGATGGCGTTGGAAAGAAGGTTGTAGAGGACCTGCTTGACTCTCACCTCGTCGGCGTCGAGCAGGCCGAGATCGGGAGCGATGGCGGTGTCCACGTGGAGGTGCTTCTTTGCCGCGAGGGACCGGACGGTGGTGAGGACCCGGCGGACGAGCACGGCCGTATCGAATGGCTTCTTCTCCAGGTCCACCTTCCCCGCTTCTATCTTGGAGAGATCCAGGACGTCGTTGACCATGTCCAGCAGGTGCTCCCCCCCGTCCCTGATCCAGCGCAGGTACTCGCGCTGCTTGTCCGTGAGGGCCCCGGCGCGTCCCGCCCCGTCAGCTCGCTGCATCTCCAGAAGCTGGCTGAAGCCGAGGATCGAATTGAGGGGGGTGCGCAGCTCGTGGCTCATGTTGGCAAGGAACTGGCTCTTCGCAAGGTTGGCCGCTTCCGCGGAGGCCTTCGCGTGGCGCAGCAGCTCCTCCATGCCTTTGCGGTCGGTGATGTCCTCTTTCACCGCTATGAAGTGAGCAATGCCGCCGTCATCTCCCCGGATGGCGGAGATGGCCGCGAGCTCCCAGTACAGCTCGCCGTTCTTCTTCCGGTTGCACAGCTCCCCGCGCCACTCACCACCGGCCACGATGGTGCGCCACAATTCCTCGTACACGGACGGTGACTGGCGGCCGGATTTCAGGAGGCGCGGGTTCTTCCCCAGCACTTCTCCGCGGCTGTAGCCGGTCAGCGTGGTGAACTTGCGGTTCACGTACTCGATGCTGCCGCGCAGGTCCGTGATGATGACCGAGGTCGGGCTCTCCTCGACAATGCTCGCGAAGATGCGCGTATCGAGGGAGCGAAAGGGGGGTGCGGTGCCGTCCCGGTCCATCAGGGGCTCCTGATGTCGATCGGTCCCGACAGCGCCTGCACCAGGAGCTGCACCGCGCCCCGCACGTCGCGGTAGTCCACCATTTCCGAGGGCATGTGCACGTAGCGCGTCGGGATGGAGACGCAGCCGGCAGGCACTCCCGCGCGCGTGGTCTGGATGGCGGAAGCATCCGTGGTGCCGGCAACGAGGACCTCTCTCTGGTGGGGGATGCCGGCGCGCTCTGCCGTGGCCAGGAGCCACTCCTTCACTCCCACGTGGGTGAGCATCCCGCTGTCCTTGATCTTGATGGCCGGGCCGGCGCCCAGCTCCACCGCCATGGGAGGACACTCGGGTGTGTCCCCCGTGAGCGTGACGTCCACGGCAAGGGCCAGATCGGGCTCGGCGCCGTATCCCGAGGTGACCGCGCCGCGCAACCCGATCTCCTCCTGCACGGTGAAAACAAAGGAGATGTCGTGCGGGGACGCGCGCAGCTCCCGCAGGGCCTGGATGAGAACGGCGCACCCGATCCTGTCGTCCATGGCCTTGGCGATCATCCTGTCCCCCAGCTCCTCGCAGGGGCGCTGGAAGCACCCGATGTCACCCACCTTGATCAGACACTCCGCGCGGCTCGCCGCGCCGACGTCGATGAAGTACTTCTCCAGGGGAGGGATCTTCGCGGTGTCCTCCAGCTTCTCCAGGCCGATCACCCCGACTGTCCCGTCGGAGAACCGAACGCGTCCGCCGCTGAGGGAAAGGGGGCGCACGCCGCCAACGCTCCCGAACCTGAGAAACCCTCTCTGGTCGACGTGCGTGACAACCACCCCGATCTCATCCATGTGCGCCGCAAGCATCACCTTGCGGCCCCCGCCGTTCCCCTTCTGGTGCACCAGGAGGTTGCCCATGGCGTCCACGCGCGTCTCGATCTTCCGCCCCGACAGGACGCCTCCATCCGTGAGCTCAGCCAGGATCAACTGGCGCACGCCCGCCTCGTGTCCCGAGGGCCCGTAGCATTCCGTCAGCTTCCGGATGATCTCCTTCACGTCCACCTCACTTTCTCAGGGCGTCGGGGAGGCGCGGCATTGCCTCCCGCACGAGGGCCATCGCGTGGTCGAAGTCCGCCCCGTTCATGATGGCCGCCGGCGAATGGATGTAACGCGCGGGCACCGCGATGGTGATTGCGGGAACCCCGCGGCGCACGCGCTGGATGGCTCCCGCATCGGTTCCGCCGATGGTGGGCTGCTTGACCTGGACCGGAATGCCCTTGCGGGCGGCAACGGAGAGAAAGTGCTCAACCATCCGCGGATCCGCAATGAAGCTGTTGTCCATGACCGTGACCGCCGGGCCGTCTCCGAGCCGGGTGGAGGGGCTCACGTCCTTTCGGCTCGGCACTTCGTTGGCGGCCGTGCACTCCAGGACTACCGCGGCGTCAGGGTCCTCCGCGTAGGCGGCAACCCGGGCCCCCCGCAGCCCCACTTCCTCCTGCACCGTGAAGGCGGCAATGAGCTCGAAGGGCAGCTTTTCCTTCAGGAGCTCGACCAGGAGCGCGCACCCGACCCGGTCATCCAGGGCCTTGCCGCGCACGGCCCGCCACGAGCCGGTGGAAGCGAGCTCCAGGAAGTCGGTTGCGAACACGGCGCAGTCCCCGCGGCGGACAAGCCTCTCCGCCTCCCCCTTGCTGGAGGCGCCGATGTCGATGGCAAGCTGCTTGAAGTCGATGACCTTGTCACGCTCGGCCTTCTCCGTCAGATGCACGGGCTTGGACCCGATGACCCCCGGCACGCGGCCGTCCCCGACCAGCACCGCGCGCGCGGGAAGGACCCGGTCATCGATGCCGCCGACTTTCGCGAATCGAAGGAGACCCGTGTCCTCGATCTGCGTGACCATGAGACCGACTTCATCCATGTGCGCGGCAGCGAGCACGCGCAGCGCGGAGGAGCCAGGTCCTTTCCTGCGGGCGATGAGGTTCCCCATCGGGTCGACCCGGCACTCATCAACGCGGTCTCTGATTTCCTGGAGGATGAGAGACCGCACGTGCTCTTCGTGCCCCGAGACGCCGAAAGCCTCCGAGAGCCTCTTCAGCAGCACTTTCTCAGGCTCCTCTCCCCGCGAGCGCGTCACGGGTAAAAAGAGTGTCCTCGAATCCCGGGGTGAGCCGGGCGACGAACTCCGCCAGGAGCTTTGCCGTTCTCTCGATGTCCCGCAGGCAGACAGTCTCCACGGGAGTGTGCATGGACCGGAGGGGAATCCCCAGGAGGCCGCAGGGAACGCCGGACCTGCTCACCTGGATGGCCCAGGCGTCGGTGCCGCTCGACCCGGCAATCACCTCCGTCTGATGCGGAATCTCCAGCGCCGCCGCTGCCGCGGCGAGCCTCTCGCGGAGGACCGGGTGGAAATTGGGTCCGATGGCAATGCTCGGGCCGCCATCCATTTTCACTGTTTCGTTCGGCGACAGCCCCGGCTGCATCCCGAAGGTGACATCCACGGCCACGGCAATGGTGGGGTCGATGCCGTATGCTCCCGTGACGGCGCCTGCCATGGAGGCTTCCTCCTGGACGGTGGCCACCGCGAACACGTTCCAGGAGTGTCTTCGCCGGGCCAGCTCTTCCAGGCACAGCGCGATGGCGGCCACGGCCGCCCTGTTGTCCATCGACTTGCCCGCCGCGTACCCTCCGGTGAGCTGGGTATAGCGGCCGCGCAGCGTCACGATGTCGCCAACGGAAACTGTGCCCGTGACCTCGTCCGGCGGAAGCCCGACATCGATGAAGAGCTTCTCCAGCGGCACAGGCCTTTCCCTTTCCGAGGGGTCCGTGAAGTGGGGGGGAACGCTGACAACCAGTCCGGGCAGCTCCCGGGAGCCGTGAACCACCACCTCCTGGCCAAAAAGCACCCGGGGATCGAAGCCCCCGATCTGGGTGACCTGGAGGAACCCTTTTTCCAAGCGGGTCACCATGAGGGCAATCTCATCCATGTGACCGGCGAGCATGACGCACGGCCGCGGAGCGGAGGCGCCTTCACCCCTGCGCAGGGCAATCAGGTTGCCCAGGGCGTCCACCCTCACCTCGTGGGCGAACTCGCTGAAGCGCTTCTTCACCACCTCGCGGACTTCGGTCTCGTACCCCGAGGCGCCGCGCGCTTCCACGAGCTCCTTCACGAGGGTGGACGTGTCCATGAAATCGAGGATAGCAGGGGAGAGGGGGGCGGGTAAAGGCAGCGCTTTCAGCGGCGCTTCAGCCGCGGCCGGGGACGGAGCGGCGGCCCTAGATCAGCGACGGAATCCTCACGCGCGGGTCGACGTCCTCCGCGTAGTTCACGCCGGGGGAATCGAAACCGCAGATGCGGGCAAGCTCCTTGCGGTAGCCCTCGAAGTCCGACAGCTGCTGCAGGTTCTCCGTTGAGACCTGCTCCATCAGTTTCTGCACTCGCTCCTGGACCGCCGCGTCAAGCTCCCGCTCGTCCAGCCGGATGCGGCCGGCCTCGTCCACGGGGATGGGGCCCCCCGTGTACAGCCGATCACGGAAGAGGCGGTTCATCTGCTCGATGCAGCCTTCGTGGCTGCCCCTGTCCTTCATGACCTTGTACAGGAGCGCGATGTAGAGAGGCACGAAGGGGATGGCGGCGCTCGCCAGCGTCACGACCGCCTTGTTCACCGCCACGATGGCCCTTCCGCCAATGGAGGCAAGCTCCGCATCCATTTCCCGGGCGGTCGCCTCCAGGTGCTCCTTGGCCCTGCCGATGGTCCCGCTTCTATAGATGGGAGCCATGGGAGCGGAGCCGATGTACGAATATGCAATGGTGATGGCGCCCTGTGCCAGGAGCCCGGCGCCCCGCAGCGCCTCGATCCACAACTTCCAGTCCTCCCCGCCCATCACGGCAATAGTCCCCGTGATCTCCTGTTCGGTCGATGGAGGGACGGTGGTCTCATAGACCTGGCGGGTCTGGAAGTTCACGGTCTTGCTCGTGAACGGCTTGCCAATGGGCCGAAGCGAGGAGGTGTGCTCCCCCCGCCGGGGGGCAGCCACGCTGTAGACCACCAGGTCCACCGGGCCCATGGTTGTGCGCACGAGCTCGAGGGTCTGGCGCTTGATATCGTCTGTGAAGGCGTCGCCGTTCAGGCTCCACGCCCGCAAGCCGTCCTTCCGCGCTTCCTCTTCGAAGAACGCGCTGTTGTACCAGCCCGCGGAGGCGGTCCGCTCGTCATCCGCGGGCCGCTCGTAGAAAACGCCAACAGTGTCCGCCCTGTTTCCAAATGCGGCGGTGATGCGGGAAGCCAGGCCGTACCCCGTGGAGGCCCCGATGATCAGGACTTTTCGCGGCCCTCCCTCGGGCGCCGGCTGCGACCTGATGTAGGCAATCTGCTCCTGGACGTGCTCCTCGCACCCGTGGGGATGGACCGAGAGGCACACTGCGCCACGAATTCGACGTTCTATTCGCATGAGAGAAGATACTGACGGTTCCCGGGAACGGCGAGCCGGAGAGGCGTTCCCGTCCCCGTCCGCGGACAGCCTGTGGGCTAGTCCAGGATGCAGGCGGACACGTGCCCGGGGGCGATTTCCCGCAGGGGCGGCCGCGCTTCCCTGCACTTCGCCACGGCAAAGGGACAGCGGGGATGGAAGTGGCAGCCGGGTGGCGGATCGATCGCGCTGGGGATCTCTCCTCGGGGGAGGTTCTTGTCGCGCCGGGCCCGGGGATCCGGGACGGGCACGGCGGCAAGGAGCGCTTTCGTGTAGGGGTGGTGCGGACGGCTGAAAAGCTCGTCCCGCGGGGCAACCTCCACGATCCGTCCGAGGTACATCACGGCGATCCTGTCGCACAGGTACTTCGCAGTGGCCAGGTCATGCGTGATGAACAGGTAGGTGAGCCCCATGTCCTCCTTGAGCTGCCGCATGAGCTGCAGGATGAGCGCGCGCACGGAAACGTCCGCCATGGCGATGGGCTCGTCCGCCACAAGGAAGTCAGGCCGCGTGACCAGCGCCCGGGCGATCACCACCCGCTGGCTCTGCCCGCCCGAGAGCTGGTGGGGGTACTTTCGGTAGAGGAACTGGGCCGGGGAGAGCCCGACCTTCTCCATGAGGTCCAGCACGCGGGCCTTCTGCTCCGCTGCGGTCCCGATTCCGTGGATCTGCAGGGGATGCGTGATGGCCTGTCCGACGCTCATGCGAGGGGAAAGCGATGAGTTGGGATCCTGGAAAACGATCTGGGCCCGGGAGCGAAACGCCGCCAGCTCCCGGGTGCCCAGGCCCGTGATGTCCCTGCCGCGGTACTCGACCCGTCCCGAAGTAGGCTCGAGGAGCCGAAGGAGCAGCCGTCCCGTTGTGGACTTGCCCGAGCCGCTCTCTCCGGCCAGCCCGAGCACCTCTCCTTCGGCGAGGTGAGGCTGACCCGATCCACCGCGTGCACTGCCGCGCGGTGGGAGGAGAAAGCGTCGAAGAGGGAGCCGCGGAGGGGGAAGTCCTTCACCAGGTCGATGGCCGCAACGAGTGTCGCCATGACTCAGCCGTCCCTCTCGTACAGCCAGCATGCGGCGCTGTGCTCGGGGGCATGCTCCAGGAGCCCGGGGGATTCGCTCCGTGCACACGGGCATCACCTTCGGGCAGCGAGGGGCAAACCTGCAGCCCACGGGCGGGGCTACCAGGTCGGGGGGCTGCCCGGCATCGTCACCAGCTCCTTCTGGTCGAGCCGGATGTTGGGAACGCAATCGATCAGCCCCTGCGTGTAGGGATGCATGGGCCGGGCGAAAATGTCCTGCGCCGAGCCGATCTCCATGATCCTTCCCCCGTACATCACGGCGATCCGGTCCGCGATCTCCGCAACGAGGCCCAGGTTGTGCGTGATGAGGATGATGGAGAGCTTGTAGACCTTCCGCAGGTTCGCGAGCAGCTCGGTGAACCCCGCTTCCACGATCACGTCCAGGGAGGTCGTGGGCTCGTCTGCAATCAGGATGTCGGGGTTCATGATCAGGGCGAGCCCTATCATGATCCTCTGGCGCATCCCGCCGGAGAGCTGGTGCGGGTATTCCCGAAGCCGCTTCTCCTCGATGCCGAGGGTGGTAAGCATTTTCCCCGTTGCCGCAAGGGCTTTGCCGCGCGACATCGACGGGTCGTGAAAGTGGATGGTCTCCAGGAAGTGGCGCTCCACCGTGAAAAGCGGGTTCAACGACGTCAGGGGGTTCTGGAAGATCATGGAGATGCTGCGCCCCCGCATCGCAAGCAGGGCGCGCCCGTCCAGGCCCAGGATGTCCGTCCCGCGATACAGGATGCTGCCGCCGGTGACCCGACCGGGCGGGCGGAGGAGCTTGAGGAGGGACAGCCCCAGGGTGGACTTGCCGCATCCCGACTCACCCACCAGCCCCAGCGCTTCCCCGTCCGCCAGGGTGAATGACACCCCTTCCACGGCGCGAACGATTCCGATGGAAATCGGGTATTGGATGGTGAGGTCGTTCACCCTGAGGATGGTCTCCGAGGTGCTTTGCACTTACTTCTCCAGCAGCCGGGGATTGAGCACCTCGGCCAGACCTTCGCCGAGCATTGTGAAGCCGAGGGCAAGGAGCATGATCATGAGTCCCGGGAAGGTGATCATCCACCACATGCCGGATGGAAGGAACTTCTTCCCCATGGAAAGGTCCATCCCCCAGTCCGGAATTCCCGCGGGGAGCCCCAGCCCGATGTAGGAAAGCGCTGCCTCGGTCATGATGGCATCCGCGATGTTCAGGGAGAATATCACGACCACGGTGGCGATCACGTTGGGGAACACGTAGCGGCTGAGAATGGTCGGGCGTCGGGCGCCGATGGCCCGAGCCGCTTCCACGTAGACCTCTTCCTTGATGGACAGGGTCTGGCCGCGCACCAGGCGGAAGTATGTGGGAATATAGACCACGGCCACCGCGAGGGTGATGTTGATGACCCCGGGACCCAGCATGGCGGCAAAGGCGATTGCGAGGATCAGCCCCGGGAACGAATACACGGAGTCCATGACGAGGGAAAGGATCCGGTCGAAGATGCCGCCGGCAAAGCCGGAGAGCAGGCCAAGGGGAATGCCGATCAACGCGGACATCAGGGCCGCGGCCAGGGCGACCCCCAGGATGGTCTGCGCTCCGTAGACCACGCGCGCCCACACGTCGCGGCTCAGGTTGTCCGTCCCCATGATATGCGCCCTGCTGGGGGCCGTCATCTGACCGCCCGCCTCCTGGTCCAGCGGGCTGTAGCGCGTGAAAACCCGCGGGAACGCCGTCATGAAAACGATGAAGACGATGATGAGAGCGCCCGCCATGAGGATCCACCACTCTCCGCCGTATTTCCTGATCAGTGACGCGATCCCTGCCGCCGGGGAAAAGCGCAGGAGGCGGCGGGGCGGCTGCTGATTGCCCATCAGTATTTCACCCGCGGATCAATGGCCGCGTACAGGAGGTCCACAAGGAGGGATACGACGCTCACGAAAAGCGTGTACACGATGATCACCCCCTGGATCACCGGGTAGTCCCGCAGGTAGATCCGTTCCAGGAGCAGGCGGCCCATGCCGGGCCATGAGAAGGTGCTCTCCGTGAGGATTGCCCCCGCCAGGAGGAGGCTGAACTGGAGCCCCAGCATTGTGACCACCGGGATGAGCGCGTTGCGCAGGCCATGGCTGTACACCACCCTTCGCTCGGGGATCCCCCGCGCCCGGGCTGCCAGGATATAGTCGCTCTTCAGGACGTCCAGCATGTTCGCCCGGGTGAGGCGGACGAAAATGCCGGACAGCACCACCCCGAGAGTCACGGCGGGAAGGACAAGGTGCCACAGGACGTCCACGAAGGCGCCGATGTTGCCAGCGCGCAGCGTGTCGAAGAGGTAAAAGCCGGTCCTGCTGAACAAGGAGACGTCCACGCGAGCTCCGGTTCTCCCGGCAATCGGGAACCACCCCAGCCACACCCCGAAGATCAGCTGGAACATGAGCCCCATCCAGAACACCGGTATGCAGTAGGCGATATTCGCGTACAGCCGGGCCGCATAGTCGCGCCCTGTCCGCCTCCGCTGCGCCGCGTATGCCCCCAGCGGCACGCCGATGCCAAGGCTCACCAGAAGCCCGGCGAGGGTCAGCTCGATGGTGGCGGGGAGCTTCTCCACGATGGGCTGGCTGACTTTCTGCTTGAAGATCATCGACTCACCGAGGTCCAGGCGGAGGAGTTGGCCAAGGTATTCCACGTACTGCACGGTGATTGGCTTGTTGAGCCCCAGCTCCTCTTTCTTCTGATCGATCACCTTCTGCGGGGCGTGACCTCCCAGCATGGCGCCCACCGGGTCTCCCGGCATGACCCGCAGAACGACGAACACGAGGGTCAGCAGGATGAAGACCATGGGGACGGCCAGGACGAGCCTGGTGATGACGTAGCTGAGGAGGTGTCTCATGGGAAGGAAAAGGTGTCGGGTCCCCCGGCGGGGACCCGACGACGGTTGCCTGCTCTATTTCACGAACTTCAGCTGGTCGTAGTTGAAGATCAGAGTCGGTCCGATCCTGACGCCGGTCAGGTTCTTCTTCGTGAAGACGTACAGGTTGCCCTGGAAGATGGGAACGGTCATGACCTCGTCCGTCCACATCTTCTGGATCTTCGCGAAGGTGGCGTCTGCGCACGGCGTCATCGCTTGCTGACTGCTCCTTGAGGAAGAGCTTGTCCCAGTCCGCGTTGGTGAAGAAAATCCCCATGCCCTTTGAGCCTTCGGTCTGCGCGAAGGGAGAGGTGTAGTCGTCCGGATCGATGTAGTCGGGATACCAGCCGAGGAGGAACGCGGGCATCTGCTTCTGGTCCCACTGCTGCTTGTAGGTCGCCCACTCCGCCGACTTGATGTTCACCTTCACGAGCGCGCTCTTCTCCATCTGGGCCTTCAGGACCTCTGCCATGTTCACCTCGGGGTCGCCGTAATGGCTCGGGGTGTACCACAGGTCGAACTCGAAGGGCTTCGCCTTCGTGTAGCCAAGGCTCTTCAGCAGCTTATCCGCGGCTGCCACGTTCCCGTCTCCCCACGTGGACTTGAAGTAGTCGGTATGATAGCTCATGCCCATGGGGATCATGGAGTACAGGGGCGCATTCTCTCCGAGGTAGACCTTCTGTTGATCTGCGGCCTGTTGATCAGCGCGGCCACCGCCTGGCGGGCCTTCTTCTCCTTGAACACGCTCTCCGAGGTCTCGAAGCACAGGTAGCGGATCTGCGGCCCCGGGATCTTCCAGGAGTTGTACTTTGTATTTTTCAGCAGGTCAGCGATATCGGAGGGGTTCATGGACTTGAACGCCAGGTCGATCTCCCCCTTCTCGAGGGCCAGCCTCATGGTGGTTGCGTCAGCGAAGTAGCGGATGATGATCTTCTTGATGGGCGGCTGTTTGCCCCAATAGTTCGGGTTGTTCTCGAAGACCGCCTCTTCATCCCTCTTGAAGGAAGTCAGCTTGTACGGCCCGAGGGCGGCAATCTCCCCGCCGTTCAGCTCACCCACGTCCTTCACGATCTTGTCCTCAGGGTAGACGCTGGGGTCCATGGGGAAGTAGGTGGGGGTGGCGACGAGCGCGGGGAAGTACCCGACGGGCTGCTTGAGGATGAACTTCACCGTGGCGTCATCCACGACCTCCACGGACTTGACGTACTGGGTCACCAGCGCGGCCGGGTCCCCATTGAGCTTGGCTACCCTGTCGATGCTCCACTTCACCGCCTCTGCGTTGAAAGGGTTGCCGTTGGAGAACTTCACTCCCTTTCGCAAGCTGAAGGTGTACTCGTCACCTCCTTCGCTGACCGTGTAGCCCGTGGCCAGCCCCGGCACGATCTTGGTGGTGCCAGGGGTGTATGCAAGGAGACCCGAGCTGACGTTCTGGAAGATTTCCCACGTATGGAAATCGTAAGCGCTTGCCGGGTCCATGTCGGTGACCTTGTCCGTGGTCCCGTACACCAGCGTGTCGTTGGCCTGCGCCCATGTGACGACAGCCGCCCCCAGCAGGGCAAAAACCGCTAGCAGCGTGATGAGTCTTCTCATACTCTCTCCTTTCTCATATGGTCATGGTACAATACGGGGCGACCGGTCCGGTTGTCAAGAACAGTGAGCGTGCGTGGTGACCCAGCTTGCACAGAGAATGGAGATTCGCGGCGCGCGCGCGGGTGATGCACCTGACATCGCGCGCCTCATGCTCCTTTCCGCACCGCACTTTCTCCCCGCGGTCTTCGGTCCGGGCATAGCGCGGGCCCTCGAAGGACTTGCAGCGGGCCAGGGGACGCTTTTTGGCCATGAGCACGCCTTGATCGCGGAAGAGGAGGGAGGCGTCCGGGGGATGCTCCTTGGGTATGCAGGGCAGGCAAAGGGAGCACAGGACCTGCGCACCGGACTGGCGCTCCTCCTCCTTCTCAGGTCGGACATGGTCCGTCGTCTCCCGGCCTTGCTGAGGTCGCAGTCCGCCGTGGGACGGATCCGCAGGGACGAGTATTACATCAGCAACGTTGCAGTCTATCCCGAGCATCGCGGCAGGGGAATTGGCGCGCTGCTGGTCGCCCGGGCCCGTGATGAGGCAGGACGGGCAGGGGCGAGCCGCATGGTTCTGGACGTCGAGACCGACAACCCGGACGCCCAACGGCTTTACCAGAGGCTGGGCTTCGCCGTGGTGAGCGAAACCCCTCCCCTGGTCGTGGCAGGCCATGCGTTCGCGTTTCGCCGCATGGCCATGCCCCTATTCCCGCTTTGACAGCTGGTGGTCTATCTGGAAGATGCCCCCCGAGTCGGCGGGAACCCGTTTCAGAAGCTCCGTGTAGTGCGAGGCGTTCTTCTCTTCTTCAATCTGCTCGGTCACGAACCACTGGATGAAGACCTTCGTCGGGTGATCATTCACCTTTTCCGCCATGTCCGCGATGGCGTGGATCATGGTCGTTACCTTCTTCTCATGTTCCAGCGACTTCTGGAAGACGTCCAGCGGCGACGCGAAATCCGAAGGCGGCTGGGGGATTCCCTGCAGGACCACCTTCACACCGCGGTCTATCAGGAAGTCGAACATCTTCTGTCCGTGCACCTGCTCTTCGCCAGCCTGCTTTTTCATCCAGTTGGCGAAACCTTCCAGGTTCATCATCTCCGCCCACACCGCCATGGAGAGGTACAGATATGCGGAGTACCATTCGTTCCTGATCTGGTCCTGAAGGAGCTTCTCCAGTTGCGCGTCCATGAATCCCTCCTACGCGATCCCGATCTTCTTTTCGCTCTGCCAGAGGCCGTGGATGTTGCAGTACGAGGAGGCAAGGATTGTCCCGGGCTTCTCGGTCTTGAAGGAGCAGGCGAGCGCGGGGTTCGTGTAGATGCTGCTCGTGTCAGGCCCGTCCGCCGACTCGCCGTGGGCGGTGAACTCCACGCGAGCAACCTGGAAGGGGAACTTTGCGCCATCCGGGTGGAAGAAGACCTCGATCCACCGGATGTGGTGGGGAGTGGTGTTGGGATGCGGGATCTCCTTGCCGACGCTGACGTTCACGGCAACCGCTTCCCCCTTTTTTACCGTCTCCGGGGTCTCGATGACCGGCGCGTGCTTTTCCTTTTTCCAATCCGCTGACTGGAACAGATCCTTCAATTCAGGCATGGTGACTCTCCTCTCCTGCAGACTTTTGCGGAACGCAATAGGATATGTGCGTGCTCGTACCAAAGGTATAGAAACCGGGGACACAAGGAAAGAAAATGCTATAATGGGTCTTATGTGCCACTACGAGATCGAGGGTGGCTTCCCCCTCAAGGGCCGGATCAAGGCGAGCGGGAACAAGAACTCCGCCCTGCCGTGCCTCGCGGCGACGCTCCTCACCGACCAACCCGTCATCCTGTCGAACCTCCCGGAGATCGAAGACGTTCACGTGATGATCGAGATCCTCAAGGTCCTCGGCTGCTCAGCGGAAAAGCTGGACCACAACCGCTGGCGCTTCCAGTGCCTGGACATAAAGCGGGAAGAGATCCCCCCCCATCTCTCGCAGAAGATCCGCGCATCCATCCTGTTCGCCGGCCCGCTCCTGGCGCGGAAAGGCCGGGTGCTGCTGCCGCCTCCCGGGCGGGGATGGGATCGGCAGGAGGCCGCTGGATACGCACTTCCTCGCGTTGATGGAGCTGGGGACCCGCGTGGAGCTGGGAAGCTTCTTCACGCTGCTCGCCAACAAGCTCAAGGGCGCCCCTATTTTCCTGGACGAGGCTTCCGTCACCGCAACGGAGAACGCGCTCATGGCCGCGGTGCTGGCGGAGGGCACCACCGTCATCGAGAACGCGGCATCCGAGCCGCACGTCCAGGACCTGTGCCGGATGCTCGTCTCCATGGGCGCCCGCATCAGCGGCATCGGCTCCAACATCCTTTCCATCGAGGGGGTCACGCGGCTCTCCGGGACGGAGTTCCGCATCGGCAGCGACTACATGGAGGTCGGCTCCCTGATCGGTCTCGCCGCGGCCACGCGCGGCGAGCTGGAGATCGAAGACGCCGCCCCGCAGAACATGCGCATGACGAGGTTCGGCCCTGGCAAAGCTCGGGATTGCCTGGGAGACCTCGGGGGACACGATCCACGTCCCGGCATCCCAGGGCCTCAAGGTGGTGCCGACCATGGGCGGCCAGATCCCCAAGATCGACGATGCGCCATGGCCGGGGTTCCCCGCTGATATCATCAGCATTGCCCTGGTGGCGGCAACGCAGGCGGAGGGGACGGTCCTCATCCACGAGAAGATGTTCGAATCCCGCATGTTCTATGTAGACAAGCTGATCGGGATGGGGGCAAAGATCATCCTCTGCGACCCGCACCGCGCGGTGGTGTCGGGCCCGTCCCGCCTGGCGGGATCAGAGCTGGTCTCTCCCGACGTCCGGGCCGGCATGGCCATGCTCATTGCGGCCCTGTGCGCCCAGGGGCGGAGCACCATCCAGAACGTCTACCAGATCGAAAGGGGGTACGAGAACCTGACACAGAGGCTCCAGAGCCTCGGTGCCAGGATCCGCAAGAACGGTGCATAAGAAGGCGATTTTGAAAACAGTGTGAGGAGGAAAGTCATGAAAAAAGCCACAGTCCTGTCCATGCTTGTTGCGCTCCTCGTGCTCCGGGGGACGATGAGCGCCGGCGCCCAGGCGCGGTTGGAAGGGAACCTCGCCTGGCCGCTCAGTATTGGAATCAACAGCTCGTCCACCCTTTTCGGAGGAACCAGCCTGGACATCTCGAAGTACTACTTCCTCGTTCCGGATTTTCGCGCCTACTACCAGTTCGGGGAGGAAGGGCTGCTGCGGGGCGGGATCGGGGTCCGCATCCCAACGCTCTTTATCATCAGCCTCATCTATCCCGAGGCTTTCCTGGAGCTGCACCTGAGCCCGGTCGTGCTGGAAGCAACTGCCGGCGGCTTCATTTTTGGCGCTTTCGGGCTCGGCCTGGCAAGCCTCACGGCCCAGTCCCTGGTGCTCTCCGACATCAACGCGAGCGTCGAGCTTGCCCCGTGGTTCCGGCTGGGAGGAGGCGTCTATCTCATCATGCCAGCCAACTCGACTTTTTCGCAGAACTTCGTGGACGTCCTCTACATCAGCGCCCGTTTCGTCTTTCTTGTGAAATAAGCCGGGCCGCGGAGGCCGTTTCCTCTCAGAAGCCTCTCTGCCTGCGTATCTCCTCGTAGGCTTCCTGGACGGCCTTGAACTTTTCCTCCGCCATCCTCACGAACTCGGGGCCCAGGTTGGCGACCCTGTCGGGGTGGTTCTGGAGGGCCATCTGGCGGTAGGCCGCCTTGATCTCATCAACGTCGGAGTCCGGTGACACCCCCAGCACTTCCCACGCGGCCTGCCCGTTGCCCACGAACTCCGCGCGCACACGCCGAAAGACCCCGTCTTCCATCCCGAGGAGGAGGGAGATGCGGCGGATGCGTTCCTCTTCGCCGCTGCTGACGCCGAGCGGGTCCGACAGCGCAATCTGGAAGAGAAGACGCAGCAGCAGCACCCGGCCTTCCGAGGTGGAGACACCGACGTAATAGGCGCACAACCCCGGGACGTCGATGCGGTGCCTGTTTGCGTACATCTCGTCGATCAGCCTCTGGAGAAGCTCCTGGTCCACGGAGGGGAAGGAGAAGTTGCGGCGAAAGAAGTCCTTCATTGCCGTGAGGTGAGATACCCTCACGGCGCCGTCGGTCTCCGCCACGGCGAGGGAAAGGCCGATCAGGCAGGTGAGAAAATTGACTTGCGCCTGGGAAACAGGGTCAACGGGTCCCTGCGTCCAGGGGTCGCGTCCGAGGCGCGGGTCTCTTCGCCAGCCAGGCAGTTGGCGGTCCTCTACGGCCCGATCGAACAGGTGCCCAATCAGCCCTCCAAAGATCGCACCGAACGGCCCGGCGATGGAGCCGATCAGGGCCCCAATGAGCTTGCCGGCGATTGCCATCAAGCGCTCGATTGCCCTGCCAGAATGACGAGCGCCGTCGCGAGCAGCACGAACTGGAGGATGGCGCCGAGGACCAGCGCGGCGGTGAAGCCGAACGCAAGCACGGCGAATCCCAGGAGCACACGGTGGGCGTATACGTACAGCATGGTCAGGACGGAGAGAACGATGGGGACGAGGGGAACCAGCAGGACGGCAAAACCGGACGGAGCCGCGCCGGAGCGCGCCCGAAACGCCCAGCCGAAAGGCAGGGCGAGCAGGGACAGGATGAGGAACGCGAAAGGCATGACGAGCTTCATCACGAGCTGCACGGTGAGGGCGACCCGGGACAACCCGAAGGATCCCAGGGAGTCGCGCAGGCGCCACAGCTCGACGGGGCCGGCATCCGCCAGGGTGTCCTTCTGAGTGGACAGGAACTGCAGCTCATCTTGCGCGGGCGCCATGCGAAGAAAGGCCCTTTCCTGGGCGGGCCGGGTGCCCTGCAAGTACAGGGGCACGAACTGGACGGCGGCGTTGTTCCTGTCCACGCACCGCAGAAGGATGGTGCTGTCCTGGAGCTTCCCATAGGGTGCACGGAAATGCCATGCCACGTTCCCCGCCGCATCGTATCGCATCGCCTCGACGTCGAGGAAATAGGTTCCTTCCCTGGCCTGCACCATCCGCCCGAAGGCAACCGCCTCCATTCCATCCGCGCCCACCCTGTTGTAAAAAAGGATCCGCTCCACACCGGGCAGCGCTTCCACTCTCCGCGCCTCGTCCAGGAAGAAGGACTTCCTGCTCACCTCTTCGCTGGCTATCCCCAGATAGGTGGCAATGTCCCTGTCCTGCGGATAGAGGACCGCGAGCTTCGTGAAGCTGTAATAGGCTTCCAGCGAGTTTCCTCCGCTCAGGAGCAGGTAGGCTTCTCTTTTCTTCTGGTACAGCGCGGCGCGCATGGCATCTTTTTTGGGGCCCGGCGTGGCGGCCTCCGCGAGCATCTGGGATGCCTCGGCGGCAAGACGCAGCGCATCCGTGCGGCGAGGATCAAGGAGGTTCGCCTTCTGCGCATAGTAGTGCGCGGAGAACCAGTCCTTGCTGGCGAAATATCCTTGCGCCTTCTCCATCAGCGCCTGGGCGCCCACCACCGAGCCTGCCTCTTCACCCGGGGGCTTGGGAGGCAGGGGCGGCGCCGCCTGATGCGCTGCAAGGGTCTCCAGCGCATCCCTGCGGTCTTCCATCTGCCGGTTGCCCGGGTCCAGGGTGAGATAACGATTGACCAGGCCGAGGCTCGTCCTGTAGTCCCTGCTCTGCTCCGCCTGCTCTGATTGCGTCCTGATCTGACGCGCGAGGCTGCTCGTGTGCTGGAGGTCCGTCAGCCGGTGGCGTGCCGCCGGGTAGGTGATCTCGAAGGCCAGCGTGTAGGCGGCACTGAGAAGGAGGAATGTCACGAGGCTGGAGGCGACAAGTCTGTTGAATGGCTGCGCCTGCGACGCAGGTTCGGCGCGCTGTGACAGGGATGCTGCAACCGCAATGGCAGCCGCGTGGACGGGAAGGAGGTAGTCGATGAACAGGATGAAGGCCTGATCAAGGGCATACGTCCATCGAAGGGAGGGCAGGACCAGCTCCGAGGTGAAGCGAAGGGCGGACACGAGGTAGAAGACCCCGAAGGAAAGGCCGTAGAAAGCGAAAAGGAATGCGCTGATCCTTCCGAGGAGTGATCTGTTCATGCCGGCTCGATCCGCGACCACCTGTCGGCGGGGATGAAGAGAATGTCGACGAGGAGGAGAAGGACACCAAGGACAATGAAGGACGCAGACGGGAAGAGTCGGGCCAGGAGCGGGTCGGTGACCGCGCCCGCAACGGCGGGCGCAAAACGGGTGGCCAGGAGGTGGTAGAGAAGGAAATATCCGCGGACCGCCAGCATGAGGAGCATGATGTTGGCAAGCGGCCAGCGGGTCACCCTCAGGATAGCCAGCGAGGCCGCGCAGAGGAATACCAGCGCAAAACAAGCGGCAAAGAAGTCCGGGAGCCCTCTCTGCATGAGCTGCTGGAAGTCTTCCGTGAGGGTGCTGGTGTCGCGAAGGAGCGAGGCGGAGAGGGCGTCCGGGGCGAACAGGGATGAGCGTGCAGCCAGGGGCTCCCCGGAGACCTCCCGCTGCGTTCGCCCAATAAGGGTTACCGAGAGGCCGCCTTCCCCCGCGGACACGCTGCCCGCCGGGTACACGGTGAGATGCTCCTGCGGGGCAGCTGCATCGTAGAGGAGCACGCCGCCGAGCCTGTCACCTGACACGGCCGCAGGGGCAATAACCGCGGTGCCGAGGCGCGTGAATGTCTGCGGCTGCAGAGAGCCCCGTGCCTCAGACGTCGCCGGCCCTGCCTTGCCTGACAGGGAGGAAAGAAGAATCATTCCGTTCACCAGGACGATATAGCCGACGCACAACGTGATCAGGAAGCCGCCGAGCCGGGAAAAGGGACGGCGCGCCATGCGAAAGCCGAGCAGCACGATGGAGATGACGACGGCGGGGATGAGCACCTCGAAGGCCGCCGCGGCGAAATGCCCCAGGAGCCACGCGAGGTCGAACGGAGCGCCGGAGCCGGACCGCCCCCACGCGGAAAAAAGCGCGAGTGCTGAAAGAACCACTGTCACGCACAGGAGGATGAAGAGGAAGACAAAGGGCAGCTTCAGTGGCTCTTTCACCGGTCCCCCAGCGTATCATCCCGTCGGGAGTTTGCAAAGACGAGCCCGTGCGGTCATGGGATCATATACCCCCTGCCCCTCACGCAGGTAATGAACCGGCCCGCGGCCGTCTCCACGCGCCTGACTTTCTTCCTGACGCAGGCGACGTGCATGTCGATTGCCCTGCCGGCGGCCCGTGCCGGGCTCCCCCAGAGATCGAACGCAATTGCCGCGCGCGGGACCGGTTCTCCTCTGGCGCGAAGGAGGAGCCGGAGAATCCTGGACTCCCCATGAGTGAGGCGCACGAGCCCTGTCGGGGTGCGCAGGTCCTGTCCTTCAAAGCACACTGTCCCCCAGGGAAACTGGAACCGGCGGCGCTCCCGGGAGAGAATCGCCAACGCGCGAAGCTCGAGCTCTTCCGGGAGCCAGGGCTCGCGAAGGTAATCCGCGCATCCTCCCAGGAACGCGGAACGCAGGAGACCGGCGGGACCGCAGGCCATGACGGGGGTCCCCCCGCTGGAGAGCAGGCCCAGGTCTTCCGCCCGCGCAACGTAGAGATCCGGCTGCTCCGCCGGGCTGCCGTCTCCCGGGCCTTCTCTCTCGAAATGAAACGGGCTTCCCCGCAGGGAAGCCCTCACTCGTTCGAACATCACTGTGTCGAGCCCGATCATCCGCACGGTGAACCGGGGGTCACTTTTTTTCTTTGTCTTCAATCTGCCCCATCTTGGCCTTGAGATCTTCCAGCATCTTGTCCGCGCTGGAGTCCGATGACTCGAGCTCTTTGAACTTGTCCTCCAGCTTCTGGTCCGCGGTCACCTCTCCGAGCTCCTTCATGGCGTCCGCTTCCGCCTCTATCTGGTCCACCTTCTCCGCCATGCGGTCGAAGGTGTCGAAGGATGAGCCGGCGCTGAGGGAGCCCATGGTCTGCTGGATCTGCTTCTGCGCCTCGGCACGCTTGGCCCGCGCGATGAGGAGGTTCTTCTTTCGGCTGGCCTCATCGATCTTGCCCGGAAAGCTGACGCAGGGCGTCCTTGAGCTGTTCCACGGCGGTGTGCTGGCTGTCGTACTCCTTCTGGAAGGAGCTCGCGTAGCCATCGTATTCCTGCTTGCGCAGCAGCGCTTCCTTGGCCAGGTCATCCTTGCCCGCCTTGACGGCGAGCATGGCCTTCTTTTCCCAGTCCTCGGCCTGCCCCTTGTTCTCCAGCGTCTGCCGCTCGAGCTTCTTCTCGTCCGCGATGGCCATGGCGACCTGCTTCTTGGCCTCCAGGAGCTGCTCGTTCATGTCGATGATGAGCTGGTTCAGCATCTTCTCAGGGTCTTCCGCCTTGCTGATGAGGGCGTTGATATTCGATTTGAGAACAGTGCGTATTCTTTCAAGAATCCCCATGGATTTCTCCTGTCAAGCTTTCACGCGGTAGGCGGAGAGGATGCGGTAATGCTGCGCAACGGCGAGGCCGATGGCATCAAGGGAGGACTCGAACTCTTCCAGACCCATTCCCTCCGCCTCCAGGGTGTCGATGAGGATGACGCTGCGGCCATCTATCCCGTAGGCGCCGTGGACAAGGTCAGCGGCGTTGAGCCGAAGCAGCTCTTCGAAGAGCTTTTCTTTGCCGGTTGCAGGCACCTCCATGACGTTCATTCTCATGACCACCAGGGAGTCCGTCAGGGCGATGATGAGGTTGTGGAGCCCTCTCTGGGCGTCCGAGACCACCCAGGTACCGGCGGTTGGCTGCTGGAAGCTGAGGGCAAGTCGGACGAGGTAGCTTTCTATTTTCTCCCGGGCGGTCATGGATCAGCCGTCAACCTAAAAATACCTGACCGGCGTTGTCAATGGCGAGTATTGTTTTGCACTCCGAGCAGCGGAACCTTCCCGCCTTGGATGCCTTGAGCTTCTTGCTGCAGATGGGACACTTGAAGATGCGGGGGAAGATGTTCCCCTTGCCCTCCTCCCCGCGTGCCGCGAAGAACGACACCGCTTCATCAAGGTTTTCCTTGATGTTGAAGAACTGGGAGAACCCGAGGAGCTGGAAAACCTCGTAGACCTTCGGCTGGATTTCAAGGAGCACAAGGTCACCGCCGCGCGGCTTGACGGCTTTCAGGAATGCCGTGAAGGAGCCGATCCCGGTGCTGGAGACGTAGTTCAAGCCAGCGCAATGGAAGATCAACTTGATGAAGTTTCCCTCGATCGCCTTGGCAACACGCTTTTGAAAATAGTTCGAGTTATAGGTGTCGATGTAGCCCGTGAGGTACAGAACAAGGCACCCGTCTGTGTCGTCGATCTTCTGGAGGCGAATCTTGAGGCTGTCGTCCTTTTCGTCGTCGAAACCTTGAACTATCTCGTTGTTACTCATGGCGCCCCTTTGCCTTCAAAGATACCCTTTGGTCCATTCTAGTATAGTCCCCGCGCATGTGTGCCGCAAGGGTTTCGTCGAACGACAATCACGATACCGGATCCTGAATATCTTATCGTCTTTCCCGCACACTTGTCAAATAGAGGAGGAGTTATGGCCGCACCCGCGCCGGTCATTTCGAGGGGTCCCACTGGAGGGTGAGGCTGCACGTGTTGTAGCCGAGCCGACCGACGGCGCTCGCCTGGTCAAAGGGAAGCCGGAACTCCCCGCGGTAGCGTGCGGCAACCTGCCACCCGTCCATCCGCGTGGTCAGGCCGGTGGAAAGCACGTATGCCTGGAACGACCTGGCCTGGTTCTCCGCCATGTCGTAGCGGGCGCTGACCGTGCCGTCCAGTTTCGTTCCTTCGGCTATCTCCAGGGACGCCGTGGGCCCGACCTTGAAGGACAGGTAGTCCTTGACCCAGCCCTCCGCGTCGGGGTCGGGAAAGTCGACCTTCTTTGCGCCCACAAGGAACCCCAGCTTCAAAGCATCGCTCACTCGCCAGCTCTGCTCATGCTCCAGCTCCAGATAGCTGTAGTCCCCGGTCGCCAGGAAGTAGTTCTTCAGGGAGTAGCGAACGGTCAGATCGAACACGGCGGGGTCAGCGACCTCCTTGATCCGAAGGGATGCAGTGTTTCGCAGCGACGAGGGGAGGAGGGTTTCCTCCTCGGGGTCTTCGCGCACACCATGCGCCAGCTCGTACCTGAGGGTGAAGACGGGGAGCTCCCAGTCCAGGGCATCCGCGGGAAGACACAGGCAGGTCATCAGGAGGAAAAGACATTTCTTCATAATCAGCTTTTCGGCTGCTGTCGCAAGCTTCATGAGCGCTCGCGCGCTGAGATTGCCTTGGATTTTCTTCGAATACTTCCTTCGTCGGGAGCTTTTCGGCTACTCTCGTTGCCGTATGAGCGGTCAAACCGATGTGAGGGTGGTGCTTGTCCGGCCGCGGGACCCGCGGAATGTCGGGGCGGCCTGCCGCGCCATGAAGTGCATGGGCATTACCTCCCTTGGCATCGTGCCGGACGCGATCCTGGATCCGACGCAGGCGCGCACACTGGCGCACTACGCGGCGGACGTGCTGGACAGCGCCACCATCTATCCCCGGCTTTCCGACGCGGTGAAGGATGCGGTCCTGGTCGCCGGTACCACGCGCCGGCGGGGCAGGAACCGCAAGTATTTCAGCATTTTCCCCGAGCAGCTCGGAGAACGGGTGGCATCCCTGGGGGCCGGAACTATCGCGGTCCTCTTCGGCAACGAGGAGACAGGCCTGACCGACGAGGAGCTCTCCCTCTGTCACCTCGCGGTCACCATACCGGCATCGCGGGAGTTCCCATCGCTGAATCTTTCCCACGCCGTGCAGGTGATATGCTACGAAATCTTCCGGGCACGTTCCTCCGGGCACCTGACGCCTTTCTCTCCCGTGAGCGTGGCGGAGCTCGACTCGCTGGTATCCGTCATAACGCGCTCGCTGAAGCGCATCGGCTTTTTCCACCTGGTCGGCCCCGACCAGATGGCCGTCTTTTTCAAGGACATCCTGGGACGCGCGGGGCTCTCGGTGAACGAAGCCAGGCACATCGGCGTCATTTTCCGCAAGATCGCGGGGCTCATCACGAAGAGAGGAATTGACCCCGAATCCAATCCTCCATAGTATTGCCGCAAGGAGTCTCCCATGCGAAGAATCCTGCCCGCCGTCATGATGAGCCTGGTCCTCACCACCGCCGCACACGCCATTTCCCGCGCGGACTTCGAGAGAGTGGTCGATTTTTCCATTACGCTGAAAGACCTCGCCGCCGTCGCGGAAGGCCGTGAGAGCCTGCCGTCAGGGAAGATGGTCATCATCAACGGCACGGTCTCCGACGTGGACGTTGTCGATCAGAAGGAAGCGTCCTTTCGCGTACGGATAGAGGTCATCACGGGAGAGTGGATCGGCACGGAGGACGTGAAGAGCTACTCCTGCTATGTCGATTTCACCGGCCCGGAATATTTCAAGGTCTTCCCCGCACGGCCGCCAAGAAACCCGGTTGTGGGAACCATCGCAATCAACTCCCGCGTGATCGTGGTCGGCCGCCCCGTCGAGGTGACAAGATCGCCCATGGGAGACAAACGGGTCGTCGTCCAGGGCTTCTTCGTCCGCTCGGTGGAATAGGCCCCTCAGACCGCTAATCGAAGCTGATGTGGCGCGCCATGATGCGCTGGCCCCCCGCGTTGAGCGCAGCCCTTTCCAGGACGTTTCGAAGCTCGCGGACGTTGCCCGGCCAGGGATGTGCGCACAGCGCATCCAGCGCGCCGTTGTCCAGGGTTGAACTCGGCCCTCCCAGGACCGCGAGGAAGTGCGCCGCCAGGAGCGGGATGTCGTCTGAACGTTCGCGGAGGGCGGGCACCCGGATGGGCAGCACTCCCAGGCGGTAGAAGAGGTCCGCGCGAAACGAACCGCGCGCCACCTCCGCGCGCAGGTTTCGGTGCGTCGCGGATACCACGCGCACGTCCAGGACGATGGACCTGCTTCCCCCTACTCGCGTGAGCTCCCTCTGCTCGATGACCCGCAGCAGGCGCGCCTGGGCGGGAAGGGACATGTCACCGATCTCGTCCAGGAAAAGGGTGCCCCCGTTGGCGCGCTCGAAGCTCCCCGGCCGCGTGACTGCGTCCGTGAACGCTCCTCTCTCGGAGCCGAACAGCTCGGTCTCCAGGAGCGTCTCGGGGAGGGCGCCGCAGTTGATGGCAACGCAGGGAGCCTCCCGTCGCCGCGATGCCTCATGCAGGGAGCGAGCCACCAGCTCTTTCCCTGTCCCACTCTCCCCCTGCACGAGCACGGGAGAATCCGACGGGGCGTAGCGCAGGATGAGCTGCTTCACTTCCTTCATCAGGTGATTCTCCCCGAGCAGCCCGGCCAGGAGCGTCTCTCCCAGGGCCCCGGCCGCCTGGCGACGCGCGTCAGAGTTGATCACCGCCGTGCGCAAGGCGCCCAGCAGCTCCTTCAGGTCAAACGGCTTCACGATGTAGTCGACCGCGCCGCCGAGAAGTGCATCCCGGATGAGCCGGGCGTCACTCAGCGCTGACAGCATCACGACGGGGGGTGGAGCGTGCGTGCTCACCAGGCGTCTGAGAACGGCAATCCCGTCAACATCGGGCAGGTTGATGTCCAGGATGACCACGTCCGGCCCTTCGCTGGCTGCCGCGGAGAGCCCGGCCTCCCCTGTGCACGCGGAGACGAGCAGGTATGGATCAGGAAGGACGTGCTTCATTGTCCGATGGGCTTCGGGATCATCATCTATGAACAATACTTTCACCATGGGACGCTCACTTTTTTCTCATTCGCTCGGACGGGACAGGTATAGGTCAAAACAGCAGCGGCCGCAAGGGCGCGCTCAGCTCACTCAGTTCATGGACGGCTTGAAACCTGTCTGGAGTATGATCTGGTGCAGCGGCCCTTTTTGCCCGAAGGCATCCGACCATCCCTGCTCGGGGTTGCGGTGAAAGACGATCTCCGGGGTGGCCTTGAGGACAACCCAGGCCTCGGACTTCAGCTCGCCCTCTACCTGTCCCGGGCCCCACCCGGCGTACCCCGCGTAGAGCCGGACGGACGGTCGCTCCGCTTCCGGCAGGGGGCTCCATTCATCCTTCAGGTAGTCAACGACTGACTGCGTGGCAGGCTCGAACACTACCCCGTCCGCCGGCCGTTCCGTGTGCTCGCTTCCCGTGCTTCCCGGGAACTCGGCGTGCAGGATGAACAGGAACTCCTGCTGCAGCGGGCCGCCGATGTAGACCGGGATGGAGGCAGCCGGCGACTCCCCCATGCCCTCTGCAAGCTCCCCCAGGGTGAACCGCGACGGCCTGTTCACCACGAGCCCGAAGGCGCCGTTGTCATCATGCGTTATCATGAGCACAACGGAGCGGTGGAAGTTCGGGTCCATCAGGTTGATATCTGAAATGAGGAGGTAGCCCCCGAGATAGCGGGGCTCATCCGCGGGGCCCGAGGCGTCACCCATACCAGTTAGAATCTATATCAGCGCCGCGGGCGCGGCAAGATTCAAGGGAAGGATTTGACCCCGGTCCCAGCTTGCGTATACGTTGGAGGGCATGCGCGAAGGGAAGCTGATCCTGATACACGGTTTTTCCAACGAAGAGGCAGTCGCCATGATGCGCGCCGTCAAGGCGGCGGCCCCCGACCCCGGGGAGATTGCGTTTGCCATTACGACACCGACCAACCTGGAATGGAAGATCAAGGACCTCGTTGACCAGGTTCGCTTCGAGCACGAGTACCTGAAAGAAAACCCGCCGGACCCGAAGAAGGGTATCAGCGACTGACCCTCAGCCCGCCCGCCGAGCCGCCAGCGGCTGTCCGTCCATCACGGGCTTTTTCACCAGCCGCGGCATCCTCCCGCGATAGATGTCGCGGCTGCCTCCCAGCGCATCAATGCTCTCCTGCATCAGCGCTCTCACCTGGACGCCCATGCGCAACGCGGCGCCCCGCAGCGCGTGAGGGTCCGGCGCCGCGGGGGGCATGATGGGTCTGCCGATGATCACCGTCACGACCGGGGGGACAGGCACCGTCCGCCCAAGGACGCGGACGCTGGTGCGTCCGCGCCACCTCCTCTCGTGCAGAACGGTGGTCATGGGGATCACGGGCAGACCGAGGCGACAGGCAAGGAGGAATGCTCCGGGCCTGAAGGGCTGGATGTCCTGGCTCCAGCGGTAGCACTCCCCCTCGGGGAAGAAGTGAATGAGGCCCATCTCGGAGAGCGCGCGGTTTGCGGCGCCCTCCATTGAGAGCAGGGCGCCCGGCCCCTCGGGAATGGGGAGGGCGCCAAGCAGCCGCACGAAGGTGCCGAGGTACGGGATCAGCGCCGTCTCCTCCAGCATGGTGAAGTAGGTCCGGCGCCGGCCCAGCGCATGGGCGATCACGGCCGGGTCCATCATCATTGTGTGGTTGCTGACAAGGATTGCGCCCGCGGGCCGGGTCGGGCCTGCCTCCCCGCCGAGGTTCTCCCTCCCCCTGACGCGCGTCCGGTAGAACAGCCAGTTCACCAGGTGCACGGGCAGCATCACCATCCGGAACACCGCCCGGAAGGGCAGGAACGAGGGGGTGAACCCCACGATGTCATTCCCTTTTCGATATGCCATGTTTTTTCTTTGGTTCTCTTCCATTCATCGCAGCGCGCGCCCCTTCCAGACCACCGCATGGCCGCCGAACGCCCGTGCGATGCTCCACCAGGCCATGTAGAGAAGGTGAAGGAACATGACGGGGTAGAGAAGGGGCGACCACCAGGGCAGTCCGCGATCATAGAGGGCAAGCGTCCACGCGGCCAGGAAAAGAACGACGCACAGGGACGCGAACTGGATTGCAGGATTTCCCGTCACCAGGAGAACGGGGAGCAGCGCGAAGGGGAACACGACGAGCCCGACCAGGAGCGTGATGGCGGCGGCGAGGAAGAGCGTCCTGTGCTTGGCGAAGTCGTAGATGTTCTTGGCGATGCCGTTGAAGGACGCCCGGTAGCCGCTGTACATCCGGCATCTCACGTGCCTGCGCATGTCCAGGAACACCTGTCTGAAGCCGGCCCGCTTCAGCTCCCGCGCTATGGCGACGTCATCGCTGATCTGTCCCCTGACCGACGCATACCCGCCAATCGCCTCGAAGGCGCTGCGGCGGAACACAATGAGCTGGCCGATGGCGAAAGAAAGCCCGGGGGTCCTTGTGGCGCCGATGAGCCACAGGGGGAGGACCATCGCGCTCATTATGTAGATGGTGGGAACTATGAAAAGCTCCCCCAGCGTCGCGAGCTCCTGGAAAACGTACCCGGAGATGCAGTCCGCCCGGTGCGCCTCAATGTTCGTCACCGCCCACGAGATGCTGTCCCGGCCATGCACCGTGTCCGCGTCCGTGAACATCAGGTACTCCCCGCGCGCGTGGCGGGCAAGCTGCTGCATGGCATGCGTCTTCCCGCTCCATCCGCTCGCCGGAAGAGGCTTTCCCCGGATTCCCCGCACGCGGTCGGGGAAACGGCGGGCGAAACCCTCGATGATATTCCACGTGCCGTCGTGGGACTGGTCGTCGAGAGCCACGATCTCGTAGTTGGTGTAGCTCTGGGTCAGGAGCGAATCAATGCAGGCGCCGATGTTCTCCTCCTCGTCCCGCGCCGGGATCAGGACGGAGACCATTCTGCCCCGCCTGATGCGGGGCGGCCGCGAGCTCAGCCGCAGCCACAGAACGTTCGAGGCTGAAAGCAGAAGGAAGTACAGGGTTCCGAGGATGAAGAGCGCCGGCAGCGCGCGCCCGAGAAATGCGGCAATGGTGAACATTACGAGCTCCTGTTATGCATAGAGAATCGATGCATAGACAGCCTATGCTTAAGATAACTCAAATTGCGAAAGCAGTCAAACGAGGAAACGGGCGTCCCGCGTGAAAATTATGCCGTGTGCTGCCGATAAGATCGTATGATCGCAGATATTGGTCACGGGGCTTCGGTTGCAGAGCTGGCTCGATCCATCCAGGGACTCGCGGACATTCTGAAGAATGCGAACGACCAGTCAATGGGCATCGCTGAGAAGATCATGAAGGCCCAGGTGCAGGAGAAGGTCGAAGACGCATCCCTGGGAACAAAGATCGACACAGAAGCCTGACCGCCCCCGGCCTGACAGACCTTCCCCGGTCCTGCTACACTCCCCGCATCATGAGAGAGCTACGACTGTTCATCCAACTCATCGAGAAAGACTTTCTGTTCAAGCTGATCTTTGCGCTCCTGTTGTTTTCCCTGGTTCCGCTCGCCGAAATAGTCTTCTTCATCTATCTCACCACGCTGGTCAGGAACTGGCTCGTGCTGGTCCTTGCGGTGCTCGTGGGACTCCCCGGCGTGCTCGTTGCCCAGAACCAGGTGCAGGACGCCCTGGAGCGCCTGCGGGGAAAGATCCGCAGAAGGGAGTACCCGGGGCCTGAGTTCGTCGATCTCCTGGGGATCCTGGCAGGCGCCATTTTTCTGGTCACCCCCGGCTTCCTGACGGACCTGCTCGGATACCTGCTCCTGGTCCCTTCCCTTCGAGCCGTCCTTGCGAGGGCTCTGGCAAGAAGAATGGACCGAGGGCTCAAAGAACTTTACGATTACCTGCGGCTCGGCGAGCTCGAACGCTCGTGAGGGTGAAATCTACAGCGGCAGCGAGACGTTGTATTTCACAGCGAGCATGCGAACCACGAACGTCACGGCGACTCCCAGGGGAATCGAAACAGCGGCGGGGATATCGAGAGAGGCAAGAAGCAGGTACATGACGCAGCCGGCCAGGCTGCACGTGGCATAGAGCTGGGACTTCTGGAAAACCGTCGGGACCTTGTTGCCAATGATGTCCCGGATGACTCCTCCGAAACATCCCGTGATGACCCCCATGATGACCGCTATGAAGAAGAGGCCCGGATAGACCTGCAGCGAGTACACCGCGCCGAGCACGCTGAAAAGGCCAAGCCCCAGGGCATCGAACACCGTGACGACGAGCACGAGCGTCCTGCTCTTTTTGTCCCTGATCTGGCGGAGGATGGCAACGGAGATGATGGAGAGGACCAGGATGACGACGCCGTACGCCCATTCCTGGATCCAGAAAAGCGGGTAGCGGCGGAGGAACAGGTCCCGCAGGGTGCCGCCGCCGAATGCCGTTATCATGGCTACCGAGTAGGTCCCGACGATGTCCATTTTCAGCCGCCGGGCCTCGAAGATCCCCGTCATGCTGAAAGCCAGGACCCCGAATACCTCTATGAGCTTGAGGAAGCTGGCGTAGCTCATGCCGCCTCTACAGCCTGAAGATCCTGTAGCTCAGGACCAGGATCAGGTACCAGAAGTAGGGGATGATCATGGCGAGCCGCCAGGGCTTGCGGCCGATGCCGGACAGGACGCCCAGCCCCATCGCATGGAGCCTCCGGGACATCTGCTTTTGCGTGCCCGCGAAGACCTCGAAGCAGTTGTCCGCCCACAGGGAGATTCCCGGGTTGAGCTCCTTCTTGTGCCGCAGCAGCCATTTCTCTTTCCCCGGCACGCCCGTTCCCACCAGGAGCAGCGAGGGGGAAGACTTCTTTATTGCGGTGACGATGTCTCCTTCTACGGCGCGGGGGAAAAATCCGTAGAAGCGCCCGACCACCCGGATGTCGTGGAAGGACCCCAGGAGATTGACCTCAGCTGTCTCCAGGAGGCTCTTGTGAGTGCCGAGCAGGTACACGGATCCCTTGCATTTCTCTACGACGCTGAGGATGCGGATGATGAACTCGAAAGGGTTGAAAAGGCTCAGCTTCCCCGTGCCGAGGAACCCGGCTCCCCGGACGATGGCAAGCGACGTGGGGAGGACAAGGGCCGCTTCCCGAAGGCATCGCATGAGCTCGGCGTCGCGGCGTGCCCGCAGCAGTCCCCGCAAGGAGAGAAAAACGATCTGGTTTGCCTGGGAATTGCCGAGCAGATCCTCGATGGCCTTGCCGGCCATGTCCGGGTCCACGGCATCCACCGGGACATCGAGGACCTTGATCCGCTTCACCTTTTCTGCGCCGATCTCCACGCGTCCCTCTCCTGTAGAATCGTCTGCACCGCTGCAATGGCGTAAATAGCTGCCGTTTCGACGCGCAGCACCGTTTGGCCCAGGAAGGCGGGGCGAAACCCCGCGCCGGCCAGCAGCTCTCTCTCCATGGGCGACAACCCGCCTTCGGGACCGATGAGAATGCTCACGCGCCCCGCTGGCTCGGCAAGCAGCTCGTGAAGGGTGCTTGCGGAGAGCCGCTCCTCATGGAAGAACAGCGCCATGCCCCATTGCCCGGCCGTGCCGCGCAGCGTCTCGAGGGGCCGGGGAGGATCCATGACCGGCAGGCGCGGGTTGCCGCTCTGCTGGAGCGCTTCCCGGGAAACTTTCTCCAGGCGCGCCATCCGGTTGGCGTCCTCTGTTGCCCGTGCTATGGACCTTTGGCTTTCCAGGAGGACAATCCGCGAAACCCCGGCTTCAGTCGCCTGGCGGATAATCAGATCGATTTTCCGCCCTTTTGGCAAGCACTGCAGGAGTGTGATGGCCGCGGACCCGGACGCCGGCGCAGGCGCCTCGGCCGGCCGCAGCTCCGCCTCGCAGCCCGAGCGGCTGATCCGCGCGAGCTTCATGACATACCTCGCGCCGTGCGCGTCCACCGCGGTGATCTCGGTGCCTTCCCGCAGCCGCAGCACGCGGGCGAGGTACCGGTGGTCTTCTCCGGAGATCGAGATGCGTGCCTGTCCCGCGTACCAGCCTGGTAAGAGAAACTGCTTCAGACGTCCCTAGTTCTTCGCGGCCTGGATTTCGTGATTCTGCAGCGCTTTCACCGCAGCCTGGAGCACGATGTCGAAGTCGAGGTCATACAGGGGCGGATTGTTGTTCGTCCGGTTGACCTCGTTTCTCACCAGCTTTCTCAGGTACCTGTCGCTGAGCGCGATCCCCTTCCCATGCAGGCCGGTGATGAACGCTCCGACCTCCGCCTCCGTGGGCTTCGGGTTGGCCTTCACGAAATCCTTCAGATAGGAGCCGTTCAGGAGGTCGTTCAGCGCCTTCTGGTCCGCGTCCGTGAGGGCGGGCTCCTCCACGGGCTTGTCCGTCTGTATCCCGATCTTGTCGATTGTCACGCCTGACGGCAGGTAGTAGCGCGCGGTGGTGAGGCGGAACCCTCCGTCTCCCAGCGACATCACCGTCTGCACGGAGCCCTTTCCGTAAGTCTTCTCTCCCATGAGCGTCGCGCGGTGGTGGTCCTTCAGCGCGCCGGAGAGTATCTCCGAGGCGGATGCGGAATACTTGTCCACGAGGACCACGATGGGGATCTGGGGATCAACCATCATCCGGTTGGGCCGGGCCTCGTATTTCACGTTCTCCCGGGCCACCCGCTCGCTCCTGATCTCGACGATCAGGCCGTTGTCAATGAAGAGATTTGCCATGTCGACGGCGGCGGACAGAAGCCCTCCCCCGTTGCCTCGCAGGTCGATGACCAGGGAGGTGTAGTTGTTGTCCTTGAAGAACCGCAGCGCCTCCCGGGAGCGCTCCGCGGTCTGGGGCGTGAACTCTGTTATGCGAAGGTAGCCGATGCCGCCGGGGATCATGGCATACTTGACGATGGGGAGCTCGATCACGTCCCGCGTGATGGTGGCGTCGAAGACAATGGAGTCCCCGCGCTTCACGGTGACCGTCACGTCCGTCTTCGGTGCTCCTCTCAGGCGGTCCACGATCTGGTCAATGGAAAGCTTGTCCACCGCTTCCCCGTTGACCTTGATGATGATGTCACCGGCGGAGATTCCCGCCTTGTACGCGGGGGTCCCCTCGATGGCCGTGACCACCTCCGCGCCGACCTTGTCGATCTTCGTGATGGTAAGCCCGACGCCTCCGAAGGTGCCCGTGGTCGTGTCGGAAATCATGCGCCAATCCGCGGCGTTGGTGTATGCCGAATAGGGATCACCGAGGGATTCGAACAACCCTTTCAGGGCGCCCTCGTACAGGCTTTTTGGCTGGGCCTTGTCCGCGTCCACGTAGTTGTCGCGGATGTACCGGAACATCTCGCCGATCGTGCTGAGGTACGCCTGCGTCTCATCCTCCGGGCTCCCCGCCAGCAGCCGTGGAGAGAAAGAGAACAGGGCGAGAGCAGCGAGGAGGACCGCGGTGACGACGACCCACACGACCCGTTCGCGAGCTTTGATACGCTTCATTCAGTTCTCCATCATATGAATGATATCCATGATCTGCATCTATGACCACCTTGTCAACGAAGACAAGACCCCCAGGTATTGACCGCTGTCCTGGACCCGTCTACACTCGGCCGGACAATGGCGGTGAGACATGCTTTCATCCTGGCCGGCTCCCTCTGGGAAACCGCCAGATTCTTCATTGTCATCTCTCTCCTCGCGCAGCTCTTTCATGCCGCCGGGAATGGCGGGCCCGGAATCATCCCGTGGCTTCTCCTGGGAGGGTCCGGGAACCTCCTGGTGGCTGTCGGCGGCTTCATGCTTTCACTCTTCCCGGAGAGATATGGCGAGATGATCGGATTTCTCAGGCTCGGAAAGCTTCTCTCCCTCTTCTCTTTCCTCCTGCTCATGCTGTCCGGAGCGGCCCTGATCTCCGCGCGCACCGAGGTCCTGCAGATCGGCCCCGTGGTCCTCAGCCAGGGCGCGGTGCTCTTCGCGGTATTCATCTTCGACCTGCTCTTCCTGGCGGCTCTCATCCGGTGGCGCCCGGAAAAAAGATCGTCGTTCCCGGCAGTACCGTGACGTCGTCTGCCAGGTATCTTTCCGCCCTCCTCCTCATCTGCGCCGGGGCCTTTCCTTCGGCCGGGAGCCCCACCGTGGTCTTTTCCCCGCCAGAGTGGAAGTTCGGAATGATCATGAAGGGAGAGAAGATCCAGACTGCGGTCACGGTGAAAAACGCCGGGCAGGACGATGTAACCATCAGTCTCCTGCCGACGTGCACGTGTCTCACGGTGACGCCGGCTGAGCGCACCCTCAGGCCTGGCGGTGAGGGCACCTTCTTGATTGCCTACGATTCAACGGACGACACGGGAATCACCCGCAAGGACTTCATCGTTCAGACCAGGCAGCCGGGCGTTGCTCCTCCCTACTACACCATCAGGGGCGTCGTGCGCGCCGAGCGGCGTGCCTCCCTGACGGGAAGCCTGTCCACCGGCTCCGGCGCCGGGCCTGCCGCGGACGCGCCTGTCAGGGTGACATATTACTACACGCCCGGCTGCAGAAGCTGCGAGCAGTTCCTTGCAACCGAGATACCGAGGCTGTCGCGGGAGCTCGGTCTTTCGATCATCGTGGAGCGCCGGGACGTCCTGCAGCCGGCGCTTTACGAGGAGCTTGCCGCTTTCGCTTCCGCCCGCGGAGCGACCGTTCATGAGATCCCCGCCCTGGCGATCGGGAACATCCTCCTGCAAGGCGACGCGAACATCCGCAGGAACCTTGCCGGCGCGCTGGAGGCGCAGCGAAAAGAGGCGGCAGCCGCGGCGAGCCCTCCGTCCCCGTTGGTGTGGTCTCCATTGTCGGCGGTGTTCGCTTCGGGAGGCGTGGCGGCGCTGCCCATCGCCCTCGCCGGGCTGATCGATGGCGTCAACCCCTGCGCGTTCACGACCCTGATATTCCTGCTGGCGTCCCTGGCGCTCGCGGGGAGAGGCAGGAGGGACATAGTCCTGATCGGCGCGCTTTTCACGACCTCCGTTTTCCTCACGTATCTGGGCATCGGCTGCGGCCTGTTCGCCGTGCTGCGCGCGGCAAGCACTGTCTTCATCGTTTCTCTGGGACTTCGCTGGGCCCTCGTGGGCATCCTCGCGGTCTTTGCCGGCATGAGCCTGTACGACTACGCCCTCATCCGTCAGGGGAGAGCAAACCAGATCCTCCTCCAGCTCCCGTCCTCGTTGAAGAAGCAGATCCACGCAACCATCCGCACGCGCGTTCGCACGGCGGCACTGGCCGGCAGCTCCCTGGCCCTTGGGTTCCTGGTGTCCATCTTCGAGTTCGCGTGCACGGGACAGGTGTACCTTCCCATGCTCGCATACCTGGTTCGCATACGCGGCGGCGCCACAGCCCTCGCGCTTCTGCTGCTGTACAACCTGTGTTTCATTCTGCCCCTGCTTGCAGTTTTTCTGGGGTCCTGGTTCGGCGTCAGCTCGGGGAAGATCACCTCCCTCTTCCAGGCGCACATGGGGAAGGTAAAGCTTGGCCTCGCCGCGGTGTTCGCGGCGCTGGCCGTGCTCACCCTTGTCGGATGACAGGGCTTTGCTTTATCCTGTGACTTGAGCCGGAGAGATGAACGTCAAGGGGGACCTGAAGCTCGAGTTCGACGAACAGGGCATCGAGGCGCGCGTCACCATCGTGCCCAGCGAAACCGGGACGGAGCTGTCCACCGACAGTCTTGTTGCCATCCTCGAGGAGAAGAGGGTTCGGGAGGGGATAGACACCGAGGCCATCGAGAAAGCACTCCGATCCGTTGCCCGCAAGAAGAGTGAACCGGTGACCTTTGTTGCCGCGGCGGGAATCATGCCGCGCCCCCCGGAGCCTGAGCAGGCGGAGTTCGAGCCCTGCCCCATTCCTCCGCGGCTGGCGGGGGTCGCGCGAACGGCGCTGGAAAAGGCCCCCCCGCCCAGGGGTTTTCGCCTTCGCGAAGAGAGAATCAAAAAAGAAAAGAAGGTGATGCGCAAGCCATCACTGCCGTTTCTCCCGCCCCGGGAGGAGATCGAGGTGGTGGTGGAGAAGAAGATGGTGCGGCAAGACGTTGCCATAGATCCTGCCGTCACCGCAACGGGCTTCGTGCACAAAGGCGCGCTCGTTGCGAAGGTCAGGCCGGGGAAGCCCGGGAAGGAGGGCAGGAGCGTTTTCGGCAGGCTGGTCCCGGCGAAGCGCGCAGAAATGGCGGCGTTCCTGTTCCTGGACGGCCTTGCGAGGACCGGGAGTGAGGTCAAGTCTGTCCGGGATGGCTTCCTGCGGCGCGGGGCAAACTGGGCGGACGTCGTCTCCTTCCGGGATCACGCCGTGCGGGTCTCCGCCTCAGCGGACGGCGCAACCTGCCTGCTCTCCTTCGACCCGGGGGACCCTGCTCTACCGCTCCCCACGGCTGATGAAGTCATCGCCGAGGCCGTGAAGATCGGGTTCGCCCCCGCGGCGCTGATCAGCGCCGGGGAAATCGCCTCCATCCTGAAGGAGGCGGTGACGTCGGGGACTCCGCTCTCCGGAAAATCCCTCAGCCCCTCATCCGATGGAGCGGCAGTGGTCACGGTTTCCCCGGACAACCTCGCCGCGACTCTCTTCCTCCGCAAGGGACGCGGGGGAGGGAAGCCCCTGACACTCGCCATTGCCAGCGATGCCATCCGCCTCAGCAAGGTGCGCAGGTACACGATAGAGACGATCAGGAAGGATCTCCAGGAGTTCTTCAAGGGCACGGAGAACGAGCTGGTGGACTACCAACTCGCTGCCGGCCAGGCTCCCGAGCGCGGCAAGGACGGAAGCGTCGAGTGGCTGGTGAAGTTCCTCCCGGTGGAGGAGTCGGACAGGATTCGAGCATTCAGCGCGACGAGGACCGCGGCGCTTGCCGAAGTCCCTTCCCTCACGCAATTCCCGCTGGAGCGGGTGGAATCCATCGGCCTCGTGACCGCGGAAATGCCCGTGCTGCGGATCGTGCAGGGACAGGTCGGCGCTTCCGGCGTGGACGTGTTCGGCGCCACCATCCCCGGTCTGAAGGGCGCCGCCCCTGAGGTGCGCCTTTTCGAGGGACTTCAGCAGCGGCGCGAGACGGTGATTGCGCTGGAGGAAGGCATCCTGGAAAAAGGCAGCGATGGCATGACCATCCTGCTGCGCGTGCGACGCCACCGGGATGCGGACCTGGTTGTCACCATCTCCGACGACCGGATGAAAGGCTTCATCACGTTCACTCCCGCGCGGGGGACGGGTGCTTCCCTTGACGTGCAGGAGGTGCGGGCCCGGATCCAGGACGCGGGCATCATCAAGGGGGTCGACGAAACAAAGCTCCTCAAGGCACTGGACCTCGTGGCTCGAGGGAAGTTCTTCAAGAACTGCCTCATCGCAGAGGGGAAGCTCCCGCCCGCGGGTGAGGAGAACCGGGTGACCTTCCACATCCGCCTTGCCACGGGAAAGGCGTTGACGATTCTGGACGACGGCCGCGCGGATTTTCGCGCGCAGGACCGGATCACCCACGTCGGCAAAGGCGCGCACGTGGCCACGGTGATGCCGCCTCCTCCGGAAGGCCTGGAGTCGTGGGACGTGACCGGGCAAATCCGTCCCGCCACCGGCGGGAGCCCTCTCGGGCCTGCAGGCAGGGCGCGGTGTGTCCGCGGCGCGCCAGCCGGACGGGAGCCTCTTCTTCTACGCGGAGGCTGACGGCGAGCTGGTTCGTGACGGGACGGTCATCACGGTCCAGCAGGTTCACACGGTGGCCGGAGACGTGGACATGACGAGCGGCAACGTGAACTTCCCCGGCATCGTCCGCGTGAACGGCACGGTTCAACCGGGCTTCCGCATCCTGGCAGCCGGTGACATCGAGGTGGATGAGACTGTGGACGCCGCGCTGTTGTCCTCCGAAGGCTCCATCCTCATCGGGCAGGGGATCAAGGGGGAGGGGAAGGCAATCCTGAGGGCAAAGAAGGACATCACCTCACCGTTCGCCGAGCAGGCCATTCTCATTGCAACGGAGAACGTGCGCCTGAAGGGGGCGTGCCTGCGCTGCCAGGTGAAATGCAACGGCAAGCTGCTCCTGGACTCGGAGAAGGGAAACCTGGTGGGAGGTGAAGTGCGGGCTCGCCAGGGCGTTGCCGTGCAGAACCTCGGCTCGGCCACAGGGATCCCCACGCTGGTCCTCTTTGGCCAGGACTACCTGCTCAAGGACCAGATCGAGCGGGAGGAGCGCGAAGTTGCCGCCATCGCAAGGCGGGCGGTGGAGCTGGATGCCGAGATGAAGAGGATCCAGCGGGAGGCGCTTGCCGGCAGACCACTGGATGCAACGGCGCTTTCGCAGGCGCGGGCGGAAAAGGCCCAGGCCCTGAGGGCAATCGAGCTTCGCAAGAAGCGCCTGATCACCCTTCATGACACGTTTGACCTTCACGTCCGTTCGGAGATCGTCGTGCGCGGAACGCTTTTCCCCGGCGCGGTGATCGAAAGCCACGGCCGACGGTGGGAAACGCGGACGCCGAAGAACATGATCACCCTGTACTTCGACCAGGTGCAGGGGAAAATCGCGGAAAAGATGTAACGGCATCAAGGAGAGACGCATGCTCGCATATATCCAGTATCCTTCGTGGATACATCCTGAGATCGTACCCTGGCTGCCCATCCGCTGGTACGGGCTCATGTACCTGGTGGCCTTTGTCATTACGTACCTCCTCTTCACGTGGCAGCTCAGGGAGCGCAAGGAAAAGCCGCAGCAGGACCTGGTCCTCGACATGTTCTTCTGGGCAATCATCGGCCTCCTGATCGGAGCCAGGGCGTTTGCCGTCACCATCTATGACCCGACCGGCTACTACCTCCACCATCCCCTCCAGATCATCCTCCCCGTTGCCGTCGTTGACGGGCGGCTTCGCCTCACGGGAATCGCGGGCATGTCCTATCACGGCGGCCTGGTGGGGGCGGTCATCGCACTTGCCATCTTCATGCGGGTGAAGAAGATCAGCATCCTGGACTGGGGGGACATGCTGGTGGCCGGCATCCCGCTGGGATACACCTTCGGCCGGCTGGGGAACTTCATCAACGGCGAGCTCTACGGAAGGATCACAAAGGTCTCGTGGGGCATGGTGTTCCCCGCGGCTGACGGTTTCCCCGCCACAATGCCGTGGGTCAGGGATTTCGCGGCGGCCGTGGGCATGCCGGTCAACGGCGCCGCGCTGGTCAACCTTCCCCGGCACCCCAGCCAGCTCTACGAGGCGTTCTTCGAGGGTCTTGTGCTGTGGCTGATCATCTGGTTCATCGTGCGGAAGCGCAAGCCATACAACGGCTTCGTGATCGCGTGGTACATGATCGGCTACGGCGTATTCCGGTTCTTCATCGAGTATGCCCGCGAACCGGACAAGGGAATCGGCTTCCCCATCACCCTTGCTCCCGTGAGCAACCCGGGCCAGTTCAGCTGGTTCAACTTCTCCACCGGGCAGATCCTCAACGTGCTTCTGATCGCAGGGGCGGTGATCGCTATGGCCGCGTTTCGCGCCCGCGCGCGCCAGCCGGTGCCGCAGGACGCCGGGCCGAGACCCAGCCCTCGAAAGCTGCGCAAGAAGGTGAAATGAGGCGGCTCGACACTCACTGAGCGCCCGGGTATAGTGGTCTCGCATGGACAGGATCTACCTTGATAACAACGCCACCACCATCGTTGATCCCCGGGTGAAGGAGGCTATGGATCCGTTCTGGTGCCAGATGTACGGCAACCCGAACGGCCTGTACGATTTTGCCACCGAGGTCCATGATTACATGAGGATCGCCTTCGACCGGCTGTACGCGGGGATCAACGCACGTGACCGCGACGACGTTCTGGTCACCAGCTGCGCCACTGAATCCAACAATACCGTGATCAAATCCGCCTACGACCAGCTGATCAGGACAGGGAAGAAAACGGAGATCGTCACGACTCCCGTCGAGCATCCCTGCGTTGCGAACGCCTGCAAGTACCTGGAAGAGCTGGGCGTCAAGGTGAGATACCTGCCGCTGAACCGCCACGGTGTCGTCGACAGGGATACCCTGCAATCCCACATCCATCCCGACCGCACGGCGCTTGTCTCCATCATGTGGGCCAACAACGAAACAGGCCTGATTTTCCCTATCAAGGAGCTTGCCACCCTGTGCAGGGAAAACGGCATCCTTTTCCACACGGACGCCACGCAGGCCATCGGGAAGGTCCCGGTGGACGTGCGCGAGGTCCCGGTGGATTTCCTCAGCTTCAGCGCGCACAAGTTCCACGGCCCCAAGGGCGTCGGGGGACTTTTCATCCGTGAGGGAATCACGATCACCCCGCTCCTTCACGGCGGCGAGCAGATGAGCGGGAAGCGCTCGGGAACCATCAACGTGCCGGGCATGATCGGCATGGGCCTGGCCATGGAGCTGGCAGTGCAGGGGCTCCCCTACGAGCTTCGCGAGGTGCGCAGGCTCCGCGACAAGCTGGAGGAGGCCATCCTTTCCCTGGGAGACGCGGCCGTCATCGGCAGAAGAGATCAGCGCACGCCGAACACAATCTTCGTGAGCCTGAAGGGCGTCGAGGGGGAAGCGATGATCTGGGACCTCAACCGCCAGGGGATCGCGGCCTCCACGGGGAGCGCCTGCGCCTCGGAATCCCTGGAACCCAACCCGACCCTTGTCGCGATGTGCATCGACAGCGACCGCATCCACACCGGGGTGCGGCTCTCCCTCTCGCGCTTCACAACCGAGGAGGAAGTCGACGCAACAATCGTCGCGCTGCGCGCGTCGGTGGAGCGACTGCGCGCCATATCGCCTTCCGCGGCGTCCTGAGCGCGGCGTGGTGATGAATCGGAGCGAGGAGAACTGTCATGGCAAAAGCTGACCTGATAGGCGGGACCCTCTGGGAGAGCTACTCGAACAAGGTGAACGACCGGATGCTGAACCCCCGGCACCTCGGGGAAATCACGGGCGCCGATGCGGAAAAGCTCGGCGCCCGCCTCGTTGTCGCGGACTGGGGCGCCGAGGTGTGCGGGGACGCCATCCGGGCTTTCTGGGCCGTTGATCCGCGCACAAACAGGATCCTTGACGCCCGTTTCAAGACATTCGGGTGCGGCACCGCAATCGCCTCCAGCGACATGATGTGCGAGATGATCGTCGGCAAGACCGTGGATGAGGCCATGAAGATCACGAACATCGACGTGGAGCGCGCCCTGCGCGACGAGGAAGCCACGGCCGCCATCCCGCCCCAGAAGATGCACTGCAGCGTCATGGCCTACGACGTGATCCGCAAGGCTGCCGCCGTTTACAAGGGCGTTGACATGGACTCCCTGGAAGAGGAGGAGGTCGTCTGCCAGTGCGCGCGGGTAAGTCTTCGGACGGTCAAGGAGGTGATCCGGATCAACAACCTGACGACCGTGGAGGATATCACCCGCTACACCAAGGCGGGAGCCTTCTGCAAGTCCTGCATCCGGCCCGGCGGCCATGAGGCCCGACGCCATTACCTCGTCGATATCCTTCGGGAGACACGAGCCGAGATGGAACGCGAAGGCGCCCCCGGGACCACCGAGGCAAAGAGTTTTGCCAGCCTCAGCCTGATCCAGAAGCACCGTGCTGTTGAAAAGGTGCTTGATGAGAAGGTCCGTCCCGCGCTCATCAGGGACGGGGGCAACCTGGAAGTCGTTGACATGAAATCTGATGGTGAGGTAACCGCGGTCTACATAAAGTACGCGGGTGCGTGCAAGGGATGTCCCAGCGCGCAGACGGGGACCCTGGATTTCGTCGAGGAGTTCCTCAAAAAGGAGCTCGACCCGAACGTTCGGGTCATGTCCGTCTGAACGCAGTTTATCTTATTTAGAGATCGGACCGTCTTGACATTTTGGATATTTTCTTGATATTCTCAGCTCAACTTCAACAAAAAAAATGTTCGAACGGAGGGTTTGGTGCTCCATGCATTTCTCGCAGTGTACCTGTTCGCCTCATCTCTGGGCCTCGTGGTCATCGCCCTCAGCCTGCTCGCCTATGCGAGGTCCGGGATTTCCGCCTTCAGGCACATTGCCCTCTTGTACTTTGCAATTCTCCTTCTCGTGCTGTGCAGGATTCTCAAGACGTATGAGCTTGCGACCGTCGAGCACGTGTTCGGCGGCGCCCTCCCCGCCATCTCCCTTGCCCTGATCATTCCGGGAAATGGCCTCCTGGCGTACATGGTCTGCATCCTTGCCGCGGGGGTCGTCCTGCTTCCCCTTTCTCCCGCGCGAATGGCAGCCTACCTTTTCCTTGCCGCAGGCGTCGCCGTGGTCGGGGGCGCGAGCGTCGTGATGCCGCAGAGGTTCCTGCGGTTCCTGAATGATGCCTGCCTGACCGCGGTCCAGGCCTACGGGGTGGTGTTGATCCTTGGACGAATAGAGAAGATCAGGCATCCGCGCCTCCTGGCCCTTGTTCGCAGCCTGCTCGCAGCGGCGTTCGTGATGATCGCGGCCATGATCGTCCAGATCATCGGACAGGCAACGCTTCAGGCTCCCCCGTTCCTTCGGGATTTTCCCCTTGTCCAGGTCCTCTTCCTTTTTGCGACTGGCGGCCTTCTCCTCTTCTACGCCGCGCAATACCTCTTTGTGGCGGAGTTCGGCGCGGCCTACCAGCTGCCGGAAGGGATCGTGAAGCAGTACGGGATCTCGCCGCGGGAGCGGGAAATCATCACAATGCTTGTCCAAGGCTACACGAACAGGATCATTGGGGAGAAGCTTTTCATCTCTTCGACCACGGTGAAGAACCATATTTATCACATCTACCAGAAGACAGGGGTTACAAACAAAATTCAGCTAATGAACCTGATAAATTCTCCAAAATGAGACATTTGGCTTATTGCATCTTGAGGCAACCGGACTAAAATGAGACCATAAAGTTGAGACCGGCCAGCAGGAAGATAGGAAAAAAGTCAGGGCTGAAAGTACTCATACCTAAACGTAAAGACGAAGTGAAAATGTTCCATTGATCAAGCGGGGTATCTTCCTGCTGGCGACTTTATCCCGCGCTTTGAGTGTCGTCTTCCCGTACGTGTCTCCCTTCCCGAGTCGTTATGAACGTGATATCACGGTGTCATAGGGGAGGATTCAGTAATGTATACACTCGCCGATCTTCGCTACCAGGCTGAGAGACGCACGCCTGAACAGTTGCTTGCCCACCTCAAGAGCTTCACGCTCGACATCAAGCTCACCGTCGGGATCTGGTACTTCGCCCCGGGAGGGGGACGGTTCCATGACCGCTATGTCCCGGAGATGACCATCCCGCAGCGGCTGGAGCTTGCCGCTGAGATGGCGCGCTACGGGGTCAAGGGGATCGAAGCGCACTATCCCTCGGAGGTCAACGAGGAGAACCTCCCCCTGTACAGGAAGCTGGAGAAGGAATCAGGAGTGAAGCTCATAGGGCTGGGCCCGGACAGCTTCCGCGGCAAGGACGGGGAGTTCGGCACTCTGAGCAATCCTGACCCGGCCAAGCGCAGGCGGGCGCAGGAAACGGTCATCGGCGCCCTGAAGCTGGTGAAGGAAGCAGGGGCCACGCACATGGGATTGTGGCCAGGGAACGACGGGTTTCTCTATCCCCTGGGCACCGTGTTCTACCAGATGTGGGACTGGTTCGAGGGAGCCCTCGCTGAATGCCTGGACGAGGTCCCCGGCGTACGCATCGGGCTCGAGACGAAACCCTATGAGCCCGTCCCCAACAACATCTACCGGACAACGGGGGATGGGCTCCTCATGGCCCGCGACGTGGAGGCTCGGCTCAAGAGCCCCGTCAACAGAAAGCTGCTTTCCGAAGGCCATTGCATCGTCGGATTCCAGCCCGAGATTGGTCACCTTCTCATGGGATACGAGATACTTCCACAGGCGTATCTGCGGATAGCCCGGGAAAGCCGGCTTTCTCATATCCATGTGAACAGCCAGCCCCTGGGCAACTACGATCAGGACCTCAACGTCGGGGTCATCTCCTGGCAGGACACGGAAGCCCTGCTCTATTCCCTGAAGGCTATCGGGTACCGGGAACACTTCGGCGCGGACATCAACCCGGAGCACATGCCCGTCCTGGATGCCGTCAGGATAAACGCGCGCGCCCTCCAGATCATGAACGAGAGGATCGACAGCCTTCCCCATGAGAAGATCGTCGACTGCTACTATCACCCGGAGAAGAACCGGGGCGGGCTGGAAACGGTTCTGGCTGAAAGCTACGCAGGGAAAAGATAAGGAGACCCGCGCCGTCCCATGACAGACAAAGGCGCGCTGCGCGCCCCCGCAGTCCTCCTGGCGGCCGCGCTCTGCATCTCCTGCGCAGGCATCAGCTACCGTCCTGCCCCAGATGCACAGACGGCGGCCGCCCTCTCCTCTCCCGCCGCGCTCTTTCCGGCGACCAGCTTCGCCGTCTTCAGTGATCCCCACCTCTACGATGCAAGCCTCGGCATCAGCGGAAAGGCCTTCGAGGAATGCGCTGCGGAAGACGGCAGGCTGCTCATTGAGAGCGAGGAAATCCTCCGGGAGGCGGTCAGGAGGGTGCGGGACCTTCATGTCCAGTTCCTGCTCGTTCCCGGGGACCTCACGAAGGACGGTGAGAGGCAGGACCATGAGCTTTTCGTGAAGTATCTCGAAGAGCTCCGGGAAAGCGGCGTCCCGGCGTACGTTGTCCCCGGCAACCATGACATACTCAACCCCAGGGCTTTCAGCTACAGCGCTTCAGGAACGAAGCACGTCGAAAACGTGTCTCCTGGGGAGTTCGCGGAGCTGTACAGGGATTTCGGATACGGAGCAGCCTTGTTCCGGGACACGGATTCCCTGAGCTACGTCGCCCAGCCGGTCCCCGGCCTCTGGCTGCTTGCACTGGATGCCTGCGACTACCGGCACAACCCCGGCAGACGCGCCGCGGAATCCGGGGGCAGGCTCGGCGCTGCGACAGTCCCGTGGATAAGGGAGGTGCTCTCCCGGGCGGCGCGGGAGAAAATCCCCGTGGTTGCAATGATGCATCATGGGGCAGTTGAGCACTTCAAAGGCCAGGAGAAGTACTACGGGGATTACCTGGTAAAGGACTGGCGTGAGGTGTCCGGGCTTCTGGCCGCCTATCATGTCCGGACTGTCTTTAGCGGCCACTTCCATGCCCAGGACGTCACGGTGAAGAGGTGGGATGACGGCAGGTTTCTCTATGACGTCGAAACAGGGTCCCTGGTCACTGATCCAGATCCCGTTCGACACGTGGAAATCGACGCGGAGCAGCAGATGCAGATCCAATCGTCATTCATTACTGAGCTGCCCTCATTCGCGGCATGCGGAAGGGACTTCAGGAGCTTCTCGCGGCAATCGCTCCGCGAGGCAATCGCACGCATTGCAGCCCGGCTCCTCACCGCCTGCTATCTCCCCGCGGACGAGGCGGCGCTCCTGTCTTGCCAGATTTCCGAGGCATTTGCCGCTCATTTCGAGGGAGACGAGAAGTTCACGCGCGCCGAAAAGCTGAAGAAAAAGGGGCTCAGCTTCATGGGGGGGCTTGTCGTGGCCGCTCGCGGAGACCTGATTGAAGGGATGTGGGACGACCTGGAGCCTGCGGACAACGACATCACCATCGATCTTTCAACGGGCGCCTGGCGGCGCTGACGGCCCGCCGATGGTTCGCATGCTGCAGCGCGCGGGCGTCGGCGTCGCGAAACCTATACGGCCTTTGCCGCTGCCTCTCCGAGTGCAAACGCCGCCTCCCATCCAAGGATGGCTTTCTTTCTCTCGGGGCCTTCGCCGTAGTTTCCAAACTCACCGAGCTTTCGTATCACCCTGTGGCAGGGAATGAGGAACGGGATGGGGTTGCTTCCCACCGCGTTGCCCACCGCGCGGCTTGCTGCCGGCATCCCGATGTGGCGCGCTATGTCCTCATATGCAACGGCTTTCCCGAAGGGGATCCGGATCAGGGCCTGCCATACCTGGATCTGGAAGTTCGTGCCCCGAATGAAAAGGTGAAGCGGGGCGGGATCATGCTTCTCCGGAAAGGCGAACACCTGCTTCACGAGCCCCGCGGTGGACTCCGCGCCCTCCTGGATGCGCGCACCGGGCCACCGGGAGCGCAGGTGTTTCACGAGGACGGCCTCCGGCGCCTCTTCCTGCACGAAGGAGAGCCCGCAGATGCCCCGGTCCGTCCGGGCAAGCAGGCAGCGGCCGAAGGGCGACGGATGGAAGCCGTACTGGATTGCCAGCCCCTCCCCCCGGGTCTTGACCTCGCCGGGCGTCACCGCCTCGCATGTCACGAAAAGCTCGTGCAGCCTGCCCGGACTCGACAGCCCGGCGTCGTAGGTCACGCTGAGGACGTCCCGCGACTCCTCCAGGAGTTTCCGCGCGTATTCCTTTGTCAGGAACTGGAGGAAGCGCTTCGGGCTGATTCCGACCCACCTGCTGAACAGCCTCTGGAAATGGAACTCGCTGAGACCGACGCTGGCGGCAATCTCGGCAAGCGAAGGCTGCCTGAGGGCTTCGGTCTCGATGAACCGTATTGCTTTTTCCACGCGGAGGTAATCTTCCTCCAGCACTTCCATTGTCGTCATGCTCATGTCTCCATGGCGGCTGTGCGGTGCCGCATGAGTCAAGTATCACGACAGGGGGCCGCGCGCGCAACCCGGATCTTGCGGTGCACTCAGCGGGAAGCCGGCCTACCGGCGGTAGTCATGGGCGGTCTGGATTGCGAGCTTCAGGTTCTCCCACGGGGTGTCCGCGGGGACGGTGCAGTCCGCCCCCAGGATGAAGCGTTGCGGGGCAGCGTCGACAGCCGCGCGGACTTCCTGGCGGATTGCCTCCGCCGGACCGGTTGCTATGACGCCCTTTCTGTCCAGCCCGCCCATGAAAGGCCGGTTGAACATCCGCGAAACATCACGGGCGCTGATGTCTTTCTCCACGAGCTTCAAGCTCGTATTCACGACATGACCGGGGTAGCTCGCAAACGGTGCGATGTCCGCGTAGGGCAGGTGGTAGTCGCACACGTGCAGGATGTTGAAGCGGCAGGATCGGTTGATCTCTGTCATGACGGCCAGGTCGTAGGGCCGCACGCAGTCGTCGAAGGACTTCCTGTCCGCCAGGCGACCTTTCTCACCGCCCTGGGTGGATGCGTAGAAGCCGTCCAACCCGATCCTGGCGCATTCCTTCACGAAGACAAGCAGTCCCTCCGTTATGATCTGAATTCCCTTCTTGAACGCCGTGGGGTCTTCCTGGATGTGGCGGACAACAGTCTCGGCTCCCGCAATCTGGCCTGCCAGCATGAACGGGGAGTACAGGGTGAGGACGACGACGGCATCCTTCCCCGCGGCCTGAACGAGGCCCTTCACCACGGCAAGCGGGTCACCCCAGAACTCCTTGTCCCTCATGGGCACGCTCGCCCAGTCCCGGGGCTGCTTGATCTCCACGGGCGGCATCCGGTGCTCGAATTGGATCTTGACCATGTCCATGCCGGTAAACCGGAAGAAATCCAGGTGCTTGTCCACGGCTGCCTGTCCGCGATGGAAAGCCGGGTCGAAATGGAGGAAGAACGCTGCCGGCACCGACTCCGGCTTGTACGACGGATCAACGAGCTTCAACAACGCATCCCGCTTGTTCATAGAGTCCTCCTATCCCTTGACCGCGCCTACCATGAGCCCCGAGACCTGGAATCTCTGCAGCACAAAGTAGATGCAGATCAGGGGCAGAACCGCAATAGTGGACCCGGCCATGATGACCGGCCAGGGCGTGGACAGCCCTTCGCTCACCGGCAGCACAGATATGGACACCATGAGGGTATACATCTGTTTCGAGCGCATGAGCAGCAGCGGCCACATGAAGTCGTTCCATCGCGCAATGAAAGATATGGTGGCCCACGCCGCAAGCGCCGGGGAGATGGAGGGCAGGACCAGCTGCCAGTAGACGCGGAACTCCCCGCAGCCGTCCAGCCGCCCCTGCTCAATGACCTCCGTGGGGAAGCCGGCGATGTACTGGCGCATGTAGAAGATCCCTATTGCGGTCGCGGCGCGGGGGACTATCAGCGCCCAGTAGGTGTTGATCCAGCGCAGGCGCCTCATGATGAGGAACGTGGGCACGATGCCCACCTCGGGCGGGATCAGCATGGTGGCCAGGAGAAAGAGGAACAGGAAGTCCCGACCGGGGAAGCTGTACTTGGCAAAGGCGAAGCCGGCGAGAGAGCAGAGGAACACGGTGCTGAGCGTCCCCGCCGTGGCCGCAATGAAGCTGTTGAGAGTGTTGCGCGCAAGGGGCAGGAGGCCTGCCACCGCCTCGTAGTTCACGATGGTCGGGACATTCGGGATCATGGAGCCGAGCCCGCCTATGCCTTCGGCAACGGGCTTCATGGATGTCCCCACCATCCACAGGAGCGGGAACACGGAGAGCGCGCACCACGCCAGGAGAACGAGGTGAACGGGCGCGTGAGCGCGCCGCGCGGCGGACCTCACTGCGCGCTCCCGATTGCGCCTCCCCCCGGCGGAGGAAAATCACCTGGGCCGCGGATATCACCAGGAGGATGACGGTCAGCACGTAGCCGATGGCGGACGCGTAACCCAGCTTGAAGACCGTGAAGCCGCTCTCATAGAGATACTGCACAATGGAAAGGGAGGAGGATCCCGGCCCGCCGCCCGTCGTGATGTACGGCTCGGTGAAGAGCCGAAACGAGTCAATCGTTTCCGTCAGGAAGCAGAAGAAGAGCACCGTCGCAAGGCTCGGGATGGTGATGCGAAAGAGCTTCTGGACCGGTCCGGCGCCGTCAACCGTTGCCGCCTGGTAGAGCTCCGGATTGATGGCCTGGAGCCCCGAGAGGAGGATCAGCATGTACCACGGAGTGGCCCGCCAGATGGCGAGCACCATCACGGGCACCTTCGAAAGTCCGGTGCTGTTCAGCCAGCCGAGCCTCGGAAGCCCCAGGGACCCGAGGAGACCGTTGATGAGGCCGCTGTTGAAATCGAAGAGCATGATGAACACAAGGCCGACCGCGACAGTGGCAGTGACATTCGGCAGAAACAGAACGAGGCGGTAGAAACGCCTGCCGGAAAGGCGGGGCGTGTGCAGAAGCACAGCCATGACGAGGGCAAGACAGATGATGAAGGCGACGTCGACCGTCCAGTAGATGGCCGTGTTGCCCAGGGCGTCCAGGAACCTGTGGTCCCGCAGGAGCATGGCGAAGTTCCGCAGGCCCACGTGCTTCATGGGTCGAAGCCCGTCCCATTCCTGGAAGCTCAGGTACAGCGACCACACGAGGGGGAAGGCTCCAAAAACCAGGAACAGGAGGTAGAAGGGGGCGATGAAGGCATAGGCATGCCGCATCGCCCACATGCGCCGAAAGGTCCGCGTGACAGCTACCTGTCAGGGTTCGCGGGGGCCGTGCCGATCTTCTCCCGCAGCACCGAGCCCATGTTCGCGATGGCCTGGTCCATGGTCTGGGCATTCGCGACGAACTTTTCAAGCTCCGCGGAGATGATGGTGTCCGCCTCCGCGTCTGCCGTCGTCACCCGCATGTTCTTCGACACGTTGCGGAGCCCCAGCCCTTCCATCTGCTTGAACGACTCCCCCCCGTAGTACGGGTCAGGCTCCTTCCAGAACGCCTCCTCCAGCATGGCCTTGGACAGCGGGTTCTGCACCGGGCCGTTCTGGTGCAGGACCTCCAGCGTATAGGCCTGTCGGGCCGGGCTGTTGAAGTTGTAGTCGTACCATATCCTCTTGTAGAGCTCGGCATACGGGGCGTTGGGCTTGGCCGTGATTCCCACGATGTCCACAACCGGAGCGCCGCCGAGGTTGACACCCGAGAAGACCGGAGGCGCCATCACGCGCCACGCGCCCGCCATGTCCTTGTCGTTCGCTTTCAGGAACTCGTCATAGAAGGCGCCGATGTAGAACGTGGCGATCTTGCCTTCCCGCGTGGCCTGGTACAGCGGGGGCTGGAGGATGACGGAGTTGAAGAGGAGCCCTTCCTTGTGCAGCGTCTCGAAATACTGCAGCGCCTTGAGAGCCCCCGCGTCCTTGTCAATGACGACGTTCCCGTCATCATCCCAGATCCTGGCTCCTGCCTGCGGCATCAGGCCGCGGCGGCCCCAGTAGCGCCATGTGCGCGAACCGGGATCTTCGTAGGACAGGAAGACCTGCCCATTGCTCGCTGCCTTGAGCTTGCGTCCCACCTCCAGATATCCCTCGAAGGTGGTCATCTGCTTCGGGTCGATTCCGTACTTCTCCAGGATCTGCCTGTTATAGAAGAGAAGCTGCGGCCGAAGAGACCGGGGAAGCGCCCACAGCCTGCCCTTATAGAGGGCCTGGTCGTACGCGCCGGCCACGAACTTGTCCTTGAACGGCGCCAGGTAGGAGGTGACGTCCATCAGCACCCCGGCTTCCGCCATGGCTTGCATGCTGACAGGGAACGTGGAGATGACGTCCGCCATGTCGTCCCAGGTCTGCGACGCGTAGGCGAGCATGGTCTTCTGCCTGACCTCTTCTTCTCCCTTTGTCGCAACCACTTCGGCGGTGACCCCCTGGACCTCCGACGGGTTGCGCTGGAAATAGTCGTCGATCTGGAGCTGCAGGAACTTCGGCTGCCCGAAGGCCCAGATCACCATCTTGCCTGGTGGCGCCTTGAAGCCCTTTGTCTGCGCGCCAACGCTCGTCACGGAAAAGGCTCCGATCAAAGCCGCAAGAATCACGAATCGAGCCGATCTCCCAGCCATCTCAACCTTCCTTCCTGCGATTGAATTTGATCGACCCCGGCCCGCACGTCAAGCTCGGCCTCCCAGCTGCTTCCCGCCTGCCTCCTGGCTGCCTCCCGCCTGCACCGGGGGCCGCACTTTTTTCCCCTGCCAAATCCCACATTTTGGTGATGCGATGGGAATCCGCCACGGCCTACAGTAGGGGTGACAGGAGCGAGGAAGTCATGAATGAAACGAGAGAACGTGAAACCATTGACGTGGAAGACCTGTACCGCCGGTACGGGCCCATGGTGCTGCGCAGGTGCCGGGGGATGCTGAGGGATGAGGACCTTGCCGCAGACGCCATGCAGGAGACCTTCGTCCAGGTGCTTCGCCACAGGTCCAGCCTGAATGCCCGCTATCCCTCGAGCCTCCTGTACCGCATTGCCACGAATACCTGCCTGAACGCCATGCGAAGCCGCCGGCGCAAGTTCACCGTCAGCGCCGAGCCCTTCATGAGCGCCATTGCCGGGCGCGACAGCACGGAGGACCGTGTGCTCGACTCCTGGGAGCTGGAACAGGTCTTCCTTGGCGTCAGGGAGAGCACGCAGCTGGCGGCCCGCATGCATTACCTGGAGGAGAAGACTCTGGCCGAAACAGCGCAGGAGGTGGGGCTGTCCATCTCAGGGGTGCGCAAGCGGCTTCGCTCCCTGCGGCGACACGGCGAGGCCCGCCTGGCGAGCTAGTGTAATGTTACAGAAATAGCTTGACAATCGCCGTGGGCGCCAGCGGCTACAGGTCAGCCGCCAGCAGCCATCCCACAGCAGCGTTGTAGTCCGGTGTCTTCCCATCCCACTGCGGCACGTTGACGTCAGGGCCAAGGTCCAGCTCGTGCTCATCCGCCCACTCCCGCAGCCAGTCCAGCGTGTCGTCAACCAACTCGCGCGGCGGCTCGGGCGCGAGCAGCTTGCCGGCAGGCGAGTGGAAGGCAAAACGCCGTCGGCTCCATGGGTTACGGTCCACCCGCCTTCGTGAACCAGGTGATGATGCACGCTGCAGAGCAGGACAGCATTGACCAGGCTGGTTTCTCCGCCGTGCAGCCAGTGCTGGATGTGGTGCCCGTGGAGGAAGGCCGTGTGAGTGCACCCCGGAAAGGCGCAGCCGCGGTCACGCAGCATCAGTGCGCGACGTATGGCGGGCGGAATACTGCGGGCGCGGCGGCCGATGTTCAGTGCCTCCCCATCTCCGCCTGTGGCCACCAGGCCGCAATCGCAGGCCACCCGGCGCAACGTTTCCGCGGAAATGCGGGTTCCGTCCTCCAGGGTGGCCGCCCAAGCACTGTCTGGCCCAAGCACCTCCTGATCCAGGTGAACCATGACCTGGAAGCGCTCCCCGCCGGTTCCCGTCACGGGATTGCCTGCCAGGAACGACTCGGCGAGCTTCACCGCGCCATCAGCCCGCGAGGGCCAGCACGTTTCCGGGGAAATGCCGGCGGCTTCAACTGCCTCCGCCTCCCCCCGCGCCGCAGGTACCGGAGGCACGACGACAGGCGCTCCGGGAGCCTCTGTCTCCAGCGGCGCTGCCCTGCGGGCGTGCACCTCCCGGGCGCGCTCGATGGCGCGCAGGATCAAATCCGCCTCGTCAGGCTCAAGCACCAACTCCAGCTTGACCATCCCCCCCGGCAGCAGCCGCTGGCGTACCGAACGCTCCTCCGGCGCCGGCGTCCTTTCAGAGTCCAGCACCCCTCGATAGCCTCGGCACAGCCGCTCAAGCTGCGCCCCGGTTGCCATCAGCGCCATCTCCAGCAGCTTCGCTTCGTTCTCGGGGGTCGCCACCCGAGTGAGCGCGCGGACCTTGGCGTAGGATAGCCTGGCAGTGCGCAACGATTCGTTGATGGCGGGCAGCCTACCCAGCGCGCGTGCCACCCGTACCTTCTCGCGGGCGGTGGCCAGGTCCCATCCGAGGCGCCACGCCAGCCAGTGAGCGCAGGACACCGCGCCCTGCTCGTGCCATCCGCACGCCTCATCGAAGCGTCGGATGCATTCCAGCAGACGATGGGCGGCTGCATCCAGGTGGGCGGACAAGCTGGCGATCTCCTGACCGAGTTCCTCGAGGTTCTCCATGGCAGGTACTATACATCTGTGTAGCTATGACTGCAAGTGTTTTTTCGCCCCTCGGATGCTTGCCGTTTTCCGCCGATAGCTGCATCCAAGTGCTCTTCAAGTTCGCGCGTTGTAAAGAAGCGCTACTTACACCACGCTATCCAAAGCCGTTCGGCCGCCGGTCACACGGTTCGGGTCACCTCACCCGGTGGCTCGGCACGCGCCGCGTCGCTACGCGCGCGCCGAAGGTGCCACCACGGTCACCTTTGTCCCGCCGCCGGGGACGCTGTCAACCGAGAGGGTGCCGCTGATCCTTTCCACCCTCTCCGTCATTCCCCTCAGCCCCAGGCCGCCGCTTTTTTGCGCCTGTTCCATGCGAAAGCCGACCCCGTCATCACTGATCTCCAACCGGGTCTGGGCCCCGCCGTGGATGAGGAGAATCCGCACGGCCTGGGCACGGGAATGCTTCAAGGCGTTGTTCAGCGCTTCCTGCGCAATCTGGTAGAGCTCCTGCCGGGTCTTCGCGGAAAGGCATTCGTCTCCCTCCACGCGGAAGTTGACCGTCATGCCGCCGCGCGCCTCAACGGCGTCCAGCCTCGTCTGGATTGCTTCCGCCAGGCTGCCGCCCTCCAGGGCGGGGGGGCTCAATTCGAAGATGAGGAGGCGCATTTCGCGAAGCGCTTCCCGGGCCGTGGTGCCCAGGTCTCGAAGGTGCCCCGCTGCCTCCGCGCTCTGCCCGCCCTGGAGCAGGCGCGCGGCAGCCTCGGCATACAGCGTCACGCTGTACAGGGACTGCGTCACCGAGTCATGGAGCTCACGGGCAAGGCGGTTTCGCTCCGCGAATGCGGCGCTCTGTTCGGCCTGGGCCCGCAGCTGCGCGTTCTCGATGGCCAGGGCAGCCTGTCGGCCGATGGCCATGGCGAGGGAGATGTCCTCCTCAGTGAAGCTCCGCGGCTCCCGGTAGTACAACGTGATACCGCCGTAGGTCGCGCCGGAGACGATCAGAGGCACCGCAAGGATTGCCCTGAATCCCTGGTCCATGAGCAGCTCCAGCCCGCTCAAATCCTCAGCGAACTCGGGGTTCGACTCCTGCTTCTGCCACTCGATGTATGCCTCGGTGTCCTGGACGGTAATGGGCTGCTTCCAGCGGAATGCTCTTTCAACCGCGCCCTCGCCCAGGGCAAGGCGGATGGTTGTTACCGCGGCCATGTCCACACCGCAGGCTGCCCGGAGTCGAAGCTGGCCCTCAGGTGCCTCGATCTGGAAGAGCGAGGAGGCGTCGCACTCCATGAGCCGGGCAGGCCTGGGAGATGACGAAATCCAGGGTTTCCTGGGGCTGCCGGTTGGAGTTGAGGATGGCCAGTATCTCCCGCATCCCTTCGGCAACTTTGCGGCGTTTCTCCTCCTCCTCACGCTGCGCGCGCTGCGTTTCCAGGAGCCGGGCATTCTCCATGGCAAGCCCGATCTGCTGACCGACGGCAATGAGGAGGGACCCTTCCTCAGGGGTAAGCATCCGCTCGGACCGGGAGTTGGCGATCAGCCCGCCGACAAGCTTCCCTTTGGCCACCAGGGGGACCCCGATGATCCACCGCAGCCCCTCATCAACCAGGAACTGCCGCATGGGCCCGTCCGGGACCTCGTCGATGCCCCAGGCGAGCGGCTCCTCCAGGCTGAGCTGCCTGCCCGCCAGGGCATCCTTGAGGACCAGCCGCTCCATCTGCCGAAGAAAGTTTTCCGACAGCCCCGTATGAGCAAGCATGACCATGGTGCCGGTGTCTTCCTCCATTCCGTATGCGCCCCCGGCCTCGATCCCGAACGCCTCCAGGGTCTTCTCCAGGGACACCGTCAGGATCCGGCGGATATCGGTGAGCCCGCTTGCCACCGCCGCCACTGAGTTCAGCAGTGCAAGCTCGCGTGTGCGTTCCGTGACGCGCTGCTTGAGCGCCCTGTATGCCTTCTCCAGCTCGCCCCTGATCTTGTGACTCACTTCGAGCGTGAACACGTGCCGCGTAAAGAAGCGCTCCAGCAGCACGCTCAGGGTCAGGAGGATCACCGCGAGGGCCGCCCCGGACTCTATCCAGGTCCCGACGTCAACGGGGTTGGCAGTCTCGGTGAGCCACTTCGACAGGAAACCGAGCCTGGCTATCTCGGTAAAAATGGCAAACTCGAAGAGGCTCACGCCGAGGCACAGGTAGCCCGCGCGCTGCCCTACCAGAACGATGGCGAGCGCAGGAAGGAAGACCAGGTACAGCCTCCCGCTTCCAACCAGGCCGACCCTGGCGAAGCTGGCCGCGGCAATGACGTAGGCGAGGCCAATGAAGAGCCAGGTCCTGATTGCGATGGGGACCCGCCGCAGTATGGCCAGCGCAACAAAGCCGATGTAGACCGTGGAATAGGCGATGAGCAGCGGGGACAACCTGTCGCTGAGATATGCGTTTGCGACGACGGTGAAGAAGGCCGGCAGGCCCGCAACTGCCACGACAACCAGGACAAGGCTCAGCGCCCGCGTCCTCCACGTCTGGAGATCCGTTTCCGCGAGGGAAAAAGCTTCCCGACTGACTCTCCGCCGCATGACCTCCGATACTACGGCCGGGGGCGCCCGTCCGCAAGCTCCGCTATTGCGGCGAGGAGCCGCTGGGGGCTCTCGCCCTTGCTCACGAACGCGTCCGCCCCGGCGGCCAGCGCATCCCGCGAGCCATCGGCGCGCAGGGACAGCACCAGGACCTTGATCTCCGGGTGCTCGGACTTGATCCGCCTGGTGGCGGACAGCCCGTCACGGCCCGGCATGCGGATGTCCATCACGATGAGATGAGGGTGAACCGCCTCCGCGAGATGCTCCGCTTCAAGCCCCGTGGTCGCTTCCCATATCTCGGGCGCATCCAGGCACGCCGAAAGCACGGCCCGCAAGCCGTTTCTCGTGTGCTTCTGGTCGTCGGCGATGATGATTCTCACGATACGAGTATAGGTCCGCCCCGCCGCCTGCTTGCATCGATAAAATGTGTGATTGTCTCAGGCGTGATCGGAAGCCGACGCGTCGGAAAGGGACGCTATGCCCGAGCGAAGGGCATAGAGGGCGGCCTGCGTCCGGCTCGGCCAGGTGAAGCTTGCCAAGGATGTTGCTGACATGGCTGCGCACGGTCCACTCCGCGACGAAGATCTTTGCCGCGATGTCCTTGTTGCTCATTCCCTGCGCGATGAGCCGCAGCACTTCCAGCTCTCTCTCGGTGAGCGGTTCCGCTGTCTGCTTGCCCTGGCCGGGATGGGACAGCTCCTGCAGCACCTTGCGCGCGATGGAGGGTTCCAGGGAAGGCTCGCCCCGGTAGACCTGGCGGATTGCCTCCAGGAGCTGCTCGGGAGTCGAGTCCTTCAACAGGTATCCGAGGGCGCCGGCCTTGACTGCCGGGAAGACCTTGTCATCAGCGGCGAAGCTCGTGAGGACAAGGATCCTGGTGCCGGGCTGCTCCGCGGTGATCCGGCGCGTCGCCTCTATCCCGTCCATCTCCGGCATCACGAGGTCCATCAGGACGACATCCGGCTTCAGGGCCGCGGCCTTCTCCAGGGCCTGGGCGCCGTTCTCCGCCTCCCCGACAACCTGCATGTCTTTCTCCGTGGCCAGGAGGGCCTTGATGCCCTTGCGGACAATGCCGTGATCGTCAGCGATCAGCAGACGAATGGTCTTTTTCATGGACATTACCTTGTGAGCTCGAGTATATCACGGCCGCGCCTGTCCTTGCCGGCCGCAGGTAGTGCAAGTGCGGGATGAGCACTCGCGACGTGCTTCCCGTCCCGTCAAAAAAGATGTCGATGAGGGGAACTCCAAAGTCCGCCTGGATCTTGCGGAACAGGGAGGCCGTGACGACACCGGGGCAGCAGAACATGGGATTGACATGGACAATTGCCTCCACGGCGTGGTGAGCGCAATACCACAGCGCCCTTCCGACGTTGATCGACGTCTCACCGGCGATGTAGTGGGAGAAGCCGTTTTCCTTCATCAGCCTCACGCACTCCGCGAAGTCGGGCTCCGCCTGGTCTCCAATCAGGTCCTCAGCGAGCTTTTCATAGCGCTGTTCCACGGTCTTGAGGATCCGTGCCGAACGGGGGTCCTCACCGTAGCGGCGCGCGCCGATGTCCAGCAGGTGGGCCGGGTACTCCGTCATTGATGAGATGACCATCTCTCCGCCGAGGGCTTCAACGAGGGACTGGATGCCCTCGTTCAACACGGCGTTGTACTTCACGTACAGGTCCCCGAGCAGCGCGATGCGCGGCTTGCGGCCTGCTGACTCGTCCCGCTCGACTCCGCGGAAAAGCTCGACACATCCGGCAAGCGAAGAGCGCAAGTCTCCGCCGGACATGATGGCCGCGCGGATTCTGGCTTCCGCATGGCAAAGGGCGTGGTCCGTGTCCCCCCGCCTTTTCTCGTACGGCCTGATCCTGGATGTCAGCTTGTACAGAAGGCACGCGACGATGTAGGTCTCCAGGACCTTCCCGGCGAGTGTCTGTGGAAGCGTGTCCCCGAGGGCCATGAAGTTCAGCTGGCCGATCTTCAAGCCCCGGATGCCGGCCGCGCGAAATGCCATGTCGGAAAACACCGGGAACTGCGGCATGTTGCAGGAGAAAGGCGAGGTAGGCATGAAAAAGAATGTCCTGGAAGGGTCGAGGGCTCCATCCCGGATCCTCTCGATGGCCGCTCCCACGATGGAGACCAGGGGCATGCACTCACCGCCGCTCGCGAAACGATAACCGGTGTTCAGCGCGGTGGCCCCCGCCTCCAGGAGGACGACGGGGTGGCCCATGCGCGAGAAGACATCACCCCAGAACCGGCTGATCAGCGTGTCGATGGCCGGGATGAGGATTGTGTCACCTGCAGAGAGGCTGTCATTCCGGGCGTGGACGACGGCAGGGGGCAATGGCGCCTTTCGCGCGGCTTTTTCCCCCTTGCGGTAGTTGCGGAACGAATGCAGGGCGGCCTCGATCCGGGTCAGGTAGCCGACGTCCGAAGCGTGGGAGTCGAGCTGGAGGAACAGGAATGGCTTTCCGAAATGGGTCAGGATGTCCTTCACGTAGCTCATCAGGAAGGAATCCGGGCTGCATCGGAAGCAGGTCAGAAAGACGGGGAACAGGTTCTCCGTGCGAGCCGCGAACTCAGCGGCTCTCACGATGAGCTTGCCGTAATGCCAGTGCATGCGCTCCAGGTACTGGGCCCCGTACGTCAGCGCGAAGCCCTCCAGGTCAAGCTCCTCCTGCCAGAACACCGCGGCCCCCAGCTCTTCGAAAGTCTGCGGCAGGGAGAGGCTCAGGCTCTCATCGAAAACAACGTAGGGCCTGCCCAGCAGGAGGATGCGCAGCCCACTCTCGTCATTTCCTGCACGCTGGAAACTCCCCGCGAGCCGTGTCCGCGCCGCCGTGAAAAGGGCGTTTGCCTCCGTGAATGCCTGCTGCGTCTCCTCACGGGTCAAGCCGGGGACCTTCGCCGCAAGAGCGTCATGGAGGAGTCCGCTTGTCTCCTCAGGGCTTCTTTCACGAAGCGGCAGCAGCGGCGAGATGAGGCGCTCTGAGACGGGGAATGCCCGGCAGCTTCCCGACAACCGACGGCAGGTACTGGGAGTAGTAGCAGTACGCGCTGTCCGAGTCCCTTCTGCGGAACGTGGAGCGGATCGGCTCGGGTCCCTCTGCGCTGTTCTCCACTGCCCGGCAGGAAGACAAAGTCTGCCCCCGCGTCTACCAGGCGTCTGACATGACCATGGGAGAGGACCATGGGAGCGCAGAAATCAGAGTTCACGAGCTCTGTTCCGGCTTCCCGGGCGCCCGTGCGCTGGTCCGAGCCGGCCACGGAGAACCCAAGGCGGGAAAGGAAGCTGTGCCACAGCGGCTCGTAGGAAACGTTGTACAGGCTGCGGGGCACACCGATTGAGATCGACTTCCTGCGCTGGGCGGATTGGGAGAGCGCCTCTGGTTGCTGGTAGAGGGGCTGCATGGCTTCCTGGAACCTCTCTATGATAGAGGAGACTGAGGAGGTCCGGCCCGCCGGCCGCAGAGGCTTTCTGTCCGCGTATTCGCGCCCGCACTTCATTCCCCAGCCGCTGCGAAGGCCGCCGCGGTCCATGACCGTAAGGCGGCAGTGGTTCGCGCACAGCCGGCATTCTTCTGATTCGAGTGCAATCGGTCCCGTCTCCCAGAGGAAGCGGGAAGCTGCCAGTCCCTCCTCGCGGCAGAGAAGAGCGGCGCCGACCGCGCCCGTCAGGTGGCACCACGGAGACACGTGCAGCGGCTTGCCCAGGTGCTGCTCGAAGGCGGCCACCAGCGCCTTGTTGCGCGCGGTGGCCCCCTGAAAAACGATGGTCTCTCCCAGGGCGCTCTTGCCTACGACCTTGGAGAGGTAATTGTCCCGCACAGAGTGCAGGACGGCCGCGGCCAGGGTCTCCCGCGGCCATCCTTCCCCGACCAGTGCCGCGAGGTCCCGCTCCATGTAGACAGTGCACCGGTCGCTCGTGAAAGGCGCGGGCTCGGAAAGGGCCATGTCAGAGAAATCCGCAAGGCTTGCGCCCAGCCTCTTTGCCTGCTCCTCGATGAAGCTCCCCGTGCCCGCCGCGCAGACGTAGTTCATCGTGGAGAAGTACACCTCGCCGTCCCTGATGCGCGTGAACTTCGAGTCCTGCCCTCCTATCTCGATGATGGTGTCCACGTCCGGCTGGAGGAAAACCGCGGCCTTTGCGTGGGCCGTGATCTCGTTCATCTCGCGGTCAGCCTGGAACACGTGGCGGATGATGGACCGGCCGGACCCCGTTGTGGCTACTCCGAGAAGGCGTGGTGCGTCGCCGCCGCGCACGCCTTCCACGGCCGTGAGCAACCGCTGCACGGCGCCCACGGGATCTCCGCTCGTGCGAGTGTAGAACCCGTCTCCGATCTTCCCGTCGGCGCCTACGAGCACCGCCTTCGTGCTCGTAGAGCCTATGTCGATGCCGAGGAAGAAGCCGTCTCCGTCGGGGCGCTCCCGTGGTCTGAATACTTCCACGTCATCCCGCAGGGAGACGTCGAAACCGTCAAGGGAAGGGTAGTCGGCAAGCACGCTGGGAAGGGGCTGTCGGACCGCGCGGCCCCCGCGCGCCGGATGCAGGTCTCCGAGGGTCGCATCCGATCCCAGGAGAGCGGCGCCGAGCGCCCCGGCGTACTGGCAGTCCTCAGGGACCGCCACTGTCATCCCGAGGATCCGGCCGATGGTCTGTACGATCTTCTCATTGAGGGCAACTCCGCCCACCAGGCCGACAGGCGGCGACAACCGTCTTCCCTTGAGGAGCATGTCCAGCATGCTGCGGGCAATTCCCTCGCACAGTCCGGCGCAGATGGCGTCCAGGCAGTAGCCTTCCTGCATTGCGTGAACGATGTCCGTCTTTGCAAAGACCGCGCAGCGTGTCGCTATCCTCGGAATCTCCCCCGAGAAGGCGGCAGCGCGCTCCGCAAAGTCCTGGATGCCGAGCCCCAACCGCTCGGCTTGCTGCTCCAGGAATGAACCGGTGCCTGACGCACACGGCGGGTTGGACACGTGCTCGATGTAGCGGCCGTCGCCATCAAGAAGGATGAGAGAGAAGCTCTGGCCTCCCATCGCGATGAGGTTGCCGCAGGTGGGAAGGAGCCTGCGAGCTCCCTCGATGGTCGCCAGGGTGTTGTCGATGATTCCCTTGCCCGCGCCCGCGAGGCTTCCCGTCACTCCCGCGCATTCCCAGGGAAAGAAAGGAGCGCGGTCGACCAGTGACTTCACGAGGGGGCCCGGCCTCCCCTCGTGCGCGCAGGAGTGCCGTGCCACGATCCGCCCCTCCTCGAGGAGGACCATGGAGAGGGTGAGGGACCCGATATCTATTCCCAGGCGTCTCATCGAAAGTGATCGAACGTGATCGAGGGAAACAGGAAACTTTATCTCGGCCGCGGGAGACGCGTCAATTGCCGCGCCGTCGTGACACCCGCCGTCTTGACACCCCCTCGATTTTATGCTCAAAATTAAGCACGAGAGGAGGGTCATTGCTTCATTCGGCTCTGAGCAGGCGGGAGCGGCAGGTCATGGAAATCATCTACCGCGGCTCCAGCGCGTCAGTGGAGGAGATCCGGGCCGCAATGCCCGAACCGGCAAGCTACTCGGCGGTGCGCGTCATCGTGAATGTGCTCGAGCGCAAAGGGCACCTCAAGCACGTCAAGCGCGGCAAGAAGTACATCTATAGTCCGACCGCCCCGCGCACGAAGGCTGTCCGGGGCGCGGTGAAGAGCCTTCTCAGCACCTACTTCGGAGACTCGCTTCCCCGGGCCGTGGCCGCAATGGTGGCGCTGCATGCCGGGGACCTGAGCGATGAGGACGTGCGCGAGCTCATCCAGGTCATCGAGCAGTCGAAGAAAGGTGACTCGTCATGACAGAGCCCTCCATTCTCCTGGCGGCCGCCCGGACGGCGCTCCCGTTCATTCCGGCCCTCCTGTTGGCCTGCTTCAGGGTGTCAATCCTGCTTGCCGTATCATTCGGCGCCCTGTGGATCTTGAAGCAAGCGTCCGCGAAGCTGAGGCACATCCTCTGGCTGTCCGCCATCGCAGGCAGCCTCGTCATTTTCGCGCTGACGCTCACGGGACCGGTTTTCCACGTGCCTCTCCCACACAGTGCGCCCGGCACCCACGGCGCTCTTGCCGCGCTTTCCTCCGCGCTGCTTCCATCGTCGGGGACCTTCGGATTGTCGGGAGGCATGCCTCCCCTGGCGGCCCGGGAATGGCGCCAGATATCGACGGGTCAGGTGTGGCTCAGCCTCTGGCCGTCAGTCGCCATGCTCGCCTGGATCGCGGGCGCCGCGGCGGGATGGTTACGAATCATCCGGGGCAGGCTCCAGCTCCTGGGTCTTTCACGAAAAACCCGTGACACGACGCGCGGATACGAGCGCATGGTCCGGGGTCTTTCCCGGCGCATCGGCATCCGCCGGAAGGTCAGCGTGGTGGAGAGCGAGCTCTGCGTCACTCCGATGACTCGCGGAATAATCCGCCCGGTCATCTTCCTGCCGTCCGGCATCAGGGGATGGTCCCCGGCTGGCAGGCAATCCGTCCTGCTCCACGAGCTTCGTCACGTCAGGCGTGGAGACTCATGCACGCTTGCCATCGCGTACTGGATCTGCTCTCTCCTGTGGTTCGTGCCGCCGGTCTGGGCCGCTTACGCGCGGCTCTATCTGGAGCAGGAAAAAGCATGCGATGAAGCGGTGATCGAAAGCGGAGTTCGTCCGCAAGCGTACGCGGCCTGCATCCTGGATGCGGCGCAGCTGTGCCGGGAACCGGCGCTGTTCGCGGGGCTCAGCTTCTCGGGAGGAAGGAAAAAGATCCTCAAAGACAGGATCCGAACAATCGTCGGAGAACGAAAATCCGTGAAAAAGTGCCTCGCCTTGTCCGGCCTTGCCGCGCTCCTGCTTCTTGCCGCGGCGCTGCTGGGCGCAACAGGGCAGGACCCGGGGAAGAGGTATGGCTCGCTCTACCTGACGGAATACAGGGTCAGGAACGCGGATGAGGCACGAATCCTCGATACCTTGATCCAATTCGAGAATGGGTTCAACTCTCACAGCCTGCAAGGGATGCTTTCAGTGTTTGTACAGGGCGGACTCTACATGCCGCGGACATGCTGGTATACTAAGTTTCCGGTTGCATCACCGTATTGCCAACGCGTCATAGAGCAGGACTTCGGCATGTTCAAGTTCCAGACCTTCTACGACCCGGCGATAACCGTCTCCGGAGACACGGCCGTTGTGCGCCTCCTCCTGGAAACAGGGGACTATCTTGACGACTTCACATTCACAATGGAGAAAGAGGCGGGAGGTTGGCGAGTGCTGGACGCCTGGGGCAGAAACGACCGGGTAAAAAGTTAGCAGCACTTCTGTCGGTCGGGGGCATCAGCAGGGCGAGCGGAGGTTCCCATGAAGCGTCAAGCCTTGATCCTGGTCCCTCTTACTTTCGCCCTGATAATGGGCTGCCAGAGGGCGCCTTTGAAGATCGCCGTGCTGGCCTCCCTGGGAGGCGCGCAAGAAGGGGCCCAGCTCGCAATCGATGAGTGGAATGCCAGAGGAGGAGTGCTGGGGAGACAGATCACGATGGTCATGAAGGGCACCAGCGTTGACGACGTGGATTCCGCTGTCGAGGCAGCGAAGGATGTCATAATGAAGGATCATGCCAGCTACATCATCGGGGACATCTTTTCACCCCTGTCCATCGCGGTATCCGAGGTTGCCAACGCGGCGAAAGTCATTCAGATCACGCCGACTTCCACGGTTGCCGCGGTGACTGTGGACACGCATGGAGCTCCCAAGCCCTATGTCTTTCGAGCCTGCTTTGACGATGCGACTCAGGGAAGGTTGGCTGCTTCTTTTGCGGTCAGGAACTTGAAGGCACGGAAGGCATTCATCATGGTGGATCCCACCAATGTCTACATCAGCGACCTTGCGGATATCTTTTCCGCAAGCTTCACGAGACTCGGCGGCGCCGTGCTGGGAACGGCGCGCTATTCCGTCACGGATACTGATTTCACCGATACCCTTGCCCGGATCAGGAGCGCCCGGCCCGACCTGGTCTATCTTTCCGCACTCTCCCTCCAGATCGTGAACCTTGTCACGCGGCAGGCCAGAGAGAAAGGGATCACCGCCACCTTCATGGGCGGGGACGGCTGGGACGACGCCTCACTGGACCCAAAGGCGGCGGATGGCAGCTACTTCACGACCCATTACAGGCCGGATGACCCGCGGCCGGAAGCACAGGCCTTCGTGAAGGCTTATCGCGCAAAGTACAGTGACGCGCCGAGCTTCGCCGCCGCACTTTCTTATGACACAGCGAACCTGCTCCTGACGGCAATCCGCGACGCCGGGGTCGACAACACCGACGCCGTGCGTGCCGCGCTGGAAAAGATCTCCTTTGTGGGGGTGACCGGCACAATCGCCATGAATGCTAGCCACACCCCCCTGAAAGGTGTTGTTGTTGAGCACGTCACGGGAGGAAAAGTAGCCTTCGACTCGTATATTTCGCCCTGATCGGAGTCAAGGTGAAACATACGAGTCAAGGACCGTCTTTCCGCCGGTGACGTGGACAATCGTCGCGCTCTTCACCGCGTTGTGCTGAGCGTCGAAAGTGATTGTGCCGCTGACCCCCTTGAAGCTGATGCCTTCCAGGGCGGCTCTCACGCTGGCAACGTCGTCCCTGCCTGCTTTCTGGATTGCCTGCAGCAGCAGGTTCGCGGCATCGTAGGATAAACCGGCAACGATGTCCGGCGCACCGGGGGCCGAATATTTCTGATCGTATGCCTTTTCGAAGGCCCGCACTTCCGGCCTCTGGTCAGCCGGCCAGTAGTGATTCGTAAAGTAGCTTCCCTCCGCCGCATCAAGGTCGAGTTGAGGGGAATCCCAGAAATCGCCTCCCAGGAAAGCAGCCCCGATCCCCGCCTCCTTTGCCTTTTCCGTGACGAGGTTCACCAGTGGGATGGAGGCCGCCGGGAGGTAGATGACATTGGGAGCCGCGGTCTTGATTGCGGCCAGAGTCTTTGAGAAGTCGGTGTCAGTGTTCGAATAGCTCTCCTTTCCCACGACGGTTCCGCCGCGCCTGGTGAAGGCCTCCGCAAATGCCTCCGCCAGGCCGCGGACGTAGACATCCGCGGGATCGAACATCACGCAGGCCTTTCGGGCTTTCAGATTTCCGAACGCGAAAGAGGCACCCGCACGGCCCTGGAACTGATCGCTGAAGCAGGCGCGAAAGACGTACGCCTTGGTTGAGCCATTCGCGTCGACCGTGACCGCACTGTTTGTGGATGTCGGCGTGATCACGATGGCCTTTGCGCCGTTTGCCGCGTTCGAAAGGGGAATTGAAAGGCTGGAGAAGACATCCCCGACCATATAGTGAACTTTCTCCGAGGCAATCACCGTGTTGGCCGCGCTGACGACCACCGCGGGGTCACCCTGGCTGTCAGCGCTGACAACAGAAATCTTCTTCCCCAGGACACCGCCCTGCGCGTTCCATTCATCCACTGCCAACATGACACCGTTGCGGAGCAGGTCCCCCCACCCCGAGAGGCCGCCTGAGAGAGGCGCGACAATGGCAATCTTCACCTCTTTCGGCGCCTGCTGGCAGCCCATGACGACGGCACTGACAGCCATGACAAATGCGAGGGATGCTTGCAGGAATTTCATGCTCGATCTCCCTTCTGGTCGCCTGCGGACCAGGCCCGTCTACCGGGATGCCTCCTCGAGTTTTTTGAATGCGTCAGTGTTTTTCAGATACTGGTTGACCTTCGCGTAGTCCAGGGCCGTGTATCCCTTGGCGTTTTTCACCTTTGCGTTGGCTCCCGCACTGAGCAGCGCGACAACGACGTCAGGGTTGTGATTCTTGCTTGCGGCCTGTATCAGGGCCGTATATCCGTTGTTGTCCTTCGCCTCCAGGTCTGAACCGACGCTTGCGACCCTGGCGACAACCGCGGCGTTCTCGTTGTTCTCCGCGGCGATCAGGAGCGGAGTAAAGCCTTCCTTGTCCTTTGCCTTGACATCAGCGCCCGCTTTGACAAGGGTCGTGATCACCTCGGGGTTCTTCGAAGAATCTGCCGCCCACATCAGCGCCGTCCAGCCGTACGCGGATGAGTCGTAGTCCCGCGCCTCCAGATCTGCGCCGGATTTCAGGATCACCGCGGTCACCTCCGGGTTGCTGTTGAACTGGGCAGCCCACATCAGCAGGGTCTTGCCCTGGGTGTATTCCCGCGTATTGCCGTCCGTGCCTTTTGCCCTGTCGATTGCGGTCTTGACAGCCTGCGGTGTTCCGTCCCGCGCGATGTCAAACGTCGACCTCGTATCCGGCTTTGAGCACCCGGCCAGAAGAACCAAAGACGCCACGCCAAAGGTGAGAAAAGCCATGCGTCGCATGATCCGCCCTCCTTTCCGTCAACATGCTTAATTTTAAGCACAATGTGCGGCGGCTGTCAAGAGTTATTGCATAATTTTAAGCACGTAAGATGGGCCGGTGCCGCCTCAGGCAATTCCGACCAGGCGGAGCATCCAGGCCACGATGGAATAGGTGAGGCGGCCGATGTGCAGTATGTCCACTCTCGTGAAGCTTTGAATGAGGATGATGCCCAGCAGGAGGAGAGATCCATAGCGGAAGTACGTTGCCGCCACGGCAGTGTTGATCCTGCCGAGGAAAGGCGTCACCAGGTGCGACCCGTCCAGGGGCGGGATGGGGATCATGTTGAAGATGGCGAGGCTCACGTTGATGGCCGCAAGCATCAGCATGAAGTTGCCGAAGTCCTGCAGCGAGCGTGGAGAAACCAGCGCATGGGTGGAAAAGACCGCCCCCATGACGACAACGGCCACCATCGCGAACAGGAGATTCGAAACCGGACCGGCGAGGGCGATCAGGATCTCGTCCCGCCGCGGCTTTTTCAGGTTGGCAGGGTTGATCTGGACAGGCTTTGCCCATCCGAACCCGGCAATGACCAGCATGATGAAGCCGACCAGGTCAATATGAGCCAGCGGGTTCAACGTCAGCCGGCCCTGGCGCCGGGGTGTGTCGTCTCCCAGCGTGATGGTCACCAGGGAATGCGCGAACTCGTGGACCGTCAGGCTCATCACGATGATGATGATGACCTGGACGATCTCCGCGGGAGAACGATCGAGCAGCGTCCTCATCTCTTGTAGGTGCCGAAGACCTCGGCGGTGGCGAGTATCTTCCCTTGCATGGCTCGTTCCAGCTCCCCGCGGCCTGCCCCGGCTGCAAGGGGAAGCTTTTCCCGCAGCGCATGCAATCGGAAGAAGTACCTGTGCGCCTTTCCGGGCGGAGGGCTCGGGCCCCCGTAGCCCATCCGCCCGAAGTCGTTTTTGCCCTGAGCGCTGCCGTCCGGCAGGGTCTTGATGTGCTGGACTGCTTCACCGAGCCCCTTTGCCGAGGCCGGGATGTTCCAGATCACCCAGTGGACCCACGTTCCCGCGGGGGCGTCCGGGTCATCGCAGACGAGAGCAAAAGCCTGGGTCCCCGGCGGCGGGTCCTCCCAGCTCAGCGCGGGGGAAATATCCCTGCCGTCAGCGGTGAATGTCCTGGGTATTCCGCCTGCGGGCGTGAAGCCCGCCGAGGACAGTGAAAACGCCATGCCCAATGATGACCCAACCGCGGAATTATGCAATATTGGATCGCGGAAGCTCCTGCATGAACAACCCGGTAGTGCTTATTGTCGACGACCAGGAGTTGAACCGCACCCTGTTCGAGTCCATGCTCAGGGAGGACGGCTACCGGACGCGGACTGCCGCGAGCGGGCAGGCAGCCCTGGAGGCGGTGGAAGCGGAGCTGCCGGACTTGATCCTCCTGGACCTTGTGATGCCCGGTATCGGTGGATTGGATGTCCTTCAGAGGCTGAAAGCGCAGGAGAGGTCTCGGGTCATTCCCATCGTTGTCATCACCGGGTTCGCGAACCCCGATTCACGGACCGAGGCGTTCCAGGCCGGGGCGGAGGATTTCCTGGCCAAGCCCGTGGAGAGATCCGAGCTGCGGGCCCGGGTCCGCAATCTCCTGCGCATGAAGGAATACCACGACATTGTCGTCCAGCACAGCCGCACCCTGGAATCCGAGGTCCAGGAAAGGACGGCGCAGCTTCGAAACCAGTACCGGGAGACCGTCTATCTGATGACCAGCGCGGCCGAATATCGGGATGAGGACACCGGTGCCCACGTCCGCCGCATCAGTGCGCTGTCAGCAGAGCTTGCGCGAAGGTGCGGCATGGACGACCACTACGTGGATTGCATCCTCTATGCCAGCCCGATGCATGACATCGGAAAGATCGGGATTCCGGATCGGATCCTGCTCAAGCCGAGCCCGCTCGATACCGAGGAGTGGGAGATCATGAAGAACCACACGCTCCTCGGCTGGAACATATTGAAAAAGGGAACAACGCCGTACGTGAAAATGGGCGCAGAGATCTCGCTGACCCACCACGAGCGGTGGGACGGGAGCGGATATCCGCGCGGTCTTGCGGGGGAGGCGATACCCCTGTGCGGCCGCATCCTGATGATGTGCGACCAGTACGACGCGCTGCGAAGCAGTCGACCCTACAAGCCGGCGTACGGCCACGCCCAGGTCATGGAAATCCTGACCCGCGGGGACGAGCGGACACGGCCAGAGCATTTCTCGCCGGACCTTCTCAAAGTCTTTCGGGGTTCCCAGGATGTTTTCCGGGAGCTCTACGAAAGCCAGCCCTCCGATGAAACGGGGAGCAGCGGCAACCTCCTGCCCGACGGTTGATTCCCCTTCTGGCTCCGCGGCCCGTTCCTGCCTTCCAGTGCCCGGCGGCCGTCACTCGGCCGGCTTGAAAATCTGGGATTCTGTCTTCATGGGACGCGGCTCGCCGATGAAATACCCCTGGGAATGGTTCACCCCCATCGAGTCAACCACATTCTGCACGGCTTCGTTGTGCACGAACTCCGCGATGGTCTGAATTCCCAGGCTCCGGGCGAACGAGACGATGGTCTGGACTATGCAGCGGGCGTTGGCATCCTCCACGATGGACTTGATGAGAGAGGAATCCAGCTTCAGGTAATCCACCCGGAGGCGGAGGATATGCGCGAAGTTGGAGTACCCGGCCCCGAAATCATCGATGGCAATCTTGCATCCCTTGTCCTTCATCAGCTGGATGAAGTGCGAAACCTCGTCGTAGTTCTCGATGCCTTCGGATTCGAGCAGCTCGAAGACGACGCGCGGCCCGATGTCCCGCTGGGAGACGACCTGGTCTATGACCGCGCGGACGTCGGGGTGAGTAATGTCCTCCAGGGACACGTTGATGGACACTTCCTGGTCGAGAGTCCTCATGATCCCGGCGGTCTTCTCGATGATCACGCGGGAGAGCTCCGGGTAGAGCTTGCTCTTCTTCGCCACCGGGAAGAAGGCGCCCGGTGCCACGAAGACACCGTCCCTCATGCGGATCCTCATGAGGGATTCGTACTTGTCGATGGATCCGGTCTGGTTGTTCCGGATGGGCTGGAAGAAAGGAATGATGCGGTCTTCCTCGATCGATTCGCGGATGACGTGCAGCCAGTGGAGGTTGTCGGCGAACCTCTTCAACACCTCGAGCCCGGGCTCGTAGACGACCGGCGTCTTGCGGGACCGCGCCACCGAGAGAGCCATGTCTGCTCTCTCCAGGTGACGGGCGCTGGTCACCGCCATTCCCACGCTGACATCCAGGCGGAGGGTCTCGTTTTCATACAGGTAGGGATGGTCCTGGCAGCGCGAGACGAGCGTTCGGCCCAGCGCGGCGAGATCGCTCCCGTCCGAGGTGGACTCCAGCACGACGGCGAACTCATCCGCGTGCAGCCGGTAGACCGCGCCGCTGCGCTCGGAAACCGCGCCACGAATGCGGTTGCCGAGCTCGATGATGACGTGGTCTCCCGCCTTCTGTCCGAAGCAGTCGTTGATCTCCTTGAAATGGTCGATGTTGACCAGGATGATCGTGACGGCCTTCCCCTGCTGCAGGTCGGCAATGAGCCGGTTGCGGTTGGGAAGCTCCGTCAGTGTGTCCGAGTAGAGCCTCTTCTCAACGGCTTCCAGCCGTTCCGTCTGCATCTTCTCGCCGTCGCGACGCAGGAGCAGGTACCGGTCCACGATGGCCAGGAAGAGGAGGACCATTTCGAGTGACCCGCCCACGGAGAGCGCGTTCCGCGTGAACGGGTTGCTCGGCAGCAGGCCCAGGTTCAAGAGCGCAAAGATGATGCCGCCCGCCAGGAGCATGACCCACGCGGCCAGGTAGAAGCGCGCCGCTCGAAAACCACGGCGAAGCACGATGAAGGCGCTCGGAATGAGAACGATCGCCGCGAAAAGGAGGTATGCATTCGTCACCTGGACCATGATCACAAACGGAAATACGAGCGTGCAGAGCGTGTTCACCGCGCCCGCGAAAAGAACCCCGCCGAGGAATACGTGCATGAAGGGCGCCCAGGTCTTCGTCTGGAGGAAGCTGCGGGTGAATGCGAGCCCCATCGTGATGGCAACAGAGGCCGCGGTCACTTCCACCGCATCGTCAATCCAGGTGTGCCATGGCCAGAGATACTCGCCCGCGATGCCCCTGAACGCGAGCTCGAAGACGAGGTACGACAGCACAAAGAAGAAATAGTAGAGATACGCCCTGTCTCGGGTTGCGAGAAAGAACAGCGCGTTGAACAGAAGGCCGATGAGGAAGAGCCCGACGAATAGCCCAATGACCAGCTGCTGGTCGCTGTCAGCCCTGCGGAAGGCCGCCTCGTCCCAGACTGAAAGCGGAAACAGGCTGTTTGGATCCCGCAGCTGCACGTAACACCAGACTGGCTGAGCCGTCGGCAGAGTCAGCGGGAAAAGCGGATACCGGTGGGCGATCGATCTCTCTGCAAAAGGGATGTCGTCACCCGAGGCCATGTGCCGCAGCCCCCCGTCGGGATAGGCCACGAACAGATCCACGAAATCGACATTGGCGTACTGGAAGACCAGGAGGAGCCGGTGTGCCGTGCGGGATTCGAGCTGGAACCTGACCCAATAGACGGCATTCGAGAACCCGGGGTTCGGCTCATCCTCCGGCGTGGCCGCCCAGGAGGAGCTCGCTGAAACCTGGGCGAACGTCATGGCGGCCGTGTCATCCCGCAGGATCTCCAGATGACCGCCCAGGCTGTAGTGGGGGCCGTCCCCAACGACAAGGGGATCCGACCTCACCAGCGGCGTGCCCAGAAAGAACAGGACTGCCAGATACCCGAAAGCGAAGAGTCGCTTCACACGAGCTCCTTGCAGAAGGTATGACGGTGGTACTATATGACAATATGAGAACAATGTCTCATACCCGTTCTCAGACCACCCTCCTATAACCTCGGATGACGCCATCCCCTTTCTGAGCTCCAATTGTCGACAACGCCCTCCGGCCACTATCCTTTGTGGTAAGCGCGCGGCGCATGCTCCGCGCGCAACCCGTTCAGGAGGCAGTTTTGCGCGGACAGGACCTGACGCAGGGGAGGCTCATGCCACAGATATGGTCGCTGGCGTGGCCTGTCATGCTTTCGATATTTTTCCAGACTCTCTACAACGCGGTGGACGCGTTCTGGGTGAGCAAGCTCGCTCCCGCAGCCATCGCGGCCGTGAGCATTTCGCAGATCACTCTGTTCATCATGGTTTCCCTCAGCATGGGGATCACCGTTGGCTCCGGCGTTCTCATGGCCATGAACATCGGGCGCAGGAACATCGCGGAGGCCGAAAGGATCCTTGGCCAGTCCTTCGTGCTCTCCGCGATCGCGGGCGTGGTCTTTACGGCCGTCTGCCTCGTCTTCCGGACCCAGCTTCTGGTGGCTTCCGGCGCCACGGGCTCGATCCTGCCGCTGGCCCTGCAGTATTTCACCTGGGTCTCCGGCGGCTCCATCCTGGTCTTCCTGATGTTTTCCGTGGTCTTCGCTTTCAGCTCCCAGGGTGACAACAAGACTGTAACGATCCTGTTCGTCGTCTCCACGGTCGTCAACGCCGTCCTGAATCCCATCCTGATCTTCGGGTGGGTGGGGTTTCCCGCGATGGGGGTCAGCGGCTCTGCGCTCGCAACTCTCTTCGCGGAGCTCATGGTCCTGGTGGCGGGTCTCGTCATTCTCAAGAGGGCTACTATGATGGTGGCGCTGAGGTGGGCGCGCCTGCGCATCCGGTGGATCTCGGTCAAGCAGGTGCTCAATATCGGCCTTCCCGCGGCGTTGACAAACGTGGTAGGCCCTCTGTCTCTGTCACTGTTCACGGTGATCATATCGAGCCGCTTCCTTGAAGCGGGAGCAATCAGCTTCTCCATCGGGTTCCGCGTGGAGTTCTTTGCCTACCTTCCCGCCATTGGATTCGGTGTGGCCGCCCTCGCAATGCTGGGGCAGAACACCGGCGCAGGGCAATTCGCCCGCGTGCGGGCAGCGTACCGTGCAACCCTCGGGTGGGGATTTGGAATCGCAACGATCTTCGGTTTTGCGGTAGTCGCGTTCCACAACCAGATCATTGGCGTATTCACCACGGACCCCCGGGTGAGCGAATATGCACGGGCATACTTCCTCACGATCCCTTTCACGTACGGTCTCTATGCCATGCTGTTCGTGGAGATCAGCTCCCTGCAGGCGGTGGGCCGCTCGTGGCCCGGGTTCTTCCTGACGCTGGTGCGGGTCGCCATAGCCATCCCGGCGGCTTACATCCTGCTTCGTCCCCTGAACCTGCCGCTTCGGGCCGCGTGGATTGCCCTGGCCGCGACAAACCTGGTCATGGCTGCGGCCGGCTATTGGTGGGCACGGGCAACCATCGAAAAAATGGCGTCCCAGCCTCACATGGTGGCGGGCCAGCGAATCGAAGGGGAGCAGGTGCCGGAGTCGCCGACGGAGGAGATTGCCGTATCCGGCGATTAGCGTCGGCTCTTCGGGTCCACTTTGGACAACTCTCCCCGGCCAATGTGCTATTCGTTGTGCGGCCGCCGCCCCAGCAGGGCGCGCAGGCGCAGGCTTTCCGAGGCCGCAATGGTCCTATCCACTGGGGGAGGGAGGAAGGTGATCGAGCTCGCCCTGCGCTTCGGCTATGACTCCCCTGATTCTTTCCCCCGCGCGTTTCGACGCGAGTTCGGCTGTCAGCCAAGCGATGCGCGCAGGGACGGCGTCACGCTGCACAGCTATCCGCGGCTGACTCTCACCGTGGTCCTGAGAGGAGACAATGCGATGGAGTACCGGATAGAGGAAGGGCCGCCGCTGTCCAGCGAATGGCTTCCCGCCTCGGACTGGGAGCGCGCCGTCACGGCCGAGATCGAGTATTATTCGAGCATAGGTTCCCAGGACTCGCTGGACTATGGAGCGAGCACTGGGTCCCGCTCAGGATCGGGGGGCAGCCCGCCGTAATGCGCTGCTGACGCCAGGAGGAGAGGTCGGATGAACGTACCGGCGGACGGAGCGGACCTGATCGAGGCGCGCTCCATCACAAAGAGATACGGGAGCGTCCTGGCAAACGACCGGGTGAGCCTCACGCTCAAGGGCGGTGAGGTCCACGCCCTTCTGGGGGAAAATGGGGCCGGGAAGAGCACCCTCTCGAAAATCCTCTACGGTTTCACGCGTCCCGACTCAGGGGAAATCCTCCGCGGCGGCACGGCGGTCGACCTGCGCTCCCCGCGAGACGCGCGGGCCATGGGCATTGGGATGGTCTTCCAGAACTTCATGCTCATCCCTGCCCTCAGTGTCGCGGAAAACATAGCGCTCTTCCTCACCGACCTTCCCGCAGTGGTGCGCACGTCCGCGGTGGAGGCGCGCATTCGACGCCTCGCCGGGCGTTTCGGCCTCCGCGTGGATCCCGGCGCGCCAGTGCGCCAGCTTTCCATCGGGGACCAGCAGAAGGTGGAGATCCTCAAGCTTCTGCTTGCGGAAGCCAGGGTCCTCATCCTGGACGAACCGACGAAAGTCCTGGCGCCCCACGAGGTGCTGGAGCTCTTCCAGGTCTTCGAGGCGCTGAAGGCGGAAGGGTACGCAATCCTCTTCATCACGCACAAGCTGCGGGAAGTCATCTCCTGCGCGGACCGCATCACCGTCATGCGCCAGGGGCGGGTTACCGGTGAGCTGCCCCGAGGAAAGGCGGACGCCGGGACGCTTGTCACAATGATGTTCGGGGAGAAAGGCGTCGGTGAACGAGGCCAAACGCCGGATGCCGGCCGGGCGACGCGGGGCGCGAAAGACCTCCTGGAGCTCCACGGCGCCGGCACCCGGGCCAGGGGCAGCGAAACGGCGCTGCGGGACATCGAGCTGCGGATCGGGGAAGGGGAGATTGTCGGCGTGGCCGGGGTGTCCGGGAGCGGACAGAAGGAGCTCGGGGACCTCATCCTCGGCCTCCGCCCCCTGGCGGCCGGCAGGAAACTCTTCCGCGGGGCCGACGCGTCCCGATGGTCCATCGCGAGGATGCGGGACGCCGGTGTGGCCTTCGTGCCGGAAGATTGCCTGGGAATGGCGGCCGTGCCCGGCATGTCCGTGCGGGAGAATCTCGTCCTGGGCACGGGACGACGCTACTGGAAAGGGGCATCCATAGACTGGGGTTCCCTCGAAACGAGGATGGGAGATTCGTTTCGGACCCTCGATTTCCCTCTTCCCCGGCTTGCCATGCCGGTGGGCGGGCTCTCCGGGGGGAATGTGCAGCGCGTCGTGGTTGCAAGGGAGATGGCTCACGAGCCGAAGCTCGTCATCGCCCTCTACCCCACGCGAGGCCTCGACGCTCGCAGTGCCGTGTCAGTCAGGGATCTTCTTCGAAAAGTCCGGGATTCGGGCAGCGGGATCCTCCTCATTTCCGAAGACCTCGAAGAGCTGGTCGAGATGAGTGACCGCCTCCTCGTGATGTACGAGGGGGCCGTCGTCGGGGAGTATCCGCGCGGCCGATGGGATGCGGAGCAGGTGGGCCACCTCATGACGGGGTCCGGTGAGGCAACCCGTGCCGGCTGAAAGGAATGCCGCCGCGCGCCGGTTTCCGCGCGTGGTGGGGGAGACGGGCCGCTATGCCGGCATTGTCCTCGTTGTTCTGGCCGTTTTCGGGGGGATCCTCCTGGTGGCCGGCAAAAATCCCCTCAAGGCCTACGCGGATACCTTCCTCTACACGCTCGCAAATGCGTACGGCTTTTCCGAGCTCCTCGTTCGAATGACCCCCATTCTCCTGACCGCCGTGGCCGTCGCCATTCCTTCCCGCCTCGGTCTCATCAACGTCGGCGGAGAGGGCCAGCTGTACCTGGGGGCCTGGATGGCCACCGCCGGCGCTCTCAGCTTTCCCCACCTGCCGGCCTGGGTCCTGCTGCCCATCGTCACTCTTCTGGGCTTCGCCGGCGGCGCCGTATGGGCCGCGATACCCGGGATCCTCAGGGCGAGAAAGCTGGTCAATGAGACCATAGCGACTCTTCTGCTGAACTACGTGGCTCCTCTCATCGTCAGCTACTTCATTTTCGGCCCCTGGCGCAGCGCGGAGAGCTCCGCGTATCCCCAGTCTCCCGCCTTCCCGGATGCCGCCCGCCTGCCAAGCTTCTTCAACACGCGTATCCACGCGGGCCTCATCATTGCGCTCGTTTCCCTGCTTCTCTACTGGCTGCTGATGGAGAGAACCCGGTGGGGAGTCCAGATGCGCTCCATCGGCGGAAACCAGGAGGCGGCCCAGCGGCTCGGCATCCCCGTGGCCGCATGGATCGTTGTCGCGCTGGCAATCGGGGGCGGGATGGCAGGACTGGCAGGCATGGGCGAGGTGTCGGGCATCCATGGCAGGCTGCGCCAGGGGCTCTCCCCCGGGTACGGCTTCACGGGGTTCCTCATTGCCTGGCTGGCGGGGGGACGGCCGCTGGGCATCCTGCTCATGGCCTTCCTTTTTGCCATCATCACGTCGGCGGGCGACATTCTCCAGATCACCCAGGGGCTGCCTTATTCGGTGGTCAACATCCTTCTTGCCCTTCTCCTTTTCATCGTGCTGGCGCGCCGCCCGGCGCGGAGAGCCGCCGGATGAGCACGCCGCTTGTCCTCGGGGTCCTCGCGGGAGCAATCCTCTCCGGCGCCTCTCTCCTGTATGCAACCCTGGGCGAGACGATCGTGGAGCGCAGCGGCATCGTGAACCTCGGGCTCGAGGGCATTCTCCTGATCGGCGCTTCGGTGGGTTTCGCCATCGCGGCCTCCACCAGGAGCGCCTACCTGGGGGTGGTCGCGGCCGCTCTGGCCGGTGGGCTGGCCAACCTCCTCTTCGGGTGGCTCGTCGTGTCGCGACGCGCCAACCAGCTGGCCAGCGGACTGGCCATGATGTTCTTCGGCATCGGGGTGAGCGCCCTCGTCGGGGGCCCGTTCGTCGGCGCGGTCATTACGGGCCTGCCGAAATGGAGGCCCTCCTTCCTGGCCGGGCTGCCATGGGTGAGGTCCACGACTCTTTTCAATTACGACATCCTCATCTGGCTCGCCCTGCCCGGTGGCTTTCCTGGTGTGGTGGGCCCTGTTCAAGACGCGCTGGGGTCTGGGCCTGCGGGCGGTCGGGGAGAGTCCGGCAGCGGCCTTCGCGGCGGGCCGTAACCCTTCCGCGCTGCGGTTCCAGGGACTTTTCGCCGGGGGAGTGCTGGGCGGTCTGGCCGGCGCGCACCTGTCACTCTCCCTGACCCTGACGTGGGCGGAAGGCATGACGGCCGGCCGCGGCTTCATCGCCATCGCCCTGGTCATATTCTCGAAGTGGCATCCCCTGCGCGCAGTCGTGGGTGCCCTCGTCTTCGGCGGGGCCGAAGCCCTCCAGCTGCAGCTGCAGGCCAGGGGGGCGGACGTGTCACCCTTTCTCCTCGATATGATTCCGTATGTGCTGACACTGCTCGTCCTCCTGGCCTGGGGAGGGGCCCGGAGACTCGCGGCCCCCGCCGCCCTGGGGCGGACTTTCTATGGCTCTGATTGAATGCGTCCCGTGCTCCGCGTGGCGTTGCCATGCCTGCATATTTTTCGAGAGGTGATCACATGAGCAAAAGACTCGGATTTGTGAGCATCCTGGTGGCCCTGGCGCTTTGCCTGGCCGTGGCACCTTCTGTTGCCGCGGATACTCCGAAGCTGATCATTGGCGCCATCTACGTCGGCAGCGTCAACGACTACGGCTACAACCGTTCCTTCCATGACGCGCTGACCACCGTGGCCAGGAACCTTCCCGGAGTCAAGCTCCTGGAGGCTGAGAACGTACCCGAGAGCGCGGAGGCTGAGCGCGTCATGGAGAACATGATCCAGCAGGGCGCCAGGCTCATCTTCCCCACCAGCTTCGGCCACCAGGAGCCGGCCTTCAACGTGGCAAAGCGGCACCCCGACGTGTACTTCGAGCATGCCGGCGGCTGGATGATGTCCGCCAACTTCGGCAACTACTTCGGGAACACCCAGGCTGCCTGGTACCCCATGGGCGTGGCGGCAGGGAAGATGACGAAGACCAACAAGCTGGGGTTCGTGATCGGCGTGCCAATTGGATTCGCAGTCGGAAACGTGAACGCCTTCGAGCTGGGCGCGCGCTCGGTCAACCCTGATGCGCAGACCACCGTCGTGGTAACGGGCGGATGGTCGGACAAGGCGAAGGAAGCCGCCGCGGCCAATGCGCTCCTGGACCAGGGCTGCGATGTCCTTGCAATGCACGTCGACTCTCCGGCCACCGTCATCCAGACCGCGGAGTCCCGCGGCGCGATGTCCATTGGCTTCCAGTCCATCGAGGCGCGCGCCCTCGCTCCCCGGGGATGGATCACCGGCCTGGGCTTCACGTGGGCTCCCTACTTCACGGAAGTGGCAAAGAGCGTCATGGCAGGCACCTTCAAGGCCTCCTCCACCCACCTCGGCCTCGGTGAGGGAATGGTCACGATTGCCCCGTTCGGCGCCGCGGTACCGGCGGAGGTGCGAAAGCTCGTGACCGCATCCGCTGACAAGATCGCCAAGGGCTTCAACCCGTTCACCGGTCCCATCGTCGACAATACCGGGGTGGTCCAGATCCCGGCAGGGGAAAGCTGGGGCGGCGACAAGATGGGCAACTTCAAGTGGTACGTCGAAGGGGTGGTCGGGAAGGTCCAGTAGCCCATGACACTGAAGGAAAAAATAGAAGCGGCCAACGCGGAGACGCTTCGCCGCATCACGGCGGCCGACCCCGTGCTCGTGGACGTGGCGCCGGCCGCCGAAGTCATCCCCGGAATGCGGGATCGGCTGATGCTGCATTCCGGCCCTCCGGTGGACTGGGCCCACATGTGCGGCGCGCAGCGAGGCGCCGCCATCGGCATGTGCCTTTTCGAGGGCTGGGCAAAGGACCCCAAGGAAGCTGAGGGAATGATTGCGGCCGGGGAAATCGCGTTCGAGCCCAACCACCATCACTCCGCTGTCGGTCCAATGGCCGGCACCATCACCAGCAACATGTGGGTATGGGTCGTGGAGAACAAGGCCTTCGGCAACCGGGCATACTGCCGCCAGGTGGAGAGCTTCCAGCAGTTCGGGGACTACTCCCGGGATGCGCTGGCTGCCCTTGGCACGTGGCGGGACGTCTGGGGCCCGGCCCTGAGGGCGGCGGTGCGCAAGATGGGGGGTGTGCCGATCAAGCAGATGGTGGCCCGCGCGCTCCTCATGGGTGATGAGATGCACAACAGGGTGGTAGCGTCCTCGAGCATCTTTTCCAACGCGGTGGCGCCTGTTCTCGTGGAGCTGGGGCTCCCGAAGGAACAGGTCGTTTCCACGCTGTACTACACGGGCAACCATCCCTTCCTCTTCCTCGGGATCTCGATGGCTGCCGCAAAGGCGTGCGTGGATCCCGCGCGGGCAGTAGAGGCCAGCAGCGTGGTGACCGCCATGGCGCGCAACGGCACGGAGTTCGGGGTCCAGGTGAGCGGCCTGGATGGGGAATGGTTTACCGCGCCCGCGCCGCGCGTCAACGGGCTCCTCCTTCCGGGCTGGAAGGAAGAGGACGCGGGGCTGGACATGGGGGACTCCGCCATCACGGAGACAGTCGGCTGGGGCGGCTTCGTGATCGGCGGGGCGCCGGGGATCCTGAGCTTCACGGGCGGCTCCGCGGCGCAGGCCCTGGCTTACAGCCGCGACATGCGCGCAATCTCGGTGGGCAGGAGCCCCGACTACCTGATGCCCGCGCTGGACTTCGAGGGCACCGCGGTGGGCATCGACATCCGGAAGGTGGTCCAGACGGGGATGGTCCCCGTCATCGACACGGCAATCGCTCACAAGGAGCCGGGTCACGGGATCATTGGCGGAGGCATCGTGCGCCCGCCCATGGAATGTTTCACGAAAGCGCTGAAGCGTTTCGCGGAGAAGTACAAGGGTTGAGAGATGATCAGGATAACCGTCATCAGGAAGAATCGCTATTTCGACTCCGTTTTCCTCATGCAGGTCGCGCGGCGGATCGCCGGACAGCCGGGAGTCAATGACGCCTCGGCTCTCCTTGCAACCGACGCAAACAAGAAAGTCCTGACAGAGCTCGGATATGGCCAGGGGGGACAGGACGCTGACTTTGCGGCAGCGGGTCCCAACGACCTTGTCCTTGCCCTGGAGGGAGAGGAGGCCGCGATACGGACCGTGGCCGCGGATCCGGAAGCCTGGCTCCGACGGTCCACGGCGGCCTCCGCCGCAACGGAGGCACCACGGGACCCGCGGTCCATCCGGGAGGCCGTGGAAGCGCGCCCGGATTCCAACGTGGCGGTGATTTCCGTTCCCGGTGAATATGCTGCACGGGAGGCGCGCGCGGCCCTGGACCAGGGCCTGAACGTCTTCCTTTTTTCGAGCAACGTCTCCGTGGAAGACGAGCTTTCGCTCAAGAGAGCGGCGCGGGACCGGGGGTTGGTGGTCATGGGACCAGACTGCGGCACCGCGTTTCTCTGCGGCGCCGGCATCGGCTTTGCGAACGCCGTGCGGCGCGGGCCCATCGGGATCGTGGGCTCTTCGGGCACCGGGATGCAGGAGTTTTCCTGCCTGGTCCATGCGGCCGGCTCGGGGATATCGCACGCAATCGGGACCGGCAGCCGCGACCTTTCAGATGCCATAGGCGGCATATCGACGCTGACGGCAATCGACGCTCTGGAAACGGATCCGGGGACCAGTGTCATAGCCATCCTGTCCAAGCCGCCGGGGGAGAGCGCGACACGAAAGCTCATGCAGCGCCTGGCGCGCTGCGACAAACCAGTGGTTCTCTGCCTCTTCGGCGCCGCCGCCATGCCTGCCGAGACGGGAAACCTCCTCACGGCCTCCGTCATCGACGATGCCGTGGAGATGGCCCTTCAGAAGACGGGGCTCGGCGGATCCGTGATGCCGCGGCCGTCCCGGGAAGCCCTCCGCGCGCAGGCCGCGGCGGAGGTGGCCAGGATGCGGCCCGCGCAACGTCATGTTCGCGGCCTTTTCGCTGGTGGGACCTTCTGCTACCAGTCCCAGGCCATCTTTCGACGCGCCGGGCTGGTCGTGTATTCCAACTCTCCCATACACGGAATGAAGGAGCTTGCGGATTCCCGGGCGAGCCTCGAAAGCTCATTTGTCGACATGGGCGCGGAGATCTTCGTGGAAGGACGGCCCCACCCGATGATCGACGCAACCCTGCGGCGGAAGAGGCTTGCCGAGGAGGGGCAGGATCCCAGCGTTGCGCTTGTCCTTCTGGATTTCATCCTTGGCGCCATCTCATCCCGCGACCCCGTGGGAGACCTTGTGCCAGCCATCCATGCCGTGCGGGAATCCGCGCGCCGTCGGGGAGACCATGTCACGGTGGTCGGCTCGGTGTGCGGGACAGACGCGGATGCGCAGGGACTGGAAGCGCAGATGGGTGCCCTGGCGGATGCCGGCGTCCTTGTGTTCCCCAGCAACGCGCAGGCCGCGGCGTTCTGCCGAGAGGCAGCACTGCTGCTTGCGGCACGGAAAGAGGTGCGATGATGGCCGAACCGTTGAAGGACCTGCTGCGCGGAAAGCCCGTGTTCGTGAACGTGGGAGTCCGGGAGTTCGGGGATACTCTGCACGCGGCGGGCTACGAGGTCGTGCACGTGGACTGGTCACCCCCCGCCGGGGGGAACGCGGAGATGGCCGCTCTTCTGGACGATTTGCTGTGACGGTGATCTGCGGCGCCCCCTCGGCCGGGCCCCGCCGCCTCCCGCAGGCTCCTATGCCAGTGAACGCGTGAGAAGCTGCGCCCAGCTTTGCTTGAATCCAAGCTGCGCAAGGTAGATCCCATCGCCGGGATATCCCTCGTGGATGCGGGCGAGGTTTGCGGCAGGATCGTACTGTGCGCCGTTCGGTTTTTTCACTCCGACGCACTCGCAGAGAGGGTCGATCCGCTTCGACATCCAGGCGCCGATGAACAGCGGCACCCCGGTGCTTCGAAGAACATCCACGGCCGCCTCCCTGGCGATCACCGGCTGTGTGATCACGAACTTCGCGCCGGCATCCAGCTTGCGCCGCAGCTTTTCCAGCTCGCTGTCTTCCGGCTCGTATTGATTGAAGGCGACTCCGCAGCTGAACCAGCCCGCGTGCTCTCTTTCGACGTACTTCAGAATCTCCACGGAGGTCACCGTCCTGCCCGTCAGGCCGAGCTCGGACGGCTCCAGCCTCGGGAGGCGCGGCCCGCCGTCTCCGCTCACCGCAAGGACGTGCCTGATCCCTCTCTCCCGCGCATCGCGGAGGAAGGCGTCGAAATCTTCCTTGCGGTGAAAAGAGTTGAGGTGAAGCAGCGTCCGATCCGGATCGAAGGGAAGACCCAGGAACCCCACCACTTCCATTGCAGTGAAATGAAGGTTGCCCAGGGGGTTGTCGCAGATCGAGACCACCGCGCCGTGGTCCAGGATCTTGCGGTATCGCAGGGCAAACTCATCCAGCTTCGCCTCGAAGTTCTCGTCGTTTTGCTTCGGCGTCAGAAGCTCAATGATGTAAGACGCGTCCCTGAAGTTCACGGTCTAGGTTACTGATTTTGTCAGGTATTAACAAACGAGGCCGGCAGGGGAGAAAGGGGCGCCGCATCAGAGTGGCGCCGCATCACGGGGGCGCGCCGCATCACGAGGGCGCGCCGTCACCTCACGTATTTCTTCGCAGCCTCGATCAGGGCCGCGGCTGCTTTTTCCACGTCCTGGTCACAAACAAAGGTGGCAATCACGTCCTGGATCTCGTTGACCCACCCCTCCGCGGCCGCCGCGCCGTGAGTCACGCTCGGGACAATCGTGTCGGTCCTGAAGGAGTCCATTGCGGACTGGAGATAGACGTCGTACAGGGAGCGATCCCCGTCTATACGCGAGGGGATGGAGCCCTTCTTCGGGTTGAAGGCATCCTGGCCTTCCCGTGAGGCGGCCATGGTGAGCCACTTGACCGCGGCGTCCCTGTCCGGGGCGCCCCGAGGCAGGCCGAAGGAATCCGAGAGCATCATGAAGGAGCCGCCGGTGCCGGGAAAGGGGACCCAGCCGAACTCCTTGTTCGGCGTAAGTCCCCTGGCCTTGAAGTAACCCTCCGCCCAGTCACCCATCACCGTCATGGCGGCTTTCCCGTCAATGACGTATTGAGCAGCCGCATCCCAGCTCAGCGTCGCATGGTCCGTATTGGCGTAGCGCAGGAGCGTGGCAAACCGGGCAAGCGCCGTGCGCAGCTCCCCCCCGTTCCAGGGAGTGGCCCCCGTCCACAGGCCCTTGTATCGCGCAGGTCCCATGGTGGCGAGGAGCACGTTTTCCATGAGGTGCAGGGAGGCCCATATCCCGTTGTCCCCCAGGGCCAGCGGTGTGGTGCCTTTGTTGGCCAGCGCCTCGCAGTCCCGGACCAGCTGGTCGAAGCTCTTCGGCGGGAGAATCCCCGCGTCGGCGAAGATCTTCTTGTTGTACCAGAGGACGTTGGAACGATGGATGTTCACGGGAACGCTGTAGATCTCTCCCTGGTACGAGATGATCTCTATGAGGTCCTTGGGGAAGGCCGTGAGCCACCCGTTGTCCCTGAAGACAAACGTGATGGGCTCCATCTTTCCCGCACGGACCCAGGAGTCGATCAGCTCGTGGCCGGCGTGCACCTGGAAAGAGTCGGGCGGGTTTCCCCCGCGCATGCGCGTATCCAGCACGGCCTTGGCGTTGGAGCCCGCTCCCCCGGCCACGGTTGCGTTGATGATCTGCACCGTGGGAAACTTCGCGTTGTATAGCTGGAACATCGCCGCAAGCCCCTCTGCCTCGCCCCCCGCAGTCCACCAGCTGAAGATCTCCAGCCGCGGGTCCCGGGGTTCGGGCCTGCCCCCTGCGGACAGCACGACGGGGGCGGCGCATGACAGGAGGAGGGCCGTGAGGCAGGCCAGCCTCCCGGCGGACAGCAGGCGCTTAGAACCCATAGCGACGCATCTTTTCATAGAGAGTCTTCCTGCTTATGCCCAGCCGGGACGCGGTCCTCGTGATGTTCCTTCCGCTCTTCTCCAGCTCGGATCGTATGATCTTTTTTTCCAGGTCCGCGCAATGGCGCTCTATCGTGGTATGCAGATCCCCCTCCAATGCGATCTCCCCCAGCTCGGAGACTCCGTCTCCGAGGTCAATGTCCGCAATTTCTTCTCTGTCGCTCAGGATCACGGCGTTTGTTATCACGTTGCGGAGTTGACGGATGTTTCCCGGCCAGGGACTCGACGTGAGACGGCGCATGACCGGGTCCGGGATGGTCCGCACTGAGCGGCCATACGTTGCGTTGGCTTCCTCGACGAACAGCGTGACCAGCGAAGGGATGTCACGCGCGCGCTCTCGCAAAGGCGGGAGCTTTAACGTGACTGTGCTCAGCCTGTAATAGAGGTCTTCGCGAAAGGCGCCGTCGGACCGCAGGGCCGCAAGATCCTTGTTGGTTGCCGCGATGAGCCTGCAATACACGGAGACCGGCTTTGTCCCCCCGACGCGCTCCAGCGTCCGTTCCTGGAGGACGCGCAGGAGCTTTGCCTGCATTGCGAGGCTCATATCGCCAATCTCGTCCAGGAAAAGGGTCCCGCTCCCCGCCAGCTCGAACCTGCCGATCTTGCGGGCCACCGCTCCGGAGAAAGCGCCCTTTTCGTGTCCGAACATCTCGCTCTCCAGCAGGTTTTCGTTCAGGGAGGCGCAGTTCAGACCGACGAAAGGCCTGTCGCGGTATGCGCCGGAATAGTGGATGCTTTTTGCCACCACCTCCTTGCCCGTGCCCGTCTCTCCCAGCAGGAGCAGGGGCACGTCGGAATCCCTGATCTTCAGGATCACTTTCTCGATTTCCTTCATCTGCGGGGAGGAGCTGGGGGCAAGCTGGGTCCGGGTGCTGGTTCGCAGGGATTCGCGGAAGGCAAGCGTGCTCTGCCTGTCATTCAGGGCGGAGCGCTCCTTGTCCAGGACCGAAAAGAGGAGGTCATTGTCAATGGGCTTGGGAATGTAATTCGTGGCGCCCGCCTGCATGCACTCCACGGCGCGCGTGACGTCTCCGTGGCCGGTGATGATGATGATCGGAACTGCCGGCTCTTCGGCCTTCAGGCTCTTCAGAAGCGCAAGCCCGTCTTCCCCCCCCAGCTTCAGGTCCAGGAGCACCAGGTGCACCTCCGCGCTCGCCATGACCTTCCTCGCTTCCGCCGCCGTGGAAGCCTCCAGCGCACGGTAGCCTTGAAGGGCAAGCACTTTCGAGAGGCCGTTGCGCAGCCCCGGCTCATCATCAACGATGAGGATGTTCATGTACATTGAGAACCACCTCCACCTCCGTCCCCGCACCCGGGGCGCTGGAGACGCGGATGTCCCCGCCCGCTCGTTTGACGATGGCGTAGCAGATCGAGAGACCGAGCCCGTTTCCCTGGCTCATGTTCTTCGTCGTGAAGAAGGGGTCGAAGATGTTCTTCATGTTGGCAGGGTCGATTCCCAGCCCATTGTCCGCGACCATCAGGAGGGCTTTCCCGTCACAGTCATGGCGCGTATGGATCCGGATTGCTCCCCCGTCCGTGCAGGCCTCGCACGCGTTCAGGAGGATGTTGAGGACCACCTGCTTCAGCTCGTCGGGCGGACAGACCACGACGCCCAGGTCCTCCGCGAGATCCAGGGAGACGTTCAGGCGCCGCTTCTCCAGCGTGAAGCGCAGGAGCTCCAGGGTCTGGCCAGCCAGGAGGTTCAGGTCCGCCGTGAGCTCACCTCCCGCGGCCGGCGCCGTGTAGGCGCGGATGCGCTTGATGATGGCCGCGATCCGGTTCGTCTCGCTTTCGATCCAGAACAGGGAGTCGAGCTTTTCACGGCCTTTCTCCACCGCCTTCAGGTAGTTGACGTGGGAAAGAATGGACCCCAGGGGGTTGTTGATCTCGTGCGCCATGCCCGCGGAAAGGATTCCCAGGGACGTGACCTTGTCCGCGATGGTGGCTCCGGCCCAGAACCGCTCCGAGTCCGTGACATCCTCCAGCACGATGAGGGAGCCCCTCCTGTTTCCAGAAAGTCCTATGGGGGAGAGCTTTGCCGTGAAGTGAAGCGGGCTTTCCCCCGGACGCGGAAGGGAAAGCCCCTCAACCACGGCTTCCCTGTCCAGCGGGAAAGCATCTGCCGCCGCGGCGCCGTTTCGAAGGGTGAACAGGGAGGACACCTTGCCCCGAAAGCTCTGGCCGCGAAGGGCCTCCCGCTCCTCGCCGGCCACCTGGGCAAAGTAGCTGTTGCAGAACTCGATGGCGCCCTCGGCATCCGCAACCACGATTGCCGCCCGGATCCCGTTCATGATGCGCTCGTTGTACGAGGCGAGCTGCCGTATCTGGTCCAGCTGATCGCTCACCGTGTGCTTCTCCGCGATGAGGGTGCTCACCATGGCATGAAAGGCCCCGGCAAGGAACCCCGTCTCATCCCGGGAGCGGATGTCGATGTTTCCGACCTCACCCGTGTCCATGTAGCGGTGCAGCCACTGCGACAGGCGGGTAAAGGGGGAAATGGCGAGGCTTGTGATCCCCGCCGCCAGGAACAGGGACGCCGCCAGCGTTATCAGGAAAGCAGTGAGGTACGAGATGAGGACCGAGCTAATGTACAGCTGCTCCTCCAGGGTGGATCGAAGGGACACGAGGTACAGCTTGTCCCGCAGGTCCGCGGACAGCGGCCGGGAGTAGACGCTGTAGGGATGGTTGCCGAAGCGCACGGTGCCGACGCGAAGCTGTCCGAGTGTCTTGAAGGGCTGAAACTCGTCGGTGAAAACCACCGGAACGTCGCCCGCGTACAGGGCGACATTGGTCCCCGTCTTTTCCAGGATTTCCTCCACGACACTCTTGTCAACGTTCGTCACGAGGTACAGGTGCCATGGCGGGAAACCGGGACGGGAAATGGTCGTTCCGGTCACCAGGAAGAGCCGCATTGCGCCCCGGCGTCCGTTGCAGTCACGAACTGGTTGCGGGGGAACCGGAAGTCCCTCGGGTTCAGCATGGCCGCGGGGAGAACGTCTCCCTGGACAAAGCCCGAGCGCTCATCAGCAATCACGCCGCCCCGGTCGTCCACCAGCACAATTCGATCCACGGTCGTAAGGCTGATGAAGTGGCGCATCATGCTTCGCAGGTATTCTTCCGAGGCGTTCGCGGTCTGCCCTTCCTCCAGGAGGAAGCACAGCTGGAAAATGTCCGTGTAGAGCCTGTGCTTCAGGTTCTCGAAGTACGCGCGGGCGCGGTCCCAGTCCCGGCGCAGATCCGTGTCCATGGAGCTGCGGGTGGTGTGGAGGAAAGACCTGAGGGTGAAAGTCCCCGTGACGGCAATCTGGAGCAGGAGCGTGACGAGTATGCCGGCAAGGAGCTTTGTCCTCAGGCGCATGGACGTCCGGCGTCGATCGAGGCGGCCCCTCGGCAGCGTCCCGATCCAGCCACCTCACTTGCGCGTCCTGCGCGTCGTCACGTCGAAGATGACGGCCGCCGCGAGCACCGCCCCGCGCACGATGTACTGGGAGGAAATGTCGGTTCCCATGAGGTTCATTCCGCTGGTGAGGGAAATGTAGACCAGGGCTCCGATGAGGGACCCCATGATCTTTCCGACGCCGCCGGCCGCCGATACGCCGCCGATGTAGGCGGCGGCAATGGAGTCCAGCTCGAACAGCGACCCGGCGGTGGTCGTGGCTGACTGAAGACGGGAGGCGAAAAGGATGCCGGAGAGGCCGGAGAGCATCCCCATGGAACCAAAGACCAGGTACGTGATCCGTTTCACGCTGACGCCGCTCAGCTCAGCCGCTTCGGGGTTGCCGCCCACGGCGTAGATGTGACGGCCCAGCACCGTCTGGTTGGCAATGAAGTTGTAGACTCCGACCACGACGAGCACGATGACCAGGGTCCACGAGAGGCCGTTGTAGCCGGCAAGCACCCAGGTGATGACGGCCAGCAGGGCGGAGATGAAGACGAGCTTCAGCGCGAACATGTCCGCGGGGATCACCTCGAAGTTGTACGCCTTCTTGCTCCGTCGGCTGCGGATCTGGCCCAGGATGAACCAGACGATACCCAGGAGCCCGAGGAAGACCGTCAGTTTGTGGACCCCGGGAAAAACCCGGCGGTCGGAAACAGGTCAGGAATGTAGCCATTTCCGATCGCATTGAAGATCTTGTCCGGGATGATGATGGTGCCCGTGTTCAGCGTGACGAGGAGCAAGGCTCCGCGGTAGATCAGCCAGCCCGCCAGGGAGGCGACGAAGGAAGGGATGCCCAGCTGGGCCACGGGGAACGCGGTGAGCAGCCCCGCGCCTATCCCGAGCACGAGCACCAGCAGGATGGCGAAGAAGACCGGCACGTGCCAGAACACGAGGCTGATTGCCGCAATTGCCCCGAGGAACCCGGACAGGAACCCGACGGAAAGGTCGATGTGCCGGATCACGATGACCAGCGTCATGCCCACGGCAAGCACGGCAATGTAGCCGGTCTGGTTCATGAGGTTGGAGATGTTGCGCGAGGATATGAAGAGGCCCTTCGTGGTGATGGTGAAAATGGCCATGATGATGAACAGCGCGATGTACATGCCGTAGTCGCGGATGTTCTGCCGCGCGGCTTTCTGCAGGTCGTTGACGGTCACAAGGCGCCTCCTAGCTCGTTGCCAGCTGCATGATTTTTTCCTGCGTCGCTTCCGAAGTCGGCAGCTCGCCGGTGATCCTTCCCGTTGAAACTACATAGATGCGGTCGCTCATGCCCAGGATCTCAGGCAGCTCGGATGAAATCATGATGATGCTCATTCCCTGGCTCACGAGCCTGTTCATGATCGTGTAGATCTCATATTTCGCGCCGACGTCGATCCCCCGCGTGGGCTCGTCCAGGATGAGCACCTCGGGCTTCACGAACAGCCATTTGGCCACGGACACCTTCTGCTGGTTGCCGCCGCTGAGGTTGGAGACGGTCTGCTCCAGGCTCGGCGTCTTGATGCTGAGCGCGTTGGTGTATTCCTCCGCGACCTTGACCTCCGCGTTGCCGTTGACGATCCCTCTCCGCGAGATCTCGCGCAGATTGGCGAGGGTGATGTTCTGCTTCACGTCCTGGATGAGGATGAGGCCGTTCTTCTTCCTGTCCTCCGTCGCGTACGCGACGGAGGAGCTGATGGCATCCTTGGGATTGTGGAAGTGCCGTACGGAGCCGTCTACGCGAAGCTCCCCCTGATGGCGTAGCCGTCCGGGTTTCCGAAAATGCTCTTGGCGAGCTCCGTACGGCCTGAGCCCATCAGCCCGGCAAACCCCACGATCTCCCCCTTCTTCACTTTGAAGGAAACGTCCTTGAGGATAGCCCGGCCGAGGTTCGGGTCGTATGCGTTCCAGTCCTTCACCTCCAGCACGACCTTCTCGGACCGAACGTGCTCCCGTCGGGGGTAGATATTGTCGATCTCTCTCCCCACCATGTGCTTGATCAGCACGGATTCGGAAACCTCTCCCCGTGCGGCGCTCAGCGTGGTGATGGTCTGACCGTCACGCAACACGGTGACCGTGTCGGCGATCCTGATGACCTCCTTCAGCTTGTGGGAAATGAGAACGCAGGTGACCCCGTGCTGCCTGAGGCCGCGGAGCAGGTCCAGGAGGTTGTCGCAGTCGTCCTCGTTGAGGGCCGCCGTGGGCTCATCCAGGATGAGGAGCTTCACGTCGCGGGAAAGCGCCTTGGCAATCTCCACGAGCTGCTGCTTCCCGATGCCGAGGTCCTTCACCTTCGTATCCGGGTTCACCGACAGCCTGCACCCTGCCGGAGCATTTCGGTGGCCTTTTTCACCGTTTCATTCCAGTCCATGGTAAAGCCGTTTCCTATCTCGTGGCCCAGGAAGATGTTTTCATAGACCGTCATTTCGGGGACCAGCGCGAGCTCCTGGTAGATGATGGCGATGCCCGCCTTTTCGCTGTCCGCGATGTGGTGGAATTGCTGGACCTTGCCGCCGAAGATGATCTCTCCCTGGTAGTCTCCGTAGCGGTGCACGCCGCTCAGGACTTTCATGAGGGTGGATTTCCCTGCCCCGTTTTCTCCGACCAGGCAGTGTATTTCCTTCTCCATGACCTGGAAGCTGACGTTGTTCAGAGCAACGACGCCCGGGAAGGTCTTTGTTATGTTTTTCATCTCCAAGAGTGGGGTACCCATGGCGGCTCCGCTTCAGTCGAGTGAAAAGGGATGACCCATAGTACAGGAGCAGCGGTGGACGTGTCCATCGCTGCTCCTGCCGGAAATCAGAACAGATTCAGGAGAGGTGTCTTAGAGGCCCGTGAAAGCGCTGGCCGGCCAGTAGCCGGAGTCCACAATGGCGGCCTTCACGTTGTCCCTGGTCACCGTGACGATGGCCGAGGGCTTTGCGGGGACGTCGATCTTGCCGTTGTTGTATGTCGTGGTCTTCTCAGGTGCCTGGCCTTTGACATAGGCAACAGCCGCGTTGATGGCGTCATCAACGAGCACGCGCACGTCCTTCAGGACCGTCATGGACTGCTTGCCGTCGATGATGTACTGGATGGAAGCCTTCTCAGCGTCCTGTCCGGTGATGTAGTACTTCGTGACGGCCTTGTCGGCGGCGAAGGCATCCGCGATGGCGCGGGCGGTCCCGTCGTTCGGGGCAGCGATGTACACCGTGCCCTTCGCGTCTGCGGAAGCCGCAGTCAGGTCAGCCTCTGCCTTGTTCTTCGCATCGTTGAAGTTCCAGTTCGTGGTGACCTGGCCGATGATGCTTGCTTCCTCTTCGCGAGAGAGCATGGCCTTGTTTTGAAGCGCCACGGCTGCGCTTGAGTTCCTGATGACGAAGGTGCCGTCAGCGATCTTGGGCTGCAGAACGCTCCATGCGCCCTGGAAGAAGAGGAACGCGTTGTTGTCCGAGGCAGCGCCGGCATACAGGTACAGGTTGTTCCCGTGCCGGTAGCCTTGCTGGCAGAGGTAGGTGCCCCATGCCGCGCCGACCGCCACGCTGTCGAAGGTCACGTAGTAGTCGACGGAGGCGGTGTCACGGATCAGGCGGTCATACGAGATGACCTTTACGCCCGCTGCATGCGCTTCATCCGCTGCCGCTGCCGCCGCCGAGGCGTCCTGGGGGCAGATGATGATGACTTTGACGCCGCTGGGAGATCAGGGCTTCGACGTTGGCCTTTTCCTTGGCCGAGTCGCCCTGGCTGAAGAGGATCTGCACGTTGTAGCCGAGCTTCTTGAATGCATCCTGGAACCTTGTCTGGTCCTGGATCCACCTGGGCTCGTCTTTTGTGGGGAGAACGATACCGACAGCCAGCTTTCCGCCGCCGGCTTCTTTTGCGCCTCCGGCAAATACGGCCACTGGCAGAGCCAGCACAAAGAGAGCCAGAACAAGAGCGATTCGTCTCATTTTCGAGTGCCTCCTTAGTGGAGTAAATATATGCAAAGCATGTGCCAGGAGCAAAGAATATCACCTATTACTAATTTCTTTGCTCTCAGATAATTAGAGTCAGGTGGATCGGGCTTGGCGACGTTGGGAAACATTTCTGCGGAATCTGTTTCGTCCTCGAAACAACAAACAAGCCGAAGGCGATAAATCAGCTCAAAAGTGTTTCCTTCGTGTTACAGCAGTGTATCTCAAACTAAACACCTATACGCAACTCACTGCTATGCAAGAAATAATCCTTTTGCCAATTCGGTACAAACCGAACCAACTCCAGGCCTATCGGGTCACGCTCTTCAGCTCAAGGTATTCCTGGGTCCCCTTCAGCTTTGGGTTTTCCTCTGCATATTCAAGCGCCGTTTTCCCCTCACTGGACTTGAGCTTTGCATTCGCTCCGGCCACCAGGAGAGCGGAAATGACCGCAGGGTTCTGATTGAACTCGGCTGCAAGCATCAGGGAAGTGCGCCCATCGGACATTGTGGCGTCAACGTTCAGTCCTGCTCCCACGAGCGCCGCGATAGTGTCAGGATTCGGGTTGCTCTCCGCGGCAAACAGCAGAGCCGTCTTTGCGTCACTGTCGGTGACCCCGGCGGCGTTCAGGAGCGCAGTGATGACCGCCGGGTTGCCACTGAACTGGGCGGCAAGCTGGAGGGCAGTGCGGCCGTCAGAGTTTGTGTCCGCAAGCCTTGCCCCTGCCTTTATGAGCACCTGAATGACGTCCGGGTCCCTGTTGAACAGCGCTGCGAGCATCAACGGGGTCACGCCATTTCTTCCCCGCTCATTGACATCCGCTCCGGCGTCCACGGCGGCTTGCACCTGCAGCGGCGCGCCGCCTTTTGCCAGCTCGAAAAGATTCTCAGCGTATGAGGCTGTGGTCCCTGCGAGCGCCAAGGCTCCCAGGAAACTGAGAATGAATGCTCCTCTCCTGGTCATTTCAGCAATTCAAGACTAATCCGGCCAGCAGTGAAATCAATAAACAGCACATGAAAGAAGGATAAATCCGTGTTATCCGCGTGTTGCCTCGACTCGGGCGACCCGTCATCCGGAATCGATTCCTGCCGAGAGGCGCCGCGCCCTCGGGAACGCCTTTTCTCGTGGGGGGGCGGTTAGCCTCTGTCACTTCCGAGGGAACAACTCGCTTGCGGGAATCCGCGGAGAGCGAACAAATGCTCCCTTTGGCTTTCCTAGTGAAAGAAGCATCTGAACCGTCTCCCCCGGCTGGGATGCTTCCCTGTGGATCGCCCCGCGAAGCTCCCTCATCTCCGGATACTCCTGCAGCGCCTGGGAAAGGGGTAGCAGACTTCCGCCGGCAGACAGCACTTCCATCCAGAGCCTCTGCAACAACACTCCCGTGCGAACTTGAAGCTCAGGAGTATTTCCCTGGGTCGTCACGACGAGGATGGCTCTCGAAGAATCAATCGCCGAAGAGAAGAGCTTTATGGAAGATTTCGCGTAGTCTTGCCGCGACTCAGGAAAGAGCGTTTCCCAAACGTCAACCAGGGGGATAACCCCTGCAGGGAAGTTCGGCAGAAGGGTGATGCCCCAGGGCCTCCGTCGCCTTTGGTCACCGTTGAACCGAGTGTTCAGGTAGCTCTCGTCGAGCGTCCGTGGGAGCGTCATCTCGACGGCATATGCATCGCGGGCGATTTTCTTGATCTTCTCCAGCTGGCCCGGCTCCTGGATCCACGCGAACCGAATCCTTGCCTCCGAATAACGGGTTTCCTGGGAGTCAAAGAAATCCTTTGAAAAAACAAGCGGGGTGACCCTGTACTTTACCGTTGCCGTGGACAGCGCATCCAGCTTCTCCCGCGGCGACGCCTGTGGGTCGGGAGCCTTCGACAAAGCGGCCACCGGTGTTCCCGCCGGCCTGGTGGGGTTCCAGACACCGTTCGGGAACAGGGTCCAGGAAAGCTTCAGACCCCGGGCGGCCGCGGCGTCCTCCGCGGCTGCCAGGAAACACCCGACCGAGATCAACAATTGGCGTGACAGGGGATCGGTCTGAGGAAGGAGCCTGCCAGAATCGAGCCAGATCCATAGTGTGTCTCTGTCTTTGGGCGCCGGAGTCAACTTCCAACTCTGCATGTTATGCGCGTTCTGTGCCCAACGGGCACGGTCCATGATATCAAGCCACGACCCGGGCGCGAGCGGTGAGGAACGAATACTGCAAGACGAGCAACTGGCAATGAGCATGACGACAACAAACCGGAAGAGGATCTTCATCTTAAGGCCTCCTTGACCTCGCTCCCAAATGAACACACTCGCCCGCGAAAACGCCCGCGCGCCCCATGTTCGCGCATCTCCCGACTGCACCTGAACATTCGAGGACTTGACGGACCTCAATAAGTATACTACAGTGCAATGAAGTAAACTATAAGTTTATTCTGGAGGATATGCAATGGGTGCGCCCGAACGCAGAGAACGGGAAAAGTTAATTCGCGAAGACGATATCATCGACGCAGCGGAGCGGATCTTCTTTGCGCGCGGTTTCGATGGCGCGACCATGGACGACGTCGCCCGTGAGTCCGACTTCAGCAAGAGGACGCTGTACAAGTACTTCTCTGGCAAGAACCAGCTCACCCTTGCCATCGCGCATCGGGGCTTCCGTCTCCTCAATGCAATGCTGCGGGAGACTGTGAGCAACCTGGCGGATGGGCCTGCGGCCGACCGACTGGCGGCAGTGGGTCGAACGTATGTCGAGTTTCGAAAGAGCCATTTCCACCATTTTCGAACGATCGTACTCTATGAGACGCAGGACGCCGATTTCGCCGAAGACGACCACGTTGCGCGCAAATGTTATGCCGAAGGGGAAAAGATCGCGGACCTTCTGACCAGCACTATCCGCGATGGGGTCCGCGATGGAAGCCTCCGCAGCGACCTGGACCCGGAGGAGACGGCGCTGGTGCTGTGGGCAGAGCTTCTCGGGCTTAACCTTCTCCTGGACAAGAAGGCGGCTTATCTCCGAAAGTACCGCGGCGTCGGCCCGGAAGCCCTGGTGGAAGCGATGTTTCAACACATCCTGAGATCAATCGGAACAACGAAAGGAAAGGGCACATGAAAAGCCAAACCAAAACGGGACGCGGGAGCCGGCGCATGCTGCTGTCAGCCGCCGTACTGGCAATCCTGACGGGCTGCGCCGCGGTCCCTGCGAAGGTCGGAACAGGACCCATAGAGGTCTCCGTGACACCGGGAAAAGCATGGCTGCACAGGCATCCCTTGTTTCTTGGCCTCACCTTCCAGACTCCGCCGCAGTACGCGATCTGGATCGAAGACGAAAACGGAACCTACCTGAGCACCATCTTCGTCACGCACAAGACAGCAACCCAGGGATGGGTCGCCTCTCCGGGAGAGGAGATCCCCGAGGGAGGAATCCGGCGCCCTGAGTCTCTTCCTGTCTGGAGCCATCACAGAGGAATCAAATCCGCGGACGGGCTCTTCATGCCGACAAAAGCCGACCCCGAGGCGGACGCGGTGAGCGGCGCGACATCGAAGGCGGGGGTCGATGCCGCGTTCATGGAGAAGCCTGGCCTCAGGAAGTTTCGGATTCTTGCCGAGTTCAACCAATCACTCGATTTCAACGACCGATATCCGGCTTCTGCCAAACCGGGAGAACCGGGATACTCGGGCGGCCCGGTTGGGGGGAGCGGACAGCCGTCCCTCGTGTACGCGGCGGACATCGATCTGGATTCCGGAGTCCGCGTCTACCAGCTCTCCCTTGAGGGTCATGGCGCGGCGGACGGCAGGGATGGCTCGATTGATCCTGACCTTGCGGGAATCACCACTGCTTCGGAAATCGTTGCAGATATCTCGGTAGCCGTGCAGCAGAACCCATGAAGAAAGTGACTCTCGCCTTTGTGCTTTCAGTGCTCGTGATCGGGAGCCTTTTTGCAGACAAGGCAGTCCCCGGACTCTACCTCGATCAGTCTGTCCAGACCTCCAACGTCCCCCTCGGCGTTCAGCTCGTGAGCCAATTCCTTTATCGCGTGCCCCTCGCAAGATCCACTGGAATCCTGTGGGAATCCACGAAGATCGACTTTGGAGTCATCAATACCCTTTCCCCGGCGTACGAGCTGGCGGGGGTGTTTGTAGATGTTGAACCGATCGCGTTCTTTGATCTGGCCCTTACCGCACAATTCACGGGATACTTCAGCGCTCTGGGCTTCGGCCTTGTCGACCTTCCGGGCTATGCGGCTGGTTTCGACAAGGCTTCCGTCTCAGAGCTCACCCAGAGCGGCGCAGCCGGATACATGCTTGGAGCCGCTCCCACGCTCAAGGTTGCCTTCGGACCGTTCGCCGCGCTGGAGACATTCTCCGTCACCTATTTCCATGTTGGTGACGGCAGCGGCTATTTCTTCGAGTGGATTGCCAACTGCGCTCTTGGCAAGAGCGACTACGAGCTTTCAAACCAACTCTACGGTCTCGTTACGATCTTCCCCGGCCTCCTTGCAGGTTTCAATGACTACCTGCTGATCGTTCCAGGATCCGCATACATCTCGCACCGCGTGGCCGGCGTCGGTGTGTTAGCCAAAGGGCTCACGGAAAGGCTTTCGCTGTATTCCGCTTTGATGCTGGGGACCTTCCTGGCTGACCGCTATAGCCAATACACTCTCTTCGTGGGTGGACAGGTCGGCTTGACCGCGGCCTTTTGACCGGAAATCAGCAACGGCGCCCGAAGTCTCACACCTTTGCTGCTTCAGCGAGACGTGCTCTGCCCATCCGTCCTCCGAAAAAATCGAAGAACCTTCCCGCCAGTGGAACCAATCTTTTTCCTTGAAATATCTATAGTCCCTGTTGGTGCCATTCAACATCGCTCGAATGCTTGCGAGCGACACGGTAGTCTTTCAATTGACTATTTTCTAGACCGACAGACTGGGCAACCTTCCTATATCGACGCCAACCCGCGCATTACCGAACCGATGAACGCGGTTGTCAACGGAATCAATCTAGGCATACTTGCCCCTGTATGGATGTGGCTCTCCGCTGGGCTACTGGTTGTCGGGCTGGTTGGCCTTGTCCTCGACTATCGGGGTCATCGCCGGATCGTCCCTTTGGCTTTGTTCCTATCAGGTGGCGTGCTCTTGTGGGTGGGCCGCTATTCGTCTCTGGGCGGGACGGGTTTACGCGGCTGGCCGCTGTGGGGGAGTGGCCGCTTGCTCGTTTTGTTAGCCCTCGCGCTTAACCTGAGGGCTCGCGCACGCGCATGCAGTTGCACGATCAGACCTGCCGGGCCGGCAACAGCATCTACGACTCGCCCTGTCACATGACGCCCCGCTTTGAAGGAGACGAGCAAAGATGAGTACTTGCCTCGATTACCGGACCATGCCCAGAGAAGAAATCCAGCGGACATACGATCGACTTGCTCCCGCCTACGGCCGTATGACCTTCATGGACCGGCGCCTGTTTGGAGTAGATCGCCAACGCCGCCGCCTGCTGAACGACGTTGCGGGCCACGTGCTTGACGTGGCCTGCGGCACCGGCGCAAGCTTCCCGTTCTTGCGCGCCGCCAGCCATGTCACAGGGATTGATCTCAGCCCAGGAATGCTGAGCATTGCCCGCCGAAGGGCTGACCGTTTGGGTCTGCCGGTTAACTTGCGCGTGATGGATGCTGGGCGACTCGATTTCATCGACGGATGCTTCGACGTGGTTGTGTCGGCCCTTTCGACCTGCACATTCTCGGACCCTGTGGCCGCGCTGCGTGAGATGAGCCGGGTGGTCAGGCCGAATGGCCGCATCCTGCTACTCGAACACGGTCGCAGCAGTTGGGGTCCTATAGGTCACCACCAGGATCGAACAGCCCGCGGTCACTTCGAGGCAGCGGGCTGCCGTTGGAATCAAGAACCGCTGAGATCTCGCACGAACCGCAGGGCTGATCGTGACAGCCCATCGGCGATTCTTCTTTGGCGTTTTCCACGCCATCGAAGCCAGGCCTCAGCCCGTCCGGAGATCTATTTGACCGTTTCCGGGCAGGAGGGCCAAGACGGAGAGCGGTCAAGGCCGTCGACTATCGCTAAGCGAAGAGGCTATACGAATCGAAAGGCACCTGGCCGTTCTCTCTCCCTAAGGAGCCTACTGTCCCGTTCGCAATAGTGGGTGAATCTTGTCCCTTTGCGGTTTTAGGTTGACTCTGCCTATGACGGGGGTCTGGGGCTAAGGGTAGGGTGGTGGCCCTATGATGCCTGTGCGGAGGCAAGAATGAACAGTAGGCTCAAAACTGTCCCATTTCCCGCAAACAGGCGGGTAGCTGCCGCTGCTGCTGCCGTTGCCAATGCGAGCCCCACGATCCACGCGATCACCGAGGTTGATATCAGTGAACCGCGACGGATCATGCAACAGCATAAGCAGCGAACAGGAGAAACGCTATCTTTGACCGCATACGTCATTTCGTGTTTGGCTCGTGCCGTGGCTTAACGCCCCGAGCTGAACTCCTTTCGCAAGGGGCGGAAGCTGATTCTGCTGAAGGATGTGACTGTAGGTGCTTTTGTTGAACGAGAAATCGACGGCGAAAAAGCCCCTGAGCCTCTTGGAATCCGTGCGGCGCAGTCAAAGACGTATCGTCAGATTCACGATGAGATCAGGGCAGCTCAGCACAGCAGCGGGAAATATGGCAGTCTTTCCGGGATGGGGTGGGTAAGATTCATTCCGAGCTTCCTTCTTCGCACTTTTATTCGAGCAGCCTCTCACAGCGTATCTATGATGGAGCGTTATGGGACGGTAAGCGTTACTGCGGTTGGCATGTTCGGCAATAAGGCGCTGTGGTTCGTACCTCTCGGTGGGGCAACGGTGCTTGTCACCGTGGGAAGTATTGTGGAGCGCTTGATGTTGAAAGATGGCCGTCCAGAAATGCGTGAACACCTCTGTTTGACGGTCTCCTTCAACCATGACATAGTTGATGGGGCGCCAGCTGCGCGATTCATGAAGAGGCTTTCTGAGCGTATCAGTAGCGGCGAGGCGCTAGTGGAAAATACGGCTGGGTCATGATCAGCGTTCAGGGAATACCTTTGGAACTGTCCTGGGAACGCCTTGCGCCAGGTCGCGGCTCTCGGATTTGTCGTACATAACCAAGGACGTGGTAGAAGCATGGCATCCCAGATTTTGAACTTCAACGAGCTCGTCGAAACGTACAGCGGGAAAGTCTTCAATCTCGCTTTTCGCATCACGGGGAACAGGCAGGACGCTGAGGACGTGGTACAGGAGACTTTTCTGCAGGTGCTCAATGGCCTTCCAAGCTTCCGCGGTGAATGCCACCCCTACACGTGGATCTATAGGATTGCGGTGAACGCCGGTCTGAAGGTGAAAAGGGGCTTGGACAGAGCGTATCTGGACTCGCTAGACGAGAGGATCGAAGCCTTCGGAGACGAGATCCCCGCTGAGGTGCAGGAATGGTACGACGAGCCCGAAAGGGCGGTCTACATCCAGGCGCTCCTCGGCGAGGTCAACCAGGGCTGCCTGCACTTCATGGCCTTTCGGCTCACCGATGAACAGCGGGTCCCTTACATCATGCGCATGGTCCTGGACTTCACTTACCAGGAGATTGCAGAGGTTCTCCAGGTCTCGGAGACTGTGGTGAAGGCGCGCCTGCACAGGGCTCATGCCAAGCTCGAGAAGTTCTTTCGTGCCCGCTGCCAATGGTTGAATCCGGAAAACGCTTCCTGCTCCTGCAAGTCGCGCGTCCCGTTTGCTCTCGCTTTTGATCCGGAGCTGCTCAAGCGCGTACGTATGAAGGCGAGGAAGACCGAATCCGACCCAGCCTACATCCAGTTCGTCAGCCAGCAGGTGGACGAGATTGGCGAGCTTTACAGCAAGCTCCCTCGCCTCGCCTTCAAGGCTGAAACTCTCAAGAGCTATCTTGCGGAGCTCCAGAAAAAAAACTGAGAAACGCCCATAACCAATAGCGTCGCTTCTGCATCGAATCTCTCGAAGAGTAAGAGGAAAGGGAGATTCGAATGAGAACGATGGCAGTCGAGATTGACGTCGGGCGTTGCACCAACTGTGGCGCATGTATCCGGGAATGTGGCCATGGCGGTCCGCAGGTGCTCCACGATCAGGCATGGGCCAAATGTGAGAAATGCTTTCATTGCTTCGCAGTCTGCCCTTCTGGGGCAATCGCGGTGCGTGACCGTCCGAATCTGGCGAGCCCCGCCGCGCTTGCCTCGCCTATCGGAATCCAGGAAGTCACTGACTTTCTCGCCTTTCGGCGGAGCACTCGGCATTTTCGAGCCGATGCGGTGCCCGAGAATCTGTTGGCGAAACTCTTTACGGCGGCCGCATATACCCCGTCAGGCGGCAATCGCCATTCGCACCAGTTCATTGTCCTCTCCGGCCATCACACGCGCAAAACGCTTATGATCGAGATAAAGCGGGTCTATCGAACGCGAAGCGCCCTGATGAACAATCCGGTACTCCGAAGGCTTCTGCGGCCCTTTGTCGACAGGCAAGCCAGGGCTTTCCTCGAGGATCGTGAATACGGCGGTAGAATGCGGGATATCATTTCACGTCTGGAAGCCGGGGAAGATCCTGTATTCTACGATGCGCCTGTCGTCGTCATCATCCATTCCAGGGAATGCATTCCTACCCCCAGGGAGGATTCGGTGCTGGCCGGATACGCGTTGTCCCTCGCCGGGCAATCGCTTGGCCTATGAACCTGTTTCGTTACCCTCGCGCAGAGCGCCATCAATGCGAGCAGTGCGTGCAAGCGAGTCATCGGTCTGACGCGCAAGGACAACGTGCACGCGGTCATTCTGGTTGGATACCCTACGGTGCAGTTCTTGAGGGCCGCTCCGCGGATGCCCGTGCCTGTCCGCGTAATCGAAGACACCTGATCGTGGAGGTTCCACGATGGTCGCCAGAGCGCGTCACTTCCAATAACTCCGCCTTCTGACCACCCAGCACGGCGTTTCGTAAAATTTGCCGCTCTCGTCGCCGTGTTCAGCCAAGCAGGCGCTCGATCGGATAGCGAAAACCGTCCCTGTGGCCTTTCAGCGCGTTGAGAATGTCTGTGGGTGAGAAAAACCGGGTGTCATAGAGACACAAGATCACAATGGGAAAGCGGCGCGCAATCCGCTGGTCGGCCTCGGCCTCGTAGTCCACCAATTCCTCAGGAGCGATTCCCTTGGCTAACCCAATCGCATCTCCCACGACCCGCAGGGATCGTGCTCCCTTGGCGATGGCGTTGGACAGTGTATCCTCGAAATAGGCCAGCTGGGCTCTGGGCGAGCTCTTGTAGCGCGTCGCAATAAGGTGACCCGCTTTCATTTCCTGGCGGAGAGTGTCCGAGTCAATTCCCAGACGGCTCAGGATTTCCTCTTGGCCCTTCGCCTCGGTCAGCAGGCAGCAGAGGCTGTCGGGCCCCAGGCCGCCGGCCAGGAACCCCGTCGCGAGCTTGATCCGACCCGCATTGCTGCCGTAGAGCCCGCTCAGGTGAGTCCCGATGGGCAGGGGGATCCCATCAACGACAACCTGCTGCGCGCCCGGGGTGCCGCCGGGGTGGCCACCCTGCGGCCTCTCTCCAGAAGCGGGTTGATCGTCCATGAAGGCCACCAAGTCGGCCCGGCGGAAACGGCGCTCCCGCCGGCGGCCGACACGAAGGCAGGCAAGCGCGCCCTGGTTGGTCCAGCGACGCAGCGAGGTTTCACTGACTCCCAGAAACTGGGCAGCCTGTTTGATGTCCAGCAACTCTGTGTGCTCTGACGTCTCGGCCATGATACCTCCTTCGTAGCCACCAGCAAGTATCGCGATACTTACCATACTTGTCCAGATATTGCCAACCATGAGAACATAATAGTATATTAAAGATGAATAAATGATAGCTATCTATGCCCCGACGGTTCCACACGGCCCGGAGCATAGTCTGGAGATATGGTGTGACAAATCGATCTGAGCCAGAGGGTGCACTGGCGAGTTCCAATATTCTGCAAAGCCTCATGGAATCTTCCTCAGACTTGATTTTCATAAAAGACACGGCACTGCGCATGGTCCTCTGCAACTCAGTCCTTGCCCGAGCCTTAGGGCAACGTCCCGAGGAAACATACGGAAAGACGGACATAGAGAATGGATGGAGCCCAGAGCTCGTAATGGGAAACCCGCAGAAGGGCATCAAGGGATGGCAGGAGGATGATATAGCAGCGCTGGCCGGCTCCACGGTCCGGGCCGCCCAGGAACCGGTCGAAATCGCAGGTGAGACACGGTACTACGATACGGTCAAGCTCCCTCTCAGGAATGAGGAAGGCACGATCATGGGTTTGATCGGCATCGCAAGAGATATCACCGAGCGCACGAGAGTTGAGGAGGAACTGCGGAAAAGCGAGGAGGGCTATCGTTCACTTTTCCAGAACATGTTGAATGGATTCGCGTACTGCAGAATGATTTTCGAGGATAACAAGCCACAGGACTTCATCTACCTGGAAGTGAATGGTGCATTCGAGACTTTGACTGGGTTGCGGAATGTTGTGGGGAAAAAGGTAACTGAAGTGATTCCGGGCATACGCGAGTCCAACCCCGAGCTATTCGAGGTTTATGGCAGAGTGTCTCTTAGCGGCACGCCTGAGAGGCTTGAGACATACGTGCCGGAGCTGAAGATCTGGTTCTCGATCTCTGTGTATTGCCCGCAAAGGGAGCACTTCGTTGCTATCTTCGACAACATCACTGATCGCAAACGCCTGCAGCATAGCCTGGAACAGGAGAGGAGCCTCCTTCTCACTCTTATCAACAGCCTTCACGACTTAGTGTACGTGAAAGATCGCGAAGGTCGTTACATTCTTGCCAACCGGGCTGAAGCGGATTTCCGGGGAGTTCAGGATCCGGCGCAGCTGATCGGGAAAACCGACTCTGATTTCCATTCTCCAGACATTGCGGACAAGTACCGGACCGACGATCGTCGTGTCATCGAGGAAGGCATCGAACTCGTCGGTATGGAAGAGCTCGGCAGGTCCGCCCAGGGAGAGCTTCGGTGGCTTTTGACTACCAAAGTACCCCTCCGGGAAGAAGCGGGAGCCGTGGTCGGGCTCGTGGGCAGCAGTCACGACATTACCCATCGAAAGCTAACCGAGCAGAAACAGCAGGAACAGGCCGCTCTCCTTGACATCACAACTGATGCCATCTTAGTCCGCGACATGCGCAACCGCATTCTCTACTGGAATAAGAGCGCGACGAGAATCTTTGGATGGAGCCGGGAGGAGGCGCTGGGCAAAGACGCGAACGACCTGCTGAACAGCCCCGCGCACGCGGAAGAACTCATGAAAGCATCGTCAATCGTGATGGAAAAGGGACAGTGGTCTGGAGATCTCCATGCGAGGACAAAGGACGGCCGCGAGCTCATCGTCGAGGCGAGCTTGACCCTGATCCGTGACTCACAGGGAACCCCGACCGGCATTCTTTCGGTGAACACAGATGTTACGGAGCGTCGGGCCGTCCAATCTCAGCTTCTGCGCGTCCAACGACTGGAGAGCCTCGGCACCCTTGCGGGGGGAATCGCCCATGACCTGAACAATGTGCTTTCCCCCATACTCATGGGGGTCGAAGGCCTGAGCGTTCAGCATGCCGACGAGAAGTCCAGGATCGTCCTCGACATCATCAGGACGGCCGCCCAACGGGGGGCTTCCATCGTGCGCCAGGTCCTCAGCTTTGCACGAGGTATGGAAGGGCAGCACTCGGAGGTCCAACTGAAACACATCATCCGTGAGGTGGTCCAGATCATGGAGGAGACGTTCCCCAAATCAATTCAGATAAGCGCCCCAATCCCGAAGGACCTTCCCGCTATCAGCGCTGACCCCACCCAGATCCACCAGGTGCTGATGAACCTCTGTGTGAACGCGAGGGACGCAATGCCGAATGGCGGAAAACTTACTCTCTCCACGGAAACGGTCCATCTGGACGAGACGTATGTCCGAATGCATATTGAAGCCAAGCCGATCGACTACGTGGTGCTGAAGGTCGAAGACACCGGCACAGGTATGGCACCCGGTCTCGTGGAGAAGATTTTCGAGCCGTTTTTCACAACCAAAGATCCGGGGAAAGGCACAGGCCTGGGACTGTCTATGGCCCGCACGATCGTGAAAAGCCATGGGGGGTTCATCACCTTGTACAGTGAAATCGGCAAAGGGAGTTCTTTCAAGGTGTACCTCCCGACTTCTCACCTCGTAGAGGAAAGAAACGAAATGGTGACGGAGGGCATCCCGATGGGAGAGGGCGAATTGATCCTTGTCGTGGATGATGAGGCGGCCGTGCGGGAGATTGCCAAGCAGATCCTGGAGTTTTACGGCTACCGGGTAGCCACGGCGAACGATGGGGCCGAGGCAGTTGCTCTTTATGCAGAAAAGAAAGGGGAAATCCAGACAGTGATCACCGATGTGGTGATGCCCTATATGGATGGAGTGGCGACCGCTCGAGCGCTTCGAAAGATCAACCCTGAGGTGAAAATCATCGCCACCAGCGGTCTCATGGCGGACTGGCAGTCAAAGAAAATGATGGACCTCGGCATCCAAGAGTTTCTCGCCAAGCCCTTCACGGCCGACACCCTGCTTGAAACTCTGAGACGGGTGTTGGATGCTGCACCAAGTCCGTCCCGATCGTGAGTGTGATTTCGACGGGGGGCTATGTGGAAGGTCCCCTCAAGAACGTTCCCCCCTGTTGACCAAACTCTGGCGGCTCTCCATGTCTACCATATGAGCGCCAAAGGGTCAGATGCTCCCATCAGATCCGCGCTTCGTATCCCCTCCTACCGCTTTGAAAAGTCACTCTACTATCCAAGCGATCCTGGGGGCTGCTGGCCGCAGTCACTCGCGGATAGATGTGCTTCGGGAATTGTGCGCTGCGACCTTCAGAAAAGGAATTTATGAAAACAGCATCGAAGGGATGATCCCTATTTTGAAGGATTTCAGGTCGCTTCTGGTGCTCGCCGTCGTACTCGTGAAACTTCTTATCAATCCAAGAAGCGGACGGCGTCTCGCATTTGAGACAATAACAAGCTATTCCTTGGGATCGGCAGTACCAAGGCTGTCCGCGATGAAGCTCGATGAACTGCAGGAATAGTCTTGCAGCGCAACGCACCTGTTGACCCCGCGATTTCCATAATGGGCGATTCGATCTACTCAGCGCAGTCGATCTTGAGCACGATAGGTATGGAGCACATTGACTGACCGCCACCCCGGATGTTCTCTCTCAAGCTTTGGCGATTCGCAATATTCCGAGCCATTCCGGACGCAATCAGGCGATCGACGAGGCGGTACGCGTTCTCAAGCCAGGCGGCGAGCTTGTCATCGTTGACTTTCAAGCAGCGACATCAGGCTATGAGAAGCATCTCATGGAGCTGGGGAATGGATGAAATAGCCAACACGACCCTGGGCTGACATTTTTGGGTACGGTGGCCCGTGGGCGGCTTCCAAGCTGGTAAGCGCGTGAAAACCTAAGCCTGACGCGCTGGCTCTTGGCAGGGTCGAGTCCCACCGGGGGAACAAGAGCCGTCCATAACCCGCCTTCTGACTACCGCGCACGTCAGCCCGATGTCATTTTGATTTTACGAGCTTCAGCCCATGTTCTGTGTACTCTCTGAGCCTTTTGTCGGCACTTATGAACACGAGATTGTTACGAATGCATTGCCAAACCAGAAGTCGATCAAACGGATCACGATGAGTCTTGCTTATGGGCAAACGATACGAGGTAATTAGATCGTCTTCCGTGACGTCGTAAACCTCATATCCAGCGTCAACCGCAATCTCAAGCAAGCTTTCTGGAGTAACGCCCTCCAATTGCAGTTTTCCGAGACCATATTTCAGCGCAATTTCCCAGTAGCTAATCCTGCTCACGTATTTGGTTGAGCGTGCGTCGAGAAGCACCTCGCGGTGGATCGGTGCTATTTTGTCAGGATCAAAGAGACTCCAGATCAAGTAGTGCGTGTCAACAAGGTAGTTCATTCGGCAAGGAGTTCTTCTGCAGTCATTTCGAAGCTGTCGTAAAACTTGTAAGAAGCCTTTCCTTTGAGTACGCCGAGTCTTATGGTGTTCGTAGCTTTGTATTCAGCGTAAGGGACTATGACGGCGACATTCTCTTTACTCCTTCCGTAAGAGATGACGATTTTTTCCCCTTTCTTGACGCGATCGAGGACTTGGGAAAACTTGTTCTTGAGCTCACCGACTCGCATCGTCTTCATGACTTAAGGGTGTCATAACTCCGGATTCGTGTCAAGTTGTCACGAAAGCAACACGAACCACTCAACGAACATGCTCACGCGGGATCGACCCGCCAAAGAAGGTCAGCGGCGCCAAACCGCCAAATAGCCTCTGGTGGAGAGCAGTTGTCGCGGTCCGCGGCGCTATATCTCGCGGGTCGCCTTGAAATACAGCAGTGCCCCGTTTTTCAGCTCGTTGGGTGAAAAGGACAGTCCATGAGATTTGAATGCCTCCGAAAGTTGTGCTTCGGAACGCAAATCGCCACGGATGATCGTACCGCGACGGTTGCGTTCCGGCACGGGAACGCTACAGATGAAATCCCCGCCGGGTCTCAGGACGCGCGTGACCTCTGCCAGGACCTTTTCGAGTGATGAAAAAAAGTTCAAGGACAGATTGCACACTGCGATATCGAAGATTCCGGAAGCAAAAGGCAGGTCCTCGGCCGGACAGGCATACAGCTTGAACGATGCGATCCGTGCCTTTTCGAACTTTCTCCTGGCCGCCCTGAGTAGTCCTTCGCTCACGTCGATGCCGAAATAGCGGTTGTCGGGAGGAAGCACGTCGGCGAGATTCCCGCTGCCGGTCGCGAGCTCAAGCACGTTGATCCCATGGAATCCGGACAGTTGCGATCTCAGAAACTCCAGATGCTTTTCGTACGAGGCTTCGAACTTCTTGGGGAACATGGACCTGGTCATGATCGGGTCATAGAGAAACGCAATCAGGTCGCCTATCCATGGCTTCGTGCGTTTTCTTTCCCCTGAATAGCAGACGCGGCCGATACCGCCCTTTTGCTCAATGCGTACCCCTTCGTCGATCAAGTTTTCCCCATTCATCGCAGACACCTCTTCTCCCCCTCTAATGACTCGCAAGACCCGCTCTTATTGCACGGAAACGCACTGAAGGGAAATGGCCGGCACGATGCAACAAACCAACAAAGCTTCCGTCTGCGTTACAAGGAGGGAAGTCATGGGATTGCGAGAACAGCCAGTCTCAGTGGCGCGAGTCATCGGAAGGAATCCCGCGTGAAGAGGTCGGCACAGTGGGAAGCTCGGGGCCAGGGAGCCCCATGCCTGTTGGCGCTGTCCCGCGCCGCGCTTGAAAGGGAAAGCGAGAACGCCATGATGATGGCGAACCGTTTCCGCTACATTTTCCTGCCCCTGCTCAGCGCGATGATGTTCGTATTCCGCAAGGATGGCCCGGCAGCGCCGTCTATCGCTACGCTGCTTGTGTTCTGCTGGTGACTATAGGCAATACGATTGTCCTGCGCAAACACGAGCCCGTATGGTCCAAGGCCTTCAACTATCTCGTGGTGGTGCTTGATTGCTCGGCCATTTTCGCCATGATCCTGATGCAGTCCGCAGGAAGTGATGGCAGCGCAGACTATGTGCTCGCCTTGAAGAACGAGAATTACTGGATTCTGTTGTTCCCTTGATTTTGCAAGTCCTGCAATTGCGAACCAGGCCCGTTGTTGTCACCATCGCGTTCATGCTTGCCATCCAGTACTGCCTTGCGGTCTTGCCCTCCTCGGTCACGCTGCGCTGACGACCAGCTTCCCGGAGGCTCGTATGAGTGGAAAATTGTATTTGCTGGATGCTCTTTTGAAACGCCCCATCATCGTGATTGTCGTGGGCCTTATCACGATTTACAGCATCTATCGAGCCGTCTCAATGGTGCGGCGTTTGGCAGACGCACAGCAGCAGAAGGTCCTGCTTTCTCGGTACTTCTCTCCCGGGGTCGTAGAGGAAATCACTGCGAATCCTGAGGTCGTGCGCCGCGGCAGGCGCCAGAAGGTAGCCGTTCTGTTCCTGGACATACGCAACTTCACGGGGCTTTCCGAGCAGATCTCCCCGGATGAGCTTGTCGCATTTCTCGCGGAGTTCCCGTGATAGTATGGCGCGCGTGATCTTTGCAATCA
>CAVUXE010000002.1:0-8958 GCA_963745235.1 uncultured Spirochaetota bacterium | reverse complement strand
GGTTCTTGCAACAGACGGCGAGTCAATTCCAGGCGGCCGGGCAGAAAGCTCGAGAGTACCGCCTGTTTGCCAAGACCAAGGAGAGCAAGGATCGGGTGATGACTCAGATGCTCACCATCGTCGAGAAGCTCAACGCGCATTTGGGCAAGGCGCTGGGCGAAGCTGCCGCACAGAGAACAAAGCTACGCAAGTACGCCATCGTGGCCAAGAGCAAGCTGGTGCAATTGCACGAAACGATGAGCAAATTGCTGCCGCAGATCCGCTACTGGATTCGCTCAGGCTATGTGGCCAGCGGCAAGATCATCAGCCTGCATATCCCGCAACTCTACAGTATCGTGCGCGGCAAAGTAGGCAAATCGGTGGAGTTCGGACTGAGCTGGGGCATTACGCGTCTGGCCGGTGGGTACCTGCTGGCCACGCTGGCCAAGGATCGCCGCGAGTTGGTGGACACGAAGTTTGCAGTGCGAGCAGTCAAGGACCACCTCGCGCTCTTTGGCAAAGCGCCGCTGGCATATGCCTACGATCGTGGTGGATACAGCGCGCAGAACCTCTCCGCCTTGAAGAAGTTGGGGGTCAAGGAGGTGGGACTGGCCCCCCGTGGACGTACACAGTGGTCGGTAAGCAGACCGGTGCGCGACCGGCTGGTCAGAGAGCGGGCTTTGGTAGAGGCGGGAATCGGCTCCATCAAAAGTCCGCGCTATGGGTTCAACCGCCCGGCAGCCCGCTCGGTGACTATGATGGGCGCCTGCGGTCAGCGTGCAGTGTTGGGATTCAACACCAACAAACTGGTCCGAGAGCTTGCGCGCCGCAAGACAATGGTGCTGAGCGGTTGAAAATCGATCTAAGAATCGATCATCAGACACAAAGACAAGTAGCAGCAAAGGGAAACGATTCCTACCGCACCGACAGCGCCTCTGAGTTGACGATGAAGGGTCACAGCGGACCGCCTACCGAGCAAGCATCGTGATAGCCGACGACGTACTGCATGCCACGCGAATCGCCGCCAAGAATTACCCGACAAGCTGTAGCTACAGCTTGTCGGGTAATTGCTAGCCTGCTGCACCCTGCTGGGCATGGCGACGCCTGACCGGCACCTTGCGCGTTGGTGGCGGCAACTCTTGCAGCTGACGCTCGGTTGCCTCCAGCGAAATGCGCTCCATTTCGGCGACGATGCGATCAAGTTCCTTGCCGGCAGCGATCCACCCTTCTAGCAACTTGGCTTGTTGAGCTGACAGATTAACCGTGACGGTCCTGCCGTCGAGTTTGCGGGTCCACTGGTAATACGGACCGTGCAAACGGGGGGGTGAGGCTTTGCAGGCGCAGACGGACTTGCCGCAGGTCATCATGCGCTTGAGCAGGGTGCCGCGGCGGAAGAAGCCGATGTGGCTCAGGGCGAGTTGAAGCTGCCGGTAGTCTGATGGAAGGTCGGTTTTCATGGCGATGTATATTGACAGAGATTAGTCCCCAGTTATACTACTGGGGAAGTGTCTCCCGTCAATATCCTCCCGGTTCGACTTTGCCTCCCGATCCTCTCTTCGGCCCTGTGTCTGCTCCTTGTGCTCGGCGGCTTCAGTACACGCCCTTGCGTTATCCCAACCACTTCAGCGGAGGTTCCCCCCTATGCCGCGTCAGCCCGATCTATTGCCCAGATCCAAGAGTCCAACCATCCCTGTGGCCGACAACCATCGCCTCGTCCAGATCGCCGACACCCTCGATTGGGAGGAGCTGCAACAGCGCGCCCAACAGATCCGTCTGGCAAAGTTGAAGAACGCTGCAGGCCAGCCGCCGCATTTGCGCGCCACCCTCGGCGCTATGCTGTTCATGGCTACACGCAAGCTCACCTATCGGGAGGCGGAAGACCTCATCCAATACTACGCCCCGGCGCGTTACCTGTGCGGGCTGACCGAGACGAGTTGGACGCCGGACTTCACCACGATCCAAGACTTCACCGAATTGATGGGAGAGCAGGGGATCAATCTCATCAATCAGTACGTGGTGCACCTGGCGGTGAAGCAAAAGCTGGCAGATCCCAGGACCCTGGTGGCCGACACCACAGCGCAGGAAGCGGCGATCCCGTATCCCAACGAGATGGGACTTATGTCCGCCTTCCTGCGCTCGGCGGCTGCCGCAGGGCGGAAGGTTGGCCGAGCGCTGAAGGGGTTCTTGCAACAGACGGCGAGTCAATTCCAGGCGGCCGGGCAGAAAGCTCGAGAGTACCGCCTGTTTGCCAAGACCAAGGAGAGCAAGGATCGGGTGATGACTCAGATGCTCACCATCGTCGAGAAGCTCAACGCGCATTTGGGCAAGGCGCTGGGCGAAGCTGCCGCACAGAGAACAAAGCTACGCAAGTACGCCATCGTGGCCAAGAGCAAGCTGGTGCAATTGCACGAAACGATGAGCAAATTGCTGCCGCAGATCCGCTACTGGATTCGCTCAGGCTATGTGGCCAGCGGCAAGATCATCAGCCTGCATATCCCGCAACTCTACAGTATCGTGCGCGGCAAAGTAGGCAAATCGGTGGAGTTCGGACTGAGCTGGGGCATTACGCGTCTGGCCGGTGGGTACCTGCTGGCCACGCTGGCCAAGGATCGCCGCGAGTTGGTGGACACGAAGTTTGCAGTGCGAGCAGTCAAGGACCACCTCGCGCTCTTTGGCAAAGCGCCGCTGGCATATGCCTACGATCGTGGTGGATACAGCGCGCAGAACCTCTCCGCCTTGAAGAAGTTGGGGGTCAAGGAGGTGGGACTGGCCCCCCGTGGACGTACACAGTGGTCGGTAAGCAGACCGGTGCGCGACCGGCTGGTCAGAGAGCGGGCTTTGGTAGAGGCGGGAATCGGCTCCATCAAAAGTCCGCGCTATGGGTTCAACCGCCCGGCAGCCCGCTCGGTGACTATGATGGGCGCCTGCGGTCAGCGTGCAGTGCTGGGGTTCAACGCCAACAAACTGGTCCGAGAGCTTGCGCGCCGCAAGACAATGGTGCTGAGCGGTTGAAAATCGATCTAAGAATCGATCATCAGACACAAAGACAAGTAGCAGCAAAGGGAAACGATTCCTACCGCACCGACAGCGCCTCTGAGTTGACGATGAAGGGTCACAGCGGACCGCCTACCGAGCAAGCATCGTGATAGCCGACGACGTACTGCATGCCACGCGAATCGCCGCCAAGAATTACCCGACAAGCTGTAACAGTTTAGGCCCAAAATTTCAAATTCATCCTCAGTGTTCGTGTTTTGGGTGTTCTTCAGTTTCGCATTGCGGCTGACCGCCCATGCGATAAGAGTCTTTTCAAGGTCGTTTATTGCAGCGATGTTATTCCTACCCCTACCTTCGTTTTGGTAGTACAACAGGATCATCTCAGGTCTCACCGCGTAATTATACTCTGCAAGTGATGAATTGTACTTTTCCAATTTGTCATCTGTGAACACTTCTTGAAAGAATCCCATTGTTGCCTTGCCCACGTAGTAGGGGAGACTTCCGTTTCGGAGCTTTAGAACGAAGACATAGCAACCGATGTCGGACTTATGGTGGGCGTTGTCCTTCCAAAACTCAAGCGCCTGGTCCTTTTCAATTCTGCGGGCGCTCGGCATCTTGTTTGTACGGAATGTCCAACGCTTTGCTCACCTTAAACTTGCCCTTCACGAGATCCTCCTTTCGAATTGCACTTTGCATCAAGCGTTCCTATCACAAGCCACGTGCAAATGTCCCTTGTCAATTGCGGACCTTGAAGTCATGCCGGCAAGTCCCCATCCGTGCCACTACGGTGCAATTGCTGCTGATAGCTACGTCTATTGGCTCAAGGGCGGGCCTTGAGGCCGCAGAATAGCCCTTCTTGGCGGCACCACAGCGACTTTAGCCAACAGGCCAAGTCTGCAATAGTTCCAGATCTTGATATAGAGTTCAGTAGCGCCGCCGCATCAACACTGCCCTATCGGGTATTCCGAACTGCACCTTCCGATTCAGACGGCCTTTAAGGCGACTACTGCAACGATTTGTTGTACGGCCATTCTCCATTTTCATGCTCATTGGTGGAGCTGGAAATAGTCGTCAGCCCTGTCAGGATGCAGACCGGATAGAGTTCCGGCCGATCACTACGCGGTCATCCATCATGTACCGTGCTTCACGGGTTGGAGGTGTTCTATTTCGGCGTATTGTTTGCTCTGCATCGCATTCCAAAGATCCCAGTCGAGCTGAAGTCCAAGCCAAAAGTCCGCGGACATTCCCAAGTACCTTGGCAAGCCTTAGCGCCGTATCAGGAGTGACGCCACGTCTTCCTTTGATAATTTCGTTGAGACGGGGGAATGAAACACCGAGTCTCACCGCAAAGTCAGACTGCGTGATGCCCATTGGCTTCAAGAACTCTTCAAGTAGCATCTCCCCCGGGTGCGTAGGAGCCCGATTCCTAGGCAGTCTTGTCTTCATAGTGCTTCCGGCTGGAATCCGCAATGCCGAACGTCCCTTGGATCTAGTGGTAGTCGACAATTTCGACCTCATATGCAGCCCCATTCTCCCAACGGAAGCAGATACGATACCGTTGGTTGATTCGGATACTCATTTGACCTTTCCTGTCGTGCTTCAGCTTCTCCAGCATGTTTCCGGGTGGAACGGCAAGATCTCTCAAGTCAGCCGCCCGGTTGACCTGGTCAAGCTTTCGTTGAGCGATCGACCACAGATCGCTTGGACACCTTTTCCTGGCGGCCGGAGACTCGACTCCATCGAATAGGTCTTCGGTTCCTTTGTCTTTGAAGGACCGTATCACGCATCACGTTATACAGTATAATGCTTTGGCTGACAAGCGTCTATGGCCGTACAACATAGAGTTCAGTTGCCGCCCCGATTCACCAACGCGAAGCCCCCACAGCATGCGGCCTACCTTCGAATCAAGAACGCACATAGGCGGACAATTGGTAAGCGAGTGGCGAACCCCACCCCTGTCGGGTCAGGGCTCGGCGGAGCGGAACGGGGATAGGCGCAGGATGTCAGCCTCCGAACGGGCCGTTGGGAGTGCCTCGAAGAGCTGGCGCAGATACCAGTAGGGTTCCTTGCCGTTCGCGCGAGCTGTCTCGATGATGCTGAACAGCACCGCGCTGGCGGTAGCACCTCGGGGGCTGCCCGAGAACAGCCAATTTTTCCGGCCTAGCACAAAGGGACGTATGGCCCCTTCGACCAAGTTGGTATCCGGGGTCATCGCAGGGTGGTCCAGATAGCGAATGAGCTTGGGCCATTGCCCCAACGTGTAGCCGACCGCCTTGCCCAGCAACGTCTCGGGAGGAACCTGAGCGGCTCGGCGTTCCAGCCATGTGTGGAACTCCGCCAGAATTGGTTCCACCTGCCGACGTCGTTCGGCCGCAAACTCCTGCGGATCCGTGTAGCGCTCCCGTTGGTTCTCTACTCGGTACAGTCCGGCGATCGTCGCTAAGGCCTCTTCCGCGCTGCCCGCCTTTTTCGAGTTCTTGTGCGCATCGTGGAACTTTCGACGTGCGTGGGCAAAACATCCAACGTGCACCACGTTCTTCGCTCCGTCACAGGCTCGGTCGTAGACTTCGTAGCCGTCGGTCTGTACGTAGCCTTCGTAGTCCCCGAGCATCTCTACTGCTACCTCCGTGCCGCGGCTGGGGGCATAGTGGTACAGAATCACCGGCGCCTCGGGTGGCCCTCCACGGGCGACCCACATGTAACTCAGCGCAGTGTTGGCTCGTCCGGGCTCTCCCAGGACCTGAAGGCGTGTCTCATCCAGTTGCAGCAGCGGCCCCGAGCGTACTTTCACCTCCAGGAGTTTCATCAGCGGAGCGCACGCTTCACTGGCCGCGATCATCCAGTCGGCCATCGTCCGACGGGACAGCTCCACCCCGATGCGCGCAAACTGCTTCTGCTGGCGGTACAGCGGCAGAGAGTCACAGAACTTGCTCGTCACGATGTAGGCCAGCAACCCTGCGCTTGCGATTCCCTTGTCGATAATCGCGGGGGGCATCGGCGCGATACGCACCGCCGGCCGTCCTTCATCCCCAGAGCCTTCGCAGACATGGCAGGCGTACATCGGTCGAATGGTACGAATCACCCGAAGCTGCGGAGGAATCACGTCCAGCTTCTCGCTGGATTCCTCATCGATGCGCACCAACTCAGCGCCGCAGCCACAGTGCTTCTGCTCTTCGGGGATGTCGATGATCACTTCTACTCGCGGGAGGGCCTGCGGTAGCGGTCTCCGCTTGGGCTGCTGCCGCACATGCTCGGGAATGCGAACCAGGTCGAGCTGCCCCCGTGTGCTCTCCGACTCTGCGGCGGCAAGCTCCGCCTCGTCGAACAGCTTCAGCTGACGCTGCTCCTCGAGGCTCAGCGCTTCGCTGCTGCGCCCGAAGAACCGCTGCTTCAGCCACGCGTTTTGCTCGGCGAGGATCTCCACGCGCTTGGCAAGTTCGGCAATCTCTCGCCGCAGCTGCGCGTTCTCCAGCACGAGCGTCTCGACGTTCCCCTCCACGCGGGGCAGAGTATCACAGCCCAATGATCGAAGGCAATGATTTCTCCCGCTTTCGGCTATCTTTTTTCAGCTCACTCGCTGGTAGCTCAACGGCTGGTGTGCCGACCAGAAGTCGATGCCCTCCAGCAGCATGCGCAACTTCTCCGTGTCGATCTCCAAGCGGGCCTGCTCGCTGCTTCGAGGCCAGGGGAAGTGATCTTTCTGCAGTCTCTTTTGCCATAGACAAAACCCATTGCGATCCCAGTACAACGCCTTCAGAATGCGTCGCTCACCGTTGCAGAACAGAAACAGTGAAGGCTCAAAGACGCTGGCCTCCATCACCTGCTCCGCCATTACGGCCAACCCGTTGATCTGCTTGCGCATGTCGGTGCGGCCCGGCCGCACAAAGACCCGCGCCTCTTTGACCTCCAAGCCGATCATCAGCGGCGCTCCAGCACCGAGAGCACCTGGCACAGGTGTGCGGGCTCCACCCCCGGCCACAGCCGAAGCAGATACCCACCCTGCACGGCCAACTCGATAGGGCAGTTCGACTGCGGCGGCTTGACCTCGGTACGTCCGACCTCCACCAGGTCCGTCACCGCTGCCTTCCGCCGCCCCAGTGTCGATGCCCAGTAGCCCAGGCTTCCCTTCGCCAGCCGGCGGCGAGTGCAATACGCTTTCTGTGTCAGCCCGCTTGCCCGCCAGTTCTCAACGTGACGAGTCCAGAACTCCCGGTCGTGCTTCATCGTGTCCCTCCTCGAGGAGGGACTATGGCCTAGCTCGCTGCGCCGCAACAGGTGGGGTTCGCCACTCGCTTACGACAATTGCAACGATTTGTTGTACGGCTCTCCTGAAAGATTGACCATGCGACGATAGAAAAAGACTACGCCATTGGGCCCGAAGAGGTTTCAACCTTAAGCTCGCGATAGGAGCCTTTCTTTGGCCGTATCGTATTTTCCATCTGCAAGAACTACCGAAGTTTCAATTTGCCTTTCCGGGATGCTCCAGTACCTCCTCAACAGAACTTCCTTTTCTTCTTCCGGCACAAGCCGAAAACCATTCTTAATATAGAAGCCGATTGCCCAAGCTGCTGCCTTCCAGGTGCCGATCAATATTGGCTTCTGCACGTCATGAGTTAGTTCAATTAGGAGCATTGTTCCCGTACCTCTGTTTTGGCTAGAAGAAAGAACATATGCATGCCGTATGAGAATGACGTCAACTTTGTCCTGGATCCCCATCACGCCAAGAACCTTGTCATCTTCACAGAAGCAGGAGAACTTCACACCGCTTTCAATTTGTTCCCGCAGTTCCGTACGAGTCATGTACGGATCATGCCACCTGTCTTCCGGTATGACACCTTTGTAGGCGACAGCCGCGTTGTTGATGATCGTGTAGATCGCTTCGAAATCACCAGGCAGCGAGTTGCGTATCATGACTACCTCACAGGGTGGAAGCTACCCTCGATTGCCTATCGGCCCTTTAAGAAGCTTCCGCCCTCATAGGGCCAAAGAGCCGTACAACATAGAGTTCAGTTGCCCCGCGGCATCAACACCGCACTTGATGGAATTGCCAAGTTGCATTCACCGTTCCGGGCGGCCTTTAAGGGGACAACTGCAACGATTTGTTATGCTGCTCCTCTTGCTTTACTTCGTCTTCACGTATGGATTGCTTATCTTGACACCGGAAATCGTCTGTCCATCCTTCATATCTTCAGTCAGCACCTTCTCGCAGTTGGCACTTGCCGCCGCTGCGACAATCAAAGCGTCCCAGAAGGAGATGCTGTTCTGCATGTGGATGTCTGCCGCCTGAGAGATCAGTTCTATAGTGACCGTCACAACCTCCATGTTGCATAAACGGTTCATGATTGCCTTTGCAAGAACCTCGTCCACCTTCAGTTTCGTTGTCGCGACGACGTAGAACTCCTGTAGTACTTGCGTGGAAATCACCGCCTCTCCCCTCCCGGCAGCCTCCCGCGCAAGTTCGCGGCTGATTCGCTGTTTTGTGAGGTAGCGCTTGTCAAGTTGATAGACAAGGACATTGGTGTCCAGGAACACCTTAGGCACGGTAAAGATCCTTACGCTTCCAGCTTACGTTCCGAGGGGGCACGGCCGCCTTGTCCATGAGGGCGAAAGCTTCCTCTATCCAGTCATTGGACCCCCTTGAAACGGTCTGGCGCAGTAGCTTTCGGACCAAGCTGTTGAGAGTCAAATTGTGGCGTTTGGCATACGCCCTGCCGGCCTTGATAGTTTCCTCGTCCAGGGCGAGGGTGATGTTCTTCATCGGAACTGCCTCCGGTCCACATAATACGTGGAAGATACCGATGCCGTCAAGCCGACCAAGGCGCCTACTATGATGCCCGTCAAGCGGGAATCTTCGATTCCTCCTGCGCTCCACTGTTCCTTTTCCAGTCCTTGAGCTTTTTCTGGTACAGATCCTCCTCCTTCCATCGATACGGGGTGTTGGAGAGCAGCATCCTGCGCATCATCCCGAAGGTCTTTCGCAGAATC
>CAVUXE010000001.1:0-16107 GCA_963745235.1 uncultured Spirochaetota bacterium | reverse complement strand
GGAGAACATCGTCTTGGGCAGCGTGAGTGGGTTGCTGAACAGACGGACCTACGAGCGGAAGATTCGAGACCTCGCTGTGCAGTACGGCTTCGACGTGGATCCAGCGGCAATCGTGCGCGACTTGCCGGTGGGTGTCCAGCAGAAAGTGGAGATCCTCAAGGCCCTCTTCCAGAATGCTAGGTTGCTCATTATGGATGAGCCGACAGCCGTGCTCACGCCTCAGGAAGCCGCAAACCTCATGGACTTCGTCAGACGCTATGCCGCAGCCGGCAATTCCGTCATCTTTATCACCCACAAGCTGAAGGAAGTCATGGACTGTGCGGACCGCATCATCATCATGCGAAGCGGCGAGGTCCGGGGTATCCTCCCACGCGCGGGGACGGACGAGAAGGAGTTATCCCTCCTGATGATCGGGCACGAGCTGCCCCCCCTCCCGGATGTGCCCGCCGGAGTGCCGCAGGCGCGCGAAATGCTGCGCCTGGAGGGCGTCTCCGTTCGGGACCGTCACGGAATCTTCCGACTTCGGGATGTCTCCTTTTCGATCCAGGAAGGGGAGATCCTTGGAATTGCCGGGGTCTCCGGCAACGGCCAACAGGAGCTATGTGAAGTCGTGTACGGTTCTCGACCCCTGGCATCGGGACGGATCTGGCTTGACAGCCGGGACATCAGCTCTCTCGGGATACGAGAGCGGATCGAGATCGGGATCGGTTATGTTCCTGCAGACCGTCAACGGGACGGCATGGTTATGGAAATGACGCTCGCTGAAAATATGATCCTGAAGAGCAGCTACAACTCGAAGTGGCAGAAACGCTTTTTCCTGGACCGTTCCCGCATTAGGCACTACGCGAAGAGCCGCATCGAGGCGTATTCCATCAGGACGCCGGGGCCTGACGCGGTGGTGCGGGGTCTGTCCGGCGGCAATCAGCAGAAAGTGATTGTTGCACGCGAGGTGGACAATGGCACGAGGCTTATCGTCTTCGATCAGCCCACACGAGGCCTTGACCTCAGCGCTATCGACTACGTGCACAAGACAATCCTGGAGGAAAGAGGTCGAGGCAAATGCGTGCTGCTGGTTTCTACAGAGCTCTCTGAGATATTTGCACTCTCGGACAGGATCGCCGTCCTCTACAAGGGGGTCCTCCAAGGAATAGTTCCTAAAGGTGAACTGACAATGGAAACAATCGGGCTGCAGATGGCCGGCTGATTCGACATCGGGGAGATGACGTGAGCCCCCGATTCAGAGATATGCTGCTCTCGATTGCAGTCGCGGTGGTCCTGGGCTTATGCGCCAGTGCGGCGCTCCTGTTGTTCCTGGGGAAGAACCCTGTTACCGCCTATGCGCTCCTTGCGGCTTCTGTGATTCGCGATGGATACACGTTCGCAGATATTTTCGTCAAGGCCACGCCGCTCATCTTGACCGGCCTTGCCTTCGCGCTCACCTACAAGGCGAACTTGTTCAACATCGGCGCGCAGGGGCAGTTCTACATGGGAGCAATCGCTGCGACGGCGGTCTCTCTCGTCCTGGGAAACAGGCTGCCCGGCCCGCTTTCCCTCGTCATCGTGTTCGCCGCAGCCGTGGCCGCCGGGGGCCTGTGGGGCTCGTTCGTGGGGTTCGTCAAGGCAAAGTTCGGGGCTAACGAGTTCCTTGTGAGTATGATGTCTACGTACGTGGCCCTGGCCGCCATGAACTACCTGCTTCGGACGGCACTGATGGAGACGAAGCACGAGTACCCGCAGACCAACCCGTTCGCTCCTGGCCTCTGGCTGCCGATCTTCCTCAGGGGAACGCGGCTGCATGCGGGATTCATCCTCGCTGTGCTGATCGCTCTTCTTATCTGGCTCTTGCTCTTTCGCACAGCGTTCGGCTACAGGATCCGGGTGGTGGGATACAATTCCGATGCGGCTCGTCTTGCGGGGATAGACTCGAGAAGGATTACGGTGACGACGTTCTTCATCGCTGGAGCCCTGGCTGCCAGTGCCGGATTCACGGAGACCAACGGAGTCCAGCACATGCTGGTCCAGGGCTTCAATCCGAACATCGGCGCTGAAGGCATTGGCATCGCAATCCTGGCCAACGCCAATCCCATCGGTGTCATTTTCGCATCGATACTCATCGGAGCGCTGAAGGTCGGCGGCACCATCATGGGGCAAACATCGGGGGTGCCCGCCAGCATCATCGAGATCATGGAAGGGTTTGTCATGATCTTCGTCATCCTGTCCTACTTTATCCGTTCGGGGTTTGAGGTCCGGCGCTCAAAAAAGGAGCTGCGGAGGGCGCAGGCTCTATGACGGACCTTCTTGCCCGTGCCCTGATGATGAGCACCCCTCTCCTGTTCGGATCCATCGCCGAAGTCTTTGCCGAGCGGGCCGGCGTCATGGTGTGCGCCGTCGAAGGCATCTTCCTTCTCGGCGCGTTGGGGGGCTTCGTTGGCGACTACGAGAGCCACAGCCTCGCGGTGGGTATAGCTCTCGCCGTGCTGGTGGGCGCTGTCTACGCCGCTTTCTACGGCTGGATCACCGTGTACCTCAAGCAGCATCAGATCGTCACGGGAACTGCCTTCAACCTCCTCGCCACCGGGCTGAGCGCCTTCTTCATGCGGGCCGTCTTCGGCGTTCCCGTCGTGCCTCTGACCGTGGAACCACTCAGGACGCTGGCGGTGCCCATCCTGTCGCGGACTCCCGTTATTGGTGCTATATTGTTCGACCAGAATATCTTCACGTACAGCATGTATTTCATCGTGCCCGCAGCTTGGTTTGTTTTGTATCGGACCTCGATCGGGCTTACCATCCGGTCCACGGGTGAGAACCCCGAAGCCGCGGACGTGGCCGGGATCCGGGTCGAACGGATCAGGTTTTCGATGGTGCTTCTGGCGGGCGCCATGGGCGGGATCGCGGGGGCTTTCTATTCGATCGGCTACCTGGGAATGTTCACCACGAACATCATCGGCGGCCGCGGTTGGATCGCGTTCGCAATCTGCTTCTTGGGGAATTGGAACCCGTTGGGAGCGCTGGCCGGGACGCTGATCTTCGGAGTGGCAGAAGCGGTGGCCATTAGCATGCAGTCCTCTGGTTCACTGCTGCTCCCGAACGAGCTCTTTATCGCGCTTCCCTACATCCTTACCATCGCGCTGACGATCCTGCGGCGTTCCTTCAACGTTCCCGGCAAGCTCGGCATCCCGTATAGGAAAGAGAATTAATCAGCAACCATCTGCCGCAAGAACGGTCGTACAGCAATGCTATTGCCTGATCTGCAAAGGATAATTCCGCTCGCAAGAGGTTCACCAGGGATTGCAGCGTCAGGGATCTCGGGTGGCAGAGGCTTCCTTCCGCGCTTGTGCGGCGGCGAATCTTCGGTCCTCGAGCCGAGCTTCCTTTTTTTCCCCCAAATCCAGCAGCCCGGCCTTCCACATCTTTTTGAACAACCCGCCTTAACCCATTGCCGAATCGATCATGACGTCGTCCCCTCCCAAGCTTCGCGGAAGCGCTCTCCACTGGTACCGGTGAGCAGCACGTACAAGATGGCAGTCATCGCCTTTCTGGTCGTCCATCGGTGGACGTCCGCCCTTGCGCCTCTTTCTGTGCGCGGGCAGCAGCGGCATGACTCGTGTCCACACCACATCCGACAGGCAGTATTTCTTTTCGATCCCCATCGCTTGGTCGACCATCTTCCCCTCCCAGAGAATCAAATCCGGCCGCATTTCACAACGCTAAGGGGTTTTCGGATAGGCTCTAATGGGGAAAAACTGCACGATCTTTCCGGGGATTTTGCTTGACGAAATACAGATCGCCGCGATCATGGCAGTCAATACCGCAACCAAGTGCGCCCAGCCGTCGCTGCCGCACACCACGTGGGGCCATATCCATCGCCCAGCGACGGCCGCTCTGCGCGGTTTCTGCTTACCGAGCCTTGTACGCGGGGCCGCATTGTGCACGGCCGCTGGTGCACCAACCATCTTTTGCGCTTCAGCGAGCGAAGACAAGGATTAATTCCAACAAGCCTTCCCGGAAGGCTTAGATGATGGGTAAGACTCCCGTTTCACGCCGCAAGCGGGCGCCTTCCTGAACCTAAGGCAAGAGGGCTGTGCAGATTGGAAGCGCGCTCTTTTGAATAATGCCACTATCCCGGCTCATTTATAGCCGAGCCACCAGGACTACCCCGAAAGTCTCGCGGTACTGTCCAATTTTCCGTACAGTTCCAGAGAATATGGGGCTCAAGAACATGCCACGGTAGCCTAAAAAATGGGGAGCATTACACGACTTCCATTGTGACCTCGGGGAAGTCTATCAAGGCCTGATGGATCTGAGAGCATTCATGATGAAGATATCCCTTTTCTCTGTTAATGCCTCCATGTCTTTCGCACTCCAGTCGTAGAAACCTGCACCGGTCTTGTAACCGAGCTTGCCCAGTTTGACCAGCTCCTTCAGATACATCGAAGGCTCAGCGTCGTTGCTTATTCCCGGGAGCACGCTTTGTTGCACGGAGAGTGCCAGGTCGAGCCCCACGGCTTCGATGTGCTCCAGTGGTCCCCAAACCGGCATACGAATTCCCATCCCCATCTTCACGGCTGTATCGACATCTTCAGGGGTAGCCAATCCTATTTGAACGATGTGGATCGCTTCGCGAATCACGGCTTGCAGAATGCGATTGGCCAGTTGCCCTGGTAGATCCTTCTTGACGACGACGGGAGCCTTGTTCCACTTCAGAAGAAGCTCCTTCACATGTAAGGCGATTCGTTCATCGGTCTTGTCACCCATAACCACTTCTACAAGGGGAATCAGATGGGCAGGAAACCAGAAGTGTGTTGTTGCCGTCCTTTCGGGATGATTTGTAAATTGTGCAATCTCAGTGATTCTCAAGCCAGAGGTGTTGCTTGTAATAATCACCTCCGGCGGCGCGATGGTGTCAATCAGCGTAAACAATTCCTGTTTCTTTGAAAGATTTTCCGTGATTGCTTCTATGACCCAGAAGACATCCCCCAACTCCCGTTCAAAATCGGTGGATGACTCCAGCAACTCATTTGCATTTTGGGCCTGGCTCTTGCTCACTATTTCGTTGTCAAGCAACTGCTGGATGCAATATCTTGCCTTGTCCAGACCAGCAGCCGCCCTCTCAGGCGACCGGCTGAACAGCTTCGTCTTGTTCCCTGCCAGCGCACTGCGCGCGCTTATGCCGGGGCCCATCATCCCAGTGCCGATTACGGCAATTGTGTCCCTCGTTGACATTCTATTGTCCCTCGGACGCAAACGTCAGGCACGTGGGGGTCGGCACATTCGCGACCAGGCCAGTGGGCACGAGCGAGCCGTGAAGTCGGTCAATCCTGAATGTCACTATCGAATCGCTGGATTGATTGGCCACGAGAAGAAAGGTTCCCGTGGGGTCGATCCCGAAACTCCGTGGGATTCTTCCTCCGGTCGCTTGATGTCCCTGGGCCGTCAGCCTGCCGGTATCCCGGTTGATCCCGAAGATGGCAATACTGTCATGTCCTCGGTTCGAGCCGAATACGAGATCTCCTGAAGGGGAAACCTGGATGTCCGAGCAGGTGCTGGTCCCCGCAAAACCTTCGGGAAGGGTGGAGAGAGTCTGTATCACCTGAAAACTACCTCGCTCCGCCTGATAGGCAGCAGCTATCATTGTAGAATCCAGCTCGTTGATGATATATGCGTATCGGCCATCCGGGGTGAAGGTGAGATGCCGTGGACCGGCACCAGGTTTTGCCTCGAGCCAAGGTATCTCGTTCGGCGTCATCGTGGCTTGCTCCAGGTCGAGACGGTAGGACATCACGCGGTCCAGCCCGAGATCGGGCACGAACGCGAACCGGTTTGCAGGATCGAGCACCGTCGAGTGCGCGTGCGGACCGCTTTGTCGCTTCGCATCTACACTTGATCCTTCATGCTGAATGATGGTGGACGCCTCCTGGAGGCTCCCATCCGCACGGATTGGCAAGGCGCACACACTCCCGCTCATGAAATTGGCGACAAAAACCGCTTTGCCGCTTCTGTCGATTGCGACGTGGCACGGATCGGTTCCGTGTGTGAGCTTCTTATTCAAGAACTGAAGTGAGTCCGAACGCGGGTCCACGGCAAAGGCGCTGATCGTTCCGCTTTTTTTCCCTTCGAATGTCTTCAGCTCATTGACCGCATACAGGAACCTATGCCGAGAATCGATGGCCAGATAGGACGGATTTGTGACGCCTTTTGTCGTGTGGCGCAGATTCAGGGCTCCTGTCGCCTCATCCAGCTCGAAGGTGTAAATGCCTTCGCCTTTTCCTTGAAAGACTTCCCCCGACCCGAAAAGAATTGGTTCGGTGTACGTACCCACATAGACCACGGTTTTGCGCACTACGTCGCTCCTTGTTCCAATTAGGCCGCGTTTTCAATACCGTTCGGCTCTAAGACTACTCTTTCGGCCTGGGATATTTCTCGATTGGAGAAGGGAAATGCATGAAAAAGATGGTCTCATACGATACTCCAGTGCTGCCGGGCTGTCCAGGGGAAGTCTGGCGAGCCTTACGGGTCTCCGGTTACCAGCGCAACAAGAAACCCGTCATAGCCCTTCGTTCCAACAGTCTGGATTCCAACAGCGCTCAGCCGACGATCTTCCGCGACGGCAGAGTTGAACTCCCGAACACCCCGGATCCGCTCATCACTGCTATCTGCGTAGGTGACTGCTCCGTCGCGTACAATATTGTCAGCGACAATCAGGCTGCCGCGTCTTGTCAGCCTCATGACCCAGTCAAGGTACGCGCGATAGTTGGGCTTATCCGCATCCACGAAGACGAAGTCAAAGGGCGCCTGCCTTTCCGTCGCCAGATGTGAAAGTGTTTCAAGCGCGGCGCCTGTGCGGATTTCAACTACTTTCTCCAATCCCGCCCTTTCGATATTCAGGCGAGCAAGCTTGGCTCGTTGATCGTCAATCTCCAACGAGAATAACCTGCCATCTTGCGGGAGCGTTCGGCCGAGCCAAATCGTGCTGTAACCATACAAGGTTCCTATCTCGAGAATGGACTTTGCACAGACAGACTGAGCAAGAATCGCCAGAAACTTGCCCTGGCTCGCCGTAACCTGCTGCGCGAGCATCCCGGCCGCGGTGCAGGTATTGAGAGCGGTCTCCAGGTCTTTGTCTTTCTGTGTGAAAAGTGCCTCGAAATAGTCGTCAACTGCAATCCATTTGTCGTCGATCATGATGTTCAATCCTTCTAGTGGCAGGAAGATATCACGAAATAGGATAATGTCCAGTATCGGCGAATCACAGGATCTTTCCAAGAAAGCCCAGACCCAGTGATGCAAAATTCTTCCTTGACATCCACGTCTTTGTGTTGCATTCTGTATCGAAGATCCGCCACCGTCTAATTTTTATAGTACCTGATCCCCATCCATGTGGAGGCTTATTATGGTTTCTCCCATTGCCGCGACGATGAAGGCATTGGTATTGACCTCTCCAGGGAAGTTCGAAATCCGACAAGTACCTGTACCGGTGCCCGGTCCTGGTGAGGTACTGTGCCGGATTCGCGCGGTGGCGATATGCGGAAGCGATCCGGAAATCATCCGCGGCGATCTGGCGGGCACGTGGCCGCCTTCCTACCCCTTCACGCCGGGTCACGAATGGTCAGGCGAGGTTGCCGCTTTGGGCCAGGACGCAGTCGGCTTTGCGGTGGGTGACAGGGTGGCGGGACAGGCCCATAAGGGTTGCGGTATATGCAGGAACTGCCTCAACGGCCGCTACACAATTTGCCTTAACTACGGCAGGCCCGAAACAGGGCATAGGCATTACGGCTTCATCTCTCCAGGCGCCTATGCACAATATAACCTGTACTCGGTAAAGAGTATCAATAGGATGCCCGGTAGCGTTTCGTTCAGAGAAGGCGCCCTGGTGGATACGGCGGGGGTAACACTGCATGGCATGGAACAGACAGGAATCACGGCCGGGGGTACAGTGGCCGTCATAGGTCCTGGCCCCATAGGCCTCATCGCCATGCGCTTCGCCAAGGTCCTGGGAGCTGCGAAGGTCATCATGGTGGGGCGCGGATCGAGACTCGAGTCGGCAAGGAAGATGGGGGCCGACGTAGTAGTGAATTTTGAAAAGGAAGATCCTGTTGAGGCCGTCAGGAAGGCCACTGAGGGCGAGGGCGTCGATCAGGCATTCGAGTGCTCGGGATCCGAGGGAACCTTTGCTCAGGCGATACGCATGCTACGAAAGGGCGGAAGCGTGGCACTTCTTGGCGTGCCAAACGACAAGGTCCTCGAAAAGCTTCCTTACAAGTACATCGTCCACAATGAGCTCGCCATTTTCGGGTCGAGGGCGAATCCCAACGTCTCATGGAAGATAGTGGAATCAATAGCTTCCGGTTCTCTTGTCGTCAAGGATCTCATAACACATGTCTTCGCCTTGGACGAGTTCGCTGTCGCGCTCGATACTTTCGTGGGCCGCAAGGAAGGGGCCATCAAAGTCGTTATCGAACCCAATGGGCCTGAGGATGGAACGGCCAGATGAAAGGCACGCTCGGCGTCTGTTCGGAGCTGATACACTGCTCTGAGTATGGCAATTGCGTGCGCGTCAGCGACGGCACTGCCGGGCTCACCGTCGCCATCGACTACGGGCCTCGTGTCATGTCTTATTCCCTCGACGGCGGACATAATATCTTATTCAACAACCTCGACCCTAACAACGTGAAGAAAGGCCCGGCCTTCGACGAGGTTTTCTATCCGGGCGCGTACTGGAACATTTACGGCGGCAACAGACTCTGGGTCTCGCCGCACTCCTTTCCTCATGCATTCTATCCAGACAATGAACCGGTCGAATCCGAACTCCTCCCCGACGGGGCGATATTCCGCTCTCCGCCGCAGAAAGTGAACGAGGTTCGCAACGAGGTGGAGATTCGCATGGATAAGGGCAAAGGAAGGGTTTCGCTTCGCTTTCGTGTGACGAACGTCGGGAAGTCGCCGAAGCGGATGGGTGCTTGGTCTGTGACCGCGATGGCCCCCGGCGGCCTGGAAATAATTCCGCAGCCAACTTTGCTTGCGGGGGTTTTGCCCAACCGTCGCATAGCGCTTTGGGACTACACGGCGATGCGAGACGAACGGATCTACTGGGGCAACCGATACGTCGCCGTCAAACAGGATCCGAACAACGAAAAGCCCATGAAACTTGGCATCAACAACGTCGAAGGCTGGGCGTGCTATATCAACAAGGGCAGCTGCTTCCTTTGCCGGCATCCTCATGTCGAGGGCGCGGAATACCCCGATTTCGGCGTGTCGTTCGAGACCTACACCCATGACCGCATGCTCGAGATGGAGAGCCTCTCGCCTCTGGCTCTCGTCGCGCCGGGCGCCGCAGTGGAGCACGTCGAACACTGGGAGATCTTCCCTGCGCAGGCGCCACTGGACTGGCGCAACGAGACCGAAGTGGCGGCCTTCGTCGCCGCGAACATCGCCGCAGAGGACAACGCGTAAAGTATTCGGATTGCCCCCCGGGTTGACAGGGGGTAGACGGCCGCTGTGTGCGGTCGAGTAACACTTGCTTCAGGAGGTATGATGATGAAAAAAGCTCTGTTGCTCCTGTTGGTAGTTGCAATGCTGCTGGGCGCCTCCGCAGTCTGGGCGCAATCGACAAAGACGGTGAAAATTGGAGTGGACTTCTTTGACTTTTCCAACACCTACCTGTCGTACATGCGCGGAGGGATGAAGGCTTTCGAGAGCAGCTTGGGACCCGCGGTAAGCGTCGAATACGTGGATGCGAAGAACAGCCAGGTGACACAGAACGATCAGATAGATACCCTGATCGCAAAAGGGGTCGACGTTCTGGCGATCAATCCAGTGGACCCGGCAGCCGCAGTTACTTTGATTGCGAAAGCAAAGGCGAGTAATATCCCCATCGTATTCTTCAACCGCTGCCCGGCCAAGGAAGACATTCTCAGCTACGACAAGTGCTGGTACGTGGGGACGACCCCCGAGGAATCTGGAGTCATCCAGGCTCAACTGGTGATGAAAGCCTGGAAAGACATGCCTTCCCTCGACAGGAACAAGGACGGGAAGATGCATTATGTGATCCTGAAGGGAACCCCCGGTCATCCCGACGCTGAGGCCCGTACCAAGACGGTCATAGAAACGATGAAGAACGCAGGCTTTGCAACCGAGTTGCTTGCAATCCAGCCTGCGAACTTTAACACTGCCGATGCCAAGAACGTCATGGAGACCTGGATCGGAAAATACGGCGACACGATCGATATGGTTATCTGCAACAATGACGCCATGGCACTCGGCGCGGTTGAGGCTCTCAAGGAGAACGGATATTTCACCGGGAAGAAGTACATGGGCGTCGTAGGCATCAACGCCCTCTCCACCGTCGTGCCTCTCATCAAGGACAACATCATGCTCGGCTCCGTCCTTTCCGACCCTAACAACGAAGGCCAGGCCATCCTGACCATCGCGGTGAATCTCGTGCGCGGCACCAATCCCCTGGCGGGCGTCAAGAAAGGCAAGGTCGGGACCTTCCGGGACGTACGTATGCCCTATTACGAAATCACCAAGGCCAACGTCAAGCTGGCAGAAGACGCCTACGCGAAGACAGAAGTAAAGTAGTTATCGATTCCGCGCGCACGGCAGGCAGCGTTTTGTGCGTGTCGCGAGCGCGGTTTCCGTCTCTGACGGCCAAGGCAATGAAGCAGGACAGCGGCACGTACATCCTTGAGATGCGCGGCATGTGCAAGGAGTTTCCCGGGGTGAAGGCGCTCGACGAGGCGCGACTCCGGATCCGGCCGGGCACAGTGCATGCGCTAGTTGGGGAAAACGGCGCAGGGAAGTCGACCCTGATGAAATGCTTGTTCGGTATCTATCGCGCGGATTCGGGTGAGATCCTTCTGGACGGCAAGCCGGTGTCATTCGAAAACCCGCGCCAAGCGCTGGACTCGGGCGTGTCGATGGTGCACCAGGAACTGAACCAAGTGCTGGAGCGGAGCGTCACCGATAATATCTGGATAGGCCGTTTCCCAACGAAGGGCTTGATGGTGGACGAGCGGAAGATGCTAGAGGACACGCAACGCATTCTCCGCGACCTGAGTATCGAGCTGAATCCGAAGAAGAAGATAGGAACCCTCTCTGTGGCGCAGCGGCAGATGGTGGAGATCGCCAGGGCGGTTTCCTGCGACGCCAAGATCATCGTCCTCGACGAGCCTTCGTCCTCGCTCACCGAGACCGAAGTCCAGCACCTCTTCCGCATCATCCGGAAACTGAAAGATGACGGCGTTGCCGTTGTCTACATATCTCATAAGATGGAAGAGATCCTGCTGATTTCCGATGAGGTGACGGTAATGCGCGACGGCAAATGGATCGCCTCGGAGCGCGCCGCGGACCTCACCAAGGACTCGATCATTTCCCTGATGGTGGGCCGCGACCTGACCCACCTCTTCCCGCCCAAGGTAAATGTGCCTTCGGATGACGTCGTCATGAGCATACGCAACCTCACAGCCACCTACCAGCCATCGATCGTCGACGTCTCCTTCGACCTGTATCGCGGCGAGATACTCGGGATCGGGGGGCTCATAGGGTCGAGGAGGACCGAGCTCGTCGAGACAATATTCGGTATCAGGAAAATGAAAAGCGGCGAAATAATCGTTCGCGGGAAATCGGCACGCACGTCCAACCCGAAGTTGTCGATCGCCAAAGGTCTCGGCCTCCTCACGGAGGAACGGCGGGCGACCGGTATCTTCGCCCTACTCAACGTCCAGTTCAACGCAATTATCGCCAACATTAGCGCATACTGCGATCGACTCGGGATTCTGCGGTACAAGCTCGCCACGCGAGACACACAGTGGGTGATCCAACGGCTTTCGGTGAAGACTCCTTCTCAGAAGGTGCAGATTGGCAACCTCTCAGGAGGCAACCAGCAGAAAGTCATTCTCGGCAGGTGGCTCCTCACCAAGCCGCAAATTTTCCTCATGGACGAGCCTACACGTGGCATTGACGTCGGTGCGAAATACGAAATCTACCAACTCATGATAGACCTCGCGAAGATGGGAAACAGCATTGTTTTCGTTTCCTCCGAAATGCCTGAGCTGATCAGCGTGGCAGACCGGATACTGGTTATGAGCAACGGCAAAGTCGCAGGAATCGTCAAGGCTTCGGAGACGAAACAGGAAGAGATTCTCGAACTGGCAGCAAGGCATTTGTAGGGCAAGGGGTGAGCATATATGATGACGGATTTGAATGCGAAACAGATGCGGACTCGAAAGTGGCTCCCCGCTTTTCTGCTGAAAAACGGCCTCTACTTGTTCTTGATCGCGCTGCTGGCCATCATTATCGCCATCAATCCCAGCTTCTTCAGGATGCAAAATTTCGTCTTTATCATGACACAAGCTTCAACAAGGATTATTCTTGCCCTCGGCGTCGCCGGCATCATCGTCCTGGGATGCGTCGACCTTTCCCTGGGCAGGAACGTGGGTATGTCGGCGATCGTTGCCTGTTCGCTCCTTCAGGCGGTTAACTACTCCCATCGCATCTATCAGTCTTTGCCAAGGCTCCCCCTGGTCCTGCCTATCCTGCTGGTCATGGTACTCTGCTCTCTGTTCTTGATTGCAATTGCCCTTATTGTGACCAAACTAAAGACGGAAGCCTTCATAACCTCTCTGGGCTTCGCGCTGATCATCTACGGGCTGGAGTCTCTTTATGTCGACCGCGTGAACGACTCCTCCCCCATAGGCGGTCTTGATCCTGTCTTCAGCCACTTCGCGCAAGGCGCGATCGAATTCCAGAACTTCAGGATCCCCTTCCTGATCTTATACGCCGCGATCGTGGTCGGGATTATCTGGTTCATCTGGAACAAGACAAAGCTTGGCAAGAACATGTTTGCCATAGGCGGCAACATCGAAGCTGCGACGGTCTCGGGCGTGAATATAGTGCTCAACAGCGTGGTCGTTTTCGCGATCGCGGGAATGCTCTACGGTTTCGGCGGAGCGCTCGAGGGCGCCCGAACTGGCAGTGCGACCAATCTGCTGGGAGAAGGCTACGAGCTGGATGCAATCGCGGCCTGCGTGGTCGGCGGGGTCTCATTAAGGGGCGGCGTGGGGTCGGTCGCGGGTGTTGTCACTGGCGTGGTCTTGTTCCAGATCATTAACTATGGCCTTGTTTATATTGGAGTGAATCCTTACGTCCAATACAGCGTGAAGGGATTGATCATCGTCTTGGCGATAACGATCGACTCGCAGAAATACATCAAGCGGAAATAGAGATCAGATTTCTCGGTCGATGTGGAAGTAGTCAGCGATCCTCTTGGCCGTGTTGGACAGATGCTGCCGCGCTTGGAACTCTGCGTTTGCCTTGTCGCCGTTGGCGCGTGCCTGCGCGATGGTCCGGTGCTCAACGCAAATTTCGGAGTAGCGCCCCGGAAGTTCCAGGCCCAAGGTTGATACCGCTCGCTTTGCGTATGGTATTGCAAGGCCAGATCCTCAAAGCGCCGCGACTTTGCCGCCTTGCAGATGATGTCGTGAAATCTCAAATTGTCTTCCAGCATGGCTTTGGATTGCGCGTGTTCGATTTCCGTATCCATCCGGTCGCAGAGGATAAAAAGCTGCTTCTTTTCATCTTCGGCTAAGTTCCGTGCCGCAAAGCGCGCGGCGATGCAAGATAGGGCTGCCCTGATGTAGTAGATTTCTGTGATCTGATCGATAGAGAGCTTCTTTATCATTTCGCTGCGGTGCGTCTCCTTTGTCTGGATAACGCTGTTGTTTCAAGTCAGATAGCGGCCCGTACTTCGCGCCGGATGATCTCCTTCCATACAAGCTTTCAAGGCACGAAGGAGACCGACTAGGGAGTATGGCTTCTGCATGAACCGGAAGCCCCTTTTTCGTATAACGGCCCACTGGGATTTGTCGTCAGTGTATCCGCTGCTCAATAGAACCTTGAGATTTGGATTACGGGACAATAGATCTTCGACAAGTTGGACCCCATTCCTGTCTGGGAGGATGACATCACTTAGGATCAGATCAAAATCTCTTTTTTCCTTTTCAAAGACTTCTACAGCGGTCCGCGCATCTGCTGCGACCGTCACTTGATAGCCGTTCTCAACTAGCATACTCTGTACAAGATTCCGAATGGATTCGTCGTCTTCAATTACAAGGATACGTTCTCCCCGCCCCCGCAAGTTTGCGAGAGATACGTCCTCCTCTTTAGCTGCGGCCGAGCTGCCGGAGAAGGCCGGGAGACATATATCGAACGTTGAGCCCTTCGCAAGCTCACTCCTGACGGTGATCCATCCCTCATGTTGTTTGACGATTCCATACACAACTGAAAGGCCAAGCCCGGTACCTTTTCCCATTTCTTTCGTCGTAAAAAACGGCTCGAAAATGTGTGAGATAACCTCTTGTGTCATCCCAACACCGGTATCCGTGATTGAGAGGCACACGAACTTGCCGGCGCGCGCAAATGAGTAGAGTGCGCAATACCCTTCGTCGATAACCTTATTCCCGGTCGTAATTCTAAGGGTTCCTCCTGCCTTCATTGCGTCTCTTGCGTTGACGACAATATTCATGATCACTTGCTCCATGCTCCCGGCATCTGCGAGCACTGACCATAGCTCTGGTACAAAGGCAGTTTCGACTTGTATATCCTCACCAATCAGGCGTTTGAGCATTTTGAGAAGACCTTCGACCGTCCTACTGATATCAAGGGCAAGAGCTCCATTGGTTGTCGGCGACTAAAAAGAAGCAACTGGTGGGTCAGATCCGCCGCCCGCATTGATGCGCGGTGGATCTCCTTCAGGCTCGTATACATTTGTTGATCTTTGTCGACAACTGACATCAAGTAATCGGAGTGACCGATAATCACCGTGAGAAGGTTGTTGAAATCATGGGCAACCCCTCCTGCGAGGGTTCCGATAGAATCCATCTTTTGGGCCTGGAAGAGTTGGGATTGCGTTTTCTTCCTTTCCTCCTCTGCCTCTTTGCGGCTGCTTATGTCCCTGAGGAGGGTGATAATGCTTCGGAAAGTTGTGTTTTTATCACCAAGCGCTGAAGCCCTGATCTCAACGGGGACTGAAGTGCCATTCTCTCTGATTATGATGTGCTCGAGATTCTGAACTTCCTTGACTTGAAGGGTTCGAGTGATTTCTTCAATCAGGCGAGACTTATCTTCCGGAATAAAGAAATCGAAGAAGCTTTTTCCGATTAGTTGGTCCGGCCTTTCGTATCCAGTAAGTCGCAAGCCTGCCGGGCTCATCATTATGATTTTGAAATTTTCATCCAACAGCGCTATGGCATCGGGTGATGTTTCTACAAGGCTGCGATACTTCTCTTCACTTTGAGTCAGTATGGCTATCATGCGTTCGTGTTCGTGGTCCTGATTCTGCAGCGTTTCCGCCATTTGGTCGACAGAAAAAGCCAATCGTCCAATATCGCCTTCTCTATGGAGAAGCCCAGTTCGAGCCCTCAAGTTCCCGCGGCGCAGCTCCTCTGTGGTAGTTAAAATGGCACGAGCCGGACGGACAACAAGAAGCTCGCTGCTTATCCATGCGAATACGAAAACCAAGAGCGCAACTATCCCCATGGCGGATGTGTTCTGGACCATGAAGCGATTGAACACTGCAAGCAAGGAGTCTTTCGGCAGCCCAATCGCTACGTAAAGATCCCCGCCAAAAAGCTTGCTCCCCGTCACAGCGTCATACGCGAATATTCGCGGAATTCCATCCGGGGAAGATTCCTCAGCCATCCCACGCCCCGTGCTCTTCATAGCTTCAACGAACTTCCATGGGGCTGGCTTTCCGATCCGTTCACTTGAGTCTGGGTGATATGCGACGACAAGTCCATTCGAATCCATTTTGGCGAAAATCGAATCCGGTTCTGAGATGGGACATTGAGGCTTGCTCGTGGGCGGTGAGCCATGAAAGATCCAGCGCAACGAAAATGACCGCCCTTACCTCTCCAGTCTCAGACAGGACAGGATATCCAAAATTGATCGAAGGTTCATGAGTCACACGACCAATCTCGAAGTTTCCGACAGAAAACTGCCTCGTAAATATGGCCTTTTGAAAAAACCTTCTGTCAAAGAGATTAACCGCCGTCACGTACTGAATGCCGCTAGCGGCCAAATCACCGTTTGGCTTAATAACGCCAATGTGTA